>JANWKT010000016.1 GCA_025451235.1 Flavobacteriales bacterium | reverse complement strand
GAACCGTATCATTTAAAATATAAGTGGTAAAACCATTGTTGATCTTGTTCACAATTCCATTCGGATCTGTGTCCAATACACCCACTTGTCTGCTTTCCTGATGGATCAAAGTGGGGTTTGAAATATTTCCGGTATACACTTGTAAGGTAATGAACCTGGAGTTCACATCTTCTTTTACCGGAGAAAAATAAAATTGAATGGCTCTCAACGTATCCGGATTGTTATTGGTGAATTTTACCGTCATATATCCTGGTGTTCCTAACCACATGGATTGTTCTGCGGTTCCATCATCATAGGAATAATAATTGATAAAATCCTGTCTTAACCTGATGGAATCATTCTCGGAATTCACATCCGTACTGCTGCAATTAAAATAATGATCAATAGTAAATTTAGCAGTATCAGTAAATGGATAAGGAGGATTGCCCGTGAACTGGTAATTAAAATCCGGTTCGGCCCACCCTGGGAAAGTGCTATAACCGCTGGAGCTATAAGGAGCTATTGGACCTGTAACCACAGGAACTGGCAAATAGCTGGTAGGCCATTGGTTCCATAAAGTTCCTGCTTCATCCCTGAAATCAAAACCATAGGTAATGGTCTTGGTTGTATTGTGCAGGTTTGACAAATAATTATTCCACTTAGGTTTTAAATCAATGAGCCGGTCAAATTGATTATAAGGCATAGCGGTATACTTATTCAATATAGTGGGAGGTAGAAATACAAATGCCACATCCTCTATCAAAGTATCGTTGACATTTCTTCCGCTGTTCAATCTTACATAATCAATATTCCAATGGTCGAGGTTCCCGGAAAGATTTCCCCAATTCTTGAAACGGAATTGAAATCCCTTTTGAAGGAACAAAGGATTGTTCACGGCTAATACAGTTTGTAGAAATCCCCTGCAGGTATCTCCACTCAAAGTGTCCCCGATATTCGACCATGCATGGTACCATTGCGCAGTTTGGGGAGAATAAAATTCGACGACTAAACTATCCTGGTCATCCGGTCGATAACCCAATCCCTTGGGCTGACTATAGAAACTGAGGAAAATATTAGAGCCTGTACTCAGGTCAATAGGCTTGGACGTAAGATAGTCTGCCACTCCATAAGAATTGGAAGCGCCGGGCGAATATGCTTTGCCGAATTCATTGGTCCCGTCGAACGTTACGACCCCATAGGTAGGGGGATCAATTCCCATGGCAATATTCCGGTAAGCGAAATTATCTATCCAATAATTATTATTGGCTATAGGAAGATATACCTGTATCGTATCGATGGTGTCACCATTTAACATTCCATCATGAAAAATGATTTCCGGTTGCACCGTCAACGTCAACGTATCCCAATAATATCTTAAAGAGGTCACCCCCCAAACGGTGAAGGTATCGGTGGGAACAAAGGGGTTCAAGCAATTGCCAAATAAGATCAGTGTCCTGGGAGTACTGAGGACCGAATCGATCGAATCCGGGGCATTTCCCAACATGGTATAATGATAGGTGGTATCCAGCCGGTATTTAAAAGGTTGAAGATCCGAGGCAAATGTATCTGGGGTCAATCGATAAACCCTGGCAATGGAGTCCATCGGATTTGGCCAATCCCAGCTATGATAGGTGGTAAAATGATTATGTGAAAAATCATCCACAAAAGGCAGGGAAAGGGTATCGTATAAATAAAAGCTGGTACCACAAGCCGGGTAAAGGCTTTTGGCCTCATGGTCAATGAGTTTATCGAAATGCTGGTAATATTTTTCGGGATTATACTCCAAAGGGCTTGTACCAACTGCTCCCTGGGTCCAGGCCACTAAACAAATAACAAAACCTGAAAGACTCGTAAAAATTCTCTTCATTAACGACGGGCTATAGCCCAAATATAACGGAAAAACCTGCATCCTAGTATTACTTACCTCCAGGAGGACCTTATTCTTTTTTTTCATTTTCCTCCGTACCAAATATCGATATCCTCTCCCTGGTTGATTTTGTTTTCCGGATTAGGAACCGGAGATTGGCGGATCACCTTGGCTTCAGAGCTATCCCTCATAGCCACCGTAAACACTTCTGCACCGGGGTTCAATCCATAATTTCCTAATCTTTTTAAAGCCTCATTTCTTGTAAGCCCTACCAGGCTTGGGATCTCTATCTCCACCGCTTCTCCATCGCCACTGCCCACCCATACATCGATTACCGACCCTTTGGGGATCTTGGTTCCAGGCTTGATCACTACTCCTTTAAAAAGCTGGCGTTGCACCGGTGGCAGACCTGGTTTCGGTATGGCCCTTCCGAACTTTAAGCCTTTGGCTTCTAATATACTGATGGCCTGCCGTAATGAAAGGTCCACCAGGTCGGGCATTTCTACCATCGGAGGGGTAGAGGTCCTAACCATTAAATAAAAACGGCGGCCTTTTTTTACCTTTTCCTTGGCCTTGGGGTTTTGCATGATCACATCCCCAAAATCAATATTTTTATCCTTCAATTCTTCAGGAAGGTCATATAAGCTATCTACGATTTCCACTTTAAATCCCTTGCTTTTCAACTCTTTGGTAGCTTCTTCAATATTCATCCCTACTACATCCGGAACTTCCACTGAACTTCCATGCCGGGTATAAATATCAAATCCTTTAAATATCAGAAACGATATGACCAGGATGCTGACAGTGGCGATCAGAAAATTTTTCCAGAATTTTTTATCTTTTAAAAACATGAGTAAGGACTCAAAATAGGGTGCAAAGTTAATAAAATATGGCAATTAAGCCGTCCAATTATAAACATCTTAATGCTTAATAAATTATATATTTCAGGCCTATTAACAGTTTTCTCTCCTTAGATTTGGACCATTATATATTTCTATGAAAAATATTGCTGTTATATGTGGTGGAGATTCAGGTGAATTTGAAGTTTCCATGAACAGTGCCGACATGGTGATCAAATCCATGGACCTGAAAAAATACAAACCCTATAAAATTCTGATCAAAGGACTGAATTGGCATGTGCTCGATGGAAAAAAGAAATACCCGATCGATAAAAATAATTTTACCTGTGCCATTGGTACTAAAAAAATAAAATTCGATTGTGTGTATAATATCATCCACGGCACACCAGGGGAAGATGGAAGGATCCAAGGTTACCTGGATATGATGGGCCTGCCTTATACTTCGCCTAACGTAGCCATTAGTGGATTGACGATGAATAAATACCTCACCAAGAAGATCTGCTTTGCAGAAAAACTTCCGGTTGCCAAATCAGTATTGGTGAAGGATACAGATGCGATTGTGAATGTGGATGAGATCGTAAAAAAACTCAAGTTGCCTTGTTTTGTAAAGCCGAACAATGGTGGATCATCTGTAGCTACATCAAAGGTGTATGAAAAAAAGAAAATGGTAGCTGCCATCGAGGAAGCATTTCAACATGACCACGAAGTAATCATTGAAGAATTTTTGAAAGGGACTGAAGTTACCTGTGGTGTTTTTTTCGATGGAGAGAAAGTAAAAACCTTACCGATAACAGAAATTGTACCGCATAATGATTTTTTTGACTATGATGCCAAGTACAACGGACAGAGCGATGAGATCACTCCAGCCCGGCTCGAAAAAAAGATCTACAACCAGGTTCAGAAACTAACCGCCGAAATTTATGGCCTATTCAACATCCAGGGTTTGGTAAGAATTGATTTTATCATTCATAAAGATGAACCCTACTTTATGGAAATAAACACCATTCCCGGATTTTCAAGTGCCAGCATTGTACCCCAGCAAATACGGGCAGCAAAAATGAAGGAAATGGATGTGATCTCTTTATTGATCGAACAGGCCATGAGCAGAAAAAAATAATCCTATTGAAAAACAAGGAAACCGAATTATTCTTATTAGCCGCCATGGAGGCGGCAGTGCATGCTTCTGCCGACATCATGGAAGTCTACGATACTGACTTTTCTGTTCAACAAAAATCGGATGATAGCCCGGTTACTTTGGCGGATCATAGGGCCGACGATTCCATTAGAAAATATTTAATGAGCACCGGTGAATATGTATTGAGTGAAGAACAGGTCCCGTTGCCCTACGATGAAAGAAAGGACCTGAAATATCTTTGGATCGTGGATCCTTTAGACGGGACCAAAGAATTCATCAAAAAGAATGGAGAATTTACGGTTAATATTTCATTAGTAAAAAATGGTCGACCCATATTGGGGATTATCACGGCGCCTGCATTGAACACTTGTTATTGGGCGGTACAAGGAAAAGGACTTTATTTTGCTAAAGTGAAGGATTGGGCAGTTGACTTCATGGAGATCATTCATCAATCAGAAAAAATGGTACCTAAGATCAACACGGTAAAAATTATTGGAAGCAGGTCGCATGCTAATTCGGATACCCAGAATTATGTAAATCTTTTAAAAGCCATGCATCCGAGTTCGGAGATCATTACCAAAGGAAGCTCATTGAAGCTATGCAAAGTAGCCAGTGGGGAAGCCGCCTTCTATCCCCGGTTTTCACCCATCAACGAATGGGATATTGCAGCAGGAGTAGCTTTGGTGGAAATTTCAGGAGGGCAAGTATTGGACGCTGCTACCAGGTTGCCTGTTATATTCAACAAAGAAAATTTATTACAGCCGCCTTTTATCGCGATTGCCAACGGGATCAACCCAAGCACCTTACCTTAGGTTTTCTGATTCGATATTTTGTTAAAACATATAAAAATCTTTTTTGTGCATAGGATGTTTAAGCAATTGCATGAAAGAAATCTTTTATATTTAACCTGTTATTATTAAAATTGATACCCATCAATAATCAATACAGAAATTTATGGCAGCCTATTTTACAAAAGATTTTACTAAGTTTTTCATGGATCTATCCCGCAACAATCATAAGGATTGGTTCGATGAAAACAGAAAAAGATATGAGCAACATGTAAAAGCTCCTTTTCTGGCTTTCACCACTGATTTTATTAAAGAAGCAAAAAAGTTGGACAAGAGATTGGATCAGGACCCTAAAAAAGCCATTTTCAGAATTAATAAGGATGTTCGATTCTCGAAGGATAAAGCTCCCTATAAATTGCATATGGCTGCATTGGTCAACGGAACTTTTAATAAAGATTGGGGAAATCCCAATGGAATGTATTACCAGTTCAGTGCCGAAGGAATTTGGTTGGGAGGAGGGATGTACAATGTAGAAAAACCATTGCTTGAAAAAATCCGTAACGCAATGGCAAAAAAACCGAAGGAGGTGGATGCTTTGCTAGGCGAGAAAAAATTCAAAAAATTATTTGCCGGTACTTTTCAGGGAGAAAAATCTAAGATCATACCAAAAGAATTGAAAGCCGCGGCTGAAAAACAACCGTTGATCTATAATAAGCAATTCTATTATGGCGCCGAAGCCAAGGACCCGGCGATCCTTTATCAAACGGATCTGTTGAAAATAATGATGGGTTACCTGGAAGCTTCATTGCCGGTGGCGAAGTGGCTGGAAAAAGCGGTGAAGTAGATTCGTTCTAGTGACTGGGGATTCCCGCGAAAGGGGGAATCCCCCGATCAAAAGCATGCACTTTTTTTGTAACAAATCATTACATGATCCGTCTAGCTATTTTCATTATATTGTATAACCCAAAATATCAATCCATGAAAAAACGCTTACTATGCCTGATTTTCACTTCTTTATTTGCCAGTTTCTCTTTTTCTCAAACCTGTACCAATGATCTTTGTGAATCAGGAGAAGACCCATGGAACTGTCCGAGGGATTGCTGGTTAGATACCGTTGTCCGGCTTTTACCAAATGGAGGACGGGTAGATTGGGCAAAAGATGGATCTAATCTTATTGCATTTGACAGGGAAGGGATAGATGGTTTTTTTGATGTATATACCATGAAACCGGACACCTCCTCTTTACAATGTTTAACCTGTTCCCATGCCTCTCTCCCTTCTAAACATATAGGTCAACCAGCATGGCATCCATCAGGTAACTGGGTCGTTTTTCAGGCAGAAAAACAAACCCATCCAGGACTTTCCACTTTTGCAACACCCGGCAGAGGAGTGCATAATGATCTATGGCTTATATCGCCGGATGCCTCTACCGTTTGTCAACTTACCAACGTTCCCAATGATGGAGAGCATGGGGTATTACATCCTCATTTTTCGAATGATGGAACAAAACTGGCCTGGTCTCAAATGGTTCGAGGCTCACAATTCCAGGTTGGAAAAGAAGTAGGTTCCTGGGAATTGCATGTAGCGGATTTTAATGGTTGCAGTGCGTTGACCAACGAAGTCATCTTTCAACCGGGTGATTCGGTTTTTTATGAGAATCACCATTTTTCTCCGGATGATTCCAATATTATTTTTACCAGTAATTTATTGGTAGGAAATCCCATTCTTACGAAATGCAATATTTATTCATTGAATATTTATACCAGCCAGCTAAAACAACTTACAGGCATACGATATAATGAGCATGCCTCTTTTACACCCGATGGTTCAAAAATCTTATGGGGAACTACGAATGGAAATACAGCGGTTAATCCAGGAATGGATTTCTGGATGATGAATCCGGATAGTACCAACAAGCAACGGCTTACTTTCTTTAATCTTCCGGGACATTATGAGTCGGAAAGCTATAAGGTAACCACCGTTGACCATAGCTGGAATTCAATAGGAGATAGTTTGGTTTTTCTTCGGGGATTTAATGGAAACGATACCGGATCTATCTGGATGTTGATATTCAACGGGCCGTTAATCGGTATTGAACAAGAGGCAGATTTCAACTTGAACATATATCCCAATCCTTTTCATGAACAACTCATGGTTCAATTTGAAAACCCCATGAATGACATGTTTACGATCGAACTATTGAATATGATGGGAGGAATAGTTTATAGGGAGGAAGATATTCCAACCGATCAGTTCATTATTAATAGAAACCATTTAATCAACGGACTTTATTTTCTGCTGTTAAAAAACAAAAAAGGGGTGGCCCTTATCAGGAAGGTGATGATTGAGTAACCTGGAGAGTTACGATGTTGGATTTAAATATTTACACCAACCATTGGTTTTGCTTCGCATAGCTCACCAAGGCCGCCACATTGGGTTGGTTGGTTTTTTTAAGCATGTTCCTGCGATGCGTATTCACGGTCAGTTCGCTTAAGAAAAGTTTATCCGCCACTTGCTTACTGCTAAATCCATCCGCCACTAACTTCAAAATTTCTATTTCGCGTCCTGATAAAATACCTCCTTTATTGTCTTTGTTCGAGGCTTCTAATTCCTTTAAGGGAAATGGGAAGACCTTTTTACCATCCAGCACATCCTGAATAGTAGCCAGGATCTTATCCGTTGACTCCGATTTACTGGTATATCCATCGGCTCCCATTTGATAACAGGAAGCGATAATGGATTTTTCCAGGAACATAGAAAGCATGATGACCTTAGGACCTGTTTTCCCCTTTTTTAATTTCTGGATCAGTTCATATCCGCTCATCTCTGGCATGCTTACATCAGATAAGATTACATCCACTTCCTTGGTAGGAAGTTCTTCCGATGCTTTTACCGGGGAGTTGTATACTCCCACCACATCAAATTCAGGATGCTCATTAAATACTTTCGAAAGTCCGTCGGTAATGATCGGATGGTCATCGATCAGCGCAATTTTTATCATAGTTTTTCTTGTTTTAAAGGGATTGAAATAATGGCAGTAAAACCTGATCCTGATTTTGAATCAAATTCAATATGTCCGTTAATGCTGGTGATTCGATTGATCATGTTTTTTAATCCAATCCCATCGGATTTGGATTCGTCTAAGTTAAAACCTTTTCCATCATCTTCATAGATCAGGTTGATTTCATCATCAAATTGATTCAATTCGATGGTTACTTTTTGTGCATGGGCATGTTTGAGGGTATTGTTCAACAGTTCCTGAACCACCCTGTATAGAACATATTCCCCGGTACGGCTCCATCCTTTCCAATTCTCTACCTGCACATTTACTTTAGTATGCTGGGTGTCTACATGGTTAGAAATATCGATCAACGCCTTTGCCAAACCATTTTTGATCAACGACTCCGGCATCATGGCATGTGAAATACTCCTCATTTCTGTAATGGTATCATCCAGTATTTTGGTGGTTTTTTCAAACTGGCCATTGCCATTGGCCGAAGACAAAGAATTCAGGTTCATTTTTAATGCGGCCAACATTTGTCCCAGGCTATCATGCAGGTCCTTGGCAATTCGGGTCCTTTCCTTTTCTTCAGCTTCAATGATCATTTTATTGCGTAACCTTTCCTGGTTTATTTTTTCTTTGTTGGCCATTCGCTGGTTTTTATTGTAGATCACAATCGCAATGATGATACCAATCAAAACAATAGCTCCCAAGATGGCAATAATGGTCGTAAAAAGGTAAATTCTGTTTCGGTTTTTCTGCTCATCTAGCTCGATCTGATTGTTCAGGGTGCGGATCTTTTCCTCTTTTAGCTCATCCTCATATTTGGCTTTGATCTCGGCAAATTCTTTTGTCTTTTGAAGATTAAATAATGAATCCTGTAATTCCTTCTGCAATTCGAGATAGGTAATAGCACTATCCAGGTTTCCTCTCTTTTGATGTATTTTACTCAGGTTGCCATAAATGAATTTTGTATAATCATGGTAGTTAATGGCCAAACTTATTTCCAAAGCTTTGTTATAGTAATTTTTTGCTTCAATTAGGTTGCCTTTTTTGTCCATCACTTCGGCCAGGTGGGCATACGACAAAACCATGGGAAACTTCAAGTCCAATTCTTTGCGTATTTCAAGGGATTTGTTCAAATAAATAACAGCCGAGTCATTCTCTCCTTGTTTTCTTTTTAGTACTCCTATAAATTCATAACTATAAGAAATACTTTGCTTGTTATTTTCTTTTTCGGCATGGATGATCGATTTTCGGTAAAGGGCCTCTGCCAGCACCAGGTCATTTTTCCAATCCTCTATCAGATTTCCCATATGGTTATAGGAGGCAGCGAGTTCCAAATGATCACCGATCTTTTCGAAAGTTTTAATACTTAATTCAATATAGTTATAGGCGTCCTGGTTTTGCCCCATTTTTCGATAAGTAAACCCCATATCACGAATGGCAATAGCCTCTCCTCTTTCATTTCCCAATTGCCTATAAAGATTTCTGGCGGTTTGGTCATATTGAAGACATAGGGCATAGTTCCCGGTTCGGTAATAGGAATTGGCAACGATCAAAATAACATCGGCCACACGCTGGGTCTCTTTTTTGCCTTCGAGTACATTTATCCAGTAATTGCCCAGTTCTATGCCGTCTTTAGGATTGCTGTCACGCAACCTAACCAGCTCAGCCTCTATTTTTTTATGTTGGTCATCAAAAGGAATTTGCCCGAGGGATGTCATCAGGCTATCAATGTTATAGGCTGATACGAACTGGTATAATAACCAGAGACTTAGGGTAGAGAATAGTTGTTTTATGTAAAAAGGCCGGCGCATACAAATAGCTGTTAAATATACGCGGAAATCTGAAAAACGAGCCTAATGATTTATAGGTATTATAGCTGCCATGGGGCTTGGAGATCTTGTAATGGCTGGCCTTCACAGCGAAACAAGGGGATAGGTGTAAAGAAAACGGAGCACGATAAATACTCCGTTAACTGGAATTCAAACCTACATTAACACTTATGGGAGAAACTATTTTGAATATCTATTTGTATGACCGTTGGAAAGGGTCTACATCTGCAGGCTAGTAAATTTGTCCACAATTATACTGTTTGATGCCGGCGCAGATGTATTCCCATCCTACATAAAGGTTATAGTATAGAGGCCACCTGAATTTTTGCATTTAAAGGATTGGTGATCATATTTGCAAGAACGAAAGGGAAGGACCTCATTCAATTTTTCAGAGAAACTGGGAACATTACTGATCCCTGGTTTAGTAATTCGAATATAAGGGCTTATATAAAAACGGCAAAAAGAATGTCGCCAATAGATTTTTTTAGGGCGTAGAGGAGGTTAAATTGGGCGTGAAATATTCTTGAGGTCGTGGTGGGTATGTTAAAGGGTGTTGATCTGCTTCAATAACACATCTCTAAATGCTCTGCCGATAGGGATCTTTGTTTGGTTCACGAGTATCTCATCTCCATTGATTTCCTGAAGATATTTAGGATTGATGGCAAAGGATCGATGGGTTCGGATAAAGTTAAAGGGGGCCAGCTGGTGCAAGATGGAATCGAGACTCACCCTGACAATGAATTTTTTATCGTCGCTTGTAAATAGCTCCACATACTTATCGTCGACCCGTATATAGGTAATGTCGCTAATATTTGTTTTTATATAACGGTTGTTTACCTTAATAAAAAGTGCATTGCTGAAAATGGGTATTTTTTCTACTCCATCTTCTGTACTAGAAACGGGTGGGCTGGGGGTTTCTGAGAAATTGCTCACAGCTACTTCTATCGCGGCAAAAATATCGTCTTCAGAAAAGGGTTTGATTAAATAAGCGGCAGGTCTTACCTGCTTGGCAGCATAGATGGTTTCCTTATCGGCATTAGAGGTGAGAAAAATAAAAGGGATATGCAGGTTTTGTTGAATATAACTGCCTATTTCAATACCATCATGTTTACCCTGAAGGTTAATATCCAATATGGCAATATCCGGGGTGGTTTCTTGCAATACCCTCAAGGCCTCTTCTTTGGTTCCTACCGGATCCAATGGTTCATATCCAATATCTTTCAAGATGAGTTTTAGGTTAGTTGCGATCAACAACTCATCCTCTACAATTAAAATGCTAATTGGCTTCACGTGCTTGTTATAAACCCTTAAAGTTAAAGTAAAACTCTGTACCTTCCAAAGATGATTTTACGGTAAATTTTCCAAAAAGTTGCTGGGTTAATTGCTGTATCATCAAACTACCCAAACCTGTTGAATTTTTCAGATCAAATCCCGCCGGCAAGCCCTTTCCATCATCTTTGAATATCATGCTGAACATATCATCCTTTTTTGTCAATTCAAAATGGATATGTCCGCTCTCCTTTTCTTGAAATGCATACTTGTACGAATTAGTCAATAGTTCGTTAAAAATCAATGCAATAGGAATCAATGTATCAATATTAAGTCTTATGTCACTTGCTAACAACTCATATGTGATCTTTTTATTTTTGGGTGCATAAGATGCTGTAATGACTTTGAGCAGTTGCTCGAAATATTTTTGAGCATCCGTGGATTCCATATTGTCCTTTTCGTATAAGCTTTGATGCACCAAAGCCATACTGTTGATCCTTGATTTAGCATCTTTAAATGCTTCTTTCAGGTCTGGATTATTCAATCCCCTTTGTTGAATATCCAGGATGCTCGAAATGATCTGCAGGTTATTTTTTACCCGATGATGGATTTCCTTCAATAAGATCGTTCTATTTTTAAGTGTTTTCTTTTGACTTCTAAAAATAAACCATGCAATGATCAGGGCCAGCACCACAAATAAGATGATGCTGTTTCGAATAATTCGCTGTCTTGATTTTTCAAGGAGGAACAAGGCTTCTTTATCAGCCGCCAGTTCCTGGTAATTGGCCAGTTGGATCTGTACCTTTAGGTTTCTATCGAATGTTTTATGCAAACTATCATTCCAATATATAGCAGAGTCGCGATATAAGATCGCTTCCATTCCACTTTTATTGGCTTTGTAATAATTGGCCAGTGCATCATAATATAGATAGTAGCCTTCCATATTATTGTATTTATAGGTAGCTTCCCTGGCGATGGGCATCATTTCTTCTGCCTTTTTTAATTGGCCCTTGATCACATAAATGGATATTAAATGGGAAGCAAACCCCGAAGCATTGTCCCATAACTTATATTTCATACAAATTTCTACAGCTTCTTCATAATAAATAATGGCCCGATCGTATTGTTTTTCTTCCCGCCATGTATGTCCAATATTTCCCAGGGCTATGCCGGTCCAACCCTTTAACTCACCCGCTTTGTTGGACTCAGTAGCCTGCAGGAACGTTCTCTGCAAATAAAATCTGGCAGAATCAAATTGATGAAGTTTCAGATAAGTAACCCCGAGCAAATTATCATTGAAAATTTTAATATGTCCTGTGGGTGCAAGGGTATTGGCTTCCAGTGCATATTTTTTGGCATCCTTATAATCTCCAAATTTATAATGAGCTAACCCCAATGAATAAAGATCATAGGTTTTTGATGGATATTCCTTTAGATCCAGGTCTTTATACAAAAGGTAGGCCTTGTACAGGTAATCGAAGTATAAAATATAATTGGTGTAGGCAGAGTAGTGGTAATAATAATAACCCATATTGGTGTACAACTGGATCTGTACGAAATAATGTTTCAATTTTTTGGCTCTTGCCTCCAACTCTTTTAATTTGTCCAAGGCTTCTTGCTCATTCACCGAGGCATTATAAAGGCTATAAAAAAAGAGCAAATAGTCAGCATATAACACAGCCTTGTTGTCCTTTTTTTCGATCGCAATATTTTTGAGCTCTTGTACGGAGTTGTGAAATTTTATGGAGTCTCTTCTGTATGGTTTTAATTCGGATGAATAGATAGAGTCGAGAAAAACCATTCTTTTGGGATATGGATACTCAAAGGCCGTTTCAAAATTCTGAGCCGAAATCCCTGTCATGCCCATCATAAAAAAAAGTAGTAGACCTTTTTGCATATACTCCAAAATTACATTTTTTATTCTCTTATTTTCAATGATCTCGTTCCTATGCTAGGACCGAAAAGGGCATCTTTTTGGAGGATGTTTGACACCCCGATAGCCTGCCTTGCTGGTAGGCAGGTATAGGGGCTGTTGGAAGGTTTGTAGCTGTTGAAACGGTTGTCAAACCCCAAACGTTCAAGCCTCCGATGAAAAGATATAGCCAGTAGCCAGCCCTTCAATAAGCTCAGGATCACAGGGCGAAGGAGCCTGTTCCGAGCTTATTGAAGGGTGCCCAACATATGAACCTTATCGTATATTTGTTCATGGTTATTTTAAAAGCGATCTATACCATTTATGCCTGGACCGTCTGGATCTTAATAGGCTTTTGGGCTTTTTTATGGGCTTTTCTGGTCTCGGTATTTCGCGGAAAAAAAGGCTTATCACAGATCGTTGCAGGGTATAAAGTTTTTGCCTGGTTATGGTGTTTTGCGGTAGGAATTAGAATCAAGCTGAAAGGGAAATCCATTAGAGATAACACGGATGCCTGTATTATCGTAAGCAATCATGGGTCTACTATCGATATGATGACCGTTCCACATGTGCTAAAGACCAAGGTAGCACCTCTTGCTAAGGAAGAACTGAAAAAAATCCCCATGCTGGGATATATGTTTAAGGCAGTAAGTATATTTGTGAACAGAAAGGATGCGGAGAGCAGAAAGAGAAGTATTGAAGAAATGAAAAAACATTTGAACCAGGGCATTTTTATTTTTATGTATCCCGAAGGGACCAGGAACCGGACGAAGAATCCCTTAAAAGATTTTTATGATGGAGCTTTTAAAATGGCCATTGAACTTCAAAAACCTATTATGCCGCTGATATTTTTAAATCTCCGGAAAATTGCCCCGATGGGCAGTTTTTTAATGAGACCGGGTACGATTACCGCCGAATTTTTAGAGCCCATACCCACCTTGGGATTGACCCAACAGGATGTTCCCTCTCTGAAAGAAAAAGTATTTAGCTTGATGTATAGTTATATTGAGAACAACGATCCTTATTATAGAAAAAAGATATGAGGAAGATTTTCTTGATCATTGTTTCAGCATTTTTGCTGAGCTCTTGTGCAAGCAAGCAGGAAAAGAAAACTTTTATCGAGTATAAAGGCTTTGCTTTAGGCAACCCGTTTATGATCGAATACGATCAGACCGCTGGTGATCTGAACGCTGAGATTGGTAAGTTATTTAAGGCAATTGAAAAAGCGGTATGGCTGAAAGACTCCTCTTCTTTTTTAAGCAGATTTAATGCAAAAGATTCTACAGGAACCGTTAATCAGCATTTTATCAACCTGGTGGATCTTTCCAGAAAAGTATATGAATCTACCGGAGGTGCATTTGATCCAACCATTTACCCCCTTGTTGATTTTTGGAAAGAGGATCCTAAAAAATTCTACTATCCTGAAAAGGTGGACTCTTCAAGTATCGATTCGCTGCTAAAATTTGTTGGGTATGGAAAATTTTATCATAAAGGAATCTCTTTTCTACCCGGACCTGAAGTGATATTGAATTTCGATCAAATATATGATGGATATATGGTGGATAAGGTGGCTGAACTTTTTAATAGTTATAATATATCGAATTATAGAATTGAAGTGGCCGGAAAAATAAGGGCAAAAGGAATGAACGTCGATGGGAAGAAATGGATGCTTGGGATCGACCAGCCTACCGACAATTTGAAATCAAGAAAATTATTGGCCATTACCACCCTTGATGACAACGCATTTGCTACCTCAGGAACCTACCGTAAATATTTTAGCAAGGGAGAAATGCGCTTGCCTTATACGATTGATCCTATTACTGGATATCCAGTGCATCATACACTGATCTCCGTTTCGGTTTTTGCTTCTACCTGTGCCGAGGCGGATGCTTACTCTTCGGCTTTTATGGTGATGGGGCCGGAGAAAACCAAGATTTTTTTAAATGCTCATCCTGAGATCCAGGCATATTTGATCAGCACTAATTATAAGGGTGAATGGATCACTTTTATTAGCAGTGGGCTGAAAGCAGAGTTGGAAATCGTAAAAGGAGAAAATCCTATATAAAGACTTCTCTGATACTTTGCATAGGAATATTGATGCCTCCTTTTAGCAAAACCTCATTTTCATCCGTCGACCAGATGGTGGTTTCAACCGCCTTGATCCCTTCTTCGGTTTCAAAAACGATTTTTACTTTTCCTTTATGGGCATTGCCCAGGATCATGGCTTTACTGAGATTGGCGTAACGAAGTCTTCGTTCTTCAGCAGTTGATAATACTTCTGAATGTACAAAATGATATTTAGAAATGTCTTCTTTAGCTATGAGTTCTATTTCTGGTGTCATAGGTAAGTGGATTTGGTTGGTTAAAGTTAGGTAGTTTTTTTTAAAACCTACAGGAACCCACTTAAATTAACATTAAACTTTGCCGAATTTTGTTAGTCAGATGAATCATTTGCTCTACAAATGGTAATTATAACTATTTGATCATCTTATATTTTAAGCTGATGTCAAAACTAGACCCTGTTAACCGGATCAGGTAAATACCGTTGGATATTCCATCAGTTGGAATGTAGATCTCCTGATGACCTTTGAACAGCTCAACTGATTGATTATATAGGACTCGTCCGGATAGATCTGTTAAGCCTATGATGGCTTGCTCACTTTGAATTGAATAAACATGGAGCATCAGGGAATGGTTATCCCCGCCCATCATACTTGCATAGGTCTGTGTTTGATCTGTCGGCTCACAGGAAGAAAAAGCTGGATTATAGGTTTTGGTAGTTCCATCAAAATCCGTTTGCTTCAATCTATAATAATAGTCTCGATAGTGTGCTTTTTGATCAACAAATTCGTACGAAACCAATGCATTTGAATTCCCTGATCCATCAACCCTTCCAATTTCTTCAAAAGAATATCCATCTTCGCTTCGTTCGATGGTAAAATAGTTATTGTTGATTTCTGAAGAGGTGGACCATTCAAGCGATCTTGTATTTTTATCACAAACAATTGAAAAGTGATGGAGAGAAACAGGAAGGGGACAACTCAGGCCATTGATCCACGATAGATTATTAGCATTGTTAGATGTTCCTGGAGTTCCAGATGCGGCTGCAATGGAACTCCAATTACCCACCGAACGATAATTATTATTGACTGTATTTGCAAAAAAGAAACTTAGTCCAGATCCGTCAATAGGATTGATCAGCGCATCTGGTCCTCCATTCATATTGTTGGCAGGAGTACCAAACGCAAATCCATGGAAATAGGCACCGGCGGGTGTTCTTGACTGACCCGCATCGCCTGTATTTCTCAAGCCAAGCCTGGTTGCAAATCCGCTACCCGTAGTATAACAAACTCCGGCAAAACCGGCATTTCCTGTACACGGTCCCGGACAAGCTGTTCCTCCCACTGGAATATTCGGATTGGCACATGGTGTTGTGCTAAATTCGAGGTTGGCATTATTGGCTGGCACAATATAAATTCCGTCTGCAGGTGCCAGGTCACTTGGATCAGCAGCGGGTATAAAAGCATCCATATCTGCTTCATTATATATTAATATAATAGAGCCTACAGGAACTGCTGACCAAACCGCCAGGTTTGCAAATCGATAATGGCCTTGTGCAATGCCAGCGGCGGTGCATGGACCACAAGAAAAATCTCCGTTGTTATCGTCAACAATCCATCCTCTTAGATCAACTGTATTGCAAGGGGTCCCATCTACAATGAATTCAAGAAACTCCCTATTGCCTGATGTTCCATTTGACATTTCATTTAATACAAGACCTTGTGAAAAGCATGAAATGCTGATTGAAAAAAAGAAAATAATATGGAGATTTTTTTTCATGCTATCCAATTTTACTACTCATGCGGTTTGATGCTTGGAAAGCACTATAGGGTGATCACATGAGAGTTCAAATATAGAAGGCTTTCGATTGAAAAAAAAGCACTTTACACAACCTTAAAGATTTGTTCAATTACCTGGTAACCTCAGGCTCTCCACGTTTTTATAATAAGTTATTTATCAATCGAATAGAATGTTCTTACTTTCCCCCTAATTATCAAAATTTATTAACTTTATTAAAATTTTTACCTATGGCTTTTGAAATTGAAGTAAAATCGATTGGATTCGCGAAAACTACTTTTTATATCGACGAAAACATTCTCAAATTCGGGAAGAAAGAGATCCCAATAAAAGATATTACTGGTTTTGGGTATATGAGCACCCAACATAGTACCAATGGAATCAACACAAGCAAAACTTTCCAAATAGCTATCTGGCAGAAGGACGATAAAACCCCTACCAATCTCATGTTTATGGGGGCCTTGGGAGGAGGTGCTGCCAATGAAAAATATGCTTCCGTTACAGACCAACTATGGACTTATTTTGGCGACCATATTCTCAAACAATTGCACAAGGATTTGTTGGAGGGCAAGACCTTTGAGTTGGCTTCCAATATTAAATTGATTTCAAAAGGAATTGTTATCAGAAGGAAGCCTTTGTTTGGTTCGGCATATGAAGCGTTGGCTCCTTGGAATGAGCTCAATTTAAAACCTTTTGAAGGTTTGCTGAAGATAAAATGTACCACTAATAAAAAAGCCACTACCACCGAACGTTTCTTAAATAAAAACATCTGGATTTTATATCATTATATCAATTGGCTTGTTCAGAATCCTGAGGTAATGAGAAATGTGATGGCCACCCCCAACAATTATCGTTTGATGGATAAAGGTTAATTAAAACTCAACCAGGGTACCTATCTTTTCTCCTTCCATCAACCTCAATAAATTTCCCGGGGTATTAATATCAAAAACAATAATAGGTAGTTTATTTTCATTGCAAAGGGTAAAGGCGGTCATGTCCATTACGTTTAATCCTTTTGAGTACACCTCGTCGAAAGTAAGGGTCTCATATTTTTTTGCATTCTTATCCTTTTCCGGATCTGCCGAATAGATTCCGTCGACCCGGGTTCCTTTTAATACTACATCCGCTTCTATTTCAATAGCACGTAACGAGGCTGCGGTATCTGTAGTAAAATATGGGTTTCCGGTACCTGCCCCAAAAATCACTACCCTTCCTTTTTCCAGATGTCTGATGGCCCTTCTTCTGATATAAGGCTCTCCGATCTCTTTCATTTCTATGGCACTCACCAACCTGGTTTGTACCTCCATTTTTTCCAATGCCGACTGAAGTGCCATTCCATTCATAACGGTTGCCAGCATCCCCATATAATCTCCTTGCACTCTATCAATTCCTCCATCCCCGGCGCTTATCCCCCTGAAAATATTTCCTCCACCAATCACAACAGCCGTTTGTACATTTTTATCCACTACCTTTTTTATTTCAGCAGCATAATGTTTAAGCATTTTAGGGTCGATTCCATATTGTCTATCACCCATCAATGATTCACCGCTTAGTTTCAGGAGTACTCTGTTGTATTTCATAGTAGTAGAAATTTATATTCCAAATGTAAAATAATTTAATCAAGATATTAGCCGGGCTCCACCCTCTCTACCTCATTCACAATCCTGGTGGGCCTTCTGGGTTTAAATGCATGCATTTACATAAGCGAAGAATTTCAAGGCGGGCAAAAACTGAAAAAGCGTAGTTTGCTTTCGCAAATGAGCCTTTTGAAGTTGAAGCCCAAGGCAGAAATTCGAAGGTTATGTGAATGCATAAAGAACAAAAAAAAGCCCCGATATAAATCGGGGCTCTAAAAACTTTTACTGACCTAAACCATAACGTTTAAAGGCCGAAACAGTGAGGTCTTTGTCAAGACTTTTTAAATACTGGCTAACCGTAAGTTTGCTATCCATAATGTATTCCTGGTTCAACAAAGTATTCTCTTTAAAGTATTTTTCCAGTTTGCCTTTGGCGATCATTTCAATTTTATCTTCAGGTTTTCCTTCTTGTCTCAACAGGTCTTTGGCAATTTCCAATTCTTTTTCTATCAAATCTGTTGGCACATCGTTTTTATCCAAAGCCACCGGATTCATCGATGCAGCTTGCATAGCTACATTTTTTGCAGCAGTTTCTGCCTGGTCGATTTTCTTATTTAAACCCACAATGGCCACAATCCTGTTACCTGGGTGGTTATAGGCATACACAAATTCCCCTGAAACTTTTTCGTAACAACCGATCTCAATTTTCTCACCGATCTTACCGATCATGTCGGTAATATGATCGTTGATAGATCTTCCATCGATTTGTTCGTTTAACAGATCTTCTTTGGTAGCTGGCATTTTATCTAATGCAACATTGGTTACTTTGGTAGCGAAGCCTCCGAAATCAGCATTTTGAGCTACAAAGTCGGTCTCACAATTCAAAGCAACTAATACCCCTTTGGTTTTATCAGAAGTGATCAGTCCCAAAACATAACCTTCATTAGCACTTCTATCACTTCTATTGGCGGCGACTTTTTGTCCTTTTTTACGAAGGATCTCAATGGCAGCTTCAAAGTCTCCATTCGACTCTTCCAACGCTTTTTTGCAATCCATCATTCCTACACCAGTAATCTGGCGTAGCTTATTCACATCTTGTGCTGTAATTTTAACTGTATCCACTTTATTTAATTTTTATGTTGTACTTAAAAAAAATCAGCCAATGAAACTTTCACGGCTGATTCAATAATATGATATAATATATTATTCTTCGGTTGCTTCAGCCTTGACCTCTGCCACTTCTTCAGTAGCCGGAGTTTTCTTTTCTTCACTTGCTTTTTCTGAAGACTCTTTTTCGTCAGCTTTCTCTGATTTTCTTTCTCTCAGACCTTCATTTATGGCTTCTCCAACGATCTCTAAAATTAAGGATACTGAATCGGCAGCATCATCATTTGCCGGGATTGCAAAATCCACTTCATTCGGGTTGGAATTGGTATCAACAATACCGAAAGTAGGGATATTTAATCTTTTAGCTTCTGCAACTGCAATATGCTCACGTTTGATGTCGATAATAAAAATAGCGGCCGGAAGTCTATTAAGGTCGGCAATGCTTCCGAAATCTTTTTCAAGCTTTGCTTTTGTACGGCCTAAAACTAATCTTTCTTTTTTCGACATGGTGTTGGCAGTGCCATCTTTCAGCATGTTTTCAAGAGAGGTCATTTTCTTTACCGACTTACGGATGGTTACGAAGTTGGTAAGCATACCACCAGGCCATCTTTCAGTAACAAAAGGCATATTCATATTAGTAGCTTTGGCAGCTACTATTTCTTTAGCTTGTTTCTTGGTGCCAACGAACAATACTTTTTTGCCTGATTTTGCAATTTGCTTCAAGGCAGCGCATGATTCTTCTAATTTAACCAGGGTTTTGTTAAGGTCAATAATATGGATGCCATTTTTTTCCATGAAAATATACGGAGCCATTTGTGGATCCCATTTTCTCTTCAAATGTCCAAAGTGTACCCCTGCACCCAGTAATTGTTGAATTGTTGTTCTTGACATAATCTCCTTAGAAAATTAGATATAATAAAATTAACGTTTGCTAAATTGAAATCTCTTTCTTGCTTTTTTACGGCCGAATTTTTTACGCTCAACCATTCTTGGATCACGGGTCATTAAACCATGTGCCCTTAATTCTTTTTTAGTATCCGGATTCATTTCTACGAATGCTTTCGCAATTCCTAAACGAATGGCTTCCGCCTGACCGTTGATCCCTCCTCCATCTACATTTACTTTTACATCAAAACCTTTTACATCCACTTTAGAAATGGTGAAGGCTTGTGTAACTTTGTATTGTAGGATTGGACTTGGAAAATAAGTTTTATAGTCTCTACCGTTGATGGTAATATTGCCTTTTCCTTTCATGAAATAAACACGGGCAACTGATGTTTTTCTTCTACCGGAGGTATTGATGATTTCCATACCGATTACTTAATATCGTTTAAGTTAATTTTTACTGGGTTTTGAGCTTGTTGATCATGCTCAGCCTCCCCATATACTTTAAGGTTCCTGAACAGTTCTCTGCCCAATTTATTTTTAGGTAACATGCCTCTAACAGCTTCTTCAACTGCGAAATATGGTTTTTTTATCAAAGCCAGTTTAATAGCCGTTTCTTTTTGTCCACCTGGGTACCCTGAGTGGGTCCTATAGGTTTTGGTATTCATTTTATTCCCAGTGAGGCGAACTTTAGAAGCATTGATAACAATTACGTTGTCACCACAATCAGCATGGGGAGTAAAGTTAGGCTTGTGTTTCCCTCTTAAAATCATTGCAACTCTGGCAGCTAAACGACCTAAAACCTCGTTCTCTGCATCCACCAGAACCCACTTCTTGTCGGCAGTTTGCTTATTCCCTGAAATGGTTTTGTAGCTTAAAGTATCCACAATATATCTCTTGTTAATTAATAGTTTGTTACCCCAAAAACGGGCTGCGAAGATAATAACTATTTTTAATTAGAGCAAACTATTCAACAAAATTATGTGGATAAAAGGGCCCGAACCCTGATAACCATCGGGAGGGGCAATAGGCAATGGTTTCAGCCACTTCCGGCCAGAAAAGTGAAGGGCTTCGAACTTTCACCCCTTCAACTCCCGTAAAGGCTGCTGGAATTGGCGGTTGTGTGGCCGGCCGGCAACCATGGGCCCCGATGACTCCACCTTATTTTAGGCTATCATTTTTAGGCTTTTCCTCAAAATTTACCTCCGGTGCATTTTCGGCACCCGGTTTTGAGGTAAAGGTGGGCCTCCTGTCGAATCCAAAAAGACTGGCCGTAATATTGGTAGGGAAGGTTCGGCGTTTGGTGTTATATAGTTGTACCGCCTCGATAAACTTCTTTCTTTCTATGGAAATGCGGTTTTCACTGCCTTCCAGTTCTACCCTGAGGTCTCTAAAGGCTCCGTCTACCTGGGCCAGATCGGGATAGTTCTCTACCACCGATAAAAGCTTACTAATGGTCGCACCAAAGCTATATTGGGCGTCTTCAAATCTTTTAATGTCCTCATCGGTCATGTTGGAAGGATCGATTTTTACCTGGGTGGCTGAAGCTCTGGCCTCAGTTACTTCCACCAAGGTAGATTTAACAAAATCAGCTTCTCCTTTTACGGTGGCTACTATATTTGGTATGAGGTCAGCCCTGCGCTGGTAAGCATTTTCAACCTGGGCCCACTGGGCAGTGCAGGCCTCATCGTAGGTAACCAATTTATTATAGCCACAGGATCCTAATGAAAGAGATACAATGGTAATTAATGTAAGTGGCAAAAGTCGGCTTTTCATGTGTTTTGTTCTTAGTTTATAGTGTACAAATTTAAAAATATATGCTTTTACGCTTGATGTGCAGGTAATGTTTGGTTGTTTTTGATATTTTAAAGTTTTCATCTGGCCTATAGCCAATTACACCGGCTATCTTTCCCTTGGAGGTCTCTACTATCCAGGTATCTTCTTTTTTTAACCGGTCTACTTTTAGATCTGTAAGAAAATCGCTTATTTTTTTCTGCCCCTTCATACCCATGGGAGTAAACTTATCTCCTGGTTTCCACTTTCTGATCTTAATAGGCCATGTAATTGACTGGTAACTCAACCATATTTCATCTTGATTGGGCTGCAGGTTCTTTATTTGAAAAGGTGGTAACACGTCGATCTCCCATCCCTGGTTTTCGAAGGGAAGATTGTTATCCACCAAATATAGGTCTTCCTTTTCAGTTTGGTTTTCCAACGGTTTGATCAAAATAAAAAGCCGGTCAATGAGAAGTACATGGTCCTTGGAAAAGAATTTTTTACCCGGTTGCTCATGAATGGCATGACCGATCTGATTCGCCTGATCTGAATTAAAACCAAATTGGGCAATTAACTCAAACAATATTTCATCATTGAGACCTCTGCCAAATAGTTCTAACAACGAAATTTTAAAACCACCTATGCCTTCATCGTAATGTACCAGTTCTGTTTTTAAACGGGCCATCGATTGCTGATAGATCCTAGCAACATTTTGCCATATATACATATTATTTGCATATACCTCTAAAAAGTTCGGATTGAATTTCTTTAGCAAAGGAATGAGTTGATGGCGGATCTTATTTCGATTATATTGAGTGGTGAGATTGGTTTGATCAGTTCGCCACTTGATTTTTTCCTTTCTGGCATATGCCTCGATCTCAGATTTTGGAATATGGACCATCGGGCGGATGATATGACCATTCCTGGAAGGTATTCCGGTCATTCCCGAAATTCCGGTTCCCCTGATCATATTCATCAAAGAAGTTTCTATAGAATCGTCCTGATGGTGAGCCGTTACTATATACGCAAATCCGTTTTTTTGAGCTTCGTCTTTGAACCAATCATATCTCAGGTCCCTGGCCACCATTTGGGTGGACTGGCCTTTGGATTTTTTTACATTGAATTTTTTTTCGAGGTACGGGAGCTTGTTTTTTTCAGCCCATTTTTTTACGAATAAAGCGTCTTTATCCGATTCCTCTTTTCTCAATTGAAAATTGCAATGTGCAATGGTGATGGGGTACTTAAACTTTTTAAAAATATGGGCACATACCATTGAATCAATCCCTCCACTCACTGCCACAAGAATTTTTTCCCCGGAATAATCCGGAACCAGACTCCTGAAAAAGTCAATACAATTTTCTTCTGTCTTTTTCACTGTTTTATACGGGCATTTAATGCCATTAACAAAGGTTGTAATTTAATTAAACATTCTTCATATTCTTTTTCAACATCTGATCCGGAAGTAATAGCACTCCCAACGGCCAGGAATATTTTCTTTTTTTTCTTATCGTAAAAAATGGTCCTGATCAGTACACTAAAATCAAAATCTCCTTGAGGGTTTATATAGCCCAGCATTCCCGAAAAAGGGCCCCGGTTGAAAGATTCATATTTATGAATGAGCTCAATGGCTTTGGTCTTAGGTGCCCCTGTCATGCTTCCCATGGGGAAGGTTGCTTCCAATATTTCGGTGAATGAAACTTCTTTATCAACTATACAGCTGATGGTTGAGATCATCTGGTTAATGGTATGAAATGAATATACCCCAAACAATTCATCCACTTGCACCGATTTTTTAGATGCAATTTTTGAAAGATCATTTCGGGTGAGATCAACGATCATCACATTTTCCGATCGCTCCTTCGGATCATTTTTAAGAGCGGTTTTTAACCTGGAATTTTCTTCCTCCGTTTTTCCTTTCGGAATGGTACCTTTCATGGGTTGGATATAGAGCCTATCTTCTTCCTTTTTTATAAATCTTTCCGGACTGGCTGAAATGATGGAGAATTCAGGATGATCTATCAATGCAGCAAACGGCATGGGAGAAATGGCCTGTAGTTTCTCCCAGATTTCAGTTGGATCCATTTCGATATTTTCAGCCTCAAATGCCATACAATAATTTACTTCATAAATATCTCCGATTTGAATATGATGTTTGAGTTGACGAACCACTTCTATATATTTTTCTTTGGTGGTTTTTTGTACCAATTGAATAGATGTTTCGGGTTTTCCAGTTTCAGGTTTTTGGAACGGAATGGGCTGGTCGGAGGTTTTAACTTGGGTAACAGCTACTAAAAAAGCGGCCGGCATCCCTTCCAAAACTCCATCGGTTAACAGACCTTTTGTGAATAAGTCATGGGTAAGTCCGTAGCCAATAAACCCCAATAATGTTCTGCCCCTGTTTTTATCCACAAACGATTGAATATCAGACAATTTTATTGAAGACTGGCAGGTAAAGCATTCTTCAATTTTTCCTTCAAAGACCAATTGGTTAAAAGCTGATCCAACAGAAGTAGATTCTTCATAACTGCCTCTATTTGAATACAAAACAATCTTTACCCAGCTCATGCGAAATCTATGTACCTGATTTAATATCCATTCGGTAAAAATAAGCAAGAAGTTGGCTTTAAGCTTTGAAAAACAATATTTAAATGATAAATTAGTATCGATTTTTAGACGAATCATACTTTTATTTTTTTACTATGAGAAAAATTTACCTAAGTTTTTTGATGACCTCTCTGTTTGGTAGCATGAGTGTTTTTATGAATGCCCAGGGAACCATGAGAGTGGATGGACCACTTGCCCGCATTGTATGCACGAACGCTCCTTCAGTGGTTCTTAGTGATATGGACTTTCAGAATAATGCTGGCAATGGTATGCTGACTGCTGGCAACAGTGAGTTCAGGTTTGTCGGAAACGTAACTACCGAGATCACCTCCTCCGGACCGTTTAATACCACTTTTTATAATGTGGAGTTCAATAAGCCAGCCGGCGAAATTGATATCATGACAAATAATATGACCATTACCACCTCAAATATTTTGGAAATGGTTTCAGGGAATGTGGATATGAACAATCTTCTGGGTAGTACCTGGGAATTGGGAACTTCGGTGGCCAATCTAGGTACTTTGACCAGAACGCCTTCACTCACTGGAAATTTATTTTACAATGGATATTTCAGACGTTGGTATCCTGCTGGCCCAGGCACCAATACCGCTCCATGGGATGTTCCGGTAGGAATGAGTGGTGTTAGCTATAATTATTGCAGGGTGTATTACGTAAATGCACTTGCCGGTGGAAGTTTAAGGACCCGATTTGTTCCTGTGAATCCGTTTTATACAGGTATGCCGATGGTAGATGCTACTGATATGGTTTCATGCCCCGGTGCTGTGAATATTAATAACTGTGCCAATGAAGGATATTGGGATATTATCGCAGGTGGTGGAATTGATGTTGCAACTGCTTATACCATCAAATTGAATTATAACAATTTTGGAGCACCCACCGCTGAACAATGCTTGCGGATCATTAAATCCGAAAATAATACTTCCTGGATGCAGGAAGGTACACATGGAACTTTTGACGGAGTGCTGGATTGGGTGACCAGGGATGGCCAGGATGGATTTCCATCTGCCGCCAACTCTTCTTTCTTTACGATTGCTGGTGACAACATCGTGAATCCGTTACCCGTTCAGTTAGCGAGCTTTAACGCCAATTGCGGAACCAATTCAATCATGGTTAGCTGGACAACAGCTTCAGAAAATGGCAATGATTATTTTGTGCTGGAAAGAACTAAAGACATGGTTACCTGGGATATTGTGGCTACCATACCTTCTCAAAACAACTATAGCAATGTACCATTGACGTATCATTTCGAAGATCATGTATATGATGGAACATTCTACTATAGACTTAACCAGGTGGACCTTAACGGAACGCCGGTTATTTATCCTCCTATTACACTTACCTGTAACGGAACCGAGTCCCAGGCTGAATTGGTAAACACTTATCAAAACGGCAATGGAGAAATTACGGTAGTATTTTATGCCCCATCTGATATGGATTATGTATTGAGCTTATATGATATTCACGGACAAAAAATAAGCGCCACAACAGGAATGGCAGCCGGTGGAAACAATACCATTATTTTAAATACCGAATCCTTAAGGGATGCCTATTACCTGGTTCATCTTCAAATTGGAGATAAAAATTTAAGTAGAAAAATATTGGTAAAATAAATATTGATCTTAATAATTAGGAAAGCCCATTCAGAACTGAGTGGGCTTTTTTATTTTTTTAATGCATTACGAAGTACGCCTTCTTTTAATGCATACTTGGTATTGATGATCTTTTTTGGTTTTGTCCTGCGAATGATATGATCAACGAACAGCACCGAAACACCCATCATTTCCGCTCTGAAAGGGGTCATCCCCTGGATATTCTTCCTTTCCTCTGCGTTTAATGGCAGCATGAGATGATAACAGGAATTGAATTCTGTTAAGGCGATATCGCAATTGAGCTGGTCTACCAAAGAGGGCTCGTGGCTGTGGAATTTATAATAACAAATTTGTCGGAGTGTATCAAAAAAGCCAGAGCTACCAACTAAAAAGTCAGGAGGATATTTTTTGCAAATTTCTATGAGGTTGTCACCCAATACCTCATCGAAATATTCGTAGTAATGAATGATGTCAACCGATGATAGTGGATCACTGGGTTTAAATTTTTCGAGCAGCCTGCTGGCACCCAATAAATAACTTTGCTTGAAAAGGATCTCCTGGTTGCGAAACAGAATAAATTCTGTACTTCCTCCACCAATATCCATGATCAAATATATTCGGTCCTTTTCCGGATCCAACGCCCAGGTTACACCTTTATAAATATATTCAGCTTCCAACTCTCCGGATATGATCTGTACATCAATACCGGTTTCTTTTAAAATATCTTCTTTGAGCACAGGCCCGTTATCAGTACTTCTGAAAGCTGAAGTGGATGTAGCGATGATTTGATCGACCTCATATTTCTGAATGGTGACCGCATAAGATTTCATCGCTTCCAATGCACGACCATATGCCTCCGGAACAATAGTTCTATCTTCAATCCCACCCTTACCGATCTTTACCGGGATCTTGTCCTCCAAAATAAAATCAATAGAATCTCCTTTTATTTCAGCTATCAATAAATTAAAAGTATTGGTGCCGCAATCGATGATAGCTATTCTCATGCTTATTTTGAAAAAGAGGAGGAAACTACCAGGTCTTTGCTGCCAGCGGTGTATACATAAAACCCTTCGCCCGATTTAGCTCCCAATTTACCGGCGGTCACCATGTTCACCAATAAAGGACAAGGAGCATACTTCTGATTACCTAAGCCCTCGTACAGTACATTTAATATGCTCAGGCAAACATCCAATCCTATAAAATCTGCCAACTGTAATGGTCCCATGGGATGCGCCATTCCCAATTTCATCACAGTATCTATTTCTTCTACTCCTGCCACACCTTCAAACAAAGTGATGATGGCCTCGTTGATCATAGGCATTAAGATCCGGTTAGCTACAAATCCTGGATAATCATTTACCACTACAGGTATTTTACCTAACTCTTTTGATTTATTGTGAATGATATTGGATACTTCTTTGGAAGTGGAGTAACCATTGATGATCTCAACCAGTTTCATCACAGGAACAGGATTCATAAAATGCATACCAATTACCTGTGAAGGTCTTTTAGTAACCGCAGCTATTTTGGTAATAGAAATGGAAGAAGTATTAGAAGCCAGAATGGCATTTGCAGGAGCAGCCCCATCCATATCTTTGAATATTTTTAATTTCAGGTCGATATTTTCCGTGGCTGCTTCAACTACCAATTCTGCATTCGCCGCTCCTTCTTGAATGGTTGTATACGTTTTTATATTAGCTAAAGTAGTTGATTTGTCATTTTCAGTGATGCTGCCCTTGGCTACCATGCGATCGAGGTTCTTAGCGATGGTCGCCATTCCTTTATCCAAGGCTTCCTTTGAAATATCTACTAAAGAAACCTGGTGGCCCGTCATCGCGAAAACATGGGCAATCCCGTTTCCCATGGTCCCTGAGCCTATTACAGTAATGTTTTTCATGGTTGATTCGATTTTGAATCAACAAAAATAGAAGAATTTTACTAAATCACCTGCTTATCTAAAGAGGGTAACATTGTCGTGGTAAGTATATGTTTTGGTTGGATCACACGTTGGGACAAGATCTATGATCCAGAAATATACTCCTTCCGATGCTTCGGCATCCTTGATCTTACCATTCCAACCTATAGTTGGGTCATCCGTTTCGCTTACGACTACTCCCCATCGATCGTATATCGTGAGTCTAAAATCTTGAGATGCATCTTGAATGTCTTGGGCAATGGTGGGTGTAGTAAGCCTAAACCCATAAAAGACATCGTTGGTATTGTCAGCATTGGGAGTAAACACATTGGATTCTTCTATAGTGGTGAGCACTGCACCCGATCCTACCTGAGAGGCAGTGATTATAATAGTGTCGGAAAATACCCTTGTTATACAGGAATTGTCGGTTACCGTTACGATAAAAGTATCCGGCTGCAAATCATAAATATTGGGTCCTGTAGTTGGAGGATTTGTATTCCATAAAATATTATAAGGTGGTTGGCCTCCATTATTAATGGTAATACTGGCACTTGCATTTGAATCGCAGGTAGATTGATTCACATTCACCGTAATGTCTAATGTTGAAGAACAGCTCACTGGCATTGGATTCATTACCGTAAGGAAACCATCACCGCTTGCATAAATTAAATTGTTGCTGAATTGTATATCATAAATAGTATCCGGACAGGCATAATTATATTTGAATGTAAAGGTCGAATCATATTGCTTAATGGTATCTCCACTGGCCAGGTAAATATCCCCACAATGGTCGGTAGCAATACCCATCCAATCAGTCATGGTTGTGTCGGCGGAGGTGCGAATCACCCTGGTGTTGACCAATGCACCCGAATTGGTATTCCATCTTTTTAATTTGTAGGTATCGTAGGTATAAAGGTTATGACCGAAAATGGCCATTGAATTCATTCCATTTCCTCCATGTATTGGCACCACGGTCCATATTTCAATCATCCTGGATGATGGATTGAGTGTATAAGATACGGGCAGCAACGTGGTTGCAGGCACTTTCTTGATCTCGTTGTTATACGACTGATCTACCTGCGGGGTCATGAACCATGGATAGCAGTACCCATAATTGTCCACAGCAATGCAACATATATCATGACAACAATCACTTGTTCCCAAAATATTTACCGGACTCAGTGAAGTTAGATTGGTGTCCATATAACAAGCCTGATCGCTTGGGCTGGTAATTCCTCCTCCCCCGATGACCGCCTGATTGGTGCACCCGCTAAAAACCACCCTCCACATTTCTACGAAATTGGGATCACCAGCAAAATTAGCGGTCATACTCCCGGCCTGGTTGAGCTTGATTACGCTGGCTCCCGGGCCTGGATTAAATCCTTCGGTAATATAAACGCTGCCACTATTTCTATCAACTGCAAAATCGCCATAATAAGCTAGGGGAGGAACCACATTATAAGTCCAGATCAAAGATCCTGTGGGGCTATATTTTTTTAAGTCATAAGAGCTAGACCCACCAAATACATATACATTTCCGAAATTGTCGTAATCTACATCATAACCCCGATTTACATTGGGGAGGGAAGGATCAATAACCCATGGATCAATAATAAGGGTTTGCGAATGATCATATTCCTTGCATTGGAATGAAACAACATTCTTTTTTACTGCATATCGAATGTCAACGGGATTGTTATAGGTGGAATAATAAGCTACAGGGGCTTTGTCCACAAAATTACCTATCAGGGTCGGGATTTCCAGGTCCCCGTTTTTTTGTAAAGTCAATGTCTTTGAATGTCCGGTAATCTCCATTTGAATATTGTTCATGTCACCACCGGGATTAATTTTAAAGTAATATTTCAGCCCTTTCTCTTTTTCCTTGTAGAGAAAAACTAAATCAATATTGGGATACAGATTCTCATAGACAATTGTTTTAAACGCATTCGCCGAAATAGTTTTGATTTGTTTTGATTCATCTGTATGATGGTAATTAAAGTACTCAGAAAGCTGGGTTTGTGGAGCAATCAATGGATGTTGATGGGCATTTAAAAACGAGAAAGAAATGGTGTGGTAGATGGTTTTATATTTGAACTCGTTCTCGTCTTCTTCAGTTTCATGTAGATTTTTAAGAATCAATTTGATCTCATCTTCGGAGCGTTCTACTTTTTGTGGATAAGAAATAAAAAATCCATTTGCAGCAAAATAATAGTAAACGCCATTATTCCTGTTACCGAATAATATTTTTTCATTGGCGTTTTCTCCGGCCAACTTAAACTGGCCATTGTTCTCGATAAAACATTTTTGATCAAAGGGATCGGTAACGGTCCACGTTTTTTGAGCAGGAAGAAGGGCGTAAAAAAGAACATAAATAAGCCCGATAAGCAATATCCTTTTTCTCATTCTATTTGGGTTTAATATATAAATATAAGGCTTTTTGGATAAGTATGTATCATGCTGGCAGAGATTGCATCACCCCTAATCGGCTAAGGGTTTGGCCCTATACTAATTACAAGCCTATCCGGGCTTTTCCCCATAGAAAGCATGAAAAAAAATGGCCCTCCAGTATTTATGTGGATATGCTTTGGCATTTACAAATCCCACCTGAGTCAGTAACTCGATGGCTTGGTGTGGACTGAGAAATTTAAAAACACTTTTTACCAGATAGGTAAATATTCTCGACGAACCTGAGACCACGGTGCAAAACGGAACAATAAATCCCCATCCAAGAATGCCCCATAAAGGACGGGCATACCATGTATTGGCCAATGAATAATCGTGGATGACCAATTTTCCCCCAGGTTTGAGCAGGGTGAATAATTGTTGAAGGCATACCTTATAATCGGGCATATTTCTTAAACCGTATGCCATAAAAATGGCATCAAAACTATTCGGTGGGAAATTCAGGTGCATTGCATCTTGTAACTGGAACTCCACATTTCCTTCGACGCTTTTTTGCTGGAATTTTTTATTGGCTTCCACCAACATCCCCTCTGAATTATCCACTCCGATCACTTTGCCTGTGGCGATAAAATCCAACACCGCACTGGTTGATTTACCGGTGCCACAACAAAGGTCCAGTACTTGCTCATGGCCCTCGAGTTTCAATAAGGATGCGCTATAGTTAAGATCTTCCTGATAACCATGGCTCAGTCCTGTGGCAAAGTCGTACCTCCCAGATATTTTGTTAAATTCTTTAGGTACAGCTTGTTTATTGTCAATAAGTACGGTTGATTTTAACCCCATATTGGTTTTATTCTATTCAACGAACAATATTATAAACTATATTTGGTATTGGTCAGTTTTAATGAATAAAAATCAATTTTTTTATCATCTAAAATATCCACTTAACTTGTTAACATGCCTCAGAAAAAAAAATCGGTTTTAATTATTGGCGCCGGACTGGGTGGCCTAAGTACAGCTTTAAGAATGGCTGTGAAAGGCTATGAGGTCTCCATCATAGAAAAGGACTCAAAACCGGGGGGAAGGTTGAATGAATTGAAACAGGATGGCTTTACCTTCGATATGGGCCCTTCCTTCTTTAGCATGAGCTATGAGTTTGATGAGTTTTTTAAATATTGCGGAATAGAGAACCCGCTTGAATACCAGCAACTGGATCCATTATATGTGGTGAACTTTGCCGGAAGTCAACGAAAATTTCATATTTATAAAGACCTGGACAAACTTACCCAAGAATTTGAGGACCTGGAATCCGGTTTCAGAAAAAAACTGGATGCCTATTTAAAAAGTGCAGGAGAAATTTTTCACGACACCGAATACAAGATCGTAAAAAGAAATTACAAGAATAAACTGCAATACATGGCCACTATGACCACGGTTCCTTGGAAACATGCGCCCCGTATGTTAAGAAGCATGTGGACTGAATTGGAAAAATATTTCGATTCGCATGAGATCAAGGTGATCTTTTCGTTGGTAGGATTTTTTCTGGGGGCTACTCCTTTTGATACACCGGCGGTGTATAAATTGCTTAACTATACCGAACTGGTTCACGATGGATACTGGAACATTAAAGGGGGTATGTATAGAATCACGGAAGCATTGGTAAAAGAACTGGATAAAAGAGGGGTAAAGATTGTATATAATACAGAAATAAAAGGCTTTCAGGAGAACGGAACCGGCTTGAAAAATTTTGTAGATCAGCATGGTAAAAACTGGCAGGCAGATATTTACGTAAGTAATAGTGATGCAGCAGCATTTAGAGGTACCGTCTTGGGAAGAAAAAAATATACCGAAGAAAAACTAGACCAGTTAGACTGGACCTTATCCCCATTTACCATCTACCTGGGAGTAAAAGGGAAAATAGATGGGTTGCACCATCATAATTATTTTTTGGGGAACAACTTTAAGGAATATGCGGATAAAATATTCAAAACATCTGTGAGCCCGGAGAAACCTTATTACTATGTAAATGTGAACAGCAAATCAAATCCCGAATGTGCTCCCGAAGGGTGTGAAAATTTATTTATTCTATGCCCCATGCCCGACCTAAGGTTTAAAAAAGATTGGTCGGATGCAGAATCATTGGCAGATAATATCATTGAAGACCTGGGCAAAAGATGCGAATATGATATAAAAAACAATATCATTTCTCGGAAACTCATGACCCCTATTGAATGGAGAGATAAATTTAACCTGTACAAAGGAAGTGGACTAGGTTTAGCACATGGAATGAATCAGGTAGGAGGGTTCCGGCCTTCGAACAAGGACGAGGAATTCGATAACCTTTATTATGTTGGAGCAAGTACAGTTCCTGGTACGGGCTTGCCCATCGTAGTGATCAGTTCAAAATTAGTAACCGAAAGAGTATTGCATGAGCATAGCCTTGTATAATGATAGCATGCATGAATGTAGCTCGCTGATCACCCGGCGATACAGTACTTCTTTTACATTGGGGATAAAATTGCTGGGTAAAAAATACCAGCAGGCCATTTATGGAATTTACGGTTATGTGAGGATTGCGGACGAAATTGTAGATAGTTTTCATGGATATGATAAAAAAATATTACTCGACGAATTTGAAAGGGATACCTGGATGGCTATTAACCGAGGAATTAGCATCAATCCTGTCATCCATTCCTTTCAACAGGTGGTACAAACTTACTCCATCGATCACGAACTGATAAAAGCTTTTATCGATAGCATGCGAATGGATCTTGAAGACCAGAGCTACACGTCGGTTCTATACGAAAAATATATTTATGGTTCCGCAGAAGTGGTTGGATTAATGTGCCTGAAAGTTTTTTGTGATGGTGACCAGAAGAAATTTGAAGAACTAACTCCACCTGCCAAAAGTTTGGGAGCTGCTTTTCAAAAGGTAAATTTTCTGCGGGATATGAAAGAAGATTTTTATGAAAGAGGTCGTATTTATTTCCCCGGATTAAATATTCAAAAATTTGATCAGGAGTCGAAAAGGATCATTGAGGAGGATATACAAAAGGATTTTGACCGGGCATTGGAGGGGATACGAAAATTGCCTGAAGGAAGCCGGATAGGAGTATACCTGGCTTATAGATATTATACCAAACTGTTCAGGAGGATCAAGCGAAAAATGCCCGAACAAGTAATGGGACAAAGAGTTAGGATCAACAACGTCTCCAAGATCTATATCCTGGCCAGGTCAGTGGCCCGGTATAAACTCAATCTCTTATAGCTGATTTAACCTATTGTTTACCAGGATATTTGCCGATTTAGATTATTACCTCTACCTTCGTGTTCGAAAGTTAACCAGATGAGCATCGGGCTTTACCATAAAACTGCACAGGAGTGTAATACTGTTATCACCAAAAGATATAGCACCTCATTTACTTTGGGGATTAAAATGTTGGGCAAGCAATACCAGAAAGGGATATTTGCTATTTATGGTTATGTTCGGTTGGGCGATGAAATTGTAGATTCCTTTCATGATTTCGATCGTCAGCAAATCTGGGATGAGTATGAAAGAGATACCTGGTTAGCATTAGAAAGAGGGATCAGCGCCAATCCTGTGATCAATACATTTGTTCAGGTGGTGAGAAAGTACAACATCGATTATGATCTTATCAAGGCATTTCATACCAGTATGAAACTTGATCTGGAAGAACAAAAATACGATCCTTCCTTATTTGAAAAATACATTCATGGTTCAGCCGAAGTGGTAGGGTTAATGTGCTTAAAAGTTTTTTGTGATGGGAATGAAGAGATGTATGAAAGACTTACAGAGTCGGCTAAAAAGCTGGGATCAGCTTTACAAAAAGTAAACTTTTTAAGGGATATCAAAGACGACTTTGCATTAAAAGGCCGCACCTATTTTCCCAACCTCGATTTTTCGAAATTCGATAAAAAGATAAAAGACGTTATCGAGGAAGATATTCAACAGGAATTTAACGAAGCACTGGAAGGGATCAGGCAGTTGCCTGATGGAAGCAGGATAGGGGTTTACATTGCTTATAAATATTATTTGAAGTTATTTAAAAAGATCAAACGCAAAAAACCACAACAGGTATTAATGGGCAGGATACGGATCAATAATCTCTTGAAGTTATTTATTCTCACTAAATCATTTGCCAGGTACAAACTTAATTTGCTATGATCGAAGGTTTTTTCGGCAGATATACCTATCTGTTTCTGGATCTAATTAGCATCCTGTTTCCACTTATTTTGTCCTTCGATAGAAAAGTACGCTTCTATACCTATTGGTGGAGATTGTTCCCAGCCCTTATTGTAGGCGCAATTGTATTTCTTGTCTGGGATGAGTGGTTTGCTGGGCTGAATGTCTGGAGTTTTAATCCCAATTATATCACAGGGATCTTTATTGGTCATCTTCCGTTGGAAGAATGGTTGTTCTTTATTTGCATTCCTTTTAGTTGTATGTTTATTTACGAATGCGTACGGGCTTATTTCCCTGATATTCGACTCAACGTTCCGGTAATTACCTTTACTATTATTCCTTTGTTTTTAATCATCGGCCTTCCCAACTATCACAGAATATATACTGCGATTACATTTACCGGGGCCGGAACCATGTTGCTCATTCATTACATGATTTTCAAAGGCAAATATCTGGGGAACTTTTATGTCATGTGGCTCATCCACCTTATTCCACTTTTCATCATCAACGGATTTTTAACTGGGATCCCGGTAGTCACTTATGATGATACAGAGAACCTGGGCGTAAGGATAGGAACAGTACCTTTAGAAGATTCTTTTTATTCTATGTTCCTGCTGTTGATCAATCTCACCGTATACGAAGGATTATCTAAATTCAAAAAATCCACCTAAACATCGCATGGAAAACCTGGTAATAGATTTGGCGTTGATCAAGGAGAAGGCGAGATCGGATCAAGCCTCTTTTCAGGAATTCAAGCAAAGCGTAAAAAAAATTTCCATTATGCAATTTGATGCATTGGCTCATCCAATCGTAAACGAAATCACTCAAGCCATTGATTGTACCCAATGTGGAAACTGTTGTCGTTCCCAGGAGCCAGGAGTTACCATGGATGAAGTGGAAAAATTAGCTCGGCTAAAGGAGCTTCCGGTCGAAAACTTTAAAGACCAATATATAGCATGGGATAGGGAGGGTATATCTTTTTTATGTGTAAAGCCTTGTACTTTTTTATCCGGTAACATTTGTTCGGTCTATCATTCACGCCCAGCCTCCTGCGCTGATTTTCCAGGTCTTCACCGTCCACGCTTAAAATGGAGGATGAAACAAGTGGAGGAAAATTATTCTATTTGTCCCATTGTTTTTAATGTGGTTGAAAAACTAAAGACTTTACTTCCTTCATTTTCTGCTCCTTTTTTATAAGGCTTTACCGGCTATCCGCTATAGTCCCTTCAGCAAAGCCAAGCTCTGCTACCGGGCTGCTGGTATTCCTGTTGTTTACTCACAACCCGCAAGCATAGCCTGGCTTTGCTGTTCGGGCACTGCCGCTGCTATCCGGGCCTTATTCCACTTAGCTGGTAATTCTAAAACTGTTAATTTTTTTGCAGATTTCTAAAAAATCCTTACTTTAATACTATAAAAGGAGCCCATGAAAACCCAAATTTTCACAGTATGGACTATGTTGGTAATGAGTACCGTTACTGTTTTTTCTCAATTACCAAGTTCAGCATTAAATTATTCAGGTGGAGAGGCTACTTACGATCTGCCAGCTTCTTCCATAGAAATGGTTGAAAAAAGAGGTCTTTATCAAAGAGCTTATAAAACCGATGATGGTCGGGTTATTTATCAATTCAGCGAAGCCCCGTTAAACTATCAAGGAAAAAACGGAGAATGGCTTCCGGTAGACATTACACCCCTAGGTACATTAAATGGAGGTCATAGGGCAGCCAATCAAAATAATCCGGTAGGGATTACTTCCGATGGTAGAGTAGAAATAGAAAATGCATCCGGTAAAATCTTCAGTGTTCAAACCACAGAATTTTTTGGTGAAAAAGTAAAACCGGAGGAATATGGATTTATGTGGGCTGTTGGTGATGGTCAGCAGGACCCAAATCAGGTATTCTTTGGATTGAAGGATAATCAAGTGATGCAGCGATCCACATTCAGGCATAATGGAATCAAAACAGATTATTTAATTCATTCACCCATGGCTGTTGCCGATGGAACCATCAAACAGCAGTTAAATTGTAATAGCGACCTGCAACTCTCCAAACATCCAATGATGTTGGGAGCATTAAGTATCAAGGATGCCCATGGCGAAGAAATGGGAATATTATATCCCATTATTTCAACCGATGAGAACGGTAGCATTTCGAAAGGTGAATATAGCTTCAAAAAAAACCAGGATGGATATGAGATCATACTTCATTTGGATAAGGAATGGATCAATTCACCGCAAAGAACATATCCTATTGTGGTGGATCCTTTAATTGTGGGCCCTACCACACTTTGGGGAGGAAGTTATATACCCTCTTGTTTTGTGCCGGCATATGCGGTCGACAGTATATTGGTTACCATACCCGGTCAAACTACTATTACGGGAGTTTTTATTTCGGGCAGCTATTATGCCGACCCGTTTGCTGGAGCCATCATGGCCCAGGGTCAAATGTATTTTAGTTCTCATGCATGCGGTCAAACACAAAACCTTACTGTTCCACCACCTACAGGTAATACAGCCGGCACTGCATATTTAACCAATGGCGATTATAGAAATCCAATTACTTGTTGTCTGGGACCTTCTTGTACTGACCGAACTTTTTATTTGCGGATGCATTTAGGCAGAACAGCTGGAGGTGCCGGATGTAATACCAATTATATTTATCATGACCCGTTTAATCTTTATCCCTTCAGTTGTTATGTGGAGGGCAGAACGATAGAATCTGCAGGAGTGCAGTGGACTGTAACACCCACTACTGTATGTTCTGATGAATGTAATCTTTCTTTCAAACCTTTCGTACGATATGGAGTTCCACCCTATACCATCAATCACCCTTGGGCTGCCGGACCGGTACCTTTGGGCAATCCTATCTATACCTGTGCACTTACCTCATTCAACGTGGATGTGCCTATTACCCGTCCTAATTGTCCGATTTTCTGTGATACAGCTACCAGTGTAAACATTCCATTGCCGACCATTACAGATGCTTGTGGAAATGCGGTTACCGGATTACCAGCCAAAACAGTAACCATTAAACCCACTCCTGATATCAGTGTTTCTACCGACAGCATTTTGATCTGTAGTGGAGATGCTGCACAATTTAACTTCACCGTATGCCCGGCCGGAACCACCGTTACTTGGACAACCCCAGGTTTTTCTGGATCCGGTTCTATCGACACATCTTTTATTAATCCCGGACCTGGGATGAGTCAGAACACCTATGTGGCCAATGCTAATTTAAATGGTTGCATAGCTTCGTCGGATAGTATGTCGTTTTATACATCACCTAATCCATTGGCCGGTTCATCGCATCCACTGGTGGCCTTCATCGATCAACCCGTCACTTTTTCTGATACTACCAACTATCAGGCGGGTTCTGGAGGAGCCTGGAGTTGGACTTTTGGAGACGGCGGATTATCTCCTGATTCAGTGGCTATACATTCTTATTCTGCACCGGGCACATACAATGTTTGTTTGATCGTTAATTCTGCATTTGGATGCTCGGATACCATCTGCGATACGATCCAGGTAATACCGAATGAGCTGATCCTTCCCAATGTTATCAGTACCAACAACGATGGGGTCAACGATATTTTGTATTTTCAATACCTTCCTTTTTATGGGATCAGTACTTTAGCGGTGTTCAACAGATGGGGAGAAATTGTATATGAAAGCAGCGACTATCAGAATAACTGGGGACCCACTAATCTAACGGATGGCACCTACTTCTATATTGTTACGATTCCAGGACACGATCCTTATACCAGTACATTGAATGTTTTTAATGAACCCTAACAAAGAATTCTATTCAGGATACTCAATTCTAATATGGTAAATAGCTACCAGTTTCTCTTTGAGGATCTTTTTTACCTGGTTGATCTGCTTAATAGTAATATCAGCATTGTCATATTGATGTTCCTTTAACTGATATCCAATGATCTTTTCAACTAGGTCGCTTATTTTTTGATAGTCCGGCTCATTGACGCTTCGGGAGGCTGCTTCTACAGAGTCGACCATCATTAAAACTGCCGTTTCCTTGCTAAATGGGATCGGTCCAGGATAAGTGAACTTACTCAGATCCACATGATCTTCGGGGTGGGATTTAATGAAATTCTTATAAAAATAATGTACCTGCTGAGTACCATGATGTGTTTTAATAAAATCCAACAGAACAGGAGGTAACTTTTCTTTTTTTATCAATTCAACTCCATAAGGAACATGGTCCATTATTTTTCTGGCACTTTCTTCTTCGGTCAGACTTTCATGCGGATTCATCCCTGAAACCTGATTTTCGATAAAATAAAGAGGCTCTTTCATTTTGCCGATATCATGGTAAAGAGCACCAGCCCTAATTAATAGAGAATCACCGCCGATCTCGGCAATAGCTGCCTCTGCAATATTGGCTACCTGTATGCAATGTTGAAAAGTGCCTGGAGCTTTCGCTGATAGTTCCCGTAATAATTTCGAATTGGTATCCGTTATTTCCAGTAAAGTAAAATCGCTATAAAATCCGAAGGTCTTTTCGAAAATAAAAATAAAGGCAAAAGTAAGCAGGGTTAAGAAACAGCTAATGAAAAAATACAAATACATCACAGTATCCGCTTCATGAATGGTGCCTTTTTTCATTAATGTGATAGCCGTAAACAAGGCTGAATAAGTAAGGAAAATAATAAGTATGGTAAGAAATAACTGTGCCCTTTTCCTAAATCCAACAAAACTAAAGATGGAGATCATTCCTGCTCCCGTTTGCAATAAAAGAAACTCATAGTTGTTCGGAGCAAAATAGGCGGATAGGAGGATAGCGGTTAAATGAGCAAATAATGCAAGCCTTGTATCATAAAATGACCTGATCAATATGGGCAGGATGGTATAGGGTAAAATGTAAAGACTTACATTTTCAAATTGCGAAATAATGTAAACCATGGCAATGGCAACAATTTCAAGAGAGAGGATAGAAAATGTTTTTTTGAAAGACTTTAATATATCCTTTCTAAAAAGGGCAATAAAAAGATATAGGAAGGATAGAAGCATACCCACAAAAACTACCTGCCCTAAGATCAGGTAGAAGCTATTGATCAGCGCACCTCTTTCTTTGTTATAATATGCTTTATAGGAGTCAAGCTTGCTTATTTTTTCATCATTTACAATTTCCCCTTTTGAAATGATCACTTGACCCGAGGGAACCGCACCTTTGGTGGTAGCAATGTTGTTGATCTCGTTGTCCTGGAATTTAATGGTATTGGTTTCGTCGTATAAAATATTGGGCCGAATGGATTGTAAAAGAGCCGATTCAAGTATCAGGCCTTGCTTTTCCTCCAGCTTAGCACATAGGTATTCTATTTTATCCACCGCTTCTGGCAAGGTAAGTAGATCACCCAGAAATTTTTCAGTGTACTCATTTTCATCTTTGAGCAGGTAAACAATATAATCATTGCTTTTTCCTGAAATATTTTCACTTTCCTGAATGATCCCTTCGCTGAACAAACTGTCGATGATCTTGTCTCCTTCCTTTCTTATAGCGGTTATATAGGCCAGTTCGAGTGCCGGATTGGCTTTTATATCCTGTATGATCTTGTCAGCATTTTTATCAAGATTTACCAGCTCTCTTTCGATGTTCGCCTCCAATACATCTTTGGTAAACCTTATTTGGGTTGAATCTACTTTGAAGAATAGTTTGGTATTTGCTTTTATCCTGGTTATTTCTTCACTGATCTCCATCTTTGACTTAATAATAGGAAAATCAAAAGGGGTAACCAGGTCTTCGTGCTGCCACGGTCGCCCTTGCTGGTATTCGTAATTGAATTTCCCTTGCTTGGGGAAAAGCAATACGATGATAGCTGCTGTAACTAAAAAGCCAGCGATACTGAGGGTATATTGTTTTCTCCTTTTAGCCATATAAAATGGGGATTTACAAATTTACGAATAAACTTTAAACCCCCTTGACCGAGCAACCCAACCTATGTTAAAGCATATACTAACTCATATTTTTTGAGCCATTTTTGCAAGGGAACAAGGGCTTCATTATGGATCTGGGCAACGAATAGGCTTAAAGCCTCTATTTGTTTCTGATGATCAATGACCCATTGAATACTTTCTTCGGCCAAAACCACTCCTCCATTCTCCACCTCAATAGCCCTGTCTTCACCGAATATCTTTTCCAGGTTCTGTTTCTCTCCACTAAAATATAATTTGATCTTTGCACTGTTATCCAGGCTTATATTTTGGTGATGATAGTATTTTTTATACTCATATTTATAGTCATAACAAAGAGCAGAAATATCTGATAGAACGGCTGATCCGGTTGGATGGGCACCGGCACCTTTACCTATGAACAGTTGTTCGTTGGAGAATATCCCCTCAACAATCACAGCATTGTATTCGTTATTGATGTTATACAAAGGGTGTGTAGTGCCGATAAGCTGTGGGAGAACAAATGCCTGAATATGTCCGTTAGGAAGCCTTTGAATACTGGGTGTTAATTTGATCTGTAAAGAGGAATCATCATAAACATTTTTTTCAATGGAACTGATATTTTGTATCCCGCAGTTCAATACATCCTTCGGCTTTAAAATAATACCAAATGCATGGAGTGCCAATATCACCAGTTTATACTTAGGATCAAATCCACCTACATCAAGCGTAGGATCCGTTTCAGCAAAACCCAATTTTTGTGCCTGCTCTAATGCTCCCTGGTAGCTCTGGTTTTCCTTGAATACCTTGGTAAGAATATAATTGGATGATCCATTAAAAATACCGGTAATGGAAGTGAGTCTTTCGTTGTCATAGTATTCCTCTAAGGTCCTGATGATGGGTATGCCACCACATACAGCAGCCTCATGAATAAGGGAAACATGGTGTTTTCTTTGTAATTCCAAAAGCTCTTCCAGGTGTTCGGCTACTAATTTTTTATTAGCGGTTACTACATTTTTATTTCTTTTGAGCGCTTCAGTTACGATGATATAAGCATCTTGGGGATCGTCAATCAATTCGATCACTGTATTGATGGTTGGATCATTCAGAATATCCCATTTATTGGTGGTAAATAGTTGTTGATCAAGGATCCTTTTTTTCTCCGGATGCTTAATGCATATTTTTTGGAAGTCAGCCTTGAATTTTACGCTATTGCTGAGGACCTCATACAGGCCTTGACCTACGCAGCCAAAACCGAATAAACCTATGTTTAATTGTTTGCTCATGATTAATTGTTTTTTATGGTTGTTTTTATTTTTAAATGATATATACATATTCACTTTGGCCGTTCAATAACAGCAAGTAAATGGTTAATTAAAATTTTATAAGGGGGAATTACATTCGCATTCGGAATGAATGGGATACACACGTTGTTTCAGCAAAAAATAGTTGCTGATCAGATGTCTTAAGAAGAATTTTTGTTGTATACATAATATTTAATTTATAGTTCTCCGTCTTTCATCGGAGCAGGTTGAAGCACCTTCCTGCCGGCCTGGGCCGGTATCGCGGGGTTGCCAGAGGGTCATTGAGCCTGTGCTCTCACCTCTTCTTTATAAATTAAAATATGCCTTGGGGAACAGTTCACTAAATGTATGATTGTGCTCCTGGGATATTTCGACACAAAGAACGTTCAAGAATTATACACCGCCAAATTTCCGACTATTAAATTTTTGTGAATGTCCTGTAGGCCTAATAAAAAAGGGCCCTTCGAAGAGGGCCCTTGACCATAAATAGCTATTTTTATTATTGGATCACAATCCGTTTTATAAAGCTGAACCCTAATTCTTCGTTGATGACTTTTACAGTGTATACACCAGCCGACCAGTGAAGAGATTCAATTTCTATGGTATTTAATCCGGTAATGGTTAGTGGTTTGTTATATATTACTCGACCATATGAATCAAAAATATCCAGACGAGCAGTGACTTCATTTTTAGAGAATATTTCTATAAAGAAGGATTCATCAGCAGGATTTGGATAGATATTATGAATACTAAACTCATCCACATTGCTATTAGAAATAACGATAGGACCATACTCTACAAATGCTCCATTCAAATCCACTTGTTTCAACATATAGTAAGTTATTCCATATGGATTTTCATCAACTGCTGAATAATTTTTGATGGTATTTGAGTTCCCAGACCCCTCAACTCTTTCCATTTCCGAATATTGAATTCCATCATTTGATTTTAAAACAATAAAATGGCTGTTGTTCACTTCAGATTCAGTAACCCAGGTAAGTATATTTACGTCATCCTCAGGATAACCATCAAATGAGGTGAGTTGAACTGGAAGGGGAGTAGGGGCTTGTGCGGCGCCAAATACCGAGAATCCATTCATTCCATTTCTGTTAACTACTGTAGCTGTAGAAGCGGCACAGGTTCCATTTAACGTCCATGGTCCAACTACTGATGCAGCCTTTTCAACTGTCCATGCCATTGCCCCGGCTGTATTGGTGGCTCCATTACAATATAAGGTCATATTGTAACTTCCAGTATTTCCGCCGGTCTGGGTAATGGTCCAATATCCCATATCTTCTGAAGGAAGACTGTATGTTACGGTACATTCAGATCCGCCTTGTATATTAGGTCCGCTAGGCCAAGGATCAAATCTCGATTGCAACCGAGTATAGGTATTGGCAGCTAAGGTGACGAGTGCTCTTTCATACAAGGCGGCGGTACCAACCGGGAAATTATATGCACCTCCACCTGCTAAAACAGTTCTCCATAAATTTCCGTTCACATAACTATTGGTATTTCCCACAGTAACGGATGTTGGAGCACTGTTGGCTACATCCACCCTTAATGCCCCCGTATTTATTTTCCCGAGTGTAAGGGTTAAAGTGCCGGTACCGGTCATGATGAACATATTGGATAACAAAGTTACTCCTGGTCCGGTATGGTTCATCAGCACAAAATTTAAGTCTAATTGAGAACTCCCCTGGTTATAGTTTTGACCGGCTGTTCCGTTAAATTCTAATGTACCTGTTGGGCCCGGATTTGTATAAGTGGTATTACCTGCATTATTGGCAAAATGACCAGCCACTTTTACATAGCGGTTATTCGAGTTGAATACACTTGTTGCGCTGCTGGTTGTAAAGTTTCCTTTTACGTCAATATTATTATTCAGTACTACAGTACCTGAAGCTTTTGTTACAGTGAGGTGATAAAACCCATCTGCATTTACAAATGAACCAGTAACATTTTGTACACCAGTTCCAACAAAAGTAATGGTTGATCCTGCCTGACATACTAGGTTTCCGTTATTGGTGAAGTGCCCACAAATATTCAAGTTGGCCCCATTTTGTAAAGTAAGAGTGGCTCCCGGATTTATAGTTAGATCCCTAACATTATAAGTTCCCGCAGGCAAAGAAGGTTGAAAGGAAGAAGCTGAAGTAACTACTGCATCATGTGCACAATCCGGCGTTCCGCAACCACCCCAATTGGCAGAAGTTGTCCAGGCAGTTGTACCTGCACCACCCGACCAATAGTAAGTAGTGGTAGGTGTAAAGGCTACAGGTGATCCTGCTGGAAATTGAATTGTAAATCCAGAAGTAGAGTTGGAGAAATTATGAATTGCCAGCACATATTGTTCACCCGCAACCACAGCTGGGGACGTTTCATAAGCTGCATCAAAGTTGGGTGGGCCATAGGCGGCTGGAGTATTTCCAGTTGGAGAGCATCCTGTAACTCCTAAGAAGCTAAAATTACATCTGATGGACAAGTCTCCACCGGAACTCATAATATTTGCGCATGTAGTTGATCCTGCACCAATAGTTTTCCATAGTACCCAATCATAATCAGTTTCGGTTCCCGAACCGGTATAGCCAGTGTTAACCTGACCAGTTATTGGATTTGGATTTCCATAGTCATTAGGGATAATATCAAAATCCAGATTTCCTCCAGCTGCAATGTTGATGGTATACCAAACCGAATTGGCCTCACCACTTGTACACTCCGAAATTGCTGCACCGGTATTATCACATTGCCCTCCGATGACCTGATAGCCTGGATTTCCTATGGTAGTTGTTTGATTGCATATTGGAAATGATAATGGACAATCTTGTCCAGGAACCAAAGGGAAGTTTCCACTTCCATTTATCGCAAGGATCTCAAATTGTCCTTGGGCGGTCATATTTCCATCCACCACCACAAAGTATGTTGCCCCGGGAGTAAGTCCGGTTAGTGATAACTCAGAATTGACCTGTGTATAGAAACCGCATGCAGGGGCATCGTCGTTGCACGCTACCAACGTTAAAGCTCCGCATGTTCCCGAATACACTGCGATCTGAGTGTTCTGTAATGGGGTTCCCGTTGAAACAGGAACTGTTTTTATTTTTACTGTCCCACCCGCCGGTGCGACAAATGTATACCAAACAGTATTAATGGTTCCGTTGATCCAGCAGGCTGGAGCTGCAGGTTCACTTGCATTTCCGGAACAGGTATTATCTCCACCTCCTGGAATTCCTAAAGTCAAAGCAGTTGCATTACAAGGCAAATCGTTAGCCGGAGCAGCTCCTACAAAATTAACCAGGACCACAACTGAGTTAGCTGATAAACCACTATTGGTACATGTTACCACACATCTATAATACGTGTTGGTACTATTGGTAGCAACATAAGATGTTCCATTAGCACCGGCAATATTGGTCCAAACAATATTATCCGGTGATGATTGCCATTGATACATAATGCCACATGAAGAAGATGCGCCGGTTAAAGTTAAAGTAGTTGTAAGCGAAGCACAGCTTGTTGAGGCAGGTGCAGCATTCGCTATACCGCCGGCTGGTGTTCCTGAGCATAAAGGCGCTGATGGTGTCCACCTATAAATTTGTCCATTGGCAGGCTTGGTGCTAAGTGTGGTAGTTTCAGTAACGGATGAAACCGGAGGAGCTGCGGAAGTATTCCCTAAAGAATAAAACTGGCCCGAAGTTGGACCTCCAATACCTATAGAAGCACTGCCAGAATTTACTGCCGTTGCATTTTGCAGGTATACAAATTCAATTACATTGGTTGTTTCGTATAATTTTACCTGGAATGAAATAACCGGTCCTGCAGCTACATAATTCCATTCCATATTTTTCCATTCTATGGTTAGAATTCTATTGGGAGAGGTTCCTGTTAATTTATAATTTACGTCACCCGCAGAGCCTGTTTGAAGGTCATCCCATAAGGGGGCAATCATTGGACGATCGGTACTTGTGTTGAGGTTATTGGTAAGATTTGTACCGGTTACTCCTGTGTTAAAGGTTAGCCATCCATTCGAACATGCCCTGAACTGCGTATAGGTATTACAAGCATAAGTAAAATTAAATCCAATATTAGTAACAGGCGATAAGACGTCATCAGAATTGGCAGCAACTATGGATGTTGGAAGGAAGTTAGCTGTATAAGTTCCCCCAACAGCATTAAATGTATAGCTGAACTGCCCGAATGATCGGTTAAAAATTAGTAAGGAACTAATAGCTAATAAAAGTATATATCTTTTCATGAGCAAAATTGTTTTGGTTCTTATCTAATAAAGTAAATGCTATTGTCTTTTTGATAATAAGTGGGGACTCCGTTACTTAAATAATGCCCAGGTAAATTGATCTTATCAAGAATGGCCAATAGTTGGTTGGCACTTATCTCATTCGTGTATTTGAGATAAATATAACCTTCATTGACATTAAGGACGATCGATTTAATTCCCGGATATTTATTGTATTCGGTATGGATGCTAGATTCCTGATCGGCACTGATACTATTTTCAAACTTGATACAGATATGGTTAAACTCTTCGCCGTTGGTTCCGGCACTATAAATAATGCCTGATTGATCGGGTGCTTGGGCAAGAGCATATTGAAAATTCAAAGAGAGAATTGCTATGGCTAAGGGGAGGATAGCTTTACAAGCAAGAGATAAATAAGTGTTTTTTCTTAACCTTGTCTTCATAATGATATTGGTTTACATGAGTATCTTATTGGAAGTATGCCAAATATAAGTTTTTAGACCTATATCTAGATCCTTTTAGGGTGTCATCTTACGGATTAAATTATTCTTAAAAGCAGTCCTGGTTGAAGCAGTAGCTGCCGCCAATGGCCTGCACCAAGCAGCATTGCCCTTGCCGAGTAGCAAAAAGCCCACCAGGTAAGGGCTTAGAATCGCTGTGCAGGTCATTGACGGCACTAGAGCGCAAGACAGGATTAGCTGACAAAAAAAAACAAAAAAAGCCCTTACGGACGGAAGGGCTTTTATGATGATTAGGCCATTATTTTTAGTTGATCACTACTCTTCTTACCTGATTGAGTCCCACTGCTTCGTTGATCACTTTTACCACATAGATGCCAGAGGCCCATTGTGAACATGGAATTTCGTAGGTGGTCATCCCATTTATTCCAATGAGTTTTGAGTATACCATTTTGCCATAGGAATCATAAACGAATACGTCGGCCGGAATAGGATCTTTTGAATACATATCTAGGTAGAAAGAATGATCAGCTGGATTTGGATAGATATTACGTAATGAAATCCCTTGAGCTTCTTCATTATTAATAACGATCGGGCCATAATTTTTAAATGCTCCATTCAAATCAACCTGCCTGAGTTGATAATAAGTGGTTGGAAATGGGTCGGTATCGGTATAAGCATATTCCAATAAAATATTTGAGTTTCCACCAGCCTTCACCCGGCCGAATTCTTCATAATTGATTCCATCGCTCGACCGTTCAACAATAAAATAATCACTATTGATCTCCACTTGGGTGATCCAATGAACATGATTGATTTTATGATCGGGGTATGCCTCAAAATTCACTAATTCAACAGGCAAAGGAGGAGTACAATCCAACATACCAGGAGTAGAAAGTGTCCAATCTAATGTAAATGGAGTAGTGTTAGCGGTAAAATTATCTACAACCAGATAATAAACCATTCCTATCTGACCCACGCCAATCACAAGAGGATCTACCCATCTATCTCCTCCGGCACCTTCCGTTTGATCTCCAGCTCCGGTTTGCAATCCAGTTGGACCAGTGGCTGCAGCAAATGAGCATCTGGTAGGTGTGCTGGTGATCGGACAACCTGTTCCCGCAGGAAAAGGACCCCAAATCGCAAAATCATAGTCAATTGCTCCGGCGGTTGGTGTAATGGTTAATTGAATGGTACCCGTAAGCTGAGGAGAAAACCCAAACCAAGTGGTTTGATTTTCTTCACCTGTTAAACAACCTTGTTGTGGGCCTGATAATTCCTGATTTAAAAATCCTCCCGAATTACCGGCAAAGGTGGCATCATTGCAGACCGGAATTGCTCCTGCACAATCCTGCGAAGGATCGCTGGGATCATAAGCACAAATAGTAAAATTTCCATTGGCATTTCCGCCATATTCCCATAATCTTACCCAAATAGTTGCACCGGGTGTAAGCGAACCCATAGATATCATTGGCATTAACCCATTAGGGCTGCTGTCATCATCGCAGGCAATCTGAGTAAGCGCACCGCAGGCGCCCGAGTACCAGGCCATACCCATATCAGTAAGCGTTCCAGTATTTAGATCAATGGTTACCGCTCCTGAAGCCGGGACAGTAAACTGATACCACGAATCATCACTTCCGGCTGGATAGCTTGAACAGGTAGGTGCTGGCACTCCAGCGGTAGCCGTTAAGGAGGCCGGAAAGTTCCCGGCAGCATATGTGCAGGTGGCGGCTACCGTTAATACAGTAGCTCCACATGGATTATCGGTTTGGCCAAATCCTATTCCTGTAGAATAAACCAATGCAAGTATGAGAAATATTTTTTTCATGGGATAGAGCGATTTTGTCGTTATTCTTTGATCGTTACTAATTGGTCGCCTGGTATGTTTAAGAAATATCTTTTACCATTCTCAAGCAGAACAGCCTCATAACCATTTTGACGATAAAGTTGGAGAATATCTATAGGCTGAACAATCGTAACAACCACCGCTGTTTGATCACTAAGATTGGCGGTGTATTGGGAGATCTTTTCAGGAAAATTTTCGAGTAAATAACTTCTTAAAGTATTGGAAGAAGTTTCTGTTTTGATCTCTTCGCAATAAATGAGATAACTGCTAAAATTGGCATTTTGTGCCTTAATACCAAGGTAGCTACTCACTACTAAGAAGAGAAAGAGTAATGTTCTTTTCATAATGTTTCTTTTAATGGGATCTGAAAATATTCAATTTACTGCAGCCAAATATAATATTTTTTGGCCCTTCTGGTTAATCCGGATACAGGACATATGTCCAGATGAAGTAACAAACCAGGAGGAATGGCTAAACTGATTAGACGAAGAACACCTAATGATTTCATATCAATGGATAAACAGGGACCAACAAAAAAAGGCCCCCATATTGGAGGCCTTTTTAATAAGATTTTAATATTTTATTAATTAATCACTACTCTTCTCACTTCGTTCAATCCATAGCTATCATTGATCATTTTTATAATATAAATACCTGAGGGCCATGTAGATGATTTGATCTCGTGGTTCACTTTCCCTTCTACTTCAACCATTTCGGTATGGATCAATTGGCCGTATGAATCATAAACAAATATGTCTACAGGAAGTGCTTCCTTGGCAAAAATATCTACAAAGAAAGATTCACTTGCCGGGTTAGGATACACATTTTCCACAGCCAATCCACTTGCTTGTTCATTGTTCACGACCATCGGACCATACGTTTTGGATTGTCCATTTTTATCCACCTGCTTGATCCTATAATAGGTAACAGGGTAAGGTGATTCATCCACAAATGAATAGTCCAGCAGCACATTTGAGTTGCCGGCAGCAGTTGTTCGGCCTAACTCGGAGTAATTAACAGCATCATTTGATTTTTCAATCATAAAATAAGCACTGTTTACTTCTGTTTGAGTGGTCCAGAATATTTCGTTTACTTTTTTATTAGGATATGCTTCAAAAGTGAGCATTTCAACTGGTAGGGGTGGAGTACAATCCAATATATTAACAGGAGCTAGGGTCCAATCCAAGGTAAATGGATTGGAATTTCCAGTCCAGTTATCTACGAGTAAAAAATATACTTGTCCAATTTGTGCTACACCAATGGTAAGTTGGTTCACGAACCCGTCTCCGGTAAAATCTTCGGTAAAGTCAAGTGCAGTGGCGGTTAAACCTGTTGGCGTAGTGTTGTCGCTATAAGAACAACGGGTAGGTGTACTTGTGATTGGGCAACCGGTTCCCGGAGGAAAAGGTCCCCAAATCGCGAAGTCATAATCAGTAGCCGGACCTGCGGCAGGAGAAATAAGAAATTGGATGGTTCCCGTTAACTGAGGAGAAAATCCAAACCATGTAGACTGGTGCTCATTAGCAACCAAGCAACCACGGTTACTGGCATTCAATTCCTGTACACCAAAACCTGGTGAACCACCCGCAAAGGAAGCATCGCTGCAAACAGGGATGGCCGAGCTACAGTTGGTCTGAGCCTGCAGAACAGCTATTGAAAAGCAGGTCATTAAAGAGGTAAGTAGTAATAATTTTTTCATGGTTAGCTAGGTTATTATTTATGATCAGAAGGGTTGGTAGATACTTTGGCAACTGTAGTAAAGCTGGTTACTTCAAGCCCTAATTCACTTATTTTTTGAGTAAAGGAAGCCTGTGTGATATTGATTGAACAATCAACGATCTGGAACATCCCGTTAGCATCATTGAATCTACCGGTGGCTTCGTTATAAACAGGTCTTTTTCCGAAAGTAGATTCAATAAAGTCAATAAATGGTTTATATCCATATTGATCTATGCCTGCTATCGTAAACGTATAGCTATAAAGATCAGCCTCACTATAATAGCTAGCTGAACTGGAAGGAGTGGTAGGAACTGTTGTATTGTTAGAATACAATTGTGTACCTGCCAAGCATAAGAGAAATGTAAAAACGATGTATTTCATAATCAACTCGGTTTTCGGGTTTAGTAATGTTCAAATTTAACAATATTTCATGGTTCTACAAGTAGCCATTTGATACTTACAGATGAGGTAATTCACACCATGGTTGCATTTTAAGGTTAAACATTTATTAAAAACAGGGGCTAATCCGCTGTGCCAGTGCGATTAATCTTGAACAGGCCCATTTTACAGCAGGTTCAGCGCATTAAAGGGACCGGTTTTTTACTGAGTGAACGAGGTTAAAAAATGAGTGAACGATAAAACAGCCCCCAAAACAAAAGCCCTAACCGGTGAGGGACAGGGCTTTTAATAATATTTTAATTTTATTTAGATCTTTTGGATCCTTTTTGAGATCACTTTTCCATCCTCGGTCTCATAATTCAAGATATACAGACCCGGATTCAACTGGGAAAGATTTAATACAGTTGAACGGCTGTTAGGAATGGCTAGCGATAAAACCATTTTACCGGTGAGGTCCATTATATTAATGGTTTTTCCAAGAATCTCACCCACTGTTACAACATTGGTCTCATCAACCACTGGGTTTGGGAAGATATTGATATCAGTACGGGTTGAAGAAAAGGCTGGAGTTAGGTTGGTGCTGGCACTTGGATTGATACAACCAATTCCATTGCCTTGCCCATTATTTCCATTTGAACTGGTTATACCTTCCTGCGCTTCAGAAATATTGGTTTGAATATGGGTACCATCATTGTTGTTGGATCCATCTACCCCGGTAATATTATCTACCCCTACAATATCAAATATAATAACATCATCATTATTGGGGTTTGCATCATAATTGGTTACGGGAACAAAATCAACCACCACTTCAAATCCACCCAGAACAGGATTGATTTCTTTAATGGAAGCCGAAGGATCCCTTGGAAGAATATCGATACTTTCGATAGCAACCATCTCCGGGGTGTATACTGTAAATGTTACAGATTGAGCTGTTCCGGAAGTTTTCGTCATACTTACGGAATTCTTCTTACCTTCACCCTCTCCATTACCGTTTCCTGCAAATAGCATTCCTGCGGGGAGCAGCGCAACCAGCGCAGCAATAAGACCCAATTGATACATTTTTTTCATATGGTAAATATTTTGTACATGCAATATAGGAAGTTATTTCTATTTAACGGTGGGACAAAAAAAAAGTTTTGTCGGAAATTTAGCCCCTATAAATCGCTGTTAAAATAGCTTAAAAAAATACTTATAGTATTGATAATCAGCCAATAGAATTAATGCCATTTCTCGAATTTGTCGCGAAAACTTATATTTTGTTTATCGTATAATAACTATACTTTTATAAATATCATTTAATCTTTATAACCGGAACTTATGCATAAAAGCAAACCTGTAATGATTCTGAAGGCCTTTACTGGCCAGGACATGAAGGAATTCGATAAGTTCGTCTCTTCCCCATATTACAATAAGAATGAAGTGCTGGTAAAGCTCTTTGGGATCCTAAAAAAGGAACATCCTGATTATGAGGGGGCTGGAGTGGATAGGGAGAAGATATACCATAAGTTGTTCAACACAAAAGATTTTGATGAAAGCAAATTGAGGTATGCTTTTTCGGATCTGGGCAAATTGCTCGAAAAATATATCATTTCAAAGGAATTGGAAAAGGATAAAACCAAGGAGAAACTGCTCCTTCTTGAGTTTTATAAAGCAAACGATATTGAAAAGTACTTTAACCAAACATTCGATGAAACGAACAAAGCATTGGAAGTATCTACAAAAGACTCCGATTATTACTTCAATAAATACCTGGCCGAAGAAATATTGTTCAACTATTCATCCGTTAAAAGAGATAAGTCCTTAGATGAGGTTTTACAACAAGTAGCCGATAACCTGGATAGCTATTACCTGTCGAAAAAGTTAAAATTCTACTGTGAGATGTATACCCGGCAGAACTTTCTGAATTCTAACTATCAAACAAAATTCCTAAAAGAGATCCTATCTCATATAGAAACTGTTGGATACGAAGATTATCCGGCCATCATTGTGTATTATTATGTATTACGAACACTGATAGATGAATCAGAAGAGGCACATTATCATAAATTACTCGAATTATTAGACAAGAATGAAAAATTCTTCAGTAAGGAAGAAATGAGGGATCTTTATTTCCTTGCACAAAATTATTGTACCAAAAAGATCAACCAGGGTGACCACGAAAACAAATATCTAAAGGAATATTTTAAGCTCACCAACAAACTGATCGAGAAAGAAATGATCTATGAAAACGGGTATATTATTCCTTCTACTTTTAAAAATATTGTGACGGTAGGATTAAGGCTGGAAGAATTCGATTGGACGGAGAATTTTATTTATACCTATAAAGAAAAACTGGCCCCGAAGTATAAGGAAAATGCATTTACTTATAACCTGGCCTGGCTTCATTTTTTCAAAGAAGAGTACAAAAAAACCTTGCGGCTATTAAGTAATGTTGAATACATGGATGTATATTATGTATTGGACTCAAAAATATTATTGCTTAAAACATATTTTGAGCTGGATGATGCCGATGCATTTTATTCTCTGATCGATTCATTCTATGTGTATCTCCGTCGCAATGAATTGATCTCTGCATATCAAAAGAATATTTGTTTGAACTTTGTGAAATTTGCCAAAAGATTGATGAGGATCAAGCAAGGAGATACCAAGGCGGCTGAAAAATTGGTGGAAGAGATCAATGAAACAAAACAGGTAGCAAGTATCTCATGGCTCTTAAAAAAGGCCGAACAATACGTTAAGTAAACCGATCCTGGTTATCAGCCATTTACAAGATTAAACGGTATGTCGTGTGTCCATTTTTATTTGGAGGCTAAGCCAATTTAACGTAATTTCACTGCCCTAAGTAAAAGTATTTCCTATGAAAAAATGTACCCAGGTATTATTTCTCGTATTAGTTTTTGCTTCTGCTACCCAGCTATTTTCGCAATGCCCGGGCTGCATAATCAATTCATCCTGCCTTCCTCCAACAGGTGGCTTATGTCCTGATTCTGTTCCTGCCGCTACGGTTGCAGTAGCTTATAATGAAGATGTAACCTTTTATTTGCCTCCCCAGGTAGATGCTCCTCCACTTGGAATGGTGGATTTGCTGGAGGTACATATTGATGCAGTGGCCGGATTGCCTTTTGGAATTAACTGGACTGCTGATCAACCCAGCAATACCTATATTTTGAATGGGAATGGAGGACATGGCTGCGTAAAATTATGTGGAACTCCGATAGGAACACCTGGTGTATATAATATAACTGTTACTGTAACCGCTACTGTAGATGCCGGGATATTCGGTAATCAACAGGGGCAGCAGAACTTTTATATGCAGATGGTATTGTTACCAGGAAGCTCTTCGAATGCAGGATTTACTTTAACTCCACCTTTAGGTTGTGAGCCCTTGATTGTAAGCTATACAAATAACAATTCAAGCGGTGGCTACGTTTCCCCGAATGCTGCGCATTATGGTGGATTTATTTACTCCTGGGATTTTGGAAACGGTAACCAATCGAATGTGGAGAATCCTTCACCCATCCTGTATAATACAGCGGGTAACTATCCGGTAACATATACATTGATTGTGGATACATTTGGTTTTGTTTTAAAACAGGTTTCTGTTTTAACAGGCCCTTGCACCGATACATTTTCTGATCCGGATTATTCCATGGTGGTTAGCAATTCATCTTCAACCGTTATTTATAACGGGGCTGAAATTTCAGACCATCTACCTACACCAGGTTCACCTTGTACCTGGAATATGAACCTTCCCATCAATCCTTCTAACTGGACATTTTCAGCCAGCTTTACAGATGAAGATTCGGGCCTTGAAGGGGGGGATGATGGATGTGGAACGGTTAATTTCACTTTACCACCGGTAAATAGTTATGGCGTTACAACTCAAACTGTAACTTCAGGTGGTTTGTTGATCGAATATAAAATTGAGAAAGTGGTACTCACCATTACCGGTACGGATACAATTGTGGTAAATCCATTGCCACCTGTTACTCCATTGGTAGCTTCTGCTACAGCAGTATGCTCTGGTGATTCTATTTTACTTACCACCCTACCAGGTTATAGCTACGAATGGTTTTTAAATGATACCACTGCTTTGGCTGGTAACACCAACCAATATTGGGCAATGGTTCCTGGATCCTATTCAGTTAAATTAATTGATCCTTTAACCGGTTGCTTCTCGATGATGCCTGATACGCTCTTAACTTTTTATCCGGCAATACCAGGCTCATTTGCTATCACTTTAAATTCAGGCCAGGGGCAACTTCAATCATCTGTTACTGGAGCCGGTTATTTTTACCAATGGCAATTCTGGAACGGAAGTACCTGGGTAAATATTTCTGCACCCGCCGGTGTACAAAACTTTTATTCTCCTACAGGTAATGGAGATTTCAGATTGATCATTAATACGATCAATAACTGTACGGATACTGCTGTATATACACTGGCCACCTTCGGTCTTGAGGATGAAAATGTGATCTCTCAACTTTCTTTGTATCCCAACCCAGCTTCGAATAGCTTTACACTCGATCTGCAGGATGTTCAAGGAGACCAGGTAACTGTATCCATCATTAATATGGTTGGTCAAACCGTATATCAAAAATATTTTGAGGTAAGCGGTGGTCAACTCAACCATCAGTTCGATATTAGCCAATTAGCCAATGGCGTTTATACGGTAGATGTTCATGTGGGCAATTTTGCGATCAGAAAAAAATTGATCAAGGAATAATCATTATTGATATATACACTTATGAACCCTGATGGTAACATCAGGGTTTTTTTATTGAGCCTCCGGGTTGGTACAAGTACTGGTTAAAATTCTATTTTTGTATAGTGATGGTGTCATCGGAGAATATTGATCAGTTTTTGAAAAAATGCAGAAATGCAAATTGGGCGGGTGTATTTTATTCTTCACCTTTTCAAAATGATTTCCAATTCTTATTACAGGATCTGAATACCCCCTCATCGGTAGAGGCCCAATTTATTTTTCATCCTTTCGATTCTACCTTCAATCCAAGAATTCTTTTAAAACCCCAGTTTAAAAATGAGCAAGCTCTTCAACAGTTGGATCTATCTGTGGATCTTTCCACCTTCTGGAGCCTGGATTCATTGGGCGATTTAGAAAGTACGGATAAAAAAGAATATCAAATTCAATTTAAAAGATACATGTCCACTATTCAGCAAGGGCATTGTCATAAAGCGATCCTGTCAACCGTTACGAAATCCAATATGCCAACTAACTTTTATCCGGGCGAATTCATTCTTCGGTTGCGGCAGGCATATCCGCAGGCATTTATTTATTTGTTTTCATCACCGCTTACCGGAACATGGATAGGAGCTACTCCGGAAACTTTTTTAAAATGGGAGGGCAATGAAATTTCGACCATGTCATTAGCTGGAACAAAGAACCAGGTTCACGGGTCTGGTTTTGGTGAGAAAGAAAAACAAGAACAGAAAATAGTTACCCAGTACATTGAACAGGTGTTTGCCGGGTACTTTGATGAAATGGAGATCCAAAAACCCATCGAATTTTCGTACGGTGAAATGTTACATTTGATTACCCGAATATCAGCCAAAACCACTCGTGATTTTAAATGGAAAAACTTCATGCAACTGGTTCAAAAATTTCACCCTACTCCGGCGGTTGGTGGGTATCCTAAAGAAACAGCTTTTGATTTAATTACAAAAACCGAAAAACATTCCCGTTTATACTATTCAGGATACCTGGGGCCGATTACCGATAGTTCTGCGGAATTGGCTGTGAACTTGCGATGCATGACGCTGAACGAGGATTCTTTATTTGTATTTGCTGGAGGAGGCATTACCACAGGATCTCAGATGGAAGCAGAATGGGCAGAAACCCGGTTGAAGGCTCAGGCCCTCCTCAAGTTTTTATAGCTAGATGCCAGGGTCCACCTAGCTTCACCCATGGTTGGTTTATTTTTTAAAAGAAATTCGTGAATGCTTGGCAATTGCTACATTTGCACATGGATTTTAATGGACAGAAATCTACCCCTTTTATTGCGGATATTCTACATCAGCAAGGAGTTGAGCAGGTAGTTATTTGTCCAGGTTCCCGAAATGCTCCACTAACACTTGCTTTTGCCCGCCATGGAAAATTTAAATGTCTTTCCATTGTTGATGAACGCAGCGCAGGGTACTTTGCGTTGGGCTTGGCACAAACGACAGGAGTACCAGTTGTAATTGTTTGTACCTCAGGAACGGCAACATTGAATTTAGCTCCTGCCATCGCGGAGGCATTTCATCAACAAATACCTTTGATCGTTTTAACGGCGGATCGCCCGGAATCATGGATCAAACAGCAGGATGGACAGGCCATTGATCAAAAAAACATATATGCTAATATAATTGCGAAATCCTATCATCTAAGAGGGGAGCTTTATTGTACGGATGATCTTTGGCATACTGAAAAAGTTACCAACGAAGCGATTCATATAGCCGTTGCACAATCGAGACCTGTTCACATCAATCTTTCATTTGCCGAATCACTATACGCAGATGGTTTTGAAAGAGTGAATGCAAGAAAAATAGAGAACTATATAGCTCTTACCGATTTTTATGATTGGCCGGTCATTTTAAAAGAAAAGAAAAATATTTTAATTCTTGTTGGTCAATATGTGGGCCATGAAAAAATGCCTCGTTTAGCAAAAGAATTGAATGAATTCCCAAATGTTGTGATGGTGGCAGAGAATCTTTCGAACGTGCCATTAGATATGGCCATTTCCAATGCAACAGAGGTGATTTGTAAAGCAAATGAAAAATTAAAACCCGATGTGATCATCTACTTGGGGGGCCCTATTGTTTCTAAGCAACTTAAACGCCATATAGCTTCTTTGCATGTTCCGGTAGTTCGTGTGCAAATGAATGATGAGGAAGTGGATACTTTTCAAAGTAATGTGGCGGTGGTTCGTCAGTCAATATTTGATGCGTTCACAACTTTGATCGATTATTTTCAGAAAAATAAAACTCCTTCCACCTTTTCTGCGGATTGGAAATTGGCCAGCGAAAATGCAAAAAAGTTAAGAAATGAGTATTTAGAACAGATCCCTTTTTGTGATTTGAAGGTCTTCGATTGGATCAGTAAAAAGTTGCCTCCCAGTTTAGTTTTGCATTTGGGAAACAGTACTCCAGTTAGGTACGCCCAGATCTTTAATGACAATTACCCTGAAAGTTGTTATTTTCTTTCAAATCGAGGAACCAGCGGAATAGATGGATCCACTAGCACGGCGGTTGGGTTTGCATATTCAACAGGTGCACTCAATCTTTTGATAACCGGCGACCTGGCTTTTCAATATGATTCTAATGCGTTTTTTAATAAACATATGAGAGGAAATTTAAAAGTGATCATTATCAATAACTCAGGAGGGAATATTTTCAGAGTGATTGATGGTCCACGTGAACAAAAGGAATGCGGTGATTTTTTTGAAACTTCAACTGAACATGAATTTTCGAATCTGGCTAAACACTTTGAACTGAATTATTTTTCAGCTAAGGATGAAAAAGAATTAAGCGAGGTGTGGGATAGCTTTATGAAAGGAGCAAACCGTCCTTCAATTTTAGAAATTTTTACTGATCCCGAAATGAGTGCCAATGCATTCAAGGATTTTTATAAAAAAATACAACCATAAATTATGTCGAGAAACTGGACAACCATAAAAAAATACGAAGAAATTAAATTTGATTTTTTCGAAGGGATTGCAAAGATCACGATCAACCGGCCGCAAAAAAGAAATGCATTTACTCCCTTAACAGTGAAAGAAATGATCGATGCCATGCATATCTGTCGTGAAGATGTGAAGATCCAAACCATTATATTGACCGGAGAAGGGGATATGGCCTTTTGTAGTGGGGGTGATCAAAGCGTAAGAGGGCATGGCGGCTATGTGGGAATTGATGAGGTCCCGCGTTTGAATGTATTGGATCTCCAAAAGTTGATCCGTTCTATTCCGAAAGCAGTGATCGCTATGGTAAATGGCTATGCCATTGGGGGTGGACACGTACTGCATGTGGTCTGTGATCTTTCTATTGCTTCCGAAAATGCTATTTTCGGACAAACCGGCCCCCGGGTGGGAAGTTTCGACGGAGGCTTTGGAGCTTCTTATCTTGCAAGAATTGTTGGCCAGAAAAAAGCAAGGGAGATCTGGTATTTATGTGATCAATACAATGCCCAGGAAGCACTGGAAATGACCTTGGTGAATAAGGTGGTACCTCTATCAAAATTAGAAGATACAACCGTTGAATGGTGTTATAAGATCATGGAAAAAAGTCCCATCTCTATTCGTATGCTGAAATCATCTTTCAATGCCGAATTGGACGGTCAGGCGGGAATACAGGAACTAGCCGGGAACGCAACATTGCTATATTATTTATCGGAGGAAGCGAAGGAAGGAAGAAATGCTTATATGGAAAAAAGAACTCCTGATTTTTCGAAATTGCCTAAATTTCCTTAACATGTTAGCGGCCCGGGAAATTTGTAAACAGTAAATGGTAATGAGTAATTCGTGAAAGCCTTACTAATTGTTTTTCCGAATTACCAGTTACAAATTGCAAGTAACTAATATGCAAATAAAAGCCTGGATAAAGGCATTAAGAATTCGAACATTACCACTTGCTGTTTCAGGCATTGTAGTGGGCAATGCAGTGGCATACTATTATGGCCAGTTCGATTCCTTGATTTTTAAATTGTCATTGTACACGGCTCTTTTACTTCAGATATTATCGAACCTTGCCAACGACTATGGAGATTTTCAAAAAGGTACCGACAATGTGAACCGTGTAGGGCCCGAAAGAGCATTACAAAGTGGTGCCATTGAACCCAAGGATATGAAAACCGCCATGATCATTGTAGGTTTTTTTGCATTCATTTGCGGAGCATCGTTGGTATTTTTAGGATTAAGCCAAGCAAATCTTGTGGCTGGATTATTTTTTATTGGGATTGGCATTGTTTGTATCATAGCCGCCATTTTTTATACAATGGGAAAACATGCCTATGGATACAAAGGATTGGGCGATATCATGGTTTTTTTGTTTTTTGGAATAACAGCGGTGGCTGGCTCTTTTTATTTACAATTCAAGGATATGCTCTGGCAGGTCTTGCTTCCGGCAGCCGCAGTGGGCTTTTTCTCAGCCGGAGTACTTAATATGAACAACATGCGGGATGTGGTGAACGATAAAGCCTGCGGAAAAATAACCATTCCAGTTAGATTGGGCTTTAAGAGGTCGAAAGTATACCATTCTTTTTTGATCTTATCAGGGATTGGTTGTGCTGTTCTGTTTCAGGTATATTATTTGCCGATAGGAAATAGTTGGAGTTTGGCAAGTCTGACCATTTGGGTGGTTCACTTGTTGATTGTATGGAAGATCAAGCAGGAAAAAAAATATGACCAGCAACTTAAGATAAATGTGTTAGGAACTTTATTATATGCTATATTACTAAGTATTTCATTATTCAATCACTAGTTTCATGCAGCCAGATTTTGATTCAGAAGATGTTTTTGACCTCCTAAGGAACATGGATTTTAAAAACCTGAAGGCGGAATTTTTTCCATACCGTCTTCATTTTCGAAAACCAGGTAAAACATCTCGTGGTACCATGACAGAGAGAAATATTTGGTTGCTGAAAGTGTATGAAAAAGATTTCCCTGAACTGGCAGGGTATGGTGAAGTGGCTCCTCTTCCCGGGTTGAGCATTGAAACTCCTGCACTTATAGAAGATACCCTCATCGACGTTTGCGTAAAGATCAACTCCTATCATGATCTGGTGGCGGGTAAACTGGACCATGTTCCATCGGTTCAATTTGGTTTGGAACAAGCGTTACTGGACCTGAAAAACAATGGTGACCGAATTTTGTTCCCTTCAAAATTTACAAGTGGCAGAGAGTTGATCAAAACCAATGGACTCATTTGGATGGGTAGCCCGGATTATATGATTGAACAGATCAACGAAAAGATTCATCAGGGATTTAAATGTTTGAAATTAAAGATTGGATCGCTTGATATAGAAGATGAATTGAAGATCATCGAACAGATCAGAGAGGTATTTGGTTACCATGACCTGGAGATCAGGTTGGATGCTAACGGTGCTTTTCATGTGGAGGATGCCCTGGATATATTAGACCGGCTGGCACCTTTCGAGATCCATAGCGTTGAACAACCAATCAAAGCCGGTCAATGGGAAGAAATGTCGGATCTTTGCCAGGCGAGTCCTATTCCGGTTGCTTTGGATGAAGAATGCATTGGTGCTATCAGCAAAGAGGATAAAGAAGAAATACTGGACCAGATCAATCCTGCATTTATTATTTTAAAACCATCTTTATTAGGTGGTTTCCAACAAAGTGAAGAATGGATTGAATTAGCAGATCAAAGAGATATTAGTTGGTGGATCACCAGCGCATTGGAGTCTAATCTGGGATTGAATGCGATCGCCCAGTGGACCTTTACCAAACAAAATCCTATTCACCAGGGATTAGGCACAGGACAGTTGTTCACCAATAATTTTGATTCACCTTTATACCTAGATGGTGAAAACCTGATGTATGATCCTGCTAAAACCTGGAAATTGATGGTTTGATGAAAGACCGTTTTCTATATATCAATGGACTCAAGTACAATGCTCCCCAGGTGATGGAGGAATGGATAAGTACCCCCCCTGTATGGAAGGAAAAAGGATGGGAGTTTCTGATCCAATTACTCGATCCTTCGGATACACCCATCAAATTTATCAGCTCTGGAACCACAGGTGTTCCAAAAGAAATATTGTTTACAAAGGAACAGATCCTATACAGTGCAGAAAATACTTGCAGATACTTTGATATCAACCATACCTCTACGTTGCTTTTATGTTTGCCGGTTGATTTTGTTGCTGGAAGAATGATGATGGCCAGGGCTTTGTATGCCGGGAGTCCTCTCGTATGGACCGAACCTTCGTTAAATCCTTTGAAAGGGATTGAAGGTATTCAGTTTGCAGCTTTTACTCCGGCACAAGTGGCTACTATATTGGCAGATCCGACCACCCGACCCATTTTTGCCTCTATTCCAACCATCATTATCGGTGGAGGGGAGATCAGTTTTCCATTGGAGAAAGAATTGAAAACCTTCAGCAATAAGATTTTTGCCACTTATGGCATGACGGAAACCTTAACCCATGTGGCGGTTCGAAGGATCGGGGAACCCACCTACCAGGCCATTTATTCGGATATTGTTTTTTCGGTCGATGAGCATCATTGTTTATGTATTGATCTGCCGAAAATGAGTAAGGAGAAGTTATTCACGAAGGATGTGATTGAATGGAAGAGCGAAAAATCATTTGTTTGGAAGGGGCGATACGATCATGTGATCAATACCGGTGGAATCAAACTGCAAGCAGAAGTACTGGAAAAAAAGATCCTGGATACGGGTCTTTTGGTGGAAGGAAAGTTTTATATCACTTCTCAAAAAGACGCCAAGTTTGGGCAGGTCCCTGTTATCGTATTGTTAAAACAGGAAGAGGAAAAACCTATGGCAGAGTTATTGACTTCCATCAATAGGATGTTAAATAAACATGAGACCGTAAAACATATCATATTTATTGATAAATTTGATTATACCGGTACAGGAAAACTAATAAGATCAAAATTTTAGGTGAAAAAATCCTTTTTTATATTGTTATTCTCTTCATTTGGCTTAGCTGTTTTTGCACAAGCAACGGAGGAGCCCATCTTGTATGATGTGGAGGTAAGACCTACCTGGAAGGGTTGCGAGGATAACACCGATTCACTAAATAATATATGTTTCGAAAATAAGCTGGCCAAATTTTTTGATGATTTTATCATTTATCCTGAAAGGGCTAAAAAGAAAAAACTGGAAGGCCAGGTAATTGTTCAATTTGTGGTGGAAAAAGATGGTTCCATTTCGAACATCAAGATCATACGTGATATTGGCGAAGGATGCGGAGACGAAGTGGTGAGAGCTCTTCAACATTTACCCAAACTGGTTCCCGGAATGAATAAGGGAGTGGCCGTGAGGGTGATCTATAAAGCTCCGATCAATTTTATGTTGAAGTAATCCAACTCAGACGAAAATTCACCGTCGTATTATTTTTTCAAAAACTTAGAGGCACATTGATGGTTGGACCCAACCACCATTATGATATATACTCCGGAGGTCAATCCTTCTGCACTTATTTGAACATGATTGGAACCTTTGGTGGTTTTCATTTGTAATGTTTGCAAGATGGAACCTCTTACATCCATTAAGGTGCATGTAATTTCTTCATCTTTGTTGGAATAAACGTTCCATTCAATTTGATCATTGTTCAGATTCAATATTGCACAATTCGAATTGGATCCATGGTCACATGAAATATAGAGCGGTGCATATTTCGTTTCCGTTCCATTAAAATCTCTCTGTGTCAGTCTGAAATAATTTCCGGGCTCAGCTCTTAACGGGGATAAATAACTATATTCTTTTATCACATTACTATTCCCTGCTCCTGCTACTTTGCCTTCTACCTGGTAAGTTATTCCATCTGTACTTGATTCAATAATAAATTCAGCATTGTTGGTTTCTGATGCGGTTGTCCAATATAAAACACTACCGTTATCGGCACAATCTCCCGTAAAAGAGATCATTTCAATGGGCAATGGTGGCGTGCAGGAGGATTGATAGCTGATGATATTTGCAATCAGGTTATCTGTTTCTGGCCAGGGTGTATGCCAGTTGGAAGTGGTCATACCTCCGAATAAAACACGTCCTGCTCCCCAGGCTTTTTCAGTCAAAGAGGGTCCGGGTGCCGGCATATAATCCATTAAGGATATGGTAGCTCCACCGGAGATCCATGCATGTGCAAAATAATTACCGAAGAAAGTGGTTCCGCAAGGCAAATAGGGTCCGTTAAAAATAGCATGACCCGCTTGTCCGGCCGATGCATTTCCATCCCAGGCAAGAGAGGTTCCTCCATCATAATTTAAAGTGACCCCCCCGAAACCATAGTTTACATTCCCACCCACATTGGGTGCTGCATTTATAATTAATCTTCCACCGGCAGCTACCCATGCTTCTATGGCTGGTAAATTGGTGTTTAAGAAATTTTCAAAAGCAGTGGTAGTAAAATCTCCCCCTTCCATAAAAATAAAACAATTGCTGGCTGAAAAAATGGCGGATACATTCAAGGTTTCAAAATAAGCTTGGGTCCATGTAGCTCCGAAAACAGTATTCATCGCTACCTGGTTTGAATTGGAGAACCAGGGATCACCACCCGTTGATCCAATATATACTGCTCCGGCTGGTGGAGGAGCATTGGGATCCACCACGCAAATACCAAAACTCCCATTGTTGTTATTTCCATTTTCCCATATCCTGATCCATAATGTATTACCAGGAGTTTGACCTGTTAAAGAGATCATGGGCATATTTCCATTAGCGCTGGTATTGTCATCACAGGCAATCAATACCATGGCAGCACAAGTGCCGGAGTAGACCGCCATTCCACCATCTAACATCACACCGGTTTGTGTATCAAAATTTAGACTTCCACCTGCAGGAACTACTACCGAAAACCATACATCACCACCAGAATAACCAGCACAGCCTGGCACAGGTACTCCACCTGTATTGGTGGCCGAGGCATTGGTATAAGTGGCATAGGAACATATACCTGAAGGAGTTAAAGGTATGGCGGAACAAGGATCGTCATTTGATGGTGGTCCTGGTGGTCCAGTGATGCAGACCGTGTTAATGGCCATATTATTGTTGGTAATATTGCCCACTCTTACATAGTAAAAGTTACCAATAATAAGTCCGGCTACATTTGCTGTTTCAACCTGAGGGCCATTAGTGGTAATTGCATTGGCACAGGCAATTTCAGTTAATGCTCCACATCCTCCTGAAAAAACCTGGATAGTAGCATTCCTGGCAGCTGCATCAACAGTAACCGTTGCGGTTGTATTGATGGCTTGAAAAATATACCAACCTTCTCTTTGCGCAGTTTGACCTGAACCACAAATATTGGTATTCACCACTCCCGGTTCCATCGTAGTATTGGTAAGAGAAACTCCTACGGCACAAGCACCATTTACAACGAGGGTATTGGCAAAAGCACAGTCAGCTCCAGGAAGCTGGGCAAATAAGGTGGGACATAAGGATAATAGGAAACACCAAAAGACAAGTGATCTTTTCATAGTTAATATTCTTGGGTCAATATTAAAATACTAATACTTGCTGTGGCGAACTTGGATATTCAAATATATCATATTCCAAATCATTCACGCAACTATTCGCCATGAAAAGTGTGAAAGTTATAACACGAATACGGTTAATTCCGGTAAGTAATAAATCTATAAGCGTTTAGTACAGGAAAAGGGAATATTTTTTATTTCATAATTTCCAGTAAAGCATCCAGGTTAGGTGTAAGGATGATCTCGGTCCTCCTGTTTTTTGCTCTGTTTTCGGGCGAATCGTTCGGCACAAGTGGATAGAACTCCCCTCGACCAGCTGACGTAATGCGTGAAGGGTCTATTGTCGCACTTTTCAGGATGATCTTTGTAATCGCATTAGCACGTGCCACCGAGAGGTCCCAATTGTCTTTGTTACAACCTGTTCCTTTTAAAGGGACATTGTCGGTATGTCCTTCAACCATGATATGGATATCCTTTTCTTTTTCCAACACTTTTGCCAGCTCTTTCAAAGCATCAATTCCTTTTTGGTCCACTTCAGTACTTCCACTGGCAAACAATAATTTTTCACTCATACTTACATAAACTTTCCCGTTTTTTATTTCTACCGACAAGCCCGAATCTTTAAAGCCTTTCAAAGCATCCAATAATTTGTTCTTCAGGTTCTGCACATCCCTGTCTTTTTGAGCAAGGGCCTCTTCTAGGTCTTTTAACCGTTGCGACTTTTGGGCCAGCTCTTCTTCTCTTTCCTGCAGTTTCACCTTGGCATCTCGTAATTCGTTCAACAGGTCGGTCATTTCTTTTTCAGTTCCTTTTAAGAGTTTGGAATAGTTATTCTCCAGTATGGTGTTCAAATCAGAAAGCTCTTTGTTCTTATCTCTCAGGTATCGTATTTCCGAACCAATGGAAGTGGTATCCGATATCAGTTCTTTTTTAATTCTTTCCAATACATCAATCTTGGTATTGGCATCCGCCAGGGCCGATTGCAGGTTTTGATTAGCTATTTGAAGGCTATCCCTGTTTTTGGTGCAATTGTTATATAAACCTTCCAGGTCTTTATACTTTTTGCTGGTCACACATCCAACAAGTAAAAAGGCAGGTAACAATATTTTAAATATATTTTGTAATTTCATCCCAGGCAATTTTAAAATATTTCAAAATTGCAAAGAGTATTGCCTTGAATGACGGGCTTACCAGGCAACTTTTGAACAATGGATTGCGTATAACATAACTAAATGTACAGGGATGAAAAAGCTAGATAAGAACTGGATCACTGCACCTATTATAGATACCGAATACAAGCAATATGTGCTGTTGGCCTATATACAGGAGATCAAAGGCTCCTACGACCAGTTAAAAATATACCCCCATTTATCGGAATTGATCGACCAATATTGCGAATTGATCCAGTTAAAGGATAACCGGATCTCCTTGGCGGAGAAATTCCCAAAAACCCTTAAAGGGGTGGATGCTAAAGATATGAAAATGGTTTTTTCCAGGGAGATCTCAGAGGAGAATTGGGTGGAAGAAGTCACCAATATCATTGAAATGGCGATCCCTTTTTTAAAAGAAACCATTCAGCAAGGCAAAGAAATTTACGAGGAGATTGAAAAAAACATCCATGTGGAACCCGTAGGAGTGGAGCCCTTAAAAAACGACGAAGGCTATTTTATTTTGAATGCGGACGGTTTCAACGAAACATTGGTATACGGATATAAGGTAAGTCTTTTCGAAACCCCTGAGGATAAATACAGGGCCATTCATACCCGCTATGCCACGGCTTTTGTAAAGAATTTATCGGTCACCAATCATTATATCAAGCTCGAAATGATCAAGCAATATCCTGCACTTCCTCATCCTTCCGTTTATGCATTCGAGTCTAACTATGCTATCCCGGTAGATGCCACCTATCTTCCCATCGTCAAGAGAATGATCACCAAAATAGCCAATATCTAGTACAATACGGCGTATTTATATTAGTACTTATTCCTTCCTGCCGACGTGCAGGCCTGCTCCATGGCAGGCAGGTCTGGTGTTCTGCACCAGTCCTCTCCCTTGTCGCAAGAACAGCTAAAGGCCGGCATGTTATTCCCCTGTCATAAATGCCTACCTAAGCTCTGCTAAGCGTCAGGGCTCCCCGAGCTGGTGCTGCCACTCCGGCGAAAAAAACAAGGAGCCATATTATTTAGCCAAAATTATCGTTACTTTTAGGATACTTTTTTTTGATCACATGCGCTACCTATTCGTTGTATCATTTTTGGTTTTAACCGGCTCCCCTTTTTTACAAGCCTGTTCTTGTGCAGACCAGTCTTCGTTGTCATTACTCGACCTGGACCGTAAATATGTATTCATTGGCATTATAGTAAGCGATACTCAACTGGTAGAAAACGAACGGTATGGACTTCCTACCACCTCTGTAGGTGTGTTTAAACCTTTGCGATGGTATTCTAAAAACAGAGGGAACGAAATATTGGTAACGATCAGGTCGGATGTGGGAAGCACTTGTGGAATCACCCTTCGCACAGGTGATGTATATCTTTTATTCTCTGATGGATCTATCTCCACTTGCTCAAGGTACCGGAAGTTTTCAAGAAGCGATTTCCCGGAAAATGTTTCTAATGAAAGGATCGATGAATATGTAAAGAATGATGATTTCTTGCAGCTATTGGAATCAATGACCCATTTACCCGAGAATGGGGCTGTAGATACTTTTTATGCAAAAGGTACCATGGTGAATGGAATGCCACATGGTATATGGGAGTATGAAGACCCGGATGCTATGTATGCAATTATATTAGGCCAGGAAGCCCCACCCAAAAAACTTTTACAAACCAGTTATTATACCTATGGAATGTTAGATAGCACCATGATTTATTCAGGTTCTTATGTTTATTTGGAGCGGTATAAAAAAGGGATTCAAACCGGCTGGCAGGAAACTTACAAGAACGGTTCCTTGTCTCATCGCTATTATTTGAATGAGGAGGGAGCTCAAACCGAAACATATCAATATGATGGAGATCATCTATTTTACAAAATGCTCATCGAGGATGGTCTGCCCGTCTCTTATTACTATTATGGTAATGGAAAGTTGAAGCAGGTCGGGCGTACACAAAGAGATGGCTTCGCTTCTCTCAAAGAGTATAGGGAAACCGGCGAATTGTATATAGAAGGATCTGTTCATGAGGAACCGGTAGCCTGGTATACCCGGTCCTTTTTTTACCTGGATAATTATTGGAATATAAAAGGGGAGCAAGTGGTAAAAAATGGAACAGGTCATCTGGTGGAATGGTGGAATGACACCCTCAAGTCGGTAGATGTATTTATCCAGGATGGAATCTTTTATGGTGAAATGAAAAGATGGTGGAACAATGGGCAACTTTGTCAGCATGCCCATTTTGGAAAAGCAGGCGAGGATCAGGTGTATGAGAATACTCCCGTCCAAAGTTTGAGTTCGTATTATTATAGCCGTTTTGCTGAGTATGCCGGAAAAGAGATCTACTACCATCAGAATGGAACCTATTGGACAATAAGTAATTATTCCCGAAAAGACCAGGTAGAAGAGCAGCAATATTATACCGAAAAAGGGGCAGAAAATGGCTCTACCAGCACTACCTATGAGGTCCTGCCTCCCAGGGCTCAATAAAAGGCCACCTTGGCATGATTCCTGATTAACGGTATTTAGAGCTTTTTTGCAGTTCCCTTTGAGGTTATTCGCTATATTCCGATAAATTTGTTTCACTAAAACATTATAAAATGAAAAAACTATTGTTTGGATTCCTGGTAACTATGTTCTCCGTTACTTCATTTTCACAAACCGCAACTTTTATTGAAGAGGTATTACCCGGCAAAGGGGGTGAATTAGTGATCCCCTATAAAAAATACAAATTGCCCAATGGGCTTACAGTTATTTTACATGAGGATCATTCAGATCCTATTGTCCATGTGGAAGTAATGTACCATGTAGGTTCAGCCAGGGAATTGGTAGGTCGCAGCGGATTTGCTCACTTTTTTGAGCATATGATGTTCCAGGGATCGGAGCATGTAAGAGATGAAGAACATTTTAAAATAGTTACTGAAAGTGGTGGCCGGTTAAATGGAACTACTAACCTGGATCGCACCACTTATTTCGAAACCATGCCAAGCAACCAATTGGAAACAGCCCTATGGCTGGAGGCCGATCGCATGGGATGGTTCCTCGATTCGGCCACTCAGCAGAAATTTGAAATCCAAAGGGCCACCGTAAAAAACGAAAGAGGTCAGAACTACGATAACCGTCCGTATGGATTACAAGGTGAAAAAACTTCCGAAGCTTTATATCCTTTTGGTCATCCTTATTCATGGCTCACCATCGGTTATATCGAAGATCTCAATGCAGCTACCCTCGAAGACCTGAAAAGATTTTTCCTGCGCTGGTATAGCCCCAACAATGCTACCCTCGTTGTTGCAGGCGATATGGACCCAACGAAAACCCTGGCCATGATAGAAAAATATTTTGCTATTATACCTTCTGGTCCTGAAGTAAAAAATATGGCGGCCAATGTTCCGGTATTGGATAAAGACCGGTATATTTCTTATGAAGACAATGTTCGTTTTCCTCAACTCACCATCACTTATCCAACCATTCCTGCAAGGCATGCCGATGAGGCCCCGCTGGATGTGTTGGCGGATATCCTGGGAGGTGGTAAAAATTCCATCCTCTACCAGAACATGGTAAAGACCCAAAAAGCATTGATGGCTAATTGCTCGACCCCTACCAGTGAATTGTCGGGACAAATGATCTTTACCGTTCGTTCCTTTCCCGGAACAGGTTTGGCAGATATGCTCACCATGGTAAAACAAGCCATGATTGAATTTGAAGACAGAGGAGTAAATGACGACGATATTAAAAAGTTTGTGGCGACCAATGAGACCCGGGAACTTTCAAGTTTACAAAGTGTTTCCAGTAAAGGGGCCAAGTTGGCCAGTTACCAAACCTTTACAGGTAATCCCAATTATATCAAGCAAGACCTGGACCGTTATAGAAAAGTAACCAAGGACGATGTAATGCGGGTTTACAATAAATATGTAAAAAATAAATTTGCGGTGATATTGAGCATTGTTCCAAAAGGTAAATCAGAATTGATCGCTGCTCCGGATAATTTTAAAAAACCGGAGAAACCAAATGGATATATCAATGATCTTTCTGAATACAACAAGCTTACTTACAACAAGGCGAAATATCCTTTTGCGGCTACTTATCGTCCAACGGCTGGAGTAGCTGCTGCGGTAAATGTTCCTGCATATTGGGAACAGGAAATGGAGAATGGATTGAAGATCATTGGTACCGGATATACCGAATTGCCTATGGTAGGACTTTCATTTACCATCAAAGCCGGACATATGATGGATCCTCTTGACAAATCGGGATTGGCATCGATCACTGCCAGTTTAATGAATGAAGCAACCACTACCTATTCATCCGAAGAACTTTCAAAACAATTGGATCTGCTAGGAAGTCGTATTTCTGTTTTCGCCAGTCGTGAGGAGATTTCCATCCAGGTAACCAGTACCAAAGAAAATTTTGACAAGACCCTTGTTTTACTACAGGAGGTTTTGTTCAAACCCAGGTTTGACCAGGCTGACTTCGATCGAATCAAAAAACAGAACCTCGAAGCCATTGCCAATCAAAAAACGCAGGCAACCACCATTGCCGAAAATGTATTGGCCGGTTTATTGTATGGCTCCGGTGATATTTTCGGTACACCTAGCATTGGCACCGAAGCCACATTGAACAATGTTACTCTGGACGATGTAAAAAAATATTATGCTACTTATTTTGCACCGAACATTACACATGCCGTTTTTGTAGGCGACATCTCTAAAAAAGATGTATTGAAAAAATTGGAATTCCTAAAAGCATGGACGAGAAAAGAAGTGACCCAACCGGCCTATAGAAAAATGATTGAGCCGGAAAAAACCACCATTTATTTTGTAGATAAAAAAGATGCAGCCCAAAGTGAGATCAGGGTGGTATCCAACGGCCTACCTTTTGATGCAACAGGTCAGTTCTTCAGGGCACAGATCATGAACTATGCATTGGGAGGAGCTTTTAATTGCAGGTTGAATTTGAATCTACGGGAAAACAAAGGATATACCTATGGAGTTCGTTCCGGGTTTGCAGGCTCCAATCTTTCCGGTACCTATCGTGTATCAGGAGGATTCCTTGCCCATGCAACGGATAGTTGTGTGATGGAGATCATCAAGGAATTGGAGAACTATAAGAACAACGGGATTACACAGGCAGAATTGGTATTTACTCAAAATTCCGTGAGCCAGAACGATGCATTGAAATACGAAACCATTTTCCAAAAAGCCGGATTCATGGGAGCTATTATTGAATACGGACTCAACAAAGATTTTGTAAAACAACAAAATGATATATTGAAGGGATTGACCACTTTTGATATCAATCAACTTTCGAAAACTTTATTGAAGCCTGAAAAGTCTATCATTGTGGTGGTAGGCGACAAAGCCAAAGTGTACAACAAGCTCAAGGCTTTACCTTATCCTTTAGTGGAGCTGGATTCACAGGGAAATAAAATTAACTAGCATAAAAAAAGGGAAGTTAAACTTCCCTTTTTTATTATTTCTTTTTGATCACCGTGCCGACATTGATGTCGAAGTCGATGATGATATTTGTATTCTTTTTGGTATACTTCATGGATCTTTCATATAAGCAATCAATACTATAATCATTGGCTGCTATATGTTCTTCCCAGTTACCTTCGTATAAAGATTCAACAACTGCTCTGATGGTATGAAATCCCTTGGATACTTCCACCACCACGGTATTTAGTTCACTTTCTTTTTTCTCAGGAGAGGTACCTGCTAAATTCCCATCTACATATACTTTCATTCTCGATATATGGTCGTAACCGGCCTCTATATTGATGAACTTGAACCTGAAGGTAATCTTTACATTACTTGCAGCAATAGCTTTGGTTGCTGCAAACCCCGTTAATAAAACAAATAGGAGGAGGATTTTCTTTGCATTCATGATGATTAGTTTTTTATAGGTTTCGATTTATATTTCAACAAAAATAACGAAGTGTGGGAATATAAGTTACAATTTCACCTTCCAGGATACCATATTACTTATTTTTAGGTATCAGGGATCTGATCAATAGGAATTGTAGAAAGTTCCACTGTTCGACCCGTCGTTCTTAACAATGGTGCCCTTTTCGAGGTCAAATATCAGCTCCACAAAAAAATTCTTGGTAAAATTCATTTCTTTTAGGTATACACAATCAATGCTGTATTCATTTACAATAGTATGTTCTTCCCAAACATGTTCAAATTCCGATTCGATCACAGCCCGGATCTTATGGGTACCGGCCGGGATCTGAATGGTAACATGGTTGCTGGCAGTTTCCATTTTTTCCAGGGAAACCCCTTTTACCACATCATCTACATATATTTTCAACCGGGTGTTGATATCGGTCCCTGAGTTGGCATGCTTAAAACTATATTTGAAACTAATGGAGATCAGTTTTGCATTGTTGGCGTGGGCAGCCGACATGCCTATGATCAGGCAAAGCACGAAGACTATTTTTTTTATATTCATAACTGTTGTGTTTTAGTTCTTGATAAAGTTGAGTATTTTTTTGTAGGCATCGTTTTGAGCACTTACTAGGTCATCATTCAATACGATCTGGTCAAAATCCTTGTGATATTCCATTTCCTTGCTGGCTTTGGCAATCCTCATTTGAATGGCCGCTTCTGTTTCTGTTCCTCTTTTTCTCAATCTTTCCTCCAATACCTGTATGGAAGGAGGCATGATGAAAATAGCCAAGGCCTTTTCTTTGAAATACTTTTTTAAATTAATGCCCCCTTTCACGTCTACATCAAACAGAACGATGTTTCCCTTGTCCCAGATCCTTTTTACTTCTGATTTCAAGGTACCATAAAAGTGTTGGCTATATACCTCTTCCCATTCTACAAATGCATCTTTTTCTATTTTATCTTTAAAATCCTCGATAGAAATAAAATAATAATCAAAACCGTTTTTTTCGTGTGACCTGGGAGGCCGGGTGGTAGCCGAAACCGAAAACTCGCTTCGCTCTACTTTTTCCAATATAAAACGGGTGATGGTTGTTTTGCCTGCACCGCTTGGAGCTGAAAATATGATCACTTTTTCCAGGTTCATATCCGCTACAACACGTTCAACACTTGCTCTTTTATTTTTTCCAGTTCATCCTTCATTAAAACCACCAGCTTTTGGATATTGGATTCATTGGCTTTGCTTCCCAACGTATTGATCTCTCTTCCCATTTCCTGGCCAATAAAATTTAATTTTCTTCCATTAAAACCTTCTGATTTCATGGTTTCGATAAAATATTCCAGATGGCTTTTCAGGCGGATCTTTTCTTCCGTAATATCCAGTTTCTCCAGGTAAAAAATAATTTCCTGCTCAAACCTGTCTTTGTCCACTTTGCCATCTTTAATAGAATCGTCCAGATTTTTCAAGATCCTGTCCCTTAACCGGGTCACCCTTTCTCCTTCAAAGGGAGCCACCCCTGCCATCAACTCTTCAATGCGTTGAATATGTTCGGTAAGGGCAATTTGTAATTGTTCCCCTTCCGATCTTCTGAATTTCATACATTGGTCCAAAGCAGAAGAAGCAATTTCTTCGATCAATTTCCATTCTTTTTCGGTGATCTCTCCTTCGGCCGGTTTTACTACATCTGGCATGCGGAAGATGATCTGCATCCAATCTGTATCCGTTTTTAATTCAGTTCCGATTTTTGTAAGTTGATTATAATATGATTTTACTAAGCCAGTATCGATCTTTACATTGCTGCTTTCACCCAGGTCTTCCTGGTTCATCCAGAAATCCACCTTGCCTCTGTCGAGCTTCTGACTGATGAGATTGCGCAACTCGTTTTCCTTTTCCCTATACATGCTGGGCGTTTTCAGGTTCACATCCAAGCCCTTGCTATTTAATGTCCGAACTTCTACGGTTAGCTTTTTGCCATTTACTTCTTTGCTACTTTTTCCGTAGCCAGTCATGCTGTAAATCATTTCTTTAATTCAAAGTTTAAAATTCAATGTTCAAAATTTTATTTCAGGTTTTTATATATTGCCTTTGGTTCTTTCAGAACATATTTATCGCCCTTAAATCCCGAATTCTTAAGGTATGAAATAAAACCTTGAAGCATCGATGATATATTTTTTGCCTTTTCTATATGACCAGCAGATTCTTTTTCTGTAATTACATCAAAATCCACCGATCGATACAATTGAGACCGCAATTCTCCGTATGATCCTTTTGCAATATACAAAAACTGTATAAATTCTTTATTTCCACCTCTTTCAAACCCTTCAGCAATATTATCTGTAATAGAGCCAGCCGATCGTTTAATTTGGTTTTTAAGGTCCAATTCTTTGCTATAACTACTTTTTTTTGTCAACTGATAAATATCCTTTGATAGGATTCGTGCTTCTTTCCAAACGCTTAAATCCTCAAAGTTTTTTATGGTTGCCATTTTTTGATTTTAATGTTGAATCTTGAACATTGAATCTTGAATTAAATTCTTAGATCATATCAATTTTTTAATTCCGCCTTTTTTATTATTCCGAGTTCGTTGCCCACTTTTGTAAAAGCAGCAATTGCCTTATCAAGGTGTTCTTTTTCATGCGCCGCAGAGATCTGCACCCTTATCCTGGCTTGCCCTTTAGCAACAACTGGATAAAAGAAACCAATTACATAAATACCTTCGGCTAATAATTGAGTGGCAAAATCCTGCGCCAGCTTAGCATCGTATAACATAATCGGAATAATAGCTGATTCACCATTCTTATAATCCAATCCTGATTTTTTTATTCCTTCTTTAAAATATTGGATGTTCGATTCCAATTTATCTCTAAGAGTAGTTGTTTCGCTCAACATGTCAAACACAGCAATAGAAGCACCTACAATGGAGGGAGCCAATGAATTGGAAAACAAATAGGGCCTGCTTCTCTGGCGTAACATTTCGATCACTTCTTTTTTTCCGGTAGTAAATCCTCCCATGGCACCACCCAACGCCTTGCCCAAAGTTCCGGTAATTATATCCACGCGGTTCATTACATTCTTTAATTCAACTGTTCCTCTTCCCGTTTTTCCTATAAATCCTGTGGCATGACTTTCATCTACCATCACCAATGCATTGTATTTATCTGCTAGGTCACAAATTTTATCTAAAGGAGCCACATATCCATCCATTGAAAAAACGCCATCTGTAACGATGATCCTGAATCTTTGTGCCTGGGCCTCTTTTAATTTTTCTTCGAGATCGGCCATATCAGAATTTTTGTAACGATACCTCACCGATTTACATAAACGAACTCCATCGATAATGGAGGCATGGTTCAATTCATCGGAGATGATGGCATCTTCTTCACCAAAAAGAGGTTCAAATACACCACCATTGGCATCAAAGCAAGCGGCGTACAAGATGGTATCTTCCTGGCCCAAAAATTTTGCGATCTTTTGTTCAAGTTCTTTATGAATATCCTGGGTGCCGCATATAAACCGAACCGAACTCATTCCATATCCACGGCTGTCTAATGTTTTATGTGCAGCCTCGATCACCTTAGGATGACTGGATAAGCCTAAATAATTATTGGCACAAAAGTTCAATACTTTTTCACCGGTATTCAATACAATTTCCGCTCCTTGTTCACTAACGATGATCCTTTCTTTTTTGAACAGGCCAGCTTCTTCAATACTTTTTAATTCAGCCTGAAGATGTTCTTTTAATTTACCGTACATAGCGTAAATGGGTTTATGTACAAATATAATTGTTTTTGTATGTATCGTATTGAAAATGGCCTAAGGCATAGAAGCCCGGTACCAAATGACGATGGTTAATCGACCTAAGAGAAAAGAAGTTTTAATGAATAGAAGTGGAAGGAATACGAAGTAGGGATGGCCCTAAAAAGGAAAAAACATGAAGCCGGTGGAGGCCGGCTAACATGTTTTTCTAGAACCCAAGTTTATGAAAAGGAAGGAACGATTGCACAAATATACTATCTTAAACGGCACCGCATATCAAATGTTGCGGCATTATAGTTAATTTTTTACTAAAACCCCAGAACCACTGTTTAATAGGCTCTTTCGTTGTTGCCGTCGATATAATTAATAAACGCTTTGTTCACTACTCTATTGCCTCCTGGGGTAGGATAATTTCCGGTAAAATACCAGTCGCCAAGATGATTGGGACATGCCTGATGTAAGTTTTCAACAGTTTGGTAGATGATCTTTGTTTCGGCCTTGATATTATGAGGTCTTAATAACTGGGTGATCCTTTCGGAGATCTCATCATTGGTAAAGGGCTCATAGATCTTTTTAACCACATTCTCTATTTTTTCAATGGGCAATTGCATCTGTGATTTGGCTTCTGCATATACATCCTGGGTGAGTTGCCACATCCCTCTTTCGATCAGAAGTTCAATGGCAGCCTGGAAAGCAACGAAATCTTTGAGCCTGGCCATATCTATTCCATAACAATCAGGATAACGGATCTGGGGAGCCGAGGAAACAATAACGATCTTTTTAGGATGTAGTCGGTCAAGAATTCTAAATATACTCTGCTTGAGTGTGGTTCCGCGAACAATGGAATCATCGATCAAAACCATGGTATCTTTTCCGGGCCTAATGATCCCGTAAGTAATATCATAAATATGCTGGACCAGGTCGTTCCGGTGGCTATCATCTGTAATGAAGGTGCGGAGCTTGGCATCTTTTAAGGCAATCTTTTCTACCCTGGGCCTGAATTGAAGAAGACTTTCTAATTCCTTGGCATTTAGGTTATTCCCTTTTTCGGCAATGAGTTTCTTTTTCTTGTCGATCAGGTAATCTTCCATCCCTTTTACCATTCCATAGAAAGCTACCTCAGCTGTATTGGGGATAAAAGAAAAGACCGTGTTTTCCAGGTCATAGTCAATCTCCTTTAAAATATCGTTGCAAGTAAGCACTCCCAGGGCTTTTCTTTCTTCATAAATAGAGGCATCATTCCCCCTGGAGAAATAGATCCTTTCAAAAGAGCAAGGTTTTTTCTCTATGGGGGTTAAGATCTCGTCAATCGAAATCGTTCCATCCTTTTTGATAATAAAGGCATGTCCGGGATCCAATTCCTTGATCTTGTCGACCTCCAGATTAAAGGCGGTTTGAATGATGGGTCTTTCGGAAGCCACTACTGCAATTTCATCATCATGATAATAGAAAGCAGGCCGGATACCGGCGGGGTCCCTTACCACAAATGCATCTCCATGTCCGATGAGTCCGCCGATCACATAACCTCCATCGAACTTTTTAAAAGCCCGTTGGAGCATATTCTTTACGTTCAGCTCGCTGGTGATCAGAGGGGTAATATCCTTTTTGGAATATCCTTTCTTTTTATATTCCACATACATTTCTTCCACTTCTTCGTCCAGGAAATGGCCAATCCTTTCCATCACCGTTACGGTATCAGCCTTTTCTTTCGGATGCTGACCTATCTCCACCAAATGGTCGAACAGTTCATCCACATTGGTGAGGTTAAAGTTTCCGGCTACTAAAAGGTTCCTGCTTCTCCAGTTATTCTGCCTTAAAAAGGGGTGACAGCTCTCAATTCCATATTTCCCATAAGTGCCATAGCGCAGGTGTCCGATGAAAAGCTCCCCTGTATAAGGCATGTTTTTTTGAAGCCATACTACATCATCGAGCTTTTCCTTATCCTTCTCGTATAATTCGTTGAATCTTTTCTGTATTTTCTTGAACAAATGGGCCGTGGGATTGGGTTTGATGGACCTTCGGCGACTGATATAACGATGTCCGGGCTCTATATGGATCTTAATATTCGCTAAACCTGCTCCATCCTGCCCTCGGTTATGCATCTTTTCCATGAGCAGATACATCTTATTAATACCGTACAGGGGAGTCCCATATTTTTCTTTGTAATAGGCAAGGGGTTTCAGGAGGCGTAATACGGTGATCCCGCATTCATGTTTGATGAGTTCACTCATGCCGCGAAGATAGGTAAATTAAGAAATTTGGAACTGCCATTAGTTTGATTTTTACAATTATTTGGCACAATAATAGTTGAACATAATAAAGATGCATAAGACGAGTTTTGTAACTTTGGAATCTTGAAACTAAACTTTCGATATAGAACCTCTTTTTGGATACTGACCCTCGTTGTCTGGGTCGGATCGTTTTCTTTGAACCATGCGCAAATAGAGGGTTTTCAATTTATTCCCAATAAAGGACAATGGGCTGAACCATTCAATTATAAAGTGAAACTGGGGAATGGAGAGATTTTCTTTACCCCCAAGGGAATGATATTTGGCTTTTGGGATGCCAAGCAAAAAGGAGATCTCATGGAAGCCATGCATAGCCATGGAGAAAAACCTGTTGAAAATACAGGAATGGTAGATGCCCATGGAGTTTATGCAGATTTTCTGGGCGCTAACCCCAATGTTCAGCTTGTAGGAGATGATTCCTATAGTTTTTACCATAATTATTTTTTAGGCAATGATCCAACGAAATGGGCATCGGAAGTGCCTGTTTATAAGAAAATGTCCTACCAAAACGTGTACAACGGTATCAACATGGTGTTCTATACCGATAGCTCACATTTAAAATATGATTGGATCGTAGCTCCTGGCGCCAATCCAAAAGATATTAAAGTGCATTATCGGGGAGCTACTTCTGTGGCTACCTTCGAAAACGGGTTGCATATTATGACCAGTGTAAACGAATGGATCGAGCAAAAGCCTTTTGCTTACCAGGTGATAGATGGTAAAAAAGTAGAAATAGATTGTCAGTTCGTTGTAAAAGAAGATATAGTAAGTTTTAAAGTAGGGAAGTATGACCGTTCGAAAGAACTGGTTATAGACCCTACCCTTATTTTTGCATCTTATACAGGAAGTGCTCAGGATAACTGGGGATTTACCGCCACCTACGATTTCAATGACAATATGTACGGAGGTGGGATCGTTTTCGGCAACAATGCATTTCCAGGAAACCCAGGAAGTTTTCAATTGAATTTTGGGGGTGGTACCTACGATGTATTGTTGTGCAAATTCAATATGAACGGAACCAATTTATTGTACTATACTTATTTGGGAGGAGCTTCGTCTGATGCGCCGGTGAGTTTGGTATGCAATAGCAACAATGAGATCTTTATTTTAGGTGTTACCGGGTCATTTGCTTTTCCTACAAGTCCTGGTGCTTTCCAGCCCGCTCATGGAGGAGGGAACAATGTTTCGGTATGGGGGCTCGGCAGTCCATCTGAATTTTTCTCAGGTACGGATCTCTTTGTTACCAAACTAAGTTCAAACGGCGCTACGCTTTTAGGCTCCACTTTCCTAGGAGGAAGTGGAAATGATGGGTTGAATATTGGCAATGGAGGATTGAATCATAATTATGCGGATGAATTTCGTGGAGAGATCATTGTAGACAATGCCGGAAATTGTTATATCGCTTCCTGTACCAAATCAGCTAACTTTCCTACGCAAGCGCCTTTTCAAGGAGGTTTACAGGGAGGACAAGATGCCATTATTTGTAAATTGAATGGAAATCTTACCACGATGATATATGGATCGTACCTCGGAGGTACGAACAGTGATGCAGGTTATGCGGTGCAGTTGAATGCCAGTAACGAGGTGTATATCACCGGTGGAACGATCAGTGCAGATTTCCCAACAACGCCTGGAGTGATCAGGCCTGCCTATGGAGGTAACATTGATGGATTTTTAACCCGAGTATCAGCAGGAGGAGCTATGATGAATAGCACCTATATTGGTACTGCTTCTTATGATCAATGTTACAATGTTCAATTAGACAACAGCAACAATCCATTTGTATTGGGTCAAAGTGTAGGTGGATATCCTGTAACGGGTGGAGTATATTCAAATCCTAATTCAGGCCAATTCATTCATAAATTAAATCCCAGTCTTTCGGTTACCGGATTTTCTACTGTATTTGGAAGAGGAGCGGTTGGACAGATCGACATTGTGCCTACAGCATTCCTGGTGGATGTATGCGATTATATTTATGCAGCCGGGTGGGGTGGAGCGGTGAACTCAACTCATGGAGGTGGATCTACCAACGGTATGCCAATTACCGCAAATGCACATCAGGCATCCACTGATGGAAGTGACTTTTATTTGATCGTGTTGGATGCAAATGCCACCGGATTACAATACGCTACTTATTTCGGAGGAGGTATTAGTGCGGAGCACGTGGATGGAGGAACTTCACGTTTTGATAAAAACGGGATAGTGTATGAAGCCGTTTGTGCAGGTTGCGGAAGTAACAATGATTTTCCAACTACAGGAGGAGCCTGGAGTAATACCAACAACTCCGCCAACTGTAACCTGGGTGTTTTTAAATTTGATATTTCTCAATTCTCAGCCATCATAGAACCTATTTCGGCTACAACAGTTTGCGTGAATGGAGTAGTTACATTGAACAATGCAAGTACGGGAGGATTTTCTATTCTATGGGATTTTGGGGATGGGACTTTTTCGACAGATCAAACAGTGAGTCACTCTTATTCAACGCCCGGGACCTATATGGTATATTTAACGGTGAATGCTCCAGGGGCATGTTTGATCCCACAAATGGATTCGCTTTTGATCACGGTGGAGGCACCCCCGGTAGCAGTCATACAAAATGTTCCTCCTTTATGTCAGGGAGATTCTGTACAACTATTAGCTTCAGGTGGGACCACCTATGTTTGGGATGCATCTTCTTTTTTATCTGCTACGAATGTTGCTGATCCATTTGCATTTCCTTCCACCACCACCAACTTTACAGTGCATGTTTCCAATAATTGCGGAAGTGACGATGCAACCGTTACTGTAAATATCATTACGGTAAATGCGAATGCAGGACCTGACGTGTCTATTTGTACCGGCCAAAATACCCAACTGAATGCATCGGGAGGGGTTGGATACGCATGGAACAATGCTGGCACTTTAAGTAATCCAAATATAGCCAATCCAATTGCCACACCAGGATCAACCACTCCCTATGCTGTAACAGTAACAGATGTGAACGGGTGCACCAATACAGATACTGTTATCGTAACAGTGGATATTTTTCCGGTAGCTGATGCCGGCCCTGATCAGATCTTATGCTATGGTAGTTCTTATCAGTTAAATGGAACCGGTGGAGCTACCTATGCATGGTCGCCTGGAACTTATTTAAATGATCCTTTTATTTTTAATCCATTATCAACTCCACTTGCAACCATTTCTTATCAAATGGCTGCAAGTAATAGTTGCGGAACCGATTTTGATACGGTCACTCTCCAGGTAATAGTCGTGAATGCTGCTACTATTCCTGATACCATTATTTGCCCAGGTGATTCAGTTTGGTTAACTGCTACCGGGGGTGTGAACTATGCATGGAGTCCGAACTTCAACCTCGTCCCTTCTTCTGGCCCAGCGGTGCTGGCTGGCCCGGCGGTTCCCACCTCGTATATAGTTACGGTGACAGATGGAAACGGATGCGTAGATTATGATACTGTTTTTGTGGATCTTTATCCTGCACAATATATCAACCTGGGGCCGGATGTATTGATCCCATTTGGTGGAGAAACCCAATTGAATGCACATGGGGTAGGTCAATTTACCTGGACCCCCGATTCATTTTTAACCTGCTCCACATGTCCTAATCCATGGGCCAATCCATTCAGCTCAACTCAATATTCGGTTATTTTAATTGATTCTAATAACTGTGCATTTGTTGATACCATCAATGTATTTGTGGAAGGGAGCTTGTATGTACCTAACACATTTACGCCAAACGGGGATGAGTTGAATAATATTTTCTTCGCCTATGGAGTGGAGATCGCAACCTTCAAGATGTGGATCTTTAATCGTTGGGGGCAGGAGATCTTTGTAAGCCATCATTTGGACGATGGATGGAATGGTACCTATAAAGGACAAGCCTGTCCGTTGGGTGTTTATGTGTGGAAGATCGATTATACCGAACTATCCGGCAAAGGTGGCACGCTGATCGGCCATGTGAATCTATTACGGTAATTTATTTTGGTAAAACCCAGCTAAAAAAAATGGTCGTATCATGTACGACCAAATCACTCGTTAACAAACCGATTTATTTTAAACGGTCAACCCTGAAGCATTCGCCATGTTGATTTCATGGTATTCATCATGGCTCCAATCTTTCACTTTATCGCGAAGATAAGTGTCTAGTTGCTCGATACTTTCAGCTTCCCAAACACAGGTAGCTTCTGTCATATTTGCGTTTGGCATTACTTGCAATACTCTGCTTACTCCCATTTCAGGCAAGTTTGGTAAATGTTGTTGGGCGCTTGCCCAAAAACTTTCTGGGTTGTTGATTTTGTGTTTTACTGCGATGATCATAGCGTTTGATTTTTATTTTTAAATTGTACGCAAATGTGCAGCATTTGTTGATGGCTGGCAATACTGATAAGTAGGTAATTATAAAAAATGGAGAGAGGATAAAGCCTATGTATTTACATCTGCCTTATATTTCTCCGGGGCATCCATCACTACTCCACATTTTTCGCAGGTACGGTTTTCCAGGGAAGTATAGAACCTGGCAAATACAGCTTGAAAATCCTTTTCAATATCTACCAATGGGAAATATTCTTCGTATAATTTATTGTTGCAGTTTTCACAAAACCATAAGAGCCCGTCTTTTTCATGGTCTTTTCTCCGGCGTTCGATCACAATGCCCACGGTGTTTGCACCTCTCCTGGGAGAATGAGGTGTCCTGGGAGGGAGTAAAAATATTTCCCCTTCTTTGATCGGAATGTTCACTGCTTTTCCATGTTCCTGTATAGTTACTTCAACATCGCCTTCGAGTTGATAGAAAAATTCCTCCCCTTCATTAAAATGGTAATCCTTTCGGGCATTGGGTCCGCCAACTACCATCACGATGAACTCGGTATCTTTCCAAACCGCTTTATTTCCAACCGGCGGTTTAAGCAGATCACGATGATCGTCAATCCATTTCTTAAAGTTAAAAGGGCGTTGAATTTCCATATTGCTAACAATTTGGTATAAATTTATAAGATTCTCTTTAATAATTACGTGAGATTTCTAAATTTGTAATAAACACGCTCATTATGAATCTTGATCTCACCGGAAGAAGGGCATTGGTAGGAGGCAGTACGCAGGGAATTGGGAAAGCCGTTGCCCAGGAATTGGCCTTAATGGGTGCTCATGTTACATTGATTGCCCGGAATGCGGAGGAATTAGAAAATGTTAAATCAGGGTTGTTGAACCTCAAACAACAAAAACACCATACCCTGGTAGCAGATTTTACCAATCATGAAGAGGTGAAGGAAGTGGTGAGTAACTATATTTCGAAAGGAAATGAGATCCATATCCTGGTTAATAACACTGGTGGACCGGCAGGTGGACCATTGTTGCAGGACCCGCCTGAAAAATTTCTGGCTACCTTTCAGCAACATTTGATCTGTAACCATATCCTGTCCCAATTGGTCATGGACGGAATGATAGCCAGTGGATACGGAAGGATCATCAATATTATTTCTACTTCGGTAAAAGCACCGATTCCAGGATTAGGAGTTTCGAATACCATACGGGCAGCGGTGGCCAATTGGGCCAAAACCCTGGCCAACGAAGTGGGCAAGTTCGGGGTAACGGTAAACAATGTACTACCGGGTGCCACAGCCACCCAAAGACTTGAGAGTATTATTAAGAATAAGGCTAACAAAAATACGCAAAACGAGAATGAGGTGAGGAACGAAATGGAAAAAGAAATCCCATTGGGTCGTTTTGCAGATGCAACCGAGATAGCCAACGCTATTGCGTTCCTGGCCTCCCCGGCAGCAGCTTATATTACCGGAATTAATTTACCGGTGGATGGAGGAAGATTATCCTGTTTATAATATGAAGAAGTACGTACTACTTCCTTTTTTGATCTTGTTTTTATGCATCGGCCTCATGAGCTGCGGTAAATCTGCTGCGTCTATTTATCTCCGGAAGGGAAAGGAATACTATAAAAAGAAGAACTATCAAATGGCAATCAGGTTTTTTGACAAAACATTGGAAGTGGATAGCAGTATAACCGAGGCAAAATATTACAAGGCCCTATGTTATTATGGCCTTGGCCATAACCATTATGCCTGTGAGGAAATGTCGATTTTATTAAAGAATGGTTATACTCAGGCAGATAGCTGTTTAAAAGAAATGGGCTGCTTTTATTTCCCGGAAGATACTATACAACACGGATCTAAATAATTTGGTTTTCTGTCTAGATTAGCTTAAATTTGAAGGTAACAACAGTTATTAGAACTCCATCCCTAAAAATGAAAAGGCTCGCATTAACTTCTCTTTTATTCCTAAGTCTATGTATATCCGGATTTGCCCAAACTACATTTTGGACTGAAGCGTTTGAGAATGGATGCGCAAGCGGTTGTTTGGCATCCGCCTATGTGGGCCCCAATGGTGCCTGGACAGTTGTTACTACCGGAGGCAATGGAAGCTGTCCTAATCAATTTTATATAAGTTGTGCCGAAAATGGTGGAATTGCAGGTTCTTGTGGTGCCGGGTGTGGAAGTGACGAAGCATTGCATATTGCGAACCAGGCTTGCAGTCCATGGGCTCCCTCTTTTTGCCCCACCGGAGATTGTGGTGCGGCTTATGATGCGGGTGCCACTTGCGGTGGCTTTTGTTGTGGCTTTGGATTATGTACCTGTGGAGGTGTAGGAGCGAATGTAATTTCAAATAGAACGGCTAGGTCGCCTGTGATTAATGCAACGGGGTATACGGCTGTTTCGGTAAGTTTTGTTTATATGGAGAATGGACAAGCAGCACTTGACAATGCGGATTTCGAATATTTTGATGGAGCCGTATGGACCACCATTGCTTTGGCCAAATCGCCGGCCGGAGGTTGTGCACCACAAGGTCAATGGACCGCTTTCACTTTTAATTTCCCCGCTTCCATCAACAATAATCCAAATCTTCGGGTAGGATTTAGGTGGACCAACAATGGCGATGGTGCAGGCGCTGACCCTTCTTTTGCAGTGGATGATGTTACCATTTCAGGTACGGTGGTGCTACCCGTAGACCTGATTTCTTTTGATGCCAGTTGCGAAAATGGATTAGTTAAATTGGAATGGTCGACAGCATCTGAAGAAAACAATAGTCATTTTGTGATTGAAAAAAGCATGGATGTAGTCTCATGGCAAGAAATAGGCAGGGTGGGTGGAAATGGGAACAGCAATATTATCAGGCAGTATTCATACCAGGATAATGACATTTCTTCCATTGCCTATTATAGATTGAAACAAGTGGATATGAACGGAAGTTTTAAATATTATAATCCTATTTCAGTTACTTGCCAGAATATTGCAAATGAAATCAATCTACATCCGAATCCGTCGAATGGTATTTTTAATATTTCGGCTGCAGATGGAATTCTCATCAACTCCATTAGTACGACCAATATCCAGGGACAATCTATTTTACAATCCAAAGACTTTGGTACAAATGGAACCAACCAAACAACGATGGATCTTTCCGCATTAGAGGCAGGAATCTATTTCCTCAAGATCCAGGTAGGAAATTCATGGATCACAAAACAAGTGGTCATTACCCAATAATCATCCTTCTGTTTTAATTTTAACAAGGCTAAACGGCCTCTCCCAGTGGACTTCTGGCATGACCGGCAAAACTTGCTCTATCGCCCTTTTTTCGCTATCTTTGACCCTGTAAAACAATTGGATATGAAGGTTGAGATGGAAAAAATCGGGAAAATAGATAGCCAGACAGCCATGGAGCTGGAAAACGCCTACGGTGCTCATAATTATGCACCCATCAAGGTAGTTGTTGCAGAAGCGAAAGGAGTTTTTGTATGGGATCCCGAAGGAAATCGGTATTACGATTTTTTGAGTGCATATAGTGCAGTTAACCAAGGCCATTGTCATCCGAGAATTATCAATGCATTGATCGAACAAGCAAAGAAAGTAACCTTAACTTCTCGTGCTTTTTATAATAATAGATTAGGAGAATACGAAAAATATATAACCGAATATTTTGGTTACGACAAAGTATTACCCATGAATACAGGTGTGGAAGGAGGAGAAACAGCCATCAAATTAGCCCGTCGTTGGGGATATGATGTAAAAGGCATTCCAACCAATGAAGCAAAGATCATATTTGTTGAAGGGAATTTTCATGGCAGAACATTGGCAGCTGTTTCGGGCAGCACCGATCCTAGCAGTTATTCCGGTTTCGGACCGTATGTTCCAGGATTTTTAAAAATACCTTACAACGATTTGAAAGCATTGGAGAATGCATTGAAAGCCGATCCATATATTGCGGGTTTTATGTTTGAACCTATACAAGGGGAAGCCGGCGTAGTAGTTCCCGATGATGGATACTTAAAAGGAGTTAGGGAGCTTTGCACGAAGTACAATGTATTGATGATGGCGGATGAAGTACAAACCGGATTATGCAGAACCGGTAAGATGCTGGCTTGTGATTGGGAAGGAGTTAAACCAGATATCCTGATATTGGGAAAAGCATTGAGCGGTGGTGTTATGCCGATAAGTGCAGTGCTCAGTAACAACGAAGTGATCCTAACAATCAAACCTGGTGAACATGGAAGCACCTATGGTGGAAATCCATTGGCATGTGCAGTGGCCATCGAAGCCCTTCAAGTATTAAGGGATGAGCACCTGGCTGAAAATGCAAACAGGCTTGGAGAAATATTGAAATCCGAATTAAAAACAATACAATCTCCCTTGATAGAAGAAGTAAGAGGTAAAGGATTATTTATAGCCGTAGTGATCAACGAAACACATGGTTATTCTGCCTATGACATTTGCTATGAGTTTATGAAAAGAGGCTTGTTGGCAAAACCCACTCATGGCAATATCATCCGATTTGCACCCCCTTTGGTGATTACCGAAGATCAATTAAGAGAATGTATTGCTATGGTAAAAGACACTTTTAATTCACTTCCGGAAAAAGTTTGAGTAAAAACAAGGTCATAAATTTTTTTCAACAGCATCTATGGTGGATGCTGTTGTTGTTTATACTGATTTTACAGATCCCTTTTTTACAAGCCGATCCTGACCTGTTTTTATCCCACAGCAGGGATGCTCACAGTGATGAAGGATTGAACACTATTCAACTTCGCAACTACATCAATCATGGTTACCTGGACCCCTGGGAATGTGATAACCTGATGAAAAACCCTTTGTTTAATCTCATCTTATTCCTTCCTTTTAAAATTTTTGGAACAAAATTATTGGTAGCCAGGTTAACTGTACTAAGCTTTGTGGCATCTGCATTGTTCTTTATTGGCCTTCACAAACCTTGGAGAAAATGGATCATGTTTGTGGCACCTATTGTTTTTTTACAATTCCAGGTTTTTCAGTACATGCATTTTGCTTTGGCTGAAATGATGTCGATTACCTGTATATTGCTTGGAATGTTTGGTATTGTACAAATGTGGGATGAGCCGAATGGTAGAAAGAAGATCTTTTATCTCGTATTCGGTTTGAGTTTTATGATGTTTGCCTGGTATATGAAGATCCAGTTTGCATATGTTGCCGGGATAGCTGCGGTGATCATGCTTATTTACCTGGTTCGGGATATTGCGAAAAACAAAAAACTATCAAAGGGTACGGCGAACATTGCTGCTGTTGGATTTATATGTACCCTTATTCTGGTAGTTATTTATTACCAGTTCTGGTATATCAGGTACAGAGGGCCTTATATTTATATTATGCAAAACCAAACGGGGAACAGGTTTGATTTTGGTATATATTTCTGGGCAATTATCGGAGAAAACCTCCGGAGATATTTCAGCACCCAGTATGTGCAGCCGATGTGGATCAGTTTTTTGATCGCTTTGCCTATTGGGATCTATACCTGGATCAAGGTTCAAAACAAATTATACAAAAGGATCTTTCTGTTTTCGTTGATCTGGTCTATATTCGAACTGCATAAAATTGCTATCCATCATGTTCCGAGCAGGTATTTGTTAAGTGGATATGCTGCCATGCTGATTTTAACCGGCACGGTTTTATTTGGGTTATGTTATTTGACGATGGAAAGAGAGGGAGGATTTGTTAAAAGGTTCTACCAGATCTATTTTTTAGGTATGATCATTTTAGTAGGTACCCACTTATATAATTATACGATTGCTTTCAACCGGATCACTTATAGGGTAATGGAGCTAAGTGCTTATATGCAGCAATACAATAACAAGAATCTGGTGGTGATTGGCCCTTGGGCCCCTACGGTAACCTGGAACACTAGGATGAGGTCATTACCGGTCTGGAAGGATTTTTTAAATTATCAAGACATCAAGAATACTTATCATCCGGATGTGGTGGTGACCGAGCCCGGAGAATCGGATTCTGACGGAGCTTTTTGTGCTGATAATTTTGATATAGTGAATGAATCCGATTCAGTTAAAATGGCTTGGATAGGAAAATGGCCGGTACATATTTATTGGATGAAAAAATCAACTGAGAATTAATTTAACTTTACATCGCATATCCCACGACATATGTCGTGGGATATACAGACAAAAAAATACAATGGAAGAATTTATACAACCAAAACATAGTTTTCTTGCAAAGACCCTCATGGGCATGGAATCGATATTGGCAGAAGAGCTAACCTCGATAGGTGCTGAGAATGTATTGCCTGTTAAGCGGGGGGCCACGTTCACGGGTGATAAATCGGTTTTGTATAAAGCCAATTATCTATGCCGAACTGCCATCCGGATATTGGTCCCCATTTATGAGTTTACTGCACATAACGAGCAAATGTTATATGATGGGATCAAGAAGTTTGAATGGGATCAACTATTTACGTATAAAAACTCTTTGGCGATCAACGGAACGGTTTTTTCCGATTATTTTAATCATTCCCATTATGTTTCCTTAAAAACCAAAGATGCTATTGTAGATCAATTCAGGGATAAATACACCATCAGGCCGAATGTTGATACGGAGAACCCTGATATCATGATCAATGTTCATATTCACCAAGACAAGGTAACGGTTTCATTGGACAGTTCAGGTTCTTCTTTGCATTTACGGGGTTATAAAAAAGATGCCAAGGAAGCTCCTATGAATGAAGTGTTAGCAGCAGGGTTGATCAAGTTAAGTGGATGGCAACCGGGGGAGCCGCTCATTGATTTCATGTGTGGATCGGGAACTATTTTATCGGAAGCGGCCCTGATTGCAGAAAATGTGGCCCCTGGATTCTTCAGACAACAATTCGGATTTGAGAAATGGGGAAATTTCGAAGAAGACCTGCTGAATAAAATAAAAGGTACAGCCAAAGAAGCTGAATTGAATGCATATAAAGGATTCATTGGTGGATGCGACCATTCTCCGGGGGCAGTTAAAGTTGCCCTTCAAAACCTGAAGGAAGCTGGATTGAGAAATATAGAAATAGAAATTTCTGATTTTAAGAAATATCATCATAACTTTGAAGGGGGAGTGGTGATCATTAATCCTCCCTATGGAGAAAGATTAGCGGTTGGGGATATCGAAGCATTGTACAAGGAAATCGGAGATACATGGAAACAACAATATAAGGGATTTAAATGCTGGATGATTACCAGCAGTAAAGAAGGAATTAAATCCATTGGATTGAAACCATTTAAAAAGTATGATGTAATGAATGGAGCTTTGGAATGTAAATATCTCGGTTTTGACATTTATGCAGGAAGTAAAAAAGCTAAGTATACAGAGAATGAAGGTTAGGTTATTCTGGTCCTTATTTGTTTTGATCTTTATGGTGAGTTTCTCATCATTGAGGGCACAAGGCAAAGTTACCTTTTCTCTAAGGGCCGGGTTAAATGTAGCTCAGATCTTTGGTTCTGGTTCTCAGGCGTTCAACCATTTTGGTTTTTCCGGAGGACCTAAGTTGGGTTGGAGGTTTGCCAGCAGGTTTTCGTTCGATCCTGAAGTACTTTATAATATGAAGGGGGCTGCTCGATATCCGAATGTTGAAAAAGGAGATTACTATTCCTTTTCGGTCGACCTGGATTATATTGAGGTCCCACTTTTATTTAGTTACCATTTTGGAAAAAAAAGAAACCTTTCGGTAGAATTTGGCCCATCATTCGGCTTTTTGGTCAGGCAGAAAGCGTATGAAAATGGTGCTGCGGTGAATAGTTCGTCAACCGGATTCAATATTTATGACATTAGCCTTGCGGCGGGATTCAATTATCATTTACCAAAGGGATTTACCTTAAATGCCAGGTTCATGAATTCGATTGCACCCATTAGTCCAACCAATGGCCAATTGCCTTGGGGGGTCTCTTCTATTAATATTGGTCAACTCAACTCTGTATTAACCTTTTCTCTTCAGTATACCTTTCATTTTACCAAAAAAGAAAAAACCGAGGGAGAAATCAAACCGGTGAAGGAAAAGAAGAAAAAAGAGAAAAAACAAAAGGGAGATGTACAGGATGAAGAATAAAAATGCGTATGTTTATTTTATAAAATCTAGAACAATGATGAAAGTAAGAAGTGCTTTTATTTTGGTTGCTTGTTTGGCAACAACTTTATATGCACAATGTTTAGAGGGAAATTGTGAAGAAGGTCCTGGCAAGTACCGTTACTCCGAGGGAACTGTTTATACCGGAAATTTCAAACTCGGATTGCGACATGGAAAAGGAAAATGTGTATGGTCGACAGGAGAAATCTATGAAGGAGACTGGAAACTGGATAAACGTTCTGGTAAGGGAATTATTCGTTGGTCGGAAAAGGAATGGTGTGAAGGAGAGTTTTTTGATGATCAGATCAATGGATATGCAGTATATGTTTGGGCTAGTGGGGTAAAGTATTCTGGAGATTTTATCAATGGCCTGATGGAAGGAAAGGGGAAGATTGAATATGAGGATGGAGCTGTTTATGAGGGGACTTTTTTACATGATAAAAAACATGGATTTGGAGTGATGACCTGGCCTGATGGAGAAAAATATGAAGGTTATTGGGCTGAAGGAAAGAGAAATGGAAAAGGTACGGTAGTATGGGGAGATGGAGATAGATATTCAGGAGAGTTTAAAAATGACCTGGAACATGGGATGGGAACCATGTCATGGACTACAGGTGAGACGTATTCAGGGCAATGGGAAAATGGAGAAGAACATGGGCATGGAACTTATTCCAAATCCGGAGGGAATTATTATGACGGAGAATGGAACAGTGGGCTTAAATCAGGGTATGGTCTAATGATTTGGAACGACGGTACCAGATATGAAGGCGCATTTGAAAATGATACATTACATGGGTTTGGAACATGTACTTGGAAATCAGGTGATAAATATGTTGGAGGTTGGATGTCGGGTAAAAGAACCGGTACGGGTAAATTTACCTGGGCTGACGGATCATCTTTTGATGGTGAATTTAGAGATGATGCCATCGATGGATCGGGATTGTATACTTATGCGAATGGAAAATCCTATACAGGTGAGATCCATCGGGGTAACTATAATGGACATGGCCTATTGACCTATCCCGATGGCACGAAGTATGAAGGGGAATGGGTGGATGGACAGTTAGTGAAAGGAATTTATTTTGACGGAATAAAGAAAAAGAAAAAGAAGATCAACAAACCCACCACACCGATTTAATTCCGGGAAATAAGGAATGCCTTGCTATTTCGTTTTAGAATATAGGTCGACATTTGTAATAAACATTTTTTAATAATTGATTCAGCTTCTATTCATATAGAAGGTTGTTATTGATATTTATTAAAAATACTTTTGCCGATAATTACCAACCCCTCATGTCGGCTTCTTATATATTTGCATGGATAGGTCTTGTATTACTCTGGATATTCCTGAGTGTGCCTAAGGCTATTATCTATTCCATCAGGAAACTTTTCAAATTTACCTGGTATATTATTTACAACGGATTGTTTTTCCCCAGGTATTTTTTCCTAAGGAAATAATAAGTAAAAATCAGGACGAATTTCTGGCGGGGAGATCATTTATACCTACCAACCGATAAGTCATTCGTTATGTGTCATAAACTTATTGAACGGTTTTTTGCCGTCAAAGTCTTTGTATCTATTTGATAATCTATTTAATATATAAATCGGCCTTTTCATGAATTTGAGTCCACCGGATCCTTCCGGAAAAGGCTGCCTTGTGAATCAATGTTATTCTTGTAATTTTACTTGAGTCAATTCAGACCAAAATAAATGCAAATTTATTAACCATTTGTAAATTTTTATAAATAGAACCCGACTTATGAAAAGAGTTGCCATTATTTCATGCTTAGCTGTTTTTTTTATTTTAACAGCAAAATCACAAACCATTACCATCACACAGCCCAATGGCGGTGAAATATTATATGCTTGCCAGCAATATACCATTTCTTGGGGCGTAGGCGGAAGCGTTTCTAATTATTATGATATTGATTATTCCTTGGATGGGGGAACTATTTGGGCATCGGTAACCACCAATTATTTTTCCCCTAGCAGGACCTACGTATGGACAGTTCCGAATATTCAATCAGGTACTGTTTTGGTTAGGGTGAAGGATACGAACAATGGGTCAATAGTGGATGTAAGTAATGCCTTTTTTACCATTAATATTCCTATTACAGTAACAGCTCCTAATGGAGGAGAGTCATATACTCCTTTTACATCTTATACCATTACATGGAATGCAGCCGGTACTTCAAATAATTATAATTTATTTTATTCCACAAATGGTGGCTCTATTTGGAATACCATTGTGAGCAATTATAATTCACCGGGTGCCACCTATAACTGGAATGTTCCTAATACTCCCTCCACCAATTGCCTTGTAAGGGTACAGGATGCTACTACTTCCTGCATGGTCGATCAAAGCGATGCCGTTTTTACGATCAATCCTTTGCCACCATTAATGACCTATCCTAACGGTGGTGAACAATTAAATGTGGGCAGTACGGTTAATATTACCTGGGATCTCAATACTTTTTACAATACTGTTCGACTAGAATATTCAACCAACAATGGATCTTCGTGGACGACTATTGCCAGTAGCACCACCAACGATGGTACTGAGCCATGGGTTCTTCCTTATTTACCTTTGAATCAAGCTTACAGTCAATGTTTGGTGAGGGTGAGCAACAGCAGTGTTCCGGCGCTCAATGATGTAAGTAATGTAACATTCACTATTAGAAAACCACTTACATTGAATTCACCCAATGGGGGAGAAGTTTGGACAGGTTGTAATAATTATAATATTTCTTCATCTTTAAACGCAACAGGGTTAAACAGTAACTGGTCTATTTTTTATTCTACGAATAATGGAACCTCCTGGAATTCACTCGTTACCGGATCTAGTCCATCCTACAACTGGAATTTCCCAAATGGATTCAATTCTACACAGGCACTTATTAGAACTATTCATAATACTTATACCCAGTACTCAGATACCAGCAATGCGGTATTTACGATGCAATCAAGCAATGATATTACAGTAACGGCTCCTAACGGAGGAGAGGTTTTAACTCCTGGATCCACATTTTTGATCAGCTGGACCAATACAGCCAATGTATCCGGGGCTTATAATATTACTTATTCTTCCAGCGCAGGATCGGGAACTATCGCTTCTAATATTACCGGTAATAATTATTTGTGGACGGTTCCTAATTTACCCGCAACCAATTATACAATTACAGTATCTGACTATGCCAATTCCTGTAAGCAAGATCAAAACAATGCAGTATTTACCGTTTCTCCATTAACCCCGTTGGTTACTTATCCTAATGGCGGAGAACAGTTCAATGTAGGCCAGAATATCACGATTACCTGGAACCCTGCTACGTATTATTCCACTGTTCGGATAGAATATTCTTCCGACAATGGAACTACCTGGAACCTGATCAGTAGTGCCTATACCAACTCAGGATCTTATTCAGGTTGGGTAATTCCATATATGCCATTGAACCAGGTTTACAGTAATTGGTTGGTGAAAGTAAGTGAAACAGCCAATCTGCTGATGAACGATGTATCCAACGCTACGTTCTCTACCCGGAAACCGGTAACGATCAGTACGCCCAATGGAGGAGAAACTTGGGTAGGCTGTACCAATGTAAATGTAACAGCGAGCAACAATACAGCCTTAAGTTCAGGATGGCAAACATATTATTCCACCAATAACG
>JANWKT010000015.1 GCA_025451235.1 Flavobacteriales bacterium | reverse complement strand
CAGGTGCTCCCTGCCTGCCGGCAGGCAGGTAACCAGCTGAGCTACGAGCCCGTCTTTCAAGGGGTTTAACCCCCAAAAGGGCTGCAATGTTAGGAAGAAAATAATTTTAAAGCAAATATGCAACCTTTTTAGGCTTTTTCGTATCTTTGAATTATATAAAGAAAAACACATGAAAAAACTTGCCTTTTTAATAGCAATCTCCTTTCTGGGTTCCGTTGCTGTTCAAGCAATCAACCCGGTAAATCCAAGCGCAAATGCAGCTGATCAGGTAATTTATGCCAAAGTGATCAATGATACCGGTACTGCGTTTAAATATAAGGTAGGAAATGACGAGTTTATCATTGATGTAAACGAAAGCGAACCTTTTGCTTTTGATGAAAATACACAGATCCTAAAGAAAAATTCAGAAGGAAATTGGGTAAACTGGTTTGTGTTTAATAGTTCACATGCCGGCCAATCTATCCAATTAAGCACTCTATTGAATTAATTTTCACTATTATATAGTTGAAATCGTATTTTTGCCCTGTCCGCTTAGGCGAGACAGGGTTTTTATTTTCAATCAACTATGAGTGCTATTATCCTCAAAAATATAGGTTCCCTCATCGGCGTACATCTTCATTCGCCTTCCCCGTTAAAAGGAAATGATATGCAATCCTTGCCTGTGCTGGAAAATGCATGGCTGGTGATTGAAAATGGGTTGTTCAAAGAATGGGGCTCCATGGAGGATTTTGAACGGATCTATGCATCTACTTATGGCTATATAGCTCAAGCAGAGGACCTGCAAGGGAAAAGCATTCTACCCTGCTTTTGTGATAGCCATACGCATATTGTGTATGCCGGTAGCCGCGAAAACGAATTTGTTTATAAGATCAAAGGCATGAGTTATGAAGAGATCGCCCAAAAAGGAGGGGGAATTCTGAACTCCGCTAAAAAACTACAGGATACAAATGAAGAAGATCTGTATGAAAATGCCCAAAAAAGATTGAACGAAATGATCTCCATGGGAACAGGTGCCATAGAAATAAAGAGTGGTTATGGGCTTACGCTGGCAGATGAGATCAAAATGTTGCGGGTGGTTAAAAAACTGAAGCAAAATAATTCCATCAGGATCAAAAGCACTTTTTTAGGTGCACATGCCATGCCCCTTCAATTCAAAGAAAACAGAAATGGATATATAGAGGAGATCGTAAAAAAAATGATCCCTCAAATTGCAGAAGAAGGCCTGGCAGATTATTGTGATGTATTTTGTGACAAAGGTTTTTTTACCGTGGAAGAGACAGATACCATTTTACAAGCTGCCTCAAAATTCGGATTAAAGCCAAAGATCCATGCCAATGAGCTGGACTACAGCGGTGGTATTCAGGTAGGGGTAAAAAACGGAGCTATCAGTGTCGACCATTTGGAGTTTACCGGAAAAGAGGAATTGGAAGTATTGTTGAAAAGCGATACCATTCCCACTTTATTGCCAAGCACTGCCTTTTTTCTTCGCCTGCATTATCCTCCGGCAAGAAACATGATCGAGGCTGGGTTGCCTGTTTCTTTGGCCAGCGATTATAATCCGGGCAGTTCGCCTTCGGGTAATATGTTTTTTGTGATGTCATTAGCTTGCATACAAATGAAAATGCTCCCTGAAGAAGTGATCAATGCAGCAACCGTTAATGCATCCTATGCCATGGAGGTAAATGACACAAACGGAAGCATCACTCCGGGTAAAGAGGCCAGTTTTATCGTTACTGAAAAAATCCCGTCCTATACTTATTTATTGTATTCCTTTGGACGTCCTTGCGTTGACCAGGTATATATCAAAGGGAAAAAAGTATCATGAAGAACCTGATCAAATATTATTTTTCAGGATGGATCTATAAGAACCAATTAAGTGCAGGGGTCCAACTTGAACAGAAGCGGATGGCCCTGCATTATATTGAATGCAGAAACAGCAATAAGCTTCCTCCTATTACGGATACTGGGTTCAAAGTATTTTCACAATTTGAAGAAGATGGTTATTTATTATATATATTTTCCATCATCGGTCATGGTAAAAAAATATTTATTGAGATAGGAGCCAATGATGGGATCAACAGTAACTGTGCCAACCTATGTATCCATTTCGGATGGAGTGGATTGTTGTTGGAAGGAGATCCGAAGCTGATCAAAAGAGGAGAAAGGTTTTATAGTAAGTATCCAACCCCCTATCATCCAAAACCTGTTTTTAAACAAGCTTTTGTAAACAGGGAGAATGTGAATCAACTGATCAAAGAAGGTGGCTTGGAGGGAGAAATGGATCTGTTATCCATTGATATCGACGGGAATGATTATTGGGTTTGGGATGCCATTAGCCAGGTAAGTCCAAGGGTGGTCGTGATAGAAACCCATGTGGAGTTTGGGATGAATCCTATCGTGGTTCCATATGATGCCAATTATATATACCCAGGAAAACATCCTGTTTATCATGGGGCCTCACCAGCTGCTATGCAAAAACTAGCGAACAAAAAAGGATATAGACTCGTAGCAACGAACGAACTTGGCATCAATCATATTTATGTAAGAAAAGACCTTGCACCCGACCTGATCCCGGAAATAGAAGTGTCCTCCACCCTCACCCATCCAAAAACGGTGAACAGTTTTAAAGAATTCAATCCGATCAAAGACTGGGAATATATTCGGGTGGATTAATCTGTATTATTTTTTCGACAGCTCGTATTGCTTTAAATATTTTAGTTTTAAAATTCCCACCACTCCAACTCCCAGAAATAAAAATAAGGCGATCCAATAACCTATCGCAAATTCTACGGTGATCGTAGGAGTTGAATAATACGGATCCAAAACATCATTGTTTGAATTCGGAATGGTTGCTTTTACATACCCCTGTAACAACATCATGGAAATAAATCCGGCAAATCCGAACAAGATTTGAAAAACAGCACCACGTTTGGCGTTGAGGAAAGAAAAGCCCAGGCCCGCAATTGCGCATAGCAAGGCGATGATGGTAATGATACGGGAACCCACCGGGTCCCTCGTAATGTCTTTCCAGGATGAATTTTCAATAGGTCCAGGATCCTCCAAACCCGAAAAATCATCCTCAAAAATGATTTTATAGTCATCATTTCCATCATTCTGAGGAAGATCCCATCTTTGGCTTTCTTTCGCTTTCTCAAATTGGAAATAGGCCGATTGGCGAACGGCTATAATATCCCTTCCACCTTTTTCCCCAGGTTTTTTATTCTCCTGGTTATCATCGATATCTTCTGCTCCTTGTACAATTTCAAATCCGGTATAAGAACCAACCAACTTCCCATTGCACTTGATATCGATAAAAGCCATAAAAAAACAGAGGATGATCACACCAAAAAATCCAGGAGCGGTTGCTTGATGATAAATCGCTCTGGTATAAGTCCTTTCCTGAAAACTTTCCTTTTCAGGAATACCTATTTGAGGAATATAGGAGGGTTTATGTTGAGGAGTGTTTTCGTCCATTAGAATAGTGAAACTATTTTAACTTAAAAAAAATATATTCCCGATCCATATTTTTATAAGCCAAATAAATATCCCATTGATACATGTTTCCGTTTTTGATCACGAGGTTGCGGATAAATAATTTTTTATGGCCTGTCCTATAAACTTTCAAGCTATACAGTCCAGGTAAAATATGCAAGAGCTCGAAGCGTCCTGCTTTATCCGCTTCAGTTATATAGGTTATATCTCCATTCCTTAATTCCAGTTTGGTTCCATCCATAAACCCTGTCGATAGTGAACTAATATTTCCCCTGATATTACAAGTCCCTGTATCCATCACACCGGTGATGGTATTTTTAATGAAATGACTAGTATGGTCCCCCTTCGTTTTGACTTGGTATACTTTTTCTTTTGAATAAGAGGTAGGATATTCCGATAAGTTACCTGTAGTATGCTGGGTAGTTGGATTTGTCGTGATCACCTGCGAAAACACATTTCCCATCAGAAGAAAAAATACAGCAAATATGGTTGGCTTCATATTGAACTATTTTCTAATATATAATTTCTCATTGATCAAACAACCTCCTACTTTTAAAGATGCAGATAACTCTTTACGGAACTCCTCCGTTGAAGTGACCGACTTCGCCCCACCTACCTTCAATGCTACATCATAAGTCACGATCTTGTCTTTACCTTTTAATATATAACAAAATACATAATAATTTGGATCGTCAGCAGGTTTTGCATAAAAAAAATCCCAACCATCCACTTGCGTCACCCAGCCCTGCATAAAAGAAGTTTGCAAACCATAACCTTCTCCTAATTCCAAGATCTCTACCTTATATGAAAAATCGTCGACCCTGTCTAATTTAAAAGAAATCACTTCTGCTTCTACAAAAGGGGTGTACCAGGTCCCGATCAAGGTCCTGTTGATCTTCTCTTTTCCAGGTGTTCCAAGGGGGTGAGGAACTCCCACCGGACAACCTGTTAGCATCACCAGCATTCCTATCATGCAAGCAATAAACAGATATTTCCGCATACTCTTTTTTAATGAATACAACGTAATATCCGCAAGTTTTGATGCAATATGGAGCAGGTAATTATTTCTGCGGGAACCGATAAGGGGTATAAGGGGCATCCAGGCCTTCCAATACTTTCTCCAATGCTTCCACTTGCAGATCAAGTGCTTGCAATTCAGTATAGGCTGCATTGAATTTTTTATCAATATCCTTCAACTTGGTCTCATAAGTACCTGTTTGCTGAACTGAAGTGGCCCACAAATTCCATACGATATTCTCTAACAATCCGTTCAGTCCGGGTAAAGTTTCAAATTCCCGTTTAGCCAGGCTATTATCCCCGTTAAAAGTGAGTTCCAGTTTATAAATTCCCTCTTCAATATTTTTAACATCGGTGAGCATAGTTACCGGTACATGAGGGGTGTTTTTCACTGCTTCCTTGATGTATTTTAGTTTATCCTTTAATCCATAGAGATAGGAAGAAGAAGCCAATACTATCCTTCGGCTTTCTGATAGTCTTTTATTGAATGCCGCCAATTGATTGAGATCTACCTGAATAGATGGTTCGTATAAAGTCTTGATCTTGAATGAAACAGGTTCGGTTAGGTTCTCAGAAACCCCATTCACAATTTTAACCAGGTATATTTTATAAGTGCCCGGTATGGCCATAGGTCCATTGTCTTCTCCTTCATAAGGATTATCAGGATTAGGTGTATAAAAACTAATCGGACTTGTTTTTTCAAGTCTTCCATTCCACGTAAACCTGTTCATTCCTTTTTTTGCAGGTCGTTTGATCTTTCTTACAACATTCCCACTTTCATCTGTGATCACCGCCAGGATATATGGTGCTTCTTCTTTATCCTCTAACCGGAGACTATCTGCGCTTGGATAATAAACGGGCAAATTATTTTTGATCTTTTCTTTTTCACCAGATTGACGGATCTCTTTGATGGTTTTATAATCATCCTTTACATAATAAGTAATGGTAGCTCCAATCGCCGGATTATCGGTGGTAAAAAAGCTTTCGCCCTGGAATGATTTTCCCTTATGTCCATATGGGGTAGAAGGAATATATACCAACCCATCTTTGATGGGAAATATATAAGCGGTTTTATCGAAATTTTCTTTTTTGGCATTTTGTAATATGGAATAATCATCCAATACATAAAAACCTCTTCCGAAGGTGGCAATCACCAGATCATTCTCCCTTTCCTGGATGGATATATCCTTTACACAAATGGTAGGCAATCCCCCACTCAGTTTCATCCAGTTGGTCCCACCATTATTCGTAAAGTAAATACCAAATTCTGTTCCCGCAAATAACAGGTCTTTGTTTTTATGATCTTCTGCTATACAATAGGTAGAACCTCTTTCAGGAAGATCTCCCATGATGGGTTTTGACCATGATTTCCCTTTATCTACAGTTTTAATAATATAAGGTTTAAAATCTCCGTTCCGGTGGTTATTAAAAACTGCAAAGGCTACATTTTCATCGTAACGCGATGCCGTAATATTGGCTACATAAACACCAGGAGTTAAGGCAGGCACTCCTGAAAAACTGGTTATTTTGGTCCAGCTGGCACCCCCATCTGTAGTAACATGGATCAATCCATCATCCGTTCCGGCATACAATACTTTTTCATTTACAGGTGATTCGGCCAACGCAGTGATGTTTCCATAAATAGAAGTGGATTGATTTTTAGCAACTGCATCTACGCTCCAAACCTTGTCCATGATCTTGAGTTTGTTTCTATCAATACCACTCGAGAGATCTTCGCTGATCACCGTCCAGCTATTTCCCTGGTCGTCACTTCTAAAAACTTTATTGGCGGCAAAATAAATTCTTTTATTGTTGAATTTGGAGATGAGCAAAGGAGCGTCCCAGTTAAAACGATATGCCGCTTCTCCTTCTCTTTCCTGCGGTTTTATGTCAATAGCTTCTCCGGTTTTTTTATCATAACGAACCAATCCACCATATTGCCACTGCGAATAAACAATATCAGGATTAGTTGGATCAATGGCCGGTTCAAATCCATCACCACCCACGGTTACATACCAATCGCCGTTAATGATCCCCGTAGCAGAAGTAGTACGGCTGGGTCCACCCAATGTATTGTTATCCTGTGTACCTCCATAGATATTATAAAATGGCAAAGCATTGTCGACTGCTACTCTGTAAAACTGGGTGATAGGTAAATTCGATTTATAGTCCCAGGTTTTTGCCGCATCCCACGTTTCGTACAAACCACCATCACAACCCATTAAAAAATGATCTGTATTCGCAGGATTGATCCATATACAATGGTTGTCGACATGTTTATATTTTTCTCCGACCCCTTTAAAGGTTTTTCCACCATCTTCCGTAAACATTGCCCAGGTATCCATGCTGTATACTTTATTGATATCAACCGGATCAGCAAAAATTTCACAATAATAATTTCCGGCTGTTGTATGTCCGCTTCTTTTTTCCCAACTGGCACCTCTGTCGGTGCTTCTGTAAAATCCCTTTTCATCTTCGGTGGCTTCAATAATGGCATAGATATAATCGGTATTTACCGGCGATATGGCCAAAGACATCCTTCCCATATCTTTCGATGGTAAACCATTGGTGATCTTGTTCCAGGTCTCTCCATAGTCAGTGCTTTTGTATAATGCCGACTCGGGTCCACCACTTATATAGGTCCATTCATGCCGGCGACGCTGATGGGCCGTTGCATATAGAATATTCGGATGTTTGGGATCAATATGAACTTCATTGCATCCTGTATTTTCACTGATGCTTAATACTTGTTTCCAATTCTTACCACCATCGGTTGTTTTGTATATCCCTCTGTCTCCGCCTTTGCTCCAAAGTGGTCCATAAGCCGCCACATATACTGTATTAGAATTATTCGGATCAATAGAGATCATTCCTATATGTTCCGAATTTTTTAATCCCATATGGTTCCAACTCTTTCCACCATCCTCGCTTTTATAAATTCCATCACCGTAAGCAACACTTCGCTGGTTATTATTTTCTCCGGTTCCAACCCATATTGTATTTTCATTCGTGGGGTCCATTTTCAAACAACCAATAGAATAAGAGCCCTGCCCATCGAACAAGGAAGTAAAAGATGTACCGGCATTCTCTGTTTTCCATACCCCACCACTGGCGGCTGCAATATACCATTGCGAGGTCTTATGGGGATTCACCACAATATCGCTGATCCTGCCGGAAGTAACCGCAGGTCCTACAGATCTCCATTTCAGTGCAGAATAAGTAGAAGCATCCATATACGGATGTTTTTCTTCTTTCTTGTCCTCTGTCTTGTTTTTTTGAGCATAAATAGCTAATACACTAGCGCAAAAAAAGATAGTGGTGATTTTTTTCATGAGTTTCGATTTACTGAACGAATATATAAGTTTATTTGATTATGAGCCCCTTCATAGGTCCCTGGATAGCTATTGGGCATCCCCATCACCCATACCCGACACCAGAAACAAGCTTGGCACAGGGCGATACCGCCTCTGCACAGGGGACGAGGTGAATCATAAAAATTATGAACGAATGTTAACGGTAATATTCTATTTCATATTCAATCGATCCGACTTTCTTATCGGAATCAAAGTAAATGATTTCAATAATATCGTTTTGCTGATTATAACTGTATGATTGTTTTATCTTATGCAACACACTTGAACTTCCATCACTTATCTGGTATTCTTCTTCCATCATATTTCCTGCTTCATCGTATACAGTATGCATAGTTGTTTGCTCCGTTACCTTTCCATTCTTCATTTTCGATAGTATTACTTCCAATGGATTTTTTAGTTGATCGTATTTGGTAACTGTTTTTCCGACCACTTTATCCTTTGCATCATAAAAAATTTCTTCAGAGGTGCGCTCCGTCTCATTATAAGTGGTAACAGATCTTTTTTCCCATTTTTCATCAACCGTGAATATGTTGGAAGCAATGTGATGGCCCATACTGTCATTTGTATAGACCGTTCTCTTGGTTAGGGATCCTTCAAAATAAACACCTTCCTCAATTATATGATCCGATTGATAGGTAAAGGTAAGTTTCATTTGCGGGATAGGTTGATTCGAAATATATTGAGCTTCTTCCACTAAAAAAAAAGTATCGGCTGCAGTGCCTTTTTGCCAAACATACTTCCATTGTTCTCTTATTACATTATCTGGATTGACGTTATTAGTAGTAGAAGCAGTTGAAGACAGGCAATTCCCGTAATCGTCATATTCATATTTTACCTCAGCCATCAGTACATCCGCAGCGTCATAATGCAATTCAGATTCAATCAATCCATCCCGGTCGTATCGAACAATGTGGTATTCTGTTAAAGTCTTTATTTCTTTTTCTTCTGCATCTTTGGTATAGGCATAATGGTGTTCAGTGGTAGACCTTTTCATTGGTTTTACCGGTGATGTCTGAGAAACTGCGTAGGAACACAACAGTGACAATAACAAAAACAACAAGATCTGCTTCCTCATATTAGTTTTTTGTAACCCAAATATATCAATTCTCCTAAAGTAAATACCCATATCGATCCTGAAAACTTGCAAGCACCCATTAAAAATGAAAAATATTTCTGGTGACCCAATACACGATCACTATTCCCAATATAATGAGGATGGCAGTTCTTCCGAAAAAGAATTTCCTGAACTTTGGATATTTTCTCCGGATGGATTTGATCTCAAAAATAAATCCTACCAAAACATAAGGCAATGAAATCACCAACATAGGGTTATATGAAAACGCTTCTCTTATCTCCAGGTGTAACAAATGATGCAGGGCACGTTGTGATCCACAGCCTGGACATGATAATTTCAACAATGACTTGGAAGGACAACCAGGAAATAAATTAGAAGGACTGGATGGATCGAACCTATAATAAATATAGATCAGAACAATTCCTACAATGGCATAAATGATCCAAAAATATTTTTTATGATCAGAAGTTTCTGCCACCGGTAGAAAGCACTAGCAAAAGGTAAATGACACCTATGATCAATCCACCCCAAAAGCTCATTTGCATATATTTTTTAGCTTGTTCGGAAGCTTCATTTGCACCTTCAATATCTCCCCTGTTGAAGCGGCCTTCCACTTTAGCCGCATTTACAATAGCAGGGATCCCCAATGGCCAGCAGCAAAAAACAGTTGCCAAGATGGATTCAACCAACCAGGTCTTTGGCGGGACACCATTATCTACCATATTGGGATTGGTGGTTTGCTGCCAGTTAGAATTTCCAACCATTGGAGGTAACGATGATACCAATTCGCTTAGTTCAGGGACATCGCTAATTGGTTTCCAGTTTTCCATCCCCTGATACCATACCCGGGTATCCCTGGTAAGCGGCATGGTCTTCAATTGTTCTAAGGTGAAGGGTCCTTGTTGTTGGTTGTTCTGAACAATAAAATAATACTTTTCCATAGGTTTTTATTTAGCAAACTTGGTTACCCTCTTAAGTTCCTGTATTTCTTTCATAAAACTCATGAGCAGACTGATCTTTATTGGTCCCAAATATAGAAGAATTTTTAAAATGAATAAGACCCCTTTTAATAAGTTTATTTCACATCAACAAACATGTTGTATCCTCAAAATCAATCCAATACGGCTTCCAGTGCTACTTGAGGTATTGGTTTTCCAATTCAATCAACCGTGTCGCCTTGTCCCCGGTAAAATGAATGATCCTGGTTTCGTAGTTATATTGATCATAGGTAGCTTCTTTGTAGTAATAGGTTTTTTCAGGATCGGTTCCAAACGTTAGTTCAATGGTTTCCTTTGAAACATTACCTGCCTTATCAAGTTCATAACTAAACTTGGAAGTCGAAAAAACAGATCCATTCTCGTTATAGGAGATCTGTTCAGTTACTCTTGATTGATCGTTGAATTTATAGGTGTCTTTTGAAACCACTTGGTCTTTATAGTAGGTAACGATCTCCGTTCTGTTTCCTTTGCTATCATATTTATAGGTGGTCTTGTTTGGTTCCGACTTGTCTTTTTCTTTAGAGATCTCTTCCACTTTATTTCCATTTTCATATGTATAGGTAGTCGTTTCAGAAAGCACTAGTTCAGATTCCTCATTCAAAGAGTAGATATATTCCTCCGTTTTATTTCCCTTAGCATCGTATTTCATTTCAATTTTAAAGTCCATCATACTTTTGTCATTGTATGATTCGTATCGGATGCATTGACCTTTGGTATCATACGTGTTGATGTACTTTGACATCACTTCTCCCGTAGCTGCATATTTTGTAGAAGAAACCAGATTCCCGGTTTTATCATACGCCTCCATTGTATAATTGATCAGATCTCCCTTTTTTACGATATTGTTTTCTTTTACAGGCTTGTAGAAAGAGACTTTTCTTGATTCAAGATGGATAGTGGCCGCTTCTTGTGCCATTAGGAGACCTTTAAATACCAGAAGCAGGATCAGAAATTTTTTCATAGGTTAAAAGTTTAGTTGACAAGGTAAGGAATAAATCTACAACAAGAAAAGAATGGAATGAAGATGATTACCTATAAAATTTAATCGGCCGGCCGCCTTCTGCTCTTACCCAATACACTCCATGCGATAAGTGCTGAACATCAAGGGTTACTGTATTGCTCAGATCTTCATTTCTTGTCATGATCACAGCTCCTCTGGCATCAAGCATTTCTATCAATCCATGCTTTCCTTCTTTATTAAAGATAATAGTCAGCTGATCATTTTGAATATACCATTGAATGGGTTCTTCAAGAGGCTCATTTAGTCCAATATATTCGTCCAATATTGCCCTTAAATAATACAATTCCTGGGTAGCATTGTTTTGGTAGACAATATGGAAGATCCCATTGGCATAAACAATATCCGGATTTTGCTGAGTACCGGTGGTTGGATTAGAAATATTGAGCCCATCCCCCATTAATCCTACAGCCCCCGTATTCGAAAACCGAAAATAAATATCCGCCTCCCCGGGCATAGTATTATACCAAACCATCGCCATAATAGAATCCTCACCTGCAATCTTCGGATAATTTTGAATGGTATTGGCCGGAACCACATCATCCACCATTTGAACAAAACCATTTTGTAAACCATTGATATCCGAAGTCGATACATAAATCCTGTTGTTGCCACTGGCCCCACTCATAAAAACAGCGATCAAACTATCATTGTCGATAAAAGCAGAGGGTGCAACAGATGGACATGCGGGATATATCCAGCCTTGGTTATCAATATTCATTCCCATAAAGCTATTACCATTGTCAATGGAAACCGAAGCATAAAACTCACGGGTATTACTATTATTATTTCGGAACAGTAATACCTGTCGGTCATTCTCAAAGATCATATGTGCCGGACAGCAATCACAAACTTCGCCAATCGCCACCGCCGATGCATTGGTATCCGGACTAAAACTACTTCCACCATCCAACGATGTAGTCACCACATATCTTGGATTCAGCCAACCAGCTTCGTGCTTCATAAATGTTATGGCCACTTGTCCAAATTCGTTGATATCCACCGAAGGGAAATAGGCAATACCTCCCGGAGGAATATTATCCACCCGAATTGAATCACTCCAGGTATTTCCACCATCCGTCGATTTTACCAAAAAAACCCGGTTTGCTGGCATATCGGTTGGAAATACAGCTACCAACGTATCGCCTGAATTTTTGATATCAGCATTGTACCAGGAAGAAATATAAGGATGTGTGTTTACAGGATTGATCTGCACAGGAGTATTGAATCCGCTTCCATTAAATGTACTTACAAAGATTTGGTGGGTGGATGATTTGCCCCATAAGATCACCGGCTCATTATTGGCATCCAAAGCAATCTTTGGGCGCAGGTATCCGTAGGTGGCTCCATCAGCTACAGGGATAGGGGTTGTAAATTGTACCTGACCAAATATATATGTCCCCCAAATAAATGCAATAAAAAATGAGAATAGCTTCATGGAATACAATCTTCAATAAATATAGGATTTTTTTTTGAAAACGGAATTGCCGTAACCGTGAAAATGGGCTAGCCCATGCCTCACGTTTACTATATCAGTAGGAATTCACTACTTCTTCTTTTCCTTCACTGCATTTACCGGCAAAGGATCTTTTACTTTTTGATTGGTCAAGGCAATTTCCAATACCTGGCTCATGCGTTCCACATAATGGAACTTTAAACCTTTGATATAATTGGGATTGATATCAGCGATATCTCTCCTGTTATCCTCCGATAAAATGATCTCTTTTATATTGGCCCTGCGGGCTGCCAGGATCTTTTCTTTAATTCCACCAACAGCTAACACTTGTCCGCGAAGCGTCATTTCACCGGTCATTGCCAATTTGTTTTTTACTTTTCGCTGTGTGAACAAAGAGGCCAAAGCGGTTAACATCGTTATCCCGGCACTCGGACCATCCTTAGGTGTGGCTCCTTCCGGCACGTGAATATGCACATTCCAGTTGTTAAATGCTGCAGGTGTTATTCCATAATGTTTGGCATGTCCTTTTAAATATTCCAAAGCAATGATAGCCGATTCCTTCATCACTCCACCCAGGTTACCGGTAAGGGTAAGCTTACCATTTCCAGGACTTAAACTACTTTCGATATGCAAAATATCACCTCCTACTGCAGTCCATGCCAATCCAACCACAACTCCTGCAACTTCGTTGTTTTCGTATTTGTCTTTAGGTTGGGCGGGACCCATAATTTTAGTAAGATCGGAAGGAGTAATGATATGATGGACTTTCTTTTCTCCCATGGCCACCTGGGTGGCAACATAGCGAACCACCTTTGCAATTCCCCGCTCCAAACTTCTTACTCCACTTTCGCGGGTATAATTCTCTACCACGGCTTCAATGGTGTCATTGCCAATTTTTACATCTCCTTTTTTTAATCCATGCTCTTTTAATTGTTTGTTGAGCAAATGGTTTTTAACGATTTCAATTTTTTCTTCCACGCTATAACCGGTTAGCTGGATAATTTCCATCCTGTCGCGTAAAGCAGGTTGAATGGTGCTCATACTATTCGCAGTAGCGATGAACATTACCTTGCTCAAATCGAAATCTACATCTAAGTAATTATCATGGAAACTATTGTTCTGCTCAGGATCCAATACTTCGAGTAAGGCCGAGCTGGGATCTCCGTGAAAATCATTCCCCAATTTATCGATCTCATCCAAGATGAATAATGGGTTGGAACTGCCTGCTTTTTTTATGCTGCTCAATACTCGTCCACTCATGGCACCTATATAGGTTCTTCTATGACCGCGGATCTCACTTTCATCCCTTAACCCTCCTAAACTCATCCGTATATATTTTCTGCCCAACGCTTCCGCCACCGACTTACCTAAAGAGGTTTTACCCACTCCAGGAGGACCCACCAGGCAAAGAATGGGAGCTCTCATATCTCCTTTTAACTTCAATACGGCCAGGTGCTCAATAATTCTTTCTTTTATTTTATCCAATCCGCTATGGTCACGGTCTAAAATTCTTTTTGCGTCCTTCAGATCAAAATGATCTTCGGTATATTCATTCCAGGGAAGCTCAATCATAAATTCCAGGTAGTTGAGCTGAACCGAATATTCAGCCACCATAGGATTCATTCTTTCTAACTTTCCAATTTCTTTTTCGAAGATCTCTTTTACTTTAACATCCCATTTTTTTAAAGAAGCTTTTTCACGCAGCTCTTTTACCTGTTGTGCTTCACTATTTCCTAATTCCTCCTGGATCATCCGCATTTGCTGATGAAGAAAATATTCTTTTTGCTGCTTATCGATATCCGTGCGGACCTTGTTCTGGATTTGGTTTTTCAGCTCCATCATCTCCTGTTCCCGATGAAGGTGTTTCAGCAAAATAGTAGCTCGGTCCTTGATATTCGCTGTTTCGAGCAATTTCTGTTTTTCTGCCACATCCAGATTCATATTGCTGGAAATAAAATTCACCAGGAACGAAGGACTCTCAATATTTCGGATTGCAAAACCGGCTTCCTGCGGAATTTGCGGGCTGTTGGTAATAATATTAATGGCCATGTCCCGAATGGTGCTTACCAGCGCATCAAACTCCTTATCGTTTTTTGTAGGTTTTAGGTCCGGGATCAACTCAATATTTCCTTTGAGATAGGGATCGTTGTTGACGATCTCCCTCAAATGAAATCTTTTTTTACCGTGGATGATGACCGTTGTATTACCATCAGGCATCCTGAGCATTTTCAATATTTGGGCTACCGTGCCTACACTGTTCAGGTCTTTGGGCTCCGGATCTTCTATATTACCATCGAACTGGGTAGTTACCCCTACGATCTTATCTCCTTTATGGGCATCACGGATGAGCTTAATGCTCTTATCCCTGCCCACAGTAATGGGTATAACCACCCCAGGAAAGAGTACAGTATTTCTTAAAGGGAGAATAGGTATCTGGCTGGGAATATCTTCATCCTTCAGGTTATCTTCGTCCTCATTCGTCATTAAGGGAATTAACTCAGTGTCCTGGTCAATCATGCTTAAGTACGACAATTTGTCATTTAGTTTCCACATCTTGTCAATCTCATTTTTCAATTAAAGGCCATGTTGTCATCCAACCGGCCATATTATAGGGTAAAATTACTAAACCTTCCCTATTCAATACATGTACCAAAGTACAAAATAGTTCTGAATATGGCAATGCATTTTCTGGCCGCCTTACTGGCCGGAGACAATAAAGAAAAAAGAGATAAAAAGATCTTCGCCTTGGGCCAAGGTTTCATGCCCTGCAATTCCCTTTTGCATTACTGGATGGATAGGGTATATTTTATCCTTTTTTAAATATTAACTAAGTCCAGTTAAGTTTATATATCAGGAAACCCTACCTTTAGTGTGGCTGAAAATACTTATATAATTCATATTTTTAACCATCATGAATCACCATACAGTTACTAAACCTGTCGTACGAAGTCACCTGAGGAAAAAACTGGGTAAAGAATACTTCATTATAAAAAGACAGATCAAATGGTTGATAAAACCTTCTAAGTT
>JANWKT010000014.1 GCA_025451235.1 Flavobacteriales bacterium | reverse complement strand
GTGAGTGATCACAGTATGCTTCCTCTCGGTAAGGACAAAGATAAAAAAAAAGATAAAAACCTGTAAATTAGTTTGGTTTTGAAGATAGTACCTAATTTGCCAAATTGCCTTTCATTACAGATTATTTAAGCTTACTGCTTCTCACCCGCTTGGCCGTATGTAAATAATTTACGGCTTGCTAGTCTTTACGGATAATATTAAAGTTGTATATTTATAAAACGGCACTTGGCAAATAGTGCTTCGTTAGCTACAACTGCCTAAAATTCCGTTTTGACAGTATTTCCATCAAAAAGAGTTTATAGAAAATATTTTTAGTTAATGCTCAATCAGTTGACCGTTTTCGTCTGAAATTTGCAATAATGAAATAATTATCGTAATATTGCGATTATATTTCTTTTATGGATATAGAAGAAGACAAAAATAACAGGCTGGCATCATTGTGTCGTTCATTGGGTAATATCTCAAGAGTAACCATTATTCAAAAGGTCATTGAAACTAAATCCTGCGTTACAGAGGACTTAAAAGATATTGGACTTAGCTCGAGTATAACCGAACAACATATTAAGGCCCTTAAAAAAGAAGGTTTGATAAAAGGACGCATAGCACGAAGCAAAGCTTGTTATTGCATCAACATTGATAAACTGGAAGAGTTTAAAAAATTAGTAGACGGACTTTATAATAAAGCAAAGCAGCACGAAAACATAACATGTAGCAGAGATGGGATTAGCTAAAACAGAAGAATTCTCCGTAAAGGATAACAAGATCGCTAAGTATGCGAAAGCTTTGGCGCATCCTGCTCGTGTCGCAATATTAAAGTTGCTCATTCAAAAACAAGCTTGTGTTTGCGGAGACATTGTAGATGAACTTCCCTTATCACAGAGTACCGTATCACAACATTTAAAAGAACTCAAAGAGGCTGGACTAATTAAAGGAGATATTGAAGGAGCCAAAGTTTGTTACTGTATTGATGAAAAGGAATGGAACAACGCTAAAAAATATCTCAATGAGATATTTGACCTTCCGATAAAAGCGGCTGACTGCTGTTAAAAATTTTGCTTAATTCAATCGAAATATTACGATAATATAAATAAACGAATATGAAACTATCAGAAATTAAAGAACTGTTGCCAACATTAACCGATGTAAATTTTCAATTACCGGATAATTCAATGGTGCCCGTACACTTCCATGTAACAGAAGTGGGTGAAATTACCAAACACTTTATCGATTGTGGCGGAACTGTCCGTAATGAAAAAGTAGTCAACTTCCAGTTATGGGATGCAAATGATACTGACCACCGTTTAAAACCTGAAAAATTGTTGAAGATCATCAACCTTTCCGAAAAAGTTTTAGGAATAGAAGATCGGGAAATAGAAGTCGAATATCAGGGAGCAACAATCGGAAAATACGATTTAGAGTTTAACGGCTTTAACTTTTTGTTGGTAGCAAAAACCACCAATTGTTTGGCATCCGATAAATGTGGAATTCCGCAAGAAAAACTAAAGGTAAGTCTATCAGAACTAAATGCACCTCAAACCAAATGCGAACCGGGAGGTAAATGTTGTTAAGTATGGAGCCAACAAAGATTTTAGTTTTATGTACGGGCAATAGTTGCCGTAGCCAGATAGCAGAAGGATATTTACGTCATTTCGCAGGTGATAGAGCCATTGTTTATAGTGCCGGGGTTGAAACCCACGGAGTAAATCCAAAGGCCATCGAAACCATGAAAGAAGATGGAATTGATATTTCATCTCATACCTCCAACAACATCGATGAATATTTCGATATCGACTTTGATTTTGTAATAACGGTTTGCGACAATGCGAAAGAACGCTGTCCCTATTTCCCAACAAAAGCACAAAAGTTTCATTACAATTTCCCCGACCCGGCAAAAGCAACTGGAACACCGGAAGAAATAACTGCTGAATTCCGAAGAGTTAGAGAATTGATAAAGACATATAGCGAAGAATTCATAAAGGATAATCTTAAATAAAAAGATTCATTTCTCTATGAAAAAACATCTATTCCTTATCTCATTTTTTATAGTCAGCAATCTAACAGCACAAACAGTAAGTTATTTTGGCTTATTCCCAACTATTGACCACAGTGCCGATTTAAGCAAGAAGTTTTCTTACAATGTTTATTTGTTTGCTGCTACTAAGCCTTATGTTAGTACGGTGAACAATGTCACAGACCCGGCACGAATGATGTACATGTATGCCGAAGCTGGAATATCATATAACATTACGAAGCATCTTACAGGAACAGCTTCTTATGTATATGAAAGACAAAACCCATTTGATTCATTCTACCGGAATGAGCATCGTTTATTTCAGCAACTCACATTAAAAATCCCTGTAGGAAAATTTGAAATCAAAAACCGTTTACGTTTCGATGAACGCTTTATTGAAGATCGGGCGACAGGTCAATATAATTTCAACCATCGTTTACGATATTTATTAGGATTTAAGATTCCATTCAATAAAGATCGGATGTACATATTTGGATACAGTGAAGCATTTTTTAATACAACACCAAATGCAACTTCTATATTCAATGAGAATTGGTCGGCCGCCCAAATTGGTTTTAAACTCAACAAATGGAGTAGCCTTGAAACGGGACTACTTTATGTAGGTTGGGTTCGCGGGACACAACAGGAATGGTTAAATCAGTTTTATTTGCAACTGACTTGGGTGACACATTTCGATTTTAAGAAGAAGGACAGTAATAATTAAAACAAATTATTTCCCGCTCGGTTGACCATTCTCGACTCCGTTTGACAGATATCGGTGGGGAGGCAGAAGTAGCTAACTGTATATTTTCCACATTACCTGCAGTACGGTCTATTTAAAGTACACTGCTACTAACCCGCCTGGGCGTATTTTTAAAATTTACGCCCCGCTATCGTTGTAGTTTGAATTAAAGTTCCGATATTTATAAGCCGGTAACGTGGTAAATAATTCTTCGTTAGCTGCAAGCTCAATTATACGACTAACAGATAGAATTGTCATTTATTTTCCCATTCATTCACTTACCTTTGATTTATAGAACGACAGATCATGTTTAGAACCCAATTCAAATTACTGACATTATTCTTTCTATCATTTGGTTTTACGACACTTTTCGGACAAGTATCACCCCAATGGGCGACAACTTATGTTGGAAATTATCCAATGAGTTACGAGCAAATGGACATGGTAACAGACGATTTAGGAAATGTTTATGTAACCGGTAGATTTTTTGATACTTCATGGGCAAATGTTGGCTCCATGACAATTAAGTACAATGGTGGTGGTGGATTAGAATGGGTTACAACGCATGACTCATTGAATTGGTTTACAAGAATGGCTATTGACAATTCAAGCAATATTTATGTAACAGGAATGACGATTTACAATGGTGACAGTTTAGCACTTTTGAAATATGATTCTGACGGAGTTCTCCAATGGAAAAGATTATTCGGAACAGCCTTATATTGGAACTGGGGATGGGATGTTATCACAGATGACTCAAACAATGTTTATGTAACAGGATCAAATCTACACAAGATAGTTACCTTGAAATATGATTCGAATGGAAATCTCTTATGGAATGCCATAGATAGCTGCCTTAATGGAGTGGGTCGAGGATCCATTGGATTAGACAATGATGAAAATGTATATGTAACGGGAACAGGTGGTGGAGATACCACCCAATATTGCCATACTTTTAAATATGACCAAAATGGCTCGAAACAATGGGAGCAACATTATTTCGGAACATTTGACCCCGGTGTTGCATATGGCCGTGATATAAAGATTGATTCTATGGCTAATATTTATGTTCTTTGTCAATCAGTTATTTTGGGAGGAGGACAAGGTGGAGCTACAGTAGTTAAGTATGACAGTTCCGGTAATTTCAAATGGGAATATTATATAGCCAATGCTGCAGCCAATGAATACGGCAATAACGGAATAGATGTTGATCCGAGTGGAAATGTCTATGTAGTGAGCACATTGTATAATAATTGTGATGATTCAATCAAGACTGTAAAAATTGATTCTATCGGAAATCTGATTTGGCAGAAACAATATTCTCTAGGCTACTGTGCTGGAGATATCGGCTGTGCCGTAATTATTGGTGAGGATGGATACATTAACGTAGCTGGATATAGTTCAGATGCAAACAATAAAGAAAATTATGTACTAATTAAATATGACCCATTGGGAAATGAGCAAGCTTTTGCTAGATATCATCATGCAACTTTTAGCAGAGATTACTGTAATTCAATGGCCCTTGACAATCAAGGAAACATATTTCTCTCTGGAACATCAATTGATTTAAACTCTTGGAGTTTTTTGACATTAAAGTATTCGAATCAAATTGGCATTGAAGAATTAAATGAATACTCAACTTTAGTTTATCCAAATCCTTTTACGACAAATTTCATCATTCAGACTGAACAGTTGCTAAATGATGCAACATTGACTTTGTTTGATATGACGGGTAAACAAGTTCGGGCAATTCCTAATATCAATTCAAATTCTATCCAAGTTGACAGAAATAATTTAAGCTCAGGAATGTATTTCTACACATTGACTGAAAATTCTGAAACAATTAAAACAGGAAAGATTGTTGCTGAATAATTAAGTTCTTGTAAATTTTGAAATATTTCCTAGCCAGTTGCTAACTTACAACTTAGCAAATTGCCTACATGCCTCACGGGGCAACGGTTTTAAAACAAAATCCGCTTAGGCGTATTAAAATAATTTACGCCTTGCTTTCTTTTTAGTATGGATTAAAATTATTACATTTATAAACGGCAACTTGCCAAGTTGTATATCCGTTAGGCGTAACCAAAAACATTTTCATGATTGAATCTTGTAAAGAAAAAAAAACCATACTTTACTTTTTTTGAAAACCCAACATATCCCAACAATGAAATATATATTATTAACTGGATTTATACTGATCTTGAATAACTGCATGGCACAATTTTACAAGGACTCTCTGAATTTTAATTATGATAGTGTCCAAATACACGCCTATGGATATATCCAAAATTTTGTAAACCAGGAAAATGTCTGTTATGGACATCTTGATTATCACACCTCCAAAGAACCGGAAGTTTTCGTAACTACAAATGGATTGAAAAAAATCTCAGGTTTACTACTTACTTCCACTAAAAAGAACATTAAGTTTGCTGGGGAACCCTGCATTGATTTTTATTTGATCTGCTACCGCAATGGCATCATTGCTGATCAGTTCTATGTACTGCGGTCAGGAGTGCTACAGCATTATAATTATTATTATAAATGCAGTCCGGCTCTTAAAACTGCGTGCAAAAAATCTAATACCAGACATTTGATTTGGGGAAAGAGGGTATTGTAGATGATTATAGTATAAACCTGGGAGCTGACTGAAAAGAGGGCCAACACCTAACTCCCATTTTTTAAAATTGCCTAAAATCTTCTAAAATCAATGCTTTCAGTTGTTAATCCGCCTGTGCGTATTGTAAAAAATATACGCACTGCTTTCATTTTTGAATATGATTTAAGTTTTGTAACTTTAAAGTCCGGCAACTTTATAAAATTTAGGTTCGTTAGGTAATAGCACTTTTGACAATTCACGTTTGAATTGAATATTCATGTAAATGAAAAAAATAGGATTAATTATTTCTCTTGTTTTGATTATAGGCTGCGGCTCTAAGCCCGACAAAAAAGCCGAGAATCAATTCCCCATCAAAAATATGGAGTTCTTGAATGGTTTAACGAAGGTTGATTCTTATGAACTTGAAGGTATTGAGATAAGTTCAAAAAAAACACTTGTTTATACCGAGGATGGAATGCGACCTTCCCCACTTGAAATTATAAAAATGAATCAGTCGGGTGATTACACTGTCGACGCGTATCGGAACAAAGAAGGCCAAATAATATGGCTCTTCCAACCTATGACAGAGGAGTTAAAAAAAATAAGGGCTGACCAAGAAAAAAACAAGAATATAAAAATTGATTTAACTGGACAAAACGCCATTCCATTTTCGGTGAAGGACATTCAGGAAAGTGAATATTCATTGGAAAACCAGATGGGAAAAGTAATTGTAATGAATTTCTGGTTCATCGCCTGTGGACCTTGTGTTGCTGAAATGCCTGAACTTAACAAACTGGTTGAATCGTATAAGGGAAAGGAAATTGTATTCTTGGGATTTGCCAATGATAAAAAAGAAAAACTCATTCCCTTTTTGAAAAAGAAACCATTTGATTATACAATCATTCCAGAAAGTCAAGCCCTAAGTATAAGTTATAAAGTGCAGGCCTTCCCGACACATGTTGTTATTGGCAAAGATTCAAAAATAAAATACTATTATACCGGAAAACTCGAAACCAAGACCATTGCTGACCTAAAACAGGAAATTGATGAAGCACTGAGAAATTAATTTAGTCTCCTTGTTATCAAGACAATTTAGGATGAAATTGAAGATTTTAATGTGCCATTACCTAACTCCAATTTTATAAAATTGCCTGCATCCATTATATATCAACGCTTTTAAAACCTCACCCGCCTGGCCGTATTGATAAAATTTACGGCCGCTAGTCATTGCGGTTTGGATTAAAGTTTATACATTTATAACTGGCACCAGCGTAACGGACCAAGGTGGTCTAGCGTTTTTAATAGTGCTTCGTTAGCCCTAGCCGCCTTGAATTTTTAAGATGATGAGTTTTAAACATGATGGAAGAATAAAAATGCACAAGGACTTTATTTTGGCTGTGATATGTATTTTCTTCTCTGGCGGAATTAAACTGAATGCACAGGCTTATATTCCCTTTCCAGACAGTAATTATGCTTGGAATGATATGTACACAATTTATGATGCTCCATGTATTCCATTCGGCCAAAGACAATTTTACATTTCCGGTGACACATTAATAAATAGTTTCACCTATCATAAGTTATATGTGAATGAGTCGACCGGGAACTTATGGTGCACCGGGAATGTTAATCAATATTTACATGTTTTGACCTCTTGTATCAGACAGGATATTCCGCAAAAAAAAGTTTACGCATTTGATTTTGTAAACTCGGTTGACACTTTATTGTATGATTTCAATTTGACTCTTGGAACAGTTTATCCAAAGACATTATTCACGGACGACTCCGTTCTATATGTTACCAGAATTGATACAACATTACTTGGAGATGGGATGAATCATCAAATATTCTTTTTCTCAAGATTTCAGCCATGTGCAGGTGGAGACAGCATCAGTAACGACCTCGCATTGATTGAAGGTGTAGGTTTTACGACAGGTTTCGGGTTTCAAACAACTGGTGCAGCTCAACCGTTGAGTGTTTATGGGCCAGGAATTCTTGCACAAGAAGCTCCACAACTTGAATGTTTCGGAACTTATACAACGCTTCACGGCAGAGTGAATGCAAACGGAAATTGCCAAAGAGACACTACCTTTTACAATCCAGCGGACAGTCCTTGCCTTATAAATATGGTGACAGAAAATCTATCAAACGAAATACACATAATTATTCAGCCGAATCCAAGTGATAAAGAAATATTGATTACTACTCCAGACAAAATGATTGGTTATAGTTTTTGTATTGTAAGTAACTTAGGCCAGACTGTTTATAAGAATAGTTTTAGTTCCGTAATAACCTCAATTGACCTGACTGATTATCCGACAGGAGTTTATTATTTGATTGCTTCCAAGGGCGAATTTATTTCATCATTTAAATTTATAAAAAAATAAGTAACCTCCATTTGGTTGACTCATTTCGTCTTCGGCTAACAGATTTAAGTTTTTTAGGCGGCTCAGGCTAACTTACAACTTAGTAAATTGCCTGCATACCGCACAGTGCAACGTTTTTAAAACACAATCCGCTTAGGCGCATTAAAATAATATACGCAATGCTCTCTTTTTAGTATGGATTAAAATTATTACATTTATAAAATGGCAACTTGCCAAGTTGTATATCCGTTAGCTACCATTCCTAAAGAAAATATATGAGTCAATTTAAATATACCGATTTAAGTAAGTTTTTCGTTTTATCATAATTGTACTTTATACTGAATGAACTTAAAGAAAATTCTTTTTACATCCTTTTTAATGTTTTACAATAACTTGTATGCTCAAACAAAATGTCAGTTTGATATTTTTGATATTAATAAATCCATACAAAGTAATTCAGAACATTGCATGGACGTAAACAACCAATCGTACTCAATTAAAATTAATAATGATAGAATAAAAGTTAATTTAAAAAGAAAAGAATACAGAAGGACTTTTACGATTATAAAACAGGACTCAATATGGATAAAAGTGAACAAATTTAAAGTAATTAGTCCTGGTTATCCTATTCAAGTTGATTCAACATTATACTTTAAGGACAATATTTTAGAATTTAGCTATTGGGACAATCAAATCCTAAGATTCTCTTGTTTATTGAAAGTATCTGACTCATTGTACTACTACCATCGCTTTAGTTTAAGTTGGAGCTTTAGAACTTATCTATTCAAAAATATTTCTCATTTTATACAAAATGGATTGATGCAAAAGCTTATTCAAATTCCTCAGGAAACATATAATTATAAGTGTTTGGTAAAATGTTCAGGAAGAGATTCGGTTTCTATTTGTCAACCAGACACAATATCCGATGAGTATCCTTTATTCTTTGAAATCCCTTGGATTCAAAAATGAAGAAAACGGTGGCTAACTCCCAATTGGCCACATGCCTTGCATTCCGTAATGTTCAAAGTTTTTAGAACATAAACCGCTTAGGCCTATTATAAAAATTTACGCCCCGCTATCATTTGAGATTGGTTAAAGTTTATTATCTTTAAGCAAGGCTACAGCGTAGCGCACTTAGGCGGCCTGGCGTGGCCAATTGCGGTTGGGTTATACGCAATGGTGGCAGACGCTTCAACATAAACATTAAAACAAAAACAATGGATGACAAACAAGACAAACCAAAAATTCTTAAAAATAAATATATACCAACTGCTGAATTTTATAGCCAAATAATCGACAGCTTACAGGACTATTCGATTTTTACGTTAGACAAAGAATTCATCATAAATAGTTGGAGTTCTGGCTCGACAAAAATATTTGGTTACGAAACGGAGGAGGTTATTGGAGAGCCTTTCGACTTAATATTTACAGAGGATGATTTAAAAGACGGTATTCCGAAAAGAGAAATTGAAACAGCTTTAAAAGAAGGCAGAGCAACAGACAATAGGTGGCACATCGCTAAAGACAAGAACCTGTTTTACGCTTATGGCTTGGTTTTCCCACTTATCGGTTTAGACGGAGAGATGTTGGGATATGTTAAAATTTTACGTGATTTAACAGATAGGAAACAATCCGAGGATGCTATAAAAAAATATGTCAGAGAATTGGAAGAACTTAATACACATAAAGAGAGTGTTCTTGCCATACTTTCACATGATTTACGAAGTCCCCTGTCCTCTATTATAGGAACCGCAAAATATTTGAAAGAAAATTTCCATAAAATGAAGCCTGATGCTGTTCAGGAAATGCTTGACTTACTCTATAAATCATCAACGGATGAATTAGACATGTTAGACTATTTAGTCGAATGGGCGAGAATAAAATACGCTTCGGACGCATTTTCCCCAACAAAAATAAAGCTAACCGAATACATTGATAAAGTCTTCGAAGCATTAAACGAAACTGCTTCAATAAATACAATAAATCTTCATCACGAAATTGAAGAGAACACTTCTGTATTTGCGGATGGGAAAATGTTAATTTCAATCATTCAGAATATCGTTTCAAATGCGATAAAGCATACCGAAAAAGGTGGAACAATAACCCTTTCAGCAAAAACCAAAGACGACAAAATTATTATTCAGGTTAAAGACACTGGAATTGGGATGTCGCAAGAAATAATTGAAAAACTTTTTACACCGCAAATGAAAACCCTTTCAGAAACACGAAAAAAGAATAAAGGAGCTGGAATTGGATTGTTATTGGTAAAAGGATTTTTAGAAAAAAATGGCGGTGAAATTTGGGTAGAAAGTATTGAAGGTGAGGGTTCATCTTTTTATTTTACATTACCTATTGAGAAACCATTATATAAAATAGGTAGTTCAGACGAAATTATGTTTGACGAAAGTGCATAATGCAAAGGCTAGCGAACAAAATTGAAATAGCCACAGCGCATAACAGCACATTTGTAATAGGCGGGGTTTCGTGCTCAGCAGACAGTTTTGTGGCTATAGAAAGTTCAGTTCTCCGCATCAACATGTATGCTGAAAATACCGCCCATCGAAAATCTGCAAACACGTTAGCGTTATTCATCAAGTTTAACAGAAGCTAGATTCGAACTTCAAGATCGGATAACCGGTAGGCTTACAAGCCTATCCCAAAATTATATATTCATTCCACAAAATTCTATAACACGGATTTCGGGTAAGTTCAGACATTTGTACTGTTAAATCGTTACTTATGAAAACATCGCATCATGAACACAATTTGCAGGTCCATCATGATTCCAATGCAAATAGTCATCACGATAAGCTAAACAGTTCAAACTTCAAGCTTGCCTTAAGTGCAACCTTACATTGTCTGATGGGTTGTGGAATTGGTGAGATTCTGGGAATGATCATATCAACTGCACTCGGATTCAACAACCTTACTTCCATTACTATTTCTGTAATTCTCGGATTTATAGCAGGTTTGCTATTAGGTATTTTACCCCTAAAAAAGTTTGGTTTCAGTCCTGCCAAGGCATTAAAAACAGTGATTATCGGTGAAGGCATCAGTATCCTGGTAATGGAAACATTTGAGGTACTTGCAGAGGTGATGATACCAGGCGTAATGTCGGCTCATTTAACAGACCCCATTTTTTGGATAGGAATGGCGGTTGCCCTTTTGGCCGGTTTTTGGGCTGCTTTACCTGTTAACTATATAATGGTAAAAAAGGGAATGCGGCATATACACTAACCATTTTACCAATCGGTCTCCATCAATCGGGTCGTTAGGATAAACGGCCATACAAAATCAAATAAGTGAGGGTCTGCGTATACTTGTAAATGAAATAAAATTCCTACATTTAAATCCGGCATTGGGACAACCCACTATCCGTTCAACCAATACCCAACAAATAATCATATCCTATGGCTGAAAAAAAATCAAAATTGGTTGAAATAAAAACGAAACCAACCGTTGCAAGTGTAGAGGATTTTATCAATAATGTACCGGATGAGCAAAAACGAAAAGATAGTTTTGTACTGATGGAAATGATGAAAAAAGCCACCGGAGAAGAGCCGGTATTATGGAGCAACTCCATCATCGGATTTGGTAACAAAAGATATAAAAGTCCTACCACCGGCAGGGAAGTAGATTGGCTCCTCATCGGCTTCTCTCCACGTAAAGCGAACCTATCGTTGTACCTCATGATGGATATTAAAGCGCAAGCGGCCACCCTTCAAAAACTAGGCAAGCATAAGACCGGCGTGGGTTGCCTTTACATCAATACATTAGAGGACATTGATCTAAAAGTACTCAAGGGAATGATAGAAGCAGCATTAAAACGAAAGTAGAATCCCTGCGTTGCCATTTATATGAATACAAACAGCATATTTCTTATTCAGTTTTTTTGGTTTCTTCTTGTTTGGGCAACCATTGCCAAACTACTGGTCAATCCAAAGATCCAAAGGTGGGAAGAGAATGACAGGATCATCGTTTGGATACTGCCACAAATGTTCAGGGTTTTGGGCATGGGTCTTCTGGTGCAGAATCTGGCGCCTGAACTGCCTCGGTCCTTTGCTTTACCAACAGCGATTGGTGATTCGCTAACAGCCGTTCTAGCTTTCATCTCGGTCATAGCACTACGTAAAAGATGGACTTCCGCCCGAGCGTTAGCCATCGTGTGCACCATCGTGGGTACCTTGGATCTTGCCATAGCACTTCCACACTCAGCGTCTATACAAGCAGCCAATTATCTAACGGCACAATGGTATGTTCCAGCCGCCATTTTACCACTTATGGTGGTGAGTCATGTGATGGCAATGGGTATTCTCTTTCGACGCCGAAAATCCTGACGTTTTGTTCATGGCAGAAATAAAAAAGATTCCTACATTTAAATTCGGCACAAAGACAAATCATAGGCCGGCAGAAATAAAGTCAATGATGAAAAAGTACATTGTTTCGGTTTTATTGGTCTTCATGATCTTCACACAAGTGTCGGGGCAAAATTCAAGAACCAAGGATGATAAAATTCAAATAGCCCTCCTATTGGATGTAAGTGGAAGTATGGATGGACTGATCCGCCAGGCAAAAGGACAGATCTGGGGAATGGTGAATCAATTAATGAAATCAAAAAAGAACGACCAGCAACCTACCATAGAGATCGCTTTAGGAAGTTTTGGAAATGCTGAATCGGAGGCCAATGGATACTTCAAACTATATACACCCCTCACTTCTGATATCGACCTTCTCTCTGATCATTTATGCCATTTAAAAACGGAGGGAAGTCATGAATTCTGTGGTTATGCTATTCAATATGCGCTCGATAGTTTGAATTGGTCAACGAATAAAGAAGATCTCAAGATCATTTTCATTGCTGGGAACGAAATTTTTAACCAGGGCCCTATTCCCTATCAAACAGCCTGTAAAAATGCAGCAAAACGAAATATTATCATCAATACCATTTATTGTGGCAGCTCGGATGAAGGCAAAACCATGTTTTGGGAAAATGCCTCTTCAAGTGGAAAAGGGAGGTATATGGCGATCGATCAGGATTCATCATTTAAATATGGGGAGACCTATTGGGATAAAATCATTGAGATCCGAAATGCAGATTTGAATACCACCTATATGCCCTATGGACCTGCGGGTGTTGCAAAACTAAAACGACTCGAAAAGCTGGATTCCAATGCTCAATCGCTGGGAAGTACTTATTTCAGGGAAAGAGTGGTGTTTAAAATAAGCGAAAGCAACAGTTATGCAGGTTGGGACCTGGTGGATGCCTATGCTGCCGACACTTCCATTCTTCGCCAACTATTACCCGAAGACCTTCCGAACATGCTGAGTGAAACCAGTTTTGACCAACAAAGAAAAATTTTAATCAGGAAGATCAGTGAAAGAGCATTGATAAAAGAGAGCATCATTAATTATATCCAGCGTGCAGAGGAAGCCTTGGATGCTTCTGCTGTATATTATAGCACCCCGGCATCCTTAGATCAAACGATGATTGGCATTATCAAGGAACAGGCTGCCAGGAAAGGATTCACATTTCAATGATCCACCATGGCAAAAGGATTTAGCTCAATGATTCAAAAATTCAAGCTTCACCCCAGAAAGCTTTTTCTGGTAGATAGTTTAGGAGCATTGCTCACTGCATTTCTTCTGGGTATAGTTCTAACAAGATTTACGGAGGAAATGGGGATCCCAGAAAAAATGCTCTACCCATTATGCATCATAGCTTTGGTGTACGTCGTTTACTCGATGGTTTGTTTTTTCTTAATAGGCAAAAATTGGCGTCCATTCCTCCAGGTCATTGCCATCGCTAATATATTTTATTGTTTACTTACCATGGGTTGTGTATTTTTCTTTTTCGAAACTATCACCATTTGGGGGTGGGTTTATTTTGGGGGTGAATTCATGGTAATCGGCAGCTTGGTATATGTTGAACTTTCGGTCGCTTCTATGGTCTACCTAAAAAAGTCTTAGCCTTTCTGATCTATGTTTTTTTGTAAATTAGTCGCAAGTGTAATGAACTCACCAACCAACAAATAATCACCTGATATGAGCCATATCCCATTTCAAACCATCGATTGGACATCCATTGAGAAAGTGGAGTATAAAGGAGAAACCGGCATCGCTTATTGGCAGACACTTCAATTGGGTGGACTAAGAATTAGGCTGGTGGAATATTCCAAAGGGTATTTGGCCGACCATTGGTGTGAAAAAGGACATATTGTCCATTGTTTAGCAGGTGAATTTATCACTGAACTGAGTACAGGTAAAAAATTAAAACTCATGGAGGGAGAAACCTATGTGGTATCCGACGAACTGAGTTCTCATCGTTCATTTTCCGAAAATGGGGTTAAACTCCTGATTGTGGATGGGGATTTTTTAAAAAGATCCTGATCTATTTTTCAGGGACATTGAAAATAAACCCTACACCAAAAACATTCTCAATATGAATACTTGGATCTTCCTTCAGGTATTTACGGATCTTGGTGATAAAAACATCCAAACTCCTTCCCAAAAAATAATCGTTCTCTCCCCAAAGCTCTTCCAACATCGCTTCCCTTTTGATCACTTGATTTCGATGGTTAAATAAATAGTGAATAATATCTCTTTCCTTTTCAGTGATCCGTTTTGTTTTCTCCCCTAAACGCAAAGATTGATTATGAAAATCGAAAATATATTCGCCCAGTGAGATCATTTCAGTTATACTGGCAGGACTTCTCCGGATAATAGCTTTGATCTTCCAAAGTAATTCCTCCTCATCAAATGGTTTCGTGATATAATCATCCGCTCCTAAACCATATCCTTTGAGTTTATCTTCCTTCAATGCTTTTGCGGTAATAAAAATGAGGGGTATTTTTTTATCCTTGAGCCTGATCCCCTTTGCCAGGGAGAAGCCATCCAGTTTCGGCATCATCACATCCAACAAGCATAGATCAAATCTCCCGACCTGGAATGCTTTTAGTGCCAACTCCCCATCTTTGCAAAGTTTTACCTCAAAGCCTTCATTCTCCAAATAGTCCACCAGGAGGATCCCTAAATGAAGATCATCTTCGGCCAGCAGTATTTTGGGTCTTTCTTTAAACATAAGGCAATATTATTTTGAAGGTGGATCCCTTTCCTTTTTCACTCTGCAGTTCAATGGTCCCTCCATGCAACTCAACTACCTTCTTGGTATAAGGCAGCCCCAGACCAAATCCCTTCACATCATGTATATCTCCTGTGGGAACCCTGAAAAATTTGTCGAATACTTTCTTTTGATATTCCTTTTCTATACCCACGCCATTGTCTCTCACCACGATCATTAAATTTTCACCCACATTGGAAGTTTGAACAGAGATTTCAGGTTTTTCCCTGGCATATTTGATGGCATTATCGAGTAGGTTACTCAATGCATGTACAAGATGCGTTTTATCACCCATTACCACCACGTTTTCTGCCATCAGGTCGAAAGAAATATTCCCCTGTTTGTGCTCGATCTGTATGCCAATAGATTTTACCGCCTCATGGATGAGTTCATGAAAATCCAACTCAGTTTTTCGCAAAGGGATCTCCCCTTTTTCAAATGCTGTCATACTTAGCATTTGTTCTACCTGGAGTTTTAATTTTTCGTTTTCCTCCAGGATGATCTCAGAATAGTGCTTTATTTTATCACCGTCTTGAATATTGGGATCTTTTATGATCATCTTGCCCGCTAAAGCGATATTCGTTAAGGGTGTCTTGAACTCATGGGTCATATTATTTAAAAAGTCAGCTGTATACTCCGACATTTTTTTTTCTTTGATCAGCGATCGAACGGTTCGCCAAAACAAAACAAATACCACCAATATCAAAATAACGGAGGTAATGAACATCGGTCCCATCTCCGCCAGAATAAATTGTCTTTTGGTTGGAAAGTAAAGTTTCAGTTCAAATCCATTCTTATTCACCTCTTCTTCTAAACCTATTTGGCCGCAGGCCGGCTGGTCGGAATGGGAGTTGTTGATCAAATTGAGTCCATTCATCCCCGGTGGTTCACTTTTGATCACCTCAAAAGAATAGTCAACATGAAAACCATAGAATTTCATCGAACGAATGAGCAAAGAATCTATTTTATGGATCTCATTTTTTTCCAACACAGCTACATGTCCGGAAGGACCCATATTTTCCGGGGAGGCTTCAATCTTCGTGCAAGTTTCCTGGTCCGAAAGCAATGCATCGGTTGTTCTTGCAAGAACCAGGTCCGCTTTTTCATTGAACATTTTTTCTTTGATCTTTGCAGTCTGGAAGATCCAATTTACCTGCATGATCAGCACAACTAGCAATGCAATTGAAGAAATGGCAATAAATATATGCGTCCGGTTCAGCTTCATAGGAATAGTTCAAAATTAGCCATTTTACATGGCATATATCCTGTAATAACAAGTCGTTAACAACCAAACAATTCCTGCGTAATTATTCATCGGCACCATTGAAAAAAATGTTCGGATTGAAGCAGTGTATTTTTTGTATCTTGAGGTCATGAAACAATTGTTTTCCCTGCTTATATTTTTCATGGTGATCAATTACTGTCATGGACAAACCCAGGTACATTCGAAGGACAGTGTTTTAGGAAGGTGGACGGTAGTAAAACTGGAGCATTTTAATAGCAAGGGGAAATTAGATAAAGAATCAACCGATCACTTTTCAAGAATGATTGTAGGGAGGAAACTCCATTTTAAGGATGATGGTACAGTGGACATATCAGGTTATACAAACTGTTATTGGTTCATGGAAAACAATTACCTATCCATACGATATTCAGGAAGCGGTGAATGGGATCGAGAAAAAATCATTCAGTTGAATGACACGATTCTAGTGGTGAGAGATGAAGTAGATTTTCCCTCGGATGGAAACACCCAGGTCATCGAATATAAAAGGGTTTCTCAATAGATCATCCTGGGAATAAAGTCCTGGTCTAAAATCACCCGAAATAATGGGGGCCTCAACCAATATAAGTTGGATTTTACCGTTGAAATAACGATTTAACAACCTATTACTGAATATGAAATCAACCATTACCCTCTTGCTAGGGGCCATGATCGCCATAACTTCCATAGCGGAGGCCCAACGAAACGTAGTCTATAAATCCATGTCCTCTGCCCTGGCCAACCCCGACAGCGTGTATATGCTGGACCTGGAAGAAGATGGATTAACCAAGCTTTCCCCCGACATAGGGAAGCTAAAAAACCTGACCGTTTTAGAACTGGAAGGGAACCAAATTAAAGAATTACCTAAGGAGTTATGGCAATTAACCAAGCTTGTCCGGCTCGATCTGGATCAAAACCTATTGACCGAAATACCCTCCGGTATCGGGAAATTGGTGAACCTGGAAGACCTGGACCTTGACCAGAATCAAATTACTAGTTTACCTTCCACTATAGGGAAATTATCAAAATTAACTTCATTGGACCTGGATAAAAACAGGTTAACAAAACTTCCCCGCGAAATTGGTAAGCTAACTTCCTTGACCGTTCTTGAGATCAGTTATAATCAACTCACAGAAATTCCTGGTGAAATGGGTAAATTGACCAAGCTAACAGAGCTCTCTCTTCAGCATAACAGGTTAACCGCGTTGCCCAAGGAATTATGTAACCTCAGTCTTTTAACCGACTTAAATCTTGATTCTAATCGCTTAACTGCTCTTCCTGCTAAGATTGGAAATCTGAACCAATTAAAAACACTTGCCATCTCCAAGAATCAATTGCAAAGTTTGCCTGCATCCATTGGTCATTTATCTCAACTCGAATTTTTAGACTTGCACGAGAATCAATTGAAGACCTTGCCGGAAGAATTCGGTAAACTTACCAACTTACACCAATTATCCTTGTCACACAATGTCTTGACAAGCCTACCTGCATCGATTGGAAATTTAATCCATCTGAGTATACTTCCTCTGAGCAATAATCAACTTGAATACCTGCCGGCCTCGATCGGAAATATGTTCCAACTCGCCGAATTGCGTATAGACTCTAATCGGTTAAAGGCTCTACCTGCTGAAATAGGTAAATTAGAAGGTTTGACCCTCCTTTCTCTTCGGAAGAACCAGCTAAAAAGTTTACCCGATGAAATAGGTGGTCTGAAAAATCTTCAGGAATTTATTCTGGAAGAAAACCAGTTGACCTATTTACCTCCAACCATTGGAGAACTCCAAAGTTTAACGCGTTTGGAACTGGATTCCAATTATATCAAAGAAATTCCGATGGAAATGTTTCAACTGGTACAACTTACCAAACTTGATTTTGAAAAGAACCAGATTTCGGTGATCCCTCCTCAAATAGAACAATTGGCCATGTTGCAATACCTCGACTTTGAAAAAAACCGTTTATCGGAATTGCCGGTTGAAATAGATACGTTGATCTATTTGGAATTCTTTAGTCTGGGAGGAAATCAGATCAAAGTGATCCCGGCAGAAATAGGAAAACTTACCAGTCTCTCCAACCTCGGGCTGGAAAACAATCCCATCACCACCTTGCCAGAAACGTTAATGGATTGTATGGGTTTAACCTCCTTAAATCTTGAAGGAACCTTGCTTAGCTCCACTGAGAAACGCCTATGGGAATTTTGGGCCCCCAACCACCAGATCCAATCCATAGGTGCCTGGGATAGTTATGGAGATTGATCATACCATAGGATCGTCTTGTGAATAATGGTTAGTTTTTGTACTTTGTTTTCTTAAATAATAGGTGCCATCATTACCCGGGAAAACATGACATATCCTTGGCTCGACAGAACAGCGTATCCCTTTAAATCAAATATCTTTGAGGTAAATGGCCATCAACTTCATTATATAGATGAAGGAACAGGTGAAACGATCTTATTTGTTCACGGCACACCTTCCTGGAGTTTTGACTATAGAAATATTATCAAGTCATTGAAAAACCATTACCGGTGCATTGCGATTGACCATATTGGATTCGGACTTTCGGATAAACCCGAGCATTACGATTATTCCACAAAAAATCATAGCAACACCCTTGAAAAATTCATTCTTGATAAGCAACTTCAAGATATAACGCTGGTCGTTCATGATTTCGGTGGATCCATTGGACTCAACTTTGCTATCCACCATCCTGAAAAGATCCAGCACCTGGTTATTCTCAATTCCTGGTTATGGAGCAATAAAACAGATCCGGATTTTATTAAGTTCAGTAAAATGCTTAAAAGCCCATTACTACCTTTTTTATATAAGTATCTGAATTTTTCTCCCCGGTTTATTTTACCCAAATCATTTGGAGATCATAAAATCACCAAAAAAATATTGAGACAATATACCAAGCCATTTGCCAACAAAACCGAACGAAACGGAGCATTGGGTTTTGCCAGGTCCCTTTTGAACGACCAGGATTGGTTTGAGGAACTTTGGAACAAAAAACAGGGCATTTCCAACAAACCTACCTTGTTTATTTGGGGAATGAAAGATCCGGTGATCAAACCTCCCCAACTGGAAAAATTCTTATCCGGATTTCCCCATTCGACGGCCGTAAAACTTGAGACCTGTGGACATTTCCCCCAGGAAGAACAACCAGAGCTTGTTGGGCAATCCATTCATACATTCATACGGAATAGAAAAACTGATGTCTAACCAAACAATAAAATATATTCTATACATTAGATTTCTATAAATACCCTGCTATGTTTAAAAATATTTTTTTCGCAATGATAGGTACCACCCTGCTTTTGACCATAAATGCACAATCGGTAAAAGACTATTTTGTTCCGGATACTACCAGCAACAAAGCCCGTTTTTCTAAGCCCAAATCAGCCAGTACACGCACCATCTATTACTTCAATAAAGGAAATAGTTATGAGCTCAAAGATGTAAGCCAGATGTATAGTGATGTTCTGGCAACCATTACATCCACCTTTATATTTACAACTACTGAAGTTCAAATGACAAAATCGGTAGTCAAATCAAAGCTTGGATCAAAAACATGGGACCATACCACACCTTCGGTGGTATTAAAAATGCCAGAAAGCGGAAAAACACTAAACTGGGTATGTGTAGACCCTGGAGGGGATACCGTAAAATGTAAATCAAGTTGGACAACCGTAAAATTCAACGGAGAGCAACGTGGATCTATTCAGGTAGAAAAAACATTTTCATATACGCTGGTAAAAATAGTTGACTATTATGTAAAAGGCATTGGCTTTTGGAAAAGTGAAGTAGTATCAACCAACGAGACCATGGTGAAAGACCAATTTGAAGCACTCGAATTTGACCCGGAGGCAAAATAGTTATATTCATCGTTCACCCTATCATCATGGATCACCATCGACATACCATTGAATCGTTCAATAAACTAGCTTCCGCCTACCAGGAAAAATTCATGGACCTGGATCTATACAATGATACCTATGATCGTTTTTGCGAATTAGTTGAAATGCCTGGGGCGAAAATATTGGAGATCGGTTGCGGACCCGGGAACATTACAAAATATATATTATCCAAAAGACCCGATTTTAAGATAGAAGGGATTGACCTAGCCCCCAATATGGTTCAACTTGCCAAGGAAAACAACCCACAAGCCCACTTTTCCATCATGGATTGCAGGGAAATTGACCAATTGCCTCATCAATTTAATGGGATCATTGCGGGCTTTTGTATGCCGTATTTATCAAAAGAAGAATGCTCAAAATTGATCAATGATACTTCTCTCCTCCTCTACCCTAATGGCATATTTTATTTAAGTGTGATTGAAGGAGATGATGAGAAATCAGGTTACGAAACCGCGAGCAATGGGACTGATAAAGCCTATGTGTATTATTACCAAGAAGATTATTTATTACAAGAGCTTCGTGAAAATGGCTTTGAATTAATAGACCTTACCCGCAAGGACTATACAAAACATGATCAAACACCTTCCACCCATCTCATCATCATTGCCAAAAAGAATAAAGAGTAAGGGTTTAATGTTGGACGACAAATTTTTTGTACTGAATATTCCCAAGATCATTCATTATTTCTATCAGGTAAAGACCATTGGCATATTCATTCACCATGATACTTGGGGCTTGCCCAAATGAGCCGGAATTTTGATCAACCACTTTACCGGTAGCATCTAACACCCTTATATTCGTGATATTTTGTTCGCTGGAAAAAATATTTAAAGATCCACTCGCCGGATTTGGATAAACCTGTATTGAATTTTCGGGTATGGCAGGTCCATCAGGAATATCGCCGTCTGAAAGAATATTGTTGAGATCCGGATTGATATAAATAATATAGGCATCCCCATCTGCAAAACCATTCAATACAATGGTGGCCGAATCGGCCACAAAGCTAACGGTACCGGAGAAAACATTGATAGGGCTAGCTAATGGAACCGAATAGGAAACAGTTTGTGCTGGGATTTTTTGGATCAAAAGAGGCTGAATACTGTTATTTCCAAATGGATAGTTGGTTATTTTCACTTCCACATTCGCCGGTGAATTCTGTGTGCCCATAATGGGTGAATAATATCTTCCAACGATCACTTTCATTTCCTGGTTAGTACCGTTTTGGCTTGCCAACGCAACCGTGTGTAACTCGGAAGAAGAAGTAACGATCCGCATAGGCTGGTATAATTCAGCATAGGCCCTGTGAAGCCAATAATTCGGCTGAGGTGTAAATCCATCACTCATATACATCCCACTTAATCCATTCCAGCAATCGTCCCAGGTATTCACTCCGTCAAATTCATTAAAACATGCATGCGACGCCCAATTCAACTTTGACTGTTCAAAATAATACAACCAGCCAACATTCCACCCGGGTATGAGTCGGTTATCCGGTCCTGCATATTCCTGAATATGGATCTCCGGGTCTCCTGAAAGTGGACGAACGGCCAGTGAATCTTTTATTTGTTGAACATGCAGATACACCACTTCAGGATAATTCCCAAACTCATGCCAGGACAAAGCTTCCGGATGAACACCCACCGCATCCATGGAGTCGATAAAAAAAATCAACTCCCCAATACCAAAATCGATAAAATCGGGTCCTACCAGTTTTGCGGTTGGATCAACTGCTTTAAGGATACTATCTGTCCGGCGGAACATTTCTATATATTGGGCTGGGGTTCCACTAAAGGTTGCATCCGGTTCGCCCCAAACCGACCAAAAATCTACCGGCCTGCTTGTGGTAATAGATTGATTGATCATGTTATTTACGAATGCATCCCATTGTGCCCAGCCGCCAGTCCATGGTTGCAAAAGCAAGGGGTCGCCGATCCCGTAATAGTTCATATAGGCAGAATAGATGCTGGCCATCTTTTTTAAGTTGAAATTAGGTACGGTATAATCATAGCCAGCCACTACATCCCATCCAAAACCCCAAAAGGCAGGTTTAAGTTTTTGGGTAAGCGGAATATTAAAACTGGTTCCACCATTGATAAACCCTTGCATCAATACAGTATTGGTATCCATTTGCTGATCACCCTGCACAATAATATATTCAGTTTGCGCATTTGCTTTTTGCCTGATCGATAAAAAGGAAAGAATAAAAATAGCCGCGGCAATAAAAATATAGTTTGAATGGGTTGATTGCATGAATCGAGGTTCTAAGTTTTTAATCATGGTTTTGGGGTAACCATTTGTAAAGAACGTGAATATTTGCCGAATTATTTCAATCATTTTTGAAATAAAGCCCGTGATATTTAAAAAAAATTAAAAAGCCTATTTGTTATGCTGCCTGATCCACTCAACCGCATCTTTTTCGTTGCTGAACATTTTAGCTGGATAAGGAGGTGGTTTTAATCCAAAGAATAAATTAGCGATCATCCTGCTTAACGGAGAGGTGGTAATGATCGCCATCGCCTTTACAATTCCATTGATCTGTTCGGCGATAAAATCACGTTCGCTTTTTGTGGGGGGACGGGATTCAGGGTTGGCCTCCGAAACCATACATACTTTTTTATGTCCGACGATCTCTTTAAACTGATCCAGTTCCTTCAAGATCTCCTCCTTTGATAATTCAGGAGGTTTTCCTGGTTTGGGCACAGAAAATAAAATTCCTTCTTCATCAAACCATATAGTGGAAGAACTCATGGTATATGTTTTTACATTTTCGGGAATTTCCATGGTAAATATTTTGGAATATCAATTCTTCACTACTTTAGATGTTTGGCTAAATCCATTGCCTAATATAGTAAGAAAATACATCCCTGCCGGTAAATGCTCGATGTTCATCAGCACTTTATTCATGTCGGAATAGGTTTGGTTGTATACCAACTGACCATTTAAGTTGGTGAGGGTGATCAGCACTTCATGCATATCCTGATTAAAATCAATATTTAACCAATCGCTTACCGGATTTGGATAGATAAGTGTTTGTACCTGGTTTTGCTCATCAATTCCTATCACCAGGTCACTCACTGCACTTTGATATACTTCCATCGTAACATTGTCTTGAACAAAAGCAACCACACGTGTAGTTAACCCTGTCCATAGATTAAATGATCCCGCGGTTACATTGCCCACATTGAATGTATAGTTTTCTGTTACCTGAACCGGAGTATATTGAACCAATGGACCTATAGACGTTCCATTGGGACCGGGGAGCATTTTGCGCATCACAAAATAAAAATCCGTTTCTCCATTAAATCCGGGAACGTCGGTATAATGGTCTTCGGTAACTGCAATATGCAATTTGAGATTTGATGAGCCAATATTCTGCAGTGGATTTACATTTACTGTAGCAGTAACTGTATTACCCACTATACTTGTATTTATATCCATTTCTATAAAAGCGGGTGTTTCGCTATAACTAAAATCCTGGTAGGTCGCCGGCTGTTTCCAATCTTCATCGAAAATGGTAGCATGCATATCGGTAGTGCCATCCAAAATATGCATGGGAATTCCACTTCCTGAATAATAATTATACCGTGCTTCTGCATCTGCATTATAACTTGGATCAGGTGTACCTGGAAAATCCATTTGGTAATAAATGGCCGATATATCACCTATCGGAAGATTCGCATTCCAGTTATCAATGATATGCGGATGAATAAATGCATTCCAGGTAGCACAGGGCCCACATTCTTTGCTTGACATTTCTTCATATAAGGGTCGCTTGATAGTCATATCGGAATATACCTGTATGGTACGGCTGGCGGTATCATTCGTAAGCAACATATCTGCATTTCCGTTAATTGAAGTAGCCCATACTTCGATGAGTGCAGCACCGGTTGCCGAAGGGGTCCAGGTGGTAGGATGACTAAAAGTGTAATAATCTAAAGGAAGAAGATTTAAACCGGTGATAGGTTGCGACACTACGGTGCCACCATTGATGCGATAGTTCAGGGTGAGACCCGTTACAGTTTGGTTACCATAATTCCTGAGCCTACCGGTGATATTTTGAGCAACACCTTGTTTAACTCCGATCTTGGTAGTTATTTCTATCCCACTCATATCATAATTCAGTAGCTCGATCATTTTCAGGTTATCCACTTGCATCATATAACCATCATAGGTATTATTGCGAATAGCAATACTAATATTTTGCCCCGCATATGCACTAAGGTCCACTGATCGATGCCACCATTCATAAGGTGTCCACGGATTAGAATAAAGCGTCGTGGTATAACTTGAAATATTGGTATTGGTGGTGGAGATCTTTATTTCGTATCCGTTGGGTACAAATGCTGTAGCGCTTGACCTCAATCCCCTAACGCTCCATAGGAAATAAGTATTGGCCGGAATCACCATCATGGGTGTTCGTAACCAATCATCCGCTGCTGCTGCAGGAAAATAATAAGATGTGCTGGTGCATACCAGATTGGGAGGCGGTGATTGTGCTGCATTGGCATACAGGTAAAAAAAATCCTGCATCACTTTCCATCCGGTGTCCGGATGGCTGAATGCAGAAATGGGAGATGAATTCAGGTCGTTATTCACCCAGGTAACCGTAGGCACGCCTTCAAAGTCCTCGGTCCACTGAACCACCTGATTAAAGGCAGGAATAAAACTAGGTAAGATCAAAAGGGATAGAAGTATTCGTTTTTTCATATCTGTTGAGTTTGTTGATCAATAGAAAGTGTTAGGTGCTGTTGATTACAAGTTAAAAGATATATTTTTTATATGCAAGTTCGGGTTTCACACCACTTATCAGGATTGAAGCAGCATACATGATCGGTTAGCAACATTAAAGTCAAAGAGTTACCTTATTTATTTTAGCTCTAAATTTGAAATTAACCTCCTATTGATCAAAAAAAAATACAATGATAAAAGGTGTACATACAATGTTTTATAGTTCCAAGGTGGAAGGGCGGTGGATGTTTAACGACAACGAAGTACGAACTGGTACGAACCAACCTGGTTCAGAGCAGTTCGTAAGTTCGTATGATTTTATTCGTACTTCGGTGGAAAGAATTAATCGAATATGGTTATATAACCATGATCCTGTACATTGTAGTTACCCTTGAAGATATAATAATAAACTCCAGGACTTAAATCGGCACCCGCATCTGTTTTTCCTGCAAAACAGTCATTGCAGAGCATGTCGGGATTATAAGGATCATTATAGGCTTCGTAAACTTTTACTCCCCAACGGTCGTAAATGGTATATGTATATTCCACGCATAAATTAAACCCTGGTTTGAACACCTCCAGGTCGACCTTCTGGTTACCAGCTGTGCTGGTATGTTTTAATACATTGGGCATTTGGATGGAAATGGTATCAACCACCTGTACCTGGTGAACAATGGAGTCGTTACAACCTAATCCATTGTCAACAACCATGCTTACATTATACAAACCCGGTTCGGGGAAAATATAATTAAAGTAGGAAGTATCTGTATTTAAAAAAGAAGTTCCATTACCCATATACCAATCAATTACCCATAAGGAATCTGCTGTGCCTGGCAGGGGATCAAAAGTAAACCTGCTGATACAAATCGGATACACTCCAAAATCTGCATTGGTACTTTGTAATACAGTATGATTTAAATTGACAGTTGTGGTACAACCAAATTCATTTGTAACGGTTAAACTGACAGGATAAGTACCAGGGGCAGCATAGGTGACCAGTTCTGTGCTATTGGTAGAGGTTCCAGGGGCACCTCCGGTAAAACTCCAGTTATACTGAACAATATTATCAGGTGAAATTGCATTATAATTAACCCCAAGACCTAAACATGAAAGGGTATCTGGCACGGTTACTACCGGACCAGGAACTGCAACAACTACAATAGAGTCCCATTTAGGACATCCATTTAATGTTGCTTCAACCAAATATGTACCAGGAACTAATGCTGTTGTACTAACTAAAGTACTCCCATTACTCCAGGAATATGAATCATAAATATCGTTGGATACCTGCAATACAGGGAATACCCCCGGACAAACAACGGTGTCACCTATAAGTATAGGATCGGGCGTACTGTTTGGCGTAACCTCGACGGTAAAAGTATAATTAACCGATTGAACAGGAATTCCATCGTCGGTTGCCGTTATGGTAAATGAAATTGTTCCAGGAGTTGTGGCAACTATTCGGTAAACGATGGAGGCAGTATTACCATTTGTAATACTCAACACACTAAAATCTGGAGATCCGGAAATAGCGCTTAGGGTTGTAATTTGGCCAGCTTCAGGCGACAAGAAATTTAAGGTATCAATGAGTGTATCCAACGCACAACCGGTAATTGTATCACATAAACTCACTCCGTTTGCCAATACGGGAGAAATATTTGTTGAATTGCAGGCATTAAAAACAAAAGATTGGTTATCTAACCAACTTACCCCATTATTGGTCGCATAAGGGCCGAAGTAGGCAGTCCCCGGAGAATCGAAACGGCCAAACTGCACAAATGCAACAGCATCTCCTTTATTACAACCTACTGTGGCGGGTACTCCTCCAAATCCATTTACTCCATTTGAAGCATCTCCGGTAGTCCATTGCATATCTTGATAACAGAAGGCCACATTATTACCAACTCCTATCACTGGATCATTTCCATCAGTGATGATGAGAGAAAATGTATTTATTTTATCGGTATATGAATCATAATACCCCACACCTTCCCAGTTTACATATACGGCTGTTGGTGTCATTTTATACCATACTTCGCCAATACCTCTTGTATCCACATCTGCCCAGAAAGGAGCTACCATTACATAGGATGCTGAAGGAAAACCAACTGCACTATAAACTCCATAGGCAATATCAAAAGTTACGTTCCCATTATTATTGATCCAAAGTGAATTATAATTATTGCCATACAAACAGAAAGTAAAAGGGATCGGAAGATTTACTGTACTTCCATCATCATTGGGTGGCATAGCCAAGGTCCAACTGGCATCATGAGGCGTATAGCAAGCACAATTGCTCGCCTTAGGCACCATGGGAGCCGTTAGGTGATGATGACCTCCGGAATTTGTATTTATAATTGAATAATGAACCGCTGGATTCAGTTGGTTCGAAGATTTTAATTGGTCATAGGTAGAATCGGGTATAGTAACAACAGGTTGTTGTGCTGACAGGTGAGTTACTATAAGAGAAAAAATACAAACAAAGCTTACATAGGCTATTTTTCTCATAATAAATATTTAAGTTCTAATCAAAGATGGTGATAAATCCAACTTTTTGAATATTGAAATTTCCCTGAAGAATATAATAATACACTCCGGGGCTTAACTGCTCTCCACCTTGTGTTTTACCCTTAAAACATTTGCCGCAGGACATGTCAGGATTATTCGGATCATTATGCGTTTCAAATACTTTTATTCCCCAACGATCATAAATTGAGTAAGTATATTCAATACATAGATTAAAGCTAGGCTCGATCTGTTCTATATCCACTCTATCATTTCCAACCAGGCTGGATTGTATCAATACATTGGGTAATTCAAGAAATACAGAATCAGGAACAACCAAAGGAATGGTTAAAGAGTCCGTACATCCCCATCCATTTTGCACCACCAACTGTACATTGAATACGCCTGGTCCAGGATACAAATAATTAAAGACAGTGGTATCCTGATCCAGGAACCATGTTCCATCACCCATGTTCCAATCAAGTACCAAGGCTGAATCGTTCACTCCAGGGATATAATCAAAAGTAAACCTGCTAACACAAATTGGATAAATCCCAAATCCTGCTGAAGGATTTTCACGTACAACCAAATTCTGGGCTACTACAGTAGTGCAACCAAATTCAGTAGTAACGGTTAGCAAATATGGATAGGAGCCTGGAGCCGGATAAGAAACGGTGGGTGTAAGAATGTTTGAAGTACCTGGTGTACCTCCTGCAAAGACCCAGCTATATGAAACAACAGAATCACTTACAATAGTAGGATTGAAAGTTGCTACGGCATCCAAACATATAGGGGTATTGGGAACGGTAACAGTTGGTTGAGTATGAACAGTTAGGTTAGCCTGAATGGTATCAATACATCCGTTACTTCCTGTAATCACCAAAGAAACATTATAGAACCCAAATAACGGATATGTAAAATTAGGAGAAGAAATGTTAGAAGTATCCCCTGGGATTCCAGTTCCAAAATTCCAATGATAATCGATTACCGGTATGCCGGTGTTGTTATAACTAAATGCCGAGCCTTGGTTTTCACAAGCAACAGGTAATACAAGATTTCCAGTTGGATCAGGTAGCAATGCAATCACTACCGTATCTTTTGCCTCGCAGCCTCCAGGATCAACTCCGGTAACAATATATTGTCCCGGAGAAGTAGCATAGTTCAAAGGTCCGATAGTACCATCAGACCAGTAGATGGAGCTGAATGGTAAGAACGGTGTGGCAGTCATCATCACAGAATCTCCTCCGCAAACAGCAAGTGCCGAATTGATATTAATCACCGGAACTACTTGGACTACATTAATAGTAGAAGATCCGGTACAAGTGTTGTTATCTGTAACGGTAACCGTATACGTTCCGGCAGTAGCTGCATAAGCTGTAGATGTTGTACTTCCGGTCGACCAGCTATATTGATTAAAGGGTCCGTTAGTAACTGTCATCAATGATGAATCACCTCCACAAATCGTGGTATCAGCAGTAATGAGTGGCACCGGTTGAGGGAATGCAAAAACAGTGATCGAATCCCATCTTCTGCAACCATTCAATGAAACCTCAACGAGATAATTTCCTCCCTGATTGACCGTAACTGAATCATTGATACCTCCGGTATTCCATAAATAAGAATCATAAACTCCACCAATAGCACTTAAGATGGTGTTTTCCCCCGGACAAATAATGGTATCTCCAATCACAGTTGGTATAGGGGTATTATTAGGATTCACCTGAACGGTGATCGTATAGTTCACGTTTTGTACAGGTACACCATCATCGACCGCATTCACGTTAATATCAAGTGTGCCCACGGTATTTCCAATCACCTGGTAAATTAAGGTGGCTGTATTTCCGTTGGTAATATTTAAGATAGAAAAGTCGGGAGAGGCTGAACTGGCACCCAAAGTGGTTGTTTGTCCAGGTTCTGGAGATAAAAAGACCAAGGTATCCACCAGGGTATCACCTACACATAGTTCAATCGTATCACATATAGGCCCGGTGGCCATGGTGGGTGCAATATTGGTGCTATTGCAGGCATTAAAAATAAATGATTGGTTATCAAGCCAGCTTACACCATTATTAGTAGCATAAGGTCCGAAGTATGCGGTTCCTGGAGAATCAAATTGTCCGAATTGAACAAAATCAATTCCATTTCCTTTGTTGCAACCAACGGTCGCTGCAAATCCTCCAAAGCCACCACTTCCTCCAGAAGCATCACCGGTGGTCCATTGCATATCCTGGTAACAAAAAGCCACATTATTTCCAACCCCAATTACCGGATCGTTGGCATCTGTAATGATCACCGAAAAAGTATTGAGCAGATCTGTGTGAAATGCATAATACCCCACATTTACCCAGGTCACATACACTGCAGTGGGTGTAATTTTATAATAAACCAATCCTCCTCCGTTCCTTGTATCTACATCACCCCAAAACGGAGCCACCATTACATACTGGTTACTTGGAAATCCGACTGGACTAAAAGTGGCGTACGGACCATCAAAAGTTATATTTCCATTGTTGTTGATCCACATGGAAGTATAATTGGTCCCATACAAGCAAAAATTAAATGGAATAGGAATATTGGCAGTACTTCCATCATCATTCTCATAATTCGGGGGGGCATACCCAGCAAACGGAACTATGGAGTAGCTGGCATCCGGCGGAATATAACATGCGCAACCCGAAGTGGAGGCAGTGCTAGATGGCGGAGGCGGTAAAGGAAGACCAGAATTAGTGGCTACCGGAATAGTAGTTGGATCAATGACGTAATGAATAGAAGGATCCAGAGAACGGGTGGATTTCAACTGTTCATAAACAGGATAAGCAATATTTTGAATGGTCTGTTGCGCACTGGCAACATTTGCCGCAAGGCAGAAAAGAAATAAAGCTCCTATTTTTCTCATTGATCTTTTTTTAACCGTGTACTGTTTTATCGAACTACTATATTGGACAATTCAAATTTATCCAAGGGTGGTCCATAATTTTTGTTGACATATTTATTGATCACTGCCAATCTTCCTGTAGAGGTGCTCAATGAAGCACAATCCGTAGTAATGCTTCCATTAGCAGGGATGTTAAAGCTAAATTGATACTCATCGTTGCTACAGGTACTGCACGATCCGTTATAGTAATATTCTACCCTAAAACTGATCGAAACAGGAGCGTTGGTTTTATTGGTAAGTCTTAAAAAATGGAATTCCGAAATAACATCTGCGTTATTCGTACACTGTTGGGTTGTATAATCAATTTTTACTGCGTCTAAATCCTTATAGAGTTTATAGGATTCTGAGGATTGGGCCATCATGAAAGTTGGACTTAAAACTATCAATAACAATCCAGCTAATTTAAATGCTCGGTTCATATATAATGGGTTTTGTGTAAAGTTATTATTTTTTTAAATATTCTCAAAAAAATGCCCTGTTAAAGCGGGTTTACTCGTATCGGTTTGTTTTTAGTGAACTCGTACTCTCGCCTACTTTGCAGGCTTGGGTATACATGTTTTTGACATGCTCTTCCACAGATGATAAAACTACCTTAAACGTTGCGTAGCTTTTCTGTTAAATAGGGGGCAGTATAGGAATTCTTTACTTTGATCAGATCTTCAGGAACCCCCTCAAAAACAAGCCCCCCACCCTGTTCTCCGCCTTCAGGACCAAGGTCTATCACCCAATCTGCCGTTTTGATCACGTCCAGGTTATGCTCTATGACAACTACTGTATGCCCCTTGAGAATCAGTGCATTAAAAGAATCTAACAATTTTTGCACATCGTGAAAATGCAAACCCGTGGTAGGCTCATCAAAGATGAAGAATTGCTTCCCTTCGGAGCTTCCTTTACTCAGGAAATAGGCCAGTTTAACCCTTTGGGCCTCCCCTCCGGAAAGGGTGTTGGAACTTTGGCCCAACTTTACATATCCTAAGCCCACATCCTGAAGAGGTTGAAGTTTTTGAGCTATTTTCTGATCCAAAACAGTTGCTTTGGTTGCTTTTTCAAAAAAATCGATGGCTTCGTCCACCGACATCTCCAAAATTTCAGAAATATTTTTTTCCCGATATTTTACTTCCAGTACATCATCCTGAAAACGTTTTCCCTTGCAATTCTCACAAAGCAGATTGATATCTGCCATGAACTGCATTTCGATGGTCACCGTTCCTTCTCCTTCGCAAACTTCGCAACGTCCACCAGGAACATTGAAAGAAAAATGGGCCGGCTTAAATCCTTGTTGCTTGGAAAGAGGTAAGGTGGAATACAAATTCCGGATCTCATCATAGATCTTTAAATAGGTAACCGGGTTCGACCTGCTTGACTTTCCGATCGGGTTCTGATCCACTAACTCCACACCGGTAATTTCCCGAAGGTTACCGGTAATTTTATCATGGTCCCCCGTTTTTTCGCTATAACCTCCGAACATTTTTTTGAGACCTGGCGCTAAAATGGTTTTCACCAAGCTTGTTTTTCCAGATCCGCTAACCCCACTAATAACCGTCAATACTCCCAATGGGAATTTAACATCGATGTTTTTTAAATTATTCTCCCTGGCTCCTGTAATTTCAATGAATTTTGTCCATTTTCTTCTGGTCGCTGGTAACTTGATCGCCATTCTTCCGGTAAGATAATTCGCAGTAAGGCTATCCTTTTCACGCAATACATCTTTATGCGTTCCCTGAAAAACGATCCTCCCACCGTTGATGCCAGCTTCGGGCCCCATATCGATCAATTCATCGGCGGATTTCATAAACTCTTCATCGTGTTCCACCACAATTACGGTGTTCCCTTCGTCCCTTAAATTCTTCACTACTTTCAACAATCTTTCCGTATCTCTTGAGTGAAGTCCAATGCTCGGTTCATCTAATATATACATGGATCCTACAAGACTGCTGCCAATAGAGGTGGCCAGGTTGATCCTTTGTGATTCCCCACCTGATAAAGAAGATGAAAGCCTGTTCAGATTGAGATAACCAAGCCCTACATCACATAAATAACCTAAACGGTTATTGATCTCAATCAACAATCTTGAAGCTATTTTTTTATGATGAGCTGCCGGCTCCAGTTCACTGAAAAAAGTTTTCAATTCTTCCACCGGCATCAATACCATTTCAATGATAGAAAGCTCTCCCACCTTTACAAAACCTGCATCATTTCTCAACCTTGTACCCTGACAATCCGGACAAGTGGTACGTCCTCTATACCTCGACAGCAAAACCCTGTATTGGATCTTATACAGATTCTCTTCAACCATTTTAAAAAAATCGTTGATCCCTTCTATTTCCCTTCCTCCTTCCCACAATAATTTTTTTTGCGCCGCCGATAAATCATAATAGGGTTTGTGAATGGGGAAATTATAATCGTTGGCCCTTTTGATAAAATCATTTTGCCATTCGCTTAATTTATCTCCCTTCCAGCAGGATACTGCACCCTCATAAACACTGATTGATTTATCCGGTATGACCAGGTCTTCATCAATCCCTAATATTTTTCCGTAGCCTTCACAGGTCTTACAGGCACCATATGGGTTATTGAAACTAAATAAATGCTCTGTAGGCTCTTCAAAGCTCAATCCATCCAATTCAAACCTGGTTGAAAATGGTTGCGTTTTTTTAATAGCTCCCTTCTCATCCAATATATGAATGATACATTCTCCGTTTCCTTCGCCAAAAGCCATGTTGACCATATCAGCAGCTTCTCCGTAAAAGTCATCCTCTTTACTTACTGCCAATCTTCCCACCAATATTTCTACCTCGTGGTCATGTAACATCTTTTTCAATTCCAGGGCGTCCTCAATTTTGGTTACCTGTCCTTTCACCAATATTCTTGAAAATCCTTTTTGTTGTAGAATGCTTAATTCCTGGTTAAGGGTCCTTTTGGCTTTTACATGAATAGGGGTACTTATGTAGACTTTTGTATTTTCTTTCAAAGCACCTAGCATATCCACTGCATCGGATACTGAATGGCGTTTTACTTCATTTCCCGAAACGGGGGAGTAAGTAATTCCAATTCTGGAAAATAACAATTTAAGATAATCATAAATTTCTGTACTCGTGCCCACGGTAGAACGTGGATTTCTGGTATTTACTTTTTGCTCAATGGCAATGGCCGGCGATATTCCTTTGATATAATCCACATCCGGTTTATCAAGCCTTCCCAGGAACTGACGGGCATAGGCCGAAAGGCTTTCCACATACCTGCGTTGTCCCTCGGCATATAAAGTTTCAAAAGCCAACGAAGATTTTCCGGAACCGGAAAGACCTGTAATGACCACTAATTTATCACGTGGAATCGCAAGGTCAATATTTTTTAAATTATGTACCCTTGCTCCTTTAATGATGATAAAATCCTGTGGATCCAGGTCCTCCAGGTTGAGTTTTTTTGCCATACGTATGCTCCAGAGAAAATTCGTGCAAAAGTACACTATTTAAAGGTGAATGATGAAGGTTGTTAGTTATTTTTTCGAAACGGTTACTCCCTTTAGGAGCACTGCCCAAAAAAAAAGGCGGAAATCATCCGCCTTGTCCAAAATATGGTTTGTTTATTTAAGGATCTTAGTAAGTTCCGTTTCCAGATTCGCTCCTCTTAAGTTCTTAGCAATAATAACTCCGTTACCATCAAGCAAGTAATTGTTCGGAATGGAGGTGATCTTATAGGTTTGTGCTGCAGCATTGCTCCAGTATTTTAAATCACTTACATGGTATTTCCAGGTAAGTCCGTCTTTTGCAATAGCATCCTGCCATGCTTTTATATTCATGTCCAAAGAAACACTGAAAACACGAAAGCCTTTCTTTTTAGCCCCATTGAATTTGGAATTTGAAAATTTATTATAGGTGGCTACAATGTTGGGATTTTCCATACGGCATGGACGGCACCAGCTTGCCCAAAAATCGATCAAAACAATATGTCCGCGAAGATCGGATAACTTAAATTTTGTGGTGGAATCAGGGGCCATCATTTCAATTTCCGGTGCTGTGTCACCAATATTTAACCCAACAGCATCATTCACCGGTGTATTCTTATTCAGCCCTTTAATGATAAATCCGCTGCAAATAACCACAATAACAAGTGAAATGGTAATGATATTACTACGCTTCATATATATCTGGGATATTATAGATGAACAAATATATCCAAAAATGATACCAAATCAAAGGAGTGGCAAGTCGGCTGTTCCGATTTAAGATTATTTTTTAATGGTGCCCGCAGGGCTGTCACAGTTTTCGATCATCCATTGTTTGCCACCCGGGTGATCCTGGCACCTAGCTTATTAAGGCGCTCATCAATTTTTTCATATCCACGGTCGATCTGTTCAATATTATGGATCCGACTGGTACCTTCAGCACTTAAGGCTGCATTCAGCAAAGCCATTCCAGCCCTGATATCGGGGGATGTCATCTCAATTCCCCTCAACGCATATTTCCTGTCAAGTCCGATGACGGTTGCCCTATGCGGATCACATAAAATGATCTGTGCACCCATATCAATGAGCTTATCTACAAAGAATAAACGGCTTTCGAACATTTTCTGGTGGATCAAAACAGAGCCTTTGGCCTGGATAGCAGTAACCAGGATAATGCTGATGAGGTCAGGGGTAAAGCCCGGCCAGGGAGCATCATACACGGTTAGGATAGATCCATCCATAAACGTTTCAATATCATAACTCTTTTGATGGGGAATAATGATATCATCTCCATTTTTTACCAGGATAATACCCAGTTTTTCGAAAATATCAGGGATCACTCCCAGATCTGGCAAGCTGCAATTTTTTATGGTCAGCTCCGATTGTGTAAGTGCTGCAAGTCCGATAAAGCTTCCCACCTCAATCATATCAGGCAAGGTATGATGCACGCAACCTCCCAATGATTTAACCCCAGTTACGGTTAGCCGGTTCGAGCCAATCCCTTCAATTTTTGCACCCATGCTATTGAGCATTTTGCAAAGCTGTTGTAAATAAGGTTCACAGGCAGCATTATAAATAACCGTTGTACCCTCCGCTAAAACCGAAGCCATCACTACATTGGCAGTTCCGGTTACCGAAATTTCATCCATATGGATATAGGTACCCACCAGTTTTTTTGCATGTGCCCTGTAGAAATATGAATTGGGTTCAAAGTCTAAAATAACACCCAGTTTGATGAGACCTGTAAAATGCGTATCCAATCTTCTTCGTCCTATTTTATCACCTCCGGGCCTGGGTATAAACCCTTGGCCAAACCTGGCCAGCATGGGTCCCAATAACATGATAGATCCTCTCAGCCTGGCAGCATTTTCCTTGAAATGGTCGGTTTGTAGATATTCGAGCTTTATTTGATCGGCCTGAAACTCATAAGTACCATGGGAGGTTTTATTCACGGTTACTCCCATATCACCCAAAATCTCTATGAGCTTCATCACATCATGGATCTCCGGGATATTGGTAATGGTTACTTTTTGATCCGTTAGGAGGACGGCGCAAATGGTTTGAAGAGTTTCATTTTTTGCACCTTGGGGAGTGATCTCTCCTTTTAAATGGTGTCCACCTTCTATGACGAATGTACTCACAACTTTAATTATTTGAGGTTTGACAAATGTTTGAGGTTTGATACTTGTTGCCGAGGTTTGAGCTAGTTTTTATCACCAACATCAAACTTCAAAACCTCCAACTTCAAACCGTTCTAAAAGTTCTTCTTTTTAAAATTATTGCCCTTAAAGTTGCGGTTATTATTGTTTTGATTGTTCCGGTTGTTATTATTTTTATGAAACTTCTTTTGTTGAAATTTATTTTTAGTACGCTGGGCAGTGCTTCCAAGGATTTCGCTGGTTGAACTGATCTTATGTTTATCGGTAATGATCAACTCTCCATTGCTCATTTCTGCCAGGTGGTCTTTGATCAGTTCATCATTCACCGAATCCCGGTTCCAGTTCAGATAAGCCTTCTTCATCATATTGGCCAATGCTTCAATAAAAAGGTCTTTCATGGCCGGGTCGGTGGCTTTGCGGGCTTTCTCAATAAAATACTCCACATTTTTACCGTAGTGTTTATACCGGATCTTCTTGTTCGGGTACTTCAATTTCTTTTTTTCCCTTACCAGGTCTTCGGGTGTAGGCTTTTCATAAGGACTATCCACTTCCAGTTTGAATTTGGCGATTACATGTAAATGGTCCCATAACATATGGTAAAAATCCTCCTGATCCTTATTCAGGCTGGGGGTATTTTGGGCCATGATCTGAATAATAGTTCTAGAGGCACGGGTCCTTTCTGCAATATCAGGTATCGTTAACGTATAGTTCACCATACTTTGGATATTTCTGCCAAATTCAGGCAATATCAACTTTTCACGCTGAGAATTGTACTCCATAAAAGATAATAAAATATGCTAATTGTTTTTCAAATGATTGGCTTCCTAAACAGAAGCGGTGGTAATTGTTAGAACGAAGATAATAAAAAAATGAATTCCTTCAGCTATAAACGCAAATGCTAAGAAAATCTTACATTTAGGCTCCTAAATATCCAATGAAGGGCAAGCATGGCATAACCATTACATTTCTAGGCACGGGCACTTCCCAAGGGGTGCCGGTAATTGCCTGTAATTGTAAGGTATGTACCAGTGCCAATCCCAAGGATAAAAGGCTCCGATGCTCTATCCTGGTCCAATCAGCCACTACCTCCGTGGCAGTGGATATTGGACCTGATTTCCGGCATCAAATGCTCAGAGAAGGAGTAAAAAAGCTGGATGCAGTACTCATTACCCACGAACATAAAGACCATGTAGGCGGGTTAGATGAAATAAGGGCTTTCAACTTTATCCAGAAGAAACAAATGGATATTTATTGCACACCACGTGTTGAAACAGAGTTGAGACAGCAATTCAATTATGCATTTTCCGAGATCAAATATCCGGGCTCACCGGAGATCAACCTGGTAAATATCAATGCTACGGAGACCATTACGATCGGCGATATTCATTTTCAGCCCATTGAGGTGATGCATTATAAACTCCCGGTTTTAGGATTCAGGATCCATGATTTCACCTATATCACCGATGCCAATTTCATCCATGAAAATGAAATGAAAAAAATTGAAGGGTCAGATATATTTGTGCTGAATGCATTGCATTATGATGACCATATTTCTCATTATACAGTTCAACAAGCCATTGAGATCATGGACCAGGTAAAACCCCGCCAAGGATTTTTTGTGCATATGAGCCATCGCTTAGGATTACATGAAGAGGAAGAAAAAAAATTACCCGGTTTTATCCGCTTCGCTTATGATGGGATGAAGATTGAAATATAGGTGCTCCACACCAAGGGATACCGGCCTGCACCGGGATGACTGTTAAACTTTTGAGGTAATGTCCAACGCAGGACCGAAGCGCCACAGGTGCTGAGTTCATGAGTTCATTTTTAAAATAAACGCTTTAAGAGTAAATTCGAAGTTTTTAAAACGCTTAATTATTTATACGACCCGAAGAAAACATACTGCACAATATTAGCTCCCATTTTTAGTGCCTTCATCCGGTTATCCTCGCTATCTCCATGCACTTCCTGGTCTTCCCAACCATCCCCGAGATCACATTCGAAAGTATAATATAAAATGAGCCTGCCTTCATGCATGATCCCAAAACCTTGTGAAGGTTTATTGTCGTGTTCATGGATCTTCGGCAATCCTTTCGGAAAATCATATTTCTGGTGATAAATAGCATGGGATGATGGAAGTTCAATCAGTTCTTTATCTGGAAATAGTTTGGCTATTTCTCTTCTCACATATTTATTCATTCCATAATTATCATCCACATGCAAAAATCCACCTCCCAATAAATAAGTCCTCAGGTTATCCAGTTCCTGGTTGTTCAGAAACACATTTCCATGTCCGGTCATATGTATAAATGGATAATTGAAAATATCACCACTCCCCGCTTCCACATCATCCGGTTCGGGATCAATATTGGTCTTGAGTTCCTTATTGCAAAAACTGATCAGGTTTTTCAAACTGGTGGGGTTGGCATACCAATCACCTCCACCTCCATAATGCAACCTGGCGATCTTGAATTTAACCGCGTAGGCAGGCTGGCTGATGCCTATCAGTGCCAAAACGATAAAAAAGGTAAAAAACTTCGATTTCATTGATCCAAAATTAATAAAAGAACGGGAAGAAGAAAAGAAAAGTATGGACAACTTCTATTACATTTGTAGATATTCATTTTTTTTGGGAATTTCCTATGAATAAAAACATCCTTTTTTTCTTCTTGGTCCTCCTTCATTTAGGGAATTCATTGTTGGCACAAACAACACCATTAAAAAAAGGTACCCACCCCCTGTTTGCAGACCAGGTAAGGATCCGCAATATGCCATCTCTAAAGGGAAAAGTGGTGACTACCTTGCCCATGGGCACCCTGGTGGAGGTGTTGGAGCAAACCACCGTTTCACTCGCCTTGGATAGTGTTGAAGAATATTGGTATAAGGTTCGATCGGGTAAAACAGAAGGATATATTTGGGGAGGATTGATCGCCGATTACTATATGGAGGGGGATTTTGACTCGAATGGAACAAAGGAAACTTTTATGATATTGAACGTAACCCAATATATGAATGCCAACGAGGCTGACAATTATTGGAAATTTAGAATGATCCGCAATGGAAAGCTCATCCATGAACTTAAAGAAAATACTTATTACGATATACAGCAAGTATGGGATATGGAAATATTGAACTGGACCCAATTCAGTCCATCGCTTCGGTTATTTTCGGTGAGTTATGAATTTAATGGGGAAGTGGGAGGAAGTGAAATAAAATATCTTTGCTTTAGGAATGATATTCTCCAAGAGTATTTCACGTATACATCCGGTGCTGGAGAGGGAGGATATGCCTGTTATCAGGCCATGATCTTTCCAAATGAAGAAAAAGGTGAAAACAATAAGATATTGTTCGAAGAAAAATGTGCACAGGTAAGCGACTGTGAAGATACGCTATGCGATTGGAGTTATAACAATTGGACGTTGATCTGGGATGGGAAAAATTTTGTTGCTGAATAAAAAATGAAATATGAATTTTAAAATTCCAGATAAAAAAGACCTGGCTTACTTTACCTCACTCCTGGGTGAGGTGAACGTAATCATTGACGACCGCAAGGAAAATTTCGCCCATGATGAAACGGAAGACCTGGTATTTATGCCAGAAGTAGTATTGATCCCTGAGAATTCAAAACAGGTCTCCGACATTTTAAAATACTGTAATGGCCAATATATTGCTGTTACCCCTCGCGGAGCAGGAACAGGACTAAGTGGCGGAGCATTGCCCGTTCATGGGGGTGTTCTGTTATCGATGCATAAATTCAACAAGATCATTTCCATTGATGAAAATAACTTACAGATAACCGTGGAGCCTGGAGTCATTACCCAGGTGCTCCAGGAAGCGGTGATCGAAAAAGGATTGTATTATCCACCCGATCCTAGTAGCAGAGGCTCCTGTTTTATCGGGGGGAACCTGGCCGAATGTGCCGGGGGACCCAGAGCCGTTAAATATGGAGTTACAAAAGATTATGTACTTAACTGCGAAATTGTATTAGCCAATGGCGAAATTATCTGGACAGGTGCCAATGTATTAAAAAATTCTACCGGGTATAACCTCACCCAATTAATTATTGGCAGTGAAGGAACCCTTGGGGTGATCACTCAAATCGTATTGAAGTTGATCCCCTACCCTCCTCAAACCATTGTGATGCTGGTCCCTTTTGCCGATGCCGAAAATGCCTGCAAGGCAGTAGCAGCGATTTTTAAGGCCGGGATCATTCCTTCGGCACTTGAATTTATGGAAAGGGATGCCATTGACTGGACCTTACAATTCAGGAACGATATAGTACTCACCATTACCGATGAAGAAAAAGCCCATTTATTAATTGAAGTGGATGGTACCGATATGGACGTTCTCCGCCAAACTTGTGAAAAGATCGCAGTAGTAACAGAACAATTTAATTGTCTCAATATTTATTATGCCGAAAGTGCTGATGAAAAAGCAGCTCTCTGGAAATTACGACGTTCTGTTGCTGAAGCGGTCAAATCAAATTCGGTATATAAAGAGGAAGATACAGTTGTTCCCCGTTATTATTTACCAGACCTGTTGAAAGGGGTAAAAGAGATTGGAAATAAATATGGATTCAAATCGGTTTGCTATGGACATGCCGGCGATGGGAATTTGCACGTAAACATTATCAAAGGTGACCTGGATGATAAAACATGGAATGAAGAACTTCCTAAAGGGATCCGTGAGATCTTTGAGCTATGTATAAAACTGGGAGGAACCCTGAGTGGTGAGCATGGAATAGGATATGTACAGAAGGATTATATGGACATTGCATTTAACCAAACTCAACTTAACCTGATGAAGGATATTAAAAAAGTGTTTGATCCCAGGGGTATTTTGAATCCGGGAAAAATATTTATTGACTAATAATAGAAAACGATGAAAAAAAAATTGATTCTTTTTATAATCGTTTGTTGTAGGTTCTGTTTTTTATTTTCGCAACAGGCCAGTATAGATACCAGCTTTGGGGATACCGGTATAGTACATAGCACTGCTTTAAGTTTTTCAGCGGCACATGAGGTTATTTTACAACCGGATGGTAAGATAATAGCTGTTGGAGATACCAGAGATAGTTTGTCTCTTTATTCTTTTGCAATCGCCAGGTTTCACATAAATGGGGATTTAGATACCAGCTTCCATTTTGACGGAATGGCAGAGGTAACTATAGACTCAAACGATTGCTGGGCTTATGATGCCGCATTACAGAATGATGGAAAAATAGTAGTTGCTGGTGTAAATTCAACCTCGGGAAGCTATCAATTTGCTCTGGCCAGGTTAAACACCAATGGGACTTTGGACATTACTTTTGGAAATAACGGGGTGGTAGCAACAAACCTTGGATCATCTTCGGAGGCATTTGCTGTAGCCATACAAAATGATGGGAAAATCCTGGTAGGTGGGACCACTAATCCTAATAATCAATCATTTGCTATCGTACGGTACAATCCTGATGGATCATTGGACAATAGTTTTGATGGCGATGGCTTCCTCATTAATGATTATAGCCCTAACAACGATGCGATCCACGACTTAGTTCTTCAACCGGATGGTAAGATATTGGCGGCAGGATACATTCATACATTTAGTGGAAGGGCATTTGCTGTAGCACGCTATAATACTAACGGAAGTGCAGATAATAGTTTTAGTGGTGATGGGATGGATACTGCTATTTTCAATGTAGCTGATATAGCAAACTGCATTGCAGTTCAAACAGATGGTAAGATAGTTTTGGTTGGACATTCGTTTAATAATGTGAATGAAGATTTTGCCGTAGCTAGATACAATGCAAACGGGACCCTTGACAATAGTTTTGATGGAGATGGAAAGCTTACCACATCCATCAGAAATTTTAGGGACGTAGCTAATTCAGTAACCATTCAAAATGATGGGAAAATCGTGGTCGTTGGATTTTCGCAAGCCGCGATTTCAGGCGAGGAGGATTATGCCTTGGTAAGATATAATATAGATGGATCCATAGATGCAACCACCAATTCAACAGGAATAGTTATTACTGATATCAGCACGGATTATGATGAAGCACATTCAGTTGTGGTCCAGCCCAACCAGGATATTCTGGTAACGGGTTTCTCCATCATCAATGGAGAACGGGACTTTGGGTTGATTAGGTATCTTGCCGGTTTATATTTGGGTGTTCTTCATTTTTCGGATCATCCCGCAGTATTGGTCTATCCCAATCCTATTCACGAACAAGCAATATTTACATATACTCTTGATGAAAAAGAAATTATTTCCATCTATGTACAGGACATGCATGGAAAAACTGTGAAAACTATTTTATCGGATCAACATCAAATACCAGGTGAACACCTACAGGAAATTTCGCTGGTCGATCTCTCTTCCGGAAATTACTTTTTAGTGATCTCTTCCGTTAAAGGAAATGCTGTGGTAAAAATAATCAAGGAGTAAATTACTCATATTGTAATAATATTCATATTTTTATAAAATATGAAAAAAACGCTGATTCTGGTCTTGCTATGGGTATGCTCATCCCTGGTCCTTCTGTCTCAAAAAAATAGTGTTGAAATAGATTCGATCAACAAGATCGTTCAAAAATATACCCTGAGTCAAAAACTCAAAACCGTCGTTTCTCAGGATGCGGCTAAGCCGAATCTTATTCTCTTTAATAATGTGGGAGGAAAACAGGTGATTACCATTGATCTAAATAAAATAGAAGTACTTTCTTGTATAACCGATTCCATTTTTGGAATCAAATTTGCCTGTAAAGGCAACAAACCATTTATTAAAGTAACAATGGATGGCAAGAAAAAGGAAAAGTGGACACGTTCTGTTTACCGTTTTGAAAACGAACTTGGATGCCTGCTGATCATGACCCAATTCAAGCAAATTGTTTCTTCGTTTGGTGTGAGAACAGAAGATTGCAAAATCAAATAATTAATCATTTTCTAAACAATCTTATCCAGAATGCTCAGCACATAAGATTTCTTACGTTGAGAAACAGGGATCTGAGAGCCATCGGTCATTTGTAAATAGCCACTGTCTTTGTTCAAATATTTTTTAATATGGCGCATGTTCACCAAATGGGAATTATGTACCCGTTCGAAATTAAAATCCGATAACATGGTATCGTATTCCTTCAGGGTTTTTGAAGTGAGGATCACTTCTTCCTTGGTAGTATAGATCTTGGTATAATTCCCATCTGCCTCACATCGAACTACTTCATCCAACTCTACTAGGTGAACTCCATCACTGTTAGAAATAGCAATTCTTTTAGGAGCGGAGCTTTTATAATTGGCAAGGAAGTTTTTGTTGAGAATGTTTTCTTCCATCGGTTCAATATGCACCACTCTTTCCACCACCCTACTGATCTCTTCATGAGAAACAGGTTTTAAAATATAATCGATCGCATTGAATCTGAAAGCCTTGATCGCATATTCGTTGTAAGCGGTCACAAAAACCACTTTGCATTTATGCCAGGTCATTTTCTCCAATACGTTAAATCCCATTCCATCTCCTAAATGTATATCGAGGAAAATAAGGTCGGGTCTAAAGTCATTGATCGCTTCAATGGCGGTGGCCACTGAATCGGCCTCTGCAATGATCTTAATTCTATCCTTATAGCTATCCAGTTCGCTGATCAACGCATTTCTGCTTTGTTTCTCATCATCAATAACGATACATCGGATCATGGTCTGCATGTTTTGAGTAAAGTTATAACAAATCGGGCTAAAAATTGAAAATTTTATTAGCTGCAACCATTCATTTAGTAATCGCTATGATTTGCCGGATAAAGGCACACGTAAAATGACCAGGGTCCCTATGGAAATACCCTTTTCTTCCAGATCTATGATCTCTACCAGGTGCCCATCATTGAGCTGTTCATTCAAATGCTTCAACCTCATTTGGGTTACTTTGATGCCTGTTGACTTTGATTTGGAGAACATTTTAAGTTCCTCTGATTTTTTCCGGCCTATTCCATTGTCACGGATGCTGATCTTAAGTACATCTTCTTCAAGCTCAAAATCAATATTGATCTCTCCCTTGGTCTTCATAGGGGAGATCCCATGCAATACAGCATTTTCAACAAACGGCTGAACCACCATGGGTGGTATCATAATACTTTCTGAATCAATATCCGGATCCAGTTTGATATGATAAGAATATTTATCTTCAAATCGAAGTAAAAACAGTTCCAGGTAATTTTTAATGATCTCTACCTCAGTGCTTACAGGAACCAGTTTTTCTTTAGAGGTTTCGAGTATCATTCTAAGCAACTTGGAAAAATAGCTGATGAACTGTTTGGCTTTGTTCACCTCATTTCCAGCATAAAATCCCTGAATGGCGTTGATGGCATTGAAAATAAAGTGGGGATTCATATGCAATCTTAATGCCTGTTGCTCTAATTCAATCAGTTCCTTATCCTTGATGGCCTGGTTCTTGATGTCCTCCAATTTTTCATTTTCGAGTTTCAAAAGTTTTTCTTTGATCAAATGGCCTTTTTTGATGGCCTTGAACCTTATACGCACCAGAAGTCCTATAACTACAAAGAATAGGATAACGAAAAGGATCCTTACAGTAGTCCGTTGCCAGAAGGAAGGGGCAATCTCAAACTTAATTTTCCTCACCTCCGACCAGCCTCCTCTGTTTCCCTTACACTGGATCACCAATGTATATTCGTTGGGCGACAAAGAAGGATATTCAATTTCCCTGGAAGTGGTATAATGCCATAGATCGTCGGCAGGGGTAAGTTTATATCGATACACAATATTTCCCAGTGCATTATAGGAAATCCCGGTGAATTTCACCTTTACATTGTTTTGATATGGATTTAATTGGTACTCCTCCTGCAATTCGAGACTCTCCGAATTAACTGTAACATATTCAATATTCAATGTAGGTTTTTCCACTATTCGGTTAACGTTGTTCCGGTGGAAGAAAAAGAGTCCAGATGGCGTCGCAACAAATACCGTATCATTTTCAATGGTGATATCATTGATCTCATTGTTAAAGATCCCATCTTTTTTGCCCAACTGGTACATGTTCATGTTTGCCTTGACTAAATCGACCGTAAGCACATTGATTCCTTTATCTGTTCCTATCCAAACTTCATTCCCATCTACAAAAACACAATTCACATAATTTGATGATAATCCCTGATCAATACCAATTCCGGCAATAATCTTATCTCTCTTTAAAAAATGGATACCGCTCAGAGTGCTTCCAACGATCAACAAACTATCATTGAACTTAGCCATTGTTGAAACGTTCGTGGATATCTGCTTATAATGAGAATAATTGGTAACATAGTTAAAGCTGTCCACATTCACCTTAAATAATCCATTCGCTCCATATGCATACATATGGGCATTGGTTGAATCGTAAAACAAATGCCGGCCGGTTAAAGCCATCGACTCATAATCTTCACTTAAACCTGTAATGGACTCTGAAGATTTTCTTCTGGAAATCTGATCTACGTGAACCGCCACATAATAATCAGGTGTAAAGATAAAGTCATAGCTTACCTCTTTCAAACCTATTCTTGAAATCTTTCCGTTCTTATCGATTTTTATCAAGACAACCCTAAAGCTTACATATATATCTCCGTTGGTTGCCTTCCTCATGCTATTGGCAAAGCCTCTTCCGGGAACCCTATCTGCTTCATCAAAATACGCTTCCACTTTTTTCGTCGACAAGTTATAAATACAAAACCTGAACTTATCCGACGCAATTAAAAGCCTGTTCCCCATTTTTTTTACCAGGGATACATATTCAAAGGGGATAGCATTTCGATTATTTAATATTTCTACCTTTTCATTACCAAAAAAACTGATCCCACTATTGAGTGAAGTGGTCCAGTAAGATCGGTCCGAATCAATGAATATGGATGAAATTCCTGGTTGGTCTCTGAATTTTTCCCTCCAGGAATGGTTTTTAATATTGAATTCATACACGCCATTAGATGCACCTATCAACAAAGTAGTATCATTGTTAGGATCCTGGATAGACAACAGCTCTGTTCCAAGTTCCACCGAAAATCCGGTATTATGCTCCAGGTCCCAACCACAAAAGTTTTTCCAGGAGGTATAGTACAAAAAGTTATCCTTGATCAGGGCTTTTGAAATATTGGTAGATGGAGAAATATTTATCGGAATTGTATCCAACTTGTTATTTTCATCAATACTAATGACCCAACTAACCGATGAGTTGAGAAAATACATTTTTTTCCATCCTTCATGATAGGCCATGGAAGACAAGGTGGTCTTCTTGGCGGAGAAAGCATGGATCCTATTATTGGTTACTCTATAAATAGCCTTTCTGTTCAGGAACCAAAGACTGCTATCCTTCTCCAGTATCCTGTAGCACGGGCCTGTTGCTACCCTTTCGTATTTTTTAAATAAATATTCGAAACTATAAAATTTGCCCTCTGAGTAAATAGTGGGTATTCCATTAAAGGTGGAAAACCATATTCTTTTTTTACTGTCTTCATATGCCTCAAAGATCTCATTATCTGATACACCATCGGTAGTAGTATAAGTAGTAAAACTGTATCCATCATATTTTACCAAACCACGATCGGTAGTAATCCATAAGTAACCTTTGGAATCTTTTAAAATAAAATAAGCAGTATTCGAAGGTAATCCACTGTTTAAATTATAGTTGATAAAGGAAGCATACTGGCCAAATAAAGCACATGGGAATAGGACAAAGAAAATAATCAACCCTCGCCTAACATTTGGAAATATAGTATACCTAATATTCAGCATATTGCTCACTCCCGAATTTATATTCAGCTAAATTAGCAAATGTTTGGAAGCAAGAAAGAGAATTGATCCTTTACCCGTTGGAAATGAGCGGTCGACCTATTTGCGTCTGTCAAAGATAAATTCCATCCCGGCTTGCTTAAGAACAAACTGGTTAGCATATGCCTCCGTATTTCTTTTAAATACAACGGATATATTGGCCAAATTGAATTTGAATACTGAATCATTCTCCGCCTCTACGTTAAATGCAGGCTGACCCGAGGCCTGCATCACCAACGTTCCATTTGACGAACTCACCATAAAATCCGTCTTCATCGTACTATTGTGGTATGAACCAATATAAGTATTCAAGATATGATCAGGAACTTTATACTCAATAAAATCCGGAATACGATAAGGTTGATCAAAACATATAGACAATACCCCTTTTAAAAATGTGTCGTTCTGGCCATTTTGACCATTGGTTGCAACCGCCACGGTTAAGCTATCCGTCGGGAAATGGACAAGCGTAGTAAAAAACGCATCAATTCTACCCTGGTGACCATATCCTGTATGGTTAAGTCCCCGAAAAACATAAATACCTAATCCCCAAATATCTTTTAAGGTAGTCATTTGATCCAAACTGGTTTTGGAAACCAATTGATGAGAAAAGATGGCTTCAATAAATTTTACAAGGTCCTCCACGGTAGAAACAACAGCTCCTGCCCCATGCGGGATACTCATATCAGATTCCGGAGAAACCACCCAGCTATTGTTGATATAGGTATAGGACTTTGCCTCGTTTTTTTCCACGTTTGTTTTGGTACCGAAGTATGTGTTCATCAATTTAATTTTATTACAAATTCTTTCCTGTAATACCTCAGCATACGATTTTTTAGTAATTTTCTCAATGATAAACCCGAGCAATACAAACCCGGTATTACAATATTCCATTTTTTGATCTGGCTCGAATATTGGCTTCTGCGAATAAAAAATATCAAGAAGTTCCTTTTGGGTTTTAGATTGGGTATGATAGGTCATGAAGGCCGGATCGCTGGTAAAATCATACAACCCACTTCGATGTCTCAATAATTGCTCGATCGTTATTTTCTTTGCGTTGGGGATCTTAGGAAAATACTTGGATAACAATGTTCCATGTTGAAGCTTTTTTTCCTCAATTAATTGGTGAATGATAATGGATGTAAATAACTTCGAAACTGATCCTATTCTATAGCGAGTGATGTTGCTTGATGCAATAGGGTTATGGTCCTCCAACGATAAAAATCCGATCGATCTTTTATAAGTTACCTGGCCTTTCTGGCTGACGGCTATGGAAAGCATCGATTTGTTGTTTGTGTCAAAAGAATTTAACAGGCTATCCATCTTTGCAACATTCAAGGATTGACTGAAAATGCCAGACCCATTCAAGATGAAAATCCCCCATAAAATTGCGTAAAGTGTTTTCATATACATTTTTGCACAAAGATTCCAGGAAGGGAGAAGAAAAATATCGGGGTTAATCCCTATTTATTCATTTTAGCTTTGCAAAGACAAACTCCATGCCTGATTGCCTGAGTATGAATTGATCCACTTCATTCACTATGTTTTTCTTAAATTCAATTTCGAGACTGGCCGGTGCATAGGTGAAATGTGTTTCAGATACCGCCTCCAAAGGAAAAGAAGACTGCCCAACGGCCTGGCCTATAATAATATTTCCTTCTTTGGAAATATAAAAATCCAGTTGCAAGGAACTACAGTGATAGGTCCCTGTATATTCGTTTAATACTTTCTCGGGGACTTCGAAAGCATAAAATCGTGGGATTTCATACGGAACGTTGAAACATATGGACAGGACTCCTATCAAAAAGTCATTGATATTCGCATTTTTTCCATTGACACTATAGGCCACCGATATATTTTCGACTGGGAAATGGATAACCAAAGATTCAAATGCATCCCAATGACCATTATGCCCCAATGAGAAGGTACTGTTAAACGGAACCGTGATCATTCCATAACCGTAGCTATCCCTCAGGGTACACATTTGTTTTAAGGATTCCTGGGTGGTCAACTGAAATGAGAACAATGCTTCAATAAATTTTACCAGATCTTCTGTAGTGGAAACGATCGCCCCTGACCCATGTATGAGACTCATATCCCATTCGGGATGCACGGTCCAGGACCGGTTCGAATAAATATACGACCTGGCCTCATTCTTCGAAACATTCGTTTGAGTTCCGTAATAGGTGTTTTTCAGTCCAATTTTGTTCACGATTCTTTCCATCAAGGCATCGGCATAGGATCTTTTTGTCAATTTCTCAATGATATATCCCAACAATACATAATTGGTATTGCAATAAGCATACTTTTCTCCAGGCTCAAAATCATGGGGAAGGGAATAAATGATCTCCAGCATTTGGGAGGATGTTTTAGGAGTTGAACTGTGAAGAAGAAACTCTGCATCATCTGTAAAATTATGAAGACCCGTTCGATGTTGCAGGAGCTGTTCAATGGTGATCTTTTTTGAATTGGTTATTTTGGGGAAAAATTTTGATAATGGAGTATTCAGCTTTAGTTTTTTTTCTTCGATCAGTTGCTGGATCATTACCGATGTAAACATCTTAGTAATAGAGCCTACCCGGTATTTAGTAGTGGGGTTTGCCTTTGTACCGGTTTCTACTTCAGCATATCCAATCTGTTTGTTATAAACCTGGTTCCCACCTTGATGGATCGCCAAGGATAACATCAATTTGTTTTTTTGCTCGTATACATCCAGCAGGCTGTCCATTTTTGCAATGTTCAAGGCCGTTTGCGCCGACAGAGACATTGTAAAGGTTGAGCAGCCAAAGACCAGCAGGAAATATAGCTTAACTGTTTTCATATAATAAACATAGGGATAAAAAGTAAACCTTCAAAATAATCAGAAATTTTGCGGGCTAACGGAAATTAAAAAGGAAAAACATATATTTGAATTTAAATCCATCTACTATGAATCCAAATCTCATCCGATTTTTTGCTTTTATTTGTATTGTAACACTGGCCTCCTGTGGCATCAAAGGCATCCCCGTACCCGCCGATAAACAAGATTACGTGGGTGTCTGGAAATCATCAGAAATCGACCTTTCCATTTCTAAGGGAGGAAGGGTAAAATATGAAAAACATAGCGGAAGTATGAATAAATCCCTTTCAGCTCCGATCCAAAAATTTGAAGGAAATAATTTTGTGGTAGGTGCACTTGGAATCAATACCACTTTTGTGGTTTCTGAAACACCCCACCAGGATAGTACCGGAACATGGAAAATGACAGTAGACGGGGTGGAGTTAACTAAAATAGCAGACTAGCCAATCGTCGACTGGTTTATTTATTTTTGTTTTAGAAAAATAAATTCCATTCCGCCTTGCTTAAGCATTACCTGATCTATTGAACCTGTATCTGATTTAATAAAGGTAAATTCTGCTGCCGCTTCACTAAAATTAAAAACGGTATCGGATACAGGCTCCAGGACGATGGGTGGTTGTCCGGTCGCTTGTGCTTTCAATGATCCTCCATCGACCGTAAATACAATATCCATCTTCAGGGCTGCTGAACTGTACGATCCTGAATATTGTTGAAGTAGACCCTCCGCAACTTTATACTCAACGAAGGTTGGAATGGAATAAGGCTTGTTATAATAACAACTCAGCACCCCTTTCATACAATCTTTCATAGAATAATGCGCTCCGTTACAGGTAATAGCCACCGATAAGCTATCATCCGTAAAATATTTGAGTTGTGACCCAAATTCATCAATGCCTCCATTGTGTCCAAACCCTTTTTTGCCTGAAAATTCCATAGGGAAAATCCCAAGTCCCCATTCACGACGAAAGGTGATCATATTATCGATGGAAGCTTGCGAAATTAATCGACCACTAAATAAAGCATGTGCAAACTTAACCAGATCGTCGGTTGTGGATACAATAGCTCCTGCCCCATGCGGGATGCTCATATCGGTTTCCGGGTCTGTCTGCCAATGATCACCCACCCATTTATAGGATCTTGCTTCGTTTTTGGAGAGATCAGCCTTAGCTCCATAATAAGTATTTTTTAATCCTATCTTTTGCACGATCCTACTCTGCAAATTTTCAGCGAACGTTTTGTGGGTGATCTGTTCTATAATATATCCCAACAAAACAAAATTTGAATTACTGTATTCCTGCACGGTCGTCGGCTCAAAATCAGATGGTAATGCGTTGATCAGGGCAACCAATTCTTTTTTTGATTTGGGTGATGTATAATAGGTAAAATATAACGAATCAGAGGTAAAATTATGGATCCCACTTTGATGACATAGCAGATCCTCTATCGTTATTTTCGATGCATTCTTCACCTTTGGAAAAAATTTGGACAATTTAGCATCCAAGGTTAGTTTTTTCTCTTCCACCAGTTGAAAGATCATGATAGAGGTAAACATTTTAGAGATCGAACCAATCCTGTATTTGGTGGTTTCATTTGCTTTTACCGAAATATTTGAATCCATAAATCCAACCGACCTATGGTAAACAATATTTCCCTTTTCAGCTATCGAAACGGTGAACATAGCCCGGTTGTTTACATCCATAGCAGTGATCAAACTATCCAATTTGGATCTGTTCAGCAGATTTTGGGCTCCGATGGTTATCGGGGAAATTCCAGCTAAACTAATGAACCAGCATGAAATGAAAAGTGAATATTTTTTGCTCATGTTTTTATTTATAAATATATGATTCTTTTGAGAAATAGATCCACAGATCAGTTATAAGGTTTAAAACCCACCTGGCCACTGTATACCAGTTCCGTTAATCCGGATGTAGGTCCAAGGTTCAGGATATTCATCAAACTTTTTTCCGATACCAATTCTTGGTGAAAAAGTGCATGAATGAATTTAAAAAGATCTCCAGGGGTCGAAATGATACTGCCTGAACCAGCGATGGATTGTAAGTCCCATTTCCCCAAGGCTTCCATTTGGTTATAAAAGGAGGCAAAGGTATGCACTTCCTGTCCGGCCAGGTTTTGCTCAGAACCATCATGGGTATTTTTCAATTCTATTTTTTGAATGATCCTTTCCTTTAACACCTCCGCATACGATTTCCCACTGATCTTCTCGATCACAATTGCAAGCACCCGGTAGTTGGCATTGTTAAAGCTGAATTCATGACTGGTATCTGCTTCCTTTTCCGCTTCCGCCAATTCATCAAAAACAAATTCACTGCCAATCGAATGATAATATTTCCCTCCTGATAAATAATGAGTGATATTTAGGGATTCCGACAATAGGTCGGCCATCGATATATACTTTCCATTGGGAAGATCAGGAAAAAACCTGGACAAAGGGGTTCCTAGCTGGATCATTTTTTCATCTACCATTTGCATGAGTATTACCGCTGTAAATGTTTTAGACCATTCACCGATCCTATAAGGAGTTTCCTCTATATATGGAGGTGTAAGATCGTTTCTTTTTTCAATAACAGCACCTGTCAGAAGGATATGATTCATTTTCTCCAGTTTATTGACGTTGGCATCGAGTCTAATAACATCTATACCACCTGTTGCATAGAGTTGAGAGTAAAAGATGATCTGCAGAAGAAAAAAGGCTGCAAACATGGTTTTTAAAATGACAGTGAAATTTTTCATAATTGATCGTATTAATTGTTTTTTAGTGTTATGTTTTCTTCGGTTCAGACAAAGCACGGCCTATCCAGGTCCACTTTGAACTGAACAAATAAGGGATCGTAAAAAAAGATTGAAAAAAGCAAGCCAGTAAGCCGGGTTCTGTTTTAACCTGTCATTTATCTAACCCTAACGTCACCGTTAGGATCTAGCAACCTACCCTCCCCTATAGCGAAACGAGCCGTTTCATTGGGGTGTATTTGGTCTTTCAGTCCGCAGGGTTTACCCGATCCATTTGTTGCCAAACAGACCTGTGAGCTCTTACCTCACATTTTCACCTTTTCCAACAACCGAAGTTGATGGTAGTATTTTTCTGTGGCCCTTTCCGTTGCTGTCCGCCAAGGCTGACAGCACCTTCCTGTTAAGAAGTGCGGTGCTCTGTACTGCCCGGACTTTCCTCTCTTCTCGATCTTGCGATCTCAAACAGCGACAAGCCGGCTTGCTTTTACAAAGATATAATATATAAAGAACTTTTTCTAATCAACCAGGTTTGCTAGCTAGACGTGATCCCTGCTTGTTTTGTTACATACTCAACCGTTAATCGATGTTTACTTCATGCTCTCCATCTTCATCGGTGATCTTTATTTTTACATTGGTCTCATGTGTATGAAGTGTGTCTTCATCACCATGTTTTCCTTTGCGTATAATGTCTTCCTCACAATCGTTACAATTCAAACCTTCCTTGGTCATTGTCCAGGTATGCTCTGGCATATGGTGGTCCCAAACTTCCTGTACATTGCTGATATTGTTGATCACTTGTTCCGTTCCTTTGGCCAGGTAAACCTGATAACCAATGGGCAGCAGCAATTTGATGTCAACCTGTTGCCCTCTGAATTTATCTCCTTTATTCAACATAAAGTAAGGAGCCAATTTGATCTGATTACTATCAATTTTATAAAAATAATTGATCTTTTGAGCCATGTTAAAAGCATATTGCTTGTCCTTTCCCTGTGACCTTTTGGTGATCTCGATGGTTGGAAAACTATCTATAGTGTTTTTAGCAATATCGAAATTTACATTTTCAATAGGATAACCCTCCAGGTTATAGCCCTGAATATCATCCGTACCCAATACACTTAGTTTCACAATAGCCGAATCCTGAATCGTGATAGAAGGATTTTCTTTTGTGCTTGATTCCATTTTGTTTTTTTCTGCCACATTGATCACTGTATAAATGCACATCACCAATCCAATCATCCACAATAAAAATCCACCAAGCATTACATACCGCATCTTATGTTTAAATTGAAGAATGGCTCTTATCCCTAAATAAATAAACAATACTGAGGGCACAACGATCAATAACCATGCACTGATATAAGCAACTGCTTTCTCGCCAAACGAATCGAAGACCATTCCAGCAGCTTCCCTGATGGATATATGCATTTGATCAATATGAATAGTTGCTGAAGGGGAACACATGGCCCAAATAAATATGGCAAGGGTTAATGTGCTAAAGAAAATAAAGCATAGTCCGAAAGCCACCCGGATAAGCTTACCCAAGCTACTCAAAGCAGAACTTGATCCTACATTTTTACCTGCATTCCTCAATCCTGATTTTGTCTCATTCCATTCTTTTTTTACAGATTCTTCAATGCTGTTCACATCCACTTTTTTTCCTTTCATCATCAACCGATCGGCAGTAGTTACCGCTTTTGGCATGGCAATCCAGAATACAAAGTAGAGAAGAAAGGTTACCCCAACAAACAATACCAAGGCGATCATAATGATCCTTACTACCCATGGATCTATATTGAAGTATGCCCCAAAGCCACTGCATACACCACCCAATATCCTTTTGTCAGGATCACGGAACAACCTTCTTTTTACCATCGGTTGATTTTCGGTGGGTGTGGTTGTATCGATGGTTTCTTCATCCATAAATGAATTCGGATCTCCCATGATGGCTACCATATTGGTAACATCGTCCAAGGAAACCACTTCACGTGACCCTCCCAATTTTTCTTTGAAAATTTCAGCAATCCTCCATTCAATATCAACAATGATCTCATCTCCTCCCTCCACTTTGCTGAATTTGGCCTTGATGGTATCAAGGTATGATTTACACTTTTCGTAAGCATCTTCGTCCAGGTGGAAGATCATGCCTCCTATATTTGCATTAATTGTTTTTTTCATGATTCTTTATTTTAATATTTCTATCACAGTAATGGCGTTCATTCTTGGTTTGAGTTTGAGGTGGAGCTTTGTGTTCTTGCTTTGTTCACAGCCAGTACCAAATCGTCCCAGGTAGAATTGAGTTGTTTTAAAAACTCCCGGCCCTTTTCGGTAAGGGTGTAATATTTGCGGGGAGGACCTTGAGTGGATTCTTCCCAGCGATAGGTTAATAACTCCCCGTTTTTTAGCCGGGTGAGCAGAGGATACAAGGTGCCTTCAACAACGATGAGTTTTGTTTCTTTCAATTCGTTAATGATATCTGATGCATACGCATCGTTTCTGGCCAGCACGGAGAGGATCACCAACTCAAGGATGCCCTTTCTCATCTGTGCTTCTGTGTTTTCTGTTGTTACTTGAGCTGACATAGTATTAATTATGGCACAAATCTATGCATTCAGTAGTACTATGCAATACATAGTACTATAAAAATTTGTTAATTAGGTCATTTTAAATTTTAACTAATTGAAAATTAGGTAAATAAAAAACTCCCTTTCCAACGGGTAGGAAAGGGAGTAAGGATGTGTTGTATGAAGAACGAAGTAAATTCCTAGGTTTTATTTATTCATGCTGGATTGATATTCTTTCACCAGGTCATCAATCACCCGATCGTTTCCATAGATCATAAAGGTTTCCTTACAAACTGTAAAATTTTCAGGGTCAAGCACTTTACCTATGGCATAGGTGGCAAACTTGGTTCGGGTGCTATCGTAAGAGAACAATTTCATCAGGTCTCTCACCTGCACGGAGGATAAACAATAATTATCGACCAGCTCCCAGGAAAGCTTGATCCGCGTTTCTTCAAAATACTTTCCGGCAATAAAATCATACTTGCCCTTGAATTGATCAGCATCCAGGGAAGTGGTGCAATTATCGTTGCTCGATAAGAAGGAGGATGGAGTTAAACCATTGTTGTTCAGTGGACTTGAAAATGCAACATTGGTAGCCAGGTTCATGAGAATAGCCATCAGGACTATTGTTAGCAGGGCCAATAAGGATGCTTTTACGAATCCATTCCTGGCCAATTTCCCTAAAAATGATAGATTTCTGGTTTTCATAATCATGTGATTTGATGCTAGTTTACGGAGAACTTCCATTTTATCAGCATTTATCTTAAGGTTTTTTTAACAGAATCGCATAAACTATTGATTTTCAATAAGAATATTTTTGAGCATATATATCTTTTGAATGAGTAAAAATGCATTTTTGATGAGAATTTAAACATTATGGACGAGAATTAACAATTAAAATCGAACATGAGTATACGATCATTATGGACTAGAATTAGTCTATTTTGAATGAGAATTATTTTATGATAAAGCGCAGTTGGATGTTCTTTTTAATTGCCTTGGATGTTTATTTCTGTCCTTTAGTAGCGACGGCCAATTGGCCGTCGTTACCAACATCTCCGAAGATAATTTAAGGCGCCCCAAAATATATAGGTATCCCAATAACTATTCCGTAAACCGGTAGGTGTTCCACAAATAATACCATATATGTATAAAAAATAGCCTGAACCTCGTAGCAACTATGTACATATATTACCTTTGCAAGATGGAGCAATTCTCATCCAAACTTTTAGAAGATGCCATCCAATCCTTTCAGGGGTTGCCAGGTGTTGGCCGTAAAACAGCCACCCGAATGGTACTTCATCTTTTAAAACTCGACAAACCTCAAGTGGAACATTTTGCCCAAAGCCTTCACAAGCTTCGTCTCGAAATACAATATTGTACCCAATGTCATAATTTATCCGATCAACCCATCTGCAATATTTGCGTTGATCAAAAACGCGATGCCTCTACTATATGTGTAGTGGAGGATGTAAGAGATGTAATGGCGATCGAAAATACGCATCAATATAAAGGTGTATACCATGTATTGGGTGGAAAGATCTCACCGATGGATGGGATTGGTCCTACTGATCTTTTTATTGAAACATTAACCGATAAAGTAAACAGTGGGCATGTAAAAGAAGTGATCCTGGCATTGAGTACTACCATGGAAGGAGAGACCACCAGTTTTTATTTATATAAAAAGATTCAGGAATCAGCCATCACCATTTCTACCATTGCCCGTGGAATTTCATTTGGTGATGAATTGGAATACGCAGATGAAGTAACACTAGGCCGTTCTATTTTACAAAGAACTCCTTACGAGAATACATTAGCAAAATAGTTAAACGAAAATCACCCCATTCTTGGCGGAAGGAAATTCTTTCTGCCAATCTCTGTCAACATTTTTTACATGCAATTTTACGCCGCCGCATTTTTTGCATAGATCAATAAACATGGCTTCCTGCTGACAGTGAGTTTGCACCTGGCCTAAAAATTTTTTTGTTCCTACAGAAAAGTAAGGCCCCACAACTACTGGCCAATTATTATTCCCCTTGGTTAAAATGGGTAGATCTTTTTCAATTTCTGTGCTTTTACAATAGATACATTCATTCATACAGTTTAGTTTTTCTTTTAAAAATAGTATTTTTTTAAAGTAATTAGGTTTAGAATGTAAATTAATTGGGCGGCTTATCCCGCTATCCGCAGTAGTCCTCACTGCTCCCGGCGAAAGCCGGGATCGTTCCGGGCTACTTGCTCCTATCGGGGCCGCAATTCACCCAAATTGTGTATTTTCGTAGCTGCGTGAAGTTATCCGTCATCATAGTCAATTATAATGTAGAGCATTTTCTCGATCAATGCCTTCAATCCGTTTATAAAGCATTGGCCAATGGTCCGCAGGAAGCAGAAGTTTTTGTAGTGGATAATAATTCGGTGGATGGATCCATCAAAATGGTGAAGGAAAAGTTTCCACAAACCATCGTCATCGAAAACAAAGAAAACCTGGGTTTCTCCAAAGCCAATAACCAAGCCATGGAAATTTCGAAGGGAGAATATATCCTCCTGCTAAATCCAGACACGGTTGTACAGGAAGATACTTTTATAAAAACCCTCTCTTTTATGGATTCACATCCTGATGCCGGAGGCTTAGGTGTAAAAATGATCGACGGAAAAGGAAAATTCCTGCCTGAATCCAAAAGAGGATTGCCAACCCCCTGGGTAGCCTTTTATAAAATATTCGGTCTCTCGAAAATATTTCCGAGGTCAAAAAAATTCGGCCGTTATCATTTGGGATATTTAGATAAAGATAAAAACCACGAAATAGATGTGCTCTCCGGCGCATTTATGCTCATGCGAAAAACCGCCTTAACAAAAGTAGGTTTGCTGGATGAAACCTTTTTTATGTATGGTGAAGACATCGACCTTTCGTATCGCATTACCCAAGGAGGTTTTAAAAATTATTATTATGCAGATACCACCATCATCCATTATAAAGGAGAAAGCACGAAGAAGAGCAGTGTAAACTATGTATTTGTTTTTTACAAGGCCATGGTGATCTTCGCACAAAAACATTTCAGTCAACGCAATGCCGGCATGTTCTCTTTTTTGATCCATCTGGCCATTTATTTAAGGGCAGGACTGGCAGTAAGTACAAGGATCATCAAGAAACTTACCATTCCATTGCTTGATGGAGCTGCGATCTTCGGTTTGCTCTTCCTCCTAAAAAATTATTGGGAGGATAACCATAAATATATTGATGGAGGGTCTTACCCACCAGAGTTTTTACAATTTGTAGTGCCGGCATATATACTTACCTGGATCATTTCCATGGCCGTAAGCGGAGGTTATGAAAGACCTTATAAGATCATGCGCATATTGAGGGGAATGTTTGTAGGTACTGTATTTATTTTGGTGATCTATGCATTGTTGCCAGAAACGTATCGTTTCTCCAGGGCTATTATTTTATTTGGAGCTGCCATTTCTACGCTAGCGGTTTTATCCATTCGTTTATTGGCCCATGTGTATTTCTATAAAAAACTCAGTTTCGACCCGGTCTCCACCAAGCGCATCATTATTGCGGGTGATAAAGAAGAATGTACCCGTGTAGAAGCCTTGATAAGAACAACCCAGCAACAACCCAATATTATTGGTTATGTATTTCCTGAGGCGGATCACCAACATCCCAAATACCTGGGATATACAGGCCAGCTACAAGAGGTAATAAAAATTTACCAAGTAACTGAAATTATATTCTGTGCAAAAAATATTCCTGCGGATCGCATCATGCAAACCATGAGTGGCAGTTCAGATGAAATCGAATATAAAATTGCTCCACCTGAAAGCGAATTCATTATTGGCAGCAACTCCATCAACACCCGTGGTGAATTGTATGTAGTAGACCTCAATTCCATCAATAAAGTAAATAACAAACGAAGGAAAAGGATCTTGGACATGGGCATTGCTTTTTTCTTTTTTATTTTCTTGCTTATATTGATCTGGTTCCCCAAGAACAAGGGAGGTTTTTTAAGCAATATTTTTACAGTCTTCTTCGGAAAAAAAACCTGGGTAAGTTATTCCAATCCAAACAACAATCTTCCCAAACTAAGGCCCGGTGTATTAACTCCGGCTGATGGGATCAAAGGAATTACCTCCGATCAACTCACCCAAGAAAAGCTGGATGTGCTCTATGCCAAGGATTATCGAGTTAAACTGGACCTGAATATTTTATGGAAGTCGTTGGGGAAATGGGGAAATTGAGATAAAAAATTAATTCATCTTCAGTAATTTCTTGCAGATCTTCTTATGATCCCAAATGATCTCAATGGTATACATTCCATTGGGGAAATTGGTAAGATCTACCTGGTAATTATTTTCAGAAATGAAGCCGGTTGAAATCTTTTCACCTAAGGTGTTTAATATGCTATATGATACTGTATTTATCTCTACTCCCGGAAATGAAATGTATACCAAATCTGTTGTAGGATTTGGGTATAAATTAATTGAATGACTTTGTATGTTTTCCGCTTGAATATTTAAAGGTTGATAAACACAAGTATCCGCCGGAGTGTTTATTGGCATGGATGCAATCCATTTAGCCGTATCTCCATCAAAAATTCCTTGTGTTGCAGCATATAGTGTATCGTTCAGCTCTGCGATCTTTATAAGAAAATTATTTGCTCCTCCAATCGAACAAAAATTTACACCATCAAATTTGGCTAGACCATATACATTTGTATCACCCACATGTGAATGCCACCCAGCTATATATAAATCATTATTTAAAACAGCCAAGTCACTAACTGTATATGTGAATTGAACTGACGGAAAGGGATCAAACCAATTTTGCCCATCCCAAGCCATTAAATAATCCGCTACATTTCCATCCGATTGATGAAAATACCCACCAACAAAAAGATAATTTTGAAAAGCAACGATGTCAAAAATATTAGCCATACCTCCTGATAATCCATTTTGTAATGGGAACCATTGTGTGCCGTCCCAACCTGCGATATCATTAAAGTTACTTAGATCTGAGAAATTACCCCCAAAATAGTAATTGCCATTATAGTACTCGCCACAACTAATTCCCCAACCTAATAAGTTAAAGGGGGGAGGTGAGACAAACTGTTGCCAGGAACCCGCATTCCACCGGGCGATAGTATTTATTGGTTGGCCACCAATAGTGTCAAAATTTCCACCAGTACAAAATAGCTGATCGTTTATTGATAATAAGCAAACAGGAGAGTTAGGATTCCCATCAGATAGCCAATTATTTCCATCCCACCTTGCTAAATACTTAATTGGTCCAGGCAAAGTACTCTGTAAGCCCCCAATGAATATATAGTTGTTATGCCGAGTAATACTAAAGACGGGATTACATCCATCATTCAAACAAAATGGGTCATTGGTTCCGTTCCCTACCCTATGCCAACCTCCATCTTTCCAGGCTCCAATTTGCAATACGGCACTGTCCCCTGCATATCCAAAATTTCCAACAGCATATAATACATTATCAATAGTATCAGCATAAACGTCCCGAACTGGTGCAGACATACCTCCGCCAACTGTCTCCCAATACTGTGCTTGTATTGTAAATGAGCCAATAAACAGTATTACCCCTATTATTATTCGCTTCATATTTTAATAACCTTGACTAAGTATGAGGCTGAAACTCCTTTAAAGATTAGAAAATATAGTCCAGAGGACAATGCTTCCAAATCAACCGTGTACTTATTAATGCCTGAATTTACGGAAAAGTTGCCTAAAGACACCCTTTTACCCAAAATATCAATAATTTCAATATTCATATTTTCATCCAAATCATGTATAAATGTGATGGTTACCCAGTTAAAAGTAGGGTTGGGATAAATATCTAAATATCCGACCTGCAAATCTGTTACATCTTCTATTCCTATTAGTGGTGTAAGATTAAGCTGTGACACAAAGGCATCAGAATATGTTGGATTAACAGTAGTATATCCCTGACAATAAGATGTTCCGGGAAAGGGGCAATTAAGAGGGAAATTAGATGTTGAGTACGTTCTTCCACAAATAAATACCCTCCCCTGCCAGCTCGTTATACCTCCAACGCAATCTCCAATCCGAGGTGTAGCCGGTGCTGTCGTACCAGTTCCTCCATAATATGTACCCCATAAAAGGCCACCGCCACCACTAAATAAATTTACAAATACGTCAGTATTATCTGCAGTCGGATCTGAATCCTCGTGTGTTGATTCATTATAAAAAGAAGAATTGTAGGAAATTGGAACTGATAAAGTGGAAGATGTGATAGATTCACTTCGGGTATTACCAAACAAGTAAACATCATCAACTTGAGAGACATGCACCCTGGGTCCCCAAGGTAAAGCTTCTGCAATTTCATCTACCATCAATCTTGCCTCACGTCCTTCTCCTAAATCACCTCCAACAAAAGTGGACCACCTTAGAACAGCATTTCCAATAAATTTCACAATAAATGCATCATGATCCCCTCCACCATAATTTTGGTCATATCCTAAGGTACAATGCGGAAATCCATTATTCGTAGGCACCACGCAATTTCCAGTGCCGTAAAAATTGGTATTTGTATATCCGCTAAGATATAAACTGCCAGAACCATCAAGTGCAGCTCCAGTAATAAAGTCATCACCATCACCTCCCCAAAAAGTACTCCATTCAAGAATACCACCTAAAGTAAAGCGGGTAATTAGTCCATCATATTCTGATCCATTATTGGTGCCATTAAGATTTGCTTGGAAGTATCCACCCGAATTGCAAAGAGCAAGATAACCACTAGGACCACACGTTACTCCCTGATTGTTACTATTTGTACTTCCTACTACATACAATTTTTGATTTGCATTGTCAATTACTAAATTGTCGAAGAAATCTGTATAAGGTCCTCCAAATAAAGTACTCCAAACCAAATTTGTATTTGCATCAAACTTCGCTATAAATCCATCATACTCGTAATCTTGACCCACCGAACCACCAACATTATTATGGGATGTCTGAACAAACGCTCCACCACCTGGATTACATATAGGATAAAAATTCGCAGATGGTGTTGTACAGGTAGAAGTTGTACTGATATAGTTAGTGCTTCCTACCATATATACATTTCCGTTGTCATCGACTTTTATTTTATGGGGATAACATTCACCATTACTTCCTCCCCATCGAGTTCCCCATTCACGATAACCTACTGCATCATCAAATCGTGCAATAAATCCACCGGTATTACCCACACTTTGTATATACCCTGTTCCAAATTGATATGCTAATACTGAACTACCACCTGTTCCACATATATATACTTTATTGTTGATAGGATCATGTGCAATACCAAATCCACGTTCATATTGATCCCCACCGTAGTATGTAAGCCATTCGTTATGGTAATTGGAATTAAATTTAACTACAAAAGCATCCCATGATCCAAAGCCACCACCAAGCAACGTTTGGAACGCACCAGAAGTTACCGGGAAATTAATACTGCCTGTATAACCAGTAACATAAATATTTCCATTATCGTCACTTGTTATATCATTGGCGGCATCTTCTTTACTCCCACCAAGAAAAGTGCTCCAATCGGCAATACCAGTGAGCAAAATAGACGGGCCCTGTTTCATTTCAATTACCAATGGTAAATTAGCGTTACAGGATTGAATACTATCAAAACTAACGGTATCTCCGTTTATTTGAAAAATAGGTTGCCAGGCAATTGGCACATACCCTCCACTTGAATCAATTTGACTGCAAGTAGGACGTAAATATGTAATATCATCAAGCATAGTTTCAATAACGAGATTGCCACCACCATTAATATAAATTGTATCCGCTCCTTCATACGTAAAAAAAATGTCTTCTGGATCACCTGTTTGCTTAACAACAAATTGTTCCAAAACACCACTCGAGTTTGCTGATACATGTAGATCTATAAGTTTGTATATTTCTGGATATACCACTTCTTCATATACTGGAACATTGCATAATCCATTGGTTACTGTTGTTTGATCAAAATAATAGTTAACTCGACAATCTCTCTTTTTCAGAGGATATACGCGTTTGGTAGTGTCGGTGGTAAATTTCATATCCACTCTTAAAATAGTATCCATCGAAATCAATGTAGAATCAAGACTTGAGAATAAATGACTTAATCTGTTATTTTCAAAATATACAGCTGGACCTATGCTATAACACTTGACTGTTGAATTTACATTAATCACCGTATCCAAATTCAATAATTGTCCCCAATTAGGAGTTATATTAAAACAACTTGGTACAGTATCAATATCGGATACATTCCACAATTCATGCTCCACATATTTTACAGTCATATATTCGCAGGTAATACCCGAACTGTCCTGGCTTTGGCCGATCACATAAATATTATCCTGGTTATCTATGCTTATTTCATAAGCCCGATCATCTTTATTAGACAATCCATTATAATCTATTTCCCAGAGTATAGTTCCGCTGGTATCATATTTCATCGTATGATAATCAAAGTTAAAACCGGGGTCAACCCAGCTATAGCCAGTTATAATGGGAAATCCATTGGCATCAATGGCAATCGCTTCACCCACATCATTTCCATTTCCTGTACCATTATAGTATTCTGTCCAGATGGCATTTCCTGCTGTATCCAGTTTGCACAAATAATAATCCTTATTACCACTTACGGTTTCATATCCTCCCAAATATACATGTCCAACACTGTCCAATCTAACAGAATTCGCTTCTTCATTGCCGGATGTACTGCTTAAATATTGCCATTGACAGGTCATTGTGCTGTCAATTTTGATCAATTTAATATCCCTTGCATACCCAGTGCGATTTAGAAATCCAGCTATATAAATATCACCATTGGATGCTATGGTAGCATCATGGATCTCTGTAATGCTGTCAAGTGTCTGGGTCGGTGCTGTTGAAGCAAGTAAATTTCCCGATATATCATATTGAAATCCTGCTACTGCATGGTAGTTGATGTTTCGTTGTACCAAACCTGCCACAAAGATGTCCGTTCCATCATAAAATACTTTTCCCCCACCATCCTGCATATTACTTTCGTCATATCGGGCCACCCAATTTTGGGTTCCGTCCCCTGCAGCCATTCTTATGGTAACACAGTCTTCTAGTGTAGACGCATCTTGTGACACTCCTGTTACACAAATATCATCGTGATCGATGAATGTGATACTTGCACCCACGTCATTATACAATGGATAAGATTGACCATTGTCGTAGGTACTCAACCATTGCTGGGTACCTGATGTATCCAACATAATAACTCCCAGGTCTAATCCTTGAACAGTATCAACAGTAATTGCTCCGGAAACAAAAATGAGATTATTGTTAGCATCAAATATAATATCGGTAGCATAATCCTCAGCTCCGGCAGGACCATCATATTGTACAGACCAGATAAGTGTTCCTGTAGTTTCATCATACTTATTGATCATCCAATCGTAATTACCGTTTATATTCAAGGTACCACCAACCACATACATCACCTGGTTAGCAGGATCACGAACGGAGGAAGCCTTATAGGCCATATCAACCAATCCGGTTTTATCTGCCCAATCCTGGAATACATGTAAATCGGTTGCTTGAGAGAATAAATGAGAAAAGGCAGATAGCAATAATAGGGCGATCAGTCCCGCTAATTTTGTTGCAGAAGTTTTCATGATTTGTTCTGTTAAGTGGTTGTTAGAACCAAACGTAAACCGGTTTTTGGGTATTTGCAAATTTTTACGGTGCGGAAATTACGTAGTGAAAATTTTTTGTCGGAAAAAATCAACTTCCTTTTTTGTAAAATAAGAAGATAAGGTGATGAACATCAATCTTACCAGAAATTAAATCTATCGGAAGCCTGAACTTAAACTTTAATATGTACTTAATAATTATTTCAACTGTGGATATCCAAATCCAAGGTTATAGAAAATAAAAAAGTGAATTAACTCTTCACAAACATCTTCCTCACCACTGTGGAAGGAGTGGTTAATTCAAGTATATAATTTCCTGGAGTATAGTAGTAGGTATACAGTACCAGCAGGTTTTTATCAATCCGGTATTGAACAGCTTTCACTTTCTCTCCCAACATATTATACACCTGAACAGTAAAATCTTCGCCATGAAAGCCTGAAAGATCAGTATACAAAACCTCGTTCGCTGGATTTGGATAAATAGTTACTTGCTCATTTTTATTTTCGTTCTCCACTCCCACCGTAACAAAAAACTGGTCGATGGCTTGTTTGATCAATGTGGTATCAGAAGTTTGCCAGCTCAGGTCATCATAAATAACGGTATGGTAATTACCTGCAGCAATCACCACCGCAGGCATGGGATAAAGTGTAGGATAATAGACTTCCTTCTCTGCCCAGCAACCTGAAAAATATGCATGGAAATTATAGCTACCCCATGTACTGGTTACATCTCCACAATTATTGGATGGATAATAATCCATGAGGAAAAAATTTACTTTACCCGGATGTGAAACATCGTATTGATTTTTCAGGTTCATCAAATAGGTTCCAGCATTGGTGCAGGTAGCACAGCCCATAACAAATTCCATCACCACTACTTCCTGGCTGTCTAAATAATTATGCAAAGTATGCGAATTGCTACTGCAATCATTCAGGGTCCAGTTGGGGGCTACCATCTGGGAAAATCCATGGATACTCCCTAATAAAATGAATCCTGCAATAAGTACATAGTTTTTCATGTCCCTATATTTTTATTAAATATACGATTTTTTTAAAACACCGAAGTACGAACTCCTGCCTGCCGGTTTACCTGCCGTAAGGTATGGCAGGCAGGAGTTCGTACTTCGGTGAAGACTAAATAGGTACTAATACCTTAAAAGATCCTGCAACTGACCCGCAAATCTTTTCTTCGGTAAAAAATTCCATTCCAGATCAGAGGCAAACGGAACAGGACTATCTAAACTGGCTGATCGCACCACAGGTGCATCCAGGTATTCAAAACAATTTTCATTGATCAATGCTGCTATCTCTGCCCCTATTCCCCCCGTTAATGTGCATTCATGCAGGACGATCACTTTACCTGTTTTGCGAACAGCTTTATAAATGGTTTCAGTATCCAACGGAGCCAGTGTTCGCAGATCTATTAATTCAGCAGAAATTTCAGGATGCTGATCCAGGTATTCCAATGCCCAGTGAACGCCGAATCCATAGGTAACAATGGTGACATCCTTTCCTTCTCTCAACGTATTGGCCACCCCAAATGGGATATTGAAATAACCTTCGCTTACGTTTCCGCTGATACTTCTATATAAAGCTTTATGTTCAAAATACATAACCGGGTTCGGATCTTCAATAGCAGAAATAAGTAATCCTTTTGCATCCTGAGGAAAGGCAGGATACGCTATTTTTAAACCGGGTGTATGTAAAAACCAGCTTTCATTGCTTTGAGAATGAAAAGGTCCAGCCCCTACGCCGGCGCCTGTTGGCATGCGAACTACCACGTCAGCATTTTGTCCCCAGCGATAATGCATTTTTGCCAGGTTGTTGACGATGGGATTGAATCCACTGGTAACAAAATCTGCAAACTGCATTTCAACTACCGACTTCATTCCTTTGATGCTCATCCCTAATCCGGTCCCGATAATGGCCGATTCGCATAGAGGCGTATTTCGTATCCTTTCAGCTCCAAATTCTTCGAGAAAGCCTTCGGTAACTTTAAAAACGCCTCCATATCCGGCCACATCTTGTCCCATGATCACCAGACTATCAAATTTACGCATCGCCTGTTGTAAACCATCTCTTACAGCATCCACCAATCTCAGTTCGGTTGTAGCAGTTGTGGGTTCTGATCTTACAAAGGCATACGGGGCATATACATCTTTTATTTCTTCCTCGGTATTGGCCGTGATCTCCGACTCAGCAAAAACCTCTTCCACCCCGTTATCAATTTCTTCCTTAATGATCTGCCTGATCTCTTTTTTACGCTCAGGAGTGAGAACTCCTGTTTCCAATAAATAATTTTCAAAATTGGCAATAGGATCTTTCTTTGCCCATTCTTCAAACAATTCTTTAGGCACATATTTGGTACCACTGGCCTCCTCATGACCTCTCATGCGGAAAGTAATACATTCCAATAAAACCGGATGTGGTTTTTCGCGGATCTCCTCAGCCAATTTTTTAACCGTTGTATAAACGTCTAAAATATTATTCCCATCAATGGTTAAGGCCCTCATTCCATATCCAATTCCCTTATCCGCTATTGATTTACAACGGAACTGTTCGTTACTGGGGGTCGACAATCCATATCCATTGCTTTCGATACAAAAGATCACCGGAAGGTCCCAAACGGCAGCCGTATTAAGGGCCTCATGAAAATCACCTTCGCTGGTTCCTCCATCACCGCTGATCACCAGCGTGGCCTTCTTTTCTTTTTTTAGTTTGCAAGCCAGGGCAATTCCATCGGCCACACCCAACTGCGGACCCAGATGTGATATCATTCCAACGATATGATAATCGTTTGAACCGAAATGAAAGGATCTTTCTCTCCCCTTGCTAAAGCCATTCCTTTTTCCCTGCCATTGAGAAAAGAGTTTACTGAAGGGCATATTCCTTCCGGTAAACATTCCCAGGTTTCTGTGCATGGGAAGTAAGTATTCATCTGTATCTAATGCCAAGGTTGCACCCACCGAAATGGCTTCCTGACCAATCCCACTAAACCATTTGGATATTTTTCCCTGGCGAAGCAATACCAGCATTTTTTCTTCGATCATCCTGGGTTTTACCAGATGATAATATAAACTCCACAGCTTTTCGTCGCTGATCCCTTCTCTGTTAAATTGCATGCAATTCAATTAGAGAGTAAAGGTATAAATAAAAAGGTGGAAGACAGAAGCTGGAAGTCGGAAGTTAAACAAAAAAACGCCCTACTTTAGACTTCGGTCTTATTTATTTCTTTTTGCCAGATTTAGCAGGAGGCTTTTGGTTCTTGATGAGGAGAATGTCTTGTTTGATCATGGCTAGTTCCTGCCTGAGCATGTTTTTTATATTTTCTATATCTGTTTTGGTAGCATATCCATAAGATTCCGGGGAATTCTCAAAAATACTTCCTGTCAATAATAGATCAGTAACCGGAACATTTAAAACATCTGCAATTTTGTACAAACGGGTAATGGTCACCTCAGCTTTACCTCTTTCAATATTTGAATAAGCACCTACGGTAATGTCTAGTTCATCAGCCATATTTTGCTGACTCAGGTTTTTACTCAGTCTTAAAATCCTGATTCTCTCTGCAATTTCGTTTTTCACAGAACTAAATTACAGGTAGTTAAAGTATATTTTATATATTTACACTATGTTTTTATACATTTAAAATGTATATATATTTAGTTTAAAGATGGATATGCATTCAACCCTAAATATAAAAATCTATGATAGAACGGGCAACACTTGCAAGAAAATGCTTGTCAGGTACTGGGATGAAACAAATACTTGTTATGTATTTGTTTTGTATGGGATCGATCCTCATACGTGCAAAATTTCAACACTCGGTGCTACAAAAACCATGAATAAAAGCCTAAACAGGTTAAAACAAGATCATTGCAATTATATATGGAACCATGATCAACTCTTTCGTGTTCGAAAAAAAATCCTTATTCAAATCCCTGAAGAAATATTATTCAATATCAAGAACCAAACATATTTCTGTCTATTATAAAAAGATATACGATTAACAACCCGTGTATTAATCGTATATCCAAAATCGTAAATAAAGTTATTATTTCTTGATGATCTTCCAATAACGGTTGTCTACCTTCAGGTAATAAGTTCCTGTTGCAACAATACCCAGGTCAATGATCCCATCACCCGATAACTTACCAACCCTGATCACCTGACCAAGTGTATTGGTAATGGAATAATCATGGATTCCGTTTTCCAATCCTGCAATATAGATATATTGGTCTGTTGGGTTTGGGTATACAATTATTTCCTCCTCTTTGCTACCCTCTATACCAGAACAAGGAAGAACATCAATAGATGCTACCGTATTATTCGTACATCCGTTTCCATCCGTATAAGTATAGGTAATATTAAATGTTCCCACACCGGCAAGAGTCGGATCAAACTGTCCACCACTTACTGCTGTTCCGCTATAAGTACCACCGGCTGGTGAACCACCGGTTAAGATGATCGGAGCATAGGTAACGCAAACAGTTCCTAATGGCGTTTGGCTAACGGAAGGCAATGAGTTCACAGTAACCAATTGCGAAGCTGTATTGGTACATCCATTTCCATCCGTATAAGTAACCACATAGGTACCTGAGGAAACTACATTGATCGTCGCTGTTGTTTCTGTTGTGCTCCATGTATTTCCACTTGGATAGGAGGAAGTAAGTGTAACACTATTACCAGAACAAAAAGTGGTAGCACCGCTAGGTGTAATAACCGGGGCTGATGGATTTGGATTTACAACCACCGTTGTAGTGGCAGAAGAAGTACATCCCCCCACAAAAGTTACGGTAACATCATATACACCATTCATGGCAAGTGTGGAAGAAGGAATGGTTGGATTTTGAATAGACGCAGAAAAACTATTTGGACCTGTCCATGCATAATTGGTTCCTCCGGCAATTGTATTTAAGTCGATCGTTTCCCCTTCGCAATAAGCACCGGTATTATTTGCGGTAGCTGAACTAGTATTGGCAACCGTTACGATGGTGGTTGCGGTTGAGGAGCAACTTCCACTGGTTACAGTAACTGTATAAACACCGTCATTCGCAACTGTACATGATGGAATAGTTGGATTTTGAGTTCCATCACTAAAGGAGGAAGGTCCTACCCATGAATACCCGGATCCACCAGAAGAGTTCAACTGGATCGTGGTACCCGGACAATAAGGTCCTGTATTGGATGCCGCTGCTGCCGGAGTTGCATTCACCACTACGGATGTAGTTGCGGTAGCGGTACAACCTGATCCATTGGTAACCGTAACGGTATAAGTTCCACCCATGGCCACTGTTGAAGATGGGATACTTGGATTTTGTAGATCGTTTTGAGAATAACTATTCGGACCGCTCCAATCATCCGTTGCTGAACCACCCACCGAATTTAATTGAATGCTGGCACCTGAACAATAAGGTCCACCATTGGTTGCATTCGCAGTTGGGTTTGCATTTACTACAACCGTAGTTGAAGAGGTAGATGTACAACCACCTGCTCCGGTAACCGTTACGGTATAAGCACCAGCCATACCTAAAGTTGCTCCCGAAATGGTGGGGTTCTGCACATTATTTTGTGCATAGCTAGGACCAGCCCAATCGTCCGTTGCAGATCCACCTACAGAATTTAACTGGATGGTTGTTCCCACACAATAAGGTCCACCATTGGTTGCATTCGCAGTTGGAATGGCATTTACGGTAACCGTAGTTGATGCGGTTGCTGTGCAACCGGCTGCATTGGTTACGGTAACCGTATACACTCCACCCATAAGAGTTGTTGAAGGCCCAAACGAGGGATTCTGCATATTGTTTTGAGCATAACTGTTCGGGCCTATCCAATCATAATCGGTTGCTCCGGCAGTTGCATTCAACTGAATGGTTGCTCCTGCACAATAAGGTCCACCGTTGGAAGCGGTGTTGGTTGGATTTGCACTTACTGTAATGGTTTGCGTACTTGTATTAGATCCATTGATATTAGTGGCTGTTAATGTGGTGGTATATGTGCCCGGTGTAACGTAAGTAACATTGATCGGACTCGTGCTTCCCAACCCAGGTGCACCTCCGGGGAAAGTCCAGTTGAATGACGTAGCACCGCTGGATGTATTCGTGTATGTAACCGTTTGCCCGGCACATATCGTATTATCGCTAAGGGTAAAAGATGCGACCGGCGGTGCCAATGGAGCACCGCTTATATTTACATCATCAATATAGGTGGCATTACCCCAGCCGCTTCTCAATTGAAAACGGATCTGAGCGGACGTTTGAGATGCATATGAATTTAAACTAATTGTTTTCGTTGCCCATTGTGCATTGGTTGGGTCAAACAAGGAAGTAATATCCGGTGCAGTGGTGAGTTGGTTCGGTCCGCTGTTATTTCCATAGGAGGCCAATCTTGTCCAGGTGGCTCCACAGGTAGTGCTGATCCAAACGATCAACGAATCATAAAGTGTTGCATTGTATCTTGCATTCGCCACGCTAAAAGTAAGATTGATGGGTGTACCCTGCGTGGTAAGATTCAGCGATGGAGTGATTAGGTTATCCAATTGACCCGCAGTAGTAGCTCCAGGTGAAAATTGATCGATCAACGCTGAAGCAGTGGATCCACCATAACCACTGGCCGTAGTAGTCCTTACCCAAAGAGCACTTCCTACATTGTTATTAGGATTCTCATTGGTCCAGTTAGTGGGTGGGAAAGTAACATTCTCAAACCCTTCGGTAAATGGAAGTGAAACTCCTACACCACCAGTTCCAGTATAATTAGAGGTCAATGCATTGTTGGCTGTATTCTGATCCGATTGTGCTCCATTTAAACTGGCAGTAACAATTGTTGCAGTGTAGGTATGTGCACCTGCTGCAATGGTTATTGATGGCATGGTAACATTTGTACTGGCTCCGGTTGCTAAACTTCCTGACCATGCATAAGGTGTTGCCGCTCCTCCATCAATTTGGTAATTGATGGTCATCGAAGTTAAAGTGGTGGTTCCATTATTTCTAATCGTGATCACAGGTAAATGACTTCCTGTACATAATGTTCCTGATGGAGAAGTGATGGTTTGTACCTGGGCATCATAAGCTAACGAAGGAGTATTCGGATCATAACCTACCAAAGTGGTAGGTGCTGCTCCACAACCCGCTGGTGCTAACCAGTTACTTAAACGTGTAGCATTGGTTCCTCCTCCAGTCCATGAAGTATATAATTTTCCATAATAATCATATCCACAACCGGCGTTTCCCTCACATCCGCAATTGGAAGGACCTCCATATAGTTGTCCGATAATTTGGCCGCTTGAATTAAAAAGTGGAGAACCTGATGAACCACCTTCGGTTACACCATCGGTCCAGGTAGGAGTTTGCCAGCAAGTGGCCGGACCATTCCCTACATCTATGCTTGCAATACTGATGGCGGTTCCTGTTGTAAAACTAATTTTTTTGATATCTCCTGCAGGATGATGAATTCCATATGGATTGGTAGCAGCTGTATTATTTCTATCCCATCCTGAAAAATAGGCTGCATACCCGGCAGGTATGGCAGTATTTATTTGGCATAAATGCATGTCGGAGCCTGAGTTGGATGCACGTGCAGTTCCGCCTGTAAGGGATACAAAACTCGGACTTGATCCTGGCTGTGTACAGGTGGGAGCTTCCCAATTAAATCTAAAAACCCAAGATCCAGTTGCAGAACCACAATGATTCGCAGTCAATACATAAGGTGTTCCATCATTACATGTATTATTGATCAATGCACCGGTACAAAAACCTGCGCCGCCGGATACCAACATCACCACCGAACGAATATTATTATCATAAGCTGGAAAGCAACGTGCATTGTTTTCACATGCACCTGAACTTCCAAATGCTCTTTCCACATAAGGAGTAGTACTTCTATATCCATGCGTTACCCTGAAAATTTCCAGGCTCCCTACATTCGGTGCTGAAGCAGGAACATAATATTCAACAAAAACCGTTTCTCCGGGTATTAATTCTGTTCCGAACTGCAGATCAGGTGAAACATATTGTTGGGTAAATGCACCCAAGGTGATGGTTTTATCTTCATTATAAATAAATAATTTCGCTTCACTAGGCATGGATAAATATTGAAATGCCAAATTGATCGTAATAGCTCCCGGGCAAGTATAACCAATCCTCCAAATCTTGTCACCATTATCCAATGTTTTCCAAGCGCCTGAATTATTCAGATTGTGACTTACAAAATGGTTATAACCGAATCTCCAGGCATTGTCTTTCTGCAGGTCATTCACAGCATCCTCGGCGTTTAGCGCATTCACATCCACTATTCCCATATCCATGATCGGGACTTCACTGTCATACTGGGTAAATTTATATGCCCAGGGAGTACCTCCATCGCTTAATTGATAAACAGGTTGTTGGGCATGTAGTGCGGTCAATAAGGATAAACCGCAGAGCATTAGGGTTAACTTTGCTTTCACCATGAGTAATTTGAGAGTTTATCTCCCAAAAATACCATATAATGTTAAAAAAAGCAAATAAGTCTAATCCGGTTTAGGTATGGCTGGATTGGGCGACCAACCGCACGGTATGACTGTTCTTTTGCTCTACCAGAAGTTTCTTACCACCTATGAGGCGGTCAACCGTCGACTGGTTATAATTTCTCACGGTGATCAGTTCCAGGTTTTCCTCCAGTTGAATGTTGAATGATTTTTCAAGGTCCAAATAAAACTTGGTGATCTTGTCAATATCGTTGTCTACGCAAACCTGAAAACTCAAGGCTGAATGTTGCATCAGGTTTTCTTTGATCCTGTATTTCGCCAACAATCCAAATATCTCCGATAAATTTTCCTCCACCATAAACGAAAAATCTTTGGGAGAAATGGAGATCAGCGCCTGACCCATTTTAAAAATAAAAGTAGGCAATGCACTGAGTGAATCCCGTTCATTGATCACGGTTCCTGCTCCTGATGGATTTACAAAACTTTTCACCCTCAGCGGAATTTTTTTGTTCTCCAAAGGCTTAATGGTTTTGGGATGTATTACCGTAGCTCCATAATAAGCCAGCTCAATGGCATCTGTATACGAAAGTTGATTCAGGATCTGTGCATCATCAAAATATTTAGGGTCGGCATTTAACACACCAGGAACATCCTTCCAAATGGTTACTTCTGTTGCATTCAATGAATAGGCAAAGATCGCCGCCGTATAATCCGATCCTTCCCTGCCCAATGTAGTGGTATTTCCTTCGGAACTTTGTCCAATAAATCCCTGGGTAATGATCACCTCCGAAGCACCCTCCTCTTTTTCAAATATAGGATCAATGCTTTGGTGGATGAGATACTCAGTAACATTCCAGTTTACTTTACCTTCTCTATAGGTATTATCAGTTTTTATCAATCCCCGTGCATCTTTAAATTCAGCTTTTACACCCACCGAATTGCAATAAGCAGCGATAATTTTGGTTGAAATCACCTCACCCAGCGATACAACTTGGTCATATAAATAATTATACTCCGTACTATTGTTTGTATTTAAAATAATCTTGATCTCCTCGAAGATCTGCGAAACCTCTTTTACAATAGTCGTTTTATCCGTAAAAAGTCCATCAATAATATCCAGGTGGAATTTCAACAATTCCTTTAACTCATCATCAAAATCCTGTTTATTGAATCCTAGTTTTACCAATACTTCCAAAGCATTGGTGGTTTTTCCCATGGCCGATACGATCACCACCAGGTTTGCCCCACCTTTATAGTTGGTAATAATGTTCCCAACATTTTTAACTGCGGATGCATCTTTCACCGATGCACCTCCGAATTTGAATACGCTTATTTGTGACATGTTATTTTTTTTGGGCGCCTACCCTACCTGCCTACCGTCAGGCAGGTGCTACGGGCTCCGCTTCGCTTCGGCACGCCTTCGGCGGTGCTTCCCCTTCGCAGCGGTGGCGCTATCGTGTATGTTTTTATTTTTTCAGAACATTTTAAAGTTTCCTATGCATTTCCCATGACATATGTCGTGGGAAAAACTCACGTAAAAGTAATATAATATAGATTAAATGAAGATTAGATGGCCTTGGTGGCCTTATTCAACTGCTCCTTATCCATATTGCAATTGATCCATTCCCCATCGAAGGTACAATTGTATTTTTTGTAGAATTCAATGGCCGGTTCATTCCAATCCAGCACCTGCCAGCGGGTTCCGTTCACTCCCAGTTTAACAGCTTCCTGAAGGGTCCTCTCCAGCAGGGTCCTTCCTATATTATTTCCCCTGAATTTTTCTCTAACAATAATATCTTCTAAATATAAGATCCTCCCCTTCCAGGTGGAATATCGGATATAATATAACGACATACCTGCAATTTCCTCTTCAAATTCTGCCAATAAGCACCAAAAGGCAGGTTGATCCCCAAAACCATCTCTTTCGATATCCTCCATCGTATTGGTCACCGCATCCGGAGCCTTTTCAAAAACCGCCAGCTCCTTGATGAGATCAAGAATGATCGCTGCATCTTTTTTTTCTGCAAAGCGAATACGGATATTGGATGGTTGTGAATTCACAAGCCAAAAATAGAATTATTCTCCGGTTTCCTGAATCTTTTTGATACGGAAAGAATAGCAGCCCATATCTGCATTGTTTCTCCTAAATTATTGATTTTGGCATTTTTGGCACGGTAATTATTATACTTTTATACTCATACATATTTCTAATTACTATCTTATCAACCATATTTTTTATTCCACAATATATGAAGCTCAGAAATATTGGATTCTTGGTAACTGCCACTTTCTTCACATTTGGTTGTGCCAAGTTTAACTTAGACAAGATCAAGTACAAAGTAATGCCAAGTCCGCTAGAGTACAAAGCAGACTCGATTGAGGTAACCATTACCGCCGAGTATCCTAAAAAAACGATGCCTAAAAAGGCTACTGCAGACATCACACCAGTATTAAAGTACAAAGGAGGGGAGAAAGCATTCAAAACATTACCTGTTAAAGGTGAAAAAGCTGACGGAAGCGGAACAACGCTTAGCTGGTCAGGTGGTACTGTTAAGTACAATGCTAAAATTCCTTATGTAGATGGAATGCAGGAAGCAGAGCTACACGTAAAAGGTGTAGGTTACATGAAGGGCAAAGAAAAAATCTCTATCATGACGAAAGAATCAATTGCTTTGGGAACTATCATTACACCATTATTGCTGAAGAAAGATGAGAAGTTCGTGTATGGTAAGCATAATTTGGGGCCTGTTTCATATATAAAAAAAACAAGTCTGTACTTTTCATATGAAAGCATCAACATCCGCCCCTCAGAAAAAGATTCTATTTCCAAGGGAACCTTCAACTCTTTTGTTGATTTCCAGGTTAAAGACGGTGGAACTTTCAAAAGCATAGAAATTAACGGATGGACTTCACCTGACGGTGAAGAAAGTATAAACAATGAACTTTCTACTAGACGCGCCGATGAGGTTAAAAAATACCTTGATACCTATATCAAAGGCAAAAAACTTGTTATAACCATTTCTGGTAAAGGAAATGGAGAGGATATGAATGGATTGACGACTCTTGCGAAGACCAAGAATTTCGATAAATTGATTGATCTAGTTAATCAAGTAAAAGGCGGAGCAAAAAATTCAGAATTAAAGTCAGCTGGAAATGCTTCTTACAACCAGTTTGAAAAAGAAATCCTCTCTCCACTTCGAAAAGTTGAAGTGACTTTGGTGGTTATCGAACGACAAAAAACACCTGAGGAGTTAACAGACCTTGCAAAAAACAACCCAACTAAATTAACCTTGGAAGAGTTGTTATACACTTCTGAAACTTTGCTTACAGATGATGCTTCTAAATTACAGGTACTACAAAGCATTGCCAGCCAGTTTCCATCTGATTGGAGAGCTAACAACAACATCGGTATCATCTATGCTAAACAAGGCAAATTAAATGAGGCTTTAACTGAATTCCAGAAAGCTGAAAAAATTAACGGTTCTGAAAAAGGTATCAAAAACAACATTGGTGCTGTATACATGCTGAAAGGTGATAAGACCAATGCGATTTCATACTATAAACAAGGTCCTGGTTCTCAGGAAAACAACCATAATATGGGGAATGTATATGTTACCCAGGGTAAATACAACGAAGCGGTAAGCGCTTATGGTTCTGAAAACTCATTCAATGCGGCTTTAGCTAAATTATTAGCAGGTGATCCAGCAAAAGCTCCAGCGATCATTGATGGTTCAACCGAAAAAGAGGAGCCCATATCTTATTACCTGAAAGCTGTTGCGGCTGCCCGTACAAACAGCAACCAAGCTTTGATCGATAACCTTAAAACAGCGATCAGTAAAGATGGAAGCTTAAAAGCGAAAGCGAAAGCTGACCTGGAGTTCCTGAAAATGCGTGAAAACAGCGATTTCAGGTCATTAGTTGGACTATGATTTTTTCACCAAAAGAGTATTATGTGCAAAAAATAAGGCAAAAAAAATGATCAAATATAATTTTGTTTTACTAACCAAAAAACAATAACGACTATGAAATTACGAATGCTAAATTTTCTAGTGGGAATATTGATACTTTCAACATCCCAGCTGTATGCCCAAAACAAAACGGGTCTGGATACTCTCAAAGAGATTAATGAAACTATTGACTGGATAACATCAAAGATATCAAGGTATAGTGACAAACAAATCGATAGACAAGATTGTAAATTTGATAAGGCTTCCAATGTTTTCGTAATAACACAATACATTTCACAAAGCTCCGGTGGAAAATGTCAATACTGGGATGAAGATATTAATTACTGCAACATTCTGATACGAAATATTGAAAGGACCATTTATTTTGATCCACGTGATATTGCAAAATTTACTGGAAAGGAAAATATAGACAAGCTCCTTATTACATACATTCCTAGCAACTTTAACATTAAGGCCAACGCAACTTACCGAAATAATGGTGGTCATATTAATTGCCCTATTGACCTTTTCATCACCGGCTTAAAAATTTCAGCCAATTTTAAATTTGTCAGCTGTATCAACTCATGGGATGAAAAAAATGAATGCAATAACGAAAAAGCATTTTTCAGCTATTCCGACCCAGTTAACACCGGTGATACGTTCTCATCTATCGTTATTGGTCTTCCTACCGATGAGTCGGACATTGGTGAAAGATTCATTAAAGCTATGAAGTATTTAATTTCATTGTTACCTCCGATAAAAATAAAAGAGAAATTTTAATAAATATTCAACAGTTTATATAATATCGAGAACTTAATAACCAGAAAATTGTTAAACAAAACTATCTAATAATTTTATTTGGCCTCAAAGTAAAATACTCTCCCGTTTTCCGACCAGGGGTCGCAGCAGTATCGCCCGAAGGGAGTACTGCCAAACACCCTGCGGAAACGACCAAAGGTGCCGCCGTGGATATAGCAATGCTAGTGGGGGGGGCGGAGTGGCCAATAAAAAATCTAAAATCATCAATCTAAAATCGTAAATTTGCGGACACCCCGTCTCCAGCCGAGTCGGGGCTAAACTATTTTTATATTGATGAGTACAGAGCTAAAACATATTTATTTACATAATATCCATTGTAAAAGCCTGCTGAATGAAATTGGGTCAGGTAAAAAGTCCATTCCTATATCCGGAATTTCAGGTGCTGCTATTTCATTCCTTATTTCTGCTGTTACACACCAAACTAAAAAATTTCAATTACTCATTGCTCCTGATAAAGAAAAAGCAGCCTATTTGTTAAACGACCTGGAGGCATTGGTAGATAAAGAAGAAGTGTTGTTTCTTCCGGAATCGTACAGAAGGGCTTACGACCTGGATGAAACAGACAATGCCAATGTTTTAATGCGGACCGAAGCGTTGAATGCCATCAGCACCCAAAAACCATCCATCATTGTTACGTATCCACATGCTATTTGTGAAAAGGTGATCAGCCAACTGGAAATTCAATCTCGAAAACTGCATTTACATTCCGGCGAAAATGTGGACTACGATTTTATCATGGATCTATTAATTGAATACGATTTTGACAGGGATAATTTTGTATACGAGCCTGGGCAATTTGCGGCTAGAGGAGGTATCATCGACGTATTCTCCTTTGCCCATGATCTGCCCATACGTATCGAGTTCAATGGTAATAAAGTAGAGTCCATCCGCTCCTTTAATCCTGACACCCAGTTAAGCGTACAAGTCTTCGATGAGATCGATATTCTACCTAACATCGAAAGAAAAGATAAAAATGAGGTTCGCCAATCTATCCTAGAATTTATTCCGCAGGATTCCATTGTTTGGTTATATGAAGAAAAAAAATTGATTGAAGTCCTGGACCATTTTTATAAAAAAGCAGAAGAAGGATTCAATAAATTGAGTGGAGAGATCAAACATATCGACCCACGAGAACTTTTTCTAACCGGAAGTGATTATAAAGACCAAATCTCAACATTTACTCATATACATTGGGGTCCGCAGCAGGAAGGGAATGCTCTCATTTCCTTCAATACCTTTGCACAACCTCCTTTTCAAAAGAATTTTGATGTATTGCTGGATGAGTTGACCAACAAAAAAAATCAATTATATACCTCCTATATCTATAGCGACCAGCTAAAGCAAATCGAGCGGATCTATTCCATTTTTGATGAATTGCTCAAGAAGAAAGGAATATTCGACGAAGCATTGCATCAACATATCTTCGAACCCCAGTTTTTTGCTATCCATGAAGGTTTTATCGATCACGATCTCAAAATTGCCTGTTATACCGATCACCAGATCTTCGAACGATATAAACGATTCTCGTTAAAGGCCAGCTTTAGCAAAGAGCAATCCATCACGATCAAAGAGCTTACCAACCTCAACCCTGGAGATTATATAACCCATATCGATCATGGCATTGGTCAATTCGGGGGGCTGGAAACAGTGGTAAATGATGGGAAAAAACAGGAATCTGTACGGTTGATCTTTAAAGATGGTGATACCGTCTATGTAAGTATCCATTCCTTACATAAGATCTCAAGATATAGCGGAAAAGATGGAAAGCAGCCCATGCTCAATAAAATTGGAACGGCCACCTGGCAGACCATCAAATCCAAAACCAAGAAAAAAGTAAAGGAACTGGCTTTCGACCTGATCAAATTATATGCAAAACGGAAAGCGGAAAAAGGATTTTCCTTTTCCCCAGATTCTTATTTACAAAATGAACTAGAAGCCTCCTTTATTTATGAAGACACTCCGGATCAGTACAAAGCCACACAAGATGTAAAAGTGGACATGGAAAAATCCTATCCCATGGATAGATTGATCTGCGGGGATGTAGGATTTGGTAAAACTGAAGTAGCCATCAGGGCTGCTTTTAAAGCAGTTTGCGATAACAAGCAGGTGGCTATATTGGTTCCAACTACAGTGTTGGCCTTACAGCATTATAAAACCTTCAGCAAAAGATTTGAAAATTTCCCTGTAAATGTAGATTATTTGAACCGCTTTAAATCAACCAAACAAATAAAAGAAAGTTTAGAAAAACTCGAAAAAGGGAAAACAGATATTATCATAGGTACCCATAAGCTGGTGGGTAAGGATATTAAATTCAAAGACCTGGGTTTATTGATCATTGATGAAGAGCAAAAATTTGGAGTAAGTACGAAGGATAAATTAAAAACCTTCAAAGCTTCAGTAGATACCTTGACCTTAACCGCCACACCCATACCTAGAACCCTACAGTTTTCGTTGATGGGAGCCCGGGATCTCAGTATCATCCGAACTCCTCCTCCCAATAGGTATCCAATCGTTACCGAGTTAAGAGGATTCAATGAAGAGGTGATCCGCGATGTGATCATGTTCGAAACCAGTAGAAACGGACAGGTATTCTTCATCCACAACCGGGTCCAAAATATTATGGACATTACGGGAATGATCACCAGGCTATGTCCGAATGTAAAAGTAAAATATGCGCATGGGCAGATGGAAGGCCATCAACTCGAAGATATCATGCTGGAGTTCATTGAAGGGGACCTGGATGTATTGGTTTCCACGTCTATTGTTGAAAGTGGATTAGACATTCCCAATGCCAATACCATCCTCATCAACGATGCACAAAATTTCGGTTTAAGCGATTTGCACCAAATGAGAGGACGGGTGGGAAGAAGTAATAAAAAAGCTTTTTGTTATTTACTTACGCCTCCCCTCATCACTTTAACCAACGAAGCAAGGCGAAGATTGAATGCATTGTTGGAATTCTCCGACCTGGGAAGTGGGTTCAATATTGCCATGAAAGACCTGGATATTAGAGGGGCCGGAGATATTTTAGGCGCTGAGCAAAGTGGATTCATCAATGAAATAGGATACGAAACTTATCAAAAAATATTGGCTGAAGCTATCCAGGAGCTCAAGCAAAATGAATTCAAAGACCTGTTTACCGAAGAATTGAACACCAGCGGTCATAAATGGTTTGATGATTGTACCATTGATACCGACCTGGAAGTAATGATCCCAGAATCGTATATTGACAATATTGCAGAACGTTTATCGCTTTATAAAGCGATCGACGGATTTAAAACAGAATATGAGATCCAAAAATTCAGGAATGAATTAAAGGACCGTTTTGGGAATATTCCGCATCAAACCGAAGAATTGTTCAATGCAGTAAGGTTAAGAATGAAAGGAGAAGAACTCGGTCTTGAAAAGATCATGTTGAAGAAGAATACCCTGATCTGCTATTTTATCTCCAATAAAGATTCTGCATATTACCAAAGCGATATATTCTCTAAGGTGCTTCAATTCCTGCAGAAGCCAGGTTCAAAAATAGTCGACTTCAAGGAAAAGAACGGAAAACTCACCATGACCTTGCAAAATACCAGGACGATTGCGGATGCATTGAGGTTTTTGAATATGATATGATTTTCTTTCTTCATAACTGGCTATCTCTTTTTGTTTTTTGTGGATTACTTTGTCATTTCGACTGGAGCGCAGCGAAACGGAGAAATCTCATTTCTCAAGATTCACCCATTTGAGATTTCTCCACTGCGTGCTCCGCCTCTGGCGGATCACTTCGGTCGAAATGACAAAAAACAAAAAAGCCCCGATGGCTATCGGGGCTTTTCAACATTTATTTTAATCTTCTTTATCTGATCAAATTCACATTACCAATATACTCATGATAATCTCCCTGCCCATCCATGACTTCAATCCGGTAGACATATACACCCTGCGGACAAGGGTTTCCATTTTGCATGGTGCCTGGCCAACCTTTGGCAATATTATCGAAGAAGAAAATTTCCTCACCCCATCGGTCGAAAATTCTGGCCGACACAGTTACAATACCCATTCCATAGATATTCCAGGTTTCATTTAATCCATCGTCGTTTACAGTAAAGCTATTCGGAATATATAATGTAAACTCGGGTTTTACATATAAACAATGTGTAATGGTATCAACACATCCAAAATTGCTTGTAGCCAAAAGATTTACGCAATAGTATCCGGTATCGGCATACATATGTTTGGGATTTTCAAGAGTGGATGTATTTCCATCACCAAAATCCCATGCATAGGTAGTGGCACCCACGGTGGTATTACCAAAGGTAACTTCAGGAGCAAAGATGGTAATCAACTGTGGAGTATATAAGAAATCTGCCACCGGATTCGCATGAACCGTTAAATAATTCGGAATATTTAAAGTGGATGTACAGCCGTCAGCGGTAGTAACGGTTAGGGTAACATCATAAGTTCCGGGATCAGTAAAACAGAAGGTACCACCCGTAGCATTGGATGTTCCAATCCCTTCCACTACCCAATTCCAACCAACAATCGGAGAACCGTTCACCAAACTCTGGTCGGTTAATGTGGCGCATAAAGGTGCACAGCTTGATAAATTATCTGCAAGGAAATTGGCTGATGGAATATTCAGATCTAAAATAACATCCACCGTTCCGCTTGCTGTACAACCGTTCACCGGATCAGTAACCGTTACTGAATAGGTACCTGCAGTATTTGCTGTTGCCACTGAACTACCATAACCTCCTACTAAACCTGGACCCGACCATACATAAGTAACTCCAGGAGTAGAAGAATTACCGGTTACATTTACCATTGGTGTATTACATAAGATATTTTGGTTGGCTCCCATGGCTAAATTGGGGATTGTATTGTTCAATGCAATGTCAACCACATCCGTACTGGTACAACCATTTGCCGGATCAGTAACGGTTACCGTATACGAACCTGGTCCATTTACATTAGGAGTATTGGTATTAGCACCAGATGTTATGCTGGGTCCTGCCCAAACATAACTAACACCTGCAGTGGTGGAGCTGCCATTCAGATTCAGATCGAGTACCAAGCAATTCAGCACATCATCTAATCCTGCATTTATACTAGGAGCAACAATATTTTGAGCTACATCCACTACATCTGTATTGGTACATCCGTTGGATGGATCGGTAACTGTTACAATATAGGTTCCGGGAGCATTGATATTCGGTGTTGAAGTAGTTCCACCACCGGTAATTCCGGGTCCGGTCCATGCATAGGTTACACCACCAGTAGTGGAAGATCCGTTAAGATTTAATGCAGTGATGCTACAATTGAGAATATCATCCGGTCCTGCACTTACATTCGGCAAGGTGGCATTTAAGGTAACAACGATCTGATCGGTATTTGTACAACCATTGATTGGATCGGTAATAGTTACCGTATAAGTTCCTGCACCATTTACAGTTGGTGTGGATGTTGCACCTCCGCTTGTAATGGCAGGACCACCCCATGCATATGTTACTCCACCTGTTGTAGAGGAACCTGCAAGATTAATGGAAGTGATCACACAATTTAATATGTCATCAGGTCCAGCATTTGCATTCGGAATCGTATTGTTCAAATTAACCACTACCATATCGGTGGATGTACAACCATTGATCGGATCAGTAATGGTTACTGTATAAGTTCCCGGACCATTCACCGTTGGTGTGGATGTTGCACCACCGCTTGTAATGGCAGGTCCTCCCCATGCATAGGTAACACCACCCGTGGTTGATGAACCAGCAAGGTTAACAGAAGTAATCACACAATTCAATATATCATCCGGACCTGCATTAGCATTGGGCGGTGTATTATTTAAAGTAACATCTGTCTGATCTGTGGAAGTACATCCATTTCCTGGATCAGTAATAGTTACCATATATGTTCCTGGAGCATTTACATTGGGTGTTGAAGTAGTTCCTCCGCCGGTAATTCCTGGTCCGCTCCATGCATAGGTAACTCCTCCTGTAGTAGATGATCCGGATAAATTCAATGCAGTGATTACGCAATTAAGTATTTGGTCAGGACCTGCATTTGCATTTGGTGGAGTAATATTTTGGGTTACGTTCACGACATCTGTACTTGTACATCCATTGCTTGGGTTGGTAACGGTTACAATATATGTGCCCGGAGCATTGATGTTAGGTGTTGGAGTAGTTCCTCCACCGGTGATTCCTGGTCCGCTCCACGCATAAGTTACTCCACCGGTTGTAGAAGATCCTGCAAGATTTAATGCGGTGATGCTACAATTTAAAATAGCGTCTGGTCCTGCATTTGCATTTGGCAATGTTGCATTCAGCGTAACTACCATTTGATCTGTACTTGTACATCCATTGATCGGATCGGTAACAGTTACTGTATAAGTTCCTGCACCATTTACAGTAGGTGTTGCTGTAGTTCCTCCTGCGGTAATGGCAGGTCCTCCCCATGCATACGTTGCTCCACCTGTGGTAGATGAACCTGCAAGGTTAATGGAAGTAATGGTACAATTTAAAATATCATCCGGACCTGCATTCGCATTCGGAGGGGTGTTATTTAAATTCACTACAACCTGATCAGTATTTGTACATCCATTGCTGGGATCTGTAATGGTTACTGTATAGGTTCCCGCACCATTTACTGTTGGTGTATTTGTAGTTCCTCCTGCAGTAATAGCCGGCCCAGCCCATGCATAAGTTACACCACCTGTAGTAGAAGATCCGGATAAATTCAACGAGGTTACAACACAAGTCAATGTCTGATCTAAACCTGCATTCGCATTCGGTAATGTATTATTCAATGTAACATTTGTAATATCTGTTGAAGTACATCCATTAGTTGGATCAGTAATAGTTACTGTATAAGGTCCGGCTGCGTTCACCGTTGGTGTGGAGGTCGTTCCTCCTGCAGTAATTCCTGGTCCAGCCCATGAATAGGTAATTCCACCTGTGGTGGATGATCCTGATAAATTCACGGAGGTAATCACGCAATTCAATACCTGGTCCGGTCCTGCGTTTGCATTCGGTGGAGTAATATTTTGATTGACTACCACTATGTCCGTAGACGTGCAACCACTTGCCGTACTCGTTACAGTTACGGTATATGTTCCGGGAGCATTTACGGTAGGAGTAGCGGTTGTGCCACCGGCTGTAATTCCCGGGCCTGTCCATCCATAAGTTACACTTGGGGTTGTAGAAGATCCGGATAAATTCAATGACGTGATAGCACATGTTAAAGTTTGGTCAGGACCTGCATTTGAATTTGGAATCGTTGCACTTCCGTTTACCACTACCATATCCGTTGCAGTACATCCATTACTTGGATTTGTTACCGTTAACGTATAAGTTCCGGCTACATTCACGGTAGGTGTTGCTGTAGTTCCTCCTGCAGTAATTCCTGGTCCACCCCAACTAAAAGTAGCTCCCGGAGTAGAAGATGAACCGGAAAGATTCAACGAACTAACCGCACAGGTTAAATTCTGATCCGGACCTGCATTCGCATTCGGTGGAGTATTGTTCACATTTACTACTACCATATCGGTAGATGTACATCCATTGGCTGGATTGGTTACTGTAATTGTATAGGTTCCTCCAGCATTTACAGTCGGCGTTGTTGTGGTTCCACCTGCGGTAATTCCAGGTCCTGTCCAATTATAATTCACACCCGGTGTAGAAGATGATCCTGATAAGTTTAATGATGTGATAAGACAAGTAAGCGTTTGATCTAAACCAGCATTCGAATTGGGTGGAGTATTGTTTAAGTTAACCACGACAACATCTGTCGAAGTACATCCATTTGCAGGATTGGTTACAGTTACGGTATAGCTCCCTCCAGCATTTACAGTTGGAGTCCAGGTGGTTCCACCGGCAGTAATTCCAGGGCCTGTCCATGCGCAAGTAACTCCACCCGTTGATGACGATCCTGAAAGATTGAGTGTTGGTGTAGTACATGTAATGGTTTGATCCAATCCTGCATTTGCATTCGGAGGAGTAGTATTTACAGTAACAACTGCCACGTCGGTTGCAGTACATCCATTCGCAGGATTAGTAACCGTTACCGTATAGTTTCCTGCAGCATTCGCTGTTGGTGTCGCAGTAGTTGCACCACCAGTAATTCCGGGTCCCGACCATGCATAGGTTACTCCCGGTGTGGTAGATGATCCGGCAAAAGTAACCACCGGTGTTGTACACGTAATAACGCGATCAGGTCCTGCATTTGCATTTGGTGGAGTGTTGTTTAAATTCACCACAACCACATCTGTTGATGTACATCCATTCGCTGGATTTGTTACGGTTACTGTATAGTTTCCTGGAGCGTTTACAGCGGGGGTCCATGTAGTTCCGCCTGCTGTAATTCCAGGACCCGTCCATGCACAGGTAACTCCGCCCGTTGATGATGATCCTGAAAGATTGAGGGATGTTATTGCACAAGTTAATGTTTGATCCAATCCGGCATTTGCATTCGGTGGGGTATTGTTCACCGTAACCACTGCCACATCTGTTGCAGTGCATCCATTTGCCGGATTGGTGATAGTAACCGTATAGTTTCCTGCAGCATTCGCTGTTGGTGTTGCAGTAGTTGCACCTCCAGTAATTCCCGGACCCGACCATGCATAGGTTACTCCGGGTGTTGTAGATGAACCTGCAAAAGTAACCACCGGGGTAGAACAAGTGATCACCCGATCTGGTCCTGCATTTGCGTTTGGTGGAGTATTATTGAGTATAACCGACATCGTATCCGAAGCCGAACATCCTCCTGCCGTAACAGTGAGTGTATAAACTCCAGGGGCATTCACGGTGGGTGTTAAGGTAGTTCCACCCGAGACGATTCCTGGCCCAGCCCAACTATAGGTGGAACCAGGCGTAGTTGTTGAACCTCCCAACACCGCAGTAAGTGTGGTACATGTAAGAACCCGGTTGGTGCCTGCATTTGCATTGGTAGTCCCAGGTACAACTTTCACATAAATTTGTTGAGTAACCGGATTGAAGCAAGGATTAATAGGGGCTCCGGTTACAGTATATAATGTATTAACCGTAGGAGATGCTGTAACGGTTGCTCCAACGGTAGGACTTAAACCTATTGTTGGCGACCAGCTCCAAGTAAAATCTGATACCGCAGATCCGGTAACAGAAATGGTAGTGGAACCTCCATTACAAATAGTAACGGTATCCACTACCGGATTACAAGCAGTAGAACTGCTGGGTGGCGCACCCGGCCATGTCATAGAAAATAAATTGTTGATCGCATTGTTAGCGGCTACATCATCCAGGATCACAACAAACCGGAATGATTCAGTATTGCCTGCATTAAAATTTTGAACCCTGTAAGCCAACGCAATGGCTATATCAGCGTACATAGGCGTTGCGGTTGCCTGGGTAAATCCGATCCCGTTCCAAAGATCTGAACCATCACGATTGGAGAAACCTCCGTAACATGCCCTGAAATTTGCACCAACACCCGCCAAACCAACATACGATAAAGGTTGTGAAGCAGGTAATGTGGAAGTAGCCCGTACGTGTGCTTTGTTGCAACCTGAACCTGGCTGACTCATGACTGTATTAGTAGTGGGGAATTCTCCACCAGGTGCGGATTGATTATTGTCCGGATCGAAATTTCTATAATAATAAAAATCGGGTATGCTTATTCCATTGTTGGTAAGCGTTACCACGGTTGTATAATAAAGATCGTTAACATTTAAAATATAATCTAGCCGAACATGCACATTGTAAGCACCGTTGATATAATCACCATCCCATCTTACAATTCTGCAACTGCCAATTACCTGGTAACTGGTAATAGCTCCCGGGATCCCATTGATTCCTCCAAAATAAGCATCCTGACAATTATTGCTGGCCAATAAATTGGTAGCACCGTTGATAATTTCAATCCCCCATCCATTCTCAGGTGAACCGGGTGTAAAATAATCTCCGTCAAAAGTGGCCCATCCATTGGCCTGAGGATTTGCCACAAATCCAAATATGGGATTCCCTGACCTAAAGTGCATTCCTGCAGGTACAGGACTTACACCGGTAAATATTCCCTCAAAACCTCCGGCTCCATTTACCCCATATTCAACATAGGTGCCCTTGACATAGCAACTGGGACCCACCATTTGAGCAAAGCCGGTCAATGGCAATAAACCTATGGTTGCCAATAGAATAATGCTTTTGTAAAAGGATGAAAATATTTTGATTGGCTTGGATAAAGCATAAAATCCACGAATGGATTTTACGCACTTTGGGTAGGTGTAAAGTGTATTCATATAACTGTGGACTGGGTTACTATTTCGAAAGTATGAAAAAAAGGTTAAAATTTCACCACCAACGTCATAATTTTCAGCAGTTTATTAACAAAAAAGAAAGGTCCAATTTACATAGAGAATTTGCTAAATTAATATAGGTAATTGAAACGAAATAAGGCATTTCATTTTTATGCAATTCTAATGACCTAACAATGAGAAGCCTAAACGATCAGTTTTTATTATGGCGTTGTGAACCATTATGCATGCAGATAACATAAGCGTTCTGCATGCAGATGATGATTTTTTTGAATTATTTTAGCTCATGAAATGAGTAAACTTTCAAATCGGCCCATTAATCTTTCACTACTTGTAGTTTTGCGAACTTCAACAACAGCTTTTTCTCCCCATCCTTTTCGAATTTGATGGTGGCCATTTTATTGTCTCCATTGCCATCAATAGAAAGTATTTTCCCTTTTCCAAATCGGGTATGTATCACCTCTAATCCGGTTTGAAAACTACCCACGGGATCTCCCTTGATACTGGTGGATTTACCGGAAATGCTTAGTTTTTTTAGTTGTGAATGTGCCGGTATCGAATAAGAGTTCAAATTATTTCCACTGGCTTCCATTCTTTTCCCCTGAAAGATCCTTTGCTGATTTCCTGCCTGCGAAAAATCAAGATATGCTTCATCCACCTCGTGTAAAAACCTGCTTGGATCGGAATGAATGAGGTTACCATATTTAAAGCGGGTTTGGGCATAGGAAAAAGTAAGCTGGGTCATCGCCCTGGTGATGGCCACATAAAACAACCTTCTTTCTTCTTCCAGTTCTTCCCTTGAATTAATACTTAATTGAGAAGGAAAAAGGTTCTCTTCCAGTCCCACTACAAAAACATAGGGAAACTCAAGACCTTTAGAAGCATGAATGGTCATCAAAGTAACCCTGTCCTTATCATCGTCTTCGTCTTTATCGGCATCAGTTAACAAGGCAATATCTTCCATATATCTTGGGAGTCCATTTCCTTCCTTATGATCTTTATTGTTCTCTGTAAATTCCTTGATACCATTCAACAATTCCTGCACGTTTTCATAACGATTCACTCCTTCGGGTGTTTTATCGCTATATAGATCCTTCAGCAATCCACAACTGGATGCAATAAAGCTGGCTGCATCAAAAGCACTTTTTTGTTGAACGATGGATTCAAATCCAATGATCATCTGCCTGAATTCATCCACTTTTTTCGCAACAGCCGGGCTCAAATTAATATCCAGCTTCTTGATATTCTCCAGCACCTGCCATACCGACATGTCATTTTCCGCTGCTCCTATGATGATCTTATCCAACGTTGATTTACCAATACCACGGGTTGGATAATTAATGATGCGCTTAAGGGCTTCTTCATCGTTATGATTCACACATAACCTAAAGTAAGATAAAAGGTCTTTGATCTCCCTTCGTTGATAAAACGACAATCCTCCATAGATCCTGTAGGGAATATTTAACCGACGTAATGCCTCCTCCAAGGCCCTTGATTGAACGTTGGTCCTGTACAAGATGGCAAAATCACGATTGGCCAACTGATGGTTCATTCGATAACCGAAAATAGATTGTGCTATAAAATTCCCTTCTTCATTATCCGTACTTGCTTTGATCACTTGTATCTTAGCACCTTCCGTATTATCCGTCCATACCGATTTATCCAGTTGATGTTTATTTTTTGCGATCACACTATTCGCAGCTGCTACAATATTTTTGGTACTGCGGTAATTCTGTTCCAGTTTGAATGTTTTCAGATCGGAATAATCTTTTTCGAAGTTGAGGATATTGGTAATATCCGCTCCCCGGAATGCATAAATGCTTTGGGCATCATCACCCACCACACAAATATTCTGGTATAATGCAGAAAGCTGTTTGATGATGGAGTATTGCGCAAAATTGGTATCCTGAAACTCATCCACCAAAACAAATTTAAACCTATGCTGGTACTTATGAAGTACATCGGGATATTTCTGAAATAGCTCAAATGTTTTCAGCAAAAGATCATCGAAATCCATGGCACTGGCTTTGAAACAACGCATGGTATATCTTTCGTAGATAGCTCCCAGCTTAGGCTTTCTGGCTTCCAGGTCGTCCATCTGGATCTCCTCATTCATTTTATAAGCAATGGCATTGATCAAAGAATTTTTAGAAGAACTGATCCGGTTTTGTACCATATTGGGTTTGTAATGTTTATCATCCAGACCCATTTCTATAATAATGGTTTTGATCAGGTTTTTAGAATCGTCGGAATCATAAATAGTAAAGTTGTTGGGGAAACCGATCTTATCGGATTCCGCCCGAAGGATCTTTGAAAATACGGAATGAAACGTTCCCATATAAAGATTCCTTGCTTCGGTAATACCCACCACTTTCGCAATTCTTTCCTTCATCTCTTTGGCCGCCTTATTGGTAAAGGTAAGGGCGAGGATGTTGAAAGGATCCACTCCATGTTCGATCAAATATGCAATTCGATAGGTAAGTACCCTGGTTTTACCAGAGCCCGCTCCGGCAATGATCATCACCGGCCCCTCTACTGTCTTCACCGCCAGTGCCTGCGGCTTGTTCAACTGCTTTAAATAATCCACTTTCTCCTCAAAATTAAACCCTCCAAAGATAATAAACTGGCGATGGCAGAAGGTTTTCAATTTTTCCATTTGGGGAGCAAGTTTTCAACATAAACTTATACCTTCACGGCTCTAAACTATTAAAAGATGCTGCAAGAGCGTATTGACCAATCAGAAACCCGCATTTTTAAAGCGGTTTTCCCGAATACCACCAATCATTATGACACATTATTTGGCGGAACGGCTATGCATCTCATGGATGAAGTGGCATTTATTACCGCCACCCGGTTTACCCGCCAAAGAACCGTTACCGTATCATCCGATCGGATAGATTTTAAAATGCCCATACCTGCAGGTACGATCATCGAACTGGTGGGCAGGGTCTCCTATATAGGTAAAACCTCTCTGAAGATCAAAGTGGATGTATGGATCGAACAAATGTATATTGATCAGCGTGAAAAAGCTATATCCGGAGAATTTACCTTTGTGGCCATTGATGATAATAAAAAACCTGTTAAATTAGCGATCTGAGAACTCAACTAAAAAAGCAATCAACCACTATATGAAAAACAAACATCTATTTTACGGATTTATATTAGCATTACTTGCTTTGGTGTTTATTTCACCCGAACTTTTTGCACGAGCAGGCGGCGGTGGAAGTTATGGTGGTGGTGGAGGCGGCGGAGGTGACAGTGATGGTCTTTTTGCCATTATCTGGTTAATTTTCACATTACTTCCGTTCCCTTTTAATTTTATTGCATTGGCCATTGTGATCGTACTCTTTATCTATTTCAGCAGGAAGAAGAAGATCAAAATGAATCAAAAATCCGTTTTCAATAATATTCCAACGGGTAATAACCAGAAAGGCAAAGGAACCACCCAGAAAGAGATCCCATTGAAATATGCAAATTCAGGTGATATTAAAGCAAAAATAGAACATGCTTTTTTACAGATACAAAAAGGTTGGCAGAACCAGGACCTTTCCAAAGTGCGTAAATTTATTTCTGACGGTGTGTACCAAAGATTCACCACCCAGTTCACCATTATGAATATACTGGAGCAAAAAAACATGATCTATGATATCAAGATCCATAATATAACCGTTGTTGACAGCCACGAGGAAAATGAATATGCAATTGTGGATGCTTCCATCCATGCAACCATCGTTGACGAATATAAAAGTGCCAAATACCCTCAGTTCAACCAGGGAGGTTCGGATACTTTCGTTGAATACTGGAGCTTTATCCGCAAGAAAAATGTGGAGGCCGCGAAAGACCTTTATTTCTCTTCCAATTGCCCGAAATGTGGAGACAACTTACCTGATGATGCCGGTGAAGTGGCCAAATGTAAAAGCTGCGGTACATTAACCAACTCTGGAGAATACGATTGGGTGTTGGCAGAAATCACGCAAACGGTAGATTATAATGCGAATGGATTTAAAAAAGCGGATGCAGCTGCCAAAAAATTATTGGAAGTATATAAAAAGGATCCCTCCTTTAGCATTCAAATGATGGAAGATAAAGCCAGCAATGCCTTTTTACAAATACTCACTGCCAAAACAAAAGGCAAGGCAGAACTTGCTCGCCGGTTTGCTTCGGATACTTATTATAAGAGGTTGGAAAACGAGGTAAAAGCGGATGCAGGCAAAGCCTATGTTCGTTTATACTTGAACCATGTTGACCTGGTGAACGGATATACCAAGGATGCTATGGATTATCTCATCTTCAACATCAAATACACCAAACAACAATTAAAAATTGACAATGGTAAAGGTACCTTACTTGACCATGCTGCTTTTTCGCTGCACAGGGTAATGGTAATGACACGTGCCGCCAACGCAGCACCGGCCAAAGGACAGTTATATGCACATTCATGTCCCAATTGCGCCGGACCTATTGAAGATACGATTGATACCAAATGTAGCTATTGTGGAGAGGCATTGAACAGCCCGAACTTCGAATGGATCGTGGATAATGTATATGATTCGCAGGAATACAATATGGTTAAAGCACAGTTGAATATTCCAATGATCACCAATGCACAGCCTGAGGATACCGAAAAATTATTCAAGATCCGTGATTATGCATTCAATAATATCCTGATCATTATGGCTGCCGATGGGGAGTTTAAACAGGAAGAAAAAAATCACCTGCAACAACTCGCCAAACAATTCAAATATCACGAAGCACAGGTAGCGGGATGGGTAACCCTGGCAGAGCAGAAAAAACTTTCTTTGATATGGCCTTATGAGGTAGAAGATAAAAAGAAAGTATACACTATGATGGAGAAAGCTGCCATGGCTGATAATGAAATACAGCCTGCTGAGAAACAATTATTGGATCAGGCGAAGCAGTTCTTGAATTAAACGTTAACCGTTATTCGTGTAACCGTTATCCGTTATAAATTGAATGAATATGGATTCATTTGAGGAATTGGATTGTTGGAAATTAGGAAGCGAAATCCGGAAGGACGTTAGCCAATTGGTTAAAAAATTCCCTTCGGATGAGAAATATCGACTGTCCGACCAAATAATCAGGTGCTCTAGATCGGTCACTAATAATATTGCAGAAGGTTTTGGCAGGTTCCATTACCAAGAGAATATTCAATATTGTAGGCAAAGCAGAGGTTCATTAAATGAACTAATAGACCATTTAATAATAGCATTTGATGAAGAATATATTGATGCGGAAACTCTTGATTTGCTCAAATCCAAAATAAAAAGAAATTTGGCAGTATTAAATGGCTATATCAACTATCTAAAATCTAAGAAAAACGAGTAACGATTACACGGATAACGGATAACTAAAATTCCGCACTTTTCGGTGTTCTCGGGAATGCACTTACATCCCTTACATTGGTCATGCCTGTTACAAATAATAGCAGCCTTTCAAATCCCAATCCATAACCTGCATGAGGAACGGTTCCGAACTTTCTGGTGTCTAGGTACCACCATAATTCTTTAGCGGGGATATGCATTTCATTCATACGCTGCAACAATTGGTCATAACGCTCTTCACGCTGAGAACCTCCAACAATTTCACCAATGCCCGGAAATAAAATATCCATGGCCCTCACGGTTTTTCCATCTTCATTCTGGCGCATATAAAATGCCTTGATCTCTTTGGGGTAATCCGTTAGAATAACAGGTTTTTTAAAATGTTTTTCCACCAAATACCTTTCATGCTCGCTTTGCAGATCCGTTCCAAAACCTTTTACCTCATATTGAAATTTTTTCTCCTTAGCCGGTTTACTTTTTTGAAGTATATCGATGGCTTCGGTATAAGTAAGTCGTACAAAATCATTGCTCACCACAAAATTCAGTCTTTCCACCAAACTCATTTCGCTTCGCTCTTCCTTCTTTTTATTTTTTTCTTCGTCCAATGCACGCTGATTTAAAAAGGCCAGATCATCGGCACAGTTATCCAGTGCATATTGGATCAGGTATTTTAAATTGGCTTCAGCCAGGTCCATGTTATCATTCAGGTCGGCAAAAGCTACCTCAGGTTCTATCATCCAGAATTCGGCAAGGTGCCGGGCGGTATTGGAATTTTCTGCACGAAAGGTAGGGCCAAACGTATACACTTTGCTCAAGGCCAAAGCTGCCAGTTCTGCTTCCAATTGTCCACTTACGGTTAGGTTAGCCGCCCTACCAAAAAAATCTTCTGTATAATCCACCTCTCCCTTTTCATTCTTAGGTGGATTAATAGGATCCAATGTTGTTATTCTAAACATCTCCCCTGCCCCCTCTGCATCACTTGCGGTAATAATGGGTGTATGAATATTAAAAAAACCGCGGTCGTTAAAAAATTTATGCATGGCAAATGTCATGGCATGACGAATGCGGAATACAGCGCTGAAAGTATTGGTACGAAAACGAAGGTGGGCAATCTCTCTTAAATATTCCAGTGAATGTGCCTTAGGTTGCAATGGGTATACATCTGGCTTGGTAATATCCGATTCTGCATCGCCTACAATTTCAATTTTCTTTACATGGATCTCCACCTGCTGTCCTCTACCTTGAGATTCTACCAAACCGCCTTCAACAATCACAGCAGCACCGGTAGTAATTCTTTTTAAAATCTCCGGATCGGTATTTTCAAAATCGATCACTGCCTGGATGCTATGGATGGTACTTCCATCGTTTATATTGATAAATCTATTGCTTCTAAAAGTTCGTACCCAACCTGCCACTTTTACATCAACACCAGGTTTAATTTCTGTTAGGAGTTTTTTTATATCCATTTTTTCCATACTTCTCAATTCTATGAGAGCAAAGATAATAAAATAGGACAATCGATAAGGGCCGAGCCGGCCAGACCGCGTTGGTGCAAAAAAATTATCTATTTACCCATTTAAAGGCTTCATCGATGGTGGGAAAAAATCTATGTGGGATTTTATGGACTCCTCTTTCCTTTAACAATCGGGCGGAAATTTCTTCTAGCGATCCCAACATGCTCAAATCAGCATCTATTATAACGGCCGTTTTTCTCAAACCAAGGTCCTCCAGTTTTTCTGCAATTTCATTCACATACCAGTACTGGAGATCATCGGTTATTTTAAATTTATTTTGACGGTAATCACTTACCCAATAAACAGCTCCATTTTCCTTGAATAATTCAATATTATGGAGAACATCTTCTCTATAGGTCTCCGGTGATAAATAGGCCGAGTTCGAATTCCAGATGATCAATATTGTTTTTGATCTCTCATTTAAATACACATCTTTAAAGTCAACCTGGTAAACCAGTTTAAATTCATGCGGAATAACATATTGATCAACCATACTCCAATGTTTTTAGGTTATGAAGAAATTATCCGGCTTTGCCGTGTATCCACTTTTCTGCTTCCTTGTAGTCAGCGAAGAACCTATATGAGATCTTTACTTCGTCACCAAGCTCAGTAAGATTCTCTCTTATCTCCTCCAAGGCACTCAATAAATTTAAATCAGAAGTAATGATCACTGCACATTTTTCAAAATTACTTTTACCTAATACCTGGGCGATCAGGTTGGAGTACCATTTCTGCAGATCGGGTGATATATTGAATTTATTCTCCCGATGATCACTGATCATATAGTGTGCATGTGAATCTCGGATCAACTGAACAGTATCTTCCGCATCTCTCTTATAGTCGTCATCCGAAATCTCTGCTGAATTCGAATTCCAAATAGTAATAATAGTGCTGGTACCATCATTTAAGTACATAGTCTTAAAGGGTACCTGGTAAACGATCTTGAATGAGGACGGTATTTCGTTATTATTGGGTGCCGAAGAAACCATTTCATAGTGTTTATATCAGAAAGTTAAAAAAAAATAAAATTCAAATTTATTTTCTGAGCAAAACGCTATTTTGAGTGAGAATACTGCATAAAATAATGAGTATTCGGCATCTAAACCCTTTTACCTAATCACTTCCACACGGAGCGTATGGGTCATTTTCTCTGATCTTATCTTCAATAAATAAATAGCATTCGAAAGTCCGCTGGGTACCTGTAGCATCATTTGATTTGAAGATACGGTTTTTATTTCCTGGCTGAGGGATGATCCTTTCATATCTATCCATTCAAAGATATAGTTCCCCCCTTCAACCAAACCATTCAATAATATGTATTCATTAGCTGGATTTGGGTATACTGAAATAACAGGCAGGTTTTCGTCTTCGTTGCTTAGGTTCACAAATATAAAACCATCAGAAGTAGTGGAAATACTTTGGAGTCCTGCCCCATTTTCCGATTTGGCACTTATATAATACAATTGATTGGGTATTAAATTGATGGTATCTAAAAAATTTGTATAAAACCAATTGTCATACCAGTTCACCACATCGCTATCTCCAGGGGTGGTCCCTATACAATACAAGTACCGACTGATCGCCGAATTGGTATCCGCAGCAATATTCCAATTACCTCCCGCCAGGTTAGAACTGGTGATGGTATCCTCATCAAAAATGCTGATATCATTTACATAATAAAGTGGGTCCGGTGCTGTCCAATCTACGTTCACCACTTCATTTACTACAGGTGAAAGATTTCCGGCACTGTCAGTACTAAAAGTATATACAAAACCGGCGGGTGTTGAAGGTGAAGGATTTTGATGTGGTAGGTCGCAACCTGCACAATTCCCCACGGTTACATTGGCGGGCAAATTTGAATACCTGGAGCGGTACACTTTAATGTTGTTCACTTTTAATGTGGCATTACCACTTCTAAATGAAACATACTTTCCGGTATTGTAAGGAGCAGGATCGGTCCATTCTCCCAGCATCAGGTTATCCCGGTATACCTTCATATTACCACTGATCCTATCGTATATTACCTTATAATTATACCATTGATCAGCAGTGATCGAAATATTTTCGGTGTGCTCCAAACTAAATACATCATTTACCACCTTATAAAATTCAAGCGATTGCTGATCCAGTCTGAACCAAACAAAATACGAATTACCCCGGTTGGTGAGTTGTGCACTGTCGCAAAAGAAATGAAAACCTGCTCTTCTGTTCGAACCTATGCCACCAATGGCAGCGGAAAATTCATATACATATACATTCGAAAGGTCCTGCTTAAGGGAAGCATACATATTGGTATTGCTGGATGTTTCATCCGTTTGTTCAATGGTTCCGCTGTTCAATGTCCATAAACCGGCTGCTACCGACCATTGTGGATGTAACGGCAGCACATCAAATTCATCCCTTAAAAATCCACGACTTGTATTGGCATAATAACTGTTCCCATCAAAATAAGAAACATGGTAATATGATTTTTGAAGTCCGCTTCCACCCACTTCGTCTGCATCTGTAAACTGAACGGGAAAATCCATTGTCTGCCAAATGGAATTGATGGTCAAAGAACTCACCGGAGGTATTGAGTCACCATTGTTAGGAGCAGCGTTGCTACTATATACGGCCTGCCAACCTGCGGCAACGGATGCACAATCCGAGCGGAATTCGAAAGTAAGTGTACCACCGGATGAAGTAACTGTTCCGGGGTTATTGGTTCCAGTATAATAACCGATCAAAGGATCATAAATATCATCTCCATCATATATATATAAATAATCCCATGTATTTTCCAGGTTAAAACTATTGAAGGTTACCGTAACATTGGTTGCACCTGGAGGTGCAATAGTGGTGATAGTCCTTTCATCATCTGTATAATTGGAACCACTTCCTCCACTATCATAAAAATTTCCACTGGCTGCAGTTATTACATTAGCTGCCGGAGTTGGATGGATCAATTTAAAATACCGGTTCCAATCCCAATTCACTCCTGGGTCATTATGATTTTGATTAGGATAATGCATATGGCCTTTGATGCGAACACAGCTACCCGGAATTCCATCATCTGCATATTCAACAGACGATAGCCATGGCCACCAACCAGTACGGATCTTATTAATTCCATAATCATCCGCAATATCAATCGTTAATGCGGAGGAAGAATTATACATAGCTGTGGTATACCATGCTGGATTATTCACGAAGCCTTCATGTTCTATTCCCACAGTATATGGATTCTCTGTTCCCACATGCCATGCTTTGTTAGATTCCAGTACTTGTTGCGTAACCTGTCCATCGGATGAACGCATCACATAATGACAACTTACAGAAGCTGCACAATTCTGGAACCAGGAAATGCATCCCGCATAACTTCCTTGTACCGTATGCACAGTAACAGCGCTAACCAGCGTACCGTTCCTCGAACTATAATTACAGGAAGCCGCAGCATTCCACAAAGCCGGACCATAATCTGCCGTTCTGTTATCACCTGTAGAAATTGGCTCTGCAACATAAGTATCATGAGATTCGTTTTCGATATGATCTGGATGAACATAAATACGACCTGCTGATAATACATTCCATTTTTCCTCTCCGAAAAATTCCCTTCCATCTATGCTGTAATTAGGAAATCCATAATAGGATTGCATGGAGGGATCATTTAAAAATTGTATCAATCCATATAGATAAGTATCGAATGCATAATTATTCCCTTGAATATTCAAATACAAAGGGATTTCGGTTAATGAATGGAGGAGCTTCAATTTTCCTTCAATTGGAGAGGACGAAGCATTATTTGCATATAAAACATGGTCGTAACTCAGCGCAAAAGCCATGATCTCCTCATGAGGATTTTGCTTGAGCACCTGCGTTTCTTTGCCCGAAAGTGCTGCAATGTATTTTAAGTTTTCGTTAAAATATCCTTTCCCGTTGTCGATCAAACCCATTACTCCCAGGTATTGAGGCATGCCTGTACAAGAGGTGGGGAGATCTTCGGTTAAATGGGTCATCCTGGTCTGTTGGAAAGAAATGGCCTCCAAAACTCCCTTTGGAATAGTGGGATATTGCTGATAGGCCTGGTTAAAAGACGATTGATATGGGTTTTCAACTGCAATCAATTGGGCATGCACCCATGAAGCTGTCAACAAAATAATAACGGAGAGTAAAACTTTCTTCATGAAAAGGTATTGAATTTTAAAACGCAAAGATACGATTCTAGGGCTAGCGTCCTAAGCTGGTTCTGCGAATTATGCTAAATCATTTTAGCATCTTCAAAATCAACGATTAAATTGTAACTTTATCCCATGAAGTTTAGAATGTATCATCTTATATCTGTTATAATTCTCTGCATAACAGGTAATTTTAACCTAACTGGTTTTGCCCAAAATCCTGATAAGATCCGTATGGGTTTTTACAATGTGGAAAATTTATTTGATACTATCAACGATCCTGTTACCAATGATGATGAATTTACTCCGGCTGGAACAAAAGGATGGAGTTTTGGCAGGTACCTGGAAAAACTGGACCATATTTATAAAACTCTCACCGCTATGGGTGAATGGGACCCACCAGCCGTAATGGGTTTTTGCGAAGTAGAAAACAGATCCGTTTTATACGATCTGGTTTCCAAAACTCCTTTTGTCAAACATCAATATGAAATCGTCCACCAGGATTCACCCGATAAAAGAGGAATTGATGTGGGACTCATCTACCACCCCAAACTCTTTAAACTTATTTCCTTTAAAGCAATAAGAGTGGATATTACACAAGACAGCAGTTCAACCACCAGAGATATTTTATATGTATGTGGTAAAGTATTTAAAAAAGATACCGTTCATATTTTCATTAACCATTGGCCATCGCGTTCAGGTGGTCAGGCAAAGTCTGAGCCAAGAAGGATCATAGCCGCCACTACTTTGCGCATGCATGTAGATTCTATTTTTCAGTTAAATGCGAATGCAAATATTGTGATCATGGGTGATCTGAATGATGAACCGGGTGATAAAAGTGTTTATGAAGCCCTAGGTGCAAAAGGTGATTCTATTCCTGCGAAAAAAACGGATCTATATAATGGAATGTACAGCTATTATAAAAAAGAAATAGGGACCGAAAAATTCCAGGAACATTGGCATTGCCTCGACCAGATCATTTTATCGTACCCATTGCTCGATAAAAAAAATAGTTTGATCATGTCATCTCCTTCTATTTTTAAAGCCTCCTGGTTGATTGAACCTGATACAAAATATTTAGGTGATCGACCTTATAGAACCTATGCTGGTCCGAAATATATTGGGGGATACAGCGATCATTTGCCGGTGTATGTGGATATTATCAAGAATGATAAGCCCTAATTTTTACTTATCCTCGCCGATAGTTTTCTTAAAACTGAAATCCAACGGTACCCAAGATATGGTGCATGCCGGTTTGTAGTTGCGCATAACGCAATATAGCTGCATAATTATTGGCCGAGATCTGGCCACTGGTTAACGTAACTAAATAGGTAAGATCGAACACCAAATACCTTTCACGTTTTTTATTTTTACCAATCACCATTTTAAAACCGGCACCTATCGAAATATTATGCAAAGCGTTGGTGAGTAAAGGTGTTTTCTTAAAAGGATCTGATTGAAAATTATATCCTGCCCGGAGCTTAAAAGGGTCTAGTTTTAATTCGGCACCTATCCTGATAATATGGGAGGCCGAAAATGCAGTATCGATATAATTGTTCTCTATCACAAATTGGTTGCTGCTGGGCCTTAAATTCATATTTGAATAATCCGCAAATTCATAATCTATCCCAATGGCCAGTTTTTTGAAAGTTAAAAATCCTACTGACCCTTGCATGCGCCATGGAGTGGTCAAATTATAATCAAAAAGTTGGGTGGCTGACCTAGAAATATATTGCCCAGTATTGAGCGATGTGCTTAACTCAGCATAACTGTCCTCCGAAATACCGTACCAGGTAGGCGTATGGAAGGCAAACCCCACCCTGAACCAATCCAATGGTTTATAAATGATCCCCACTTTTACATTTACCCCTAGTCCCGAGGCGTCGATCACTTCCTTAAAATTGAGGGTATGGAACCGGGCACTTAAATTATTGATGTCCGTTTCGGTATAATTATTTTCTCTTTTATAATTCAAAAAAGAGATTCCGAATGAAGCACCTACATATAATTTGTTGGCATAATTCAATGCTCCCGATAGCAAAATATCGCCAGTAGAACCTCCATTTAAATTCTGCCTGGAAAATCCTTTCTCATCAGAATTCAATAGCCCCAGGTTTTCATAGGTACTGTTATTCCCAATAGTATCGATCAGAAAAGTGTTGTACGCCAATCTTTCAAAATCGGCTGCAAGCACATTGGGTGTATAACCTTGTGCTGCATCTGTAAATCTTTGCGCAATAGAAAAAGTAGTATCCGTTCCGTTAAAAAATACGTTGTTGTTAAAATTATTGGTCCGCTGATAAGCCAATCCAACGTTTAAGAATTGAATGCCTGTTGTTTTATCCTTGTTGTACCTTCTGGAATATACAGCCCCTATATTTCCGAAGTTGAAAACAAATTTATCTTCGGTATATTTAACGGATTCGAAGTTGGCCTCGGTAAAATTAAAAAACATAGAAGGAGAAACGCTGAACTCCGTGTTTCGGATAAATCCTAAACCGGCAGGATTATTTCCAATGCAACTAATATCTGATCCCAAAGCCCCCATAGCACCTCCCATGCCTATGTAACGGGCAGTGCCACTTTTATAAAGAAATGAATACTTCAATGCATCAAAAGCGTATTGTTGCGAAAATGAAAATGGTATAAACAAAAGAAACACCACAAGAGATGCTGCGGTGTTTTTAAAAATGTTTTTCTTCTCTCTCTTGGGCTGCTTCATTATCAATTAGGGCTCTTACCTCGTTGAGTTCCCGCATTGTTTGGAGTAGTATTTACTTTACGATCCGGATTTGTATTGGGCATGGTGGAGCCTTTATATTCATAGTTGTTGTTCCTACTGCCTTCAGAAAAAACGCCGCTTCTGCTCCAGTTGCTATTATTGTTATTCGTGTTGGGTGAAATATTTACGTCTGAATTATAGTTATCCCACCTTCTGTTGGTATTGGTGTTTGCATTTGAATTATTCCCGGAATTGGTGGTGCCTGAATTTGCATTGTTATACTTATTACTATTGTCGTTGTTATCGTAATTGGTAATAACAATGGTATTGTTGTTGGTAGGGGAATTGTTTTTATTCCCTGATACCACCGCACCATTATTGGTGTTGTCGGTTACCACCGGGTTGTTTTCTTTATTATCCGTTACCGTATTGGCATTGGTTGAGTTATTGTTCTTGTTATCGATACTTGATTGATACGATTCGCGAATGGCAGTATAATTAATCGCAGGACGCTGAACAACATCATGACTGATGCCATTGTTTTGCATCAAAATTGAAAAATTCGTAGGGCCAGAGGTAGCTGGTGCATTGGCATGGTTCGCCCTCCATACGTAGCAGTTATTGTCATAGCTATTATAGTACATATTGCCATAGGAAATACTTCCGAACCCATTCCAGTATCCGTTATTACCATAACAGGAATTGTTCCATCCATTACAGGCATATGGGTTGTAAGGATTCCACCAGTTATTCCCATACATATTGTTCTGCCAGGGATTACACCAGTTATTTCCATACCATCCATTTCCCCATGAACCATATCCATAATAGTTGTTACCCCAATAATAGTCGCTATAATTATTCCCAAAATTAGGTCCCCACCAGGTATAGGTAGCATATACCGAATTCCCGAAATAAGATGGATTTGAATTATTATACCAATAGTAGTTGGTAAAGTAAGGATCGTAATATCCCCAGGTACTGTTAGGGCGCTGGAACCTCCTTATCCTGGAAGAATAAGAATAATCATAATAATCGTCGTAAGTAAAATCTTTGTCGGTATAATAGGTATTGGTAATTAAAATATCGCTGTTGTCTTTGTTGAGTTTAAAATTACTTTTTACCTCTTCGTCTGAATTCGCATTTGTACTGTTGGTGGTTGAATTATTGAGGTTTTCCCTCACCTCTCTCTTGGCATCCATATCGGTAAAATACAGATCATCCTGCATAAATCTGCTGGACTGACAACTGGCTAAAAAAAGCAGCAAAACACCAACTACCCAAATCCTGTTTTTCATTTCACGAGTTTAATCCCTCAATTTAACTGCACTAAGATACTTATTGTTACATTTGCAGCCGTATAAATAATGTCAAATTTTGTACCAAACACCTTATTTCAGTGGAAAAATTAACATCTAGAAGCGAAGATTATAGCCAATGGTATAATGAGCTTGTATTAAAGGCCGGATTGGCAGAGCATTCGGCCGTTAGAGGTTGTATGGTGATCAAGCCATACGGATACTCGATTTGGGAAAGAATGCAGCAGAAACTGGACACCATGTTCAAAGAAACCGGCCATGAAAATGCCTATTTCCCGCTTTTTGTACCCCGTAATTTTTTAGAAAAAGAAGAAGGACATGCCGAAGGCTTTGCTAAGGAATGTGCAGTAGTTACCCACTATAGATTGAAATCGGATCCTGATAATCCGGGAAAGCTCATGGTAGATCCTGAGGCCAAACTGGAGGAAGAGCTCATCGTGCGTCCTACTTCAGAAGCGGTGATCTGGAATACTTATAAAGGTTGGATCCAAAGTTATAGAGACCTTCCCATCCTCATTAACCAATGGGCCAATGTAGTTCGTTGGGAAATGCGCACCCGGTTATTTTTAAGAACTGCCGAATTTTTGTGGCAGGAAGGACATACAGCTCATGCCACTGCAGAGGAAGCTATTGAAGAAACTGAAAAAATGCTGAATGTATATGCCGAATTTGCCGAAGAGACATTGGCAATTCCGGTGATCAAAGGTGTAAAAACACCGAATGAAAGATTTGCAGGTGCTTTGGAAACTTATTGCATTGAAGCATTGATGCAGGACGGAAAAGCATTGCAGGCTGGAACCTCACATTTCCTCGGACAAAATTTCGCAAAAGCGTTCGAAGTAAAATACGTAACCAAAGAAAACAAGCAGGAATTTGTCTGGGCTACTTCATGGGGGGTAAGTACCCGATTGATGGGGGCTTTGGTGATGTGTCACAGTGATGATCAGGGATTGGTGCTCCCTCCAAAATTAGCACCCATTCAGGTGGTGATCGTTCCCATCTATAAAAACGATGACGAGTTTTCTGCAACTGTAGGGAAAGCAAAAGAAATAGCAGCTGAACTGAAGAAATTAGGTATCCGTGTAAAAGTGGACGATGATGATAAGTACAAACCGGGTTGGAAATTTGCCGAATATGAATTCAAAGGAGTCCCCATTCGTTTGGCGATCGGTCCACGTGACCTGGCCAATAACAATGTGGAGTTAGCCCGCAGAGATACCAAAACCAAAGAGGTGATGTCAGCCGATGGGATTTCTACACATATTCAGCAATTATTAGAAGAAATCCAGACTGGTCTATTCAACAAGGCAAAAAATTTCAGGGATACCCATATTCACCAGGTGAATACCTATGATGAGTTTAAAGCAGCCATTGAAAAAGGTGGGTTTGTATCTGCCCATTGGGATGGTACTCCGGAAACCGAAGAAAAGATCAAGGAAGAGACCAAAGCAACCATTCGCTGCATCCCACTTAATAATCCAAAGGAGGAAGGTAAATGTATCCTTACAGGTAAACCTTCTTCTCAAAGGGTGTTGTTTGCGGTGGCTTATTAGGCTGACCTCATGCACCGGGGCTTTTGCTAATAAACCGAAAAAAATCGGTCCTATTTAAAGTAAACCCTAACTTCGTTCGTCTTATATTAGTAACTGGTAATTAGTAATTGGGGATTCGGAAAACAGAGAGATGATTTTCCGGATTGCCAATCACCGATCACTAATCACCAAACTTCATGAAGGAAATTACGGCAGAACAAAAACCCAGACTCATCCAGGCGGTCAAAAATTACGGCAAGCAGCTTTCGAATTTTATCCGGGGACGTGTGTCTACTGATGAAGATGCCGAAGACATCCTGCAGGATGTATGGTTCCAGTTCAGCAATGTAGCCGAAGCCGAAGCCATTGAAAGTGTAAGTGGTTGGCTGTTCAAGGTGGCCCGTAATAAGATAACGGATAATTTCCGGAAAAAGAAAACCGACCATATTGAAGATTATAGCTACGAAAACGCCGAGGGAGAGATCAATTTCAGGGAAATGCTCTTAGCGGATAACTTTGCTCCCGAGGACCAGTTCTTAAAGGAAATGTTTTGGGAGGTTCTATTTGATGCGTTAAATGAATTGCCCGAGAACCAGAAAGAGGTTTTTATGCTGAATGAATTAGAAGAAATGACCCTACAGGAAATTGCCGATCTGCAGGGAGAAAATATTAAAACCATTATTTCGCGGAAGGGATACGCCATCAAACATTTGCGAAAAAGATTAGAAGAAGTTTATAACGAATTTTTAAATAAATAACTATGTGTGCCATGAACCGTAAAAAATTCTGGATCTTCCCTTTTGTGGGAATTGCATTTCTTGCTTTGGGTAGTTTAGCTGTGATGCTCCTGTGGAATTATATCATTCCTGATATCATTCCATCCATCAAGGAAATTACCTATTTACAGGCATTGGGCCTCTTGGTATTGTGCCGGATCCTTTTTGGACATTTTGGACGACGTGGTGGCGGGCCATGGAATAAAGGTCAAGGCTCCCAATGGGGTGGTCATTGGAAGCAGAAATGGTCTCAAATGACAGAGGAAGAAAAAGCGAAGTATAAAGAGGAGTGGAGAAAAAGATGTGGGAAATATTAATCCATCGGATCATAGGTTACCCTAAACTCAGCCAGGTTTTTAGCCGCCACTCCCAGTTCCAACCAGCCCCTGATATATTCTTTTCCATTGATCCGGATAATATCGGCATTGTAGATCCTGTACTTCACCGTATTTTCCGGAACCCCGGTTACATTCAGCTCCACTTGATGCCTTAATACATCAATGGAATAAGAAGTGTTCAGCAGCCATTGGGAATCCTCAAAATACGATTCATATTTAGAGGTAACCAGCTCATCATAAGCTAACAGATCTATTTGCATTTTTATATTAGCATCTGATCTGAATAAAAAAGGGATTTTGATCTTTCCGATCCTTGGGCTTGTGCTCCAATCACGGAATCTTCCACTCCAATCGCGGTGCAATCCTATATACCATTCTTTTCTGGTGGAATGCGTTGAGTCGGGTTTGAGCCACCATAACCATTCATACGGATGGATCTCCGGTTTGCAACTATGGTTGCAATCCATTACTGCAGGACCATACAGTCCAATACAGGTATAAATAAATCCGAAATTTTTATGTTCCAAGAGGCCTGGTTCATTTTTCTTGCATGGAAAGAACACCGAATCCATTAATTCCCTTTTTGATTTGATGGGGGTATTTTCGCATTCCACATATAAATACCAGTTCTCACCCATTTTTAATTTATCTGGGATCTCAATATTTCTGTCGGACCTGATGGAATGAAAGAGGTCACGTCCTTCTTTGCCGGCCCTGTCCCACCAATTCGCCACCGAATCTACATAATTGGGTAAATGGGGAACGATGAAAAAATTTATATCGTATTCCCGAGTGAAAGGACCGTCATAAGGATCAATTTCTTTACAAGATTGTCCTACTAGTTTGGTTCGTTTCAAATGAATAGCTTCCCATCTCAAACCCAACAATCCTTCCAATACATCTCCAAAAACTATCCTGAGTCGTTGGGTTTCCGGCCAGAAAACAGTATCCTTCACAACAGGCACCACTGCATCCAGCACAGTTTCGGCATAAATGGGGTTAGCCCTTAAGCTATCATTGGTCATGAGCATATAATGCTCCCATGTTTTTTGTGAAAAAATAAACGAACACTGAAAAAGAATGAAAAGGGTGAATGTTTTTTTCATAGGTCAAATATCCGTTTTTTATTCCAGCTAATTTTTACAGAATGTTATACTTGTCCATAAATAACTCCGCTGCTATGGTCTTCCCTGGCTCCTGTAACAGATCTAAGCACATTGATTTCCTTTCTATATTTCAAAACACCCAACAGGGCAAAGATCAGGGCCTCCTTGTATTGTATCGTTGCATCATCAGGAACGGTAACAATGGCATCGGTCTCTTCTTTAATTTTCTCGAGTAGGAAATCGTTATAGACCCCTCCACCAGTGATCAAAACTTTTTTAGCTCCAGCTTCGTCAATGGCCTTTCCAACTTGGCAGGCAATATGCCTTGTATAGGTATGCAATAGATCCTCGACCGACAATGGGTATTTTTCCAATAAATGCATCAATTCGCTATTCACCCATTCCATTCCAAGAGATTTGGGAGGGAGCTGGGTATAATAGTTCATTTGTTGAAGGTCCTGAAACAGTTTTGCAAAAAAACTTCCGGCCTTAGCCATTTTACCTCCTTCATCAAATTTCAATCCTGTTTTTCCGGCATAATGGTTCAGCACGGTATTCACAGCACAAATATCCCAGGCAATCCTATTTCCATTTTCTTGCGCAGAAATATTAGCAAAACCTCCCAGATTGAGGCATGCATCAAAAGTTGAAAACAATAATTCATCTCCGATCGGCACGAGTGGAGCACCTTGTCCGCCTAAAGCTACATCCTGGGTCCTGAAATCGCATATAACCGGTAGACCGGTTTCGGCATAAATATAAGATCCATTACCCACCTGTAAGGTAAATTCTTTCTGAGGCTGATGAAAAACAGTATGGCCGTGCGAACAGATAAGATCGGGTTGTATTTGATGTTGGGCAATAAATTTTTTGCATTCCTCTCCGATATATTTTCCATACTTAGCGTCGAGGGCTCTTAGTTCTTCGGCAGATAAGAAAGCAGCATTTTTAAGTATTTTTTCTCTTTTTTCAGAATAAGGAATGGTGGTGTAGGCCAGTATTTTATAATTCCATTTTTTATCCATAACAAGCTCACAATAAGCTATATCCAACCCATCCAGGGAAGTCCCACTCATGACCCCTAAAACTTTATAAATCTTCATTTTCTTTCCTTGGATAAAACATATATCTTAGCCCGCTATTACGATGCACCTGCATATATTTAAAACAAATGGTGCTCCTAAAGTAAACAAAAAATTTAAACCGATAAACTCACCACTATGTACTTCGAACTCTCGGAAGAGCATAAAATGATCCAGCAAGCTGCCAGGGATTTTGCCCGTGAACAATTATTGCCTGGAGTTCTTGAACGCGATGATAAAATGATCTTTCCCTACGAACAGGTCAAAAAACTCGGGGAACTGGGTTTCATGGGAATGATGATAGATCCAAAATACGGAGGAGCCGGTATGGATTCACTTTCCTATGTATTGGTGATGGAAGAGCTATCAAAAATAGAAGCTGCCGCCTCCGTGGTGGTTTCGGTAAATAATTCACTGGTTTGTTATGGACTTGATGCATTCGGAACCGAAGAGCAAAAACAAAAATATTTAAAACCATTGGCCAGCGGTGAATGTATTGGCGCCTTCTGCTTGTCAGAACCCGAGGCGGGTAGCGACGCTACCTCACAAAGGACCACTGCTATTGATAAAGGAGACCACTACCTGTTAAACGGTACCAAAAACTGGATCACCAACGGGGTGAATGCCAAATATTATTTAGTGATTGCCCAAACGGATGCTTCCAAAGGGCATAAGGGGATCAACTGTTTGATCGTTGAAGAGGGAATGCCGGGATTTGTTAAAGGCCCAAAAGAAAATAAAATGGGGATCCGTGCCAGTGATACCTGTTCTTTACAATTTACAGACGTAAAAGTCCCAAAAGAAAACCGTGTTGGTGAAGATGGCTTTGGTTTTAAATTTGCGATGAAAACATTGGCTGGAGGGCGCATAGGTATTGCTGCACAAGCCTTGGGTATTGCCCAGGGAGCTTATGAGCTGGCCTTACAATACAGTAAAGAGCGTAAAGCATTTGGCAAGCCGATCTCAGAACATCAGGCTGTCGCATTTAAGTTAGCAGATATGGCTACCAGGATTGAAGCTGCGCGGTTGTTGATCTATAAATCTGCCTGGTTAAAAGACCAGGGTATGAATTTCGACCATGCCAGTTCTATGGCCAAACTATTCGCAAGTGAAACCGCCATGTGGGTTACTACCGAAGCAGTTCAGGTGCATGGGGGGTATGGATATGTAAAGGAATACCATGTTGAACGGTTAATGCGTGATGCAAAAATCACCCAGATCTACGAAGGTACCAGTGAGGTGCAAAGGATCGTGATCAGCCGTGGAGTGGTGAATGCTTAAATTTTAGCCCCTCTTTTTGGCGAGTACAATTTATTGGAACTTAAGAATACGTAAGCCATATTTAGAGTAATAAGTAACCTGGAAAAATCCTAAACCCTTATTCCTGAATCCTAAATTATTATATTTACCCTACTAATCACCTACATCATGGACCAGAAAAAAGCAGTTGGTTGCGGACTTCGTACCGCCCTTTGGGGAATGGTAATCATCGGAGGAATCGTTATTGGATTTATATTTTTGATCAGAAGCTGTTTATCCCAATGGGATACTTATGGTATGATGGGTTGGCCAGGAATTACTGATGACCAAAAAACGATGGTGATCGTAAAATCTTATAGCAAAACCAATAGCTATTCAAATAAAAACGGCATCGTTCACAAGTCTTATACAACCACCTATTACCTGGAAAAAATCGACCTGGCTACCGGAAAAATGGTTCAAAAGAAAAAGTTAATGAATCAGAGAAGGATCAAAAATGGCGGCATGCAATGTTTTGGAGGTTATAAAGACCGTTTGTGGGTTTTTGCCAATTATCTCAGGGCTTATGATATGAATTCGCTGGAGCAAGTAGTGAAGCTAGAGGATATCGAAAATAAAAATCCGGAACTCAAAGGTAAAATGCCAGCCGAAAACCAATATTACGATGCCCATGTGAACTTAGGCTATATTACTGTTACTGCACAAGACGGGGATAAATACAAGATCATGCTAGACGACCTTGATGCCGAATTGATAGATGAAAGGGAAGGTAGCTTTGATGAATTCAGTAAGGGTATCAAAGCACAACAGGAGGCCCTGGAAATGAGAATGGATTCTCTGAATGAGCTATACAGACAAGACCGAGCCAATTATGAAAAGCTGAATGAAGAACGAACTGGGTTATATGCTATTCGGGATTCACTGCAGAGATTAGAACAAAATTCGAGAGATATATTCAATGCCCAAATGGATCGATTAAGAAAAATGGAAGGCTTTGATGATTTCTTTGCCAATGACATCAGTGATTGGGCCACCACCAAGGATACGCTTCGAGGCTTTGGTTTCGTACTCACCAAAGAGGAACCCAACGATGAAAATTTCGATCCCTCCAATCCTTCTTCCGTTGGATCGGAATCTGATAAGGTAACCTTATATAAAATGACATTACAAGAAAACAAAAAAGCTTCCTCCAATTGGGACCGACTAAAGGTAACAAAGACGGAAGGATTCAAAGAAAGATATCTGCAAGGTGGAATCATGATCGATTTTAAAACCGCTCTGACCTATAAAGCAAAAAATCCAGACGGCTTTATTATTTTCAGCAGGGATATTATTGGAAATAAAGGCAAGCTATTGGTGAGCAGGGTGGATATCAACGGAAAACAGCTTTGGCAGACGAACGCAGCCATGAGTTTTAAAGTGAGTTTTGCTTTAGCTACGGATAGTTATCTAATTGTTTGCGGGGTGGTTGATCAGGATAAATCGCCTTCCTTTGCAAGTGCAGATGCTATTAGAATATTTGATCTGAAAACAGGGAATTTGGTATCGGTTAAGTTCTAACTAATTCAGATGCCAGAGTACAGATATCAGATGTCTCCGACATCTAACATCTAACTTAATGTTCCCTTTCCCATCTAGATAAGGCCGTTCTGTATTTTGCAGCATTTCTATTATGCTCCGCATACGAGGCGGTGAAATTATGCCGTCCGGAAAAATCCTCCTTGGCACACATATAAATAAAATCGTTATCATCTGGGTTCAAAACTGCATCTATACATTCCCCTTCGGTGATCATGATTGGTCCGGGAGGTAGTCCTGTATGTAAATATGTATTGTACGGCGACTCAAAAGCCAAATGTCGTTCCAACACACGGGTGATCGTAAAATCTCCGATCGCATAAATCACTGTTGGGTCTGCTTGTAAGAACATTCCTGTTTTCAATCTGTTCAAATAGAGTTTGGCAATTATAGGCCACTCCTCTTTATATTTTGTTTGCTCACTTTGAACGATGGAGGCTAAAGTAACCACTTGGGCCGGTGTTAGTCCCAGTTTTTCTGCTTTCGCTTTTCGCTCATCGTTCCAGAATTTTTCATACTCCTTGAACATTTTATCCGTAAACTCTCGGGCATCCGTATTCCAATAAAACTCATAGGTATTGGGTAAAAATAGCATAGGGATCTGGGGTGGTTCTATGCCATATAGTTCTTTCATTTTTGTATGGTCATTCCAGAATTTGACCAACCCAATGGAATCAGCCTCCAATTTCCGGTTCAACTTACCAGCAAGGTGATTAACTGTCCGGGCGTAATGAAAAGTAACTTTTACTGGGGTTTGTTTCCCACTTTTAAATAATTGTACCAGCTCATGGTTGGTCATTCCGTTTTTCAGTTGGTAGCGGCCGGGCTTATATTTTTTAGCCAGGTCACCCTTTCTAGCCGTCTTTTCAAAAGAAGCCATGTCTTTGAGAGTTCCGGTATTTTTAATGCGAACCAGGAGCGTATCGATAGGGGCCTGGGTAGGCAAACAAACATATACCTCGGCACTATCGTTGATCTCCACATTGCCTTTGAAACGGTCTTTATAGAATCCGCAGCTGGTCAGGAAACAGGTCAGGAAAAAAAATATGGTTATTTTTCTCAATTAATTGGATTTTTTTGTAAATTTAAAACTTATAAGGAATCCAGAAAGTGTATGTTAAGACCTCTTATTAGTATTTTTTTCATATTCACTCCTTTTATACTCACAGCACAAGGATATTTTTATACAGAGAGCACTGTACAGATCAATACAGGAGCTTCCATAGAAATCAAGGGAGATGCCGTGATCAATCAATCCATCGATGGAGATGGGTTCATGGTAATGAATGGAGACAACCCACAGAACATGGGAGGAAGCTCGGCCAATATGAATAACCTAAGGGTTACCAACAGTGCAGATGTCCTACTCACGGATCCAATATGGGTAAATGATACCCTGGACATGGCCAGTGGGATTATTTACCTGCAAGACCAAAATGTTTACCTGGCGGATAATTCATTCCATACCGGCAACCTCATGGGCTATTTGCAAACCAACGGCTCAGGATATATTCAAAGAAAACTAGATACCAGCCCATTTACATTTCATGTAGGATTTGATCCCGAATATTTTCCGGTAACCCTCACCGAAATGGGGACTGCCGATACGTTTAGGGTACAAGCCTGGGATTTATTGCCGGATGATGGAACTTCAACCGGAATTCCTCTTACCACACATGTGGGCTTGATGAGCTATTCGGTGAATGATATAGTGGCTGGTGGAAACCTGATCAATATCACCATGCAATGGAATGATACAAAAAATGCGGTCGATTTTGTACAACCTTATGCTGTAGGCATTCGGCACAATGGTTCGAATTATGTTGAATTAGACAATTGCCCTACCAATGTGAGCAGCATTGATCCGAACATTGTTTCCTATGCAGGTATTCCTAATATTGGAACATTTGGGGTGGGTGACAGTATTTACTTGAGTAATATTCCTTATGCTTTTATTAATCCAGGCGATACTACCGTATGTTTAGGTTCCAATGTAACATTTACTGCCACTCCTGCAGGAGCACCTGCCTACTTATGGAGTACCTCTGCACTAACTCAGTCGATCAATGCAACAGCTGCCGGCAATTATTGGGTGGAAATAACTGATATCACCGGTTGTGTTTTCAGAAGCGAAGAAGTAACCCTGGATACTTTATCCCTTCCTGTTGTTCCTACCATTATCCAAACCGGAAGCCAACTTTCGGTAAGTGCTATCTATACTACCTATCAATGGTACTTCAATTCAAATCCAATTGGTGGAGCCACGAGCTCAAGTTATACAGCTACTGCTAACGGAACTTATGATGTAGTGGTGACCAATGCGAATGGTTGTTCAAGTTCTGATACTTATATCGTAGTAGATACAGGTTTGGAAGAAGAAAACACCTCTTATTCTATTTATAACCAACAAGGGCAATTGTATATCCAGTTAGGGGGAGACGAAGCCCAACAAGTGTTCGTATATGATGCCTTGGGCAAAGTAGTTTACCAGGAACCTTTCAATTCCAATATTATTACACTAGAGTTATCATCCGGTATCTATGTGGTAAGAGTGATCGGTATTCAAAAAGAATATGTGAAGAAATTGGTTTGGTAATAAATTCAGGTATGCCTCAAAACTTTAATGATATTAAATCCAAAACAGTTTGCTCTGATTGTGGTGGAAAAGAAATGGTGCTAGGTTATACAGCCAGCGAAGGGGCCATTCATAAAAAAACATCGGTGTTGGGAATGGAAGCTTATTCAAGAGCTACTACCAAGGTGATGGTCATCTGCAAAAATTGCGGACTCGTAGTTAAAAGCTATGCTGAGAATCCTCAGAAGCTATAATGAACTAATAAGGCGATTGTACATGAGGAAAAAGATCTAACCCATCATCGGGTAAAGGGAGGCAATCCACTGCAGGAGTACCTAATATAAAATCAGAAGTGAAACTTTTGATGATCCTGTTAAAGAACCTGGAGATCAAATTGAAGATAAAGAGTACATGTTTCATATTTCTGATATTTTTGTTATGCAAATTTAGCGGATCTCCTCCCCCCTCGTATTTACCAGTTTTACGCAAAAGGCTACGTATTTTTACGTAGCCCAAACCAGGGTGTATTGGTTATTTTCCTTATATTTGAGTATGAAATCAATTTTCAACATCAAAACTATCTGGCTCTTATTACTTTTCGTTCCGCTGCTGAGTAGTTGTCATAACCTGGTTGTAGGCAAAGGAGATATCATAGAAGTAACCGATACCCTCACTTCAGACCCATTTTCAGAAGTAGAGCTTAACAGTGACTTTACAGTATATCTTATAGAGGAACCCACCTACGCAGTTACCATACAAGGCTATGAAAACCTCGTTCCTCATGTTGAAATTGAAAAGGGATCCAATAAAATTACTATCGGGGTGGCTCCTGATTATGTATTTGATCAAAATAATATAGTAGTATATGTAACGGCCCCAAATTATTCCTCCATTAAATTGAGCAGCAACGGAAGTATTGTGGCAAATGATTCCATCACCTCCAACCTGTTGGAAGTAACGAACAACGGATCAGGTACCATTTCTTTGTTTGGAGATGCCACTTATTTAAATGCCTATTCAGCGGGGTCAGGACTTACACGTTTATGCGCCATGGAAGCAGACACCGTGAATGCTTTTATGCTGGGGTCCGGAATCTTGTCTACCCAACCTTTGGGTAAATTGAATGCTCAAATTTCGGGAAGTGGGCAGATCCAATATGTGGGATCTCCTACCCTTAATTTTTCGATCACAGGAAGCGGATCGTTGTTGCAGGCATTGGGATGCTACTAGCAAAAAATTATTTTACTTTTCTGTAAAAAGGTTCACGCATATTCATGTCGAACAAATTTGATTTCACATCGATCATGCAATAATTTTCATGGGTTTCAACAATAGTAACGGTAATGATCAGGTTATCGCCTTTGGTCTTTTTCCAGGGAAGAAGTTGATAGGTGCAAGTATTGAGCCATTTTACCTTTAACGGCATTTTGGTTCCTGTTTTTACGTCATATTCCACCTGTTTATTGCCTTGCCTAACAATTTCTATTCGATCGCCTTCCTTGGTAAGCATATAAAATTCGCCGTTTTTCCATTTTTTACATTCAGGTTTTTGTGCTGAAGAAAATGAAATACTGAGAAAAATAAAGGAAAGAATGAGGAGATAAGGTCTCATATTTTAAATATATAATTTTTTTTGTTACGGATAGCAGTCCAAATAAATTAAGAACCTCCGAAACCAATTCCTTTTTTCTTCAATGAATCTTCCAGCTTGAACTCATCCACATCGTCGAGTGTTAAAGTAAAGATCATTTTTTCGGTACGAGCAGCTTTATCCAAAGATGCCATGCGCAAATGTTGGGCACGAACAGATTTTTCAACTATCTTCCGAACTTCCCTTGCATTACCGAAATGCTTGTCACGACGATCATACAAGAATTGTAAATAAGATTTGATATGTGCAGCAGCCTCTTCATCAGGTGTAAGGTTTTCCTTTTCCAACAAGTTAACAGCGATCTGATAAAGATCGTCCATGCTATAATCAGCAAATTCGTACGAATTATCAAAACGGCTTTTCAAACCAGGATTGCTTTCCAAAAACTCTATCATCTCCCCGGTATATCCAGCCACGATCACCGAAAACTGTCCACGCTTATCTTCCATTATTTTTAAAATGGTTTCCACCGCTTCATGACCCAGGTCATTTCCTTCACCTACCAAAGCATAGGCCTCATCGATAAACAACACCCCACCCATGGCACGGTCCAACACTTCTTTGGTTTTAATGGCTGTTTGTCCTACATAACCCGCCACCAGTTCCTCACGGTCTACCTCCACCAAATGTCCTCTTTCGAGCAAACCTAAAGCTTTATATATTTTTGCCATGATCCGGGCAACGGTAGTTTTTCCTGTTCCTGGATTTCCCAGGAACACTGCATGCAAACTGAATTTATTCAACACGTCGCGACCGATATCCCTATAGTATTTTACCAGCTTGGCCAATTCCAGCACCTCCTGTTTGATATTGTTCAATCCTACCAACTGGTTCAATTCCTCCAATGAGATTTTGAGCAACTCATCATCAACCGCTAATTTGAGTTTTTTGCCTACATCATCTGCAAAGCTTTCCAAAATATCCTGACCTTCAATGGTCGACAGTTGCTCTTTGGTAAGATCTTTAACATTCGGATCACTCATGCAACGGACGGCCATGTTCTGTTTTGATTCTGAAATGATGGAAGTAACTAAACGTGCATTGCCAAAATTACGATCCCTGTCGCGATATAGTTCCACCAATTTTTTATCTAACACCTTCACCGCATTTTCACTTAAATTGACATTCTTTTTAGTAGCGGTTAGCTGAGCTATCTGCATCAACTCATCTGGTAAATAATCTTCGAAATGAAAATATTGCCCGAAACGGGATTTTAATCCTGGATTTGAATTGAGAAAATGTCCCATTTCTTCGGGGTAACCCGCCACCATGATGGCAATATCTCCTGCCCCATCACTCATTTCCTTCAACAATATTTCAATTACCTCGCGGCCATAATCTTTTCCATCGGTATCCCCTTTACGAGCCAAGGCATATGCCTCGTCAACAAATAAGATCCCACCACGGGCAGCATCGATCTGTTTTTTTACACGAGGAGCCGTTTGGCCAATGTACTCCCCTATCAGATCAGCTCGATCTACTTCAATGACATGTCCTTTTGACAATAGGCCCATGGATTTATACACCTTGCCTAACATATTTACAATGGTGGTTTTACCTGTACCCGGGTTCCCGGTAAATACCGAATGTAAATTAATGATGGTATCCTCTTCCACTCCTTTTTCTTTTCGGAGTTTAGCAAAATTCAAATAATTGATCTGCTCTTTGATCTCGTTCTTGATATTGGTCAGACCAATCAACTCATCAATTTCCTTCAATGCTTCTTCAACAGTTACCGGATCATCATTAACCGCAGCTGCAGTTTTTTTGATCGCAGAAGTTGCCACATTTGAATTGGAGGCGGCAAATATTACCTCCGCATTCCCTTCCACTTCTTTATCTCCTACGGTAAATGGAATAGCAGCTATCAAAGCCCCCATGCAAACAATGTGGATCACATACTCTCCTGGCTTCCATGTACCAGATTGATCGTGTCCCCATCCGGAATCAAAAGTGTATACAAAATCTTTTTTGCCTGGTTGAACGGCATAATACTTATATAATTGACTTTTCTGCAAACCTGCCTTTTCATAAAAATTCAGGTATACTTCGAAATTCCAGGCAGTACTGAGCTTATTGGTGATCTTATATTCCACCCAGATGTATTGGGTTGCATCCCATTTAAATTCGGTGAGGTATTTTCTGCGATCCGCGGTAGGTGGATTATAAGTTGCATTAAATAACTTTACATGGTCCAAAGTAAAATAAGGATTACTGCTGGCGTTGATCACTCCATCATCTTCCAGGTAAAAACTTTTGGAGCCGATCATTTTATCCTCTACCCATGCTTCTACAATATAAACTCCTTTTTTCCAATAAGCTCCTTTATTCTCCATTCCCCAACCTTCACGGCAGGTAATTACGTTTACATCCTTCTTGGCATCCAGCTTGATCTCGAGATTACACATTTCTTTGCCCTTTACTCCATTCTCCAATAAATGGCAAATGATCTTACCTTTTGCATCCCAATCTCCTTCATCGAATTTTTTATTGAAAAGTGTTATTTCGAAATATAAATAATTCACTTCCGATTCATCAAACACCGTTCTGTAAAAACGTCCATCCTGCGCAAGTGAATTGTTATCACAATAAATTTTAAGATCTTTAAATTTGAATAAAGCATCTAATTCTTCTTTTTTTCCTCCAAACAATGGCATAGTTCTGTAATTTTAGGACCTGATTTCTGCGTTAAATTCATTTTTAAACTGATCGATCAACTTTTGCATGCATTTGTCGATATCAGCATCTGTTAGTGTTTTGTTCTTATCCCGGAAAATAAAACTCAATGCATATGATTTTTTTCCTTCAGGAATTCCCTTGCCCTCATATACATCAAAAATATTTACTTCCTGTAATAATTGTTTTTCTGTTTTAAATGAGGTTTCTTTTAAGGATAGGTATTCAATATGTTTATCCAACACCAACGCCAAATCGCGACGAACGCTTGGATATTTAGGCAACTGACCAAAAGAAGGATGGTTTGCTGGGATCTGTTGTAAAATGAGGTCCCAATTAAACTCCGCATAATAAACCGGATGTTTAATGTCCATTATCTTCAGCAAGGCTGAACTCACTTCACCAAAAACCGCCAAAGGGGCAGCCTCATTCTTAAATCCACTAACGGCAAAGGCGTTTTTATAAAAAAGATGTTTTACCTGGGCGGGTGAACGATGTGGTACCTTTAGCATCTCCAAGGTGGTTTCCACCACTCCTTTGATATGGTAAAAGTCGGCTGACTCATCCTTACCGTACCACATTTCCCGGTTTACATTGCCACATTCCCAAACTCCCAATATGTTTTGTTCAGTATAATGGTCTCTGAAGCTCTCACCGGTTTTATCAGCATAGCGGTAGGTTTTACCGAACTCGAATATCTTAATGGAGGTTGATTTATGATTGAGGTTATGGGCCACTACTTCAAGTCCAGAATAAATAAAATCATTCCGAAGAATGTCCAGTTCAGAGCTAATTGGATTTAAAACATGAACGGTAGTCGGGGGAACCTCTCCGTTTAGTTTTTCCTGATATTTCGAATTCAACAATGAATTGGTCAATATTTCAAAAAACCCATTTCCAATCAACTGTTCAGTTAATTTTCTTCTATAGACCGTATGGCTCTTCACTCCAGCACCAGAGAAAAATGCTTTTAGATCCGGATGAATTTCGATCTCATTGAATCCATAGATGCGGATGATCTCTTCAATCACATCTACATCACGGGTTACATCCACCTTATAAGCAGGAATTTTTAAACGGAGCTCATCGGATCCCTCTTTTTCTATTTCAATTCCAACCGCCTTCAAGATACTCTTGATCTTCTCCTTCGCAATTTCTATACCTAATAAAGAAAATACTTTAGTGTATGAAAGGGTGACTGTTTTATTTTCAATTTTTTTCGGGTAAACATCCAATGTTTCAGAAGCTATTTTACCTCCGGCGATCTCTACCAATAATTGGGCAGCTCTTTGAACTGCGGTGATGGTAATGTTCGGATCCGTTCCTCTTTCAAAGCGGAAAGAAGCGTCCGTATGCAATCCATGACTTTTGGCTGTTTTTCGGATGGACACCGGATTAAAATAAGCTGATTCAATAAATACAGAGGTAGTAGTTCCACTAACTCCGGATTCTTTTCCTCCAAAAATACCAGCAATACACATGGGTTTGGTGGCGGAGCAGATCATGAGGTCATCCGCATTGAGTTTTCGTTCTATATCATCCAACGTAATGAAAGGAGTTTGTGCAGGTACGTTTTTTACCACGATCTTTCCTCCATCCACTTTAGCCAAATCAAAAGCATGCAATGGATGACCTAGTTCAAACTGAACAAAATTGGTAATATCCACTACGTTGTTGATAGGTCTTAATCCTACTGCCAATAACTTATTTTGAAGCCATTGCGGAGAAGGTCCAACCTTCAAATGATTCACAACTATTCCTGAATATCTTGGGCATGCTTCCACATTTTCAACCACCAACTCAACCAACTCATTGGTTTCTTTTTTCAAAGTAGGCGTTGGAGGATAACTCAATTTTGCGGTGGGGTCTTGTAGACTTTGGTAAGCCACTACATCTCTGGCAACCCCCACATGCGAAGTAGCATCGCAACGATTCGGGGTAATATTTAATTCCAGTGAATAATCATTCTCCACTTGAAAATAATGGGACGCTTGCATTCCTTTTTTTGTATCAGCAGGCAATATCATAATTCCATCGTGAGAAGTTCCAACTCCCATTTCATCTTCAGCGCAGATCATTCCTTGAGATTCAACTCCACGTATCTTGGATTTTTTTATTTCCAGTTTTTCTCCACCAGGATATAAAGTGGTGCCTACCGTAGCCACCATTACTTTTTGACCTGCGTCAACATTGGGGGCTCCGCAAACAATTTGCAAAAGTTCTCCCGATCCAATATCCACTTTAGTCACCGATAAACGATCGGCGTCCGGATGTTTTGATTTTTCTTTCACCTCCCCAACCACCACCCCTGCTAATCCACCTTTAATGCTTTCAAAAACTTCCACACCCTCTACTTCCAATCCAACATTTGTTAAAATTTCTTCAGCCTGTTCGGCAGATATTTTTTTGGATAAATATTCGTTTAGCCAGTTGAGTGAAATCTTCATATCTACGGTTAAAAACCCCTGTTTTAAAAGGGAGGGTAAAGATAATATTTTCACCCAAATTACTACATTTGTAGATGATGCAGGCATTAATTGATACGGACCTGGAACTGGCCGCCCAGCTTTTGAATGATGGAAAATGCGTAGCTATTCCTACGGAAACCGTATACGGTCTGGCTGCCAATGCACTTGATAAAAGCGCTGCTGCTCAAATTTTTAAAATCAAGGACCGCCCTGAATTTGATCCTTTGATCGTACATGTAGATTCGATGAGGTCTGCCATGAAATGGGTAACGGAGTTTCCGGAGAATGCTGAAATGCTGGCCAGGAGGTTTTGGCCTGGTCCCTTGACCCTTGTTTTACCTAAAAGAAAAGAAATCCCTTACGAAGTTACCTCAGGACTTGATACCGTAGGACTTCGGGTTCCGCAGCATGACCTTACCCTTCAACTACTTGAAATGCTCAATTTCCCCTTGGCCGCCCCAAGTGCTAACCCTTTCGGCTATGTTTCGCCTACCACGGCTGAGCACGTATTCGACCAATTAAGGGATAAAATCCCTTATATTTTGGATGGCGGTGAATCGCAAGTTGGAATTGAGTCAACCATTGTGGGGTTTGAGAAGGGCATACCGGTTATTTATCGCAAAGGAGCGGTGACCGAAGAAATGATCGTTGAAGTTTGTGGGGAGGTAAGAACTCAAAACCATAGTGTTTCCAATCCCAAAGCACCGGGAATGCTCACCTCCCATTATTCACCGAATGCAGATGTGGAGATCATTACCCGGTTTATTAGAGAAATAAGGGATAATGAAGGTTATATTGCCTGGAAAGAATTACCGAAGGGGATGCAGGTAAAAAATAAATTCATCCTTTCAGAAAAAGGTGATCTGTTTGAAGCGGCCAGAAGATTATATGCAGGCTTGCGACTGCTGGATAGAAAAGGATTGGTGCGAATATTTATAGAAATGGTTCCGGAATCGGGCATTGGAGTTTCTATTAACGATCGAATAAAACGTTCCGCTGCCGAAAAATGACCCCATGAGTAAACTTTCTGTTGCTATTATCACTTTAAATGAAGAAGCCCATATAGAAGCCTGTATCAAAACTGTGTTGAAAGTGGCCGACGAAATCATCGTGGTAGACTCGGGATCCAGCGATAAAACAATAGAAATAGCCAGGAGCTTAGGAGCGCATACAATTACACATGCATTTAAAGGGTACGTGGACCAGAAAAATTTCGTATTATCACAATGTAATCATCCTTATGTTCTATCATTAGATGCAGATGAAAGGTTGGATGATAACCTGCAAAAAGATATTCAGGATCAAAAAGAAAAGGGATTTCCGTATGACGGATATGTGCTGGGCCGGACCTCCTTTATTGGTGACAAAAACATAAAATACGGTTCCTGGTCATCGGATAAAAAAATCAGGCTCATCAAAAAGGAAAAAGGGACATGGCAGGGGAAAGGCGTTCATGAGAGCTTACAGGTTCAATCAACTAATATTTTAACGCTAAAAGGGAAATTGCTACATTATAGCTATAAAAATACCGAAGAGTTGTTTGAAAAAACAAAAAAATACTCAGCCTTGGCTGCTGAATATTTACATAAAGAGGGTAAAAAAATATCTCCTTTATTAGTTTATGTGAAGGCATATGCAAGGTTCATCAGGCATTATTTCCTAAAATGGGGGTTCCTGGATGGGTATTATGGATGGAAAATTGGAAAGCAGCAATATTGCGAGGCTCTCTGGAAATATCAGGGGTTAAATAAGCTAAACCAAAACGAAAGAGGCAAAGAGCAAAAGGCAAAAAAAACCAATCACCCTGAAAAATACTAGTTTTTTGCCTTTTTACATTGCGAAGCAACATGCCCCTTGTGCTTCGCAGCAGCATTTGGTCTTTAAAAATACTCTGCATGCATAACCTTCATAGCTGATTCTCAATTTTGTATATACCTTTGCACACTTTAAGATTGGTTATATGGATTATTTCGAACAGTCACTTTTTCTTCATGAAAAACTTCGCGGCAAGATCCGCATTCAACCCAAAATGGATATTCAAAGCAAGGAAGACCTTGCCCTCCTATATTCCCCCGGAGTAGCAGAGCCTTGCTTACGCATTGCGGCTAATCCAATGGATGTTTGGAAATATACGATCAAAAGAAATACAGTAGCGGTGGTATCTGATGGAAGTGCAGTGTTGGGCTTGGGTAATATAGGTGCCTCCGCCTCCATTCCAGTAATGGAAGGAAAAGCCATGTTGTTTAAAAAATTCGCCGGTATTGATGCATTTCCTATTTGTATCGACACCCAGGAAACAGAAAAATTGATTGAAACCATTCGATTAATATCTCCCGTATTCGGAGGGATTAACCTGGAAGATATTTCGGCTCCAAGATGTTTTGAGGTAGAGGATAGATTGCAGGATCTGGGAATTCCGGTTTTTCATGATGACCAGCATGGAACAGCTGTAGTGGTATTAGCGGGGATCATTAATGCCTGCAAGCTGCTTAACCGCGATTTAAAAGACCTGAAAATTGTGATCAATGGGGCCGGGGCAGCAGGTATTGCCATCGCTAAATTATTGCGTAGTGCTACTGCTGCAGAATCTAACGATCCGGCCATTTGCGTAAAAGAAGTGATCCTTTGCGATACAAAAGGGGTGGTACATAAAGACAGAGACGACTTAAATGATACTAAAAAAGAAATATTAAGCTGGACCAATCCTAACAATACAAAAGGAACCGTTCAAGATGCTTTAAGAGGTGCGGATGTATTTATTGGTGTAAGCCAGGCCAATCTTCTAACAGCCGATGATATCCGGACTATGAACAAAGAATCCATCATTTTCGCATTGGCCAATCCTGTTCCAGAGATCATGCCCGAAGAGGCATTAAAAGGAGGAGCAGCCATTGTGGGTACAGGTAGAAGTGATCTACCCAACCAGATCAATAATGTATTGGCATTTCCAGGAATATTTAGAGGGGCATTGGATGGAAAAGCAAAAAGAATTACCACAGCCATGAAGTTAGCAGCTGCACAAGCAATTGCTAACAGTGTTTACAACATGGCGTTGGATAAAGTAGTACCGTCTACCCTGAATTTAAGAGTGGCACACGAAGTTGCATTGGCCGTTCAGGATGCCATTAAGGATGAAGATAGGTTAGCTTAGGGCGGACTAACGCTATGCTCCGGGGTACGCTTCGCTGCCGTCTCGGCTCTTCCCAGACCAAGCCCTATGCAGCGCTGCCGCAAATCGTAAAAAAATCTAAAGACCATTTCCCACCAACATTTCGTATGATTATTGGCTAACTTTGTGGTTACATGAAAGCAAAAATATTTACCTTATTTATTGTTTGCACAGCTTTATTTGTGGCTTGTACCCCCCGCCCCAAAAATCCAGGAACCGGGATCCAATATTTTACCGGAAATCTGGATCAGGCAATGGCGGAAGCAAGCAAACAACATAAACCTATATTTATTTATTGCCATACTGATTGGTGTGGATATTGTCGTAAAATGGAAAAATCCACTTTATTGGAAAAAGAAGTTTCGGATTATATGAATGCCAACTATATTAATCTTACTTATGATATGGAAAAAGGAGAAGGCACCTTTATCGCCAGCAAATATGGTATCCAATCCTTTCCTGCTTATATCATTCTGGAGAAAGATGGGTCTGTTAGAGAAGTGGGACTTGGCTATTTAAAAACCGAAAACTTCCTGGCTTTTGTAAAAAAATAATGGAAGCACGAAACTGCAGGTGCTGATGGCCTGCAGGTCTGACAGGCGCCGCCTGCAGCTGCCCGCAGCAGGCGGGCACTCAGGCAGCCTGAAGGCAGCATCCTGCCAAGATCAGAATAAAAAAAACTTATCTTTGCCCAGCATTATTAAAAAATATGTATAAGATTCAATTTGGGACCGACGGATGGAGAGCCATCATTGCTAAAGATTTTACGGTCGACAATGTTAAAAGAGTTACGGAGGCCGTTTGCAAATGGCTGAAGAAAAAAAATAACTATCCAGCCATTGTTATTGGTCATGATTGCAGGTTTGCCGGCAAATTGTTTTTAGAAGAAGCTTCAAAAGTTTTTATAGCGAATGGGATTAAAGTATATTATAGCGATGTTTTTGTAAGCACTCCTATGGTATCCTTGGGCACCTTAAGGCAAAATGCCGACCTTGGAATTGTGATCACTGCCTCCCATAATCCTCCTGAATACAGCGGATATAAATTAAAAGGAAATTATGGCGGACCCTTGTTACCAGAAGATATTTCGGATATTGAAATGATGATCCCGGAAAGTATTTCCTATACCTCCGGTATATCATTAGAGAACAACGAAAAATTTGTCAAGATAGATCTTCAGAAAATGTATATCGATCATGTAAAGGCTTCTTTCGATCTGGATACCATTTACAATTCTGATTTTCAATGGGGATACGATGCCATGTATGGAGCAGGCATGTCGGTAATGAACGAATTATTCCCCGAAATAGAATTGCTGCATTGTGATCCTAATCCTGGATTCAACGGTACGGCTCCTGAACCTATTTTAAGGAACCTCCAAGAATTTGCCGATTTTATTAAAATATCCGAAGCAATCGATTGCGGATTAGCTACCGATGGAGATGCGGATAGGATCGGCTTGTTTGATGACCAAGGAAATTTTATCGATTCGCACCATATTATTTTATTGCTCATCCATTACCTGGTAAAATATAAAAATCAAACCGGTAAAGTGGTAACTGCATTTTCTACCACCGAAAAAATAAGCAAACTTTGCAAGCATTACGGACTCGAGCAAACTACCACCAAGATTGGGTTTAAACATATTACAGGTTATATTTTAAACGAGGATGTTTTATTAGGGGGTGAAGAAAGTGGGGGAATTGCCATCAAAGGTCATATTCCCGAAAGAGATGGGATATGGATGGGATTGATCATTTGGGAATTTATGGCCAAGACCGGAAAGACCCTGGCTGAATTAATCGAAGAAGTGTATGAAATTGTGGGTTCATTTAAATACGACAGGAATGATCTGCATATAACCGAGGAATTGAAACAACGTGTGCTTGCAAAATGCAAAGAGGGTATTCCATCCTTCGGAAACTACCAGGTTTTAAAAACAGAAGATATGGATGGGTATAAATACCATTTCGAAAATGATCAATGGTTACTCATCCGTGCCTCAGGTACCGAACCGGTATTAAGGGTATATGCAGAGAGTAAGGACGAAGCATCGGTAAAAAAACTATTGGATACTGCTACCAATACTGTGCTTAACTTCTAAAAATAAAAAAGGTATCCAAAAAAATAGTTTTGGATACCTTTTTTCTACTGAATGGATACTTCTTTTTTAACCGGTTCACTTCCAGGTTTGATTGCCAAACTCAATTGCAATACCCCTGCTTCATATTTCGCTGAAATATTTTCCAGGTCGATGGTATCATCTACTTTAAATACCCGTCTGAAACTCCCTCTGCTATATTCCCTGCGAACCCATTCAATATGGGAGGTGTCATCCGTGGGTTTATAAGTAATGGACAATTCATTGCCTTCCACCTGGACATGGAAATTCTCTTTCACCCTTCCAGGTGCAAAAAGAAGTAATTCATATGTTTTTTCAGTTTTATAAATACTTACCGGTGCCCTGTAAACTGAAGAAAAGGATCTACCCGATGATTCTCCATAATAATGAGAACCATACCCCGTCCGGCTTCGCCATCCGGGTTGACTGTGAGGTCCGCAGCCCGCTGCGGTTCCTCTTTCTGTTGAACATGTGTGATACATAACTTTTAATTTATATGGTCAGGGCGTACACCCTTGTAGTTTTTGTTGAGTAGCCCTGTCCCAAAAGGTCAGGGCTATTCTTTTGATTACTTAATGGTATCGGTTGAACCAGCTGAATTGGTGGTGCCACATCCCCATGGATTGGCACAATTGTTCGTTTGGTTGCCACAATTGCCATGTTGCCAATGCCTGTGATGGTTGTAGTTATTTGGACCACAATACCCGTTTCCGCACTGGCTCCAGAAAGCTGCCCGCAATCCTACGTTGGTTGCAATGGCAACCACTGCTACGATGAATACTTGAACTCCTCTTCTCATGGTTTTTTATTTTTGGTTATTAGTTGTTTCATTTTTATCATCCTTCTTTTCCCATCTTTCCCAATCGCCACAGTTGTTGTAATAACCACCACAACCATGATAATAGTTGCAGGAAGAAGAATTCATTTTTTCTTTATAAGATTTATACTCTTCTTCACTCATATTACGGATCTGGTCGGTCGAGGCATATTGGTATCCTTTCCATCCCCATCCTCTGCGCCGGCTTCCGCCCCACCATAGGCGGCAGATGGCCCCGATAATTAAAAAGAAAATAAAGAATTTAAGCAGGAAGAAGGGCAACATAAAGAGCGCCACACCCATCAGGATACCTATAAGTATCGATTTAAAAATTTGCTTTGCCATAATTGTATTTTTAGTTGTTATACAAAGGATGACGAAGCAAATTGCATTTTACTTTAACCTGCGGGGAAGAAAATGTTAAAGGGTCTTAAAGGACCTTTGCGGCCTTTTTAACCGGCTGAATAACAAAAGAACCACAAAGTCGATTACCGCACCTTGTGATTCAAAGAATGGGAAAGGATGTATTAAAATTTATCAGGATGCTGTAATGCAATTCCTTCCGAAAGTTCATCGGCCATCATTTGCATTTCATCAACAATGATATCATAGGCGATTACATCGGCAACATAATTGCCATCTAACCTCGCTACAACTTCATCTAGGGTATTATCCAAATGACTCTTCATCATCGCTTTCCAATGATCAAGATGCCAGTGCTCAGGATTCGCACCATGCAAAAATTCAGCAATATCATCAGCATTTGCATACCAGGCAGCGTAAGCTACATTATAACCAGGGGTATCTCCATTTTTTGCGGCTATGATCAAATCAGCGGCAGTGGTAATATGATCTTTCAGCAGATTAGTAAGCGTATTCCCATTCGCATCTCCATAATAAGGCTTAACGGCATTTCCTATATCCTCCTGGTTCTGCAAAAGGCGATTAACAGCATCTGTTGTTCCAGGTGCATCATCCACGATGCAGATAATAACATTTCGTGTCCACAGGGCATGGTCGCTCCAAAGATCCCGCATAGTTAATCGCAGGTCATCATACTTTGCACTTTCCAATGGGTCTTTATTACAGCTTTGCAATGTTCCAACTATTAGGAGCATCAATATGGGTATATATAATTTCTTCATGGTATTATTTTTTTAATATTCGAAGTAAAATTAGCTGCGGATAGGTAAAAAAAGATTATATAGTAATAGGAAAATCTTGTAAGATTTACATATCCTCTAAAACTGAGGAGATATCACGATAACAATTTCACCCTTGGGTGGATGGTCTGTATAATATTGAAGGAGTTCGGCCGCCGTTCCTCTTTTTGTTTCGTGAAATAATTTGGAGATCTCCCTGCACACCGCCATTTGTCTTTCTTCAGGTAAAAATTCTTTCGCTTCTTCCAAAGCTTTGAGGATGCGGTGAGGAGATTCATATACCACAAAGGTCCTTTCGGAAACAGCGATTTCTTTCCACTTGGTTTGCCTTCCTTTTTTATGGGGTAAGAATCCATCATATATAAAACTATCACAAGGAAAACCCGATTGGACCAATGCTGGAACAAATGCAGTTGGCCCAGGAAGGCATTCCACTTCAATTCCATTCTTCACACATTCGCGGATCAGCAAAAAACCCGGGTCAGAAATACCAGGGGTTCCGGCATCACTCACCAAACCAGCCGTTTCTATGGTTTGAATTTCATCTACAATCCTTTGCAGCACTTTATGCTCATTATGCTGATGGAAGGCAACGATCTTCCTGTCAATTCCAAAATGTTTCAAGAGGTTACCTGTAGTTCGGGTGTCTTCGGCATACAACATATCCACTTCTTTTAAAAGTCTTAATGCTCTATGGGTAATATCTTCGAGATTCCCGATGGGAGTGGGTATGATAAAAAGGCGGGCCAAGAATTATTTTATTTGAAGTTGATTGATAAAATCACGCAATAAATAATGAATATCCTGAAATTCATTCAAAGGCAAAGTTTCACTTCGGTCATCAATATCGTGGTAAAACTTTACTCCTCCCATGGTATAAGCGAAAAAACACCTCACCTTATTCTGGTAAAACGGATAATGATCACTGTTCGCTGCCGGACCTCTTTTTTTAATTTGGACCAGGTATTTATTTTTAATATTGATACTATCTAATAATTCAAATTCTTTTTTGAACTCAGTGGAATTCACAACGGTGATCCCTTCATCACCAGTTCCCATAATATCTACATTGAATAAAAATTTTATTTGGGACAATGGAAATACGGGATACATGGTGTACCGGGTAGATCCGATCAGACCAGCCTCCTCCGCTCCAAAACCAATAAAGGCAATAGAATATTTCGGTTTATTCGCAGGCATGCTAAACCATTTGGCCAGGCTCAGCATCATTCCTATTCCACTTGCATTGTCATTGGCACCGGGGAAATAAACTATTCTTCCAATTTTGCCCAGGTGATCATAGTGTGCACTGATCACGATAAAAGAATCCGGTTTTTCCTTTCCTTCCACATAACCGATCACATTCCTTGAAGGATAATCATCTATAAACTTAGAATCAACCAATAGCCGCATTTTTTTGGAGTCTTTAGAAATATTTCCTCTTACTACCTCAATGATGGGGAACGGAGACAATTCGGTAGCTACGCTCCAGGTGATCTTATTTCGGATATAGATGAGTCCTTTTGCCCCGAAAGGATTTAAAGCAATATTCTTAAATATTTTCTGCTGGTCAGGATCGGTAACCCCTCTGTCATCAATCACAATAAAATACGTAGAAAAATCTCTCCGGGCAAAACTCTTATAGGCATCCTCATTGGCTACCGTGGCGCTATCGAGCCATACCAGGTTCCATGCACCTTTAATATCAGGGCAACCTGCCTCAGGAACAAAATCACGTCCACAGATCAGGTATTGGTCATCAATGGCAACAAAAACATCTCTCGGGAAAGCATTTACAGGGAAATTAAAATTCTGATAATAATTTCTGGCTCCGGTAAATTTCTTTAATCCGCATTTATGAAATTCGGAAGCCACAAAATAAGCGGCCAGGTTATCTCCCTCTTTAATATAACCTCTCCCTTTAAAATAAGGAGATGATAGCGTATCTACAACCCACCTTCCATATGCCTGGATATCAAAACCATTATTTGCATTCTGGCTTTTGGCCGATGAAGCAAATAATACGAGAACAAGGATGGAGATAAAATTTCTCATGGATTAATTAAACCTTCGTTGTATCAGCGCAATAAACTGAAGGGCTGTTTTATTTTCAGGCTCCCATTTATACATGGAAGCTGCTTGTGCAAGCAGGCTTTCGGCTTCCTTCCATGTTTGTTTAGTATTCATGGCATCTAAGAACTGATTATAGTGTTCGCTGTTTTTACCAAACAATTCATTGGTGTAATGGAATTTATCGTGAAGAGGAATGGCTTTTTTCAAATCCACCACTTTCGTATTCATCATTTTATCGGCAATATTTTCCTGAGAACCATCAATCACCGATTCATTCAATGTAGAGATAATGGTTTTTTTATTGTATTCACTGGATTCACCTTCGTATTTAGAAACGATACTTTGCAATACAGGTTCCTGTTTTTTTTCCTCTTTGGGTTTTTCTTTTTCTTGTGGGGATAAAAAAGAAGGGGTGTTCACTGTTTCATTCTTCTCTACTTCCACCACTTGGTTCACCAGCGTCTCGTTTAATAAATCAGTTTTGGCAAGGGTAGAATTGGAATCAATCGAATCGGTTATTTCGGGAATATGAATGCTCAATGCATCTGCCAGATGTTTATTTTCTTCCACCTTTTTTTCGAGCTCCAGGTTGGATCTGTTTAGTTTTTCGATCTCGATTTCCTTGGTTTTTAATTGCTCACCCAAAGCCCTTAGTTTATCCTCCAGATCCCTGAGCTTTATCTGTTCATCCGTATTGGTGGAAGAGGCCGGCTGATGTTTGATAACGGCTGCAAATTCAATGATCTTAGCAGCATTGTTCACCATCATATCAATTTCTCCAGGGGTAAAAGCGTCGGGGTTTTTGGCCAGTTGGTTGTAAATATCTACTACCTTTTTAAGATGGACGCCAATTTCTCTTAATAATTCAGCTTTAGTCATAGTTAATATGCTGGTTCAACTATAAAAACAACGGTTTTATTATACATTTGTATGTTATTATACCAATTTGCGTTCCAAAATGCACTTATCAACTTGTTATTTTTGGCTGAGCCGGCTTCAAAAAACTCTTCCATGGAAGCCGCCATGCAATCGTTTTTTTCATTGCCTCAGCCCAAAAACCCCTAAGTTTCTATAGTCCATTTCAGAACGCAAGTTGGTATTTACTGCCGAAAATTACGAAATATTGGCTGGAAAACTATGTTTGTTGAAAACACATTAAAACAAGGTGAAAAAAGGGGCTGGATCGAGGTTATATGTGGTTCTATGTTCTCTGGTAAAACCGAAGAGCTAATCAGGAGGTTAAAAAGGGCCAAAATAGCAAAACTTAAAGTAGAGATATTCAAACCTGAAATGGATACCAGATACCATGTGGAAGATGTGGTTTCACATGAGGGCAATGCCATTTCTTCGACCCCGGTGCCGCTGTCAGGAAATATTTTACTATTGGCCGATAATATGGATGTAGTGGGCATCGATGAAGCCCAGTTTTTTGATGATGGCCTGGTAGATGTTTGCAATGCTTTAGCCAATAGCGGGGTAAGGGTAGTAGTCGCCGGCCTGGATATGGATTATACCGGAAAACCTTTTGGAATCATGCCAAAGCTAATGGCGGTTGCCGAATTTGTAACCAAAGTACATGCCATTTGCGTGGATTGCGGACATATAGCCAATCATTCCTACCGAATAACCGATCATGCTGAACTGGTGATGCTGGGTGAAACCGATAGCTATAAACCCTTGTGCAGAGATTGTTTCGCGAAAAATAAAATATGAAGGGGGAGAAATATACTATTCAACAAATAGCAGAAATAGTTGGGGGTACTGTCTACGGTACCTCCCATTCTGATAAGATCCTGTACCTGGTGATCGATAGCCGAAAAATTATTTTCCCTGGGTCCTCCATATTTTTTGCCGTCAAAGGTCCACACCATGATGGTCATCAATACATCCAAAAGGCGATTGAAAGCGGGATCCAACATTTCATCATTTCCGATCCTGTTATAATGGATCAACATCCCGGTTGTTGTTTCATCCTGGTGAAAGATACCTTATCGGCTTTGCAAAAACTGGCGGGCCATCACCGGGAACAATTCAATATCCCCATTGTTGGAATTGTAGGAAGTAATGGTAAAACGATTGTTAAAGATTGGCTGAGCCACATACTATCTGCCCCTTATAATGTTTGCAAAAACCCCAAAAGCTATAATTCGCAGGTAGGAGTTCCTATTTCGGTATGGAACCTTCAGCCTGAAAATGAAATAGGGATCTTCGAAGCCGGGATTTCTGAAAAAGGAGAAATGCAAAAGTTGGAACCGATCATTCGACCCACAATCGGGATTTTTACCAATATCGGTACGGCCCATGAAGAAAACTTTGCCAATATCAGTGAAAAGATCAGCGAAAAACTTCTTTTGTTCAAAGGAGCAGAATGTATCGTTTTACGAAACGATGATCCTGCCATAGAAGCCATGGTGAAGGAATTATATCCGCGAAAAAAAGTGATTTCCTGGGGAAGCGGCAATACTTCGCATTATCATGTATCCTTTATTAAGACCCATGGAAATACAGAGATATTCATTACTTCTGGTGATGAGAATTTTAGCTTTACCATTCCGTTTACAGATCCTGCTTCACTGGAAAATGCCATACATGTTTTTATTACGGCCAAATATATTGGTATCGACACGGCTTTAATGGTCGAACAAATGAAATTATTACCCCGGATAAACATGAGGCTTTCCTTTAAAACCGGAAAGAACAATTGTTTTATTATTGATGACACCTATAGCAACGATTTTGATTCTTTTAAAATAGCAGTGGATAGTTTGGATTCCCTTTATCAATTTGATAAAAAAACCATTATTCTATCAGACATTGCCCAATCAAAAACGAAAAAGGAAGAATTGTATAAAAATATTTCTGACATACTTCAGCAAAAAAAGGTATCCAGGATCATAGGGATCGGTACAGAAATTGGTGAATACAAGCAGGTTTTCCCAGATGGATCTCATTTTTTTAATAATGCAGGTGATTTTTTGAACCATTTATCCCAATTCAATTTTCATAATGAGGCCATTTTAGTAAAAGGGGCCAGGATATTTGAAATGGAAAAAATTGTAACCAGGCTGGAGAATAAAGTTCATGATACCATCCTTGAGGTGAACCTGAACGCCATGGTGCATAATTTGAACTATTATAGAAAACATATCCCTGCAGGTACACGGATCATGGCTATGGTGAAGGCTTCAGGATATGGAACTGGTACCCATGAAATTGCACATATACTCAATTTCCATCATATCGATTACCTCGCGGTTGCTTATGCAGATGAAGGAATTGAATTGCGGAACCACGGAATAAAATTACCCATAATGGTAATGAATGCTGAAGCCACCAGCTATGAATTGCTGGTAGAAAGGAAACTGGAACCGGTTATTTATAATTTTGAAAACCTAACCCAATTACTGGAACATAAAAAGAACAGTGGAAGTATTCCACCTGTTCATATTGAAATAGACACAGGTATGCATCGGCTGGGATTCAACCCCGATACGATCAAAACATTACTAGATATCCTCAAAAAAGAAAAAGAGGTTCATATCAAATCTATATTTTCTCACTTGGCCGCTTCTGATGAACCGGAAATGGATGAATTTACTTTACAACAAATTGAACTCTTCAAAAAAATATCGTCAGAAGTAGAAAAGACCATTGGGAAACCTGTTTTAAAACATATTGCCAACTCGGCCGGGGCTAGTAGGTTCAAGGAAGCAGCTTTCGACATGATCAGGTTGGGGGTAGGATTATATGGAGTGGGTGCCGATGCGGAAGAACAGGCAAAATTACAACCGGTGATTGCTCTATATTCTACCATTGCTCAGATTACTTCGGTTAAAAAAGGGGAATCGGTGGGTTATGGAAGAAGTTATCTGGCAGAAAAAGACATGGTGATAGCTACCGTGCCTATCGGTTATGCGGATGGATACAGAAGGAGCTTAGGGAACGGTAAAGGCAAAATGTATGTAAATGGGCAACCTGCGCTGGTAGTAGGCAGGGTTTGTATGGATATGACCATGATTGACGTTTCAGAAATCAATGCCTCGGTAGGTGACCGTGTGGAGATCATTGGGGAAAATCACCCCATTGAAGTATTTGCCAGGTCTATGGAAACGATTTCCTATGAAGTGCTTACCTCCATTTCTCTCAGGGTACGTAGGATCTACACCCAGGAATAAAAAATCCTGCCCTTTTTCAAGAACAGGATCTTATAGAAATATGTGATTTAGTATTAATCTTTTTTGGGCGTTGTAGCCGGAGTTCCTTCAGAAGCACCACTGGTAGATGTTGTTGTAGTTGTAGTAGTGGTGATAGCTGCTGCCGCTGAAGAAGTAGTATTGGCATTGCTTTGTGCATTGGTAGATGAATGATCGCCTTTGCTACAGCATGATTTTGTTGTGCTGGTAGAATTTATACTGGATGAATTGCTGCTTTTACAGCAAGATGATTTGGTTTCTGAACCATTACATGATTTTGTTGTTTGAGCAGAAACTGCCAAAACTGAACCTAATACGAATACGGAGGCTAGAATGAGTTTTTTCATTTTGTTTACAATTTGATAGTCAAATATACGAAATAAATGATTCGGAGCAAGAATATTATGCCCCCCGTCCACCGCCGATTATTCGCCCCATTATTTGTTTTTTTATAGGAACTCATGCTCTCGCCCCGCCAAAGGCGGGGTTCGGGTGAAGCGGCATACAGGATTTTTGGAAAAAATTCACAAATGCCGGACGAGCATGGCGATAGGCATTGAGCCCAGGCCAGGCCTTGCATTTGCTTTTTTGCAAGATCCTGTATTCAGCGGAAAACGACCAAGGTAGCCAAATATTGAAATTAATGATTGTTAAACCGTCAACTATCCACCCAATTTTCGCGTAAATTTGAAATATAGATTGAATCACTATGAAATCTTTCATCTTTTTAATGGCTGCCACTTTGTTTATTTCAGCAGGCACCTTTGCTCAAAAAAATACCGTTTCTGAAGTGAGTATAAAAACTTCGGCCCAATGTGACATGTGTAAAACCAGGATCGAAAATGGCCTATATACCCAAAAAGGAGTGGTGCAGGCAACATTGGATGTAGAAACAAAAATATTAACCATTAAGTTCCGATCGGCCAAGACCAACGAAGATAAATTACGTCTTTATATTAGCAGTTTAGGCTATGATGCGGATGAAATAGTAGCTAACAAAATAGCTCATGACAACTTGCCCGGTTGCTGCCAAAAGGGAGGAGGGCATTAGGGTGGTCAAAGTTTGAGGTTTGAAAAGGTTAATTCTCATCTGAACGTCAAACAGGATAGCATCAAACTTTCAAAGAATATTCCGGTAATTTTTTTCCCATAACCATGCATGCAGCATGGCTTCTTCCAATGATCTTTCGGCCTTCCAGTGAAGTTCTTTTTCTGCTTTAGCAGCATTGGCCCAGATCTTTTCGATATCCCCCTCCCTTCTTCCAGTAATGGTATAGTTAACCGAAATTCCGGTAGCTTTTTCAAAAGCCTTTACCACCTCAAGCACTGTATTTCCCTTACCTGTTCCCACATTATAAACCAATACAGATTGTGTTGGTTTTTCTTTGATGAGCTTTTGTAATGCCGCCACATGTGCTTTGGCCAGATCACATACATGAATAAAATCCCTTACGCAAGTTCCATCAGGGGTATCGTAATCATTTCCGAATATTTTCAATACTTCTCTTATGCCGGCCGCCGTTTGTGTAATATAGGGGCCCAGGTTATTGGGAACTCCCCTTGGAAGCTCACCAATGGTACCACTGTTGTGTGCACCCACTGGATTAAAATAACGCAGGATAACACTGTAAAAACCGGCATTTGCATGCGCAAAATCCATAATGATCTGTTCGCAAACCTGCTTGGTATATCCATAGGGTGTAGCGGCTTCTTTTATAGGTGAGTCTTCAGTAACCGGTAATTCATCCGGTTGTCCGTATACAGTACACGAAGATGAAAATACAAGTTGGGTTACTTTAAATTCATCCATTATTTTTAAAAGAGTAATGGTAGCCCCAATATTATTTTTATAATATTCCAGTGGTTTCTCAACCGATTCATTTACGCTTTTAAAAGCTGCAAAGTGGATAACAGCATCAATCGAATGATTGCGAAAAATATTTCTTAAGTTATCTTCATTCGTTATATCGGCATTGATAAAAGTGGAGTGTTTACCGGTAATTGCATTTACCCGATCATTAATGAATGCTTCTGAATTAGAAAGATTATCTACGTTCACCACATCCATTCCTGCAGCATAGAGTTCTACAATGGTATGCGATCCTATAAAACCGGTTCCCCCGGTAACCAATACTTTCATCTGATGAGTAATATACAAACGTACTAAAACTTTTTGGAACTACTCCATAGAAGTACGAATAAAACCATGCGAACCTATGAACTACGATCCGCTCCAACTGTGGTTCGCAGGCTTGAAAAAAAACACTCTATCCCTTACACTATTTAGTTTTCAAATAACCTTTGTAAAATCGGGCAAACTTTTTCAGGTGATCAATATTGATCCAATCCACTCCTCCATCCAATAAGTATTTCCAAATTTTTTTATTATTACCTGCCGCATAAAACCGCACCTGTTTATTTTTTTTATGTGTGGCAGTTACATACCATTCCAAAGCCAGTTGGTCTCTCTTGCCAGGCTCACCAATCCCATTATACTTTAAAAATTTAAAATATGGTACGCTTCTTCTTTCAATGGTAAACAACACATCCAACATGTACACAGAGGCTGCAAAATCAAGAAACTCCTGGTGCACAGGATAAGGCATACTTACATCATTTTTTACCAGTTGCCATTCTTCCGCTTCCACTACAGGTGTAGTTGGCTTATTCCCAGATAAACAAATTTTAAGAGGAGCTTTGATAACGGAATCTTTTTTGTAATTGTATTGGGTAATATATGGTTCATATTTATCAAGCACCGGCTTCAAATATTTATATGCGCTATCTCCATTTGTTTTAATATCTATCATTAGTATTAGGGGATAATTATTATTGTACCTAAAAACCGTATCCTTCTGTTCAATCATTTTTACGATCGGTTCAAAATACATTTCCTCGATCGTTTTTTTTGAAGAAAGCACAACGGGATCATGTGATACTTTTAGCTGATTGTTTTTATCCAGACAAACATCAATTTCTATGCTTCCATATCCTAATTCAATAGCTGTATATAAAGGTCTGCTTTGCATATAATCGTTATGCGAATGTCCGCAAGGTATGGCCGGCTGCCCCCATAAAGTCTGTAAGAAAAAGGCAGAGAAATACAATATTTTAATAATTTTATTCAATTGAATACCAATATATTAATAATTTTTTGACAAGTTTACTGTCAGTACTATTGACAATTTAGTCGACGGAGTATACATTTGCTATAAATAATTTTTTTATGATATACTTTGCTAAAAATATTCAATTGCTCCGTAAACGCAAAAAGCGTTCACAGGAAGAAATGGCAGGAGCACTTGGTTTAAAAAGGTCCACCTTGAGTGCTTATGAATTGGGAACCGTTGAACCAAGCCTTGAAACCCTCACCCGTTTTTCCAGGTTTTTTAAAATCACCATTGATAAACTCATTACCCTAGACCTCATGACCATTTCGGAATTTTACCTGAGCGAACTGGAAAAAGGATTTGATACTGATATTACCGGTAAAAAACTCAGGATATTGGCCACTACCATTGATAGTGAGAACAATGACAATGTGGAGTTGGTACCTATGAAGGCCAAGGCCGGTTATACTGCTGGTTATGCAGATCCGGAATATATCAGGGTATTACCTACTTTTCAACTTCCCTTTTTAAGTAAGAGTAAAAAATACAGGGCTTTTCAAATCAGTGGAGATTCTATGCCTCCTGTGGCTGATGGAAGCTATGTTACAGGAGAGTATGTACAGAACTGGGAAAGTATAAAAAATGGTCAGCCATATATTATTGTCACCAAAGATGAAGGGGTCGTATTTAAAATAGCTTATAATAAGATCCAGGAAACCCAAACTCTTACCCTCTGTAGCACCAATCCCATGTATTCACCTTATGATGTTCATATCAGTGATATCCTAGAAATCTGGAAATTTGTGAACTATATGAGTGAAAACCTCGAATTGCAGGAAGACAGCGATAAGGATCTGACCAAAGCCTTACAAAACCTGCAAAAAGATATATTGAATATGCAGCAAAAGATTGAGAATCTGCCAAATAATAAGGCGCCTGAATAATACAATAGAACACGGATGACGCAGATGTTACGGATAAAAACGGATAAAAATGGAGCTTCAAAATAAAGACCTAACCGAGAAAATTATACGGGCATTTTATAAAGTATATAATGAGTTGGGATTTGGCTTTTTAGAGAAAGTTTACGAAAACGCATTATTTATGGAATTAAGGGCCATGGGCCTGTTTTGTATCAAGCAAAGACCCATACAAGTATATTACAATACTCAAATTGTTGGTGAGTATTATGCAGATATTATGGTAAATGACTCCATTATTCTTGAGCTGAAAGCAGCAGAAAACCTGGCAGAGGAGCATGAACTGCAATTAATTAACTATTTAAAAGCAACTGAAATAGAAATTGGGCTTCTTTTGAATTTTGGCAAATCCCCACAGTTTAAAAGGAAAATTTTCACCAATGATAGGAAGAAGTTACAATCCGTTTAAATCCGTAACATCTGCGTCATCCGTGTTCTATTAAATCGTCGTTAAAACCTGCATTTTTGAGTTAGCCATATACTATTTATTAACTATTATACGTTAATAGTATAGAGCACCCTGAACTATTGGCAATAGCGGGTGTACTATATTTGTAGTATGAAAGCTGTAAAATACACAATACATATCGGCATCCTCCTTTGTTTGGCTTTATCTTCTGTTGCATACTCCCAAAATAAGACCCAACTTCAGAACAAAAAGAAAAAACTTCAGAAGGATATCAATTATACACAGTCTTTGATCAAAAAGAACAAAAAAAATCAGGACGCTTCCTTGCAGCAAATAGAAAAGATCAATACAAGCATTGAGTCAAGGGAAGAACTGGTAAATAACTATACCCAAGAACTTCAACTGATCGCTGAAGAAATGAATATAAACCAGAAACAGGTCAGTTCGTTGGAAGATCAGCTCGTAACATTAAAGAAAAGTTATTCAAAAATGGTGGTCCAGGCATGGAAAACCAGGCATACCACCTCTACATGGATGTTTATTCTATCCGCGAAAAGCTTTAACCAGGCAGTGAGAAGGTATCGTTATTATAAGCAAATAAATGAATTGAGGCTGGTCCAGTCAAAATCGCTGGCTTATAGTAAAAATGAGCTTCTTTCCAAAATTGGCCAACTCAGAAATTCGAAGGTCGAGAAAGAGTTGACGATCAATGAAAAGAATAATGAACTGAAAATGCTTGAGAGTGAGAAGAAGGAAAAGGATGAAGTGTTGAAGAAACTGAAGAAAAAGGAAAAAGAGTTGCTGGCACAGGTTAAAAAACAGGAAAAAGAAAGAGATGCTTTGGCTTCAAAAATCAATTCTATTATCGAAAAACTCCCTTCGGTGAAGAAAAAAGAAACCAAAACGAACTCTAATTCGAAGAATTCTAATACAAAAACAACGAATACTAAAACAGAAGTGACCAATACTCAGGGAAGCTCAAATTCAAACGGGTTTGAATCGAACAAAGGAAAACTAAGTTGGCCGGTTACGAAGGGTGTAATTACAGGTAAGTATGGAGTTCATCAACATCCGGTACTCGACAAAGTAGAAGTAAAAAACGATGGGATCAATATTTCAACCGATCCAGGAGGAGCCGTAAGGGCTGTATATAAAGGAACCATCAGTGGAATATTTAAAGTAGATGGATACGAAAACGTGGTCATCATAAGGCATGGAGACTATTTGACAGTTTACTCACATTTGTCACAAGTGAGTGTTTCCAAAGGTAATGATGTGGGCACGGAACAAAAAATTGGTACGGCAGCTACCAATTCAGAAGGCGAAACCTATATTAATTTTCAGGTTCGTTATGGATCAGCAACACAAAATCCTACCAGCTGGCTGATTAAATAATAGGCATGAGTTAAGCTATACTAAGTGAAAATACAGATTTGATAAAATCTGTATGCAGGCATTTGCTTTAAATATACCTTTGTTGTGTAGTATGTTTTGAGTATTGTCAAAATCATGAAAAAGTTTATTGCCATTTTTATTTTATTCAGTATTTTTTTGAGCAGCTTTTTTGCTCAGATAGAAAAAAATACAGATTGGAGATGCGTCACCACCATTCATGATCCATCCACACATTCGAACGACTACAATCATAACAGAACCCCTATATTTATTGAGGTTTCAAGCGAATCTGAAGATACAGAAAGTAAGTCAAATATTGAATTTAAATTTCCGGATTTTGAAAATGTACTTCTTGAAAATAAGTATATTAAAAATATATTAGGGGCAAATTATATTCATCAAGTCTCCAATATTTCATACAATCATTCTATCCCCATTTTTATCCAGGTCAGATCTATTCTTATTTGATCATTCATTTTTCTCCTGATTACTGGATTACATATTTTAATTAGTTTTTAATTATTCAAATACTAAGATGCATTTGTATGCAAATTGATTTAATCATATTTCAATCGGCCATTGTATTGTCTTTACTGGTATTTCTCTTTCCAATAAAATTGAAATACTATGCCATCATGCTGCCGATCCTTGCCATTATGACTGTTACCAGTTTCTGGGCATTGGGAGTAATTTTTTCGCACCAAGAAAAAGTTACCTCTCTTTCGTTCAATATATCAGAGCAGGTTTTCAGCTTTTGGAGCCTGATCCCTCAACTATTTATAGATCAGATCACGGCATTATTCATACTCATGATCAATGTTGTCTCGTTGGGAGCATTTGTATATTCTCATGGATATTTGAAAAGATACCTGGGGGTTAAAAGTCCTTTAGGCATGAGTATGCATTATTTTTCGTTGTTCCTGTTATACTTATGCATGCTCCTCCTCACCATGTTGAAGGATGGCTTTATGTTTCTTTTTATTTGGGAGCTGATGTCACTTTCATCCTTTGTGCTAGTAGCATTTCATGGCGAAAAAGCCAAGATTATGAAAATAGCTATTAACTACCTGGTTCAAATGCATATTGGTTTTTTATTCTTATTGGCAGGATTCTTAATTGCCAATAAGCAAACAGGGATATGGGGGTTTGATGCTTTACCTTATTATTTTTCGTCCAACAATAACTTTCCATTGTTCCTTGTATTTTTTATTGGATTCAGTATAAAAGCAGGACTTATTCCATTTCATACCTGGTTACCACATGCACACCCTGCTGCCCCAGCCTATGTTTCTGGCATGATGAGCGGAGTAATGATAAAAATGGGCATATACGGAATTCTGAGGGTCCTCACTCATGTGCAATATCAATTATATGAGATTGGATTAACCATGGCCATCATTTCTATGATCACTATTTTATTTTCTATTTCAATGGCCGTTTTTCAAAGGGATATAAAAAAACTATTGGCATATTCCTCTATTGAAAATATAGGGATCATATGCCTAGGAATATCATTATCCATCTTAGGAAAAGCATTTCATATCAATGCCCTGGCAGTATTGGGCCTTACAGGTGCAATTTTTCACGTACTTAATCATTCTCTCTATAAATCCATGTTATTCATGTTGTCGGGAAATATTGAGAAAATTACGGAAACCAGAAATATCAATGAGCTGGGGGGACTTGCCAAGAAGATGCCTTATACGGCCGCTTTTTTTCTCATCGGAAGTTTGGCGTTATGCGCTTTACCACCACTTAACGGGTTCGTTTCAGAATTTCTTATCTATAAAGGCATTTTTAAAGCCATTGCCAGTGGGAATTTCTTCGTTTCCATTGTTTCCATCCTGGCAATTATTGTGATGGCAATATCAGGTGGGATCTGCGTATATGCACTTACCAAAGCATTTGGATTATCCTTCTTAGGCACTTCAAGAAAAACTTATCCACAACCTTTACACGAACCGCCAAGAACGATGCTATTCCCAGCTTTTTTAAATACGTTTTTAATGTTAGGATTAGGCCTGGCTCCGGTCGTTCTTTTACCGGAAATTTCTCATGCACTATCTGCATTTAAATATATGCCTCTGGATAAAGAGGTCTTCGAAACACAAATGACCGTCTTCGAAAAATTCGGTTTGTTGAGTTTTATTCTTGTTACTATCCTATTTATCGTCCTGGGTATACGCTATTGGCAGCAAAAGAAAGTAAAGGTATCCTATGGCCCCACCTGGGGTTGCGGCTATAGCGCAGGGGATGCTAAACATCAATATACATCTACTTCCTATGCCGCTCCATTAAAGCATATTGTAAGTCCGTTGTTAAAAGAAACCAACACATTCCAACTTTATAAAGAGGAGGAAATATTTCCTGGAGAACGAAAATTTTCTACGGAAACCAAGGATCGGCTGGAGGAATACAGTATTCTGAGACCTATCCATTTCCTTTTACAAAAAATACCAAAAATCGGTTTGGCTCAAACAGGTAGGATACAGCATTACCTTATCTATCCGTTGGCCTTTTTGATTTTAATAGCATTGTTAACCGCATTTAATTTTATATAAGATGTTAGCCTTCTTTTTGGTTTTAATTTGCGCATTTCTTTATCCTGGTACCATTGATAAAACAAAAGCTATTTTATCCGGACGAAAAGGGCCCAAGATATATCAGTTTATTTTCGATGCATGGCGACTATTGAAAAAAGGAAGTGTATACAGTAACTCATCCAGCTTCGTGTTTCAAATTTCGGCTTCGGTAAATTTTGCTTGTGTATTAACCGCTTTTTTGTTAATTCCATTTGCCGGCGAACCTTCCTTTTTCTCTTTTGACGGAGATTTCGTTTTTATGCTATACTTACTCGGATTAGGAAGATTTATTCTGGTCGTCGCAGCATTGGATGTTTCCAGTGGATTCGAGGGAATGGGCGCCAATAGGGAAGTGTTGTACAACGCTTTACTTGAGCCTGCCTTTTTTCTTCTCATGGGAACACTTTGCATATTTACGGGTCATACGAATTTTCACGACATTTTTCTTTCCATCTACGAAAACGAACACATAGCATCTGTGATCGTTGTGATCACCATTTCGATACTGATATTGTTCATGTTCCTTTTAATTGAAAATAGCAGAATCCCTACAGATGATCCAAACACCCACCTCGAGTTAACCATGGTACATGAGGTAATGGTGCTGGATCATAGTGGTTTTGATTTAGGTTTGATCAAGCTTACCTCAGCTTTCAAGTTTGCTGTCTTTGGGTCATTGATATGCAATCTTGTTATTCCAGGGCATCTTGCATTATATTATAAAATCCCTTTGTTTATGGTATTTCAATTTATGCTGGCCATCAGCATCGGAGTTTTTGAATCTTTCAAGCCAAGAAATAAAATGGCAAGAAACCCCCAGTACATTATAAGTATTTCGGCAATAGCGGCTGTTCTATACATAGTTATTATCATCATTAAAAGTAATGTAGTATGAGTTATTTAATCAACCTGGTCATTCTACTCTACATCGTTTCACTCATTTATTTGGTGAAGATAGAGTTATTAAAAACCTATGTGAAGGTGCTTTTTATCCAGGGATTGATCATTTTCTTAGTTGCGATTAGTGAATTAAAGGAAGCCGATTGGGCACATTTGGTTTTCGTTTTAGTGGAGACCTTGTTCTTTAAAGCGATTTTCGTTCCGCTTTTTATGCAAAGGGTCATTAAACGTACCAATAAAACAAAAAACAGCGGGATGTATCTCAAACCTTATATTTCGGTGATCATCGCAACTATTATTGTGATTATTTCATTTGCCATCGTCGAAAACATACACGATGAACATCTTGAAATAAAATATTTCACAGCAGCTATCTCCTCCATTATGATTGGGCTTTACCTGGGTATCAATCATAGAGATATTATCACTCACCTGGTTTCGTATATGATCATCGAAAATGGAATATTCCTGATTGCACTTTCTGTTGGTGGGGATATGCCTATCCTGGTAAATGGCGCCATATTACTTGATATTTTTTCTACCATCCTGATCATGGGAATGTTCTTCAATAAGATCAGGGATTACTTTAATTCGACCGACGAAACTGAGTTAACCAAATTAAAAGATTAGAAATGATTGTTGCCTTCTTAATTTCCAGTGTAATATTTGCCTTTCTGGCCTACATGATCAAAAGGCCGGCCATCAGTCATTTTATCACGTTCATCTATTCCTTGTTCCTTTGTTTCTTTGCAGGCTACGCATACGTACATATTGGAGAAACCGAGGCCACCTATTTTAAACCTGATGCGATTGGCATCATTTTCCTGATCATACAAGCCATTGTCGATTTAATTTCTACCATTCATTATTACAACTATAATAAATCACGTGGTGACCTGCCGAAAAGTATCTCACTTCATAACCTCGGACGAATTCTTTTCAACATGTCGGTTGCAGGAGTCTTATTGGCCAATCACTTTGGAGTTCTTTGGGCGTTTATGGAGGCCACCACCCTGGCACTTTCTTTATTAATATATCATGACCGGACCACGCATGCCTTAGAAGGAACCTGGAAATATGTATTTATATGTTCTATTGGTATCGCAATAGCATTTGCCGGAGTTCTATTTCTCAGTATTGGTGCCACTGAAATAGGGGTTAAAGAATTGTTTTATGAAAATATAAAAGAGAAAATTGCCGCCATCAATCCCTTCTGGCTAAAAGCCTGTTTTATATTTATCCTCACCGGGTTCAGTGTAAAAATGGGGCTAGTACCCTTATTCAATGTGGATATTGATGCTAAAGATGTTTCTCCTTCACCGGTAGGTGCAAAGTTATCTTCCGTCGTGATGAATTCTGGCTTCGTTGCGATTTACAGATTCTATGAAGCATTCTCTCCCTCTTCCATATTTAGCTGGATGAACAATGTATTGATCATCATCGGGATGATATCATTGATCTTCGTAGTCGCTTATATGCTAAAAGTAAGAAATGTGAAACGTTTAATGGCGTATTCCAGCATGGAACATGCGGCTTTGGTGATCATTACTTTTGCATGCGGAGGTTTGGGTTACTTTGCAGCCATTCTGCATCTCATTATTCATTCGTTGGTTAAATCTACCCTGTTCTTTCAATTTAGCCAAATGCACAGGATCTATAAAGACAAGGATTATGCCCACATGGGTGCTTACCTAAAAATAAATCCTATGGGTGGCCTTGTGATCTTTCTGAGCTTTATTTCTATCATCGGATTTCCTCCATCCTGTATGTTCATCAGCGAAATTCTCATTTTCAGGAGCATCATTGATTCGCAATATTGGTGGTTGGCCATTGTTATCGGCATCATGATGTTATTTATTATTTATGGATTATCGGTGAGGGTATTTCATATCCTTATGGGAAAACCGGAAGTAAAGGAGATCAATGAAAAGGGCAAAAGCAACTTTGAATCGGCTATACAACTGGCGGTAATTGTAGTGGTATTTTACCTGGGAATTGTAAAACCAGACCTGGTAGTCCAGCATATTGAAATGGCAGTATCAACTTTACCTTAAAAGTATGGAAAAATTACTTGAAACTAAAAACAATCTACCCGTAAGGATCTCTGATATTCCGGTGGTCCCATATTCTAAGTTTTTTGAGGTGATTACCTTTTTGTTGAGGTCGCAGGATTTTCATATCCTCACCTACCTGGCTTATCCAACATCGGAGGGGCTTAAATTCATTTGCGCCATCGCGGATGATCAAAATAAATCGATATCCATCATATCCCATCTCATTCCAGCAGGTTCTCCTCTAAAAGTTTATTCGATGATGCCTAAATATGATGTATTTCATTCATTCGAAAGGGAGATCCATGAAAAATATGGAGTTGAGTTTGCCGACAATCATTTTTTAAAACCGATTCGGTTTTCACATGATATGAAAATCCAAGGCATGGATAAGATAACCGATTATCCATTCTATAAAATAGAAACGGATGAGTTGCATGAAATAGGTGTTGGCCCCATTCATGCCGGAATTATCGAACCAGGTCATTTTAGGTTTTTGTGTAATGGTGAAAAAGTATTGCACCTGGAAGTTCAATTAGGATGGCAGCATCGTGGAATTGAAACATTGTTCCTGGAAAAGAAAAAACTCATCCAGAGAGCTACCCTGGCTGAACAAATAGCTGGGGATAGCGCTGTTGGCCATGCCCTTGCTTATTCTCAAGCCATCGAATCTCTGGCTGGTTTAAAAATCCGGGAAAAATTAAATTATGAAAGAGTAATTGCTCTTGAAATCGAAAGGATCGGCATGCATATTTTTGATCTTTCCAATTTATGTACAGGTGCTGCCTACCAACTCGGAAATGCTGCCCTTGGTGTACTCCGAACTCCCACCATTAATTTTTTACAAACCTGGTGTGGAAACAGATTTGCCAAAGGTCTTATTCGTCCGGGAGGAACGAATTATCCTTTTACCAGAGACCTACAAGAAAAACTCCTTTCTTATTTGGATGACCTGGAGGAAAGATATACCGTCATTGCAGATAAAATGCTCAACCTTTCCGACATCATTCTTCGTTTTCAGCAAATAGGAACACTGACAAGAAAACAAGTATATATGATCGGAGCAGTAGGAACCACGGCTAAAATGGCCGGGTTAAAAAGAGATACACGCTGGAGTCATCCGTTTGCCGGATACCATGAAATCCATCATGATCCCGTAGTTTTTGATACCGGGGATATTTATGCAAGAATACAAGTTAGACATTATGAAATCCTTCAAAGCATTAAATACCTGAGAAGAATTACAGAAATAATGAACTACCAGAATTCAGTTCCAGCACCTATTAAGGATGAGGAAATACGGCTAGCCAAAAATTGTATGACAATATCGGTTACCGAAGGATGGAGAGGTGAAATAGTTCATTCGGCCATTACCGATGATGAAGGGAACATTAGTTATTATAAAATCAAAGACCCCTCCCAGCACAATTGGTGGGCTTTGGCCTTGTCGCTGAGAAATCTTGAGATCAGCGATTTTCCTATCAATAACAAGAGCTATAATCTATCCTATTGTGGTCATGATTTATAATTCAAAGAAAGCATGCTAAAAGAAATAAAAATATTAAGAAAGCACGGTAAGCAGTTCATCCCGGATGTTACTAAACCTGTTTTGCCTTTTACCTTTAAAGGTAGACCTGTTATTTCGCTTAAAAGAGTGGATGAGCAAGCCTTGGTGAGCTGTTGTCCTACAGACGCCATCTCGGTAGAAAGTGGGATACAGATCGATATGGGTAAATGTACTTTTTGCGGTGAATGTATGTTCCGCTTTCCAGATAAAATCAAATTTGTAAATGATTATAAAACTGCCACCAATAAACGGGAAGACCTGATCATTCAAGTGGGAGAAGATAAACCCCTGAAAATTGACCAGTCCCTTATCAGAAAAGAAATAAAATCGTTGTTCGGCAGGTCACTTAGGTTAAGAGAAATAAGTGCCGGAGGTGACAATAGCAGTGAGCTGGAATTAAATGCAACCGTTAATCCAAACTTTGACATGATGAGATTTGGGATTGATTGGGTAGCCAGTCCAAGACATGCTGATGGGATTGTTATCACAGGGCCAATATCAAAAAATATGGCAGAAGCCACCCAAATTTGTTATGATGCTGTACCCGATCCGAAGTTGCTCATCCTGGTTGGAACGGATGCTATCAGCGGTGGAATCTTTGCAGGAAGCCCTGCCTTGGATCGAAGTTTTTTAGATGGAAAACATATAGACTTGTTTGTACCTGGAAATCCGGTGCATCCCCTCACATTTATCAATGGCATCCTTACATTGACCAGAAAAATAAAATCGCAATAATTAATATTTATCACATCGTTCATGAAAACTCAAATGAAAATTCCTGCGGATGGACTAAAAGGCCTTAAAGAAAACTGGAAAGCAGATCTCACCTCAGGATTAATTGTTTCCTTATTGGCATTACCATTAAGCTTAGGAATTGCAAAAGCATCAGACTTCCCTCCCATTATGGGGGTTCTAACTGCCATCATAGGCGGTACCATAGTTGCGATCTTATCGGGCTCTCCGTTAACGATCAAAGGTCCGGCAGCCGGATTGATCGTCATTGTGGCCGGATGTGTAAGTGAATTTGGCGGGGGTTTATCCGGATGGTCAATGGCATGCGGAGCCATTGTGGTTGCTTCTATACTGCAGGTATTGTTAGGTGTTTTAAAACTTGGAAAGTTGGTGGACTACTTCCCACATACGGTAGTGCATGGTATGTTGGGAGCAATCGGATTTATCATTCTATCCAAACAATTACATCTTTTGATGGGAGTAAATCCAGTACATGCCGAAGGTCCCATGGCAGGAAAACCATTGGTAGAACCTATCGAATTATTTAAGGCCTTGCCCGAAACAGTGAGGGTGCTCCAGGAAAATCACGAGCATCAGATCATCTTCGTAATTGGAATTATCTGCCTCATGATCGTTTTTGGATGGCCAATTATCGTACATAAAACCTTGAAAAAAATTCCAGCCCCCCTGGCAGTACTTATCCTCTCTATACCACTTGCAGCCCTATTAGGTTTCAAGAACATACAAGGAGGTTTATTGGAAGTTGGCAATCTTTTTAAAGAAGTAAATTTCAAAAATGTTAGTTTCGATGGTTTTTCAAGACCCGGGGTTTTTATCAAGTATGTGCTCATGTTTTCATTAATTGGTAGCACTGAATCATTGCTTACCGTAAAGGCTGTAGATTTATTGGATCGCTTCAAGCGAAAGTCAAAAGCCAATAAAGACCTGATCGCGGTTGGAATTGGAAATACTGTAGCAGGTATGCTGGGTGGTTTACCGATGATATCAGAAGTGGCCCGGAGCAGTGCCAACGTAGCCAGTGGTGCCAAAACCAGGTGGGCCAATTTCTTTCATGGAATTTTTCTGATCATTTTCGTCATCCTGATGGTTGATTTTATCACCTTAATTCCAAACGTTGCGTTAGCTGCCATTTTGATCGGTGTTGGATATAAGCTGGCTTCCATCAAAGAGTTTGTACAAATATTTAAAGTAGGTTGGTGGCAACTTCTGGTGATGGCTTCCACTACAATCGCCATTTTATGTACGGATCTTTTAATTGGTGTGGGTATAGGATTGGCTATTAAATTTGCCATACATTACCTGGGAGGACTCCCGATCCGAAATACTTTTACAACTGACATGGAGTTCCTGGAAGATAAAGATCGCACTATTGTATACATTAGAGGGGGGGCAGTAGTTACCAATCTTCCTTTTATTATGAAAAAACTGGAAAAACTACCTAAGCAGCAAACCATATTTATTGATCTGTCGGAATGCTTCTTGGTCGACCATACCTCTATGGAAACTTTTAAGGATTTTCAGAAAGAATATGTAAAAGAAGGGGGCCGGTGCGAATTTACCGGGGTCGATCGGCATAAGCATATTTCGAAACATGAATTCAGCACCATGTTCCTGCCAAAAGCGGTAAGAAAACAGATCAAAGAACGAAATTCAGGGCCGGCGAGCAGGTCCAGGAAGGATGATCCCAATCATGAGCATCGGATTAACTAGTTCGATCTTCAACTGACCGGCTATCTTATTTAACCAAATTAAATATATTTGGTGTAAGGGATATATTTATAAATGCACGAATGATGATAAAAAATAAAATCATTGCAATGGCCTTGTTATGCTTATCAATGCATATAATGGTATCAGCTCAAACCACAGATCCGGATGAAAAAAAGGAACTGAAATTCAATTTGAATAAAGAAGGCTCAAAATATTTTAAGTTTACGATTGCTAACCAGGTTTGGATCAGGTTCAATGAGAGCAATCCCGGCACCATGGTAAACAGTGTAAATAAACCCCAGACATTTGATATAGGAATTCGTAGGTTGAGGTTTCAGGTGATAGGACAGATCCATGAAAAGTTCCTCATCTATGTTCAATTCGGGATCAATAATTTTACCGCATTGTCACCGAGAAAATTCGGAGATTTTTTTCATGACGCCATTGTAGAATACACCCCGGTAAAAACAAAAACCTTCTCCTTATCCCTGGGGACTGGTCTGGCTGCGTGGACAGGTCATAGCAGGTTCTCTTCTCCAGGGATAGCCAGCTTCCTGGGTATTGATGCTCCCTTATATCAACAAAGCACCAACGATGCCACGGATCAGTTTTTTAGAAAACTTGCCGTATACATAAAAGGAAAAGTTTGGAAATTCGACTACCGGTTTATACTGGCTGATCCCTTTACGATTACTTCCAGTAATTTATTTGACTCCAATATTTCACAATATGCCAATTTTACTCCCATTGGTCGATCTATTCAACCCAGTGGCTACCTTAGCTTTCAATTTTTTGATCAGGAGAGTAACCAAACCCCTTATGCCATTGGAACATATCATGGAACTAAAAAAGTATTGAATATTGGAACAGGATTTCAATTTCAACAAGATGCTATGTGGTATAGCAGAACGGGAACGGACACCACATTTGCCAACATGTTCTTAGTTGGAGCAGATGTTTTTTACGATACCTACTTGGGAAAAAACAAGGATTGGGCATTTTCATTGTATGGAGCCTATAACTATTATAATTTTGGTCCGGGTTATTTACGCCAGATCGGGGTCATGAATCCAGGTCAATCCATAGCGGCTGGTACTCCAACTATTAATGGAACAGGAAATGCTTTTCCAATGATTGGAACCGGACATACCGGATATTTACAAACCGGACTGATGTTGCCCAAAAAATGGTTTGGCAAAAAAACTTTTACTATGATGCCATATTTTTGTACACAAGTGGCTAAGTGGGATCGGTTGAATGATGTGATGGCCACTTTTGATGCAGGTATTAATTTTCTATTTGATAGTCATCGGTATAAAATGACATTGAATTACCAAAACAGACCTGTGTATGAAAATGTAAATTTTACGCAAATGGAAAGAAAGAGCTCTGTTATTTTGCAGTTCCAAGTGGCTATATAATTTTTTGTTGGGCCGCTGCTATCCCTGCTTCAAAGAAAAAGTTTTTACGACTGAAATGGCGAGTTTCAATCTATCATCCAGTTCTCCTTGAATAACTGTATAGCTTTTCTTAAAACGATGAAGATGCTCAATATATAGCTCGAATAATCTATCGCGGTCGAATGGGTTTTCCCTCAATGGATCCGGTACCCAATCCATATCAGGTCGCATCAATAAGTAATGATCATAATTTGATTCAGAAATGGATTGTATAATAAACTCTTCACACTTATTATATTTTTCATCACACCATATTTTGGTATTGATCAATTCGGAATCAAAAAAAACAATATCCACTTTTTCCTCAATGGCATCCACCATTACCTTTTTTTCAATATCCAGTTGGGCTTTGGCAATATTAACAATGTCCTGGTAAGTATAGGCTCTGTCAAGGTGAAGCAGGTATTCTCTGGCAAATTCGGGTACTACCCACCCATCAAATACCCTCGCTAAGTACTCAGCAGTAAAACTCTTTCCTGATGACTCAGGGCCTGTTACTGCAATTTTGATAATTTTATTTGCTTTGTCCATCTAAAGATGCCCCATAAACAGATAATACAATATATAATATAAAGAATAGCGGTAAGAAGGAGTCCTTTTTGGTAAAATAGCCATATCCCCACTCCATCAGCTACCAGGAAAAGATACCAGTTATCTATTTTCTTTTTTGCTTCGAGCCAGGTAGCAACCAACGAAAACCCGGTAACAAAAGCATCCACATACGGATAACTTGCATCGGTAAAATTGTCGAAGCAATACCCTCCCAGGAAGGTGTATTGCAAACCAATAGTAATATATATAAAAACCGTAAAAGGATTTGAATACGAAATTTTAACCTGTTGCTTTTTGGCCTTGATCACACCTTGCCACATTAAGTATCCATACACCGCCATCACCACATAAAAAATACTCAGCACAGCATCCTGATACAGCTTCCCTTCATACAATACCCAGGCATAGGTCAATGCACTTATTCCCCCAAACAGCCAGCATATTTTTTTCTCGTAGGCTGCAAAAATAGGGAACAATAATCCTGAAATCATTGCAACCGCTTCAATCCATGTAGTTTCGAGCAGTTTCGCCCAAATTTCTTGCATGGTACTAAGATATATAAAAGACGTAAGATCGCTGCGCTTTAGGACATAAGACGTAAGACTTTTTTGAGCGAAGATGCGGCTGTGATGAGAAGGGATTAGCTCTTTTTATGGAGGCCTGCCGGAATAAAAAAGACGGACCCCGACGAAGGCCGGGGGAAGTCTGAAGCAACCTGACGTGGCCACCTAAAAACTAACCGGGATACTCTAAAGAAAATAAATGCTTAAATATGTTGAGTTCCTCCTCATCAAAAACCATATTCCTCCTTGCATACACCAATTTAGCTGTTGCAACGGCGTCATTTAATTTATAAGGCACAAAACCTGCTGCTCCACCCCAACTAAAGGATGGAATATAATTTCTTGGAAATCCAGTTCCGAAAATATTGGCACTTACACCCACTACAGTTCCTGTATTGAACATGGTATTGATCCCGGATTTAGAATGGTCACCCATCATCAGTCCACAAAATTGCAATCCTGTTTTTACAAAAGATTTTTTCCCATAATGCCAAAGTTTTACCTCCGCATATGTATTTTTTAGATTCGAGTTATTCGTGTCGGCCCCCAGGTTGCACCATTCACCCAAGACTGAATTTCCCAGAAAACCATCATGTGATTTACTTGAATATCCAAAAAATACAGAATTATTCACTTCACCTCCAATTTTACAATACGGCCCAAAACTGGAAGGTCCGTAGATTTTTGCCGACATCTTCAGGGTGCTATGTTCACCAAGAGAAAGTGGTCCACGAACCGAACAACCTTCCATGATCTCCGCATCAGCACCTATATATATCGGACCGGCATTGGTATTTAAAATACTTGCCTCCACTTTTGCTCCTGGTTCCAGAAAGATCAAAGCAGGGTCTCCAATGATCGTATTGGTTGAACTGAGAGGCTGTGATTTTCTGCCTGAAGTAAGTAATTTAAAATCCTTAACTAATTCTTTTCCGCATAATGAAAAAATATCCCATGTATTTGAAAAAGATTCTACCTCACCGGTATATTGGATCACTTCAAACGGTTTCATGTTGCATTCATCGAAATCAGATTGGAGTTGATCGGTAAATATCCCGGCCAGCCATACATCCTCTTTGAACAACATCTGATTCGTAGCAAGGCTCTTGATAGCTTGGAGCAGGGCATCGTTAGGCAACAGGAAGGAATTAATGCAAAGATTAAATCCTTCTACATGCATGGGATATTTGGAACTTAAATGAGGTTCTGTATAATTGGATGATCTTTTTTCATTCAATAAGAGATGCCATTTTTCACGAATGGTTAATATACCCATTCTAATATCAGAAACCGGCCGGGTAAAAGTAAATGGCCTCAGGTTAATGACTATTTCAGGATCGTCAAAGAAAATCAAATTCATGCGATGGTATTTATACAAAGTAAACCAAAAAAGAATCAAAAAAAAAGCCCCTGATCAAGGGGCTTTTCAAAAAAGTATAGTTGTTATTATTTAGTCGCTTTTTTGTCGATATGCTTTTTATAACGGGTGGTGAATTTGTCCACACGACCGGCAGTATCGATCAGTTTCATTTTACCGGTAAAATATGGATGAGAAGTGTTTGAGATCTCCACTTTAAACAATGGATATTCATTACCATCTTCCCAAACAACGGTATCTTTGGTATTTACACACGATTTGGTAATAAAAGAGTAATCGTTCGATACATCTTTAAAAACTACCAATCTGTACTCTTTTGGGTGAATTCCGTCTTTCATTTCTTTACAATTTTCGAGCCGCAAATATACCATTTATTTTGGAATCTACAAGGGCTTAATCAACATTTTGAGACTCCAGTAGCTTTTTCAGCCAAGTCTGCTCTAAAGGCTTTAACCAATTGTTTATAAGGTCATTAACCGTTTGGATGGTATTGTCAAAAACCAAGGAATCAGGCAAAATTTCCTTTTTTTCGAGGCCGGTTTTAACATCCGCATAGGGCATAAGCTTTACCCTTTCCCCCGTCCAAAAAGCCGAAATCAGGCGGTTGGTGAAATTAACTCCTGACTCTTTTTGCAGGTCAAGAATAAACTTGACCGACTTGTCGATAGAGCATCCCGAAGCGGATTCCACTTGCTCATCGAGTATAATTACAATAAAATGATCGTAGAAAATATGTAATTCTGCCATGAGCTCATGGCCATGTGCCGCCCATGAGGAGGTAAACTCTTTCCCTTTCGACAAGATCAACGCCTGTTCTTCAGGTAGGAGTTTTCTGTCGGCCTGATAGATCCAAATCCTTGAGTGACCTGGTAATTTTATTTTTTCGTTCAACAACATCATAGATCATTCGCCTGAGCAATCAGCTCGGCCATATCAAAAACTTTAACGGTTGCTTCTTTTTCAAAATGTTTTACTCCGTCGGTAAGCATGGTATTACAAAATGGGCAGCCCACCGCAATAATATCTGGATGGAGGGCCAAAGCTTCCGCAGATCTTTCAACATTCACTTCTTTATTTCCAGGCTCTGCTTCCTTAAACATTTGCGCCCCACCAGCTCCACAACAAAGACCTTTTGCCTTGCTTCGCTTCATTTCAGTAAACTCCATATCCAATTTTGATATCACTTCTCTCGGAGCTTCATATACACCATTGGCTCTGCCCAAATAACAAGGATCATGAAAAGTGATTTTTTTACCTTTAAAGGATCCACCCTCCACTTTTAATTTTCCAGCATTGATCAATTCCTGAAGCAACTGTGAATGATGGACCACCTGATAGTCTCCTCCAAGTTCCGGATATTCATTCTTAAGCGTATTAAAACAATGTGGACATGCGGTCACGATCTTTTTTACTCCGTACATATTCAACACCTGAATATTCTGCAACGCTTGCATTTGGAAATAAAATTCGTTCCCTGCCCTTTTTGCGGGATCCCCGGTACAGGTTTCTTCCGTTCCGAGAATAGCATATTTCAAACCCACATGATGCAGGATCTTAGCCATGGCCTTGGTTACTTTTTTTGCCCTGTCATCAAAACTCCCTGCGCAACCTACCCAGAACAAAATATCCGCAGTTTCTCCGGCTGCAAATAATTCGGCCATTGTTGGAACTTTTATCGGAGTAGCACCCATGTATATATATTTTTAATCTTCAAATACCTCAATTGAAACATGCTTTTTAACCAGATCGGTGAACTTACCTTCGTATCTGGTTGCACGTACCATATGATTGTCGATCCAATGATAATTTCCACCTCTCGGTTTACCCATGAGTAAACCATGGTATTTAAACCCGGTTTCCTGCAAATATTGTTCTGTGATCAACCTGTGTTCTTCGGTTCGTGAAGTAAAAAAAGTAATGATATGTCCCTCATCAAACCATTTGTTAATGATCTCGATCGCTTCCGGATAAGCAGGGGCCGATACCATTCTCTCAGGTTCTTCGTTCGGAATATCTTCACAAACAGTACCATCAATATCTATCAGAAAATTCTTAATTTCAGGAGGCAATACCGGACTCACCTTTTTTCCATTCTCAACTAGTTCTACTAATTTCTCATCGTTGCTCATACTATCTGATTTATGTATTTAACTCTTGTGCCCAGTTCGCTCTATCTTGTGGAGAGAACTGCCATGGAGCACCATTGTTTTGAATATTGTTTAACATTGTATTGATCGAAGATGGAGCTTTTGACTGCTCCATGATCAAATCTCTTCTGAGTTCAATAATAATTTCTAACGGATTGATGTTAACCGGGCAAGCCTGTACGCAAGCATTACACGAAGTGCAGGCCCATAATTCCTCTTCGGTAATATGATCAAACAGCAATGATTTTCCATCCTGATGGTCCTTTCCATGCTTATCAATATTTCTGCCTACCTGCTCCAATCTATCACGGGTATCCATCATGATCTTCCTGGGTGATAGTTTTTTTCCGGTGATATTGGCCGGACATTCGGCAGTACATCTTCCACACTCCGTACATGAATAAGCATCCATTAAATTTTTCCAGGTAAGGTCCTGCACATCTTTCGCACCAAATTTTACGGGTGCCGCATTCTGATCAGGAGCCGGTACTGCATATGGATCAGCAGTTGGATCCAACATTAATTTTACCTCACTGGTTACTGCCGAAAGATTGGTAAGCTGTCCCTTGGGTAATAAGTTGGAGAAATAAGTATTAGGGAATGCAAGAAAAATATGGAAGTGCTTCGAAAAAGGCAAATACACCATAAAACCAAGGATCCCCAAGATATGTCCCCACCAACCGATGCGTTCCATGATGAGCAAAGTCTCCTTGGGAATTCCCGCCCATAAATCTGCAATAGCCCTGGATATGATCAATGTATCCGTAGGATGAAATACGCCCAGCCTTTGCAATGCAACATCAGAACTGTTCATCAGCATAATGCAGGTAACCAGGGTGATCTCTCCAAACAAAATAATGTTAGCATCCTTCGATGGCCAGCCTTTCATTTCAGGTTTTTGAAAACGGGCCAGCCTGATAATATTTCTGCGTGAAAGAAAAACAATAGTGGCCACAAAGGCCAACACCGAAAGTATCTCAATAAAATTAATGGTAAAGGTGTAAATGCTGCCTAAAAAACTCCCCTCCACCAAATGCCATATATATCGATGCTGACCTGTACTTCCGTCAATCATAATTTCGATCAGCTCAATTTGTGTAATGAGAAAAGCAGCATAAATAAAAAAATGCATAATAAAAGGGATCGGACGGGCCGTCATCTTGGATTGGCCAAAAGCCACCATTAACATCGTCTTGATCCGTTGTCCTTTATTGCCCGAAAGATCAGTATTCCTACCCAGTAATATATTCCTGCGGATCTTGAGGATCTTAAACCCGAAAAAGGCAAATGCTGATAAAAAAACTACAATAAATATTATTGAGCTTATCATGATGGTTTGCAATTATAGAACAAAGGTAAGAAAACAGCTTAATGAATCGCAATCATTAATGAATGGTATCCTTATCATTTCTTCTGTTCCCCTTGGTGTTTTCTTTGGGTCGGGATGCCTTCCTATTGATATGGATAAATGAGAAGTGCAGGTACCTTTCGGGGTTCTGACCTATATCATCTACAAGATAATTAAGGTTTCTGGCGGCAGAATCAATTTGCAGATAGAGTTTATCGTCATTGATCAGGGCACCTAAAGTACCTTCCCCATTATCAATTTTCGTGACAATATTGTCCACTTTTTCGAGAATGTCGGTGGCATTGGCAATGGCCTTTTTAAAATTCGATTTCGCCAAAGAATCTGTGATCTCCTCTACGTTATCTAATATCCCCGAAATTTTATCATTGTTATTTTTTAGATTATCAGTGATGGATTGTACGTTGGAGAATATTCTCGACAACTTATTCTTCTCAGATGAGATCAGCGTATCCACTTTATAAGTGATCCTTTCAAGGTTAGCAATGATCTTTGGGATCCTGCCCAGACCTTCTGCCAATTTTCGGGCAGTTTCATCATTTAAGATCGTTTGAATCGGAACAAGGATGGAATCAATTGCACTCAAAATACTTCCCACCTTCACCTTTAACGGGGCCACCAGTTCATTCACCTGACCTTGAAGGTCGAGCTCATATCTGGTTACGATGGTATCACCTGGTTGGGCATAAACGAAGTTGGTCCCGTTAGAAGAGTCACCCATCACAATTTCTATCACTTTTCCTCCCAATAAGCTGGGAGAAGCTAATTTGGCTTCCGAATCAAGAGGAAATTTAAAACCTTTATTGGTAATTTTAAAGGTCACCAGAACCAGTTCCGGATGACCCTTCATGAGTTCAATATTAGTAACTGAGCCTACCTGGAAACCATTCACCAATACCGGAGAACTGGTGCTCAATCCCTGTACATTGGTATATACAGCGTAGTATTCTTTGCTTGGGCTTAGGATATTATGTCCTTTTAACCAGTTAAATCCCCAAACTGAAACTGCCAGGGTAAGAATAACTACAAACCCAATTTTTACTTCACGTGAGATCTTCACAATTATCCAGCTTATTGATTTCTATGTCAAATAAATGAAAAACTTTTGAAATACTAGTGATTCTGTTAAATTTTTGTGAACTATTTAGAACCTACCTTTTCATTTCCCTTAAAGGAAACAATAAAGGCATCTTTATATCCTAAACTCACTAAATCGGATTTTATGGTCTTAGCCAGTGAAAAATCGTTGGTTTCACCTGCCATATACTTATACCAGCCGTTTTCAAACACATAACTGAGCTTTTTAATGGAAGTAAAAGTGGATGATCCCTCTTCAATTTTTGATTTGCTCGACAAAAACTGGACCTTATAGATAATTTCATCCGTTTTTATTGGCTCTTCCTGTTTGGTTATCTCCGGATCGTTATTTTTTTGGCCGTTGTCAGTATTTTCTTCCTTATAGCCTGAGCTGTTACCCGGAACATAGGTTTTTGACATCCCTTTATAGGCAGTTCCCTCGATTTCCTTTTTATAGCTGGCAAATGCCTGAAAAATGCTTTGGGCCATTTTAACCTGTCCGGATTCTCCTGCCAGGAACTTTTCCTCGTCAGGATTGGTGGCAAATCCGGTTTCGATCAACACCGCGGGCATGGCGGTATAAACCAATACCAAAAATCCAGCCTGACGAACACCTCTATCATGGCGTCCGGCATGTTTTTTCACCTCTTGTTGGACCTTGGAAGCAAATGAAATGCTTTGGTTCATATAGGCACTTTGGTACAAGGAAAAAAGAATGCTTCCTTCGGGGGTATTAGGGTCAAAACCTTCATATTGCTTTTCATAATCGTCCTCATACTCTATCACCGAATTCTCTCTTTTCGCCACCGCCAGGTTAGTTTCCGTCTTATGCAAACCCATTACCCAGGTCTCGGTACCATAAGCCTTGCCCTCCCCCCCGGCATTCACATGAATACAGATAAACAGGTCGGCATTGTTGTCATTGGCGATCTTGGCCCTATTGTGTAGTTCAACAAAAACATCCGTTTTACGGGTGTATACCACCTTTACATCGCTATAATGGTCTTCAATTAATTTCCCCAGTTTAAGGGCTATGGCCAGGCAAATGTCTTTTTCATGTGCAAAGTCCCCATGACATCCTGGGTCCTTGCCTCCATGCCCGGGGTCTATCACCACTGTTTTCACCTGTGTTCCGGGAGATCTGCGTTCCCATACTTTTTGGGAATAAGCTGCGTTATCTTTTCCTGCATAAGAACTGTAGAATCCAACAAATATGAAGCCTAAGACGAAGATCACCGCCCCCCAAGCCTTTAATTCCTTATTTCCCCTGAAACCCATAATTGTAAATTTTACCTAGTTTTGTAATTATACAGCAATTAACATGCAAATTTAAATACGCAAGGTGCAACTCAGGTATTGGTTCATATTATTTTTATCCACAGGATTAATAACAACTGCCTGTAAAACGAGCCAGCTCTCTAATCGAAACAAGCCTAAAAACCAAAAAGACACCGCTAATACCAAAACGCAGGCTGATACCACAACCAACACTTTAATTCCTGATTCTCTTGTGTTAAGGGATACTTCAGCCAATACAATTAACGGGGATTCAACCAAAATAGTACGGAAAAAAAGTCCGTTGGAGGATAAAGTGGATTATCATGCCCAGGATTCCATTGTTTTTGACGCCAAAGGCAAGATCCTGTTTTTGTACGATACCGCACAGATCAATTATCAGGACATTGAACTCAAAGCCAACTATATTGAGATCAATATGGATAAAAAAGAGCTTTGGGGCAAAGGCTCGATAGACTCATTGGGCAGGATCTCAGGAAAACCTCATTTTAAACAAGGGGAACAATCCTTCGATGCCAAGGAGATCGGTTATAATTTCGAAACAAAAAGAGGGTTGATTAAGGAAGCATTTACCAACCAGGGAGAAATTTACCTTCATGCCGAAGTTGCTAAAAAGGACAGCAACGATATGATCTATGTAAAAAATGCCAAATTCACTACCTGTACAGAGCCAGATCATCCTCATTTTTATATTCAAACCACGAGAGCAAAAGTGGTAAAAGATAAAGTGGTTGTAACCGGACCCGCCATTTTTAAGATAGCAGATGTTCCCACTCCATTAATGCTCCCATTTGGGTATTTCCCGAATGAAAAAGGAAAATCTTCCGGATTGATCTTACCTCAGTATGGGGAAATAGCTCCCTATGGATTTTTTCTGAAGGGCCTTGGATATTATTTTGCCATTAGCAATAAAGTAGACCTGATCCTTGCCGGAGATATTTACACCAGCTTAAGTTTTGGGGTGAGGGCTAGTTTGAGGTATAATAAAAAATATAAATTCAATGGGGAGCTCAGCGGGGGCTATTCGAGGTTCCAATCGGGTGATCCTGAAATTGCCTCTGAATACCGGCCGATCAATACATTTTCATTCAGATGGCTTCATCGTCAGGATGCCAAATCAAATCCAACGATCAATTTCCAGGCGGAAGTAAATATTACCTCAGGGACTTCTTATTCCCAATTGAATTCAAGCACGGTAAGCGGCATTGTGCAAAACCAGTTTGCCTCCAATATTTCTTTCTCCAAATCTTTCAGGAATACACCGATCACCCTGACACTTTCAGCCAGGCATACCCAAAACACAGCCAACCGAAGCATTACAATTACCCTGCCCGATATAGTTTTTAACGTGATGCGGTTCAATCCGTTTAAAAGGAAAAAACAAGTGGGTGAACTGCGCTGGTACGAAAATATTGGATTGAGTTATACCATGAACATTACCAACAATATTAGCACCATCGATACTTTATTGGTGCAGGATCCGGTAAGAGAATTGTTGAGAATGAACAATGGTATCAAGCAAACCGTTAACATGAGCACCAACTTAAAACTCTTTAAATATTTTACCCTCACTCCTTCCGTTAGTTATATCGAAAAATGGCATTTTGCCAATCTCAATAAATTCTATGATGCCTCCACCATGACCATCCAGGAGGATACGGTGAGAGGATTTTTCTCTACCCGTGAAATGAATGCTACTGCCCAGTTAACCACTATTATTTATGGAATGTATACCTTCAAAAAAGGAAAGGTAAAAGCAATCCGGCATGTAATGACCCCAACAATCACCGGTAATTTTCGCCCTGACCTGGGTGACCAGATACAAGGATACTATGGCCCGGGAGGGCAGTATATTTCATACTCCCCCAATCAAATAGGAATCTACGGAGCATCACCCTCAGGTATGAGTGCTACGGTGGGATTTAATATCAACAACAATATTGAAATGAAGGTGGTGAATAAAAAAGATACTATCACCGGTACCAAAAAAATTCCGCTGCTCGAAGTATTGAACCTTTCTATGTTATACGACTTTGCAAAAGACAGTCTGAACTTATCTCCATTGGCCATTAGTGGCCGGACCACTTTGTTCAATATGCTCGGATTAAATTTCGCATTTGGCTTCGACCCTTATGCGTATAGAATTTATTCCGATGGAATAGCCCGAAAAGTAGATGTATTGAGCTGGAAGGAAGGACAAGGTGTGATGCGACTCACCAATGCATCATTGGCCCTTACTTTTAACATTAAAGGCCAGTCCAAAAGATCAGCCGGGGCTACCAATAACTTAACCGACAATGAAAAAATGGTAGCTAACAATCCAGCCATGTATGACTACGTGGATTTTAATGTACCTTATACTTTCGGGGTAGGATATAATATTGCCTATAGTAAGCAACTGGATAAAGAAGTGGTGACTCATGCCATTAATTTTTCGGGCGACTTTAATGTTACTCCCAAGTGGAAAGTAGGATTTAACCTCAACTATGACATTCAAAATAACCAGATCGCTACTTCAAAGATCTCTGTTTACCGCGATCTGCATTGCTGGGACATGTCATTCGAGGTGATCCCTTTTGGGATTCGCCAAAGTTATATGTTTACGATCAAGGTAAGATCAGCTCTGTTACAAGTATTGAAGCTACAAAGGCAAAGTGGAAATTCGGGAATATTCTAGAACGCCGAAGTACGAACTTATTACGAACCTACGAACCTTGTAAATAAGCATTCGTAGTTCGTAGGTTCGTATTTTTTATTCGTACTTCGCTGTCTTTTTAATTTCCTGGACCGCAATTACAACCATCCGTAAAGAAGACCTCTACTCCTGGGAACATCGATTTAATATAAGGTAATTCACCTTTATCGATCTCTGTATTGCGAATATCTAAAAATTTTAAATTGGTGCAGGAACGAAATTCTTCGGGTAAACGCCAGATAGGATTTCCATTCAGATCAACACTTTCCAATCTAACCAATTGGCCTATTTCTTTGGGTATTGAGTATAAAGCATTGTTCCTGGCTTTTAAAATCCTCAATCTTTTTAGATTGCCAATCTCCTTGGGTATATCCTCAATTTTATTGGAAGTAATGATCAACTCTTCCAGTCTTGTTAACTGGCCTATGTCGGCCGGCAGTTCCGTAATTTTATTTTTACTCAGGTCAAGGGTCTTTAAATTGGGGAATTCAAATACTTCCTTAGGTATTTTTTTAAGTTTCTGATTGCTCAGGTTCAAATGTTTTACCTGGCCCTTGTATTCCAAAGCTGCCTTCAGATCAGTAAATACCGATTCCTCACTATAAGTTACGGGCTGAGCATTTACCCCTGATTGAGCAAACATGGCGAATCCAACAAATAAGAATAAACAAAACAGTACTTGTTTTTTCATACCGCATTCAATTCATTAATAGCCGTTTTAGCATCGTGATCCAACTGGGATTTTAATGCATCTATATTTTCGAACTTTATTTCGTTACGAATTCTGCTCATGAGCTGTATAGTTATAGCTGTACCGTACAAATTCTGCTCCAAATTGAAAATATGTACTTCAATTGCATGCTTTTTTCCATCCACCGTGGGTCTAAATCCTATATTTAACATGCCTTGGTGGATTTTATTGTCCACTACTGCATTTACCGCATACACTCCATCAGCCGGTATGAGTTTTAAAGGGTTCCGGATCTCAAGATTGGCGGTAGGGTAACCAATTTCCCTCCCCTTCCTATTCCCTTCAACTACAATACCAGTAAAGGAATACGGGTGGCCCAGACAACTATTCGCTGATTTAACATCTCCTTCCATCAATGCCTGGCGTATCTTGGTGCTGCTTACCCTAATATCGTCAATATCCTGGGCAGGTATCTCCACCAGGTTAAACTCCAGTTCTTTCGATAATTGTTTCAGTTGACCAATACTTCCTTCCCTATTCCTTCCAAAGTGGTGGTCATAGCCTATTACCAAGGTATGTAACAACAAATTTTCTACCAGCATATGGATCCATTCATTGGAGCTTAGCCTCGAAAAATCTTTGGTAAATGGCACAATGATCAAATGATCGATCCCAGCTTCCCTTAATAATTCATTTCTTTCTTCCGATGTGGATAATAGCTTCAATCCATTATCCTCTGGAAAAAGCACCAATCTCGGATGGGGTTCAAACGTAATTAAAACGGTTTCACCTTTGTGTTCGGCAGCCAATGCTTTCAATTTTTCAATAATCTTGCCATGCCCAGCATGCACTCCATCGAATGTACCGGCAGTTACAATGGGATGTGGAATATTAAGAGCTGTATGTAAACCCTGATGAATCTTCATTTCCTACAAAGTTAAGCCATTTTTTTTACATTCCTGCGTGCTGGAGTTGGGTTCTGGGCGCCTGCGCCTCCCGTACAGCCCAGCCCCATCAACCCACAGCGCACCGGGCTATTCGCTAAACTCCTCATCCAGCGGTTAAAATCGCTGGCTTCCGGGGTATCGCTTCCCTGCCTACCGGTAGGCAGGTATCCCTGGCGCAAACTCAAAAAGTTCAAGGTTTAAAGTTTTCAAGATTTTGAAACTTTGAGCCTTAAACTTTAAACATTGAACTCTTTCCTATTTGTATTAGTTAATCACGGTTACCTACCAGTCGCAGTACAAAATACAGCAGCACCGTTACAGCACTTAAAGCTGCTACCACATAGGTTTGGGCCGCCAAACGTAAAGCATGCTTGGCTTTACTATGGTCCTCGCTGCTGGTTAAACCTGTGCCTTCGAGCCAAACCAAAGCACGTTTACTGGCGTCAAATTCAACCGGAAGTGTAATCAGTGTGAATAAGGTAATGGCACCCTGGGCAGCAATAATGAGATAGAGCATCAGATCACTGCTAAACCAATGCATGGCCATTCCGCCGAAAATAGCAAACATCATCACAAATCCCATGATCTGGTTAGCCACCATGGTTACCGGTACCAGCGTACTTCTCATTTTCAGGAAAGGATAGTGCACAGCATGCTGTACAGCATGTCCACATTCATGGGCAGCCACCGCAGCGGCAGCAATACTATTGCTGTTATATACCCCTTCACTTAGATTAACGGTTTTATTCACCGGGTTATAATGGTCGGTAAGCATACCGGGTACACTGATCACCTGCACATCGTATATTCCGTTGTCTCTCAGCATTTTTTCTGCAATCTCACGTCCGGTAAGACCTGATCTGAGCGGAATTTCGCTGTACTTCTTAAATGCACGTTTCATTTGCACCCCTACCAGGATGCTGATCACCATAAAGACAATAACAATTAGAAATAACATAAGTCGATAAGTTTTTTGTATCTATGACATAGCAAATACAAATCCGAAATTGGCTTTTTTTATGGGTTCAAAAAACCGCTACTGATCAAGATGGCCGAAAGCCTTCAATCCAAGGCTATACAAGAGTCTCAACGGAAAATCTTAAAAATTCTTATTAGGTTTTGACACCCTAAAAGTCACTGACATTTTGTCAATAAATCAGCTAAAATTGCACAAATTGATTGAAACGGCAGAAGAGATTTATTATTAGGTTTGTTCTATGAAGGAGAGACCTTATATACTTGTTTGTAATGATGATGGAGTATTTGCTCCTGGGATCCAAGCGCTGATCAGTGTACTCGAGGAGATTGGAGACATTATCGTAGTAGCACCAGATAGTCCGCAATCAGGAATGGGCCATGCCATTACCATCAATGCTACCATTCGGGTAAATACATTGTCGCATACCCATAACAAGGAAATATACAGTTGCAGTGGCACACCGGTTGACTGCATAAAAATGGCCATGAACAAATTGGCGAAGAGAACGCCTGACCTGGTGGTTTCAGGTATCAACCATGGCTCCAATTCATCGATCAATGTTATTTATAGCGGAACCATGAGTGCCGCGATGGAAGGATGTATTGAAGGAGTTCCTTCTGTTGGATTTTCACTTTGCAACCATTCGTACGAAGCAGATTTTGAACCTTGTAAACCTTATGTAAAAAAAATAGTGAACATGGTGCTCCAAAAAGGTCTGCCCAAAGACACCTGCCTGAATGTAAATATTCCTGCCGTTTCAAGTGAAAAAATAAAAGGAATTAAAATATGTCGACAGGCCCGTGCATTATGGATAGAAGAATTAGATGAAAGACTCGATCCACGAGGAGGGAAATATTATTGGCTTACAGGTATATTTAAAAACCAGGATGAAGGATCGGATACTGATGAATGGGCTTTGTTTAACGATTATATATCCATTGTACCCATTCAAGTAGACTTTACCTCCTACAATACCCTTGAAACCTTAAAGGCCTGGGATTTTAATACCAACCATTAGATGGAAAAACTAAAAAATTCCTTTGCCTTTGGCATTCTTATCGGATTAATTCTTTCCCTTTTCTTATTGGGAATTGTTGATACCATCGTGTATTTGGTATACTCCTCGAATGGAGAGATCATTTTAACCTCCGACGTAAGGTTTGCCATCTGTATCATCTCCAGTTTTCTTTTGGCCAGAAAATTTTTCAGAAAAGAAGGCCGGGAGGAATTAGGAAAGGGATTTCTCTTTTCAGGTTTTATCTGGGGAGCTGCCTATGTTTACCTTTTTCATATTTCACCCATCCAATCTATATTCTTTCATTATTGAGTAAAAAGAAAATATATGTTATTACAGGAGAAGCATCCGGCGACATGCATGCCGCCAACCTTCTTTTAAAACTTGCTCCTAAAGGCGATTTTGAGGTAATGGGCATGGGAGGTCCGTTAATGAAAAATGCCGGAGTAAAGATCCTGCATGATTACAGGGAAGTAAATTATATGGGATTTGTAGATGTATTCAAACATCTACGCACCATCTTAAAAAAAATCAAACAGGTTAAAAAGGAAATTGAAAAAGAAAAACCAGATGCCGTTTTACTGGTTGACTATCCAGGCTTTAATCTGCGTATTGCCAGTCATTGTAAAAAAGCGGGCATCAAGGTGATCTATTATATTTCTCCCCAAATATGGGCCTGGAAACAATCCAGGGTAAAACAGATCAAAGCAAATGTAGATCAGATGATCACTATTCTGCCTTTTGAAAAAGATTTTTACAAAAAATTTGGCGTAGAAGTGGCTTATGTTGGACATCCATTATTGGATGCTATTCGACAATTTAATTACAACACTGATTTTATCCAGGAACTGCAATCAAAGGCGGGCAATAAAAAAATAGTAGCCTTGTTACCAGGAAGTAGAACTGCTGAAATATCTTCCAAACTTCCAGTGATGGTCGGACTGGCCGAAAAATATCAACAAGACTATGATTTTGTTATTGCAGGCGCACCGGGAGCAAATAAGCAATTATATGCCGGATGTCCGTTCGATATTTATTTTGGCGAGACCTATAATATTTTAAAAGCATCTTATGCCGCATTGGTTACCTCTGGCACCGCTACCTTAGAAACGGCATTGCATATGGTTCCTCAGGTGGTTTGTTATAAAACCAGCGAATTTAATTACCAGGCCGGAAAAAGACTGGTAAAAGTAAAGTATATCTCATTGGTAAATCTTATTTTAGACAAGCCTTCCGTTACAGAACTTATTCAACGTGATTTGAATCCACAGCGGCTGGAAAAAGAGTTTTTAGCCATTGTGGGAGAAAAAAGAGAGACCATTTTACAAGATTACCAAAGTTTAATAAAAGTGCTAGCAGATTCAGGCGCTTCTGAAAGAGCAGCAGAAATTGTAAAAAATACCCTATTATGAAGTTTAAATTATTTTCTCTTTCCGGATCCCTACCCTATTCCACTGAGGTGGCTTCCAAATGCAAAACACCCTTGGGTAAAATGAAGACCCATGTTTTTTCGGATGGTGAGCTCAATGTGGTGTTTGATGAATCCATCAGAGGGGACATTGTTGTTTTGGTAGGCCAGGTTCAACTTCCCTATCATCATTTATTCGAAATGTTCGTTGCCATCGATGCGGCCAGAAGGGCTTCGGCCAAAGAGATCATTTGCGTACTCCCTTATTTGCCACATAGCCGCCAGGAAAGAAAAGACGATACCCGTTCTGCCATATCATCCAGGCTGATCGCTGATTTTATAGAACATGCCGGTGCCGACAGGGTCATTACCCTTGATATGCATAGCACAGCCATTATGGGATTTTATAAAATACCTATTGATCATCTTTCTATGCATAACAACTATATAGAACATATTAAAAAACATTTTGATCTCAAAAACCTATGTCTTTGCAGTCCTGATTTTGGAGGACTTAAAAGGATCAAAGCATATAAATCCGCTTTGAATTGTGATATGGCCGTGATCCATAAAGAAAGATTAAGCCCCAACCAGATCAACAGCATGGAAATTATTGGAGACGTAAAAGGAAAAGATGTAGTAATCGTAGATGATATGATAGATACAGGCGGAACCATTTGTAAAGCCTCGGAGTTATTGAAACAACAAGGAGCCAAAACAGTGAATGCTTATTGTACGCATGGAGTTCTTTCTGGTGATGCATTAAAGAACATTAGTACTTCGGCTATTGATCTCTTATATATTTCTGATACTATTTCTCATCAAAACTTGCCCGATAAAATTAAAGTGGTGAGCAGTGTTGAATTGATATCGAAAGCCATACAACTTATTATTGAAGGGAAAAGTTTACAGGAACTTTTTTAATCACAACGAAGTACGAACATGTACGAACCTACGAACTACGAACCCTACTTAGAATGGTTCGTAGTTCGTAAGTTCGTAAGTTCGTATTTTTTATTCGTACTTCGGTGGAGATAAAAAGATAAATTATTCTTTGATCATTTTTTTAGTTTCACAAACATTTCCGTCAATGATTAAGGAATAGGTATACATACCACTTCTCAGGTCTTCCCCGTATACATTTAATCTTCCTTCACCACGTTGATCAACCTCCACCACTTTTATTACCTGACCCAGTGTATTGTAAAAAACAATTTGAGCAGATTGAATAGATTCTGCTAAGTTATAGTTGATCACAGTATGATCACGGAACGGGTTCGGGCTGTTTTCGCCTAATACACAATAAGAATCTGATAACCTTACATCTGTCTGATGTGTATTTGGAACGTAGTTGGTATTGTTTCCATTGTTATTTGGAGCTTGCAGATTATTCCCTTGGCTACAGCAATTAGTGATCATAGCCATCATATCCTCCATCTGTTGCTGCATGGCCGCAATGGTAGAATCCTGTTCATCTATTCTTTCCTGCTGTTCATTAAACCCTGCAATGAGTATTGGAATGATCTCTGTATATTTTACAGTTTTTAAGGTTTGGGAGACGATGATGATATTTCCTAAGCTATCGGTTTCTTCCGGTGTATTAAATGTTCCTACCAATTCTGGTATCACCGTTTCCACATTCTGTGCAACCAATCCATAGTGAAGATCATTGTCAAGATTCAATGTTGGAAAATCGTTTACTCTGTAATTGAAAGTATATGGATTTAATTGGTTCAAAAGAGTTGTAGCATTATTAATAGAGATAAAATTTGTTTTCATAGTTGAATCAGAACCAAATCCTGTTGCAGTGCCCGTAACTAATGTTGCATTTCCATTTACATACAAAGCATCACTATTCGGTGCAACCAAAGCTTCTGCATATACCGCACGATTCACAGTTCCTCCATAAGCTGAGAACCAGCCTCCATATGCTATGGCACCATTTACGCCTTCAGCTTTAATTCCATAATTATCAGCAGTAGTAGGCCCATCCCCCTGAAAATAACCACCCATATTGAATAAGCTTCCTGCAGGACCAAAAGAGCTTCCATACACCCCTCTGTTTGAAAACCCTCCATCTGCATGGGCTTTTAGTCCGATATTCCCAATATCAATACCATTTGAAGATATATTAGTGGAAGTTCCCCAAAAATATCCACCAATATTTCCCTTGTTATCAGCAAACATTTTGGAATAAATGCCATATGCATCACCCGCTCCTCCCACTCCTGTATTCAAATCATTGTTTTCAACACGTAATCCTATTGGATTTACATTCGCAGGATCAGCAATAGATAAATCTTTGATCACTTCCAATCTTGCATTTGGTACCACGGTTGCGTTTGTAGTTCCTATCACTACATTATTATCCCTGAAATCCTGTGATGCAACAACCTTGCTGAATGCTATATTAAAGTTGTTCATGGGTATTTCGGTATCAAAAATCAACTGTGATGAATTAGGCGGCAATGATCCTGCCACCTGGCCCCATTGTACATTAACAGGGGTACTCATTCTTAAGGCGTTATCAGCTGAAACACCTAGTCCCCCTGGCGTAATAGTGTTAGCGTCTCTCCAATAAACTTTACCTTTATCTAAAGGATCTCTCACCAATACCTGATTTAATGTATTATTGTTCTGTACCGAACGGATGTTTGCATCTCCATCAACATCAAGCGTTGCTTCTATATATCCTGCTGTGCCTGGCCCTTGAGGACCTGATGGAGCAAAATCCCCAATCCCAAATGAAGGCTTATCTAAAGGGCAACCTATACAATTAGCTGTAAATCGACCTGCTTCTTGTCCATTATATCCAGTTTGTCCATTACCACCTATGCCAGGAATTGTTTGCACCACAGAAAAAATAAAACGAAGATTTTCAGGTCCGAATGGAGAATAGGGCCCACCATTATCCCCCCATCCGATCACTGCATCATTGCGGTCACCAAATATCGATGCTTCAGGTTTAATACCAATATAAACATGGTCTGTGGTCCTGGTATTGAATACGCCTTGTTCCATCCAGGGTCTCCAGCCATCAGCAACACCTGCATTATATCCTAAATGCAATAAGCTTTTCGGATTGGTAACCGGGGTTGCCGGGTTATAACTGATGCCTATCCTTGTGGTGTTGGCACCTACACCAACAACAGGAAATAATCCCGGAGCACCTATATGGGTTATCCTCATTCTTTCGCCAAATGCACCCGCAACTATATTTGTATAAAACAACATATGCGTATTTTCAAACTGGATCAAATTAGCGGTAGCATTGGCCACCCCGATATGAAAGCCCGATTGAACAGGAGGAGTATTTCCCCCAATAGTAGAAGTATTGGTGAATTGCATCAGGTTTGAATTATTGAATGCATCATGCAAATGAAGTTGTCTCTGCGGTCCATTGGTAAAATTGATAAAATCCCCGATACCCACTCTTCTGTTGGTCCAGAAGGAGGCCATTTCACGATCAATATCATAAATATTGCTACCGGGTGAAATAAAAAAGTTACTGGCAGTAAAATTGATCCGCAGCTGGTTGGAATTAGCACCTGCATCATCACTCCAGTTAACAACAGCATCCGTCGTTTGTGGAGAACCATTTGGCAAAGCATACATGCCCACATACATCCCATTACTGTTTTCGCTTGTATAGGTGCCAGTCCGCATCCAGGGGCGCCAACCTGTACCTAAGCCAGCTCCTAAGGGCCCTTGAATGTGAAAGAGACTACGAGGTGATGGCGTAGGTATTCCTTGAAAGCCTAATCCCATGAAACCATTGACGTTGTTAGGCATCAGGCCAGGATAAAGCACTGTCATATTAGCGAAATAACCTGGACCACTGCCTAAATATGCAGCAGTAATGGGTCTATTCCCATTAATTTGCATTCTAAATAAATTGTTGGTTCTAAATTCGAGGGGGTTAACTCCATTTGTGGCATCCCAGCCAACAAACCACCCAGGATTATATCCATTACCTAACCCAGTAACTTGAGCAGATAAATGCCCTAAATTAAGATATCCCATTATTAATATAAGTAAATAAAAAGCTTTAGTTTTCATAATATGAATGGTTTTAGTTTTACATAAAAAATTGAACTTTTATTGGTATGAATGCAGCTGTCAGCACATACTTAAAAATAGCATCCGAATTAATGTATTTAAGTAGAGCATCCTAAATGTCAGCAACAGATTTGTGCCTCCTTTCTTGATTGATTTGATAAGCAAAACTATATAAACTACTCTGGAAAACAATTTAGATTCATAGGCTTAAGTATAACTTATAAACATTTGCATTCATACCAATAAAAGTTCTTATATTCATGTTTAAATATTTAATGTACAGTTATGCAATATGTTATACTATTCATGTTTTTTATTTCATTCTTTTTTAAAAGTTACTCCCAGAAAACTAGCCATTTACTTTCAGTTTCACTTAGCAATAATGGCCAAATCACCCCTATTATTCACGATTTTTATTTCTCTCCAGATGGTTATAACCCAGGTGATGATACTTATTCGTTTTTGCAAAGTGACCCCAAATTTAACCTCCACTATGAAATTACATTTCCCAAAAACTGGGAATTGTGTGGCAAATTCGGGTTCGGTTTCAGGGATGAAAGTTATATCATCTCAAACGTCCCAAATGCAAATGGGACAGAAGCACAGCAATATTATCATGCAGCTTTGGGAGCCAGGTATGTATTTGAACTAGGCAAGTTTCAAATTTCAACAGGGGGCGAAATCCCTTTTTTTTATTGTTCCGAATATAAGGCTAATTTTACTCAAAACGATCCTTCTTCAACTGTTTCTGGTAAAGTTACCACTAGTGCTGGCTATGCTATTGGATTAAACAATTCGACCAATCTTAAGTTTTTTATTGGCAAACGGTTTTTTATAATGACAGAAATTTCATTCGGCTTTTTATATTTTAATTTAGGTGGAAAATATACATCCCTAACAGAATGGACTACTCCTCCAAATCCTCCAAATTACTATGAAGTGGAACGATCCTATAAAAAATTTACTATTACACCTCCTGAATTTAGTTTTGGGTTTGGAGTTAAGATCAGGTAATTTTGTTATAGTTAGTTGTGTAAAGGAAATCCATAGCCCTGATTGAAGCGGCATCCTTTTTATTTACACCGAAGTACGAACTCCTGCCTGCCATACCTTACGGCAGGTAAACCGGCAGGCAGGTTTTACGAACCTACGAATTATTCTAAGTTGGGTTCGTAGGTTCGTATGGTTTTATTCGTACTTCGGCGGAGATAAAAAGATATAGCGGAAAGCGGGACCTGCCTACCAAGGCACAAGACCAGCGCGTCGGCAGGCAGGTAAGCTCCTAAAAATTGTACTTGTCTAAAAACTGTTTTAAAATAATGAGGATCCAAATGCGGTTATAATAATAATCTTTCCCGTTTTCAAACTCAGTAATATAATAACGGATGGTGTCAGGATTTAAAAATGCATGACCGGTTAAAGGAATTAAATATTTTTCCTTGTACATCTCCCAATCCTTTCGCAACCATTTGGCCATAGGGATAGAAAACCCCCATTTGGGTCGTTCCATTAATTCTTTTGGCAAGTAGTCATACAATATATCTTTCAAAATATATTTCTGGCTGTTATCTTTCCATTTATAGGCTTCAGGTATTTGCTGAGAAAACTCCACCACCCTATAATCGAGTAAGGGGGATCTGGCTTCCAATCCATAGCGCATGGTTGAACGGTCTACCTTTACCAGGAGATCATCTTTTAGGTAAAATTGAATATCCAACCAGGCTTGTTGGTGAGCATGGGATGCATTTTTTACTGGAAGATCAAACATCTGGTAATTCAGAGAATGATCCACCAGCAGGTTGCTTATTTCCTGAGCTGAAAAAAAATATTGTTCCTGCGAAAAAATATGTGGATAAAAGGCTTTTTTAGATGGAACTTTAAAAACTTCAGCGGCCCTTTTCATTCGTTGGTTCCCTGTCTTCAGCATAGAGGCTGTTAAATTCCTGAAGGTCCAGGTAAGGGGATTCGATAATCTCCTGGCCCAGTTATACATGCCATACCCTAAAAATAATTCGTCTCCCCCATCACCTGTAATCACCATTTTTACTTTTTCCGCTGCCAGTTTCGAAACCATCATGGTAGGAATTGCAGAGCTATCTGCGAATGGCTCATCAAAAACATCGATCATTTTAGGAAGCAATTCCATCATTTCATTTTCACTTACCATGAACTCAGTATGATCCGTGCCTAATTTTTCAGCCACCTTTTTTGCATGTACCGATTCGTTAAAGGCAGATTCTGCAAATCCTATAGAAAAGGTTTTTAATGGCTGGCTAAGTTCCTGCATGGCAATGGCTGATACCAGGCTGGAATCAGTACCTCCGCTTAAAAAAGCACCGAAGGGCACATCCGCATTCAACCTAAGCCGTGTAGCATCGATCAATAAGTTTTTAAGGATCGATTTGGTGTCCGAATAATCTTCTTTTTTATTTTCTACAGGTGGAGGAACAGACCAATATTTTTTAAACGATAGTTCCTGGTTCTTTTTTAAATATGCATAATGCCCTGAGGGGAATTTTTTTATCTGCTCATAAATGGTCGCCGGTTCAGGTATATATCCCAAATGTAAAAACCATTTCAATGCTTCGGGATCCATGGTTTTTCTCGAACTTGCATCGAGTTGAAAAAGAGTTTTGATCTCAGAGGCAAATAGCAATGAATGATTATTGTATGAATAAAACAACGGCTTTTTACCCATCCGGTCCCTGGCCAGAAATATTTCGTCCTCCGCCTGATCATAAATGGCTAAGGCAAACATCCCATTCAGTTTTTTCAGACATGCTTCTTTCTCCGTTATATACAATGCCAACAATACCTCGGTATCCGATTCTGTTTTGAACTCGTATTTCCCGTATAGTTGCTTTTTTAATTCTTTATAATTATAAATTTCTCCGTTTACGATGAGAATATATCTTCCGTCGGCAGAATAGAACGGTTGATTTGCGTTGGATGATAGATCAATGATACTTAGACGTGCATGTAATAATCCAACCCCTTTTTCGGGTTCATAATAATACTGATCCGCATCGGGTCCCCGATGCTTTAAAGATCTTATGGCCGCAGTGATAGCCTTGTCTGCATTACCTGGGTTAAAATTATAAAAACCGGCTATACCACACATATAACGAAGATAATAAAGAATTGCTTACTTTTGAGAAAAGAGCCAGTATTTTGAGCTATAATGTATTTCAAATAACCGATATCTTATCTATTACATTTTGGGGGTTCTTGATGTTTGCTTATTTCTTTATTCATCATTCTAATCATAAACATATACTGCATTATAAATTTTTCCCCAGCTTCGTGGTATATAAGTTTTCGCTTGCCTTATTATTTGCTGCCGTTTATATATTTTATTACCGTGGAGGAGATACCGTATGGTATTGGGATGGGGCCGTAAAGCTATCGAACCTTTTCCTGAAGGATCCTTTCTTATATTTTGAGCAGATGGCTTCCCCACCAACCAATGAAAGATATTTTAATTATTTTGATGGGGATACGGGTTTCCCCGCCAGTTGGATCTACCAGGAGCCAGATAGTTTTTATGTATGTAAGATCACAAGCATATTCAGCCTGATCACCCTCAACAGCTTTTTCTCTATGACCATGATATTTGCCTTTTTTTCAGCTATATCCACTTGGAAATTATATGAAATGGTAGTGGAACAAAAAATCACCACCAATGCGAAAGCGGCGATTGCCATTCTCTTTATTCCATCGGTGAGTTTCTGGGCAAGCGGGATTATGAAAGATACCATTGTGCTCACTTGCTGCTATACCCTCATCATTATTATTTACCGGTTGTTTATTAAGAAAAATGCCAAAAGAAAGTTCTGGCTTTACCTGGGTGGTATTGTCATCATCTACCTGATCTTTAGAACCCGGTCATTCATGCTCATTTGCTTGCTTCCGTGTTTGTTGATATGGGTGAACTATGAACTATTATCTGGGATCAGGAATAAGTTGCTGAGGCGGATGCTGATCCCCACATTATTTATTATCTCTTTATCATTGGTGGGGGGCATTTATTTTTCAAGCGGTTCTTCTTTTGGATCATATTCTGCCGAAAACATAGTAGAAACAGCCATCGTGATCCAGCAGGACTTTCAGGGAAACAAGTACTATAGCGAGAACAGGTATTATATAGGGGATGTAGATGGAAGTCCGCAATCTATGTTGCTGGTAATGCCGGCTGCTATTATTGCGGCATTTTACCGACCGTTTGTATGGGAAGCGAATACCATTTTTATGTTCTTTAGCGGACTTGAAGGATTGTTTTTTATGTTCCTTACCTTAAGGTTCCTGATTAAATTCAGAATTTATCAATGGATCCACGTTGTTAGCAAGAATAAATTCCTGATGTTTGCATTGGTTTTTTCATTGGTACTGGGATATTTTGTGGGATTCACCGGTGGTATCTTTGGTGCATTGGTGAGATTTAAAACTGCAGTACTCCCCTTTTTGATATTGGTATTCCTGATGGAAGCAAGACCTCCCAACGTACCACCCCCCATCAGGGAGTCTTAAACACCCTCAAAAAATTAATCTTTTGATGATGGCAAGTGTTCTACGGGTAAAAATTTCTGAAAACCTGGTTTTGATGGCTTTTCTAAAATATTTTATCGAGACCTTCTTATGCTTTTCAAGCACTGCATGTAAGGCTATATAAGAAAGCATCCTACTCTTGATCACCTTTAAGTAAGCCGCATTTTTATTCATAAAACTTTCCGAAGAGGAAATAGATTGGATCAAAGTTTCGTATCGTGAAACCAAAGCTTTCTCATTGAATTGAAGTACACTTCGTCCGTCATGCTGGATCAAATGACTGGTAACCTGAGGGAAAAACCAGAAATCCACCTCCCCCACCATCCTTAGGTAAAGATCCCAATCTTCTGTACCCGACAAACTCCGGGATTCATTATAACGATATTTTAAAAACACTTCCTTTTTAATAAAAACTCCGTTGGTAAAACAATATCTGCCCGTTAAGATCAGTTTATTCACCTTTTCTTCATTGGGACAATGAATTTCCTTGATCGTACCGTTATTTTCGGCCACATGAAATTGAAAGGCTTCCATCTGTGGATTCTTCTCCATGGTTTGAATAGCCAATTCAATATGATTGGGCAACGCAATGTCATCGGAATCAAAAAAATTAAGAAACCGGCCAATAGCTTTCGAAGCACCGAAATTTCTGGCGGCTCCTCTTTCACTATTATTGATATGGAAATACTTGATCCGGTCGGAACCATAACTTTCAACCACCTCTTTTGTATGATCGGTGCTACCATCATCAACAATAATCAACTCAAAATGAAGATTAGATTGATGAAGAAAACTATCGATTGTTTTTTTTACAATGTCAGCTCTGTTATAGGTGGGTATAATAACCGATACGAAGGTCACAATGATTGGTATATATTCAGCAAGGTTAACAATTTCCTATCAAAACTAAAGTTATTTTTCACTAAGTCAAAAGCGGTGGCCACGATCTCTTTGGTTTTATCCGGGTGAGATAAGAGAAATGAGACTCCTTCAGCTATTTCTTTTGGGTCGTTATAACCTACCACATACGCATTTTTAAGGTGATCAAGGATCTCGCTTCCGATACCTGATCTGGTTGCTATCAAGGGAATTTCCGCTGCCATGGCCTCAATATAAACCTGGCCGAACGCTTCCGAATAAGCATCTGTTGGTACATGGATCAATACATCCATACACTTGTACAAAGCTGTTATCCTGTTTTCAAAAGGAATTTCTATATAAGAACCATCAGGAAGTTCCTTTAAGAGCAAATGGATCTCCTTTACATAATCACCTTTCCCAGCATTTGCCAGCACTAACTTTGCAGATGGATATTTCTTCAATAGATCCTTAAATGCTTCAATGGTATATTGAAGTCCTTTCCATTCATCATACCTCGATACACATCCGATCACCGGGAAACGTGATGTTAATTGATACTTATCCTTTAACATCAACACATCAGAAGAACTAACATCTGTAAAATCGCTTATTCTAATCCCATGATAAACCAAAGATATCTTATCGGCAGGTACATCTTCCTTGGTGATCAACACATCTTTCACGTTAGAAGAAATGGCAATGATCCTGGAGGCTGTTTTATTGGCCCATTTATCGTATTTAATCGCATGCGGAGCAGATACATGATGAGAGATAGAATGGTGCCGCGTATAGATCGCTTTCTTAACTCCGGCCCATCGGGCTGCTCTTAGGCCGATTAAGGTGGCCTCCAATAAATGGCAATGAACAATGTCGGGCTGTAGTTTTTTAAGAAGTCGGTAAATCCTAAATAAGGTTTGAAAATATTGGAATTTGGAGGTATACTTGAGTTCGTAGAAAGGAATATTGTTTTGAGTAAGTAGTGTATTCAGTTGTGAAGGTGGATGATGAAAGAGGTTAATAAAGGTCACTTCATGACCAGCTTGGGTTAAATCGATGGCGCTTCTCTCAAACTCCATGGATTTATCAATCTTCGATATGATGTAAACTATTTTCAAGCTATGAAATTAATGTGAATTTACGTTTTAGTTTTAAGAAGTATGACTCAAAAAAGCGATAACTTAAAAAACTAACCAACAAAGTACCACTAAAGCAAAGCAAAAACTGAAAGACCCCGAACCAAATCACAGTATTGTCTAATTTCAACCAATTCAAAAAATAGTTCACCAGGTTTAAAACAATAGGATGAAGCATATAAATTCCGTAGGTGTAAACGCCCCATTTGGAAAACAATGAAAGACGGGAAAGACTCCATTTCGATTGATCCTGCAGCAAAACCTGTATGGTGATCAAAGCCGCAAATAAAATAGAGCATATAACCTTGAATGCTCCGTATGAATAGATGCCAAGCAACTCATAATTGCCTGATAATTTAAACAGAACGATCAGTAAAATAATCAGGGATAGTTGGAGTCCCACCTTTTGTTGAAAAAACCTCCTGAATCCTTTATGATAAAAAGTGAAATAGGCGGCTATTCCCCCGATCACTAATTCGGATAGGACTGAAAAAGTATGAAAGTATAAAATAGGGATATCATGTATATATATGATCTTAAAAACCAGCGAGCAACAAAGTAAGAAAACCATTATATAGATCCATAGTTTTTTTGGAGCCAATAAAAATACGAGTGGCCAGAAAATGTAAAATTGCTCTTCTATCGCCACCGACCATGTAATATTCTGAGAAAGCAGATCATTCCCGGTACAATTTTTAAAAACATCGATCAGATCAAAATTGCCCAGGAAAACAAAATACATCCACGGTTCGGAACAAAATTCGACACCTACATTCAATATCCCACGAGCTGCTGGATAAAGGAGAAATGCAAAAATCAATACGGTAAAATATAAAGGCCAGATCCGTAAGATCCTGCGGGTGTAGAAATAGAAGATATTGATCTTACCTACCTTTTCTGATTCCTTGATCAATAAATAAGTGATCAAAAATCCACTTAATACAAAAAACAAAGAAACTCCTGTGCTTCCATCACAACAAATAGCGATCAAATGATAAATAAGTGAACCCTTCGGTGAAATATTCGGGATATAAGCTCCAAAACTATGTTGCAAAACCACCATTGTGGCAGCAATTAACCTGATCGCATCAAGACTTTTAAAATATGATTTTGGCTCCGTCATTCAATATGGATATCATTTATCCGCTTTTATTTTTCTATATCCGGCATTATGATAAATCCCCGACAACCAATGCATGAGCCGATTGTAAATGAAGTCTGTAAACTTTAGATTTGGGATAAGCAGGGTATAGAAATAAATCAGTTTTCTAAAAGGGATCAATAAAGAATAAGCTAACATTTTGGTGGAGGAGTAGCCAGGATCCTTCTCAGAGTAATGGAATATCTTTACGGCCACTGCCCGGGTCTCTCCCTCTCTTTCTTTTCTTTTTAACCAGTTCAATGGAACATGCCTGTCTTTTTCGTTATGATATGTAGCATATCTTGTATCAAGATATAATTTAATATTTTTCTTCTTCAATCTTTCCTGGAAATCATAGTCCTCAAAGCCAGCATGCGGAAAACTTTCGTTGTATTTACCAACCGCATCGAATACCGATTTATGCATCACCAAAAATTGGCTGGCCATACTTGTTCGTTCGAAAAATTGGTCGGGATACCATTCCAGTCCACTGGCCCAACCTTTCAAACTCACCAGTCCGTTATTGATCATAAACCTTCCAAATTTTATTTTTTTCAAAATATCCAACAATTCCTCGGGATATATCCAATCCAGGTTCAAACAAGCGTTTGGAGACTCTTTTAAAAAATCCATGGCTCGTTTGATATGTATTTCTTCAACCAGGATATCATCATCAAGAAAAAGAAGCCCGTCCGACTTCGCCAAGCTAGCTCCGAAATTCCGGGCTGATGCAACTCCGCTTTTAGGGTTCCGGATAACAGTTAAATTTTCCTGAGGCACAAAATCAATTTCGGAAGTGGAAGAATCGTTTACTACGATCGCTTCAATATTAGGATGGGCCAATAATATCATTGACACTTTCTCCAAGGTATCCTTCAATACCAGTGCTCTGTCTTTAGTTGGAATAATGATACTAAGATCCATACTCATTCTTTAATCTTAAACAGAGATCAAGCAACCTCCGCGATGCATTCCTGTCGGGTTTATAGATATATTTTAAAGCGTTCTTTCTTACTTCTTCGGCGATCATGTCCAGGTTATCAAATATGAATTTAATGTTTTTTTCAAGATCAGCAGTCGATCTTACATTAAACGCAAATTTTTCATGAATAAATGGAAGAAGGTCGGGCCAGATGAGATGAGTGGTAAGGTTAACAAACATCACGGGTTTGTTGTAATAAAGTGCCTCGGCACTAATACTGGAATTTTGGGTGACCAGCAGGTCACAAGCTGAAAGTGCGCTGTACAGGTCCACTTCCCCATGATGAAAGATCCGGATGGAGGTTTTATTACAGCTTTTCACCAATTCGTCAAGGTAATGATCAGTTTCGGCTGGATGTTTTTTAATGATGAGTTGATAGCCATTACCTTCACAAATGGTCATCAATGTTTTTACGATATGCAATTTTTCCTGGTTATAAATTCCGTTGGTCCCTCCCCAGGTGCTTGCAAAAAATATGGTTTTTAAGCCAGGATCCATGCCCGCTGAAATAAAAAATGGGTCGCGACTGGTTATATCCGGCGTTTTGTCCAATTTAAGGAACCCTGTTACTTCGTGAATCGGTGTTGGATCATTTCTCTTTTTCCAAATTTCCACACCTGTTTCTCCAATGCAAGCTCTGGCCGAAAAACGGATATTACTTTCCATATGCATTGCATCATCCGTAAACAATCCATACTCCACATTCACAGATGGAATATTTTTCAGCCTGCATACATCCGCCACTGCTCTTCCGGTTTCCGAAGTATTTGCAAATATCACCACATCCGGCTTCAAGGTTTGTATACATTGCTCTGCGAAAGAATAATAGACTTCCAGGCTTCTACGATAGATGGACGTTGAAAAAATATTCGCATAGCCTGGGTGAAATGCCCAAAGCCAATCACCGAATAGTGAATTCGTATTGATAGCCGGTGCCTTAAAATCTTTAAATTGAAAATAGTTAATATTTGCCGATTTGTATTTTTCGGCTGTCACTACTTTGTTTTCCATCACCCCAGAAGAAACCTGTACAATCGATAAAGTAATGTCGTTAGTTGCATTGATCATTTCAAAAAATCTTTCGAAAATATCTACCTCACTGGCTATATCAAATAAAAACAATACAAAATGATTCTTATGAGGTTTGACTACCGGTTTTTTTGCCAGGAGCCTGTGAAGAGAATAGTATATATTTTTTGTTCGCTCCCGGTTTTTCCAACTATCATAAAATCCTATTTTTTCTTTATTGAAATATGGAAGTATATGGTCGACATATTTTATCAATTGATAATCACTATGCAAATACAATTCAACTTCTGTTTCTGAAAGGGTCAAGGTTTCAAGCAATAACTCGATCATTCTTACAAGTATATTCCTTTTCAGAACAAAGATCTTAAAGTCGCCATACATCAAAGAATACTTGATATCATAGTCCTTCCTGTTTTGCAAATACTTCCCGGCATCCACTTTAACTGGTGACGGCTGAGTACAAAGCTCTTTCAACTCGGATATCATGCTCTCTGCTGCCAGAATTTCATACCCATTCAGTTGCTGATTGATCCCTGATAGCATCTCCACCGTAAGTTGAGTTCCGGAAATAACATATCCATTCCCAATCAACACCTTATCTCCGGTATGAGTTTGGTAATATGAAGGGTTATCCGTAATGAGCATGAGTTATATAATTTCTAGAACAGATCTGATTGATTTAATATTTTTTCTTCTGGCATTCACTATAAATATAATCGATATAATAATAGTAGTAAGTATGAATGGAACAGAGCAAATCATCATCATCCAATTGGTTTCAATAGAGCAAAAGGTCAGGAGTAAAAAGAGTAACATGCAAAACATGGTATTTATAACCACTATATGGATCACATATCTCAGGTTAAAGCGAAAAGTGCTGCTTTTCAAATACCAATAGAAGGTGGGTATAAGAATAACAATTTTAGAGGCAAAAAAGACTACTGCGGCTCCCTTGATGCCCAGGTAGGGGATCAAAATAATATTACCCGCAAATCCAAATAAGCCAGCCATCAAGCTAAGACCCGGAAGCTTTCTTGTTTTTTTGAAAAAGAAAATAGGTTCTGCATACACAATATAGAGATAGCGATAATAATAACTGGCAACAATGATAGGAATGATTGGGATCGCCATCCAATACTCTTTTACCAGAAAAAGGATAATGGCTATAGGAGCCAATGAAACAATGATCAAAGTAATCAGTATCACAAATACGCCCACCAGTCGGTAAAGCCTGTTGATCCCCTCATTATTGGCAGCCGGATCATTTTTGAACATTTCATAAACGGTAGGATAAGTGGCTGTTTGTATGGCAAACATCATTGTTTCGATCACTTGACCGATAGCCATAGCCAAATTAAATACCGCTAGTGCATCCAGGTCAATGGTGTTTTCAATAATGATCCTGTCTAGATATGAAAAAATGAGGGCCAATCCTCCATACAGCAAAACTGGCAATGCATACTTGAGTGATGGTTTAATAAATCTCTTTTCAAAGGATATCCTGGTTTTAGCGAAATGTAAAACCGAAAACAACAAGCAAACGATTACTGAGGCTGCTGTTTTTAGAATAAGTATGTTTTCAAGACTGAACCTAAAAAAAACGATCGCCAATACATCAAAAATAGTAATGAGAAAAAATAGCATGAGATTAAAGAACGAATAGGCTTTCACATTCTTACTGCTACGATAGAACACAATAAATAATGTATTAATGGCTGAAAATACCGAGTTGATAAGTGCTAATGTACCAAAAGGGTAAAAGGTAAAAATATCATTCTTAAACAAAACCTGGAAGAGAAAGTTGCCGGTTATCAAAAAAAGAACACTGAAGATAACCGAGACCAGAAGTATAAAAATAAATACCGTGGAAAAGTAAGAATTCAATATTTTTTTATTCGACTGATAATCAAAATAGAATCTGGTGAATGCATGTTCCATTCCTAAAGTGATGATAACAGGAATAATTGAGCTAAGCATGCTAAACAACCCAATAATAGCAAAATCAGCTGTTGTGAGGTAAATCAAAAAAACAGGAAGTAAAAAAATTCTTGAAAAAGTAGGAAGGAAACCCAAAAAGGTGTAGATGCTTGTTGCTTTTAATATTTGTTTAAAGCTGCTCAAATTAGATAACTGTAAAGTCAAGCTGTTTTGCCTTTTTCACTAACTGGTCATTTAATATCCTGTTTTTCAAATTTTGGTAAAACGGCTCAGGCCTACTCTTGATATAATTCAGGTAATCATTGGCTGTTTCATTGTTTACACTAAAGGCATTGAAAAATGCAATTTTGCTGAATTGATCAGGGATTTCCTCCACCTTTACCTTTTGGGGCATGGTGGCCCGGTGATTGGTTTTAAAATTAAAGATCACCATATCCCCAGCCTTGCTTTTAATGTCAACAATCGGGTGCTGGTTCGGATTGATGCTATCTCCCAATGGATCTGCTGAGCCAAACAATTTATTAGAAATCCTGGAAACAACCGATTTTTGGCTGGGAGGTTTTGTGTATACATCTTCGGTCCTATGGGATCCTTCCATTACTGTTAATCCTCCGCCATATTCATCATTGTCTTGCAAATAAAATCCACACTCGATCATCAAAGATTCGGGCTTATGATGAAATTGGTAGCCCATCTTTTCCTGGCTAGTGGTATCTTTATGCCATCCGGTATAAAATTTATAGTGGACGGCTGTTTCAGGCATGAGAATCGGATGTGGCCCCAGGATCGTTTTTACCGAATTCAATACATCCTCTGTTAAGGTCATCTCTATAAATTCAGGAAATACGTTATATACATCGCTCAATACTTTCTCCGTATTGAACTCAGAAGATTTCCATCCCCCGGTGGAGAATATATCTAAGATCTTGCTTCTTAATGTCTCCACAGTAGACAAGGACAATACATTCGGAATGATTAAATATCCGTTCTTGTTGAAGAATTCAATGTTTTTATCATTACTCATCTTGCTATTTTTTTTGCAACTATCCACATATTGGAAGAAAGGTGGTTGTCGATCAGGAATTGCTGGAAAGGTTTACCCATTTCGTTCCATTTATCGATCAGGATCGTTTTTAGGAATGGTTGCTTGCTTAAATCAAACTTTCCTTCTAACACCGAATTCCTTACGATATCTGCGTCCAGAATGCCAGGAGTAAGTACTTCTAGCACTTGAAATCCGTTCTTCTCCAATAGGGCAGACAAAGAATCCGGATTAAAATAATTCAAATGCTCATGATCGATTGTATTAGATAAGGTCCCCAGGGTAATTACATCAAATCCTTTTCCATTCGGGCAGGTAGTGATCATGATCCCATCAGGGGCCAGAAGTTCATAACAAGTCCTGATAAAGTTATCCGGCGAAAAAAGGTGCTCGATCACCTCAAAATTCGCAATTACATCCACCGTATTTTTTTTTATCTCGTCAATTTCTTCAATCGGCTTATCGATGATCTCAATCCCCTTTTTTCTGCAAGTATCTGCTAACGATGGAGTAGGTTCCACGCCAATCACTTTATTAAAAACCTTTTTCTCATTTAATAAAGAACAAAAAGTGCCAAAACCTGCACCTACCTCCAAAAGCAAATTTTTCCCAGCATTGTATTTGTTACAAAGGTCAATAGCCCGTTCTACACGGGGTACAAAGATCTTTTTCTTTCTGGTCTCCTCAGAGGCAGGGAAAATATAGGTATTCCAATATTCGTAGTTTTTTGATTGTCGATAGAATTCTGATAAAATATTTTCATCCGGTCTGGGTGAAACAAACATCGTACTGCAATCGGTACAATTTTTATAACTAATTCCCTTTTTCTCAAAAACAAATTCGGAGTTGGTAGAATTACAAGCTGGGCAATTCACTTCAACGAATGCGTTTCTATGTTGTAGCAAAAAATCAATATCGGACTGCACAGCCGCATTTTGACCATCTAACAGATCCTTGGGCCTGATGTCGGCCTCGTTGAAGTTAATGTTGTTCTCTTTATCCATCCCAAAGATTGTCTTTTTTCCATTCTCCATTGGCTGTTTTCCACCAAACCCTTGGATCTCTGAAAGTATCCGCTACCTGATCAAATTTTTCTTCCGTCCAACCCACATAATCCAACCACCGATAAAGGTCTTTTGATTTAATAGGGTCCATTTTTTTTACGATCTCAATTCCTTCATCTCTTGTCATGATCCCAGCCCGGATATCTTTACAAACATGATCGGTAGCTCTTCCATAACCAAACTTAATATATTTCATATAATCATGTATGCCATTTTCATGCATATCATCCAGGTTGCTCAATTTTCTATATGTTCTTTCAAAGGGCTCATCTGCCTCTATAAATCCGTATTCCTTTTTCATTAGCTCACCATGGTCATTGGCTTCCCATTTGAAGAAATTAGAAATATAAATCCCCCTTACTCCCACTTTTTCAATTTCTTCGTCCGAAGGATACATCCACGTGATCATCTCTTGCTTGTCAAGCTTTTCTCCATAGGCAGGAGCCTTCTCTACAAAATCATACCATTCATAACCTCTCAAACAATGTTCATGTCTGTATCTGTAGGTAAATTCAATCATATCGTTATATGAATGCATACCACCCAAGTCCATGAATCCATGTTCTCCCCATATCATTAATGGAATATTCATTTGAACCGCAACCCTGATCGGATACGTAAAAATCCCCGCATGGGCATGCCAATTCATATCTCCCATCATCAGCATTCCCATTCTGTTCATCGTTTTCAATATCTCAACACTTGGCGTATAAAATATATGGTCCACTCCAAAAGCTTCTCTCATGTTGAGAAGATTCTTCATGCCTGCAGAAGTATAATTATAGCCGTGATAAGTTACCAGCAATGGATTCAAACCATAGACCTTTTTTATGATATGGATCTGGTAATAGCTGTCTTTCCCACCACTTACCGGAATAATGCAATCATAGTTTGATCCGGTGGTATTCTTATAGTCACTGATAAGCTGATCAAATAATCTCTTTCTTCTTTCCCAATCGATCTCCACTCTTTCGCTGGCCGATCTGCAACCTGAGCAAAGTCCGTTTTCATCAAAAGCCAATGGGACTGCAGAGCTTTTTGGGTAAACACATTTGCTGCAATACTGCATCTTAGGTGGCCGTTCGGGCTCAATGAAATATTTTTTATCTAACGTTAATTCCATTCTTTTTCAGCATTTTTTTGGCCCGAGGATAGCTTCCTTCAACAAAATGAAACCAATTACCGGCAGCTATACCAGAAACCTTTGTTTGTTTTGCCAATTCAACAAAATCATATTCATTCCCTGCACCTCCACATGCAATTACCGGTAAGCTGGTTTTTTCTATTACTTTCCCGATGGTTTCAATATCATATCCGCATGCTTTTCCATCCCGATCGATTGCATTCAGAAAAATTTCTCCTGCACCCAGTTTTTCGCATTCCACGGCCCAATCCATCAAACTTACCCCTGTATTAACAGTACCAAAATTAGTAAAAACTACCGAAGCACCGTTAATTAACCTATAGTCGATAGAAATAACAATAGCCTGCACTCCATAGGTATTGGTAGCTTCTTGTACCAGCCCAGGCGACTCAAAAGCTCCAGTATTGAGGCTTACCTTATCAGCCCCATTTCTGATCAGATAATTGATATCTCCCATTCCTCTGATCCCTCCACCTAAAGTTAAGGGCATAAAACATTCTTTAGAGATCACCTTCACAATTTCTTCATGGCTGCTATAAGAACCTACCTTATGGTCATCTCTTCCCAGGTCATAATGCGATTCTCGGCTAATATCAATATAGATCAACTCATCCACATTCCAGCCGTTGTACCTTTGGGTTTGGTTAACCACATTGCCAATATTCTGGTGATAAGTAAAATCCTCACTGCGAACAATCAACCCATTTTTGATATATAAAACCGGTATCAGTCTTGTTTTTACCATAACCTAGAGTGCCGCAAAATTCTTTAAAACCTGTAATCCGCTATGCTGGCTTTTTTCAGGATGGAACTGACATCCAAAAATATGGGCCTGCTCAGTGATGGTATCCATATTTATCCCATATTCAGTGGTTCCCGAAATGCTCTTATCATCGTTTGCCTTGCAATAATAGCTATGAACAAAATAAAATATCCGGTCCTCCTCATGAATGTTTTTTAATAGTAGAGAGGGTTGTTTTTCAGTTACGTTATTCCAACCCATATGAGGTACAGGGAAGGAGGGTTTTTCTTTTTTCAAAGAGATCACCTTCCCCGGAATGATTCCGAGGCCCTTATGGTCACCCATTTCCTCACTCTCATCAAATAACAATTGCATTCCCAAACACAACCCAAGTACAGGTTTTTTTTTGACCAATATATTCTCCTGGAGACTTTCAAAAAAACCTACTTCATGCAAGGTTTGAACAGCTTTTCCAAATGCTCCTACCCCAGGCAAAACGATCTTAGCACATTCTTTGATCTCCGAAGGATGATCTACAATACGACTCTCAATATTCAAATGAGTGAATGCGTGTTGCACCGAAGCAAGATTCCCCATTCTATAATTAATGATTCCGATCATAACATTATTTGGAATGCTCCAATAATTCAAACTTATATTCTGCCAATTTCCAATCTGACTCAAGATCAATATCCTGGCAATGCATATCATCCAAAACATACCCAAGGGTGTTTTGGGTAAAGATCGTTTTTTCTTTTAAAAAATCTTCCGTTCTTATCCAGTAAAATTGTGCAGTATCATGATACATCACTTCAAGGTCTTGAGTTCTTGCTTTTGCAAACTCAGGCAATTTAAATTTTACGTTTCCATCATCCATATACAATGCTCTCTGGATGGGATGCAAATATTTAGTAACGGTTACCAATGAAGAGGCTTTTGAGGTTGAAATGACCTGGTAAGCATCACGCAACTTTTCAGGAAAAGCAAAAACCGAGGTAGGATAAATGCAACAAATATATTCGGGAACCATTCCTTTCAATTGATAATAGGCTAATACCTCCTTCAAAACATCTGTAACAGTGGCTGTATCACTAGCATTTTCTTCGGATCTTATAAACGGTACGGTTGCACCATATTGAGAAGCTATATTTGCAATGTTTTCTCCTTCTGTTGATACGATTACCTCGTTAAAAAGTCCGGAGTCTTTGGCATATTTTATTGGGTATGATATAATAGGTAGTCCTTTAAAATCTCTTATATTTTTACCAGGAATCCTTTTACTTCCAGCTCTGGCAGGTATAATGGCTATAGCCTTCATATTATATCTCGGATATCATTCCAACCTCATACTTTTTCATACAACGGCTTAGTGAATGTGTTATGCATGGGTTTTATACCACAAGTATACTAAAAAAAATGGCATAAAAGGCTCAATATCTCAAATTTACACAAGAGCCATTGCAGGTCCTTTGTTTCTTTTAACTTTGACGAATCATGCAATCAAAAGAATTTAATCAATCCTTAACAATTCAATCCCTGTCTTCAATACTTGGTAGTTGATGAAACCGGAAATATCATATACCTATAGAAAGGTGGACCATTGTAATATGTGTCATTCCGCTGCTGTATCCTTTAAAGTATTGGGTAAAAGGCTGAATCGATCACAAGGAAGAAATCCACGAAAGTTGAAAGGAGTAACATCTACCATTTGCAAGTGCAAAAAATGTTCACTCATATTTCCTAACCCCCTTCCCATTCCTCAAAATATTCAGGACCACTATGGCATTCCTCCGGAGGACTATTGGAAGGAAGAATATTTTACCGTCCAACCTGGATATTTTTCCAATGAAATTGAGATCGCAAAGAATTTATTACCCTTTAAAAATGGAATGAAATGCTTGGATATAGGGGCCGGCTTGGGCAAAGGAATGATTGCCCTAACAAATGCCGGTTTCGATGTATACGGGTTAGAACCCTCCATCCCATTCGCAAAAAGGGCGGTAGAAAAAATGGGGATCCAACAGGACAGGTTAAAAGTGGGAATGGTGGAGGAACTTGAATATCCTGAAAATGAGTTTGACTTTATCACCTTTGGAGCAGTGGTTGAACATTTATACGATCCTGAGTTATGCATTCAAAAAGCCATGAAATGGCTCAAACCTGAAGGGATCATCCATATAGAAGTGCCTTCCTCTAAATGGCTGGTATCGAAAATTGCTAATACATATTATAAGTTGATTGGAACCAATTTTGTTGCCAATTTATCACCTATGCACGAACCTTTTCATCTTTATGAATTTGGCCTTTCGTCGTTCGAACAAAATGGAAAATTGAATGGTTATTCGGTAGCTAGTTATCAATTTCATGTTTGTGAAACTTTTATGCCAAGGATAGCTGATTTTATGGTTAAGCCCATCATGAAAATCACCAATACTGGCTTGCAATTAACGGTTTGGTTAAGGAAGAATTGATTTTTGGGGCGGCTCAGGTCCGCTGTTCCACCATCTCTTTTTATTTCCAACGAAGTACGAATAAAATCATACGAACTTACGAACTATATCTGAAGCCATTCGTAGGTTCGTAACAGTTCGTACTTCGTTGTCATCAAAAGGATATCGTTTCACCCCCTAGCTGCTGCTGAAAAGAAAATGTTCATACACTTCTCTAATTCCTTTTTCCAAAGAAATAGCAGGTTTCCATCCCAGTTGATGAAGTCTCGAACTATCCAATATTTTTCTTGGGGTACCATCTGGTTTAGTTGGATCAAAGATAAAATCTCCATCAAATCCAACGATACTGCTAATCAGAGAAGCAAGGTCCCGTATACTTATTTCCTGCCCCGATCCCGCATTCATAAATCCGGGGCCATTATAATGATCCATCATATGCACACAGGCGTTAGCCAGGTCATCTACATGCATCAATTCACGCAGTGGGCTTCCGGTACCCCAGATCTCCACCTTTGGATGATGCTCGATTTTTGCTGCATGGATCTTTTTTATGAGTGCAGGTAAAACATGGGAGTTTTGCAAATCAAAACGATCATTGGGTCCATATAAATTACAGGGCATCACAGAAATGAAATTGGAACCATATTGGTGCCGATAGGTATCACAGAGTTTAATGCCTGCAATTTTTGCAATGGCATAAGGTTCGTTGGTGGGTTCAAGAGAACCCGTCAGCAAGGATTCTTCCTTCAATGGTTGTGGAGCAAGCTTAGGATAAATACAGGAAGAACCCAGGAACAATAATTTCTTTACACCGGATTGATAAGATGCATGGATCACATTGGATTGGATCATGAGATTATCATATAAAAATGACGCCTTATGGGTATCATTCGCTAAAATTCCTCCCACTCTAGCAGCTGCCATAAAAACGTAATCCGGTTTTTCTTGAGCAAAGAAATGGTTGGTGAACGTTTGGTCACGCAAATCAAGCTCCGTTGATGAAGGTCCCACTATGGCTGAAAAACCCATACCCTTCAACTTTCGATGAATAGCGGATCCTACCATTCCATTCATTCCGGCAATATAGATTTTATCGGTAGGTTTCATTTTATTCCACCTATTTTTTTAGTTCTGATTTCATCATTTCTTCGATCAAAGCCTCGGTGGTATAAGTAGGCTGCCAGCCCAATAGTTTTTTTGCCTTAGAGGCATCACCCACCAATGCATCCACTTCGGTGGGACGTTTATAATTAGGATCCACTTCCACCAAAATATCTCCTTTTTTAAGATGTTTTATATCCGCATGAGTAGATTTAACTAATCCTTTTTCGCTATTACCTTCTCCCGAAAACTCTAGTTCTATTCCTGCGTATGCAAATGCTTTTTTTGTAAAATCACGAACGGATAATGTATTTCCTGTAGCTATTACAAAATCCTCCGGCTTGTCGGCCTGCAACATGAGCCACATGGCGTTTACATAATCCTTGGCATGTCCCCAATCTCTTACCGCATTCAAATTGCCCAGATAAAGTCGTTTTTGTTGTTGGCCAATAATATCAGCCGCCGCCCTGGTAATTTTCCGGGTTACAAAAGTCTCTCCACGCAGGGGACTTTCGTGATTGAACAAAATGCCGTTGACCGCAAAAAACTGGTATGCTTCTCTGTAGTTCACAATGGTCCAATGGGCAAATAGTTTGGCAATCCCGTAAGGCGACCTGGGAGCAAAGGGGGTCTTTTCATTTTGGGGAGACTCGGATGCCAATCCATACAATTCGGAAGTGGAAGCCTGGTAGATCCTTGTTGTATTGCCCATATCCAGCAACCGAACCGCTTCTAATACTCTTAACACCCCCAAACCATCCACATTGGCTGTATATTCGGGTTGATCAAAACTCACTTTTACATGGCTCATGGCACCCAGGTTATAGATTTCATCCGGCCTCACCTCATTGATGATCCTGGTAATATTCAGTCCATCGCTTAAATCCCCATAATGCAGGATCATCTTTTTATCCTCCTCATGGGGGTCATCATAAAGATGATCAATCCTTTGGGTATTAAAAAGAGAGCTTCGTCTTTTGACCCCATGTACCTGATACCCTTTATCAATAAGAAAATCAGCTAGATAGGCTCCATCCTGACCTGTAATTCCGGTAATTAAAGCTTTTTTCATACGTTTTTGGCCAGTTGCCTGCTCATATTGGGTTAAAATATGGGTAAAAATAGTATTCTTCAGGAATCGGTAGATTCTATTCCGATAAAATTTCGGACGATCCGGCCGATAAAACCCTAAAAAAAGGGAGGTCTGTGGAATTTATCTGAACCACCCAGGGGGACTGACCTTCTTAACCATCCGATAAGATTAAAAAAATGTTACCCGGCCGGATAAAATAAAAATCCAATTCCGGCTTTATATGACTTAAATATTTTTACTTTTGGCGATGTTTAAAAACAAGACCACAAAACTTTAAAAAAAATTTATTTAACATTTGTATGGAAAAATATCAAGCACCAAAGAACTCAGGAGGCGGAATTTTAAAAGCCCTGTTTAATCCAATCGTGATCATTTTATGCTGCGTATTCGGATGGTTTATTTTTGATAAAATATTAGGTGCTCCAATGCACTTTGAAGGTAATGACAGGGCCAATCACCCCGTTAAAGGTGATTTTTTAGGTGTGATGTATAAAGGAGGTCCGATTGTGGCCTTGCTTATTGCCATCGTACTGATCATCATTACTTTTACCATAGAACGTGCTATTACCATCATCAGAGCAAGAGGTAATGGAAGCTTAACCGGCTTCGTTTCAAGGTTACAATATATGATCAAGAATGATCAAATCAATGAAGCTATCGCTGCTTGTAACAGACAAAAAGGTTCATTGGCGAATGTAATGAGAGCTGGCTTGAGTAAGTTCGATGAGCTAATGAAAGATGATAAAATGGAAAAAGACCAGAAGGTATTGGTGATCCAACGTGAATTTGAAGAGGCAACCGCCCTTGAACTCCCGATGCTATCAAAAAATATGGTGATCATTTCCACCTTGGCATCCGTAGCAACTCTGGTTGGTTTGATCGGAACGGTAAGGGGTATGATCGTGGCCTTCTCGGCTCTTGCACAAGCAGGTGCGCCTGATGCAGTTGCCTTGGCAAATGGTATCTCTGAGGCCTTGATCAATACATTCCTTGGAATCGGTGGATCAGTTGTGGCTATTATCATGTACAACTTGTTTAGCTCGTTGATTGATTCATTGACCTATAAAATTGATGAAGCAGGATTTAGTCTTATTCAGACTTTTGCTGCTAAAACCAAATAATCTCTAGAAGAAAGATGCCAAAAATTAAAATGCCGAGGAGCACTCCCTCCATTGACATGACGCCAATGGTGGACTTGGGCTTTCTATTGGTGACCTTCTTCATGCTTACCACACAATTTCGTCCGGATGAGCCTGCAGAGGCCCAGGTACCTTCCTCCATTTCGGAGTTGATATTGCCTGAAAAGGACGTGATATTGCTCACCATTGATAATAAAGACAGGGTTTTCATGGCTTTTGACGGGCAGGAACACCGAAAAAATGTACTGAAAAAAATGGGTGAGAAGGATAAGTATAAAGTTGCATTCACTACCGAGGAAAGCCATACTTTTTCAAATCTAACATCGGTAGGGATACCCATGGGAGAATTGAAAGAATGGCTCCACTTATCCAGTGATGGAAGGAATGATTATCCTACTAACGGGGTCCCTTGCGATTCCCTGAACAACCAGTTATACGATTGGCTCTATGAAGCCAGGATGGAAAACCCCCAAGCCATGGTTGCGATCAAAGGCGACAGGGATGCCAGCTATAAAAAAGTAAAACAGGTGATCAAGATACTTGAAGAAGTTAAAGTATTCAAATTCAAGTTAATAACTAATATGAAAGTAGAGTAAATGAACCTTTTTTTCGATTGGGTTTATATACTTAAGAACGATATTTTTTAAATAAGGGATGACCAAGAGGTATCCCGCAAAAAATAAAGATCATGGCAGAACTAGACACAGGGAGTAGCGGGGGCAGTCACAAGAAAGGTGATAAGAAGCCCCACGCGAAGAAGCAGTCAACAAGAATTGATATGACACCAATGGTGGATTTGGCGTTCCTGCTGCTCACATTTTTTATGTTGACCACCACCTTCAACAAACCGAAGGCGATGGAAGTAAATATGCCGGTGCCTAACAAGGACATCAAAACACAAACCAAGGTAAAGGATGATTTAACCATCACTATCTTGATTGGTAAAAATAATAAGCTCTTTTATTACGAAGGTATATTCGATATGGCAAAACCGGATTTGATCCAGAAGTCGAATTATTCCAAGGACGGTATCAGGAAGACCCTCATTAACAAGAACCAGAAAGTATATGACCTGGTGAGTAAATTTGAGCAAATGCGCAAAGAGGATAAACTTACTGAAGAGCAGTTCAAGGATACGGTTAGATGGGCGAAGAAGGATAAAAAGAACGATGGAATATTTGTGATCATAAAAGCTTTGGAAGAGGCCAAATATGAAAACATAGTGAACATATTAGACGAAATGTCGATTTGCAGCGTTGTAAACTTTGCAATCGTAGATATTAGTGAAGATGAAAAGAAAGCAATTGAAACACTGTAACAAAAAATGAGTATAAACAAGTAAAACATTAGTACTATGAGTCAGGCAATTTCTAACATCGAACAATTCGACGATCTTGTTTTCGAAAAACGGAACAAGGCGTACGGAGCATACGTGATTCGTTCCTCTTATGTATTCCATATTTTAATGGGATTATTCGTAGGTCTTTTTATCATCGGATCGGTATTGGCAATTCCTTATATTTCTATGTTTATTAATGGCTTAAGAGGTAAACAAGATGTATTTGTGACCAAGGAAGTGGATCTGAGCCTTCAGGAGCTTGCTCCAGAAGAGGAAGAGAAACCTGAATTTAAACCCGAAACTCCACAAATTGAAAGTATTCAGTTTACGGTTCCGATTGTTACTACTGATGAGGTAGTGGAGATCACCACCATAGAAGATGTGCAGGAATCCAATCCTGGTACGGTTACCAACCAGGGTATTGAAGGTATTCCGGGTTTCGAAGGAACTGGGACTGAGGAAATGATCGGTGGTACCGGAACAGATGAAGTATTTACTGTGGTAGAGCAGATGCCTGAATTCCCAGGTGGTGAGGCAGCAAGAAATGAATTCTTAGATAAAAACATGCAATATCCTACCATGGCCAAAGAACAAGGGATCCAGGGAAAAGTATGGCTCAGTTTTATCGTTGATAAATTTGGAAACGTAAGCAATGTGGAAGTTCTCCGTGGTATTGGCGGTGGATGTGATGAGGAGGCAGTTCGTGTGGTATCCATGATGCCTAGATGGACCCCTGGTAAACAAAGCGGTCGCCCGGTAGTGGTAAAATTCCGTTTCCCTATTAACTTTACATTACATTAAGATTATTTAATACCTGAACAGGATGTGAACCATCGCATCCTGTTTTTTTATCCCTATAAGCCTAAAAAGGGCCTTAAACCCTGGCTAAAACCAATATCCCCCAACACACCTTTCTTAAAAAAAGTAATAGAGCTTTAATTATTGGTGAATCGAACCGCCTCGTGCTTAGCCGAGACGGTCAGTTCACGAACGCAGTTAAAATTGATATTTTGTGAATAAACCTATCAGTCTATAAAATGATTATTATATTTTTGGGCTTGAATTCACAGGAAAGTCAATATTGTTAACCTGTTTGAATTAAAGTAAGGCTAAATGGAAGGAGTGTCAAAAATAAACTCAATCATAAAAATCCTGCGTGTTGCTATGTATTTTCTGGTAGGGATGGCAATCATTTTTTTACCCATACCCCTCTTTCAAAATACCAACATCGTATTCAGGATAGCCATGGGCCTGCTCTTTGCCTTGTATGCCGGCTTCAGGCTATATCAGCATCTCCAACAAAAGAAAAACCAATCAGACGAATGAAAAAATATCCCCTTATACTGATCCTTATTGCTGCCATCCTCACAAGCTGCGGAAAAAAAGGCAGCAGCCCAACAGATGATCCCACTTCAGGAAAGATCCATATTACGGTGGATGAATCCTATATGCCTATGATGGAGGCAGAAGTAGAGGTATTTGAAAGTTTATATCCTCGTGCAGATATTGTGATCACCTATGCCGATGAGGCAAAAGCATTCGAAGATCTTCTGGCAGATTCATCCAGGTTTATAGTTGTTAACCGGGAATTGAACGCCAGCGAACAAAGTTATTTTGTTCAGGAAAAGATCACTCCTAAGGTGGTTAAAATAGCCTTTGATGGGTTGGCCTTTATTGTAAACAACGAAAACAAGCTCAACAAACTTTTGTATAGCCAGGTGGGAGATCTTTTTTCCGGAAAGATTTCTACCTGGAATCAAATTAACTCTTCTTTCACAAAAGACAGCATTAAAATTATTTTCGACAGTCCTAGATCAGGAAATGTAAGGATGGTGAACGAAAGATTTAAACTTCAAAACAAACTTCCTTCCAATTGCTTCGCGGTGAACTCAAATCCGGAAGTGATCAATTATATAGAAACGCATAAGAATGCCATTGGAATTATCAGCGTTAACTGGATCAGTGATGATGCCGATACCAATGCCATTGCTTTCTTAAAAAAGATTAAAGTACTGGATATTGGTAAGGAGGATGTAACGGATACTACCGGCGAATTTTATGGGCCTTATCAGGGCTACATTGCCGCTGATATGTACCCTTTCAAGAGAACTGCGGTTATTATTAGCAGAGAAGCACGTGCAGGACTTGGCACAGGTTTTGCCTCCTTCATAGCAGGAGATAAAGGGCAGCGGATAGTACTTCGTTCAGGAATGGTTCCTGCAAGCGCCCCGGTTCGAATAATAGAATTTAATCAATGATATATAGAAGTATGAAAAAGATGAAAAAAGCTGGTTTTTTAATTGGAGTTGGTTTGATGCTTGTTCAAACTGCCCCGGCCCAGAATTTAAAAGATGCTCTTAAGTTTACTGAGAACCACCAGTTCGAAGAAGCATCCAAAGTATTTCGTAAGTTGATTGCAGAAAAACCTACCGATGCAACCAATTACTATTACATGGGTGAAAACATGTATAAAAGCGAAAGGTTCGACTCAGCTGCTTTCTATTATGAAAAAGGAATCAGCGTTGATGCTAATGTAGCATTGAACCATGTGGGTAAAGGGAAAATAGCTTTGACCAAAAATGATGAGGCAACTGCAAAACCTCTTTTCCAAAAAGCATTGACTTTAAGCCAGGATGCAAAAGTGTACATAGCTGTGGCGGAAGCTTATATTTCAAACGAATGGAAAAGCATGACCTATGCACTGGAATGTTTGGCCAATGCTGAAAAAGCAGACAGGAACAATCCGAATATATATTTGTTGATGGGTGATGCTGCATTGATCGGAACCAATGATGGTTTAACAGCCTTGAACAATTATGAAAAAGCCAGGGACATGGATCCTAAAAATCCAAAACCCTATATCCATATTGGTACCTTGTATGAAAGAGCCAGGTCCTACGATCTTGCTTTGGTAGAATATAACAAAGCTGTAAGCCTTGATACTACTTTTGCCCCCTCTTATTATAAGTTGGGTGACTTGTACTATCAGTTCGGTGATTTTAAAAATGCCAAGGATTATATGTTGAAGTATGTGAAGCTAGCAAAAAGTTTAAGCTCTAAAATTAAATATGCCAAATATTTATTCCTTGCAAAAGAATATGAGTCTGCTATTTTTGAGATGGATGATATCAACACCGTGGATTCCTCATTGAATATTCTGAACAGGTTATTGGCCTATTCATACTTTGAAACCAAAGACTGTGCAAAGGCTCTTCAGTATATGGAAAAATTTCTAAGAAAGGCCCAAACCACCGGTGATAAAATTATTGCAGATGACCATAGATATTATGGAAAGATTTTATTATGCGCCAAAAAAGACTCCCTGGGTGCTACATTGGCCATTCCCGAATTAAAAATGGCCATCGATATGGATTCAAGCAAACTGGATGTATATGGTTCTTTGGCCGACGCCTATCTGAAGGTGAAATCATATGATGACGCGGTAAATATTTTATTGCAAAAATTTACCCTGGTAAAAGAACCCGCTATCAATGATATTTTCAAGATAGGTCAAGCTTATTACGTAAAAGCAGTGGATACCAAAGACAGTCTTACGTTTTTAAAAGCAGATTCTACTTTTGCGATCGTAACTGCTCAAAAACCTGACCTCGTAGTGGCTCATGTGTTCAGGGCAAGAACAAATGCAGGACTCGATCCTTTAACGAAATCAGGATTGGCAAAACCTCATTACGAGAAAGTGATTGAATTTGGAACCTTGGATGCTGCAAAAAACAAAGTATTTTTAGCGGAGGCCCATTATTATCTTGCCTACATATTTTTTCAGGCAGGTAACAAAGCCGATGCGTTGAAAAATGTGGATAAGACCTTGGAATATGACCCGGCCTACAAGGGTGCACCAGAGCTCAAGAAAAAGATTGAAAAAATGCCATAAATTTCATGGCTTACAAAAAATCCTGGTGAATCACCAGGATTTTTTTATGAACTTTTTTACCGGTTCCACCGGGCATGATGCCCACGGCAATCAAAATGTACCATTTGACGATCGATGAATCCGCTTTCTGATTTATAGGTACCTATTCCTCCCTGGTCACGAATGATTTCCTGATCCAGGATATTGTATACAATATCAACATCCAATGCATTGGCTTTACCGTCACCGTTTACGTCCAGGACCACAATATCTATCGCCTCGCCTTTCAGGTGTCTACTGTTTTTGGCTGCTCCTTGTAACAGGCTATTATGCCAACGTCCTCTTTTACCACTCAGGATAATGAAATTGGGATGATAGCCCTGATTTCGCATCTCCACCTTCAATTGCTTATAATAGTTCACCGTTCGGCTGTCTACTCCCCACAATGATCGGATGTATATAAAATACAAAGCTACGAGCAAAATGATCAAGGCCATTAAAATCCCCAATCCGGTTTTGAGTATTCTTTTTGCCCTGGGCATGGATCAAGTTATCGTTTATTTTTATAGACCAACCTACTCAGTTTTTTCTCGTCGAAAATTTCATTGGCGATCTCCCGAAGTTGAGAAGAAGTTATTTTTTCTATTCGTTGGTATAAATGAGGTAAAGTATCCACCCGGTCGAACAGCAAAAAACTTTTGGCAATTACATGCAACATGCCCGAAGTATTTTCATTTGCCATCGCCATTTGTCCCATGATCTGCTTTTTAGCCTTGTCCAATTGGAGGGTGCTGATGGGTTGATCTCTTAGTTTTTTCAGTTCCTTATATACAAGCGAAATAGTCTTGTCGAGATTCTTTATATCGGTCGAAAGGTAGATGGCCCATTGGGCGCATTCTTCAAATGGCGTATAACTGGCATCGAGGTAATAGGTAAAGCCATATTTTTCCCGGATATTCATATTGAGTCTACTGTTCAATCCCGGACCTCCCAAAATATTGTTCAACAATACAAAGGGCAATCTCTTCTTGCTCCTTAATCCATATCCTATATTCCCGATCAAACAATGGCTGCTATGCATTTCCTTTTCCACTTCCAGGATAAAAGGTTCATAACCGGTATAATTGAGTCTTTCCGTTCGGTGCGTATTTTTTTTAACCGTTGCAAAGTATTTTTCTGCCTTTATCCGGAATTTTTCTTTGGATGTGGGGCCAATATAGCAGAGGACCATCCGGTCAGTATTATATGTCCTACTAACAAATTTACGCAGATCAGCCTGTCCAATGCTTTGAACACTCTCCACACTTCCAAGGATATTATTCCCCAGGGTATGACCGGCAAACATCAATGCATCGAACTGATCTCCCATTTCTTCCGCCGGATCATCCTTGTAGGACTGAAACTCATCCACAATAACCGCTCTTTCTTTCTCAATTTCTTTCACAGGAAAAACCGAATGGAAAGTAATGTCTTCCATGATGTCCAGCGCCCGGTCGATATGCTGGTCTAAAAAAGATGTATACACAAATGTATTTTCTTTGGCGGTATATGCATTCAATTCCCCTCCTACTTCATCAATCCGGCTTAAGATATGACGGGTCTTTCGTTTCTTGGTTCCCTTGAACAGCATATGCTCCAGGAAATGTGCTATTCCTGATTTATAACCATCTTCATCCCTGCTTCCGGCATTGACCAGGAGTCCGCAATAGGCCACAGGTCGTTTGTGTTCAACATGAACAACTTTGATCCCGTTTTTGAGGTGGTATGATACTATATTTTCCTGTTCGAGACTCATATTAAAAAAGACGTAAGACCGCTACGCTTTATGACGTAAGACGTATGACTAAAAATCAAAAAAACGTTATTCATTGACATAGTAATTCTTATAGGTAAAATACACTTAAAAGCTTACCGGTTGACAATCGCAAATATGATTGGATGTAGTTCCCGGAAGATCTTCCATTTTGAAAATATTATAGGTGCTGTCTTTTGATTCGATCCACCATCTCATTTTTTCTCCTTTCACAGAACTGATGTCAATAGCATATACAGGAGCTGGTTTTCTCCGGGTTTTACTGATCCCGAATATTACATCTCCTTTTTTGAGTTCTTTTTTGAGTATACTATCATTCAACGCAAAACATTTTAAATAACAATCGTTGATGGGATTGGTTTCCATTTTGCTTCTACCTATCTGGTCCTTGACCATTCCTTCTGGCCACATGTTTGGGGTTTCGCGGTTCCTTAACCATAATGCCCATACCAAAAAAGTGCCCAGTCCAATTCCTAAACCGTAGGCCACAAATCCTCTGATAATTCTCTTCCATTCAATGGGCTTTTTCTCGGTGGTCAGCTGTGCTTTTTTCTGATTTGCTTTTTTAATAAGGAGATAACCACCCACGATCATGGCAATTCTCAGCAGCCAAAAGATCACTTCTACCACGTTTGAACCGGTATTGGCAATGATAGAGCCAATTCCGCTTACAATCGCTATAAAGATCAAGATATAACCTATTCGTTTCAATGGAAAGTAGGTTGAAGGTTGAGGTTCCTGTATTGAATAAGCGGCCCGGATAGCAGCGGCATCCTTTTAAAAGAACCAAGACCGCTTCGCTTCAAGAAGCAAGAGCCAAGATCGTTTCTGTGTATTGTCTTGCTTCTTGTTTCTTGTTTCTTGTTTCTATTAAAAGATACAGCGGATAGCCGGAGAAGCCGCCCCAAAAATCGTAAATCTAAAATCGTAAATCTAAAATCCCTTCTTACCATGCTGCCATTAATAAATCAATATCCTTATACGGTATTTTATACATCTCTCCGAAGAATTTATTGGTAAGAATTCCATTGTATAAATAAATCCCACTTCGCATATGTGCAAATTTATGGATGGATTTTTCCAAACCTCCTTCTTCCCCAATATTAATAAAGATAGGTGCAAATATATTGCTGAGAGCTATGCTCGCAGTATGGGCTACCCGAGAAGGGATATTGGGAACACAATAATGTGTAACACCATATTTTTTAAATACAGGATTTTTATGATCGGTTACTTGCGAAGTTTCAAAACATCCTCCCTGGTCAATACTTACATCCACAATTACAGAACCATATTTCATATCACTCACCATCGTATCCGTTACCACACAGGGTGTACGGCCTGCAGGGGCTCGCAATGCACCAATCACCACATCGGCCTGCGACAATCTTCTAGCCAGTTCATCCTGCTGTATAATAGAGGTAAATAAACCATGGTGGTTGATCATATTCTTCAACCTCGATAACCGGCTAATGGAAACATCAAATACTTTTACTTCGGCACCTAAACCCAGGGCAGCTCTTGCTGCACTTTCACCCACAATACCGGCTCCAATGATCACCACTTCTACCGATGGAATACCAGTAACTCCACCCAGCATGATCCCTTTTCCTTCGTTCTCATTGCTCAAGTACTCCGCTGCAATTAATATAGCGGTGTTCCCGGCAATTTCTCCCATCGATCTTACCACTGGATACTGTCCCAATTCATCTTTTAAATAATTAAATGCGATGGCAGTGGCTTTTCGTTGGGCAAGTTTGCGGATCACATTTCCATATTGAGTGCTTAATTGTACGGCAGAAAAAAGGACTTGCTTGGGTTTTACCAATTCAATTTCTTCCTCAGTAGGAGGAGAAACTTTGATCACAATATCTGCTTTGTAAATTTCTTCTTTTGAATATACGATCTGTGCTCCGGCCTCACTATAATCTTTGTCCTGAAAGTTAGCATTTTTACCTGCCTCAGATTCAATCATTACTCTATGACCAAAACTGGTCAATAAAGCCACTGCGGTAGGCACCAGGGGTACTCGGTTTTCCTGGAAGCTAGTTTCTTTAGGTATACCAATCATTAAACTAGTGCTTCGGTTGGCTATTTCCAGCATTTCTTCCTGTGGAAGAAGAATACCGGATTTCTGCAACTCTTTTAAAGTAATAGTAGATGACATAGTTAGGCTATTTGCGTAGGATAATTGAGTTCAACTTCTCTCCCCATTTCGTTTTTATGGATGATCACTTCAAGAACAGGTTGGTCTGCGAGATAAGAGGCCGCTATTTCCGGCCATTCAATCAAGCAAATATTTCCCGAGTCCAAGTATTCCGTAAATCCTATCCCTTCCAGTTCAGTTTCCTTTTCCAGGCGATATAGATCGAAATGGTAGATTTTATGCCCTGAAGATATATATTCATTGACGAGGGTATAGGTTGGGCTGGTAACCGGTTCATTTACTTCCAATTGTTGGCAGATCATCTGGGCCAGGGTGGTTTTACCGGCCCCCAGTTCACCTTTTAACAGTACAATGGGATATTGAGGAAGGTGCAGCAGAATTTCTTTAGCCAGATGGCGCAAATCCTCTAATGTATTAACATTGTGTAGGTGCTGCATGCCTACAAATATACGTAAAATAAGTGATTTTGTTTTCCGTTGGCTTAAGCGAACGGGAATAGAAATATCAGGAAATATGGGCTTTAGCCCCATAAAAAGGCTGCCAAACTCTGGATAACACCTCTCATTTCTGCCAGGCGGCAGACTTATTATTTCCCGCAGCCCCGATAGCTATCGGGATCGAAGATTTTTTAATCCACCGGCGCTGCGCTTGGTGGATGTTTCCCGCAGAATTCGCAGAATTTCGCAGACTCTCTCGTCACGCTTACCCATGCGGCAGAAGAATTCGCAGAAGGGAAGCGCAAAGCGCTTCTTCTGCGAGTTCTAAATCAGAGCATAAGGAAATCTGCCGAATGGTCTTTTCTGCGAAATTCTGCGAATTCTGCGGGAAATAAAACCTGCTAAGCGTAGCGCAGCAGGCAACCTGGGAAAAGCAAAAAAGGATATACTATTTCTTCAGAACAATTACATATCCGTGAAAGACTGTCGCACCAAAAAGACCTTTATAGGTATGCATTTGCACTTCATCATTCTTATCAAACAAGGAGATCGCACTTCGAATATGTGTTTGGTCGGTAAATGTATCTACTACTATATCCGTCCTTGTTACCTCACCGGTTTGTTCATTGGTCTCATATTTGGGTTCGGTTACCAGGATCTTTGAAATATGTGGCTTGGTAAATCCAAACCAAGGTAAGTTATTCTCTAGTTCAGAAAGTTTGGCCACCGGCATGGTTTGCGAATACCTGGTGATCGGCACCGTATAATTAAGAAGATGCATGCTACTATAAATAAAAGGAATGAAGCCCATAATAAATAATACCACACTTGCATAGGCAGCCAAACCACGTTTTACATAATAGAACCTATGCACCAGGAAAATACTGATGAAAGAAAGGACAAAGAAGATCTCCCAGAATGTCCATGAGAAATAGGTCCATCTTCCCATCAAAAACCATATGGAAATAACCACCGGTACCTGGATCAAAATAAGATACATGATCCCCGCAGGTAGTGCAAATTTTCTTACCTTATCCTGCACCGAAAAGATCAATGCTCGGTTACTCGATTTTATTTTTTTTTCTTTTTTTATTTTCTCCGCATATACAAAATCATATTCCGCAGCTTCCAGGAGATCCAGGTTAAGCAAGATCTTGGTATGCTCATAGATCTCAGGATGATTCCTCTTTAGTTCTTCGGGTTCTTCAAAAAAATGTTGAATAATAATGGGCAGTTTTTTTCCGAAAGCATTCAAGGGTAACTGGTCCTCTTCATCCACCACAAACATAATATCCCTGGCAGCTTCGCACCATACTTTATAATAAGCAGAAAAGAAATCGTCGAGGACATTGTCGTTCTTCGCTTCGATAATAAAAACACTGGTCCACTCCATTAATCCTACCTGCCTGCCATTACCCATAAAGAATTGCCCTTCCTGGGTATTGTTCCATGATCCTTTTCCCCTTGACTTCAGCCATAAGGCATTGAGGGATTTACTTCTTGACTTTTTTAATTGAATTCCGTTCCTATGGATCCCTATATAAGAATAGGAATCCAGGTAGGTATCATCAAGGCCCCAAGTAACCTGGATACAACTGGAAGCCACCAGGGTCTTGATCAACAATTCGTCTTTGGAGGAATCGAGGAAAAACTCAAAATCCTTATTCGCAATAAACCTTTTGGTACGTCTTAGGAATTTCCTTTTGCCTTTTTCGCTTAACCCCCGGTAAAACTTCACATGGTGGAATAAATAATCAGCCTGGGAGCCATCGGGGGCAGGATCGTATGTAATAAGGTCAGTCAAAATGTTCAATGATAGGCCTATCAATGTTAACGATATTTCCTCAAAAAAGTAACAACCCATACCTAAAAAAGGACAGTGCTTTCATGTGCCCGAAGGGTGTCAACTGAAAAAGGGCCCTTACGGGCCCCTGTTTCAATTTTATTTTTTTCTATGCATCTTTAATATGCTGCGACAAATTTGCCGTTTACAGAGCCTGAAATCGGGTAAAAAATGGTGGTGTCGGTCCAATCATACACTTTGCATGAAAAGTCGGCAGAATAATCCATATAATCCGGATTTCCGTCATGAAAATGGAGGGAGGTAAAATGAAAAGTGCTTCCGTTTTGTGAAGCCATGTTTGATGAATAGGTATCAGTCGCAGTCGAAAAATTCACAAATGCCCCATTTAAATTCCCCGGAGTTTGGTAAGGCTTGCTTCCAGTTGTAAAAAAACCATTGAAGTTTTCCAGTGAAGAATCAGCAAATGTGTTAAATCCATAACCAATCCCTAAAAAAGGCAAAGTCCCGGTACTGGTGGATAAAAGGTTGGAATAATAAACCTGAATATTACCGGGGACATTTACATTATTAGAAGATTGATAATTGAGCGAAAACTCATAGGTGTTGCCCTGAAAAGTGACTGTTTTAGGGGCCGGTGGATCTTCGGGTGTACAGGAAACAAGTGTTATACCCGCCAATAGAAGTAGAAAATAAGTTGTTTTCATAGTAGATCTTTTTGATTGGTACAAAGGTAGGTGGCTGTAAAAAAGAGGTATCAGGGTTAACCCCCATTTATCGAAGTTGGTAATGATGGGAATAAAAAAAGGGCCGACTATGCCGGCCCTTTCCTATTTAAAAAAAATCCATTCTTATTCTTTTGTTTCAGCAGAAGGGGTTACTTCACCGGTATCGGTACCTTCCTCTTTTACTTCTTCAACTTTTTCAGCTGGAGCTTCTACTGTTTCCTTCACTTTTGCTGTAGTAGTAGTAGTGCTACCGCGACGTGTACGTTTTTTAGCCGTTGTTTTCTTCGCTTCTTTCTGCAATGTAGTGTTGAAATCTACAAACTCGATCATAGCCATTTCAGCGTTGTCTCCCTGGCGATTTCCTAATTTAATGATACGTAAATATCCACCCGGACGGTCAGCTATCTTCGTACTTACTTCGCGGAATAATTCAGCCACTGCTTCTTTATCCTGTAAATAGCTGAACACAATACGACGGTTATGTGTTGTATCTTCTTTTGATTTAGTAATCAATGGCTCTACATACACCCTTAAAGCTTTTGCTTTGGCTACGGTTGTATTGATACGCTTATGAGTGATCAATGCAACTGCAAGATTTGCCAATAACGCATCTCTATGTGCTTTTTTTCTGCCTAAATGATTTACTTTCTTACCGTGTCTCATTGTAATCGTTATTTGTTATTTGTTAATGGTAATTGGTTTAAAACCACCGATAACAAATTAATTAATCCTTCTCTAATTTATATTTGGCCAGGTTCATTCCAAAGTGTAATCCTTTAGCCCTTACCAGGTCTTCCAACTCCACCAATGATTTTTTACCAAAGTTGCGGAATTTTAAAAGGTCGTTCTTATTGAATGATACCAGGTCACCTAATGTTTCTACATCTGCTGCTTTCAAACAGTTCAAAGCACGAACGGATAGATCCATATCTACCAGTTTGGTTTTCAACAACTGTCTCATATGCAATGATTCTTCATCAAATTCTTCTGTTTGAGATTTCTCCTCTGTATCCAGGGTAATTCTCTCATCAGAGAACAACATGAAGTGATGTATTAAGATCTTAGCTGCTTCTTTCAATGCTTCTTTTGGAGCAATCGAACCATCAGACTGAACTTCCATGATGAGTTTTTCGTAGTCAGTTTTTTGCTCTACACGAAAGTTCTCAATATTGTAACGAACGTTTACGATCGGGGTAAAGATAGAATCGATAGCGATCACACCAATATCAGTTCCAGCTCTTTTATTTTCTTCAGCCGGACGGTATCCGCGACCTTTCTCGATGGTTAATTCCATATTGAATTTAACTTTCTCGTCAAGGTTACAGATCACCAGATCAGGATTCAATACCTGGTATCCTGAAACAAATTTACCTATGTCTCCGGCATTCAAAGTACTTCCACCGGTATAGTTTACAACAACCCTTTCGAATTCTGTATTATCGATCTGTCTTTTGAAACGAACTTTTTTAAGGTTCAAAATAATTTCGCTAACATCCTCCACTACCCCTTTGATAGTAGAAAACTCGTGGCTAACTCCATCGATTTTTACGGATGTAATGGCAAAGCCTTCCAAGGAAGAAAGTAAGATTCTCCTTAAAGCATTACCTACTGTGATGCCATAACCTGGTTCAAGAGGTCTGAATTCAAATTTTCCTTTGAAGTCATCCGATTCGATCATGATGACCTTGTCTGGTTTCTGAAAATCTAAGATTGCCATGTATTTTATGTTAAATGTTTGATGTTTGAAGGTTTGACCCTTCGCTGTTTTTGATGTTCAATTATTTTTATTTGTTGTACAACTCCACGATCAATTGTTCCTTGATGTTCTCAGGGATCTGTTCGCGGTGAGGTGCAGAGATGAAGGTTCCGGTCATGGAGGTTCCATCCCATACCAACCAATCATATTTCATATTGGAAGTCCCCAATGAATCAACGATCACTCCTAATGATTTCGATTTTTCACGGATGCTTACTTTATCTCCTGAACGTAAATGGTAAGAGGGTACATTCACTATTTCGCCATTTACCACAATATGCTTATGGGAAACCAACTGACGGGCACCAGCACGTGAATTGGCTATTCCTAAACGATACACTACATTATCCAAACGTGCTTCACAAAGCATCAACAGGTTTTCACCGGTAATACCTTTCATCGCAGCTGCTTTTTCAAACATCTTACGGAACTGTCTTTCAAGAATTCCATAGGTATATTTGGCTTTCTGCTTTTCCTGAAGCTGAACTGCGTACTCCGATTGTTTGCGTTTACGCTTAGAAGGTCCATGCATTCCGGGAGGATAGTTCTTTTTGGTCAATGTTTTATCCGGCCCAAAGATGGGTTCTCTAAACTTTCTAGCTATTTTGGACTTAGGTCCTGTATATCTTGCCATAACTCTATTTACTATTTTGGATTTACGATTTACGATGAATAATCATGAATGGTAAGTCCCGTATTATTTAAAATTAAACTCTTCTTCTTTTAGGTGGACGACAGCCGTTGTGAGGGATTGGGGTAATGTCCATGATCTCCATTACTTCAATACCTGCCTGGTGTAAAGTTCTGATAGCAGACTCACGACCAGCTCCCGGGCCTTTAACAAAAACTTTCACTCTTCTTAAGCCATGCTCAAAAGCTTCTTTCGAACAATCGCTTGCTGCTACCTGAGCTGCATAAGGAGTATTCTTTTTAGAACCTCTGAAACCCATTTTACCTGCAGATGACCAGGAAATAACCTGTCCTGAATTGTTGGTTAAAGAGATAATGATATTGTTAAAAGTAGCATTGATATGGCATTGACCTACCGCATCTACCTTAACGATCTTTTTTGTTGTTTTTTGCTTTGACATTGTAATTGTCTATTACTTTGTTAATTATTCGCCTAATTATTTTTTTTAACAGAGCTCATGAGCTCAACTTCGACTCGGTTCAATTATTTAGTAACTTTCTTTTTATTCGCAACCGTTTTCTTTCTACCTTTTCTGGTACGGCTGTTATTTTTAGTTTTTTGTCCTCTTAAGGGCAAACCTGAACGATGACGGATACCTCTGTAGCAACCAATGTCCATTAAACGTTTAATGCTCAATTGAACTTCAGAACGAAGCGCACCTTCTGTTTTAAATTCGCCTACCAATCCACGAATCTTTGATAAATCGTCATCATCCCAATCAGATACTTTTTTATCCCAACTGATGTTTGATTTATTAAGAATCATTTTAGCGGTGCTTGGTCCAATACCATAGATATAGGTCAAACCTATAACACCTCTTTTGTTTCTCGGAAGATCAATACCTGCGATCCTTGCCATATTATTTATTTATAATAATTTATACAATGTTTAATTTACCCTTGTCTTTGTTTAAAACGAGGATTTTTTTTGTTAATCACATAAAGTCTGCCTTTCCTGCGAACAATTTTGCAGTCGACACTTCTTTTTTTTACTGATGCTTTTACTTTCATGACTTCAACTTTTACTTATATCTATAACAAATTCTCCCTTTTGTTAAATCATATGGAGACATTTCAATTCTAACTTTATCACCCGGAAGAATTTTGATATAATTCATTCTCATCTTTCCGGAAATATGACAAATAATAATATGGCCATTTTCCAATTCTACTTTAAACATAGCGTTGGAAAGCGCTTCGACGATCGTACCGTCTTGTTCTATGGAAGCTTGCTTAGCCATTCTTTATATATATGTCAAATTTTTATTATTCTTTATTTCAATTTCGGTAAATTCAAAGCTGGTCAATATTTCTGCTTTCCCATTTCGAATCACCACTGTATGTTCATAATGCGCAGAAGGTGAACCATCTCTTGTTACTACCGTCCAACCATCTTTTAGGGTCTTCACCTCTCTTTTTCCAAGATTGATCATTGGTTCAATGGCAATCACGGTATTTGGCTTCAGCACAGATCCATTCCCACGTTTTCCATAATTCGGTACTTCAGGTTCTTCATGAAGGTCTTTACCTAATCCATGTCCTACCAATTCTCTTACCACGGTATACCCGTTTGACTCCGCATAACTTTGAACTGCATGACCAATATCTCCTACCCGTTTTCCAGCTACTGCACTTTCAATTCCACGATACAGACATTCCTTCGTTACTTTCATCAGCTTCACCACCTTTGCAGGAACTTCTCCCACCGCAAAAGTATACGCTGAATCGGAGTGAAAACCATTTAAAAATACCCCACAATCCACCGAAACGATATCTCCTTCTTTCAATACTACTTCTGTTGGAAAGCCATGAACCACGGCATCGTTAACAGAGTAGCAAATACTAAAAGGATACCCCCTGTAATTTTTAAAAGAAGGGACAGCTCCTTGATCCTTAATAAAGGTTTCAATGAGTTTGTCTACTTCTAAACCGGTAATACCGGGTTTTAAAATTTTGGCAGCTTCTGCCAGGGCTTTCCCTAAAATCAAAGAACTTTCCTTGATAAGCGCTATTTCCTCTTCGGTCTTTAGCTTTACCATGGTTAATATTGGCCCACCATTCCAACTGCAGAACGGCCTTTTATTCTGCCCCCCTTCATCAGTCCATCATATTGTCTATTCTTCAGGTGGGTATCAATTTGCGCAAGTGTATCTAAAACTACACCCACTAAAATAAGTAATGAGGTTCCGCCAAAGAACTGAGCAAAACCCTGGTTGATGTTCATGGTACTTGCAATAGAAGGCAGGATCGCCACGAAAGCAAGGAACAAAGAGCCAGGTAATGTTATTCTCGATAAAACGTTATCAATAAATTCAGCGGTTTCTTTACCAGGTTTTTTACCCTGAATAAATCCACCATTTCTCTTCAACTCATCCGCAATACTTTGTGGATTTACAGATATGGCCGTGTAGAAATACGTAAACAGTACGATCAACAATGCAAAGGTGAAGTTATACCAGAAGCTGGTGTAGTCGGAGAAAACCCGAACCACCACATTTGATCCCTCAGTAGCAAACCCTGCAATAATTACTGGTACGAACATGATAGCCTGAGCAAAGATGATTGGCATAACACCGGCTGCATTTACTTTTAATGGTAAATAAGATCTATGACCTCCGTATTGCATGGCACCTTGTTTAGTGGTTACCACTTTTTTGGCAAAATGTATATCGATTCGTCGGGTTCCCTGCACCAGTAAAATGGATACCACGATAATGGCTAACAATATGACCATTTCCATGAGGAAGAGAACCAAGCCACCTCCGTCTGGACTATTTTTCTTAGCAAACTCACCTACCAAACCTGTTGGAAGATTGGCGATGATACCGATCATAATGATCAAAGAGATCCCGTTACCCAATCCTCTATCTGTAATTCTTTCACCTAACCACATCACAAATACTGTTCCTGCAATTAATATGGTGATCGCCAGCACCCACCACATGGTTGTATTTGGATGCGCTGCAGCCGGAACATATTGCGATAAATATCCGGGAGCCTGTGCAGCCGTAATAATAACCGTAAGGAAACGGGTTATCTGGTTAATTTTCTTTCTTCCGCTTTCACCATCTTTCTGTAACTTCTGGAAATATGGAACGGCAATACCCAATAACTGCACAATAATCGATGCAGAGATATAAGGCATGATACCCAATGCGAAAATAGAAGCATTTGCAAAAGCACCTCCGGTAAACGCATTGATAATATCAAGGATGTTATTTCCACCTTGCGCTGATTGTTGTGCAAGAATATCCGAGTTAATCCCAGGTAGGATGATAAAAGATCCCAATCTATACACCGCAACTAAAATAATAGTTTGTATGATGCGCTTTTTGAGCTCCTCAATCTTCCAGATATTCCTTAAATTTTTTATTAGGCTCTTCATCAGTTCAATTAAATATTTTCAGCAACTCCACCATTTTTCTCAATTGCTTCTTTCGCAGAAGCCGAAAAAGCATGTGCTTTTACGGTCAATTTAGCTTTCAACTCTCCTCTACCCAAAATTTTCACTAAATCATTTTTTGAAACCAAGCCATTTACTTTTAAAACCTCTGGAGTAATTTCAGTTAATTTTTTCTCGTCCGCCAGTCCTTGAAGGATATCCAAATTCAACGGTTTGTATTCTACTTTATTGAAGTTAGTAAAACCATATTTAGGGATACGACGCTGCAATGGCATTTGTCCTCCTTCAAATCCAATTTTTTTGCTGTTTCCAGAACGGGACTTTGCTCCTTTATGACCACGACCGGCAGTTCCTCCGGTGGTGGATCCTTCTCCTCTACCAAGTCTTTTGTTCCTTTTAACCGAACCTTTTGCAGGTTTTAAATTATGTAGTTTCATTTCTTCGTTTGCTTATATTGAAACAATTGTTTTACTCCTTAATTTCTTTTACTTCTACCAAATGTTGCACCTTGGTGATCATTCCCAATATCTGTGGGGTGGCATTGTGCTCAACAGCCTGGTGCATTTTTTTAATACCCAGCGCTATCAAGGTGGCTTTTTGCCTTTTTGGGCGATTAATTCCGCTTCTAACCTGTGTAATAATAACTTTTCCCATCTTCAAAAAAATTAACCGTTGAACACTTTATTTAATTTCAAACCTCTTTCATGAGCAACTGTGTACGCATCTCTCATCAGGCTCAACGCCTCAAAAGTTGCTTTCACAACGTTGTGAGGATTGGAAGATCCTTTTGATTTGCATAATACATCTTTCACTCCTACACTTTCCAATACTGCACGCATCGCACCACCCGCAATAACTCCTGTACCATTGGCAGCAGGTTTCATAAATACGGTAGATGAACTATATTTTGCAGTGATCTCATGTGGAATAGTTCCTTTAATGATCGGAACTTTGATCAAATTTTTCTTAGCATCATCAATGGCTTTGGTAATAGCATCAGTTACTTCATTGGCTTTACCTAAACCATATCCTGCTACTCCATTTTCATTCCCAACCACCACGATAGCTGAAAAGCTAAAATGACGACCTCCTTTAGTAACTTTAGTTACCCTGTTGATTGCAACCAGACGGTCCTTTAGTTCAATTTCGCTTGATTTTACTCTTTTTACGTTGCTATTTGCCATATAATCTTATTAAAATTTTAATCCTCCCTCTCTTGCTGCATCAGCCAATGATTTCACACGTCCATGGTATAAATATCCTCCACGGTCAAATGAAACTTCTGAGATCCCCTTACTGGTAGCCACCTCAGCAATTTTTTTACCAACCAGGGCAGCTTTTTCAATTCTGTTCCCTTTGGCTTTCTGAATTCCTTTTTCCAAAGAAGAGGCTGCACCTACTGTAACTCCATCAATATCATTGATCAATTGCACATAGATATCAGCGTTCGAACGGTAAACCGCCAACCTTGGTTTTTCAGCCGTACCCTTGATTATTTTGCGGATACGATAACGGATTCTTTTTCTTCTTGCTTCTTTATTGAATGACATGATTACTTCTTTAATATTCTAAATTATTTTGCTTTTGATGCAGATTTACCTGCTTTTCTTCTTAATACTTCATCGGTAAACTTGATACCTTTTCCTTTGTAAGGTTCTGGTTTACGTAATGACCTGATCTTAGCAGCCACCTGCCCTAAAAGCTGGTTGTCGGAACAAGTCATAATAATTTTAGGGTTCTTTCCCTTTTCAGTAATGGCTTCAGCTTTGATCTCTTTAGGTAATTCAAGGATAATGTTGTGAGAATATCCTAAGGTCAGGTCCAACATCTGGCCTTTTACTTCTGCTTTATATCCTACCCCAACCAATTCCTGTTCTACTTTAAAGCCTGTAGAAACTCCAATGATCATATTGTTGATCAAAGACCTGTACAAACCATGAAATGATCTATGTCTTTGCTGATCGGTATGTCTTTCAAAAATAACCTGACCACCTTCTACCTTTACGGTAATAGAAGGATCGATGGTTCTTTTTAATTCGCCTTTAGGACCCTTCACAGTTACAACATTATTTGCTGAAACATCAACGGTTACGCCTGCGGGAATTGTTACTGGGTTTTTACCTATCCTTGACATTGCTCAATCTTTTTAATATATATAACACATTACTTCACCACCTATTTTCTGGGTCCTGGCTTCCTTATCGGTCATTAATCCTTTCGAGGTAGAAACGATGGCTAAACCTAAACCACTTAATACTTTTGGTAATTGGGTTACCCCCGCATACTTGCGCAATCCAGGACGACTCACTCTGCCCAGCGATTTAATAGCTGGCAGTTTAGACATCGGATGATACTTCAGCGCTATTTTGATCGTACCCTGAGGTCCGGCTTTATCATCAAACTTATAATTGAGGATATAACCTTGTTCAAAAAGAATTTTAGTTATTCCTTTTTTAGTATTAGATGCCGGAATCTCCACCACTCTGTGACGGGCTTTGATTGCATTTCTTAATCTTGTTAGATAATCTGCTATAGGATCCATTCTATTCCTTTATATTTTTAATATTTACCAACTTGCTTTTTTAACACCTGGGATCAATCCCTCATTTGCCATTTTCCTGAACAATACCCTGGAAATTCCAAATTGTCTCATATAACCTCTTGGACGACCTGTTAATTGACAGCGATTATGTAACCTCACTTTAGAGGAGTTACGGGGAAGTTTTGCCAATCCTTGAAAATCGCCAGCTTCTCTTAGCTGAGCTCTTTTCTTTTCATACTTTGCTACCAGTTTTGCTCTTTTAACTTCTCTGGCTTTCATTGACTCCTTTGCCATAATCTACTAATTATTTTTAGGTTTTAATGTATCATTAAATGGCATTCCAAATTCTTTCAATAAGGCAAATGCTTCAGGATCGCTTTCTGCAGTGGTAACAAAAGTGATATCCATTCCATTCATTTTTGTTACTTTATCAATATCGATCTCTGGGAAAATAATTTGTTCGGTCACTCCCAATGTAAAGTTGCCTCTACCGTCGAATCCTTTTGCATTTAATCCTTTAAAATCTCTTATACGAGGAAGAGAAATAGAAATGAACCTGTCTAGGAATTCATACATTTTCTCACCTCTTAATGTAACTTTCACTCCGATTGGCATTCCTTTACGAAGTTTAAAGTTCGAAATATCTTTTTTCGACTTGGTTGAAACCGCTTTCTGACCAGCAATCAATGACATTTCAGTCAAAGCATTTTCAATCATTCTTTTATCGGCAACAGCAGATCCTAACCCTTGGTTAAGAACTATCTTTTGCAACTTTGGAACCTGCATAACAGTTTTATATGAAAACTCTTTCATCAAAGCTGGAGCAACAGTCTCCTTGTATTTTTGTACTAACCTTGGCTTATACATTACTTAATAATTTCACCGTTTTTTTTACTATATCTAACCAGTTTACCTGATTCATCCAACTTTCTTCCAACCCTGGTTGGTGTTTCTCCTTTTGGAGATAACAACATCAGATTAGAAATATGTATAGGGGCTTCTTTCTCAATAATTCCTCCTTCTGGAAATTTAGCAGAAGGTTTTGTATGTTTTTTGATCATGTTCACTCCATCTACCACTGCTCTCAATTTTACACGATCAACCGATTTAATGGTGCCTTTCTGGCCTTTATGCTCACCAGCAATCACCACCACTTTATCCCCTTTTCTTACTTTCAGTTTTACTTTTACTGTAGTCTTTATTGCCATCACTCTCTATTTTAAAGCACCTCAGGTGCCAATGAAACAATTTTCATAAACTGCTTTTCTCTTAACTCTCTTGCAACCGGACCAAAAATACGGGTACCTCTCATTTCACCTTGTGCATTCAGCAAAACCACTGCATTGTCATCAAACCTGATGTAAGAACCATCGTTACGTTTGATCTCTTTTTTTGTCCTTACCACAACCGCCTTACTCACGATCCCTTTTTTTACGTTCCCTGAGGCCATCGCGTTTTTTACACTTACCACAATGGTATCTCCAATGGAGGCATACCTTTTCTTGGTACCACCTAATACACGGATACAAAGAACCTCTTTGGCTCCGCTATTATCTGCAACATTCAATCTTGACTCCTGCTGTATCATGATTATTTAGCTCTTTCAATGATTTCTACTAATCTCCAATTTTTATCCTTGCTCAAAGGCCTGGTTTCCATAATTTTAACCGTATCGCCAATGTTACACTCATTTTTTTCGTCATGCGCCTTGAACTTAGAAGTAAGGGTAAGGAACTTGCCATATTTGGCATGTTTTACCTTTCTGGCAACCGCAACCGTAATGGTTTTCTGCATTTTATTGCTGGTTACCACTCCAACCTTCTCTTTTCTGGCATTTCTATTCGTTAATTCGGTCATTATCAATAGTTTTAAGGTACAATTACAATACCCCTAAAAAAGGGATTGCAAAGGTGGGACTTTTTTTTCAAAAAACCAATATCACATTGTTAATTTTTTTATTCCTCATTTTAGCCCTAAAAACAAAGCAAATAGCCGCTTATAGCGGCTATTATACAACTAGAAAATATGTATTTTTCAACAGAAAATTAGCTGATCTCAGCTAATTCACGTTTCCTTAGATCGGTTTGTAACCTGGCTATTACCCTTCTCATCGTCCTAATTTTCATAGGGTTCTCCAATTGGGAAATAGAATGTTGCAATTTTAGCTGAGCGAACTCTTCTTCCATTGAGTTTAACTTTTCTTTTAACTCAGCCAATGTAAGCTCCACTATTTCAGACTGTTTCATATCCTTTTCGTTAATCATTTTTTTATTATTCTGTATAATCTGCTCTTATCATGAATTTTGTTTTCACGGGTAATTTTTGAGCAGCTAACCTCAGGGCTTCTTTTGCTACCGCTAAAGGAACGCCATCAATCTCAAACAGGATCCTTCCTGGTTTTACGATGGCAGCCCAATACTCCGGGTTACCTTTTCCTTTACCCATACGTACCTCTGCAGGTTTTTTGGTGATCGGCTTATCCGGAAATATTCTGATCCAAACTTGACCTTCACGTTTCATATACCTGTTCAAAGCAACCCTGGCAGCTTCAATCTGACGGCCTGTCATCCAAACAGTTTCCATAGATTTTAATCCAAAGGATCCAAAAGCAATTTCTGCTCCTCTATTGGAATTCCCTTTCATTCTTCCTTTCTGGACCTTCCTGTATTTCGTTCTTTTCGGCTGTAACATGGCTTACTATTTTTAAATCTTCAAAAAATTATTTCTTTTTATTACGTCCTCCACCTCTGGATGAAGTTACACCCGATGGAGTTTTTGCTTGTGCTTTATTGGCTCCAATATTAGGCGACAAATCTCTTTTTCCGTATACCTCACCCAAACATATCCAAACCTTTACACCAATTTTACCATAGGTAGTTTGTGCTTCTACAATGGCATAATCAATATCTGCTCTAAAGGTATGCAATGGAGTTCTGCCTTCTTTTAAATGCTCGGTTCTGGCCATCTCAGCGCCACCTAAGCGACCTGAAATAGTTACTTTAATTCCTTCTGCACCCATTCTCATTGTCGAAGAAATGGCCATTTTTGCCGCTCTTCTATATGAAATCCTACCTTCAATTTGTTTAGCAATGGTATCAGCTACCAATCGGGCGTCCAGTTCTGGTCTTTTGATCTCAGAAATGTTGATCTGGATTTCTTTTTTGGTAATTTTTTTCAACTCTTCCCTTAGCTTATCCACTTCCTGTCCACCTTTACCAATAATAATTCCTGGACGTGCAGTATGAATAGTTATGGTCACTAATTTTAATGTACGCTCTATTACAATCTTAGAGATGCTTGCTTTGGCCAAACGAGCAGAAATATAATTTCTGATCTTGTCGTCTTCAACAAGTTTTTCTACATATTTTTTACCACCGTACCAGTTTGATTCCCATCCTCTGATGTAACCTAATCTGTTCCCTATTGGATTCGTTTTCTGACCCATTTTTTTTATTTATTAAGCTTCGCTTGCGCTTGTTTCTACTACTTCCTGTTCTTCCTGTTCCACTGGAGTTTTGGTATCCAAAATCAATGTTACATGGTTGGAACGTTTTTTAATTCTATGAGCACGGCCTTGTGGAGCTGGTTGAACTCTTTTCAACGACCTGGACTCATCAACAAATATGGTTTTTACATAAAGATCACTTTCTTCAGCCCTTAATCCAGACTTTTCTTCAAAATTGGCAATGGCTGAACGAAGAACTTTTGCCAGTGTTTTAGCAGCTTCCTTCTTCGTAAAGTTCAATATATCCAAAGCTTTATTTGCATCAACTCCTCTAATAAGGTCAGCTACAATTCTCATTTTACGAGGAGATGTAGGATAATCAACCAACCTAGCAATATAGGTGGTCTTCATGGCTTCCTTTCTCTTGTTCGCAGCTAATTTTTTTCTTGCTCCCATTGTAATTAATTTATATGCTCCTGGTCACCAGGATGTATTATTTTTTTCCTTTATCTTTTCTTTGTCCGGCATGACCTCTCCATGTACGGGTAGGTGCAAACTCCCCTAATTTATGACCTACCATGTTCTCGGTTACAAAAACAGGAATAAATTTATTTCCGTTATGCACTGCAATAGTATGTCCTACAAAATCAGGTGTGATCATTGATCTGCGGCTCCAAGTCTTAATAACCGACTTTTTACCCGCATCATTCATACCCAATACCCTTTTCTCTATTTTAAAGTCAACAAAAGGGCCCTTTTTTAGTGATCTTGCCATATCTTAATTATTTCTTTCTTCTTTCAATAATATACTTACTCGATTGTTTTCTTGGCTTTCTGGTTTTATAACCTTTCGCCGGTATTCCATTACGGGATCTTGGATGACCTCCTGAAGCTCTACCTTCACCACCACCCATTGGATGATCTACTGGGTTCATCGCAACCGGCCTGGTTCTTGGACGACGACCTAACCAACGGTTTCTTCCTGCTTTACCATGAACCGTTAAATTATGCTCAGCATTTGATACTTGTCCAATAACTGCTTTGCAGGTAACCAATACCATTCTTGATTCACCAGAAGGCAATTTAATAGTAGCGTATTTCCCCTCGCGAGCTGATAACTGGGCGCTTGTTCCTGCACTTCTGCAGATGGAAGCTCCTTTACCAGGCTTCAATTCAATATTATGTATTACTGATCCTAAAGGAATATCACTTAAAAACAATGCATTTCCAATATCCGGAGTGGCATCTTTACCACTCATCACTTTCTGACCAACCTTTATTCCTTGCGGAGCAATGATATAGGATTTCTCCCCATCAGCATAAACCAACAAAGCAATGCGGGCAGAACGATTCGGATCGTATTCAACAGATTTTACTGTAGCTGGGATACCATCCTTGTTTCTTTTAAAGTCGATTAAACGATATTGTTTTTTATGTCCACCACCAATATAGCGCATGGTCATTTTACCATCATTGTTACGTCCACCTTTTTTCTTGATAGAGATCAATAAGCTCTTTTCAGGTTCATTGGTAGTAATTTCGGAGAAATCACTATTGATCTTAAACCTTGTGCCTGGCGTTACCGGACTAAATTTCTTTACACCCATTGCGTTTAAATATTAGCGAAGAAGTCGATTGTTTCACCCTCCTTCAAGGTTACAAATACTTTTTTGAAATAATTTTTCTTACCTTTTGAAAATCCTCTTTTGGTATAGCGAACAGATTTTTTACCGATATAATTCATACTGGTAACACCTGTTACATTCACACCATATCTTTTTTCCACCGCGGCCTTCACCTCCAGTTTATTTGCTCCTGGCTGAACGATAAAACCAAATTGCTGGAATTTTTCGCTGGCTCTTGTGGCTTTCTCGGTTATCAAAGGCTTTATAATAATATTTTCCATCTTAGTCGTTGCTTAAAATGTTTTCAATGGTTCCTAAAGATCCTTCTACAATAAATAATTTCTCCGCATCCAGCACTTCATATGTATTTATTTCAGAAGCGATGATTACATTCGAGTTGGCAAGATTCCTTGATGATAAAAACACATTGGCATTGGCATCAGGGATCACCAATAATATTTTTTTGTCCGTCGAATCGAAGCTTTTCAAAAAGCTCAAGAACTCCTTGGTTTTTGGTGCTTCAAACTGCATTTGATCAAGGATGGTAATATTTCCTTCCTGTGCTTTATAAGTTAAGGCTGATTTACGAGCAAGTCTTTTCAGCTTTTTATTCAATTTAAAGCTATAATCTCTTGGCTCTGGTCCGAAGATACGGCCTCCTCCACGATACAATGGGTTTTTGATGGAACCTTTACGACTGCCACCAGTACCTTTTTGCTTATGAAGTTTACGGGTTGAACCATGCACTTCATTTCTTTCCTTCGTTTTAGAAGTTCCTTGTCTTCCGTTTGCCAAAAACTGCTTTACATCCAAATATATCGCATGATCATTGGGCTCTACAGAAAAAATCTCCGCATTCAGCTTTGCTTTTTTCCCGGTCTCTTTACCGCTAATATTATATATTGCCAGTTCCATCTTACTTCTCAATTAAAACATATGAACCTTTATGTCCAGGAATATTTCCGCTGATCACCAGCAAATTCTGCTCCGGAACAATTTTTAATACTTTCAAGTTGATTGCTTTTACCGTATCACCGCCCATTCTACCGGCCATGCGCATTCCTTTCATAACTCGTGATGGCCATGAAGAGGCACCCAATGAACCCGGGTGACGCTGACGGTTATGCTGACCGTGGGTTTGTCCTCCAACACCAGCGAATCCATGACGTTTTACAACTCCCTGGAAACCTTTTCCTTTAGAAGTACCGATCACATCTATAAAGTCACCTTCTTCAAACTCGGTCACAGTTATTACATCACCGATTGATTTTTCGTTGGCAAAGTTTTTAAATTCAGCTAGTTTTCTTTTGGGAGCTGTTTTGGCCTTATCGAAATGGCCTTTCTCCGATTTAATGGTATGCTTTTCTTTCTTGTCGTCAAATGCTAATTGAATAGCATCATATCCCGCTTTACCATCTTTGGTCTTTACTTGAGTAACAACACAAGGCCCAGCTTCAACTACAGTGCAGGCAATCATTTTGCCATTGTCACCGTAAATACTGGTCATACCAATCTTTTTACCTATTAGTCCTGACATATTTATTCTGTTTTTGCAGCGGAATAGAGAATATCTCTCTATTCATGCATGTTCAACAATACAATACTTATACTTTGATCTCTACTTCAACTCCGCTAGGAAGCTCTAATTTCATCAGAGCATCAATGGTTTTAGGAGATGAAGAATAGATATCCATCAATCTTTTATATGAACTTAACTGAAACTGCTCCCTGGCTTTTTTATTCACGTGGGGGGCACGCAATACTGTAAAAATTCTCTTGTGAGTAGGCAAAGGAATAGGTCCGTTCACCACTGCACCCGTTGATTTTACAGTCTTTACGATCTTTTCAGCAGACTTGTCTACCAGATTATGATCGTACGACTTCAGTTTTATTCTAATTTTTTGGCTCATTTTACGCTAAACCTTACTGTTTATATACCTTTTATAACTATCCCAAATTCGGGGTCGCAAAGGTGCAAGTTTTTTTCCAAATAACCAAAATACTCTGTTGATTTTTTTCTTAAAGCCCCATTTAATAAGGCTTTTCCCTGTTTAAAACTTAGTATGGGCCCTGCCGGCCTGACCTTTACTCCACCTACCTGCCCCCCTGCTTGCTCGATCCCCTTGGCCGTGGCTTCCACCGGGACCTGGCTCAGCCATAAAATACTAATAATCAATATTTAAAACATTTTCAAACGACATTTAAACATTTAGATTCGAATACAATCATTTAAAGTACGAATCTTATGGTCGTGTATCAGTTTCATCTTGTACGTTATCAATTAAATATCACTTTATTTAAAAAAAGCAAGATATCTCTCCATGGGCGAAACCATTGGGCAGATTGCCGCATTTCTGTCGGGTCTGACTGGAGACAGTATTTAAACCTTAACTTAAAGAACCTGGTTGCAGTTTGTCCGGTGTTTTATAACATCTATATAATCCCCGGCAATTACGTCCAAAAACGAACTGGTCATTATTTTTATTTATCCTTCTTAGGAAGTTTTGATTTTTTCTTTTTTGAAGGCGCCTTCTTTTTCTTTATCACAGTTTCTTCTGCAGGCTCAATATCTTCAATCTCACCAGTAGCAATATCTGCTATCAGCTTAGCAAGTTGATTTACATCTTTAGGACGCTTACGTAAAGCCATATGCAAATATAGAGAATAGGTTTTAAATTCTACTTAGATTATATGAACTGACGGTTTCAGTTTTTTCCTTCCCATTGGTGTAATAGCGGATAACAACGCTTAATCTATCTGCCGTAATGCTGATAATTTCACCTGTTACCCATTGAGCAGGTACATATCTTTTACTAAGATACTTAACGGTTTCACCAACTTTATATCCGTTTTGGGTTTCATTTACTGATGGGGTGTTATTATTCGAATTGTTTTGGTTATTCGAATTTTCTGAATTACTATTGTTGCTGTTACTGTTGGCATTGGGTTGTATGTTTACATCAATCTTAATTATTTTCTCGTATTCCATCTTCGTCCCAAACGAATCTCCATCTAACTGAACCAAACACTCCTTTGAATCTACTATAGATATAATTGTTCCCATCCTCTTTTGATATTGAACCCTGTCACCTGATTTAAACCCTTTGACAGTTTCAGTTACCGTTCCTGAATTATTGGATCTTCCCCAAACATCCCCCTCTACCATGTAGTATTCATCCTTTACAAAGTAGATTTTTACGTTGGTTAGGAATTCACCCCCAGGAACCTGCCTTACCGTTCCATCCACTGCATCTTCAATAGACTTGTGGCGGGTTTTCTTAATGTCTTGCTTGGAAGCCCCCTGATAGGCTGAAATAAATACATAGCTCTCATCTCCTGGGTTTATATTCCGATTGGAGATCATGTTTACTTTGCCAACTAAAATAACATCAGGAGCACAAGATGTCATTAATAGCAGGCCAAAAAAGATAAATTTAAGTGGTTTCATAAGTGGCGTTTATCCCATCCACACCCTAAATGGTAGTTTATAAACACAGACGTGGGCATGAAGCGAATCCGGTAAGGAGGCACTGGAATGCCCGACACACGAATAAGCCCCCGCCCACGTTTACGATGGGCGTAAGCCTGATCCCTTGTGTCTCAAAAAAAATTTCCAGTTTTCCTTACAAGTATCAGCTGACGCTGTGATATTTAAATTAATATTCTATTCTATAATTATGTGTATTAGTTTTTCAGTTCAATCAAAAGTGCAAAAAAATCCAGTAAAATCTACATAAGCATACCTAAGTTTTTAAAAAAAATCTATAGATTTGAAGTATCATAACGCAGATCGTTCTTTCTGCGAAGTTATTAGGAGAATTCATAACGCTTCTCGTGATAATTAAGCAATCTCTCATTCCGGCTCTATTGGCAAGCGTAGGAAGAGGTTTTGATTAATTATTAATTCATGTATCATGTGAAGAAAAATTAGGACATAAAAAAAGGGCCCGAAAGGACCCCTAAATGTTTTGTCGTTGTAAATGGGCAAAAGGGTGTGACAACCTCCATTTATTCCGATGACTACAAAGTGCATCTGTGTACGCAATTAATTGCAAAAAGCAGACCGGCTTTGTTATGTCAAAACTATAACGTTTTTTATGTAATTCCAAATAATCGGAAATTTTTCTGATCGTATACGTGGTCAATCACTAGACTATGAACAAATTAAATTCTGCTACCAGAGTTCAAATTTTTCGAGCATTGGTGGAAGGTAACAGCTTAAGATCGGTTACCCGTATGACTGGGTGTTCTATTAACACCGCTAAAAAATTTCTGATTGATATGGGCACTCTTTGCCTATGTATTCATGACGATAAAGTAAGAGATGTAAAATCAACACTAATCCAGTGCGACGAGATATGGTCCATAATTTACTGCAAATCCAAGAACGTAGCCCACTGTAAAAAGCTACCTGATAAAGCTGGTGACGTTTGGACATGGGTTGCGTTGGATCCGGAAAGTAAATTGGTGGTTGCTTGGTTATGTGGCGACCGTAGCATTAATGCTGCGGAGAACTTTATGTGTGATCTGGCATCGAGACTATCCAATAGGATACAGCTCACTACTGATGGGTACGTGGCATATCCGGAAGCAGTTAAACTTGCTTTTAGGGATAATGTTGATTATGCCAGATACATAAAGGTTTTCGGTGGCGTACAAAAACACGATCCAAATAGACCTATGAAGCAGAGAAGGTACAGTCCAAAACCGCTTACTGGAATAGATATAAAGGTGATCAGCGGAACCCCATCCATGGATCATTGTTCCACCTCACTAGTGGAACGCCAGAACTATACCATGCGCATGCAGATGAGGCGATTTACCAGGTTAACAAATGGATTTTCTAAGAAGTTTGAGAATCATGTACATGCTCTCGCAATCCATTTCACGTATTGCAACTTTATACGGGTCCACTCTACCATAAAAACTGCCCCGGCAGTGCATGCGGGATTAATTGATAATCCATGGACCATAGAAGATTTGGTAAAACAGTTGGAAATAATAGAAGAAAGCGAATATGCAATGAACTATACATAATTTATACGTAGTTCATCATCTTTGACATAGAGGCAGCTTTATCATTGATTCGCCATATTAAGAGCACACTAAACCTCTTAATGTGTTTATCCAATGAATAATGCATTGGCAGTTTCCAATCCTTTGCTCGGAACAGCAAAGTTTTGGTTTACAAAGAATGAAACAGGCTTTATCCTTTTGTTTTTAGCATTAGGAATTAGCTTTGTTGCCATTCGTAGGATCAATTCAAAGGGATAAATCCCTTAATAGGGTGAGATTACACTCACCCTATTTTTTTTCACTGCCTCTTCTGTCAAAGTAAATTTCTTTAATACATTAAGAACTAGAAACTTCAAACTGATACACGACCAATCTTATTTGGAAGTGGTCACACCTTTGCACTGTCGATTCGAAAATCATGCTAGCTAACCGGGTCGGCTAATGTTAAATCAAATTTTCAAACTTTAAATTGTAATTATTATGAAATCATCATTGAAAAACAGCGTACGTCTTATTGGTAACCTAGGTATGGATCCGAATATTAAATCTTTTGGAAACGATCAGAAGCTGGCTAAATTTTCGGTTGCTACCACCGAAACCTATAAAAACACAAAAGGAGAAAAAGAACAAGTGACCCAATGGCATAATATAGTGGTATGGGGCAAGCTTGCATCCGTTGTGGAAAAATACATGCAGAAAGGCCAGCAAATTGCTTTAGAAGGCCAACTAACAAGCCGAAGCTATATGGATAAAAGTGGTAACAAAAAATACATCACTGAGATCAGTGCCACCCAAATTCAAATGCTTTCTAAAAAAGCTTCATAAGAAGTAATGTCTTTCGGTATAAGACGCTAAAAACTACCGGCGTTACGTTTAGCGCATTCTAACTTTATATATTATCCCGGCCATGAGCAAAAACTTGTGGCCGTTTTTTTTGAATAATAATTGCCGCGACCTTCAGTAGGAATTTAAGCCATCCTTCCATGACTTAAAGGCCGTGAAAACTTGTGGTTGACCAATATTATTCCTTTTGAAAATAATTCAAATAAGAAGAAATAAATAAGCCTAGTCTCTGGATTATTTGATCGTCTTTTTTTGCGCCACCGCTGCGGAGGGCCTGGCCCTTTACCAATTAGTAATCGTCTATATGCAAAATTTAAACCAGCCAGACGTTGCCTATTATTTATCGTATTTGGCCAATTGGTAAAGGCCGAGTGATAGCGAGCCCGCAGCACAGGGAAGGCGCCCTATAAGCAAACATGGTCCACCGACTTTGACAACTCAATTAATATTTATATATTTACAATAGTGTTGGATTACATCACTAACCACTATTTTTAGATTGCCCAGAATGATGATCAGGAAATTAAGTTTTATTTTTTGCGGGATATGTACAGTTCTTCTCTCCTGCTCGGTGGATGGAACCAATTGGGACATTGATGCAACTGCACCGGTAATTGAAACCAGGCTCGATCTTTCAAATCTTATTGGAGATGATAATTTATCCATTGATCCCGATAGCGCTGTTAACATTTCAGTAGATGTTCCCTTTTATACTTTTAGTTTAGATACCTTAACCAATCTTCCTCCGGCAACCGCCAGTTTTGCCTATATATGGCTTTATCCTCCAGTCACCCTTCCCGGAGGCGCTACTTTGCCTGGCGTATCTTCTTCCATTGATATGGATTATAACAGTGTTCGTTTAACCCGTTTCGATGTAAAAGCTGGAAAACTTAAATGCATATTTAAATCTACCATAGGACAGAGGTTGGTCTTTCACTATTATCTTCCTAAAGCCAGCAAGAATGGAGTTATATTTGAGTTTTATGATACGGTACCGGCAAAACCCGCTGGACTGGATACCCTTATTTACGAAAAAGAATTTTTTATAGATGGTTATCAAATAGATCTAACCGGTGCCAACAATGATGATTTTAATAAGCTGGAAACGTATGTGGATGTAAACACCCTGGCATCCGATCCGTCAGTACCGGTTGTAACCAACCAGGTCTTGTTTAAATGTGAGACCCAATTATTCGAAATAGTTCCCAGCTATGGAAAAGGTTATTTAGGTCAATATAGTTTTGATCAGATCAACAGCATTTCCAATTTCAATGAACTTGAAATGATCAGAAGTGGATTAATAGATGTAGAAAATATCAATCTTAACTTAGTATTCCATAACACCATTGGAGCAGATGTAAGTTTCAGTCCGGTTGAAATTAAAGGGACCAATACCCGTACAAGTCAGAATATTGTTCTTACACATTCTATTATTGGCAGTACCGTAAATGTGAACCGTGCAGTAGATAATCTGAACCCGCTTAATCCGGTTACCGAAAGCTTATATTCTTTTTCTCTTACCAGCGGAAATTCGAACATTGAGCAATTGATAGAATTGCTTCCCGACCAGATATCACTCATTGCGGATATGCAATTAAATCCTTTTGGCAATACCGGCGGATACAATGATTTCTTTTACTATGATCATCCAGCATTTATCCAAATGCAACTTAACATGCCCTTGAAATTTTCTGCCCAGGATTTGTTACTTGTTGATACCATCGACAACCCATTTTCCGCACTTGATATTTTAGATCCTATTAAAGATGGTGAATTTATTGTGAAGGTGGAAAATAAATTTCCACTGGAAAGTTATCTTCAGTTATATACACTCAACTCAAGTAACCTGGTCACCGATTCCCTTTTTTCAACCAACCTTGTTGCCGCTGCTCCGGTAGATGCAAACGATAGGGTGATTCAAGCTGTTACGACTGATCTCATTATACAAGCCACGGCCTCAAAGATCCAAAACCTTAAGTTGGCCAATAAGATCGGGCTAAAGGTTAAGTTCAATACGATCCCGGCTGCTTCGGGAAGGTTACAGTTTTACAGTGATTATTATATGCTGATCAGATTGATCGCCGATGTGAAATTCAATATTGCTCTCTGATGTGTCCCCAAAAAAAACTTTTCTTATATAAATTCATTTCGCTATTTTTTATGTTGGGTGTTGGTGTTTCTTTTTGTTCAGCACAACAAACAAAATTTTTCAGGACCTATAGCATGGGAGTATTTGATGTAGGAGAAGTAGTGATCCCCATTAACGATACGAACTATATTGTTGCAGGTACTACCAACACGGCCGGACCAAATGGTACCGACATGCTTTTATTCCAAACGAATAGTGTTGGTGATGTTACTTGGTGGAAGAATATTGGTGGAACCGGCATCGAAAATGCGAAAGGAGCGGTGATGGCTGTCGACAGTTCAGGATATTATTTAACGGGATTAAAAAACGTTCTTGATTCATCAGGCTATAATGTATGGGTGGTAAAAACTGATCTAACCGGAGATACCGTATGGACCCGGACATATGGCGGAACCAACTGGGAAATGTCGAGCTCCATCAATAAATTATCCGATTCAACTTATATTGTAGCAGGAGAAACCTATAGCTTTGGAAATGGGCAAAAAGATATGTACCTCTTGCATATAAATGCTGCAGGGGATACTTTGTGGACAAGAACATTTGGGGGCCCTTCCAATGATATAGCAAAGTATGTTTTGGTAGATAGATATGATAATATCCTGGTAGTAGGAAATACCGAAAGTTTTGGAGCGGGTTATTCTGATGTTTACTTGGTTTATATGGATATCAACGGAGATACTATCTGGACTAAAACGATTGGAACTTCAGATGATGATTTTGGGTATAGCGCAGATATGTACATTGACACATCCAATACCATGGGATTTGTAATTGGCTATACCTCCTATTATGCTCCTGACCTTGCACAAAATTCCTATATGCTGCGAATTGATTCATTAGGAAATTCAATCGCCTTGTTCCCGTTATTGGAGTCCAATGCCATCATCCTCGACCATATCAAACTGCGAAGCAGTTCGCCCGGAAAAGTATTTTACACCACTGATATCAAATATGCCTATGATGAAATTTCAATCATCTATGCACAGAAGACTGACTATGGATTAGTGCCCGGCACCCAAATAACATTTGCAAGCGGGGGCAATGAAAGTACCATGCCCAACGATATTTACAGAACATTGGATGGAGGATATATCATTACGGGTTTTTCTGAGAATTGGGGCCCTGGACCCACTTCCTGTATTTTATTAAAAACCGATTCTGTTTTGTCGGCACCGGATACGCCGACGGTGTCTATAGCTACCTTGGATGGGATCTCGATGGACATTTTCCCCAACCCTGTTGTAGGCGGTTATTTTTATATTAACTCGAGCAGTTATTTGGAATCCGTAAAAATTTATAACCTAACTGGTCAGCTTGTCCAAGCATTTACCACTTCAAGTCAGGTAAAATCATTGACCTTGGAAAAACCGCAAGTTTCATCCGGAATTTATATGGTTGAAATAAAAACTTCCGCAGGAACTGTTTGCAAAAAAATTATTTTTTAGGTCCCAACTATTGTTTCACAACACGACTCATGGTTATATGATCCCCTTGCACTATCCTCAGGAAGTACACGCCAGCATTCAGCATAGATAAGTTCAAAGGAGTTTCAATATCCAATAGAGAAATATCCATTAATTTTTGTCCTTGCATGTTTATAATTGAAACTGATACAGGAAAATCCACATCCAGGTTGATCTCATCTGTAAAAGGGTTCGGATAGACCAGGATCTTATTTGATTGATTGCTTTCCTCAAGCCCAGTGATGGGTATGCTCAGGTTTTCGTTACAAGTAGTATTCGTGGATGAATTATAGATCTGCAGGCTTATATTATAATTCCCTCCATTGGTATATTGTTTAAAGGGTAATCTTCTGTCAGGAATGGTGCCTCCATCTCCGGAATTGTATACATGCGAATTAGATCCAACAGTCATATAGGAAAAATGTGCTAGCTTATTGGGGTTAGAAGATGGAGTATAAGTTTTCAAATCACAATGAAGGTCAGTAGAATAATTATTCTGCCAGTTGGTAGTAGTAAAAGAATAGCCTTTTTGATAATTGGTGCTTTGATAAGTGTAGTAAACAGTACCATCCGTAATATTAAGTCCGGTTACCGGATTTGATATGATATGATAGTCTGTTTCCCACATTTGAAGCGTTGGGTTATACACGGCCCATCTAACTGAACTGTTATCCACTACATATGCGACCACACCGTTTTCAGTAATTACTGTGGCATTGCTGGAAATGATGGTATAGTCACTTCTCCATTGTTGCAGGTTATGGTCATAAGTGGCATAGCGCACTGAACTGTTATTTATTTCATAAGCCACTACACCATTTTCGTTAGCAATATTGGCCGAACCCGATATAATCACATAATCAGTCTGCCAATTCTGAAGAGAAGGATCGTAGGTAGCATATCTTACAGCACCCCCATCCTCTACATAAGCCACTACTCCATTATTATTAGTTAAAGTTACGGGATCAGAAACAATGGTATAATTCGATTTCCAAGTTTGAAGGATAGGATCATAAGTAGTATATCTTACCGCATCGGTAGGTTCTACCCAGGCAATAATTCCATCATTCAGTATCAGTTGAACAGTGCTGGCAATAAGATTGTATCCGGTTTCAAAGCTATGGCTATTATAATCATAGATTAGATAATAAATGCCCCCGCTATTTTTAACCCATACCAATACACCTTCGTCATATACATAGCTATCGTAACTGGAAGCACTTATATTATATGTTTGAGTATTGGCATAAATGGGGTCATAGACCGAGCAGGTAAGATTTCCAGAACCTGTAACGGTAATATGTTGTCCCCATCCCCAATTAGGACTTTGGGAATAACCGCTTATCGCTAAAAAAAATAATCCAGCAAATAAAACGGCAAATTGGGTATTCATTTTTATTTTCATAAACTTATGATTAGGTTTTAGTGTATAAAGATACATAATCCATATGCAGGCAAAATATAAAAAACCAAAACGGTGATTTTATTTATTCAACGGCATTGTCTACATTTCAAATCCATTCTGATAACCACATGTAACCAGATAGTTGATAAACGCTATTAATAAAACAACCATTGAGCCCAGAGGGCCTATGCCAATAAAGGCGGCTCCAAAACCCACCATTGTTTCTACCATAGCAGCAGGTACACAAGCAGCAACACCCAAGGGGAAAAGAATCAGGCCCACCACCGTTAAGGTAATAAAGAAAATGAGTAGAACCAAGTATACACCTCTTATTACCTTTTTCTCTTTCTTATTGCCTTTTTTCCATTCCCTCCCTTCTTTTCGTATTTCAATCTTCCTCTTTGATACGGAAATAGGTTTCGTCTTCATGTTGGTGATTCCATTTGGTTCAACCAACCTCTCAACAGGCTCCTTATCGACCTGCACCATTTCAGTTTCCTTCAACATCATATCAACTTTATCAAATTCAGGTTGATCATTTTCTTCCATAGTTTCAATATCGGCCATGGACATATCTGAAATTGGTACAGTGATACTTTCAGCGACTTTTTCGACACTTACACGTTGAACTTTCACACGTGGTTGGTGATATCTCCGCTGAGCACTTAACGATAATAAGGGCAAGTGCAGCAAGAGCAATAAAATAGTTATTGCAATATACCTAAGCTGGAAATAGCTCTTCCTTTTCATCGTGGTGGTTTTTTTAAGTACTAAGGTACATTATACCTAAAACAAGAGTGTAAACAACTACTGCTACTCCTGTAAGGCCAAATAATATATACGAGACAATTGTAAACAAACTTAGCGGATTTGCAAGTGCAATAAAAAAGAAGATGAGTGCAATGGCACTAAATATAAGAAGCAGGGAAGGAAAAATAACCAACATAAAAATGATGTTTGTTCTTTTTGTTGCTTGGATATCATTACCCATCCATTTTCTTTTCAACTGCTTGGTCTGAAAAGACATCATTATTACCTTTTGGTTTGGAATTTGTTTATTTCCATCCACTGTATTTTTGCGTTTGCTATTAATGGGTTTCACCAATAATTTATCAGGATCCGATCTATCGACTTCCTGCAAAACAACTGCTTCTTTTATTTCATGGATGAGTGAATCTTTAGGGGCTACAGAAAATTGAACGCTACTAACTGTTTTTTTATCCTTCCTGAGGCTGATCGATGGAGTGTTCTTTACTTCATTTTCTGTATGATGGGTTTTATCAACCCTTACTCTTGGTAGTTTATAGAATTGAGTTTGTGCATAGTTCTGGCTTACCAAAAGAATGGACATACAAAGGACAAAACTTATTTTAATTTTATTCATCATAAAAATTATTTTTAATTCATTTATATTAAGTAGTGGCAAGCACTATAAAATAAACAACAAAGGCTGCCAGAGCTGTGGACAAGGCAGTCCCTATAAAAGCATACATCAACGATATATAAACCCCTAAAAACCCGGCACAGGTAACCAATAAAAGAAACACTATTCCAGCGATGACAAACAATGACGCCAGGATGAGCAATACCATCAGCAAAGCATCACCGAATGTGTTCACTTTTTTTATATCCATGATTTGTTGCGGTGCTCTGTGCAAGCTTTTTGCAGGAACCAGCGACAATATCTGAAATGGCGTTTTTCTATCGGCCACATTTTTAGTATCCACTTCGGATGCAGGATACTGAAACCTTTTTGAAGTGGTAAAAACCTCGGGACCAGAAGCAATGCTTGTGAAATTTTGATTTGTTGAATCAAGGTAGCCAACAGGTAATACCGGCTGCGCAATCATAGACTCGGTCACAGCAACTTCAAGGGTATTCGTATCCCCATTCAGGGAATTTGGTGTCTGGGCTTGGATATTCACTTTTACCCGTAGATGGTGGTTACGTCGCTGCGCTACAACCGGCAGAGCAGAAAGTACAATCAAAAGGAATAATGTAATTTTCATTTTAAAAATTTTGTTTAGTATAGAATGAATCGTTATTTAATCAATGTTGTGAATTAGTGCTTGTACTTATCAAAGTCCTCCTGCGTTCTCACTATCCTGCTCTTTAAACCCATATCCTTTCTGAACACGAATTCAACCAATACACATGTCCATGATTGATGGCTCACCAGTTTCTCGTAATATTCAGGAGCCATTTCTTTTACTTTAGGTACTCTGCTCCCAGGTATGTTCATAAAATCATGGTGTTCGTTATGATACCCAACATTAAAAGTTACTTTATTTAATGGACCATAATAACTAAAGGTTTCCTGCCCCGGTGAGAAAGTATAATGTTCGTGAATGAAATGTGCAGCTACCGGATGAAAGCTTAATCCGATCACGGTTGAAAGCCACAGATACATAGTGCTTGCACAGCCCATGGTGATAACAATTAAAAGAGTGGTCGCAATAATAACCACCAGGTTAATCAATTCAGGCTTGTTGGGCTTCTTGGCGAAGGTGACACCTCTGATCAGGTAAAAAAAATGGTTGAAGATGAGCCAGGTTCCTTTTAATACAGGTTTATTATCTATGCATTTGGCTTCACAGGTATGTGGTAGATCCCGGTCTTTTTCATCCACTCCCAAATGTTGATGGTGATTCAAATGATAACGATGAAAACTCATGGCAAAAGGAGCCAACAACGGAATGTTGGCTAATATGGCCAGGATCTGATTGTTTATTTTCTTTTTGAACATGAGGTTATGTGCTGTTTCATGAATGGCCATAGACAACCAATGGTTCAATATCGAACCAATAAATAAGGCAGATAGAATGACCAATGTCCATTTTCCCAAAGGACTCACTGATGGAAATAAACGTGGAATAAAATAAGCAAGGGTCAATTGAGCAAGGATCACCAATATGGTTACAAGAGCTTGTCTCCGGTCGTAACCAAATAGCTTTCTGATCTGAGGATATTTAGTCAGGATCTCTCTTCGCCTGATAGCGTGTGGTTCTCCTGTTTCCACATACGTGAATTCTGGTCGTTTTTTCATACATGAATTATTTGAAAGCAAAGGTTGAGAGTTTGAAGGCATCAATCAATGAACCTGGGTTAAGAAGAAAAAACCAAATCTTATTATGTGTTAACTGAAAAAATACAAACGTGTAAAATCGTTTCAAGAACGTTACTTTTTCTTAGTAAACGGTAACAGCTGCCACACAAGCACCATCTCTCGAACGATCATACGCAAGTGAATCAGGACAAGAGGACACCCAATATCACATGACGTAATTTTAACTTTTACTTGCTCTGATGGTTCCGTCGCAGCCCTGCTACCGATGAAGTAGAAAGAAGAAACAATAAAAAAAATAGTTCATTTCATATCCTATCCACAAATACCCAAGGAGCCACAAACCGCCGCGAAAAAATAAAAAATAGAACCACCTACAAGCCCTACAACTATTAATGAGATGCCCATCGCTAAGAACGGCTCTATCAATCCCACAGAAACAGTAGTAGTAATACTCAAAATAAAAAAAATGATCCCAGCGACCAAAATGGATATCAAAGTGATCAATAAGAAAAGTAACCAGTTAAAATCTTTTTTCTCCACTCTATTCACATTCCGTCCTATTAAATCCTGATTAGTATTCGGAAGATTTTGCTTCAAAATTTTCGGTACGTTTTTTTCTTTAGGCATTTTTTTGCTTTTAAGCACACGTTGAAAAGTGGTATCGCTTTCTTTTAGTATGGGCTTATCAGGGCTTGAATCTATTACCTCTATAGGCAAGTCCTTCACCATTGACGGGTTCACTTCATTCGTCATTAATGAATCGGAGAATAATGCTGTCGGTTGGGACTCAGGTTGGGATACTTTTTGTTCTCCATTGTTCTGGATGTTGACTCTTACCCGTGGTTGATGATTTCGTCTTTGGGCAATGGTTGCGATGGTGGTTAAAAAAACCAGGAAAGAAAATACGATGAGCTTTTTCATATTGATATTGTTTGAAGCAAAGGTTGAAAGATTGCAGTCCTGGATCAATGAATCCGGGTTAAGAAGAAAGTGCTAAATCTTATTAAGTGTTAATTGAAAAATCTGTGAAAATAAATCTGCATCACTGCTACAAAGGGCACAAGTGACATGGTTGATTTAAAAGGAGAAGGTATGTTCTCGTTTTGTCCAGAAAGCAAAAATGGTCCAAACGTCCTGAAGAAAATCATTAATGTATCAGGGCCAAAAGCTCACTCAGCTCATCCTCCGTTAAATACCTCCATTCACTGGGCTTCAATTTACCCAATTGAATATTCAAAATTCGGACCCTTTGCAGCTTGATCACCTGATAACCGAATTTATTGCACATTCTTCTGATCTGCCGGTTAATTCCTTGTTTTAATTTAATTCTGAAAACCCGTTTTGCTCCTGGCTCAATTTGTATTTCACAAGGTTCCGTTTTTTCTCCTCCAATATCCATGCCCTCCTTAACTGCTTTAATAAATGCATTGCTTAACGGTAAATTTAAGGTTACTACATACTCTTTCTCATGGTGATATTTAGGATTGATGATCCTATCTATTATCTTACCCACGTTCGTAAGAATGATCAACCCTTCTGAATCTTTATCCAAACGTCCAACCGGTAATATTTTTTCAGGATGATCAATCGCATCAATAATATTTCCTTCAATTTTTTCAGTTGTGCAAATAATTCCCGCCGGTTTGTTATAAGCTATGTATGTAGCTTCACCTGTTGCTTGCATTTTCGTTTTTTCAATGAGCTTGCCTCCAGCCATCACATTCTCCCCATCCACCAATACAATATCACCTTCATTGAGTTTGGTGCTTTGTGTCGCTTGTTTCCCATTAACCGTAACCCTTTTTTCATCGATCAGCTGTTTTGCCTTTTGACGGGATGTAAATCCGGATTGGCCTATAAATTGTGCAACTCTCATATATTGAATAAATCAAATTCGTATAAAAAGGAACGACGGACTCCCGATAGCTATCGGGATGTCCGTCGTAAACTATATTTTTAAAACGATCGTACGTTTTAATTAAGCATTCACTTTTTTGCCTTTGGCTTTGGCTACCACTTCTTCCTGTACGTTCCTTGGTGCAGGTTCGTAATGAGAGAACTCCATAGTAGAGGTTGCACGACCGGATGACATGGTACGTAACTGGGTTACATAACCAAACATTTCGCTCAGTGGAACTTTTGCTTTTACCACACGGGCATTCCCTCTGCTATCCATTCCTTCAATCTGTCCGCGACGCTTATTCAAGTCACCTACAATATCCCCCATATTTTCTTCAGGAGTGATCACTTCAATTTTCATGATCGGCTCCAATAATACAGGATTACATTTTACCATAGACTCACGGTAAGCAATCTTGGCACAGATCTCAAACGACAATGCATCCGAGTCAACTGCGTGGTACGAACCATCCAACAAGGTTACTTTTAATGAAGTAACCGGGAAGCCGGCCAATACCCCGTTTTGCATAGCTGAAGCAAATCCTTTTTGAACAGATGGAATAAATTCACGTGGAATATTACCTCCTTTTACGTTATCAACAAACTCCAATCCTGTTTTCTCTTTATCACCCGGTTCAATGGTAAACTGAATATCAGCAAATTTACCACGACCACCCGTTTGTTTTTTATACACTTCACGGTGCGATACTTTATTATTGATGGTTTCTTTAAAGGCAACCTGAGGAGCACCCTGGTTACATTCCACCTTAAATTCTCTTTTCAACCTATCAAGAATGATCTCTAAGTGAAGCTCACCCATTCCGCTTACAACGGTTTGACCTGTTTCTTCATCGGTATGTACACGGAAAGTTGGGTCCTCTTCGGCCAATTTAGCCAACGACATCCCCAATTTATCCAAGTCAGCCTGGGTTTTAGGTTCAATGGCCAATCCGATTACTGGATCAGGGAAATCCATTGATTCCAAAACAATTTTATGCTTCTCGTCACACAGTGTATCTCCTGTTTTAATATCCTTAAAACCTACCACTGCACCAATGTCACCGGCAGTAATACATTCAATGGCATTTTGTTTATTGGCATGCATCTGGAAGATACGTGAAATACGCTCTTTATTTTCGGTACGGGTATTATATACATAGGATCCCGCATCCAATTTACCTGAGTATGCACGGATAAAACATAAACGACCCACAAAAGGATCGGTAGCGATCTTAAATGCCAATGCTGCAAAAGGCTCCGTTTCCGATGGTTTTCTAATGGTTTCTTCTCCCGTATCAGGATTGGTACCAATAATACCTTCCTGGTCCATAGGAGATGGTAATAACTCCATCACATAATCCAGCATGGTTTGTACACCCTTGTTTTTGAAAGATGAGCCGCATAACATCGGAACAATCTTGCCCGACAATGTCGCTTTGCGTAAAGCAGTTAGTATTTCAGCCTCGGTTATAGAGCTTGAATCTTCGAAGAATTTCTCCATCAATTTATCATCAAACTCAGCGATCGATTCCAATAGTTTTTCACGGTATTCTTTGGCCTCTTCTACCAGGTCCTCCGGAATGGGGATCTCTTTAAAGGTCATTCCTTTGTCAGCTTCATTCCATTCAATACCACGGAAGTTGATCAAATCTACCACCCCTTTAAAATCGTCTTCAGCACCAATAGGTATTTGTAAAGGAACGGCATTTGAACCTAACATTTCTTTTACCTGCTTGCACACGTTCAAGAAGTCGGCACCGGCACGGTCCATTTTATTTACAAATCCCAAACGGGTTACATTGTAGTTATTGGCCAAACGCCAGTTAGTTTCCGATTGCGGCTCAACCCCGTCAACTGCCGAAAATAAAAATACCAATCCGTCCAATACACGCAATGAACGGTTTACCTCAACGGTAAAGTCCACGTGACCCGGAGTATCAATAATATTGATATGGTAATTATCTCCTTTATATTTCCAGAATACAGTAGTAGCAGCAGAAGTAATGGTGATACCTCTTTCCTGTTCCTGTACCATCCAGTCCATAGTTGCAGCACCATCATGCACCTCACCAATTTTATGATTCACACCTGCATAATAAAGGATACGCTCGGTGGTGGTGGTTTTACCGGCATCGATGTGGGCAGCAATACCTATATTTCTCGTATATTTTAAGTCGCGTGACATAAATTTATCTTGTCTTTATAATGTGATTGTTGAAATAATTAGAATCTAAAATGAGAGAATGCTTTGTTAGCTTCTGCCATTCTATGTGTATCTTCTTTCTTTTTGAAAGCTCCGCCTTCATTATTAAAAGCTGCTACCACCTCATTGGCTAATTTCTGGGCCATTGATTTATCATTACGTTTACGTGCAGCAACGATCATCCATTTCATGCCCAAAGCCAAACGGCGGGCTGGACGGATCTCCTGAGGGATCTGGAAAGTAGCACCCCCTACGCGGCGGCTTCTTACTTCCACAGCTGGTGTTACGTTCTCCAATGCTTTTTTGAAAACATCCAAAGGAGCATTGTCTGCTACTCTTTTTTCAACGATCTCTAATGAATCGTAAAAAATCTCGTATGAAGTACCTTTTTTACCATCATACATTAAGTTGTTTACAAATTTTGTAACCAACGTATCATTGAACTTTGGATCAGGTAGTATGATCCTTTTCTTTGGTCTCGATTTTCTCATGACGCGTTTTTTAAGTTTTTAAATAAATTCAATTATTTCTTTTTACCGGTTGAAGCTGGAGCACCACCTTTTGGTTTTTTTGCTCCGTATTTACTTCTTCTTTGACGACGCCCGTCTACTCCGGCAGTGTCCAATGCTCCACGAACGATATGGTAACGTACACCTGGCAAGTCTTTCACCCTGCCGCCACGTACCAAAACGATACTGTGTTCCTGCAGGTTATGACCTTCACCTGGAATATAGGCGATGATCTCATTACCATTGGTTAACCTTACTTTAGCTACTTTACGTAAAGCTGAGTTAGGTTTTTTAGGGGTTGTTGTATACACCCTTGTACATACGCCACGGCGTTGCGGACATGAAGTTAAGGCCTGCGATTTAGATTTGTACTCTACCGCAGTACGGCCTTTTCTTACTAGTTGCTGAATTGTTGGCATTCTTTTTTTCTTCTAAATTAATTTTTCAATCACCCTGATAACCATCAGGAGTTTCCCCTATTTTGGGGTTGCAAAGGTGCAATTATTTTTCAACAATTACAATGGGAAAAAGACATTAGGCTTTAGACATATGGCTTTGGAAGGAAAAGCTTTTCGATGTTTTTTTATAATATATTGATAATCAAATAATTAAAAAAATGCTGGGTATATTATTTTTTTTGTTTTGCAGGAAGTGTACTAAGTATTTTATGCCCTGCCACCTTACCGCCGGTTCCCTTAAACCAACGAGGGGTTTTTTTGCCCCAAAAAAATCTTCAACCTAAAGATAATCAAAACATTAGCGATCAAAAGAATACCGCCAACCGTATAAGGTATATACAGTTGCCATCCCCATGAATAAAGGGGTGCCGCCAGTAAAGGTCCTATGCCCATGGCCACAGATCCCACTGAATGAAAAACTCCCATGGCTTGTCCTTGTTCGTTCCTCGGAGTAAGTTTACTTAAGACCGATAGGCAGGTAGGCCTTACCATTCCATTGGCCACGGAAAGCACCGCGAGAATAATAAGCTCGTAGGGAATAAAATGGTCTGCCGGCACCAAACACAAGGCTAGCAAACTTAGGCCAACCAATAATGTACCCACAGAAAGTAAAGTAATCTCCTTGAAACGCCTGCTAAACCATCCGACCAATAAAAGCTGGGTAATGACCGTGCATATTCCTATAAAAGAAAATACATATGCAATCCCCAGGTCGGAGAAATTGAATTTATCCTTCCATATCATATTGGCAGTAATGTTGAACATAAAAAATGCCATGGTATAAATAAATCCTATCCCCAAAACAATATTGGTCCCTTTTTTTGCGATGGCTTTGAAAATAGGAATAAAAGGGATCAATTGAAGCGGTCGTTTAGCATCTTTGACCTGCAATGATTCAGGTAAAATAAAATAGGCGAGCACAAAATTCAACAAGCATAAGGCAGAAGTTAAAAAACCAACGTATTCCATTCCCAGATAGGTTTTTATCAGCCCTCCCAAAGGGGGGCCAAATATAAATCCAAGCCCGAATGCAGCCCCTATCATTCCCATGCTTTTCGCCCTTTTTTCAGGGGGAGTGATGTCTACAATATAGGCCTGTGCAGCTGAAATATTTCCACTTCCAAATCCCGATAATATCCGTGAAATAATGATCAGCGCAAATGAATTAGCAAATCCAAAAGAAAAGTAAGCAATGGTATTAATGATGGTACTTATCAGGATAACAGGCCTTCTGCCTATTTTATCGCTTAAAGATCCCCAGAATGGAGTGGCCCAAAATTGAGTAATGGCAAACGCAAAAACAAAGAACCCTATCAACGCTTCATCAATCCCTATTTCCCTGGCATAATTGGGCAGAATAGGAAATACAATTCCGAAACCCAACAGGTCAATAAAAATAGTGAGGAATAAAACGGGCATGGCCGCTTGCCGGTTATGATACATAGACGCGAAGGTAAAAAATTAAAAAGAGGACTTATCCCTCCATAAAGGGAGAAATCAGAAGTTTTTCCACATTTAAATTCTTAAAAAGTATTAAGGTTTAAATTAACTTTGTATCCGATCGCAATTTTTATTCAGTTTCACCATTTATATGTTTGGGTTTAAACAATTAGAGGAACAGGTTATTTACGAGGACAACCATTTGTTGGGAATTAATAAATTACCATCGCAGATTGTTCAGGGTGACAAAACCGGGGACATCCCGTTATCAGAGCATTACAAGGAGTTCCTCAAAGAAAAATATCAAAAGCCAGGCAACGTTTTTTGCGGGGTAATACACAGACTCGACAGGCCTGTTAGTGGCATCGTTCTTTTTGCAAAAACGAGCAAAGCGCTAAGTAGAATGAATGAGCAATTCCGCGAAAGGAACATTCAGAAGATATATTGGGCGGTTGTTAGAGGCAATCCAGGGAAGCCAAGTGGAACTTTGGTACACTATTTGAAAAAGAATGAGAAAGACAATCGTTCATTTACAGTAAAAGAAAATACTTCTGGAGGATTACGATGTGAACTGGAATACCAGGTATTGAACCAGGGCGATAATTATACATTGCTTGAGGTCAAACCGGTAACCGGTCGGCATCACCAGATAAGGGTACAGCTATCATCCATTCAATGTCCTATTGTAGGAGATGTAAAGTATGGTGATAAAAGGGGGAATGATGATAAATCCATTTGTTTACATGCCAGGCAACTAATGTTTATCCATCCCGTACAAAAAGAAGAGGTGATCATTACAGCCCCTCCTCCCAACCAGAAGTATTGGAATATTTTTAGTAAGAGCGAATGACGCAGGATTCAGGACTAAAAGGTTCTTATGTCTAAGTCTTAAAAACCCTGATAGTTATCAGGGCAGTCTTAGATCTTAAAAAAAAACTATCTTTGCAAACCATTTTTATAAATAAAATAATGAAAAAACTAATTGTCCTTATTGTTGCCATCATAGGATTCACTGTGAACAATGCAACTGCTCAATCAAAATTCGGTTATGTAAACACTTCAGAAATACTTGTGCTGATGCCGGAATTAAAAAGAGTTCAAACGGTATTGGATTCATTTCAGGTAACCCTCACTGATGAGTATAATATCATGTTGAAAGAATACGAAAAGCTGTTAGCCGATCGCGATAAACTTGTAAAAGAAGGTGCTTCACAATCCATGATCGATTATAAGGATGACGAGATCATGCAAAAGCAGCAGCTCATTCAGAAATTTCAAGGACTTATTGAGCAGCAGTTGATCGAAAAACAAAACCTTCTCATGAAACCATTGATCGATAAGGTGCAGACAGCCATCAACGATGTGGCCAAGGAAAAGCAATTGAACTATGTTTTTGACCTCAGTCAACAAGTTATTTTATATAAAGACCCGGCTGATGATATTACCAAGGATATTCGCAAGAAAATGGGAATACCTGAAAATGCAACCGTCCCTAAGTAGGCTAAAATATTGATCTTCAAGCCATCCTGACCGAAGCGTTGGGGTGGCTTTTTTATTTTAGCCAAGTCTGTAACTTTAACCATAGATATTCGTCTCACCTTTAAAACCCGCTGGATTGACCCTCGAAGAGTATAATTTTTCAGTAAAAACTTATGCCGATGGGCTTTATCGTTTCATGCTCAAGTTTGCCGATGCAGAAACAGCCAAAGACATTGTACAGGATTGCTTTGAAAAATTATGGATCAAAAGGGAAACAGTTGATGGGGAAAAAGCAAAATCATATTTGTTCACTGCAGCATATAATACCATGATCGATAAGAAGAGAAAAAATAAAAGACTGGATTTTATCGAATCAATACCGACTCAAACCAGCAGCACACAAATGCCTAATCCTGATCTTCAGGAATTATTGCATAAAGCGTTGAATACATTGCCGGAAATACAAAAAACGGTGGTTATCCTCAGAGATTATGAAGGATATAGTTATGAAGAAATTGGGGAAATTACCGGCCTGGGTGAAAGCCAGGTAAAGGTATATATATTCCGGGCAAGGGTAAGTTTAAAAAATTATATAGGAAGTTTAGCAACCGTATTAGGATGATCAATTGCAGCATACATAATTATAAAGAATGGATAGAAGCCTATATCGAGGCTTCCTTGAATGCTGAGGATATGCATGCTGCTGAAGTTTTTTTACAGCAACATCCTACTTTGCTGGATACCTATTTAGATGAACTGGAAGAATTTTCTTTAGAACCTGAGAATGTAGAGTTGTATTCAAAAGACCAGCTACAAATAGTGATTACCCCTACCCCACATATCCACCAAAATAATTTTACGGAATATTTTATTGGTAATATAGAAGGTTTATTAAGCTCTGCGGAGCAAACGGAGCTTCAATCATTCTTATCAATCAATCCCGCCTTGAAGAATGAATTTGATATTTACGCTTCCACAAAATTGTTAGCTGATCCATCGATTCAATATCCATATAAAAAAGATCTCATCAAAAGATCACGCCCTGCAGTTCCTTTCTATTGGCCCATGTCGGCGGCGGTAGCGATTTTATTATTAGTGGGTGTATGGGTCCTTTGGCCATCCGACTCCTCCAATGCATCTGCCTTCATCAGTACCCACCGAATTGAAATAAATAAGACCGCTATAAAAAATAATGCTCCGGAGATCAATAACAACCAGTTTACCAACAACCACCTGAACCCTCAAAAAGAGTTGATCAAAAATAGTGAAGGCCCAAAAGCACATCAAGAAAGATCCACTCCCGTTGAAATGGTATCTGTAAAAACTGTTCAGGTACACGAAAACATCAATCCTCAAAGAACGGTAGAGCTTGCCCTCCAACCCATTCCTTCCATTGAGCACAGCGAGCCAGCTATCCAAGAAGAATTGGCTGAAAATGGTCCTAGGAAAAAAGGATTGTTCAATAAAATATTCTCCGGTGATCAAACCTATATTGAGGATTATGTAAATGCCACCTTCTCGGTGTTCAAGAACAACCAGGAAGAGGATAAATGGGTATTAAAGGTCGATAGAGATGAAAACGGTAAATCCAAAAGGGTAAAGTTCACCTCCCCTATTTTTTCTGCAAAAAGCAGAAATTAATTGTAACATTTAAGTTAGCAGTCCGTCATACTCAAAACAAAGAACATGAAAAAGTATACCTTATTTTTTATTGTACTCATAAGTAACATCCTTCTTCAGGCCCAAACCGAGATCCCAATTACTTCTACGGAAAACCTATCCATAAATACCAGTATCCCTGTGGTCATATATAAATCGGATCAGGCCAAAGTGATTATCAAAGGAGAAAAATTTAATCCGGAGGCAGTTGTTGTTACCCCTGGTCCAAACGGGACTTCCATTACTCCTGGTAAAGGAAATTACCAATTGGAGAACTGTGTGATCGAGATCTACACCAATAACTTAAAAAACATTACGGTAACCGGTGCAAGCGATGTAAAGATCAATGATGAGTTTTCCATCCCGGATATCAATATTGCTGTAAGTGGAAGCAGTGAATTAAAAGGCAATATTATTGCCGAAAAAGCAAATCTCACTGCCACCGGTGCTTCAAGTATCAAGCTCACAGGATCTGCCACTCATGTAATGGGGGTCGCCTCAGGAAGCTCCGAATTAAGGTTGCTTGAGTTTCCAGCAAAAACCATGAACCTAACTCTTTCAGGAGCCAGCGATGCTACCGTTGATGTGAGTGATGAATTAAACGTGGTGGCTTCAGGTGCCTCCGATGTATACTATAAATCAGTCCCAGCAAAAATCAACGTTAATACCTCCGGTGAGTCCGACGTAAGACAATACAATCCTGATAAAACATATAATTATAATTACAACTATAATTATAACTACAATGACAATGATAGTACAGACAAGAAACGCAAAAAAAGATTTGCGGCAAGTCCACGTGATATGTTCGGTGGAGGAAGAATGCACCAGGACCTGGTTTGGATGGGACTTGACCTAGGTGTAGATGGTTTGGTAGATATGAGCAATGGATTTGATCTCCAACCACAGGGAGATTATAATTTTATGGAAATGAATTATGGAAGGAATGCACATGTAAGATTGAATTTTTTCGAATGGAGGTTCAACCTGATAAAAAATGTATTCAATATTGTTACAGGAATGGGCTGGGATTTTCAGCATTATGCATTTGCTCAAAAAATAATGCTGGAGGAAGCGGACGATTATCCAGGTCAAACCTTTACTACACCTATTATAGCCACTACTGATAGCTTGCATAGCATCAATCGCAGCAGGTTAGCCGTTCAATATTTTAATATTCCTATTTTCTTTAACCTCAGAACCAAAAAAACAGCCAGACATCGCCAGCAATTCAATTTTACCTTCGGAGTAGTGGGTGGAATTAAAACAGGAAGCAGCAGCAGGATTACCTATACCGAAAATAGTTATGATGTAAAAGAGGAAAAATTCGATGATTTTAACCTCGAGACTTTTACAGCAACGGCTATGGTCCGCATTAAATATTCGTTCTTCAGCATATATGCCAGTTATCAGTTTACACCTATGTTCCGGGGTCAGAACCCAAATCTGTATCCTTTTACGCTGGGTGTAACCTTGCTTAGCTGGTAACGCTATTTTTCGTGGTGTTTTATTACAGCAAAGACCTCCTTCTGATGGGGGTCTTTTGTTTTTTGATTGTGAGTTTTCCTGCTGCGCTAGGCTTAGCAGGTTTATAGTTCCCGCAGATTTCAGATGAGGTGCAAAGCGAATCCGTGGGAACTAATTACCACGCGGAAAGAGGGAAAGAAAGACCAACAGGGATGCGAGCCTAGGCCACACCTCCACCCCATTTTAAGGGTTTTTTGCAGTTGTTAAAATGCCATATATCTATATATATGTTATTTTCGTAACTCACTAAACGATTCACCATGAAAAAACTTGCGGTACTCATTGGCTTTATAATTGTTCAAACCACCTTCGCTCAAAAGAGCATCACCCTTGAAGATATTTGGAAAAGCCGTGATTATTATCCTAAATCTCTCTACGGTCTTAATTCAATGAATGATGGTCTCAACTACACGGTTCAGGAAAAAACAGGCGTAATTAAGTACGACTATAAAACAGGAAATAAAGTAGGTGAATTTACTTTCGGAGCTTTGGAAGTTGACGATTATAGTTTTAGTGAGGATGAATCAAAAATTCTTATCAGCACCGAAAGCGAACAAATATATAGGCATTCCAGCAAAGGATATTACCATGTATATGATGTAGCAACCCAAAAAGTTACTTCTTTACCCAAGCATAACAAGATCATGAGTGCTACATTTAATCCTGCTGCTACCCAGGTGGCTTATGTGGCCGATAACAATATTTTTATTTATGACCTGGCTACCCAAAAAGAAACACAAGCAACCAAGGATGGTAAAATCAATACCATCATCAATGGTCAAGGGGATTGGGTATACGAAGAGGAATTGGTATTGGTAAGAGCATTCGAGTGGAGTCCAGATGGTAAAAAAATTGCTTTTGTAAGGTTTGATGAAACTTCTGTACCCAAATTTGAAATGGCTATGTTCGAAGGGGAGTTATACCCACATGATTATGAATTCAAGTATCCTAAAGTAGGGGAAAAAAATTCGGTGGTAACCGTTCATATTTATGATGTCAAAGCAAAGAAATCGAAAAAGGTAAGTGGGCTTCCGGAATACGAATACGTTCCCAGGATCAAATGGGCTGGTGCAGGAGACCTATTGGTTTATACCATGAACAGGTTACAAAATGATTTAAAGATCAACAAGGTAAACGCGGCCAAATTTACCGTATCATTATGGCTGCAGGAAACAGCTCCATGCTATCTGGAGATCAATGACCATATGAGAGTGCTAAAAGATGGTGGTTTTATCTGGCTCAGTGAAAGAGATGGATACAATCATCTTTACCGATATGATCAAACGGGTAAATTAATGACCCAGATCACCACTGGCAATTGGGATGTAACCGATGTATATGGAGTGGACGAAACAAAAAATGTTATTTATTATGAATCCGCCGAAGTTTCACCGATGGAAAGGCATGCTTATTCTATTTCATTGGATGGACAAAATAAGACCAAGCTAACGAAGAACAAAGGAGTGAACCGGGTTGAGTTTACCAACAATTTTCAATATTATATTGTTACCCATTCTACATTAGCGACTCCAGCAAATATTACTTTGTATGATATCGCCGGAACCGAAGTAAGAAAGCTGGTAGATAATTCTGCCGTGAATGATCGGTTAAAAGCTACCGGGATCAATGCCCCTGAATTTTTCACTTTTAAAAATTCAGAAGGAACAGTACTGAACGGATATATGATCAAGCCCGCCGATTTCAATCCGAAAAAGAAGTATCCTGTTTTCATGTATGTTTATGGAGGTCCTGGTTCGCAGGAAGTAATAGACGAATGGCAGGGACCTAATTATATTTGGTTCCAGATGCTGGCACAGCAAGGTTATATGATCGCCTGTGTGGATAACCGTGGAACAGGGGCACGTGGTCGCGATTTCAGAACAGTTACCTATAAACAATTGGGTAAACTGGAAGTGGATGACCAGATCGATGCAGCTAAATATTTAGGAACGTTGGGGTATGTTGATAAAACCAGGATAGGGATTTTTGGTTGGAGTTATGGAGGGTATATGACCAGTTTATGCATTACACGTGGTGCAGAGGTATTTAAAACTGCCATTGCCGTTGCTCCGGTAAGCAATTGGAAATTCTATGATAGCATTTATACAGAAAGGTATATGGGTACCAAAGAATCAAATCCTACGGGATATGATGCCAATGCCCCCACCGCCTATGCCGATCAGTTAAAAGGAAATTTCTTATTGGTGCATGGCACAGCTGACGACAATGTACATTGGCAAAATTCAGCCGAACTCATCAATGCCATGGTCAAATCGAATAAGCAGTTCGACCTGTTTATTTATCCTGATAAAAACCATGGAATATATGGAGGCAATACACGCATCCATTTATACACCAAGATGACCAATTTTATCAAAACGAATTTATAATTGGTAAATGGTAATCGGTAATTAGCAACTGGGAAATAACCCAAGAAGGATTACTGGTTACAGGTTACCAATTACAGGTTACCAATCACCATTTTAATGGGCGATCAAGTCATTTGATCCTCAAAGATATCTACATAATATCGACAAGCTTTCGATGGTCAATAACTGCAAAGGCCGGGCTATCTTGATGGTTTGATGTTCGAAAATTTGAGGTTTGACAACCGTTTTAACAACTTCAGAGCCTCCAACCCCCTGCTAAAAATCCGAGGTCAAACTTCGAACCTCAAACCTCAAACCTTGCAGCCAACGGCTGCGAATTGGTTGTATGAAAACATTTTATACATTAGCAGAACATAAAAAACTATACTATGAATGAAATAGCTGCAAAAAAGGGACATCCTAAGGGCCTTTGGGTCCTCTTTGGAACAGAAATGTGGGAAAGATTCAACTTCTACGGAATGAGAGCCATTCTTACCTTGTTCATGGTTAATTCATTAATGTTTGGTAATGCCGAGGCATCCTTAATATACGGAGGCTTTCTTGGGTTGTGCTATTTAACCCCAATGCTGGGTGGTTTCATTTCAGATAGATTTTTAGGCAACAGAAATTGTATTTTATTAGGTGGAACATTAATGGCCATTGGCCAATTGCTCCTATTCACCAGTGCAAGCGTATTTGCATCCAATTTAGAACTTGCCAAGACTTTGATGTGGGTTGCCTTAGGAGTGATCGTTTTCGGAAATGGTTTTTTCAAACCAAATATTTCAAGTATGGTGGGTAGCCTATACCCAAAAGAAAATAAAAGCAAACTAGATTCAGCCTTTACCATTTTCTACATGGGTATTAATATAGGGGCTTTACTGAGTCAATATTTTTGTCCCTTGATTGGCGACGTTACGAATTCTGTAGAAGTTGTTCGGAATGGGGTTAAGGGAATTGAGCAAGTAAGAGATATACATGCTTTCAAATGGGGATTTTTAGCAGCGGGACTTGCAATGATCTTGGGCTCCCTGATCTTTCTAGCTCTCAAAAACAAATACGTTGTTACCCCAGACGGCAAACCTTTGGGAGGTCTCCCTTCTAAAAGCGATGGTTCACAATTTGAAGAAGGTGAAGCACAAAAAGCAAAGTTTACTACAAAATCATTGATCATTTCGATATTTGCTTTCCTCGGTTTGGGTTGTACCATGTTCTTTTTGTTAGGTCAAAATGTTATTTATTCCCTTATTTATTCAAGCGGTTTAACATTGGCAGGGCTTATTTTATCTGATAAGAGTTTAACCAAAGTTGAACGGCAAAGAATATGGGTTATATATATCGTTTCTTTTTTCATTATTTTCTTTTGGGCGGCATTCGAACAAGCGGGTTCTTCACTCACCTTTATTGCAGATAACCAAACCGACCGGAACATATTTGGCTGGAACATGCCTCCTTCGATGGTACAGATCTTTAATGGCCTGTTTGTTGTCATTCTTGCTATCCCTTTTAGTATGTTATGGGACTCCTTGAGAAAAAGAGGGAAAGAACCACTTTCACCGGTTAAGCAGGCAATAGGATTATTGTTGATTGCCATTAGTTATTTTATCATCGCTTACAATGTAAAATATCTTGGCACCAACGGATTGCTAGCCATTAAATGGCTCATCTTACTTTATTTTATACAAACTCTTGGAGAACTTTGTTTGTCTCCCATCGGCTTATCACTTGTGGGGAAACTTTCACCTAAAAGATTTGCCTCCTTGCTTTACGGTGTATTTTTTCTTTCCAATGCTTCCGGTTATGCATTAGCAGGAACGTTGGGTTCTATCCTTCCACCTACAAGTGAAAAATATATAGAAGCAACAAAAAAGAATATAGATCTTCAGGCTATTCTCGATGGAAAGCAGGCAACAGGTGAAGAGTTATTTTATCTTGCTCAAATGAAAGTGGGTAAGATCGATCAGAAAAAGGCGAAAGAAAATAACCTGAACTTCAAAGAAAAATACGAGAATATCGTTAAAATGAATAACGAAAAGTCGGAAGCAGAAAAAAAAGGTGCCGTTTTTGTAAATACTTATAAAGCCCAGGATACCACCTTTACTCCTGACGAATTTAAGCTCATCGCAGATCAGCAAATTGTTACTGTGAAGTATCCGAAATTTGGCGGACAAACCATCCATAACCTGTTCGAGTTCTTTATGGTGTTTGTAGTTCTCTGCGGTGCAGCATCGGTGGTTTTATTTCTATTAACTCCTTTGTTGAAAAAAATGATGCACGGAGTAAGATAAAACCGGTGTAACTAACCTCAAAACTTATACTTTGACTCCAGAAGAGCAATTAGCCAGTATACAGAATTTTAAGGGCAAATATCCAAGGCAACTTTGGTATTTGTTCTTGTCTGAAATGTGGGAAAGGTTTTGTTTCTATGGAATGAGGGGAATGCTGGTTGTGTTCATGGTTTCACAATTGGCCATCGACGAAAAATCAGCCAATCTTCGGTACGGGGCTATACAAGCATTTGTTTACGCATTCACTTTTGTAGGAGGTTTATTTGCCGATAAAATTCTCGGATTCAGAAAGTCGTTGTTTTGGGGTGGCCTGTTAATGATCGTAGGAAGTTTTATCATTGCTGTATCACCAAAAGAATTTTTCTACCTGGGCATTTGCTTTAATATTATCGGTACCGGTTTTTTTAAACCCAATATCTCCACAATGGTGGGAGCCCTTTATAAAGATGGGGATCCTAGAAGAGATGCCGGTTTCGGATTATTCTACTCTGGCATCAACCTCGGTGCATTTTTGGGAGGAATTATCATGATAGGATTGGGCAAAAACCATTCATGGAGTTTGGCTTTCGGCGCTACGGGTGTTGTAATGACCATTAGCTTGATCATCTTCATTTTCACCAAAAAAACCTTAGGGCCCATTGGTTTATCTCCACTGAAACCTGAAATGTCTATTTCGAAAAAACGCACCTTAGAAATAAGCACTTATATCGGGTCGTTGATTACCATTCCACTCATATTGCAAATGGTAACGAATACAAAATATACCGACCTGTTCATGTATATCATTGGTCCGGTTGTATGTGTTTTTCTGGTCATAGAAATGCGAAAATATTCGTGGGTAGAGATTAAAAAATTGATCGCAGCATTGATCTTCATTGTTTTCTCCATTATTTTCTGGGCATTTTTTGAACAAAGCGGAGGCTCACTTAGTTTGTTCGCATATTACAATCTCCAGGACAATTTTCTTGGAACATTTCATATAGATCCAAACATGGTGAATAATTCCTCAAATTCCATTTTTGTGATCATTTTTAGCCCATTGATTGGGATCCTATGGCTTTGGCTCAACAAAAAGAAATTGGAACCTAATTCAGGTGTGAAATTTGGATTGGGATTTTTATTTCTTGCATTGGCGTTTTATGTATTTTTTATAACCATCGACTTCTCTGATTCAGATGGTATGACCTCTCTGGATATTTTTACCGCGGCGTATTTAATTATTACCTTGGGTGAGTTATGTTTATCTCCCATAGGTCTATCCCTCATGACCAAGTTATCTCCCTATAAAATGCAGGGATTAATGATGGGCATGTGGTTTTTGGCAAGTGCCTATGGCCAATACGCTGCCGGGATCTTAGGAGCAAATATGACGGTTGAGACCAAATCGGTGGAAGCAATGGTACCAAAGGACTACAATAGTTTTAATTTCATGATCACTGAAGAAACTATTGATAGCCAGCAGGTGACAATATATGGTCAAATTGCACATCCAAAAGAAGCAAAAACAGAGTTTACCCAGGAATCAATTGACAATGCAAAAAAATTTCCTAAAGAATTTATTCATTATGCGGACCTGAGGAAAATAGTGGTCCGCGGTCAATCTACCAAGGCAGCAGTTGTACAATCCTCTTTGATTGCCGAATCATCCTCGATGGAAATGGTTAATTCTGGAAAAGTCTTTATTTCGGAAATAACGGCATTTAGTAATGCCAAAGACACCAGCCTTCATAAATATGGAATGGAAGACAGAACCATTTATTCTGTTGAACAGGTATCCAATCTGGAAAAACTTATTTCGTACACAAATGGATATAAGCAATTGGCTTGGTTTGCATTGATTGCAGGAATAGTTTTACTATTGATTACTCCATTGATCAGAAAATTAATGCAGGGCGAAAAATAAATAACAGGGCATATGTCCTAAATAAACTTTTAAGAGCAACCTCTTTGAGTTGCTTTTTTTTACATTTACTCTATGAACGCATCCACAAGAAAACATCCCACCGGATTACCTTTTCTGTTTTTATCAGAAATGTGGGAAAGGTTTGGATATTATTTAATGATTGGAATATTCACCTTATACTTAAAGGATGTAAAAGATGGATATGGAATGACAGAGTCCGAGGCATCCGATCTGTACGGAACTTTTATTGCCTTTGTTTTTCTTACTCCATTCTTAGGCGGATTATTGGCTGATAGAATTTTTGGGTATCGAAAATCCATCATTGCAGGTGGTATATTGATGGGGATAGGCTATTGCTTAATGGCGGTACCTGGCATCAACTATTTATACATAGCCATGTTTTTGGTGATTATGGGAAATGGGTTTTTTAAGCCCAATATTTCTACCCTTTTAGGAGCATTGTATACCAAACCAGAATTCAAAGCCAGAAAAGATGCAGGATACAATATATTTTATATGGGTATCAATGTAGGTGCCTTCATCTGTAATTTTTTTGGCGCTGCCATGGAAAATTGGCTGGGTTGGAGCTATGCATTCCTCACTGCAGGCATTGGAATGTTTATTGGAATCATCGTTTTTTTATTGGGCAACAAACATTATAAAGATGTGGATGTGCTTAAACCGGCCAAACAGGGTGATATGTCTACCGTAAAAATTTTCGGCTTCATTTTGTTACCTTCTATTATTTTTGGTTTGATCGGCTATTATTGGCCCATGATGGTTTCTAAACTTATAGGACATCCAGTTCGGCCCTTGGTTGGATCAAATTCTACGGATGCTTTTTTATTTGGCTGTATTCCTGTTGTTCTGTTTTACGGAAGCTTATTTTTTAGAGCAAAGACCGAGGAAAAGAAACCTATAGGAGCTATGCTCATCATATTTGCAGTAGTGGTTGCTTTTTGGGCGGTTTTTAAACAAAATGGCTCCACTTTAAATAATTGGGCCGACAAATTCCAGGACAGAGAAATACCCGCTGCCATCGTTCCCACATGTAATGTGTTGTATTTATCAAAAACAATAACTACAGAGTTGGATACTTTTCCAAAGTATGATGCCCAGTTTAGAGTAACAAAAGATGAAAATGGAAAGGTTGTCCAGGAGATCACTCATCATCCTTATTTAAAAAATCTACCCAAGGAGAAATGGCCAAAGGAGGGAGAAAAATTGTATGTGTTTAGTACCAGCTTATTTCAATCTGTCAATCCAGGTTGGGTGATCTTATTAACTCCTTTGGTAGTTGCTTTCTTTGCTTTCCTGGGAAGAAGAGGAAGAGAACCCTCCACCCCAATTAAAATTGCCTGGGGAGTGGTCATTACAGCACTGTCAACATTGGTAATGGTGGCTGCTGTAAAAGTTTGTGGAAATGGGGCCGTAAAGGCGTCGGCATGGTGGTTTATTATGTCGTATGGAGTAATTACCATAGGAGAACTGTTTTTAAGTCCCATGGGATTATCATTGGTATCCAAGCTAAGCCCTCCAAGAATTACGTCGTTAATGATGGGTGGATGGTTCTTAGCTACATCTATCGGAAATAAACTGAGTGGAGTCCTATCAAGTTTGTGGGATTCTTATGAGGACAAAGCAAACTTCTTTTGGGTAAATTTTGCTCTACTTACTGTTGCGGCCTTGGTGATTATATTGATGCTCCGATGGCTTAATAAAGTTTTCAAAGAATATTCAGCTTAATCAATGGAAATACTTCCCACCAATATTTCTTCCCTCCGGGAAAACCAGATCATAGATTTTGGCTCAGTGGTATTGAACGATGAAGAAATCATCAAATTTGCTACTCAATATGATCCTATGCCTTTTCATATTGATAAAGAAGTGGCAGAGAAATCACATTTTAAAGGTTTGATCGCTAGTGGGCCACATTTATTCCATCTATTCTATAACCGGGAATGGGTCCCACGGTTTAAGCATACTGTATTTGCCGGCAAAGGTATCAGCAACTGGATGCTCGAACGACCCGTATATACCAATACAAGGTCACATTGTAAATTACATATCAAAAAAATTGATCCAAAACCCGAAAGAGGTTTTACCGTTGTTCATTGGTATTTTGAATTTACCAATGATAAAAATGAATTATTGCAATATTTAGATCTCATTGTATTACATTATCCGGAGTTGTGATGAGACTACAAGTATGAATAAAAAAACTAAATTGAACGAGTAATTATGAAAACAGCATTGATCACCGGCGCAACTGCCGGTATTGGAAAAGTAACTGCAGTTACCTTGGCCAAACAGAATTATCAAGTGGTGATTGTGGGAAGAAACAAAGAAAAAACCATCGCCTGTGTGGAGGAAATTAAAAAGGAAACGGCTAATCCAAATATCCATTATTTATTGGGTGATCTTTCAGTAATGGAAGATGCCAGAAGGATCGCCAAAGAATTTGATGCTAACTATACGGATTTACATCTCCTCATCAATAATGCAGGATGTGTATACTATAAAAGACAGGAAACCGAAGAAGGCTATGAAAAAACATTGGCGACCAATCATCTCTCCCATTTTATTATTACCAATATGTTATTGGATAAAATAAAAAAATCAAGTCCTGCGAGGATCGTGAATGTTTCGAGTGATTCTCATTTAGGCGGAAGATGGAATCCTGAGGATATTCACATGAAAAAGAAATATAAAGTACTGTGGGCTTACGAGAATTCGAAACTCTATAATGTTTTATTTACAAAATATCTGGCCAAAGAACTACAGGAACACCAGATAACTGTGAACTGCTTGCACCCTGGAGTTGTACAAACAAAGATCGGCACCAAGAATACCAACCTGGTAGGTGGATTTTTTTGGAATTTATATGCGGCCATCGTAGGGATTAGTGAGGAAAAAGGGGCCCAAACCACTTTGTATTTGGCTACTTCACCTGAAGTAGAAAATGTAACGGGAAAATATTTTGCCAAATGTAAAGAAGCTCCTTCTTCGAAAGTTTCAAATGATCATACGGCAGCTGTGGAGCTTTGGAAAATGAGTAAGGAAATGACGAAAATATAAATGTTCAAGGTTCAAGAAGTTCAAAGGGTTCAAAGTTTAAGGACCTTGAGCCTCTTGAACCCTTTGAACCATTGAACCTCTTGAACAATAAAATGAAAGAACTCTGGTCATTAAAAACATCCACCAAGAACTATCCGATAGATGAAAAAATATGGATCGGGGAGGATGGTGAGTTGCTGGAAATACAATCACCCTTTGATAAAAAATTTCTTTTTTACACGGATCATCATTATCAGGGCCTATGGAAATTTAGACAACAGATCCCTGTTTTTGATGTAAAAAATATCGTCAGCTTTGGTGAAGGAAGTACACCGGTGGTAAAGGAGAAATGGAATGATCAGGAGGTGAGTTTAAAATTGGAGTTTTTATTTCCTACAGGATCTTATAAAGATCGCGGGGCAACTGTTCTCCTAAGCAAAATAAAAGAGTTGGGGATTGAGAAGATAGTTGAGGATTCCTCGGGCAATGCGGGCTGTGCTATTGCTGCTTATGCAGCCAAAGCCGGAATAGAAGCGGAGATCTATGTATCATCACAAGCTTCTCCTGCCAAAATAAAACAAATGAAAGGTTATGGAGCCCATGTGATCGAAATAGAAGGGACCCGTGAAGATGTGGCAGAGGCAGCAAAAAAAGCAGCAACCAAAACCTATTATGCAAGTCATTCTTATAATCCTTTCTTTTTTGAAGGGACCAAAACTTTTGCTTACGAAGTATGGGAGCAATGCAAAGACATGCCCGAAGAGATCATATTTCCGGTGGGCAACGGCACATTAATCATTGGGGCTTATATTGGTTTTTCGGAATTGGTATCTGCCGGTTTATTGAAGGAAATCCCCCGATTATCGATAGCCCAGGCACAAAACTGTCCTTCCCTATCCAAAGATGTAGGTTTGAATTTTCAACCTACGGTGGCAGAAGGAATTGGAGTAAAAAACCCGGTTAGAAAGAACCTGATCCACCAGATCCAGCGTCTAACCAAAGGGAATTATTACACTGTAAATGAGGAAGATATACTAAAGGAGCATCAATCTTTACATCGCAAGGGATACTTTGTGGAATTAACATCGGCGGTTGCAACGGCAGCCATTCCAAAAACGTCTAGTAAAAAGGTATTGGTACCATTAACCGGGCATGGGTTGAAAAACTTATAAATTATTGCTAATATTGTATGTTACAAGTGCACTATGTTGAATAAACCTACCTTAGTTTTCGGGCTATTTTTTTGTTTACTATCAGGATCCGGTTTTGCTCAGCTTACCTTTCAGAAAACTTATGGAGGAACAGGGGGAGACAGGGCTGAAGACCTTTTGTCCACTGCTGACGGAGGATATATCATCGTGGGAAGTACCGTTTCTTATGGAACCACAGGGGCCGGTGGTAATGGATTTGAGGATAACAAAGATATTTATGTGAATAAATGCGATGCGCTGGGACAGATCACCTGGAGCCGTACCCAAGGTGTTATTAACCTGAGAGAAGAAGGAAGATCGATCAATTTAACTTCCGACGGAGGATATATCGTAGGTGGAAAAACCTATATAGCCACGTACCAGGATGACTGGTATATTCAGAAATTCAGTTCTGCAGGCGTACCTGCATTTTTCGAAAATTTTGGTAAAAACGTGGGTGCTGTTATCGATGATGAAGCTTTTGTTTCAAAACAGGTAAGCCCTAGTTTAATTCCCGGAACTACTTTTGGAACTATCGGATGGGTAGAGGATTATAGGGTTGCTGGTGACCGTGATATGGCACTTACCCTTTACAACCAAACCGGTGATGCCATGGTATGTGATATTGTTTTTGGAGCGAACTTACCTGGTAACAATAACGACTCTGGAAAAGATTTTATTGAAGAATCCCCTACCAGTTATTCCATGTTTGGATTTTCTGATGCCATTGGAGGTGGGGCAGGAAGGAATTTTGTACTGGCAAGAATGACATTTGCTCCTTTGCCTTCTCCGGCATTAACGCTAACCGCCTATAAAACATTCGGTGGTAATGGATCTGACGAGGCCAATTCATACATTAAAACAGCTGATAATGGATACCTAATGGTAGGCTTTACCAATAGTTTTGGAGCTGGTGGAAATGATATGTTATTGATAAAAATAGATGCTGCATTGAATGTAACATGGGCAAGGGCCATAGGAGGTGCAGGTGATGACAGGGCATTTAAAGCTAAACAATTGGCCGATGGAAGTTATATCGTAGTGGGAACTACCAGTAGTTTTGGAGCAGGAGGCAGTGATGTAATGGCAGTGAAAATAAGTTCCGCCGGTGCATTTACCTGGGGAAAATGTTATGGAGGAGCTGGAAATGATGAAGGAAGATCGGTGGGTCTAAGATTAACAGGAGGTGGATATTATTTTGCTGGTTGGTGTGATCCTCCGGTATCACCTGCAGGAAGTTTTAATGATCAGTATGTGATCGCAACCGATGCAAACGGTTATAGCGGAGGTTGTAATGAAACAACAATCACTCCTACCTTTACAAACGTTACTGCATCTATCTTATCAGCAACTACTGGGGCTACTTCAAGTGCTACACCGGTTAACATGATCACCAATGCTTATAGTTCTACCACCCCGGCTTCCTTATTAACTTGCCGATGCACTAACTTTTTACCCAATAAAGAAATTACCGGAGCTACCCAGGTATGTAGAAATACTTCCAATGTTCCTTATTTCTTCAATCCAATACCTGGCATCACCAATTATACATGGAGCATTACCGGTGGAACGTTTGTAACCCCGCCCGGCCCAACGGATACGACTGCCAATGTAAACTTTACTAATACAAACGTGCAAATTATTGTAACGGCGAACTTATCTCCAGCAGCATGTAATTTTGCCATTGATACGATCAATATTACTGTTGACCAGATCACCACAGCCATTACGACTGCAGATAGCTTGCTATGTATAGGACAATCGACCACCTTAAATGTAAATACCGCTAACAATATTGGAGGACTTAGTTATAGCTGGAACCCGGCATTACCCACTCCATCCGCGTCCGAGGTGGTTACTCCACCAACAACCACTACTTATACGGTCACCGTTACGGATGGGTTAGGATGCACAGCCACCGACACCATTCGAATAACCGTATTCCCATATCCTGTAGTAAATATTGGACCCAATGATACAGTATGCAACGGCGGACCTGTGCTGCTAAATGCAACTACTGCCGGTGCCACTTACGCATGGAGCACTTCAGCCACAACTGCAACGATCAATGCGGCTACCACTGGAACTTATTGGGTGGATGTTACCACCAATGGGTGCACCACCAGGGATAGCATTATTCTGGGCATAAGCACCGGACCAACGATCAACATTGTTGGAGATGATTCGATATGCATAGGACAGAATACTATTTTAACGGCAGTCCCGAGCGGAGGGGTCGGCCCATATACTTATTTATGGGCAGGTGGACTGGGAACAGGCAACAGCATCAATGTTTCGCCGGTGATCAATACTACTTATACGGTAACCGTAACAGAATCCTTCGGATGTACTAATACAAATACGCAGTTAGTAAATGTATTTAATTATCCGGTGGTAAACATTGGTCCGAACGACACCGTATGTAACGGAGGTCCTGTATTGTTGGATGCTACTACCACAGGAGGCATCTATGTATGGAGTACATCCGCCACTACAGCTACTATTAATGCGGCTACCTCAGGAACCTATTGGGTGGATGTGAACACCAATGGATGTGTTACCCGAGATAGTATTATTTTAGGAATTAGTACTCCTCCAACGATCAATATAGTCGGAGATGATTCGATCTGCATAGGAGAAAATACCATTTTAACTGCAGTCCCCAGCGGAGGGACCGGCCCATATACATATTTATGGGCAGCCGGATTGGGAACAGGCAATAGTATCAATGTTTCTCCGGTGATCAATACTACTTATACCGTCACAGTTACAGAATCCTTCGGATGCACTAATACAAGTACGCAGCTGATAAATGTATTCCCATTACCCATTGTTGACCTTGGGCCAGATAGCGGTGTTTGTAATGGAGCGGTTCCTTTTGTAACCTTGGATGCACAAAATGCAGGAGCTGGTTTTAACTGGTCAACAAGTGCTTCAAGTCAAACCATTAATGTAGCCGTCTCCGGTACCTATTGGGTAGATGTTACCATTAACGGATGCACCACCAGGGATTCGGTGGTAATCACCTTTGGTTCTACGCCTACCTCCGCCTTTACAGGAAGTACGACCATTTGTGCCGGTTCAAGTACTACCTTGTACGGAAATGGTTCAGGGGGAACGGCTCCTTATACCTATACATGGAGTCAGGGACCAACCACAGCCGATTCGATCTCATTATCCCCGGCTACCAATACGAATTATTATTTGGTCACTGCCGATTTTGCCGGCTGCCCTGATACCGCGTTTTTTACCATTACAGTAAATCCAAATCCAGTGGTTAACATCGGCCCGGATACAACAGGATGCTTCAATGCCCCTATTACGCTCTTTGCACCTGCCACCTTAGGCACCACCTTATGGTCTACCGGTGCAACTAGTAACTCTGTTTCTATTCCAACTGCCGATACGGTTTGGGTGGATATTACAGAGAATGGTTGTACCACTAGGGACAGTGCAGTAGTCAATTATTATCCGATCCCGGTAGTCAATCTTGGACCTGATACCGTTATCTGTAGTATTCAAAATCTATTGCTGGATGCAACGAATGTATATTCCACCTATTTATGGTCTACTGGTGCAACAACTCCTACGATCACCGTTGCTCAAACCAATATATATGCGGTAGATGTTACCAGTTGTGGTGTTACTTATACGGATAGCATTTCCGTTGCCATGGATACCTTCTCGGTATATGTAGTGTCTGTGGTGCCCAATGATTGCGGACAAAACAATGGTTCTTTAACCGTGAGTACAACTTCCAGTTTAACCATGAGTTATTTATGGACCAGTGGAACTACAGGCACAAATCCTATACTCACCAATATTGCAGATGGTATTTATACAGTTGAAGCTACTGACGCAAATGGATGTACACAAACTTTAACAGTTCCTATTGTTTGTTTGGTGCCCAACGTGGTTGTTACACAGTTGTTAACACCTAATGGAGATGGTAAAAATGATACCTGGATCATTCAAGGAATAAATAATTTCCCTCAAGCAGTAGTTAAAGTATTTAATCGTTGGGGTAACGAAGTTTATTACGCCCTTCCGTATAACAACGACTGGGATGGAAGATCCAATTCAGGCATGAGCTTGGGGAATGGATATTTACCGTCAGGGACTTATTACTATGTGGTTGACCTGTATGGTGACGCATCTGATGTAAGGACGGGTTATCTTGAATTTCAGCCATAACTAAAATCTTATTTATTAATTCTATTACCTTTAGGGGCCGGCATAAGCTGGACAACTAAATTATGTCGAGGTTTCAAAAGATTTCCATAGCATTGAATATTGTACTTTTTATCATGATGGGTACAACCATCGGAATTCTGCTCAGTATTAAAGCTAAGGCCGAAAAAAGATTAACGAATGCATCCGGATACCTGAGGGAGTTAGGTGAACAATATATAGATTACGTTGTTCATGTTGAACAAACCATTCCTTTAAAAACGGAAGTAACCATTACAAGAAGCATCCCGGTAAACATTGATATGGTGGTAAATGATTCTGTTCTCATACAGGCAAATATTCCGGTGAGAGATAGCATAGATGTACCTATCAACCTAAACATTAACCAGAACATAGATATTGATACCAACTTTGCGATTCATAAAAGGGTGAAGATGTTATTGTTTACCGAGATCCCTATCAATCAAAAGTTTCGGATGACCTTATTAGGAAAAGGTTTTCCGATCGACGTCCCAATTGAGGCCACCATTCCGCTGGAACAACCTGTATACATTGAATTTCCGGAACTCCTACCGATCACCGCCAATATGAGGGTACAACTGCCCATCCGCGATAAAATGAGGGTGGCCATTAAAATGACCGTTCCGATGAATCAGAAAATACCCTTAAGATTACCTATACGTCAACAAGCCATCGTTTCGTTTACTACAACCATGCCCATCGAAGGTCAGATCCCCATCGTGATGGATATTCCGGTAAAGATCCCATTGCGTGACACGCCTATTAAAATGTATCTTGATAAAGTGGCGGATGAGCTGGACGATATGTTGAGCATTCCATGATCAATTGGCTCCATACCATCCGATGGAAAAACCTCCTTATTATTTGGTTCAGCATTTTAGTTATCATTCTTCCTCATTTTAATATAGAAGATTGGAGCGCATACTTTGAATTTATTCTCTGGGGAATTGCTTGCACCTCAGTAGCTGCCATTGGTAATATTACAAATGACCTTTGGGATATCAAACAAGACAAGGAAAACAAGAAAAAAAATATATTTATAGGGGGCAGGAATAAGAAAACCGCTTATTACCTCATGGTATTTTTAATACTCGTTACCCTATGGGCGTGCATTTCTTCCAACTTTTCTTATTATTTTTTGTTGGTAAGCTTAGTATCCCTGGTTCTGCTCCTTGCTTATAACCTGTTTTTAAAAAAGCTTCCTCTCATAGGAAACATTACCATTGCTCTATTGACCTCACTGATCTTTATTGGTGTTGATTTTATTATATCCTCCCGTATCATTTATTTTGAAGCCGGATTTAAAGCCATTCATATTGAATTACTCGCCTGTTTCGCTTTTATAACTACGCTGGTAAGAGAAATAATAAAGGATGCTGAAGATCGCAAAGGAGACTCCTTTGCACGGTTTAAAACCATTGCTCAATTCCTCCAGGATAAATGGATTGCTTTGCTAATTATTCTCTTGTGCATAACAGGTTTGATCGCCAGTAATTATCTCATGTTCAGCCGGCATACTTACTTTATGATCCCTTTTCTTTACTATGGTGTTTTTACCTTTGCGGTCACCATCGCCTCAGCCATTTGTTTGGTGATCAATCATCCTTCAAAATATATCAGAGCTACCCGAATTGTAAAAGCCGGTATGTTAGGCTGCCTGGTTATCTATCTCTTTTTATCTTTGTAAAATCATGCGTCATCCATTAAATATCACTTACCCCATTATTTTGGGCTCCCAATCTCCCCGAAGGAAAAGCCTGCTGGAAGGCATGGGCATTGATTTTGAAATAATGGTGATCCCTACGGATGAAGATTTTGATTCAAATCTACCTCCTGATCTTATTGCCACTTCAATCGCGAATAAAAAAGGTGCGTGTTTTGAATCCATCATTGCTGAAAAGAATAGTTTAGTGATCACTGCGGATACCATCGTATCGGTTAACCATACCATTCTGAATAAACCGGCTGATAAAAAAGAAGCCATGGATATGATCAGGACGCTCAGTGGGAATATGCATACCGTGTATACGGGTGTATGTATTACTACCCGCAAAGGACAAGATAGTTTTGTTTGTAGCACAGATGTTTATTTCAATCCCCTTTCGGATGAAGAAATTGAATATTATATAGAAAAATGCCAACCCTATGACAAAGCAGGCAGCTATGGAGTACAGGAATGGATAGGTTATGTAGGGATACAAAAAATAGAAGGCTGTTTTTTTAATGTAATGGGATTGCCGGTGAATGAATTGTATAAACGTTTAAAAAAATATTGTGAATAAAAGCGCCCCGATTGGAGCGGTATCCTTTTTATTGTTGCCACCAATTATCTTACCAGAAGGTAGCAAAGACGGGCAATTGCCCGTCTCTACAAACGGCTATCAAATAACCTTCGTGGCAGCAATAAAAAGATATAGCGAAAAGCGGGAAACGGCGCCCTAGTAACTAATCAACCAATAATCGGTTACCAAACTATGAGAACACTCGACACCATCTACCATCCTACCATGTACATCGCCATTATGTATATGAATGAAAAGTTTATTTTAAAGTTCGAAGCAGGACCGTACGAACAAGTATATAAATTCACCAAAGAAATGGCTCCTGATGTGGATGCTGTAAAAAAGATTTGTGATGAAAACTTTCAGCAGGAGGTAATGCAACTATTCGATCAAATGCACCAGGGCTTTAAAAAGAAATTTTCTTGATCAGGTACTTTCCTTCATACATGATCTTTACAAAATAAACTCCGCTCCGGTAATTATACAATTCGATCGCTGCGGATTTTTCATAAGTGCCATCGGATAAAATCTTGCCGGAAATATCTATCAATTCTACCGAAAAAGGATTCACCGCATCCGGAACTTCGATATTTACAAGGCTATTGGCCAAAGTGATATAAGCATATAAAGGCACATCATTTTCAATCCCTGTAAACACAGTTTTATATTCAAAATGGTCAATACCAATGGTGGAACTATTGGCTCCCGTTTCTCCCCCATCCGTTACAAAATATCTTAAGCCGATCCTGCACGGGGTAGATGGTGAAATTCCGCTGATCCTGCAACCAAATCTTTTCCATATCATCGGATATCCTCCGGTGGTATGTGAAAGAGTGGGATTGATCACCAGTAAAGTGGTATCAAAATCTCCTACAGAGGTGGTAGAACTACCTACATCCGTTGTATTGTTTCTGTTCAATCGCACTTCAAGCCGATCGGGATATGCAGCATTCTGGAATGACCGGGTATAAAAACAAATCGAATCTCCTTCCGTAAAGCTAATAGACGGTGTAATGAGCCAATTGGAAATATCGCCCGACTGGCCTGCATTAATGCTGGTATAACCTACCACGATGCTTGAATTCGAGGTCCCGAAAGGGGCCGTAAAATTGCCATTATCCTGTGCCCAGGTGCCTGAACCCAAAGGAGAACTATTATTCACCTGTACCCATCCATTGCTGAAAAGACTGGGCACATCCTCAAAACTTTCGATAAAATTTTGTGAATAGGTCCATAAAGGGAGAAGGAAGAGCACTATGGCTAGGATACGTTTTTGCATTAGTCTTTTTTTAGGTATTCGTTCAATTTTTTCATTACCTCAGGTACTGTAAGGTTGCTTTCCAGGTTTCCCTGAAATGCTATACTAATTTGCTGAAATTGTTCCGAAATAGCAATAGCTATGGCGTCAGAAAATTCAGTAACGCCTGCAGCGGCCCTATGCCGGAGGCCAAGATTCTCAGGAAAATCGGTCTTTTCGGTCAAAGGAAGAATGCACCGGGCACCCAAGATCTTGCTGCCCTTAATAATGGCAGCTCCATCATGTAATGGACTGTTTTTAAAAAATATATTCTGTAGCAACTGACTGGAAAGCCTAGCCTGCAAGAGAACCCCGCTTTTGAGGTAATATTTGAGTTCTGAGTTCTTCAAAATCACGATAAGGGCTCCTGTTTGAGTCTTTAACAAATCATTTAACGCCAATTCAAGTTCTTTAGTATCCAATGCGTGCTGTTGTGAACCCACCAATTTAGAGGGCACTATTTTCTTTAGAAAGCCGAACCGGCTATTGAGCCAGGTAGTACCTACAAGTAACAAGAACCTTCTGATCTCCTGCTGAAAAACAACTACCATCGCCAACACGCCCAGCCCAATAAATTGACCAACTATCTTCGATAAGAGTCGCATCTGTAAAGCATCCACCAGCAGGTATAAAATATAAATGATAATAATGCCGAAGAATATATTGAGTGCTGCGGTACCTTTGATCAATTGATAGAGATAATAGATCAACAGGGTAACCAATAATATATCAATTACGTCGATCCATTGTATGTTAACCGGCCACACCAATTAGCTCAGAGATTTATATTTTTCAAATAATTGAATGGTTTCTTTGGCTTCTTTCACATCATGTACCCTTAAAACAGAAGCTCCGTTAAGCAGGGCCAGCATATGAACTGCAGTAGTACCATTCAATGCTTCTTCCGGTTTGGTGCCAATTATTTTATTGATCATCGATTTTCTGCTGATGCCCACCAATACCGGAAGCTTACATCTTTCTTTAAAGGTATTCAAATTCTTAAGAATTTCAAAGTTATGGTCTACTGATTTGCCAAAACCAAAACCCGGATCCAATAAAATATCTTTTACCCCTGCATGTTCCAAAGCAGAAATTCTTTCTATAAAAAAAGAGATGATCTCTTCGGTTACATTTTCATAGTGGGGGTCTTTTTGCATATTCCCTGGAGTACCCTGCATATGCATGAGAATATAGGGACATTGAAATTCTGCAACTACATGGAAAATGCGGGGATCAATCCTTCCTCCTGAAATATCGTTGATCATATCGGCCCCTTCTTTCAAACAAATATGAGCTGTGGAAGAATGGTAAGTATCAATAGAGATCCACAATTCAGGAAAGGTTTTTCGTATAATGGTAAAAAAAGGAAGGATCCTTTCCTGTTCGACTATTGGATCTATCAGCTCCGCCCCTGGTCTTGAAGAAGCGGCGCCTATATCGATCATATCGGCCCCCTGGAGTACCATTTCCTTCACCCTGTTCACTGCCACTGCTTCAGATAAAGCATATTTTCCTCCATCAAAAAAGGAATCTGGCGTTAAATTCAAGATCCCCATCACCAAGGGCCTGTTCATGGCCAATGACCTTGGGCCAGACCTTAGAGCAGTTGGTAATTTGGGGCTAATTTGCGACATTCGGGCAATAATTGATCAATTCAATGAATAATACTTTGGTGCAATATGATGCGGCTATAAAGATATGCAAAGATATATTCATGAAAAAAATGAAGGATTACGGAACCTCCTGGAGGATACTCCGACCTTCTTCCCTCACCGATCAGATCTTTATCAAAGCTCAACGTATACGCACCATTGAGGATAAAGGGACCCAGAAGGTCCAGGACGATATCAAAGGCGAGTTTATAGGGATTCTTAACTATTGTGTGATCTCCCTGATCCAGCTGGACCTGACCAATGACAACCGGATGGAACTACCGGTTGAAGAAGCTGAAAAACATTATTCAAAACATGTCAATCATGCCAGAGAGCTGATGGAAGCCAAAAACCATGATTATGGAGAAGCTTGGCGTGATATGAGGACCAGTTCATTTACCGATATGATGTTGGTAAGGATCATGCGGATCAAACAGATTGAGGATAACCGCGGAAAAACCATTGCTTCCGAAGGCATAGAATCCAACTATTACGATATGATCAACTATTGCGTATTTGCTTTGATCAAAATGTCGGAAGCATAGTGTTTTGTTAATTCTGTTAAATTTAATCCAATCCATATCTTTCTCAATTACTTTTGAAACTATAATCACATCTACCTTTTATGAAGCTAACATTTATAACCATTTGCAGAATCATAGTTGGAACCATTTTTGTTCTCTCCGGACTTGTAAAAGCCAATGACCCCTACGGAACAGGATATAAATTAGAAGAATATTTCGAGGTTTTCAGCCAGGATGTTGGATCAAAAAAGATAGAAAAACAAGCAGAAGTTCCGGAGGACATTAAGGCCTCCCCCTGTTTTACCAAACTAAAATTCGATAAACAATACGAATACCAGGAAATCCCTAAGGAGCAATTAAGCGGCTTTAAAAAGTTCTTACTCCGGACATTCAAATATTTTCACGACCATGCCTTCCAGCTATCCATTTTTATATGCGCATTGGAGATAGCCTTAGGTCTTCTCATCCTTTTTGGCATCAATATGCGGTTCGCCACCTGGTCTATATTGGGAATGACCGTCTTCTTTGCCTTCCTCACTTTTTACTCGGCCCAATACGATAAAGTAACCGATTGTGGATGCTTTGGAGATGCCCTGGTACTCAAACCCTGGCAAACCTTCTGGAAAGATATTATTCTATTAGTGTTCATCGTTCCACTATTCATTTGGAACCGAAAGATCAAAGGAAGCAAGCTCACCAAACATGAAATAGCAGTAGCCGTTGGATCAGTTGCTCTCATGATCATCCTCATTGTTATTCAGTTCAAATGGTGGTTCCCCGCTATTTTCCTGGGAGCATTTATGCTGGCCAAACTGGTTTCTGGGAAATTCTCCGATTCCAAATTCCAGCCATATGTTACAACATTGGCGATCCTCCTCTCCTGCACCTTCTTTACACTGTATGGTACCAAACATATGCCTTTAAAAGATTATAGACCTTGGGCTCCAGGCAACAATATTCGGGAACAACTTATATCTGTAGCCGAACAAGCCGAAGTGGAAATGGTATATTTAAATAACATTACCTGTGAAGAAGTGCGTCATTCTACCAAAGAATGGAGTTGGTTCGATAGTACATTCGAAGCAACCCATACTTTCTATAAACAGGATAAAAAGATCATCAAACCTGCCATAGAAGCAAAAATCAAAGATTTCAGATTGGAAGATCCGGAAACAGGTATGCAAATGGCTGACTCCGTTAAAAACAATAAGGGATATACTTTCCTTTGGGTGGGTTACAATGTAGAAAAGACTTCCACCAAAAACATGGATAAGATCCAGCAGCTTACAGATTATTGTATCAAGAACAAGATATTTATGCTGGGGGGGTCAGCTTCTACCTCTGATAAAATTGATAAATTCAGGCATGACCATAATATCATGTTCCCTATCTACCAGAATGATGAAAAAGCATTGAAGACCATTCTTCGCTCTAATCCTGGCTTGGTATTGATCAAAGATGGAGTAGTGATCGATAAATGGCATTATAACGATTTCCCTACGGTTGAAAAACTACAGAAGAAATATTTGAAATAAATGATGTATGAATCTGAGCTACATACTTAAGAAATCATTATATGGGCTCATCATCATTCTCAGTGTAGTATTTACACTCTCGTTTATCTTTTTCAGCTTTATCAATACCGATGGCAAAGCTGTTTATGAAATGACTGGGCAGAACACGGATCAGAAAACCGTTGACGAAATAAAAAAAGCCTATCATCTCGATCAGCCGGTATGGAAACAAGTATTATACTACGCCAATGATCTTTCGGTGATCTCTGTTTATCCTCAAGAGATCAATCGTAGGGGAATAAAAGTCTTTACTACATCCCAAAAAACATGGATGATCAAATGGCCCTATCTTGGAAAAAGTTTTCAAACCGACCGCTCCGTCGGACAGATCATTTCCAATGCTATGCCGGGTACCATTGTGTTGGCTGTCACCGCTATTATTTTTGCCACCTTTATCGGAGTTCTCCTCGGTATGGTAGCGGCACGCCATCAAAATTCTTTTATCGACCGGAGCATTATTTTTCTTGCTTCAGGTGGAATGGCATTGCCTTCTTTTTTTGCTGCTATCCTGATCAGTTGGTTGCTTGGCTACGTATTACATCATATCACAGGTTTGCCAACTTGGGGAAGTTTATATTATGTGGATGAGTACACTGGAGAAAAATATTTATCCATTCGCAATTTAATTTTGCCTGCATTCACTTTAGGCATTCGTCCGCTTTCCGTAATTGCTCAACTAACCAGGAACAATGTGTTGGAAATTCAGCAAATGGATTTTATCCGCACCGCCAAAGCCAAAGGGTTGCCCCCCGGTAAGATCTTATTCAGGCATACGCTCATCAATATTGCCAATCCACTCATCACTGCTATTTCGGGATGGCTAGGGGGTATGTTGGCGGGAGCCGTATTTGTAGAATATATTTTCGGGTGGCAAGGCATAGGAAAAATTTTGGTCGAAGGTTTACAAAAACTGGATTACCCGGTAGTCATGGGATCTGTAATCACCATCACCTGCCTATTTGTTTTGCTCAATATCATCGTTGATTTTTTATATGCGGTGGTAGACCCAAGAGTAAGGTTGAAGGGTTGATGTTTGGGGCGCCTAGTTCGATTCCCGCAGGGCCAGAACTCGTTCCACTCACCACCGGGCTATCTGCTGTATCTAATTTCTTATTTTTATACTAACATATGCTTGAGCTATTTTACGATCTGCGAGTTTTTATTCCCGTCTCATGGCTGGTGATTTTAATTGCCCGCATCGTTCTTAATATCCAGGTTTTTATCAAAAAATATCACTCCCTGAGCCCAGAAGAAAAACTCGGAAAAGATTATCCTGGTGGAATAGCATTGGGGCTTATACGTTTACACAATCCCTTATCAACTGGTGATAGTCCATCTCTAGTCATATTGAAAAAATGGGCCAACACTATCAACTTTAGCTTTGTATTTGCCACCGGAATTTTGATCATATCCATGTTTTCAATCATTCTTTATGAAACTGAAAACGGGTATGATTCGAAAACAAATAACGACTATACCTATTATTCCAAACCGGATTGCAAAGAGGATAACGCCAACCAGCCTTTCGGTAAAAAATATAACAAGGTAAGAGAAGAAAAAGGTCTGGTACTTATGCCGGAGGACTTTTGTTTGTCCGATAATGGTTCCACAAATACCCAGCTTTGGATCAACCCCTCAGCTACCGGCAGCAGATACTATTATGATTCCAAATACGTTTACTTGGATGATTCAGGTGCATGGGCCGGTGAATATGATTTGTTCTATCACAAAGAAAAAGGACGTTTGGATGAAACACTTAATTGCGATTTTAAATTGATTGATGGTAACATAGAAAGAGTATTCAGGCATAATTCAAAAATTATAACCGAAAACGAATTTAAAAAGCTGATGGAAGAATGGGGACTAGCGTTTTACTAGCTTTCCAAAAAACACTATATTTGAAAATAAACCATCCGATGAAAAGAGTTATTCGCCTTTTATTTATTATACTCTTTTTGCAGATCGTATGTATACTCTTTACTCTTCCTGAATATATTCCCAGCTGGCGAATAGTGTTGAAAGGGGTATTTATCATCGTTTATGGATATATTTCTGTACTTTTTATCATCATGGTTTTTACCGTGATCCATAAAAACTACAAGAAAAAAGCCCGGTGGACCGATTGGCTTTTCGATAGCAGTCTTTGTATGTTTTCATTAGCAGGGATCGTGGTGGGCCTTCTATTTACCTGGTTCATCGTAATGGATCCTTTGTTTTCTCCCCGTTATGTAAAAAAATACACGTACGAAAATGCCAATGCCACCGTTTATATTTACGATGAGAGTTGGTTGGATCCTATGTTGAGTGTAAAAGTTCGGAACAGCTGGTTACCTATTATGCATAAAATTACCACGATCCAAAGTTATAACCCCAATGACATTAGTTTTGACCATCATTGCGATTGTTTGTATATTTACACCCTATCAGACACTGTGAAGATTGACTCCAAACAAATCATGAATTATTAATGAAACTAACCGGCTTTCTTGTTTTTTTTCTGGTAAATGGGTTCTGCATTTTGGGACAAAGACCTCAGGAAGGTCTCTGGATCTTAAAGGGATCCGCAGAAATAATACCCGATACAGTGCTGGATAGCAATTGGTACCTTCCTGTATATGCATTTCAGTGTCCCGATATGATCCAATATGAAAATGGGAAATTTATATTGATCTACGGAAATATCATGGATCCCAACAACCCCATCATTGCCCTGAACCGCAGTCTTTTTTCTGAACAAGGGGATTGCATTTTTGCCTGGAATCCCAACAACTCCATGTATGAATACGTGACCACCTGGGTAAAAGACCATTTTGTCTATTATTCTGCAAATGGTGAAGGTTTGGAATATGAAAAACTGGACCCCACCATCCTCAGCCAGCAACAAAAGGAGCTCATGGTTCCCAAGGATGATCAAATATTGTATTGGGGCAGCAGGTTAAGGCCTATTGAACCCTATTACCGTTGTAACTATACAGCAAAAAATTAGGTACATTTATTGCATGTATTTGGATGTATGAAGAAAATACTGGCTTTTATACTGGTTTCTTGCTCCTTCCACCTTTTTTCCCAAAAGGTAACTTATACAGGTATTATATTGGTCGATAGTTTACCTGAAGAAATGTTACCACCGGGAGCATCCGAATTAGGATTCATTACTGCCAACGAAAATAATCAGCCGGTTGGTTTTGGTTATGAGATCAGCGAATTGAACTATAAGATCATTGCTAAATTTGGAAGTGAATACAACGATTTTAAAGGGGTCGACCTCAAAGCATTTTTCAGAAACGATACCATTTTCTTTTGGTCGCATGTAAAATATAAAGACCTTCAAACCTTTAATTATTATAATTGGGACAGTAAAAAACTTACCTTTCTTGAAAGCGAGACCATCGATCCCAGCCAGGAGGCGGCACGTGATGGAGAGGCGGCTTTAAGAAAAGGAGAGATCCGGGAAGCATCCGAACATTATAACAAGATAAAATATGTACCGGCTTCTACAGAAGCAAAAACTGCTTTTAATATTTTGGGGGTTGCCCATTACCTTGGAATGGAAGCATTTAAAGCCAGCAGCTATAAGGAAGCAGTCGAAGATATGGATGGAGCCTTTGTCTACCATCTGAATAAATCATTGCTCGATGCAGAAGATGAATTTGCTTACAATAAAATTGTCATGGCCAGTTTCGATCAGAAGCAGGCAGATTCTTTAGGTCCATGGATTGCCAACTATGCTTTGTTTTTATACAAGGCCGATTCATTGGAAAAAGCCATCAACATTGCTTCTTTCGTAAACCGTTGTTATCCTAAAATGCCTGAAGCTTATCTGGTAAGAGGGGATGCTTTATACGATCTAAAAAAAGAAGAAGAAGCCCTTCCGTTTTATGATAAGTACCAGGCCTTGATGACAAATAAGGGAAACGAATCACTCATTCCACCCCATGTTACGGAAAGACTTAGCAAAAAGCCAAAAATAAAGCCTGAAGATGAATAAGATTGTCAGCATCCTTTTATTTTGCTTCCCTGTTCTATCCTATACACAAAGTCTTTTTATAGAAGTTGAAAATATTCCCTCCGAACTACTTCCTAAAAAAGTGGAGAAGATCGGTTTTATTTTTTCAGATACTTCAGAGTATGCTGCTTTTGGCTATCCCTTGGACAAAGGAAAATTCAAAGTATTGGCCAAGACGGGTGACCTGGAGGGTGCTTATGGAATGCCTGATATGAATGCTGTATATGAAGATCAAATGATCGTGTTCTCCACCCGTGCACCCTGGAAGGCTACTACATTTCTCTGGTATTATTCCTGGGATGGTAAGAAACTTGTCTTGCAGAAAACAGATCATTTCGATCCGAGTTGGGAAGAAATAGAAGCCGCTGAAGAAGCATTTAAAAATGGAAATATAAAAGAAGCGGTGGATCATTATAATTCGGTTCAATACCCCTCCTCCTATCTGGATGAAGGTGCAGTGGCCATGGAATTATTTTCAAAAGCCAACCAATTGGGTTTGATCCAAAGTAAACAAAAAAAGTTTGCCGACGCAGCAGGTTATATAGCTGATGCACTCAACTTTTATTATTTGTTTTTTATTTTCACCACTATCAATGAAGATCCTCAAGATGAAAAATCCTACGTGAAATCCCTCGAAGATTATAACCTTACTGCCTACCAGGATTCTATCGGTAAATGGTTGGGTAATTATGGGTATTTTTTATACAAGGCCGACTCCCTGGATAAAAGCATTGAGGTCAATTCGCATATCAACAAGATCTACCCTAAATTATCAGGACCCTACCTGCAACTGGGGGATGCATTGTTTGATAAGGGAAAGCTGGAGAATGCCAAAAAACCTTATTTACAATATGTTGCGTTGATGACGGAAAAAAACAAAGAGGGGAGCATTCCACAGCGGGTGCATGACAGGATTAAATAATTTTACCATTTATTTACATTCTTTTTTTTTGGATTCTCCAATTAAGTTCTAATTTGTCACCATACAATTGACAAAAAACTTAACAACAAAAATCAAACAATTACTATTATGGACAAAAATGTAAACTCAATCAATTGGTTTGAGATCCCAGCTGTAGATCTGCCACGTGCAAAAAAATTCTACGAATCAGTTTTTAACTGCCAGATGGAAGACTATCCTGAAATGATGGGAATGAAAATGAGTGGATTCCCTTCTGAACCAGGAAGTGGAAAAGCACATGGCGCTTTGGTACAAAGTGAATTTCATAAACCATCACAGGATGGAGCTATTATTTACTTGAATGCCAACCCAAACATTCAAACGGTTATTGACAGGATTGAAACTGCAGGTGGAAAAGTGGTCATGCCAAGAACCGAAATTTCTCCGGAGATTGGCGTAATGGCATTCTTTATCGATACCGAAGGCAATAAAATGGCCTTGCACGCTCAAAACTAAAATTGAAAATTTTACGTTATAAAAGCCTCCTCTTTAACCGAGGGGGCTTTTTTTTATATATTTAAACCATGAGGGCTAAAAAATTACAGATTGCTTTATTTTTTATGACATTTTCTTTTTTTAGTTGCCATGCACAACAAGAAAATGTCCATGTATATGTAAAAAAGCTCATTGCCGGTAAAAGACATGAATCACAAATCATCGGAATAGGATTGCCTGGTTACCAATGGCCACATTATTTGAAATTCAAGGAACTGGCTACTAAAAAACAATTGGTTAGGTTTTGTCATCATACCAATGGAGTGATCCGGGCTTATGCTTTCCAGGCATTGTTAGAGGTGGATTTGGAAGCCGCCAAAAAGATATTTGATGAACAGAAAGATCTACAAATGGAAGTCCCTATTATGAGAGGATGTGTAACCTTCAGCCCTTCGCCTTTGCCAGAGGTATACCGGGGATTGGTTTGGAGTAAATTTCCTTGGTCCATCGAAAATATAGAAACAGATTCAACCGAAAAAGCTCATTTTACACTCTATTACGAATTTACCGGTAAGCATTGAAGCGATATTCCTTTATGAATGCTAATTCCTCTTAAAATCATCGAGCAGCTTCTGCAACTCAAACAATTCATCCCTTAAACGGGCAGCTTCAATAAAATCCAGGTCCTTGGCTGCAGATTCCATTTGCTTGCGGGTTCTGTCAATGAGTTTTTGCACATCCGCTTTGTTGCGGTAATTTACTTTTTCCTCTGCTGCCATGCTGATCTCATCCGGCTCAATATATTCTTTGGAACGGTCACCGAATTTTTTACCTGCTACCTGGGTCTGCCGCAAGATCTCATCCTTGCTTTTTACCAAGGCTTTCGGTACCAATCCATGTTTTACATTATAAGCGATCTGTTTTTCACGTCTTCTTTCCGTTTCCTCGATGGCCTTTGCCATGCTTGCTGTGATCTTATCTGCATACATAATAACTAACCCATTTACGTTACGCGCTGCACGGCCTATAGTTTGGATCAGCGACCGCTGGTTCCGTAAAAATCCTTCTTTGTCTGCATCTAAAATCGCCACCAGTGAAACTTCGGGAAGGTCCAACCCTTCTCGCAATAAATTTACCCCGATCAATACATCAAAGATCCCCAGCCTCAGGTCACGCAATATTTCCACCCGCTCCAGTGTATCCACTTCGCTATGGATATACCGGCAACGGATATGCAACTTTTGCATATATTTATTCAGCTCTTCGGCCATTCGCTTGGTCAAGGTAGTTACCAATACCCGTTCATCCTTCCCTACCCTTTTTTGTATTTCATCCAGGAGATCATCGATCTGGTTGGCACTGGGCCTTACTTCGATCAATGGATCCAGTAAGCCTGTAGGGCGGATCACTTGTTCCACAAAAACTCCTTCACTTTGTTGTAATTCATAATCACCGGGAGTTGCACTCACATAGATCACCTGGTTCAACATTCCTTCGAACTCCTCAAATTTCAACGGACGGTTATCCAACGCAGCCGGAAGTCTGAAACCATAATCTACCAGGTTGGTCTTTCTTAATCGGTCTCCATTGTACATGGCATGGAGCTGGGGCATGGTTACATGACTTTCATCAATCACCAATAACCAATCTTCAGGAAAATAATCCAATAAGCAAAAAGGTCGAGAACCGGCATTTCTTCCATCAAAATACCTGGAATAGTTTTCTATTCCACTGCAATAACCCAATTCCTTGATCATTTCCATATCATGTTCCACTCGTTGTTCCAATCTTTTTGCTTCGAGTGGCTTTCCATTGTTCTTAAAAAAATCTACCTGCTTCACCATATCATCTTGTATATGTACGATGGCATTCTTTAAACGCTCTTTGGTGGTTACAAAAAGATTGGCAGGGTTGATCACAAAATTTTCCAAGGGCTGAATGGTCTTTCCTGAATAAGGATCGATCAGTTCAATGGTTTCTATCTCATCTCCCCAGAACATAATACGAACAGCATTGTCTGCATAAGCCAGGAATATATCTACAGAATCACCCACCACTCTAAAAGTCCCTCTTTTGAATTCTGTTTCGGTCCGGTAATACAGTGCTTCTATCAATTTGTATAAAAACCGGTTCCTGCTGATCACATCTCCCTTTTTTATTCTTACCGTCTGCTCATAAAAATCCGCAGGATTTCCCATACCATAAATGCAGGATACGGATGCTACTACCAATATATCCCTTCTTCCGGAGAGCAAAGCAGAGGTGGTGCTTAATCTCAGTTTTTCAATTTCTTCGTTTACACTTAGATCTTTTTCTATATAGGTATCTGAAGAGGGTATATATGCTTCGGGTTGATAATAATCGTAATATGAAACGAAGTATTCTACCGCATTCTGAGGGAAGAATTGTTTGAACTCACCATATAATTGCGCCGCCAGGGTCTTGTTATGGCTTAAGACGAGGGTTGGTTTTTGTACCTTCTCCACCACATTGGCAACGGTAAAAGTTTTCCCTGTACCGGTAGCTCCCAGGAGCGTCTGGAAAGGGGTTTGAGACTCCAGACCCTTCACCAGTTGGACAATGGCATCCGGCTGATCACCGGTTGGTTCGAAGGGTGCTTCTAATTTAAATATCATATAAATGGACCCGGGCCATCAATTATCCCGGAATTTCCTTGTAAAATTAGCATAAATGCCGTTTATTTGCATATAGTATGTACGGGCTTAATAAAGAAAAATACCAAAACCTTCCTCTGGCTCTTAAATATAAGATCGTTGAAGAAAAGGGCAATTATATTACCCGCCGTCGTCATCTCACCTATAATGTAGAGCTTTTTGAGTTAAGGGATTTTTATGTGGAAGTAGGAAGATCTATGGCCACTAACCAGATCTATTGGATCACCTGCCCCGAAAACGATTATGTCTACGATAAATACCTTCAGCATATAAAAGTCGAAGAGTTGTTTTAATTGAACAATATTCCTTCGTCCAAATTTCTATTTCTTATTACTCCGTCTATTTTATGATGATCGAAGAATAATAAGTATTCATTCCGGATACGATCTCTACCACATACATGCCTGCACTGTATCCTGTTATATCCAATACCTGGTTATCGAGGGTTTTGAATTTCCGTACAAACAATGTTCTTCCGGAAACATCTATCAATTTTACTTCTGCATTCTCCACTTCAGTTAAGGTATTGATCCAGATATGATCGCTGGCCGGGTTCGGATAAAGCGTAATGCCTGCATTCTCCAGTTCATTTTCCACACTTGTATTCGTTACCGTTACACTTGAACAGCTGATATCGGTACATCCATCGGTGTTGGTAACCGTTAAGCAAACATTATAGGTACCGGGTGTAGAGAAAACATGAACGGTGTCCATGGCTGTTGATGTATTACCATCATCAAAATCCCAGAAATAAGTATTTCCTCCGGTAGACGTATTGGTAAAAGTAGTCGCTAAAGAAACTGAATTAAAGGTAAATGCTGCAGTAGGCTGTGGAAATACACTCACAGTGATCGTATCGGAGCCGGCACATCCGTTTGCATCTATCACATCAACTATATAATCCGCAGAATCGGTTGCATTTTCCAATTGAGCATTTCCGCCTGATGACCAGGAATAATTAGTAAATCCTGCACCTGCATCCAATATCAAGGTATCACCGGGACAAATAGACTGATCACTTCCCAGGTTCACATTTACGGGTGGAAACTCAGCAACCGTGATGGTATCGCTAGATGGACAACTGCTGGCATCAATTACATTCACAAAATAAGTTCCGGGAGAATTAACGGTCGTTGTTTGTGTCATATCGCTGGTACTCCATGTATATGAAACAAATCCCGATCCGGCATCCAGGATAAGATTGTTGATATCACATAAGCTGGTATCAGGTCCCAAAGAAACCGTTTGAAAAGCTAAACCACCTTCCGCTCCTACCGAAAACCCAGGAACCAAGGGAGCATATTTTCTTACCCTGATCCAATCCATATCCATAGAGCCAGTGCCACTTGAAATTCCACCAATACAAACTTTCATGTCCTGGTTGCGTGTATGTTCAATATCTGTTGAAGTAAGAGTTCCCGTAAAAGGAAAATCCCCGGTGATGCTTCCGGTGGCGATCCAGGTAATCGACCAGATCCCAACCGAAGAGATGGGAGGAGGATACACCGTAGAAGCCCAATTTTCACCCCTGCAATAATCGGGCGCAGAAGTACCTGATTTACCTATTCTTACCCCACTACCTAATAACATGCTATAACCATAATGTGCACTCCCACCTATCCCACTGAAATTAATACCCGGCCAGTTGCCTGAAGCAGCATTCACCTTCATTTCTGCAGTATACACCGTATCCATATCAAAAGTAATATCAGAAATGGCCATATGTTGGCTTGACCACGACATGGAACCTATACCTCCGGCTACCGAATAAGTTCCCGAACCACATGATACCGCAAAATGATTGATCGCATTATCAAAAGGCTCCCAAAGATCAAAGGTGCAACCTGCATTTTCTCCTGCAACAGCTGATGGATTTCCATAATTCATATCAATAATGGTGCTTCCACTAGCGGGAATAGAATCAATCTTGATCCAGATATTAGTGGTTGTGGTATTCATCCCACTTTCAATAGCATAGCATAAAAAGTTACAACAGTTTCCTTGCGTGAACCGGATATCTTCTCCACCGGGAAGCATATGGCCTGCAGAGATCAATGATGAAGTATTGACAACCACCTTCACCTGGAAATTTACCAAGGCTGTGGGGTTTGAATTTGTAATGGTGATGGGAGAAGAATAGGTCCAGTTCGATAAACATTGGGCATTTGAATGGGTTCCTGTTAACAGGAATAATATACAAATGCAGGATAGGTAAAGATATTTCATATAACCGGGATTTAACAGTTGATCAAAAATAATCTTAAAAAGTGAAGTCCCGAAAAATAATAGTGATTATCTGCCCATCCGCTTAACTGTTCCATATGGTCCAGCTGGCTTCTGCCTGCTCGACAAGCATTTCCAATCCGTTTTTAATGGTGGCCCCTTTTTCTTCTGCATTCTTTAAAAACTGGGTCTTGGATGGGTTATAGATCAGGTCATAACAAAGATGTTCCGGGGTGATATATTCAAACGGAATGGGTAAGACCTGATCGATATGAGGATACATCCCTACCGGTGTAGCATTGATTAACAAGGTATGCGTTTCCATATAATATTGGGTGATATCCTGATAACTGAACATAGTCTTGGATCTGCTTACCACCAAAACCTCGACGTTTAACTTATTCAGTACATATTTAATGGCAACAGTGCTTCCACCATCTCCAAATATAAGCGCCTTGGTATGCTGTTTTTTTAAAAGCGGGACCAAACTTTTTTCGAAACCTATGGTATCTGTATTATATCCAAACAATCTTCCTTCAACTATTTTTATACAATTACTTGCATTTAATCCTTCCGGAAGTCCGGCTACTGAATGAAGCGAGGATAAAACCTGTTGTTTATAGGGAATGGTAACATTCAATCCCACCAGATCAGGATGCAGCGCTAAAATATCCGTCAGCTCTGATATGTTTTGAATAGGAAACAAGTGATAACTACAATCACTTAATTTCTCTTTTTCAAATTTCTCAGTAAAATATTTTTGAGAGAAGGAATGATCCAAAGGATAACCGATCAATCCGAATTTTTTACTCATAGTTCTAATTTTTTATTTTTGAATTCGTGAGCTCGCCATCTCGGCTTAGCCGAGACGGCTCGGTTCATGGTTTCGATTTTTTCTGCATTCTGCCTTGAACAAATTTAAATACCATAGGCAAAACTGAGAACAAAACAATTCCTAGACATACAAGATCAATATTATTTCTAATAAAATCCACTTCTCCTAAAAGATAACCTGCAGTTGTTAAACCTCCAATCCACAAAATCCCACCTAACACGTCATAAGAGAAAAACCTGCGGTATTTCATTTCGGCGATACCAGCAACAAAAGGAGCAAAGGTTCTTACAATGGGAACAAAACGGGCCATGATAATGGCCTTTGTACCATGTTTCTCATAAAATTCGTTGGTTTTGTCCAGGTACTTTTGTTTCACCAATGGCCTGCCCCTCACCTTCCATTTCATCACTTTTAATCCCAGTTTTCTGCCAATCCAATAATTGGTATTATCTCCTAACACCGCTGCAATAAAAAGCAGGAATAGCAATAAGGCAAGATTCAATTCACCAGCCCTTGCAAATAAGCCAGCAGTAAATAATAAGGAATCACCAGGTAAAAATGGCATAACTACCAAGCCTGTTTCCACAAAAATGATCAGGAAAAGGATCAAATAAATCCAAGGGCCATAATCAGCGATCATTTCCTTTAAATGATCATCCAAATGGAGAAAAAAATCTAAAATACTTTTAAGAAAATCCATCAGTCGTCTTAATATTTAGGAACTGAAGGATCAATCTGGTCAGACCAGGCCAATATTCCACCTTTGAGGTTATATAAATTATCGTAGCCTTGAGCGGTGAGCATTTGTACAATGGTGCCACTTCTTCCCCCGGCTTTACAATGCACCACTACTTTCTTATCCTTCGAAATTTTATCCAGGTTATCCATAATAGATCCCATAGGGATGAGTTCTCCTCCTAAATTACAGAGATCAAATTCTATTTCCTCTCTAACATCTATCAACTGAAAATCCTCTTTGTTATCCATCATTTCTTTCAGTTCGGTTACGGTCACTTCTTTCATTTGGTTATGTATTAATTATACTATACAGCTTCTTTTTCTTCCTTTTCATCATCCTTGTATTCGGGTATCCATACCTGGGCTATTTCTTTTGGAAGGAAAGTAAAAAAAGTATCCCCTCTTAATCCCAACCGAAGAGTTTCCAGAGGGATCACCTCATCAGGAGCAATATTTCCCAGGTTCACTTCTGCTCCCAGTAATTTTATCCAATAAACCTGTTGCGATTTAATAGGAGCTTCCCAGATAATATCTTCTTGTGGGATCTTATTCAATATTTTGTTGATCAGGCTTACGTGTGCTTTTCCGCTGGGCCTGTAAATTCCCACATTTCCGCTTTCTCGTGCCTCGGCAATCACTTTCCATGCACCCGCTTGTAATTCATCATGCATCATTTGTTTCCACTTGTTAGGCGAGATCAAAATTCCGGCTTCTTTACTTCCTACCTCACTCAATACAGTTCCATGGTGTGAAAGTTTAGAAATATACCCACATTTGCTTTCATGGTCGATGCGAATAGATCCGTCGGAAACTTCCATGGCATCCAATCCCAATTTATCCACTACTAGTCGGAGATAATCATCGAACATATTTCTCACCATAAAAGCTTCAAAAAAAGTTCCTCCCAGGTAAGGCCTGATGCCAGCGCTTTTATATAAAGCCAGCTTATCGTTTACATTTCTGGAAACATAAGAAGTTCCAAAGCCAAGTTTAACAAAATCTATGAGGTGGCCAGAAGCACTGATCATATCTTCAGCCTGACGAAGACTTAAGCCTTTGTCCATGACCATAGTAATGCCTTTATTTCGGGGCTTTGCTCCTCTTTTAGGAACATGAGGTAATTCAATCATTGGACTAGTTTTGGTATTGGTTGATAATCGCTACAATATTAGCATCTTTTTCAAGGACGGGGAAAAATTCATAGAATTCTGTAACCTTTTCCTTGTTTTCCGCAAGGGCTGAATGCAACATTTGTTTTGCATCTTCCTGGTAACCACCCTCATACAAATAGCCGGCCATGCGGTATTTTAAGGAAACATCATCCGGTATGTTCTTTATTCCTTCCGCAGTATGGCTAATGGCCATGTCCATGTCCTCCATTTTATAAAACAATTCAGAATAGTCAAGCCATACTTCATTGATGTTGGGATAATCTTCCGACAGTTTTTCATAGATCTGTTCAGCATCCGCAAAATGTCGTTGATCGCCCAGGGTATCTGCATAGATCAAACGGTAATGCAGGTTATCCGGGTCCATATTATATCCCTTTTTCACATATTCAAGTCCTTCTTTGCCCTTTCCTAATTCCCCTAAACAAATTCCAATACCGATCCACGCATCCGGGAATTCCTCATAAATCTTCAACGCTTCCTGATAGTTCTCAATGGCTTTTTCATACTCATGCAACTCTTCGTAGCTTTCTCCAATTTCGTAATATAACCTGGGTTTGTCTATATCAAATCTCAGCGCTTCCTTCAACACCTGAATTGCGTTTTTATGGTAGTCTAAAATTTTATAAGCAAATGCTTTCTGAAAATAAGCCTCTACATAATCTTCCTTGATCACAATTGCATAGTCATAAGCCTCTATCGCCTTCTCCACCAACTCCATATCTTGGAGGGCAACTCCTAAAAAATACCAGGCTTTTTCATTGTACGGATCTTTATCTATCTGCTGTTGAAAATAGGTAGCAGCTTCTTCGCTAAATCCATCCATTTGGTATGAAAAGATAAGGTCAACATACGCCAGGTCATTGTATGGATTTAATTCTATGGATTTTCTCAGATAATCCCGGGCCTTTTCATTTTCTCCAACAATATGCAGTTCAGCGCTAATATCAACATAGATATAACATAGATCCTCGTGGTTGGCATATTTAATGGCCTCTTCAAAAGCTTCAATGGCTTTGGTATGCTCATCCAGTTCAGAATAAATTTCAGCTTTATATAAAAGTATCTCCGCATTCCCTTCTTCCACATGCTCAATTTCCCTGATATATTTTAAAGCTTCCCTGAATTTATTGTTTTTATATAGTAGAATTACCCGGGCCAGTTTTAATTCGGAAGAATTAGGATGTAACCTCAATCCCCATTCCAATGCTTTTTCGGCCCATGCCAGGCTATTTTTCCCAAGATAATGATCAATCAGGTCGCGTATCTGGTCAACATCATAAAACTTAGATTCGTTTTTTCTGACCATCGACTCAAATCGGGCAGCTTCCCCTTGGATTTCGTCGTTATTTTCCAGTTCAAAATCGCCACTCATTCCAATAATAATTTAAACCTAACACAAATATAGATAAATACAATTTTTGGGGCTCTGCACCTTCTGGGGTTTATTAAAAGATTTAAACAAGATTAACGCGGTTTTATTGTCCTTTTTTGGGCTTATTCCATGGGCGCCTTGCATGTTCCCGATACCTATCAGGACCGTTGGGCGCTTTCAGGTAAAAAAAAAGCCTCCTGATCTGTAGTCAGGAGGCTTCTGTATATAAATATGGTCGAGTGCTTATTTGGTAACCACAATCTTTCTTACCATCGTACCTTCGTCAGCTAAAAGTTTTACATAGTAAACTCCGCTGGCCACATTCTGAAGGCTGATCCTGTGATTTTGTTCTGTCAGCGGAGACGTATAAATGATTTGTCCGCTGTTATTCATCATTTGTACACTTGCGTTATGATAGGTTTCAATATCAAAAGTGACATTGATATAATCAGAAGCAGGGTTAGGATAAACTGAACCTGCAAAATCAGGTAATTGCTCAACATCAAAGAATATATCCGTATTTTCAATTACCAAAATATCGTCAATGCTGATCAGGTTGTCATCCACTGTTTCATGCAGGAATGCAATATAGATCATCTGGTTATCGTAAGCAGCCAAGCTAATAGAGTCTGGTCTTTGGATACCAATAAATCTTGCTGAATCTGGATCATCTAAACATCCGGTACAGTCAATATAATTTCCATCTAATCCATGAACCCATCCGGAAGAGAAGGTATACAATGCATAATTGTTTCCGTTGTTTTCTGTTCCTGTCTCATATTCCGCAGCAGTAAATACGGTATTGGTAAACGATGGAAGGTCATTGTCTCCGGTGGAGATCAAAATTTTATAACCATCCAGGTACAAAGGGGTTTGTCTTGGGGCAGATTTCCATTTCAACCAGGCACTTGCACCGTCCGTAATTTGGATAGCTGGCAATATGAACCAGTTTTTTACCGGATTTGGATCCAAGGTCCAGCTGCTTGACATTAAGCAGATGTCCAATGTATCGGCTCCATAAAATCCACCACCCACTAAGTACCAGTTATCTGGGCGACTTGCTCCACTCTGATCCGGAAGGTTGTCCTCATCATAGCTATACCACATGGTATCACCTACAATGGCATTTGGATAATTTAAATCAATAAAATCATCTAATTCACTACCAATAATGGTATCATTAAAATCTTCAAAAATCAGGGTGTCCTGAGCATTTGCTAAGGAAAAACTCATAAACAATCCTACTCCGAGTAAAGCTATTTTTCTCATAAAATAAAATTTGGTGTTAATTACAGTTACAAAAATAGCAATAATTCTATAAACTTCAAAAAAAGGGTTAAAGTCAACGTACTTATATTCAAATAATTATATATTCCGCCACTGGTTAAGTTCATAACATTCATTACTTTGCTGTAAAATCCCTGATCGTGTAGTATGACACTCATCAAATCCATATCTGGCATCCGCGGTACAATTGGTGGTCAGCCAGGAGATAATTTAACTCCGGTAGATATTGTAAGTTTTGCATCCGCCTATGGAAGCTATATTATAAAAAAATCAGTACAGCATCCATCTGTCAAAATTATTATTGGCAGGGATGCCCGAACCTCCGGTTCTCTGGTAAGCAGTCTTGTTTCAAATACCATCATTGCATTGGGAATAGATGTGATCGATCTTGGGTTGTCAACTACGCCATCCGTTGAAATGGCAGTTACCCATTTCAAAGCCCAAGGCGGAATCATCATAACTGCAAGTCATAACCCGGCACAATGGAATGCACTAAAACTACTCAACGAAAAAGGGGAATTTATTTCTGATGCTGAGGGAAGAGAACTGATCCAACTAGCCGAAAAAGCCAAATTCCAATATGCAGAGGTAGATCGTATAGGTAAAATTACAGAGCACGTAGGTGGATTCATAGCAGAGCATATCGATAAGATCCTTCAACTCCCCTATGTCAATCAACAGGCCATCCAACAAGCCAATATATCAGTAGTTGTAGATGCCGTTAACTCTACTGGTGGGATTGCGATTCCATTGCTTTTGAAAGAACTGGGTGTAACAAATGTTTATCAAATCAACTGCGAACCCACCGGTAATTTTGCCCATAATCCAGAACCTTTGGCCGAACATCTTCAGGAAATTTCCCAGGTGGTTAAAGATAAAAAAGCAAACCTGGGCATTGTGGTTGATCCGGATGTGGATCGATTGGCTTTTGTTTCAGAAGATGGATCTATGTTTGGAGAAGAATACACCCTTGTTTCAGTAGCTGATTATATATTATCCCGAAAAGGGGGGAATACGGTGTCTAACTTATCTTCTTCGAGGGCATTGGCCGATGTTACTAAAAAGTATGGATATTCATATGAAGCTGCTGCTGTTGGTGAAGTGAATGTGGTAAAGAAAATGAAGGATACCCAAGCCGTTATCGGTGGTGAAGGGAATGGAGGGATCATCGTTCCTGATCTTCATTATGGCAGAGATGCTTTAGCAGGCCTTGCTATTTTCCTCAGCTATTATGCAGAAAAAAATAAAAAGATGACCGAAATAAAAAGCCAGTTACCCGCTTATTTCATGTCGAAAAACAAGATTGAGTTGAACGAAAAAATAAATGTAGATGATCTGCTGAAGAAAATGGAGGCTGTCTATCACCATGCTCAAATCAATACCGTGGATGGGGTAAAGATCGATTTGGAAGACGGATGGATCCATTTAAGAAAATCCAATACAGAACCGATCATCAGAATATATACAGAAGGAAACTCTGCAGAAAAAGCAGATCAACTGGCCACTGAAATGAAGAAAAAAATAATGGAAGTGATCGGCAAATAAAAAAGCCCCCTTTTAGCAAGAGGGCTTTTTTAATATTTGTATGTCTTAAAATCTCTATTTTACTTTTAGTAGCTCCACTTCAAATACAAGTGTACTTCCTGGCTGTATAGGAGTTCCCGGAGGAGGATTGGTACCATAGGCAAGTTCAGACGGAATGATCAATTTATAAATGGCGCCTTCAGACATCATTTGTAATCCTTCTGTCCATCCAGGTATTACCTCATTTACTTTAAAGGTGGCAGGTTTACCTTCTGTTTTGTCGAAAATGGTTCCATCTATCAACATCCCGGTATAATTCACATCCACTACACTTTCCGCTCCAGGTTTTTTACCCGATCCTTCTTTGATGGCTAAATATACCAATCCTGAAGGGGTTTGCTTCATTGCAGGGTTCTCGGCCATTTGTTTGGCAGCAAATTCCTGTCCTTTAGCTCTGTTTGGAGCTGCCTGGTCAGACTGCTGTTGTTGCATATTGGCCATATTTCTTTTTTGGAGCTCCTGGAAAACCAGTTCCATTTCCTCATTTGTCATCAATGGCTTGCTGGCGCTATCGGTAAGCGCATCTATAATTCCTTTGTACATCAGGTCTTTATCCAGTTTTACGTCCATTTTTTTGATAGACCTGGTTACATCATAGCCCACGGCATAACTTAATTTCTGTTCAAAGGTTTCCAGTTTATAATCTCCTTTACCCTCTTTTTTATTACCACAGGCAAGCATAACTGATGCTGCGAATGTTAGTACCAATAATTTTTTCATTTTCTAAAATTAAATTTCACAAATATAATAATAATGTACAGTTACGAACCTTCACCCCTACATCTGAACCCTATAAAATGAGAAAACCCCCGCAGAAAGCAGGGGTAATCTCAAACCAACCCAAATCAAGATTTTATATAAATTCTTATAATTTCTAGTAAAAATGTAGGGCAAAGGTATAAATATTTTCGAACTACCAAATCGATATAGATTGACCGGTTGATTTTGGAAAATTTCAATATTTGATTAATTTTCTGTTTTTCAACCTATTATTTCACCAGTACTACACCGATTTAAGTCGAAAAAAAATAAAAATTAACAGTTATTTTGCATCTAGCATAAAAATGAAGCCCGGGAGACTTATAAAATCGATGGCCAGCTATTTTTGGGACATTCCATTAAAAAAATACGAGAGTCTCTTGAGTGGAGAACTGACAATAGCCCTGGTCAATGGAAGAAAAGTGCTCAACACACAACGGGTCAATTATTCATATAGCAGCCTTCACAAAGTCTTTCAGGCAGTATTTAAAAAATCCCATTTAAAGAACCATCTTCCCCAACAAGTATTGATGTTAGGGTTAGGAGGTGGAAGCATTGTGGAGATCTTACGAAGAGATTATGGGTCCATTGCTCCGATAACGGTTATTGAAATTGATCCTGTAATCATTGATATTGCTAAGTTAGAGTTCAATATTGATCAATATAAGCCGATAGATATCATTCAAATGGATGCGATTGATTATATCAACAATTCTCCAGCTATATATGACATGATCTGTATTGACATTTTCATCAATGAATTGGTCCCGGATCCATTCCTCACGAATGATTTCGTTCAACGGTTGATCCATATCTTGGATCAGGGAGGCTGGATCTACTTTAATATAATGATCTCCAACACCGGCCTGCAATCGAAGTTTGATGGTATACTTGAATTTCTCCGCCGGAAAAAAGGCCATGAAATAGCAGAAGTAACCTTTTACGAGATAGAGGAAAATAATCGTGTTTTAGTTGTAAGAAAATAGTTTTTATGTACTTTCATCCTACCAATTGCCCCGTTTTATGGCAGACAAAATATGTTTGGATTGCGGCGAAATACTTATCGGAAGAGTCGACAAGAAATTTTGTAATGATCTCTGTCGGAATAACTATAATAATAAACTTAATAAGGATGTCAACAACCTGGTCAGGAACATCAATAATATTTTGCGACGCAACAGAAGGATATTGGCAGAACTTACCCCAAATGGGAAAGCAAAGATCCCTAAAGAGAAGCTGGTGCTGAAAGGATTTAACTTTAGTTTCTATACAAGTATATATACAACCAAAACAGGTAACACTTATTATTTCTGCTATGAATATGGCTATCTCAACCTCGAAGATGATTACCTAGCCCTTGTAAAGAATGAAAGAGTAAAGGAATGATCTCCATTTCCTAACAATCGTTAATTTTTAGCAAATCTCCTACGCTTCTTTTTTTTGGCATAGGCATTGCATTATGCTCTGAAAATAATGTATATGAAACGCATTTTATTTTTATCGGTGATGGTGCTTTTGTTTGGGAACATGATATCAGCCCAGGTAGAAAAAACACCTACTATGAAGTTGAACAAAAAGGCAGTAAATGTTTCCATTTCGAAAAAAACGGATGTGATGCAAGAGGGAAATCCAACCTCGCCTCAACTGTCAAAAAAGAAATTGGTCTTTAGTCGTAAACCTGTGCTTGCTATTCAACCAGGCACAAGAAAAAAGTAACCACCTATTCATTCATATTCACGTTCTTTTCTCATAACGCTGCAGGTAAGAGGGGACTTCGAAAGAGGTTCCCTCTTCTTATTTTTAGGGAACGCTTTTTCTATGCAGCAATGAGTCCGAGTTCTTTGATCAGGTGGATCACATCGGTTTTATGGTTCATGAGCTGATAGGCGTTGATCCCTGCATTTCTGGCGCCTTCAATATTTTCAGGCATATCGTCAATAAAAATGGCCTTTTCGGGATCAGCACTTAATTGCTCCAAAACCCAGGCATAGGTGCTTACATCAGGTTTTCTTCGCCCAATTTGATGTGAATAAAAGAAACGGTCGAAATATTTCCGAGGGTCTTCATTGAACCATTGCCTGAAGCTCTCTTCAAAGCAATTGGCATGGAGATCATTGATATTGCTCAACAAATGTACATGATAGTTCTTTTTAAGTTCCTGCAACATCTTCAATCTTTCGGCAGGCATATCGAGAATAATGCTGTTCCAGATCCGAATGATATCAGCCTTCGTATAGCCATTCTTGAGATAGGTGCTCAATAATTCCAGAAACTCATCGGTGGAGATCTTCCCAGTTTCGTAACCCGGTATGATTTCCAGCTTCACCCGCTGAATAGCATGGTCATCTCTATGCATGATCTCAGCAAAACCGGTAGTTATTCTGCCCAGATCAATATTTAGAAGCACCCCTCCCAGATCAAAAATGATATGTTTTATTTCATATTTCATGCATTCAAAGGTACAACTAACGTATTAAGCCAATATAAACTATACTTAATGATTGAATGATTTTGGGTTTTTTAAGCAAAAATGATACTTTTGCGCCTCTGAAAAATAGAACATAGTTATGCAGAACCTTGTATACATTCTTCCTCTCTTTGGCGTATTGGCGCTTATTTACACATTTGTCAAGTTTGTCTGGGTAGGAAAACAAGATGCCGGAGATGACAAAATGAAAGGCATTGCCAACGCCATTGCACAAGGTGCCATGGCTTTTTTAAAGGCAGAATATCGAGTATTGGCCATATATGTAGTAATTGCCGGTATATTATTAGGTATCATCTCTACCGTCGATGGAATAAGATCTGTCCATTCTCATTGGTTCATAGTCGTAGCATTCGTTATTGGTGCTTTTTTCAGCGCTTTGGCCGGATTCATTGGGATGCGTGTAGCTACCAAAGCAAATGTGAGAACCACACAAGCTGCTAAAACTTCTTTGAGCAAAGCGCTCAAAGTATCCTTTACCGGCGGAAGCGTGATGGGCATGGGAGTAGCTGGATTGGCCGTTTTAGGCTTAAGCATGCTTTTTGCCCTGCTATATAATATGTTCATGGGCGGAATTTGGGGAGACTCAACGGATCCGCATCAAGGAGTAAGTGGGATGACCAGGGTGCTTGAAGCATTGGCAGGATTTTCTTTAGGTGCTGAATCCATTGCCTTGTTTGCAAGGGTTGGTGGAGGTATCTATACAAAAGCCGCTGATGTGGGTGCTGACCTCGTGGGAAAAGTGGAGGCAGGCATTCCTGAAGATGACCCACGTAACCCGGCCACCATTGCAGACAATGTGGGTGACAATGTAGGTGACGTAGCAGGTATGGGAGCCGACCTTTTTGGGTCTTATGTTGCTACCGTATTAGCGGCCATGGTACTGGGTAATTATGTCATCAGGGATATGGGTGGTGCAATTGATGATCAGTTTGGAGGAATAGGCCCGATCATACTACCTATGTTGATCGCAGGTTTAGGAATTGTATTTTCACTGATAGGATTTTGGTTCGTAAAGATCAAAGATAATGAGGGTGCCAATGAAAATAAAGTACAGGCAGCCCTGAATAAAGGGAACTGGGGATCTATCATCCTTACTTTAATAGCAGTATACTTCGTGATCGATTGGATGTTACCTGATACCATGCAAATGACCTTCTTTGGAGAAGGGATCGTAGAAATTACTTCTTTAAGGGTCTTTGGTGCGGTATGTGTCGGAATGTTTGTAGGTGGGGTTATTTCTTTCATCACCGAATTTTATACAGGAATGGGCAAGAAACCGGTACTGGGTGTGGTTCAAAAATCGGGAACCGGAGCTGCTACCAATATCATTGCCGGATTATCCTTAGGAATGAAAAGCACTTTTATGCCCGTACTTCTTTTTGCCGGAGCCATTTGGGGTTCTTATGCCCTGGCAGGGTTTTACGGTGTAGCCATTGCAGCTTCCGCCATGATGGCTACCACTGCCATGCAATTGGCCATTGATGCATTCGGACCGATCGCGGATAACGCAGGTGGAATTGCTGAAATGAGTGAATTACCCAAAGAGGTAAGAGAAAAAACAGATATACTGGATACCGTAGGTAATACCACAGCTGCCATTGGTAAAGGTTTTGCCATTGCCTCGGCTGCACTTACAGCCCTCGCTTTGTTTGCTGCATATGTTACTTTTACCGGTATCGACGGTATCAATATTTATAAGGCCAAAGTATTGGCCGCTCTTTTTGTAGGTGGAATGATCCCTGTTATATTCTCCGCATTGGCCATGAGTTCTGTAGGTAAAGCAGCCATGCAAATGGTAAATGAGGTGCGTCGTCAGTTCAGAGAGATCCCTGGAATTTTAGAAGGTACCGGAAAACCGGATTATGAAAAATGTGTAGCCATCTCCACCAAAGCTGCCATCAAAGAAATGATGTTGCCTGGAGCTATTACGATCATCAGTCCCATTATTATAGGATTTACTATGGGGGCCGAGTCATTGGGCGCTTATATGGCTGGTGTTTGTGTTAGCGGCGTATTATGGGCCCTTTTCCAAAACAATGCTGGGGGAGCTTGGGACAATGCTAAAAAATCTTTCGAAAAAGGGGTTGAGATCGACGGCCAGAAATTTTATAAAGGAAGTGAACCCCATAAAGCAGCAGTTACCGGTGATACTGTAGGTGACCCATTTAAAGATACTTCAGGCCCTTCGATGAATATTCTGATCAAGCTAACTTGCCTGGTTGGTTTGGTGATTGCACCCATTCTACCTAAGGCTGATAAAAAACCTACCATTCAGCTTCCTTCTAACGAGATCCACCAAACCATACAACCTTTCAATTCATTCAATGAGGCATTGGTCCTTAATAAAAGTGATTTCCAACCCATTCAAGGCTGGATCAAAGATCGACCTGGATCCGAAGTGGCTGAAGTAGAATAAGTAAAGTTTAAAAGCAAGTCATAGACTTGCTTTTTTTGATTTAGAATTAACAAAAAATTTGCAAATAGGTATAATTTTTGATACCATCGCAAAAGAAAACCAAAACCGCTAATGTACATCAACGGTGTCGCTTGTTATATTCCTTCCAAAGTGCTGCCAAACAGTTATTTTACTGAAAAATGCGGGATAACGGACGATTGGATAAGGTCTAGGACCGGGATTGAGGAAAGAAGGGTGGCTATGCCGGAGGAAAATGCCAATACTATGGGCATTGAATCGGTGAAGAACCTGCTCAATCAACTAAAAGAAGATGGGAAAAATTTTGATTTAATTATCGGGGCTTCCTACACCCCTTATGATACCGTGGCCACCTTAGGTCACCAAATACAGCATTATTTGCAAATCGCAGATGTTCCTACATTATATGTATCTACTGCCTGCAGTTCAGTACTCAATGCAATAGAAATTGTAGAAGGATATTTCTCTTTGGGTAAAGCCACCCGTGCTTTGGTTGTGGGAAGTGAGCATAATTCAGGTTATTTTGATGAGAATGATAAAATTTCAGGTCCACTTTGGGGTGATGGAGCGGTTGCAATTGCCATTTCCAAAGAAAAAATGAAAGAAGGAGATCTCCATATCAAACATATTTCAACAGGAGGCGCTGCACATACACCCAAAGCAACCAAAGCGGTGTATCTACATCCGATTGAGCATGATTTCCCTATGGCTGATGGACGTGATGTCTTCATCAACGCCTGTGTTTATATGGAAAGAGAAAGCAGAAGGGTGTTGGAGAAGTTCAAATTATCAGTTGATGAAATTGATTACTATATCCCACACCAGGCCAACCATCGTATTTCATTGCATGTTATTCATGAATTAAAACTGCCTGAATCCAAATTAATCGCCAACATTCAAAAATATGGTAACACCGGTTGCTGTGGTTTTGGAATTGGGATCGCAGAAACCTGGGATCAATTTAAAAAAGGAGATAAAATTCTTTCGATCGTTTTTGGTGGCGGGTATTCTTACGGCGCAATGTTAATGGAGAAATAATGGTGCGCCTGACGCAATGTTGATGGAAAAGTAAAGGTGCGCCTGGCGCAATGTTGATGGAAAAGTAATTCTTCAATTTTGATGGAAGGACAACATCAAACCTTCAAACTTCAAACTTTCAAATAAATTATTGATAATGCAGATCGAACTTACCGTCGGTGATCAACACGGAATCTGTTCTGTTTGAATTGGAAAGCCATCCATAGAAATTGGCCACAATATGTTTGTCAGCCGGGTTGAACTCTGTTACAATCATCTTAGCAACATTGGTAGATTTCGCATAATAACCTGAACCCAGAGTGGCCCCGTATAAAAAGGCATTATTTGCACTGTCTATATCAAATGTATCCACTGCTGCATATTGACCCAGTGTAAAAGCAACCGGATTCTGTCCTTGCGTAATACTATTAGCATTTATATATATTTTACCAGAAGAAAGAATGGCCGGAGCCGAACTTGCATACCAGGTAGTACTGCCATTTACTTTAAAGGAGATCGGATACTGGTCAGCTGGATCACATCCACTCAAGAGGATCACTGCCAAGGTCAGAATTGAAAAAATGGATTTTTTCATGGGCTCACATTTTAACTATTAACGTAAAAATACTTACTTTATTTTGATTTTTAAAATGTGTTCGTAAGTCCTCGGCTTGCTAGAGCAGGGCTCGGTGCGGTAAAATATGTTCAATATCAAGAAAAAGCTGAAATTCCGGTAACATCCATACCGGTGATCAGCAAATGAACATCATGTGTACCCTCATAGGTAATTACCGATTCAAGGTTCATCATATGACGCATGATACTATAATCACCGGTAATTCCCATGGCACCCAATATTTGCCTGGCTTCACGGGCAATCTGTAAAGCCATATTCACATTGTTCCTTTTGGCCATAGAGATCTGGGCGGGTGTAGCACGGTTTTCGTTTTTCAACACACCTAATCTCCAGGTGAGCAGTTGTGCTTTGGTGATCTCGGTGATCATTTCAGCGAGTTTTTTTTGTTGTAACTGAAAAGAACCAATAGGTTTACCGAATTGAATTCTTTCTTTGGAATATCTTAATGCAGTATCATAGCAATCAAGGGCTGCGCCAATAGCTCCCCAGGAAATTCCATAACGGGCAGAGTTCAAACAGCTCAGTGGGCCCTTTAATCCCTTTACATCTGGGAAAATATTTTCTTTAGGAACTTTTACATTGTTGAATACCAATTCTCCGGTTGCAGAAGCTCTTAACGACCATTTACTATGCGTTTCGGGTGTGGTAAATCCTGGGTCTCCCCTTTCAACCACCAATCCGCGGATCTTTCCTTCTTCATCTTTGGCCCATACAACAGCAATGTCTGCAAATGGAGCATTGGATATCCACATTTTAGAACCATTCAGTATATAATGGTCACCCATATCTTTAATATTGGTGATCATGCTGCTAGGATCAGAGCCATGGTTAGGCTCAGTCAATCCAAAACATCCCATCATTTTACCGGTGGCTAACTGAGGCAAATATTTTTTCTTTTGTGCTTCCGTACCAAAAGTATAGATTGGATACATCACCAAACTGGATTGAACAGATGCTGTAGAGCGTATCCCAGAATCCCCTCTTTCCAACTCCATCATAATGATTCCATAAGAGATCTGGTCGAGTCCAGCTCCGCCATATTCCTGCGGGATATAAGGTCCGAAAGCACCTACATCCGCCAAACCTTGAATGATTTGATTTGGAAATTCAGATCGCTGTGCATAATCTTCAATAATCGGGGAAACATCTTTTTTTACCCAATTCCGCACGGTTTCACGGATCAGTTTATGCTCCTCGGTGAGTAACTCATCCACCAGGTAATAATCATGAAATTGAAACTTATCTACATACATGACCTTAATATTTTGGTTGATTATAAAATAAGCATGGCATCGCCATAGGATAGAAAACGGTATTTTTCTTTCATCGCCTCTTTATAGGCTTCCTGCAAAAGATCCAATCCTGCAAAAGCGGCTACCATCATAAACAAGGTAGATTCGGACCGATGGAAGTTAGTGATCAAAGAATTGGCAATGCTAAAATCGTACGGAGGAAAAATAAATTTATTGGTCCACCCGGTATATGGCTTCAAATGGCCATCAGTTGATACAGAAGATTCAATGGCCCTGATCACAGAAGTATCTACAGCGCAAACTCTTCTCTTTTTGTCAATGGCATTGTTCACGGTTTTAATAATTGATTCCGGTATATCTACTTCTTCGGAATCCATTTTATGCTTGGTAAGATCTTCCACCTCCACCGGGCGAAAAGCTCCCAGACCAATATGTAAAGTAAGTTCAACAAAATTTACACCCTTGATCTCCATTCTTTTCATTAATTCTCTGCTGAAGTGCAAACCACCGGTAGGTGCTGCTACGGCTCCTTCCACTTTAGCGTAAATCGATTGATAGCGATCCCTGTCATCCAGTGTTGCTTCTCTTTTGATGTATTTAGGAAGGGGTGTATAACCTAGTTCATCCAATAGCTTACGAAAATCATTTCCATCTCCATCATATAAAAAACGAAGGGTACGACCACGTGAAGTAGTATTGTCGATTACTTCGGCTACTAACATATCATTATCTCCAAAATATAATTTATTTCCGATCCTGATCTTTCTTGCCGGATCCACCAATACATCCCAGAGTTTGCTGTCATGATCCAATTCACGAAGTAAGAAAACTTCGATCTTTGCTCCTGTTTTTTCCTTGTTGCCATATAGGCGGGCAGGAAAAACACGGGTATTGTTAAGGATCATTACATCACCGTCGTCAAAATATTTAATAATGTCTGAAAAGACTTTATGTTCTATTTTACCTGTTTTGCGATTGACCACCATAAGGCGGGCTTTGTCTCTTTCAGCTGCCGGTTGCTGTGCGATAAGTTCTGTCGGCTCTTTATATCTAAACTGTGAAAGTTTCATTCCGTAAGGCGAATTTTAATGGGTTGCAAAAGTACAAAAATTACGCGGGAAAGGAAGTTTTTTCTAAACATTCGCGGAATGTCTCTATACTAAAGGCATTTGCTAATAAATACCCTCCAATAGCATCTCGTTGTAAAGAGGCCAAATATGCCCCGGACCCGAGTGCTTTGCCCAAGTCATGGGCCAAAGAGCGAATATAAGTTCCTTTGGTACATGTTACCTTAAACTTGAGCTCATCGGGCTTAACTCTTTTTACGATAAATTCCAATATCTCAATCTTCTTTGGGTTCATCACTGGGGTCTCCCCTTTTCTGGCAAGCTCATAGGCCCTTTTACCATTGATCAATTTGGCGCTGAAAATAGGTGGGACCTGGTCCTGCACTCCAATAAAGGTTTGAATGGTTTTTTCGAGCAGCTCATCTGTGATATGATCAATGGGATAAGGCGTATCCGGTTCAGATTCAAGATCATAAGAAGGGGTTGTGGCTCCAAGTATCATTGTACCTGAATACACCTTGATCTGGTCCTGGATACTTTCAATTTTTTTGGTCGACTTCCCTGTACATAAGACCAACAGTCCGGTTGCGTAAGGGTCCAAAGTGCCGGCATGCCCTACTTTGATATCTTTTCCCAAATTTTTTTTGATCATCCATCGGATCTTTTTTACCACATCAAATGAGCTCCAATCAAATGGCTTATCAAAAAGGAGGATCTCTCCTTCTTCAAATTTCCAGTCGTTCCTCATACCACTGCTAGTTTATATCCTAAGCCGGTGAGGATAAGAATGGCGAGACCTAATGCAATTCGATAATACCCAAAGATCTTAAACCCATATTTGGTAAGAAAAGAAATAAAAAATTTAATGGCGAAAATGGCCACCACAAAAGCCACTACATTTCCAAGTGCCAATATGCCAATATCATCAGTAGAAAACCCCACCTTTGAATGATACTTATACGTTTTATACACCGTAACCACCAGCATGGTAGGAACGGCAAGAAAGAACGAAAACTCGGCAGCAGTTTTTCGGCTGAGTTTCTGGGTCAGCCCCCCCACAATGGTTGCAGCGGATCTGGAAATACCTGGGATCATTGCGATCACCTGGAAAAATCCAATGACCAGCGCTTTTTTATTGGTTACGGTTTCAGTCGAGCCTTCATTCTTTTTGAAAACCTTATCTACAAATAACAGAAAGATCCCACCAACGAGTAAAGTAATGGCTACTACGATCGCATTTTCAAGCAATGCATCTACATAATCATTGAGCAAAAATCCAACAACCCCGGCGGGTAAAAAACCAAGGAATAATTTCAAATAGAATCGGGTGGATTGAAAGAATCTTTTCCAATACAGGAGAATAACAGAAAATATGGCTCCGAATTGGATGGAGACGGTGAACATTTTTACATAATCATCAGATGCAATACCCATTACATTAGAAGCAATGATCATATGGCCCGTGGAGGATATAGGTAAAAACTCAGTAATACCTTCTATGATGGCAAGGACAATTGCCTGATAAACATCCATGAATATTTATTTATTGTTTTGGCTTCAGCATGATGGCAAATATATTCACCACAAATCCTGCTAAAACTAAAATAGGGGCAAGGGTAATCCTGGTAAAACTGAAGATGGAAGGATTGAATACATTGGGATCAGTAGAGCCTCCACCACTCATTAAAATAAACCCGGCTATAATAAGGAAAGCTCCTACACCAAAAAGAATATAATTCCTGATATCAAATAAGAATTTACGCTCTGGTTTTGTTTGTGAAGGTTTTTTTTCAGCAGCCATGATCCATTAGTTAAATTGAGGATACAAATATAATACTTTTTGACAAAGCACCGTCCCAATAGCTATCGTGAGACAAATGGAGGAAACATAAAGCCTGTTCATCCTTTCCCCTCCAAGGATGTCTACAATCCAGGGCTAATAAAGCTCATCCATCTTTAGCCGCAGAAATTTCTGCACCGCAAAACGAGTAGATATATATGAAATGAGCATCCCCAAGGCGAAAATACCCAATATCAGGGCTCCGAATAAAGTATAATCCTCCGGTTTGAAAATATCCGGAAAAGCGGTCTTCACCCAGATCAATATACAAACCAACGCTATACTGCTAATAAGGCTGCCTATAAGCCCCTGGATAGTCCCAGTACGGATAAATGGCTGGCGGATAAACTTTCCCGTAGCACCTACCAATTGCATGGTTTTAATTAAAAATCTTTTCGAAAAAATCGCCAACCGGATGGTATTGTTGATCAAAGCAATCATGATCACCGATAATAACAAGCAAACTCCCAATAATACATAGCTGATCCTATTAATATTAAAATTCACTTCATTGATGAGGTTTTCATCCTTATAAACCTCCCCCACCTCATCAGGATATTGGGCCAGTATGGCTGCCTCTATTTCAGGAATCTTTTCATTATTGGCAAATTGGGGCTTGATGGTTACCTCCAACGTAGTGGGTATGGGGTTTTCTCCTAACAATAAAGTAGGATCTTCTTCCTTTCTTTCTTTATACTCAGCAAGGCCCTCCTCCGGGCTGATCAAAAGAACATCTGCCACATATTCGTTCGCCTGAATAAATGCCTTGATCTCTGCGGCTTTTTCAGGCGCTATACCATAAACCAGCAAAACCTGTAATTTTAAATTTTGCCTGGCATGCTCAGCTAACTTTTTTCCGCTAAGAATGATCCCGCCCAGAATACCTAAAACAAACAATACCATGGTCACGCTAAAAACGGAAGTAATGTAAGCCATCCTTAATCTTCGCTTGTTATAACTGTCTTCTCTCCTACCCATGTTACAAAAATCCTATAATTAACTGCACCATTCTGTTGATCTTACTTTTTCTTTCCACAACACATCGTTAATTAGTCAACAACTTCAGGAATCGGCCTTGAGAGGGCCTTACATTTCCACTTTGAGATCTTTGGCGGGTACTTTCAACACTACTTTTTTGGATCCTTCAAAAAAGGCTTCCCAAACCAGGTTGCTAAAAGGTTGGCGCCTTTTTCGTACCACATAAATATTCTCGCCAATCACCTCTTTATCTCCAACCCGATTGCTTGTACGAATAGCGGTAAGGTTAGTAAAAAAGGTAACGAAGGGTTGCTCCTTTGCTTCGTGAGTTTTAGGATCCACCTTTAAAATCTGGATATTCATTTTTTCGTACAAAAGCCTCACAGTACTCGTCACCCCTTTATTATCCCCTGATAGTCTAAAATGCCCTTCATGAATATCCAAACTTTTCATATACACATTCCCAAAAGGGATTAAAACGGTATTTAACTCCTCCACCTTCATCGCTCCTAAGTCGGCCGAACCAGTGAATTTTCCTTCCGCCGAAGCGAGATCAAAGTCAAATTTCACTTTGAGTGGAGCATTCTTCAGGAAAAAACCATGCAAGTCTATCTTCAGATGATTGTCTTTTTCGATATCCCCCAGGTGATTGGTAATATTTGATACCGTACCTGTTACATGGGTAAAAAAAGCATCTCCTTTTTGAAGGCTTAATTTCTGTCTTTCTATATAATGTATTTCGGCATCGTCCAATACAATTAAAGGGACCCTGATGGCAAGCGGTGCTTTCAATAATACTTCAATAGGATATTTCCCCAATTGCGAAGAAGAATCTTGATGTGCAGTTCGGTCTCTACAAATATTTACATATGCCTTTTTCACAACAATTGTATCAAAACATAATTCATTCTCTGTAAATATTTTCTCGATCTTGAAATTTATCCCCATCAGATCGGGTATATCTGTCTTAAAAACATCCAACTGCATTCCATGCCTTCTGGTAATTTCTTCCATCGACATCAGAGGATCCATTCTGAAATTTTTTACCTGGAATTTTTGCAAAAAGGAAGAATAAGCCAAGGTATCAATGGTTAGGTTATAGATAGAATCAGGGGTAAAATAGTTCACTCCAATAAATTTAACGGCGATATCCTCGGTAAATAATATCCTGGAAGAATTGGCCGATCCGATACTATCAATACGGATATGCTCAAGGTTGGCTGAGCAATTTTCATATGCAAAGGAAATATCCTCCTTGTCTTCCGAATACCAATACGTAAATTTAATTTTATCCAATAAGATCCTGTCGACATAGATCCCCATAATATGAGGTCTTAAAATTTTCCACAGCGATTCTTCAGTTGGAACCGGCTTTTTTTTCACCTCTTTATACTGCCTGCAAAGCGAAATATTTGCTTCATCCGCCCGGATGGTGTGAATATTTATTTTTTTGTGAAAGATCAGCGAAAATATTTGCAATCCTGTAATTGAACCTTTAGACAAATGGATATCGAAAGTCATGGGTGGAAGTTTCCCAATAGCTTTTCGTTCCTTATATTTTGCACTGTCTATTTGGATCAGCAAATTGTCGATCGTTACTTTTCCCTGCCATATATTGAAACTAACCTGGCCAATAGAACAGGTATATAAACTATCAGAACCATCCACTACCAGATGGTTGATCTTATTTCGAATGAGTGACGGGACATACCTGCTCAAAAAAAAGTGAGCAAACATGAATAGTAAGACCATCACCCCCATGGACCCTATCCATATCCTGAACCATTTCTTTGTTCCAGTTTTCTTCATACCAACGGGTGATTTTACTTCAAGTTAATAAATTAGCAAACATGCGTCAGGCCTATTATACAATATTAACTTAATCAATATTTATTTGTGGGAATTATATAAGAGATCACAATCTATTTGAATACCAAGCGTTTCAGGTTATGTAAAAACTATATTATTGTTTACTTTAGCATTCTCAATTGAGTATGAATATTTATCAGCAAAAGAACCGTTGGAAACTTTGGCTTGGGATTTCGGCCTTGGTGATTGTTATTGGCACACTTATCTATTCCAATTACCTGGTGAACAAAATCGCCAAACAGGAACAGGAAAAAGTAAAACTTTGGGCCGAAGCGGTGGCGAATCGAGCCAAATTAGTTCATAAAACAGATAGTATTTTTAAAATATTTGAAGTTGATGACCGAAAAAACATTGAACTATGGGCAGAGGCAAGCAAATACATAGCACAAGCTGATATAGACGGAGACTTTTACTGGGCCTCCAGGATCATTTCCAATAACAAAACCATTCCGGTGATCATTACCGATGAGAATGGCAAGATTCAGTTCGTGAATAATGTCCCGGAGGATAAAATGAAAGACACCACTTACCTGTACTCTTTGCTTCAAAAATTCAAAGAAAAAAATCCTCCCGTTGATGTTTCTTATAATACCCTTGGTGTAAACAAAACACAATTCCTGTATTATGATGATTCTTATATCTATTCAGAGTTAAAGATAACCATCGACGATCTGGTGAAATCCTTTATTTCTGAAACTGTGATCAATTCTGCTTCGGTTCCGGTAATTATCACCAACGAAACGAAAGACAGCGTCATTGCTTATGGGAATATTGAAGAACTAGGTCTTGGTCCGGAGATCAATTCAAAAGATCTGATTGATGAAATGAAAGGGCATAACATGCTGAAGGTGGAACTCTCGAAAGGAAATACGAATTATATATATTATATGAATTCTTATGTATTAAGATTACTTCGTTATTTCCCATTTATATTCCTGGCCATCATTGGTATTTTTCTGGTTATTTCATATCTCTTATTCAGCACCTCCAGGCGTTCGGAACAAAACCAGGTTTGGGTGGGAATGAGTAAGGAAACTGCGCATCAATTAGGCACTCCACTCTCTTCCCTGCTGGGCTGGGTAGAAATATTGAAATTAAAAAACGTTGAACCTGAGGCCATATCCGAAATTGAAAAAGATATTGCCCGGTTGCAGATCGTAACTGAACGGTTCAGTAAGATCGGCTCAACACCTGAGTTGAAATCCGAAAATATTGATGAGGTGCTATCGAGCATCATTGCGTATATGAAATTACGAACCAGTGGAAAGATCACTTACGAATACCAGAACCGCCTGAAAGAACAAACCCTGCTTCCACTCAATAGGCCCTTGTTCGAATGGGTGCTTGAAAACCTGTTACGGAATGCGATTGATGCTATTGCCGGAGCTGGAGCAATCACCATTGAAATAAGCCTTCAGAGTGAGTATTGTGTGATCGATATAAGTGATACCGGTAAAGGGATACCTAAGAACCAGCATAAAATGATCTTCCGGCCGGGTTATACTACCAAAAAAAGAGGCTGGGGACTTGGACTTTCGCTAACCAAACGGATTGTTGACGAATACCATAGGGGAAAAATCTTCGTAAAACAGAGCGAACTAGGCAAGGGAACCACCTTCCGCATCATGCTCAGAACCAGATAAACTGCCATTTTGTCTTTGTAGCTGGCTTCGGCAAAGTCTTTGTTCACTATATTTGCCCCAGAAAAGGCAAAATATACCATGAACAAAGAGGAAATCATTAACGAGCAGGACGAAAACATGGAGAAATCTGATAAAAACTCAGAGAATTCAGAAGAAATTGTGGACAAAACTGAAGATCTGACAGGTAAAACGACAGGAGCTACCGAAAAAACGGCAGAGGAAAAGTATGCCGAATTATATGATAATTATCTTCGGCTTTTCAGTGAATTCGATAATTTCCGTAAACGGAATGCGAAGGAAAGGGTAGACCTGATCAAAACAGCCGGAAGCGATGTGATCAAAACTATTCTTCCAGTAATGGATGATTTTGAAAGGGCTGTCAAAAATTTTGAATCCTCAGATAAAGAAACATTGCAACAAGGCATTCAGCTCATCTTTCTTAAAATAAAAAACTCTCTTGGCGAAAAAGGGTTAGTCGAAATGAATCCTGTGGGAGAAAAATTTGACCCCGACCAGCATGAAGCCATTACTCAACTACCGGCTCCTTCAAATAAAGAAAAAGGTACCATCCTGGATGTGGTAGAAAAAGGATATAAACTTAATGATACAATCATTCGCTATCCGAAAGTGGTAGTCTATATTTAAATGAGATGGCAAAAAGAGATTACTACGAAATATTAGGTATTACAAAAGCCTCCTCCGCTGATGAGATCAAAAAAGCTTATCGGAAAAAAGCTTTACAATATCATCCGGACAAAAATCCTGGTGATAAAACCGCTGAAGAAAAATTCAAAGAAGCTGCAGAGGCGTATGATGTATTAAGCGACCCCAATAAAAAAGCCAGGTATGATCAATATGGTCATGCAGGAATGAGCAATTCAGGTGGCGGAGGCCATGGTGGTGGTGGCTACAACAATATGGAAGATATTTTCGATCAGTTCGGAGATATATTCGGTGGATTCGGTTTCGGTGGTGGAGGTTCACGCAGCAGCAGAAGAAGACATGTAAACCGCGGATCCAATATACGTATTAAAGTAAAACTTACCCTGGAAGAAGTGGCTGATGGAGCTACGAAAAAAGTGAAGATCAATAAATATGTGGTTTGTGATTCGTGCAGTGGCACCGGTGCAAAAAATAGTACGGCCGTAAGGTCATGTTCCACTTGTAATGGAAGTGGCCAGGTTACACAAATACAAAATACCATTTTGGGAAGGATGCAAACGGTAACCGCATGTCCATCCTGTGGTGGTGAAGGAACCGTGATTGCCGATAAGTGTAACAAATGTTTTGGGGATGGTGTGGTGCGTGGAGAAGAAGTGGTGGAAATAAAAATTCCAGCCGGCGTTGAACATGATATGCAATTAAGCATGAGTGGAAAAGGAAATGCCGGACCCAGAAAAGGCTTACCAGGTGATTTATTGATCGTAATAGAAGAAGAAGAACATCAACATTTTAAGCGTGATGGACAGAATATTATTTACGACCTGGCCTTGAATTTTTCGGATGCTGCTTTGGGAACCTCAGTTGAGATTCCAACCCTGGGTGGAAAGGCCAAGATCAAAGTAGATGCAGGTACTCAAAGCGGAAAAGTATTGAGACTCAAAGGCAAAGGACTGCCCAGCATCAATGCATATGGCCGGGGTGATCAACTTATTATTGTAAATATATATACCCCTCAAAAACTCAGCAGCGAAGAAAAAAAGATGCTGGAACAATTAAAAAATTCGCAAAACTTTCAGCCTTCGGCAGATAAAAAGGACAGAACATTTTTTGACAAAATGAAAGATATTTTTTCTTAGTTTTAACCCATTAACCCAAATACCCAAATCAAATCATGGAAACTACAACCGAAAAAATCACCAAAGCACACAACCATTTTAACGCTGATCAAGCCATTACCACCAAACTCACCACCTTTCAAACATCTCAAAATTATGGAGGTTATTGCAATGAGTTTGTGGCGGAGGCAAAAAAAATCAATATTGATGTGACTGCTGAAGATGTAGGAAAACATTTTGGATATGATGTTCATCCATCTTTTAAACAACAGGTAAAAGACACCGTAAAGGATGAAGTAAAAAACGCCGCTAAAGATGAGGCTACTGGAAGAGTGGAAGATGAATTGAGCAATCAATTAGGGGTGGATGTAAGCGGAGTTGGTGGAGCGGCAGAAGAAGTGGGTGGATTTTTCAAAAACCTATTCGGTAAAAAGAAAAAGTAGTTTATTCTATTTTATCTCTCTTTAAGCTATCGGTGGAAAGCTACTTAGCTTTCTAAATGACTATGAGTTTATCTTTGGTGGCTGGCTGTTCCGGCCCTCTGGTCCCCTCCCTGGTAGGGCCTCCGGTCATAGGCCGCTATTGGCCTGGGTTTGAGCATTTATCCACATGGATTTGCTTATTACCCCCAATCAACTAATTTTGTTTCCTCTAAAATCACGAATTATATGAATATCCACGAATATCAAGGTAAAGAGATCATCAAGAAATATGGCGTTGCCATTCAGGAGGGAATTGTTGCCAATACCCCAGATGAAGCTGTTGAGGCTGCCAAAAAATTAACTGCCCAAACCGGAACCAAATGGCATGTGGTAAAAGCACAGGTTCATGCCGGTGGACGTGGAAAAGGTGGTGGTATAAAATTGGCCAAAAATCTGGATGAAGTAAAAGACTGGGCATCCAAAATTATTGGAATGACCTTGGTAACCAAACAAACAGGGGCTGATGGTAAAAAAGTGAATTCGGTATTGATCTCTCAGGATGTATTCTATCCAGGAGAATCTGAACCTAAGGAATATTATATGAGTGTATTGCTCAACCGTGCCACGGGACGTTTTATTATTATGTACAGCACTGAAGGGGGAATGGATATTGAAGAAGTGGCTGAAAAAACCCCCCACCTTATCTTCAAAGAAGAAATAGATCCTAAAGTAGGCTTGCAACAATTTCAGGTACGCCAGATCGCTTTTAATTTGGGAGTAACAGGAGAAGCTTATAAAAGCATGATCAAATTTGTGAATGCATTGTACAGCGCTTTTATAGATATCGATGCTTCTATGTTTGAGATCAACCCTGTATTAAAAACATCCGACAATAAAATTATCGCCGTAGATGCAAAAGTGAACCTGGATGACAATGCATTGTTCCGTCATCCTGATCTGGAAGTTCTGCGTGATACCCGCGAGGAAGATCCAACGGAAGTAGAAGCAGCTGAACATGACCTGAATTATGTGAAATTAGATGGAAATGTAGGTTGCATGGTAAATGGAGCAGGATTAGCGATGGCTACCATGGACATTATCAAAGTAAGCGGTGGAGAACCTGCCAACTTCCTGGATGTAGGTGGAACCGCGGATGCAAATCGTGTAGAACAAGCCTTCCATATCATTTTAAAAGACCCGAATGTAAAAGCGATCCTCGTCAATATTTTTGGAGGTATTGTACGTTGCGATCGTGTAGCACAAGGAATTGTGGATGCTTATAAAAATATGGGGAATATAACGGTTCCTATAATTGTAAGATTGCAAGGGACCAATGCTGTAGAAGCCAAGAAGATCATTGATGAAAGCGGGTTAAAAGTATTTTCAGCGATTGAATTGCAGGAAGCTGCCGATTTGGTGAAGAAGGTGTTGAGTTAAATCTATTCGGTTCATTTATTTCCGTCAGTTTTAACTGACGGTTTAACCCTATTACAGCTTCTTCAACGCTGCTATCGTCGCCACCGGATCGGCGGAGGAAAAAACAAAATTACCGGCCACCAGTATATTTGCACCTATATCTACCAATTTACTGGCGTTTTCCTGGTTCACTCCCCCATCAATTTCTATCAATGCTTCAGAATTTTTTCTAACCGTCATGTCCTTTAGCTTATGGGTTTTCATATAGGTGTTCTCAATAAATTTCTGTCCACCATAACCGGGGTTCACACTCATCAGGATCACCAGGTCAAGATCACATATAATATCTTCTAATAGAGATACAGATGTATGTGGATTTAAAGCAACACCCGCTTTACATCCCAATGCTTTTATTTTTTGTATGGTCCGATGTAAATGGGTACACGCCTCTATATGTACCGTAATATTGGTGGCTCCAAAGTTTTTAAATTCTTCCAGGTACCTGTCGGGATCCACGATCATTAAATGCACATCCAACGGTTTTTTGGCATGTTGCTGGATACTTTTTAATACCGGAAAGCCAAACGACATATTCGGTACAAATACTCCATCCATGATATCTACATGGTACCAATCACATTCAGATCTGTTGAGCATTTCACAATCGCGTTGCAGATTTCCAAAATCGGCAGAGAGAACTGAGGGGGCAATTAAATGTGACATAGGATGCAAATATTTATTGAGATAAAGGTACAATTTTTAATAAGACGTAAGCGCCCGGGGGTGAAGCCTGCCTGCCATGTTGCAGGCCTGCGCTTCGGCAGGCAGGCGGCATCCTTTTCAGATGCCAGAGGTCAGTACTCAGACGTTTTTCTCCCATTCCTTCGCTGATATCTGGGCACTGACCTCTGGCATCTGAAAAGATATAGCGGAACACCCGAAAAGGCGCCCAAAAAAATGGCATAAAAAAATAGCGACGGGCAATCGCCCGTCGCTACAAAATGAAATATATTAAACTGTTTACGCTGGAACTTTTATCAACTCAGCAATTGTTTTTCCAATTTCAGCGGGTGAAACCACTACAGTAATTCCACATTCTTTTAGGATCCGCATTTTGGCTGCTGCAGTATCATCACTTCCTCCTACAATGGCACCTGCATGTCCCATGCGGCGACCCGGAGGTGCAGTTTGGCCGGCAATAAATCCAACCACAGGTTTGGTGCCATGTTCTTTGATCCAACGGGCAGCTTCTGCTTCCATTCCTCCACCAATCTCACCGATCATTACAATCCCATCCGTATCCGGATCATTCATAAATAATTCAACTGCTTCTTTGGTAGATGTCCCAATAATTGGATCTCCACCAATGCCAATGGCCGAAGAAATACCTAATCCTGCTTTTACCACCTGGTCAGCAGCTTCATAGGTAAGTGTGCCAGATTTTGAAACGATCCCAATTCTTCCTTTTTTGAAAACAAAACCAGGCATGATACCCACTTTGGCTTCATCCGCAGTAATTACACCAGGACAATTCGGTCCGATCAAACGACAATTACGGCTTTTAATATATTCTTTTACATTGATCATATCCTTGGTAGGAATGCCTTCTGTAATACAAACGATCAGTTTTATACCTGCATCAGCCGCCTCCATGATACTATCCGCAGCAAAGGGTGGTGGAACAAAAATAATGGATACATCAGCCCCGGTAGCTTTTACCGCTTGTTCAACCGTATTGAAAACAGGTTTTCCCAAATGGTTTTGCCCTCCTTTTCCCGGTGTAACTCCACCTACCACATTGGTTCCATACGCAATCATCTGCTCTGCATGGAAAGTTCCTTCTTTACCGGTAAAACCCTGCACAAGTATTTTTGAATTCTTGTTGACTAATACACTCATAGCTTTTATTTAATGAGGGACGAAAATAAGCGGAATCCCCTAAAAAAGCAACTTAAATAAGGGGATAATTTAAACAAAGAGGCCGTCCAGGTTGAACCCAGACGGCCTCTTGAATATTTAATGGATGTTCTTATTTTTTAATTTCAACCGTTTTCTCTTCTCTTTGGTTGCTCATTTGAGCAGGATCCTCCGTTAACTGCATATCACCGGCTTTATATCTGTAGAAAATTCCTTTTTCAATGGGTTGATTATATACACCAGGCTGTAAATACAGTCCTTTGTCATAATCACGTTTTTCAAATTCCACGATGAGTTTTTCAGGATTTTGTTGAACATAAGGATCATTCCTTTGGGCATATACATACCAGGAAACTTTCATGCCTGCAGTACCACCTGCCACCGTAAACTTACCGGTTGCATCGATCTCAGTTTTTACGTACATATTGGCTGGTGCTCCAATGGGAGTTAATACATAAGAGAAGTCAATATTGATGGCATGGAAATAACCTGGTAATTCTACAACAGCTTCTCCATTCGCGTCCAATACTACATTGCCTCTGTACATATTCAATACTTCATCCGATTCCAATGCAAAATGTTTTAAATATTTATTTTCGGGATCCAATGGATGGTCGATCATGAAAGGTTTAATTCCACTTGCACCTAAATCACCATTGGCAAATACACCATACCAGTTTCCTTGTCCAACTACACCATATCCATATAGAGCAGCAGGAGCAAAAGTTCCTAATACACCTATACCATCATAGTTTCCGGCAGCACCAGAATAATTTCCCTGTAAACAAGTGTTATTAACCGAAGCACCTGCCGCTAAAAATACTCCACCTCTGATCCCTGAACTCTGCCCCCAAACCGCTGCCGCATTTCCATAGGTCGCGGTTACAAGACCGGTAGATCCCTGACTAAAAAATCCTATTTGACTTGTATGCGTTGCAAAAGTTGATTGGGCATTGATGATCCTGGCATTTCCGGCAACGGATGCAAAGATGGCTGGTTGGGTATTAGCCGCATTTTGCTGCTGCACATTTAAGCAACGATTGGTTCCATCATGAAAAACAGCCATTCCGATACCGGTTACTGCTACATCCACATACATATCGATCCCTCTTTTTGCAGCGGCTCCGTTAACATCAAACTCCATTCCGTCGGCACCGGCATTGGCCAGATCCGTACGGATAATAACCGCAGGTGCTGTGCCTGTTTGGTTATAAATATCCACTGTAGAAATGTTATTGGCACCGGTCATAGTTGTAAATTGTCCAGCACTTCCGGTAGTCCCCGTTACAACACCTGTTACAGCATTCGCAGTTCCGGTGTTTTGAAAATATCCTGCATCCCCAGAACCTGTTGCATATCCATTTACGGCATAGTTAGTACCCGCTGCATAGGCTGAAAAAACATCCCCGGCGATCGGCACAGTATTGTTCACTACAAATTGACCGCCATTCGTGATCCGGGCACGCTCTAAATTATTGGTTCGTATAGCGAACGACATATTGTCCATGGTCCCTGCAAAATTGGTAGCCACATTGGTACCAAAATTTCCACCTGTTAACCAGGCATTACCTGTATTCAACATTCTCAACCATTGTGTTCCATCCCAATAATAATATCCGGGAGTTACTGCGAAAGCTCCTGCACCGGCAGTTGCTGTATTATATACCATCAATGAGGTAAGCGGACCTGCAACGGGTGCTGCCACATTGGTTGCACTCAAAACAACCCGGGGAATTAAAATTCCTTTGTCGGTTGCATTTACATCCAGCATAGAACTGGCATTCGCTGCCACACCGGTTGTATTGATCGCCACATTTTGTGACCATAGAAAATTGGTAGCTAAACCAATCATTGCGGTAAAAAGAAGAATTCTTCTCATAATCATTTGTCTTAAAATATAATATGCAAAAGTACGGAGAACTTGGCGACTAATAAAAACCATTTTGAAAATAATATATCTGAAAATGAGCTGGTTATAAAGGGGCCCTCCGCACCATATGTATTTCATGTCATTTTTTGTGATCCCCGGCATATACCCAGCTGAAATACCTAATAATCAGCAATAAAACTGAATTTCTACTTTTTAATGAGAAATTTGCGGAATATTGAGGTAAATATGGAAGTGGGGATGAATAAAAATCCAGATACAATTGCAGCGATCGCAACTCCTCCGGGAATAGGTGCGATTGGTGTTATTCGTCTATCTGGAAACCAAGCAGCTTTTTTGGCCGATTCGGTATTTAAAGGGAAAAAAGCTGTTAAGTCATCCAAAGGCTATTCCATACTTTTTGGAAAATTTAAAGATGGAAAAGAAATATTGGACGAAGTATTGGTTTCTGTTTTTAAAAACCCTCATTCATATACGGGTGAAGATTGTGTTGAATTTTCTTTTCATGGGTCTCCTTATATTCTGCAAAGAGCACTGGAGATCCTGATTGAAAAAGGAGCCAGGTTGGCAGAGCCCGGAGAATTTACCCGGCGTGCTTTTCTTAATGGTAAATTGGATCTGAGTCAGGCAGAAGGGGTGGCGGATCTGATCGTATCAGAAAGTAAAACCAGTCATGATATTGCCCTCAACCAAATGAAAGGGGGTTTTAGTACCGAAATAAAAAAACTTCGCGAAAAATTGATTGAGTTTGCCGCATTGATCGAACTGGAACTTGATTTCGGAGAAGAAGATGTAGAATTTGCGAATCGGGAAGATCTTAAAAAGACGGTCAAAAAAATAAACACAGTGATCCATGAACTCAAAGCTTCCTTTAAGCTGGGGAATGTGATCAAAAACGGAATTCAAACCGTGATTGCAGGAAGACCTAATGCAGGTAAATCCACTTTACTGAATGCATTGCTCAAAGAAGAAAGGGCCATTGTATCTCCCATTCCAGGCACCACCCGTGATACCATTGAAGAAATATTACATGTGAATGGGGTGGCCTTCAGGTTGATCGATACTGCCGGGATCCGGGAAGCCACTGATACCATTGAAGCCATTGGTATACAAAAAACCTATGACGAAATAAAAAAGAGTTCGGTCCTTATCTACCTCTATGATGCTACCACAATGACGCAAGATGAGGTAAATGCGGACCTGGCTAAATTAGTACATCCCGATCTTCAACTCATCATTCTGGCTAACAAAAGAGACGAAGTAGAAAAGATGTACGATAACCTGAGAAAATTTGTGGAAGATGCTATTCCAGCTAACCATTTATATATTTCGGCCAAGCAACCCAATTATATTCACCAGCTCACCGACCAGCTTTACCTGAAAGCCATAGGAAATGATTTACAAGACCAGCAGATCATTGTTGCCAATGTTCGACATTACGAAGCATTGTTGCAGGCAGGAAAAAGCCTTGACAAAGTGTTGACCGGTTTGGAAACTGGAATTACCGGTGATCTTCTCGCCATGGACATCCGCCAATCTTTATTTGCCTTAGGAACTATTACCGGTGAAGTGGACGTGGAAGACTTGCTGGATTATATTTTTAGCAAGTTTTGTATCGGAAAGTAAGCATCACAAAACAAACAAATAACAAACGTATAATAAACACCCATATCACCAGTATTCACAGGTGGTACATGATAATTATTAAAAACTTTCTTCTTGGTTTTTATCTGATCTTTTTGCTGCATTTTGTACCTTTGATGTACCTCGAATGAGTTGAGTGGTGAATTTTGTACCTCAGCTCATTTTTTTAGGCTAATAATTGCACTTAAATACACTAAAGGATACTAAAAGACATTTAATGAGTTCAACTTTCAAGGTACAACGGATCTGTCAACATTGTAAGAATGAGTTTACAGCACAAAAAACTACTACTAAGTTTTGTAGCCATAAGTGCGCTCAAAAAGCATATAAGGTTAGGGAAAGAAATACCAAAATTGATGGCAGTAACCAGGAGACTGAAAACATTAAAACAAAACCAATTGAAGATTTGAAGTCAAAAGAATTCCTTACCGCTCGTGAAGTAGCAAAGTTACTTAATTGTTCTATCAGGACAGTTTACTACTCCATTGAACAGGGTACAATTAACGCAGTTAATTTATCCCAAAGAATGACAAGAATAAGGCGAGTTGATATTGAACAGTTATTTGATCCTGTAAAGGAAATTATTATAGAAAATAAGAAAGAAGAAATAGAAACACCTCTTGAGTTAAATGATTGCTACGACATAAGAGATGTACAAGAGAAGTATGGAGTATCATACAATGGTTTAAATGCAATAATTAAAAGGAATAAGGTTCCCAAGATCCGCAAAGGTTGGTTCACCTATGTTCATAAAACAACAATTGATAATTTATTAAGCAAATGATAAAAGTAAAGTTAAGATCAAAAGCAATTTCGGGTGATAGACACAGTTATTATTTAGACTTTTACCCGGCAATACCAAATCCCAAAACTGGGATATCAACACGTAGGGAATTTTTAGGATTATATACATTTGATAAACCTAAGACTCCTATCGACAAACAGCATAATAAAGAAACGGAAATACTTGCGGAGCAAATCCGTCAGAAAAAAGATAACCAAGTAAATAAACCGGAAATTTATACCGGTTATGAAAAGGCTCAATTATTAATCAGAGAAAGAGGTGAATTATCCTTCATAGATTATTTTAATCAATTGGCAGAAAAACGACAAGCTTCTAATCATGATAACTGGATCTCAGCATCACACTACCTAGAAAAATACACTGGTGGGAAATTGAAATTTATTGATCTAGATGAAAGGTTCTGTGAAGGATTCAAGGAGTATTTATTAACTACTAAAAGCAACAAGAGTACTAAAGTTTCGCTTTCACAAAATTCAGCAGTATCTTATTTCAACAAATTAAAGGCTGCGCTAAAGCAGGCATATAAAGATGGATATTTGCAAACTGATCTGAATGCGAAGATTAAATCAGTCAAGCCTGCAGAAACAGAGATTCAATTTCTTACATTAGAGGAGCTAAACATATTAGCCAATACTGATTGCCCTAATCCACTGCTAAAAAGAGCAGCATTATTTTCCGCTCTTACAGGAATGGCATTTAAGGAGATTCAAAATCTAACCTGGGGTGAGGTACATCATTCAAACGAATATGGATATTATATACCTCATAAAAGACAAAAAACTGGCGGTAATAATTATTTGCCAATTTCTAAACAAGCATTTACATTGCTTGGTGAACGTCAACAGCCTGCAGACAAAGTTTTTATTGGTTTAAACAATAGAGATCGATATTATCATTTTCATATATGGCTTGCCAAAGCTGGTGTTAGAGATATTAATTTTCATGGATTGAGACACACCTATGCTACTATTCAATTGAGTTTGGGATCAGACCTATATACGGTTTCGAAATTATTGGACCATAAAAATATAAGAACTACTCAGGTTTATGCTAAAGTAATTAATCCAACTAAACGTAAAGCTGCTGACCTAATACATTTGGATATATAATTCTTAAATTGACAACATGAATAACAATGATTTTACTCCAAAGAATAATCTGGACGAATATCTATTCGATCCCATTAATGTAAAAATTTACCTAAGGCTCAAATTGCCAGGTAGCATTAATGATGAAGGGATAGATATGCTCGAATTTTTCAATCAGCAGTATCAGGCATTAAACTATATTACTAATAACAAACACCAGCCACTAGTGGCATTGGACTACATTAAAAAGCTACCATTGAACGATCAGTATCGATCTACCTTTACATATTACTTTCTTGCACTTCTGAAAAATGTAGTTAAGGTTAACACTGACCTACTGAGTTGTTTTCTAATCATTGAAGACTGGTATAATGAATACCTTGATCAATTAAGTCAATGGGAAGATGCCGAATTAACTCCTCAGAAAGATTTAGAACAGCCGGATTGGGGCAAGTATTCTCTGGAAAAACTATCCTTAAAAGAAATTGCGCTTTTATACAATTATAACGATGATCTTATAACCTCTGAAAATATGGATGAAATTGCAAGGATATTTGGACATACTTCAGGTAAAAAATTACTTCAAGAATTTAACCGCTATCGTAAAACAAACGATAGGATTGGATCTACTGGTCATAAAATAGATTCAAACCAAGCGCAGCGGATAGAAAACGTAATAAAGCTGCTAACAGGAGCTCCAAGAACCAAAGCCACTGATGAGCTAAATACTTTATTGGCAAAGATTGAAAAGTATTAAGCCAGATTAGAACTGGTTCGCACCAGTTCAACCGCCTTCACTATCCGATGTTTGCTGTGTAAATTTAAATACAGCAAAAAATGACAAATCCATTTGAAACAATTGAGGCAAGGCTGAATAATATTGAAGGCTTATTGCTTGATCTAAAGCATTCAGAAAAGGAAACATCAACTAGTGATCCGGTTGATAAACTTTTAACAGTAAAAGATACTGCCAAGTTTTTGAGTCTTTCCGTTCCCACGGTATATTCTCTCATATCTAAAGGAGAATTACCTGTAATGAAACGTTCAAAAAGATGTTATTTCTCACAGTCTGATTTAATTGATTATTTAAAAGCCGGAAGAAAGAAAACCGTTAGCGAAATTGCAGCAGATGCGGATGAATATCTAAAAAAGAAAGGGAATAAAGTATAATGAAAACTTTTATTCCCTCAAATTTTTTACACTGTGATGGCTGTAAAGATATGAAATTAGAATTCTTTTTAAAAACTATTCCTTACCAGGTACATGTAGGTAACCTGGCTATCGTAAACATTTCTCAAAAGTTTGGCATGGAGCCAGATCATTTACTAATTCTAATAAATTACAACAAGGAGGGCTACACAAATGGGAACTAATAAAAATCAGATTAAATTTCCAGATGTAACAAAAACAGGTAAACAATTGATGGAAGAGCCATCTGAGAAAACAATGTTTTTAGTTGAAGGGATGATGCAAAAAGTTGGCTTGGCCTGTATTGCTGGATCAAGTGATACCGGCAAAAGTCTTTTTCTTAGACAGTTTGCAATTGCAATTGTAACAAAACAGAAAGAATTTTTGGGACGCAGAATAAATGCCGAGCACCATAGAGCTCTTTGTGTTATCACTGAAGACTTAGAATCCGAAACAAAGAAATATCTTAAAAAACAGGCTCAGTCGTGTAGCCCGGATCTCCTTGAAGAATTGGAGTTCATTTTTTACTCCGAAAATCTATTGCAATCGCTGGAAAAAAAGTTACATGATAAAAAAACGGATCTGGTAGTTATCGATTGTTTTGGGGACCTTTTCAACGGAAAGCTAAATGACTCTACTAGTGTTAGACAATGGTTGCAATCATTTCATAATTTGGCTTTAAGGCATCAGTGTTTGATTCTATTCCTACACCACACCGGGAAACGAACGGAATATATTACTCCAAGTAAAAATCATCTATTGGGCAGCCAAGCGTTTGAGGCGAAGATGAGGTTGGTAATGGAGTTTAGAATGGATAATAGTGATGCAAATCTTCGCCATCTCTGTATTGTTAAGGGTAATTATCTTAGTTCATCAGATAAACAGAAAAGTATTATGCTTCGGCTGGATGAGGTAACGTTAACATTTAGTGATACGGGCAAAAGAGTTCCATTTGAACTTTTGGTAAAAGGTCCTGGGATAGATAGGGATCGGGAGAAATTTGATATCGCTAATATGCTGAAAAAGCAAGGTAAGAATTATGATGAAATAGCGAATGAAATTGGGTTTAAAAGTAAAGGTAGTATTACCAAACTCTTTGATAAAGCCAAAGAACGAGGTTGGGACCAGGAATCGGAAGAAGAAGACCCAGATGAATTTTTCAAATTATAGTTCCACATTAAATGTTTCCTGTTTCTCAGGCCTAAGTAAATAGAAACAGGAAACGCAATTATTAACCATAAAAAATGCATTATGCTAAAAATTAAAGTAATTGAATCCGATAATGATAGATTGACTGATCAGGAATTTGTCTTGGTAGAGGTATGTAGCAAAGTTTGGGAATGCGAAAAATCCAAAATAAGAATTCAAGATCCTAATGATGAACTCCGAAGGATCATGAATGGAAATGTTATGGATCAACTGAATAGAATATTCCAGGTTCATCTGTTTGAAGCTTTAGAGCACGGTTGCACCTATATTCAACAAATCGAAGTGCAAGAATAGATCCTGCCATATATTCCCTAAAGGTAAGACTGTAATAAAATGAACAATATGAATAGAAATACTTCCAGCACTTCATCGGAGTCCTGGGAGTATTATGTGTTGAAACCTAATGAAATACAGGTACTCGGTCGTTTTGGATACTGCTGAATAAAGCTTATTTTTATCATGTAAAATATTAGACAGCAGAAGCATTTTCTTGTAAGCGAAAGGTTGCAAATTTTCAAATTATACAAGGAAGAAGCAGATGTCTGTGCGTTAAGCACGGGCGGAGCTTTTTCTATTTGTATAAGGGTGTGCAACCACCTCGCTTACGGTAGACTAGCTTGTCAGCCCGTGTTGTTTTTATAACCCGCTATAGAAGGGCTGAGTATAGCATGTTTTTTCTATAGGATGAATAAGTTAGCTGTTACTCTGAGTCTGACATTGTTAGTTGCAAATTCTTGTCTCCCACCACCTCCTGCTAGCTGCAGCAGTCCTTCAGGTAATATGGTCTGCTTTGATGGGAATACATATCCGTTAAGTTTATCCGACTGCAATATTTCAGCAACATATGACACCAGTAATTACGGTGTTGCCTACAACTATATGGCGGTTTCATTTTATCATCCGGCAACTGCCACAGATCCTAATAATAGTTTCAATGCAGGAATACATGTGTTTTCATATGGTTCCTTGAATCCTCAGCCCGGCACATATGTTTCCGTTATAGGAGCATATAATCCTTCCTACAGTACAAACCCATCTGGGATCAAAGAGTTTGCTTTAAATCCATTTGGCGGGCTTATCAACGGCAATAGTTTAATGTTCAATTATGATTCAACATTGACCAATACTTTTGTAATTACTAATGTAAACGTAAATCTAATTTCCGGACATTATGAAGGGCATGTTCGAAATGCATCTGTTTATTCAGATGTACGTGAGCTGAAAATTTATTTCGAAGATTTCCCACTTTAAATGACTATCGTTTTATGAAAAGAAAGATTCCGATCACTCTGGTAGCTACTTTAACATTCCTGGCCAGTTGCGGTGGTCAAAAAGATAAATGCCGTAATCTGGACCAAGAAAAATACTATAACCAGGGATATTATCATGGTCAACAGCGGGTGAAATCCCGATTAGCAAAGATACCATGTGATAAGGTTTTTGAAGCTGTACAGAGACAACCAGGTTACTTAGGTAATGAAAATAAAGAATGCTTCTGTTGGGGATATGATGCAGCATTCAAATAAACAATTCATTCTCTTATAGAGAAAAATGAAATTAATTTATAGAATTAAATAAATTTTATTAATTTATTTTTCGATTATAACCAATGATGAATTGGAAACGATATGAAAGCTGAATTTTTTAGCCATCAGAGCTAAAAAAAATTCAGCGTGTCAGTCAGACATTTGCTTAAGCGATGTATAGTGATATATATATGTATTGATCCGTTAAATTTTGTCCTGTAAGGAATACATGCCAAAGAGCTCTTGAGCTATATCCTTTCCTTCTTTCTCGTTTCCTGTTTCTAATTACTAAGATGTGGAAAACCGGAAACTACGATTCTGGATTGGTATCTTTTCCTTTATACTCCTGATGTGCAACCATAATTCCATCCGAGTTGTTACCATAATCCTGAGCCTGCATTTTTAAGGTCGCGTCAAATTTCTCTTCAGTCATGCAACATTCGATTAGTTTTTTCCCACTGTTACAGATGAAACAAGGATCATCCTTACTTAAATAACTTACCCTCCCAATCAAATCAGCATCTCCTTTGATTCCGACGTTCCCGTTGGATTTTAGGCTCTGTTCAAATGCTTCCATATTTTGCCTCATCTCCTTCATTTCTTCTTCACTCATAGTATGAGAAAAAGTTGGGTTATCCGGATAGTCGAAATACTTGTTCCAAAGTTTAAACGTAAATGAATTTTCATCTACGATTGGTTTTCTATAAAAAGGTTTACGTTCTTCCTCTGACATGTTATGTATGTTGACCCAAGCCTGTTTTAGATCTTCCTTTAAAATGGATCCTTTTACATACTGATCCGGGGTTTTTACCAAGTAAGGAATCATGGTGTCAAAAAACTTATCATTTGCACAGAATAGATCACAAAAGGGCAGGTAATAAAGATATTGAAGATCCAATCGGTTAGTAGGTCGATTTCCTATATGCTCATTCAATATTCCCAGTTGAAACAACATTTCAACCTTCACACAATACAGCGTATAAGGGGCAAAATCTGATAGCATTGGGCGACCTGTAGCAAACCATCTTTGAACCACATTATATTTTTCGGCTTCATGGTGCACGTATTTTTTAATTGCCCCCATTAAGATGGCCTCCTGTTGTTGTTCATCAGCTATAAATTTTTCTACAAATGCATTTACCTCATCCATTGATTTGAGATTATTAAGAAACGGAAATGCTCCTAATAGTGCTTTAGCTTGAGCCAAAAGATCAGCATTTGTAGTACGATCCCTCCAAGAGGCTGAGTTTGCAAAATCCAGGTCAACGAATTCACCTTTTTTCCAATTACTAATTGCAACCTCAAGTAAAGTTTCTTTAAGTTGAACTGCTTTGTTGCCATCTGGCAGATCCACATACCTCTCCAATTCAATAATAGGTTTTCCGTCCATTGGAACCCTTTTACCTAGGAGTTCTTGTTCAGGTAGTAAATGACATGGTACATTGATCAAATTATCTCCTGGAAATAATCTGTAGGCTAACATTTTAACTTGTTCTGCTGGTGGTTTTTTCCCTTCCTTAGCCTCTTTGGAAAGATCACCTATTATTTCAAAACTTAAGATTTGAGTAACGTTATGGCGGTAATAGCCATTGAGCAGGATGAGCTCATTGTGATTGAATGATTGAAAAGCTGATTTATCAAGAACGATATTAATTGGCATACTATACTGCAGGTAAAATTTGTGACTCTATGTATACGTAAAATAGTGAAAAATGTTTCATTTTTAGCTAAAAGATCATTCCTTTTGCTTTCATCTCATCAAGAAAATCCTTCGGTTTCAGTGCCTGAGTAGTTATACCCAACTTCTTATATGTTTCTACTGCCTTGTAATGGCATCTATCGTCAAGTGTAACAAAATAGTTACAATGTGCTCCATAAAATACATGCATTGAATCATCAATCATATTGGTAAAGACCTCATCAGATTTGTGCCCTTGAAAATTAATGCGAACATAAGTATCGGTTATCTTTTGATAAACCGGGTTCTCACTTATTTTATTTTTATTTTGAGCATCAGCTACTGTAGATTCCCATACATCATTCCATGTTAATTGTTTAGGAGTTTGATCCTCTTTAACCAATTTGTTTATTACCGCAGCCTGCTTACCCATTTTTGCCTTCATTTTGGCAATGTAGATTTTAAGTTCTTTATAAATCCGGTAATCCTTTTTCATCGCTTTGGTCAACTCATATATATCCTCGCAGAGAGACAACATATTGGGTGAGACCTTTGATCTCGGATATATCTTAGAGAAAATAGGATCCTGTTTATATAAAGCTGAAAATCCTGACGGCAATGCTGCTTTTCGCATCATCTCATAGTAGAAGGTCATATCCGGCAATCCCTCTGTGCTCAATAACTCAGTATATGACTTATCCGGCATACTGTTGATGTCATCTAAAGCCGTAAAGAAAAATTCATTAGGATCTCTATAATGCCATCTCGCATCCGATTCCTTCCAATACTGAGTAAGACAAAGATTATTGGTCAACCTCTTTATTATCTCAAGATCTCCTTCAGTATAGTTTTGGTTCTTAGCATGTCCTCTCAATAGATCATTAATGTGAGCATTAGAATAAGGAACACGAATAGTTTTTTTCAGGATCATCAGATGAAGTTTCATGAAAAGAAGATTGTCCTCCGACGACATGTGTGATGATCCTATATTTCTAATATTACTAAATATATTCCAGTCCAGGTAAACGAGCATATTAAGAAAGTTGGTTAAAGTTGCTGACTTAAATCTATAAACTTAAAAAAGTATTTGCCAGATTTTCCGGCAAGTTAAGGGTATCAAAATACCAAAAAAGTAAGAATAATTCAATTAACTCCATGTTCTTAGTAGTAACGATTGTAGACCTCCATCAGTACTGGGTGTTAACTCCTCTCTTTACTCTTTATAATAAAAAACCTGTAAGTTTCCTTACAGGTCTTTTTGTGCTTTTGCACTATGCTTATTTCAGTTTCTTTCTGCGCTTCTTCCCAGTTTTATTCTTCTTCCTGGAGGTAATTTGCACATTAACCTTTACCACAACCTGAGTGGATCCTGCCACAGCCGTGCAGCATACAATCCACATGAATAATTCATTCATACCAGAATGATTAAATTAGTAAATCTTAATATAATCCAGCTCTTGCCGGCAGGCTGATATAGCCATCTAACATTATTAACAGAGAGTGATACAGTCACTCATAACAGACCCTTGAGGATCAACATCTTTAAGTATAGAAGAACATATTTAACAACGCTCCAAATATACAGCTTTTTTGGATAACTTTGTTACACCTCGATAACCACTCAAACAAAAAATGTATGACTCTAATTGCCAACGAGATTTATTTAGATAAAGGTACAGATGATCCGGTTATAATTTCATATGCAGACAACAGACTGACAATCGGCGCTGAAAAAAATCCCAAAAAAAAATATCCAAAAGGTAAAAAATTATTCAGGATAGAATATCTTAATGCAACAGTTTCATTTTGGGGTTTAGCAAATGTCCAGAATGCCAAGGGCGGTGGTGAATTACTGTGTACATGGCTGCCGAATTTTATCCGGCATCAACACTCTGCACCAAGTTTAATGGATTTTGCAAATAGATTACGTGATGAAATAAACCTGAGAACGTATAAACAATATTTGGTTAATGAACCTTCAGGATTTCACCTTGCAGGAATACGTGCCGATGGCGTTCCAGAATTTATTCATTTCTCCAATTGCGATTATGATCCACTTACTGCTTCATATTATAATATGAAAGATCAATTCAAAGAACCATTTCACGATTTTCTTAACAGAGATGCCGTGAAATATGGGTGGGACGGATCCAATCCAAATTCATTTAAATATACTACTGATCAAAACCCTGTATACAGAAACGGACACATAATAGTACACGGTGCAGTTTGGGACTCCCACATGCATTCGTTTCGTCAAATATTCACCTTTCCAGGTTTTACCGCTCCGCAAAGAAAATCAGATGCAGAAATAAAAAAAATGTACCGACATATGTTAACCTATATTTCGGTAATATATGACAACTGGGCGAGTGTTAAAATTGTAGGTGCACCATGGGATATAGAAGTAATCCGAAAAAAATGAGTGAAAAAATCATCAACGCAAAACCAGCACCTTATCCTAACAACAATGCAGAAGAGTTAGCGGCTGTTTCCTGTTTCCTCAGTATTGTAGATAATAAGTTTGTCAAGCCAGATGTCAACTTTCTTGACAAAGTGCCCAATACTGATGGTTTTGTTGAATTAACGGATAACGATGACTCTCCTGTTGCAATTATTCGAGTACAATTGAAAACAGCATCAAAAGTAGACCCAAAGAAAGATTATGTTTCTCACCAATGTGATCTCCCGTTTCTCGCATCCTGTGAAGGGAGTATTATACCGGTTTTACTAATTGCAGTTGATGTAAAAGCTAAGCAAGCTTATTGGGAATATATAAGCAAAGAATGCCTAATACGGCTATCTAAAAAAATAAAGAAAGATTCAGTTGCACTCCATATTCCTAAGACCAATATCATTTCAGAAACTCACAAAGACTATATTGCTCTTTGGAAAGAAATTCACGATAAACAAAAGAGTAAAATTTCAGATTTTGATCAGGTTTCTGAAAACCTGAGAGCTGCCAATGGTATAATTTCCAAACTATCAGAATATGCGTTGCCAGAATTAGGCACAGAGGAAGAAATTTATAAGGATATCCATGATTTTTTGGACAAGTACAATTACCTACTTGATCATGAATTCAGAACAATAAAAAACCTCTTGTATCCTGATTTCTGGAAAATAGGCTTGGCATACGAAGATTATACGGATACTGAGTTACATTATATTTTCTATCCAATTAAGTATACAATTAATGATGTTCAGATAAAACGTGTCACAGAACAGAACCGAAAAAAAATAGAGAATGACGGAATTGAATTTAGAGCGCACTATGGCCAAAATCCGATAAAATATTATCCAGAAAAGTATGCATATGAACTGATCGGAGAATGTGTGAAATCGGCACTGACAAACAAGACAATAACTTACACAAATAATTTTCTGGCTAATGAGTATATAGTTCAATTTATAGATGATCATTATGTAATTCTTGGTTTAGAAAAAAACCGCGATAGTTATTCCGTGTCCGAAGTTGAACAGGCACTAACAAAGTTTCTTCCAATGTTTATAGAAGAAATGGAAGGATTTGAAAACATGTACGACAACCGACTTATAGATATTAATTCATTCCGCATGCATAATTATCCAGAAGAATTGGAGAAAGGGGCAGCAAATGTAAGGACGAAAATTGGGGTAGGGATAGTCCCTAACTTTAAAATCAGGATCAAAAGCAGGGACTACAATCTTTCATATTTGAAAAATTGCTTGCAATATAAGAGGCAAAATAAGACTGATCACATCGAAAGGTGCTATGGTATTAAGGTCAGGCCTAACAAAACCGCCTGTTACTTTTGGGAATATTTCCCACCGGAGGAATATAAAAAAACGGTATCATCATTCTTTAACAATTTTCACCGGATCTATACGGAATTTATTAATGCAGCCTTCCCACATTTAATTAATGAACTAAACTATTTTAAAGGAGCAGATAAAATTGCAATTCATGCTTTCAGATCAGGTGATGGGTCACCCTCCTTCGAGGTATACTATCTAAAAAAACTTACTCAAGGAAAAATGGCTCCGGAATTAAATGTTTTCTTTGAAGGTGATACAATAAATCCATTCGCTGATCGTGCACCAGGAAGCTATTTTAAAGATGGTGTTACAATTGATCAAATTGAGTATAAGGTAACCTCAATGACCGGCACCGGTTTTGATTATTTATGGGAAGGAATCCCAATGCAGAAATATTTATATAAAGTACTTAATGACAGATTTACCGCGTACTTTATGGAGAAGAAACGATAAACCCAGAATTACCGGCTCGCCGTCTGCGAGTTGAGCAACAGGTGTCAGCAGTAAAGCTATTTATAGAGGTGCTGACTATGTTGTAAACACAAGCTCCTGGCGGGATTTTTGGAAAGTACTCAGAAGCAATAGAAAAAATCATGACAGGAGCGCAGCCTGTTGCGAGGCGCAGGCGAGCAAAATAGTGAGGCGCGAAAGGATTTGAGTTTTCCGAGATGTGAGTCGCATGATGTAACGAAGTGAAGAGTGCTACGAACAGCTTGGATAACATCAAAGACTGAGAGCGACTATGAACAATTCATTTGTTGACTACAATAACCATGACAGAATTGCGTAGCAACTTGATTGGTAGAATATACTTCCCTACAAAGACACCAGTATTTTCTACCAAGTTCTGGCATGGGTTATTGTTCAACTTAAGAATTGTGAATTCCTTATTTCCTGTTTTAATGATCTGAACCGTTTGGATTATTTTGATGATGAAATAAAAATTGTTCCAAAATATTCGCATCGGTCTGGTCACGATTTAACGCTGTGAATTTAGCTTTATAATCTGTCCGTTTTTTTAAGAATTCAAGTACCTTTTTATACACGTAATCAGCTTCCAACACTAACGCTAGGTAATCATAGTTCCTCTTTTCAAAATCTGTAAGATAGGGTCGTTCACTTCCTCCGTCTCCAAGTGTTTTTTGGTGTGATGCAAACATTTTCACCAATGGTAAAACAAGCGATACATCCTTTTCAATATATTGCTTAACATATGCGTTCAGTTGCAGCTTATTTACGTTCTTCCAATGATTAAATACTTCTAAAGTGCCTGATGGATCCGAAACGAATAAAGGAGTTTCAGGATGAATGTTAACCAACCTAGATATGAATTTTTGGAAAAGTATGGCAAACTGCTCATCCGACAATATACGTTCCCTAGACTGATCACCTTTTTTCCTCCCATGACATTCAATATAAATTTCGAATGAGAACCAGAAAGGTTCAGCTCTTTCAACAACCCATTCTAACAATAGATATCTGTCAGATTCCAGTACCTTGTTTTTAATTAACCCTCCAATAAATTCAGCCGCCTGAATTATAGTAGCGGTAAATCTGAATGTTATGAACTCTTGAATATCAAACTTGCTGCCTAAAAAACTTAGAGTTTTTACAATAGCAATCGCTTGATCAGCGGTAAATTCGTTTTCCTTTGCCCTTAATTTACGAAGGAATACATCTGGATGATATGCATCAATGAAATCGGAAACAATTTGTGAACTGTCTGTGGAATTTTCTTTTGTGATCTTTTCTAATAAATTGCTTATAGCCACATCTGGAATATCATCATTTAGAACACAATAAGTAAAGTACTTATCAAAATAATGTTTTGATGAAATTCTTCTGTTATTCTGCAGATTATGAGATCTGCTATGATGAACAGTATACTCCCCATACCAAGTATGCTTTAGACCTTGGAACAGGAACGTTAGGATATATCTTAATATCTTCTTCTGGGTTTCATCGTAAGTATTATACACCGGACCGAAAAGTTCTTCGAATTCCTTTTTTCTTACATCATCACCCGCTTCTCTACCCGTACCCATATACTCTCCACCAATAAACCAATTTGAATTTTGGCGAACAAATGCGTGTACATCAGGATAAAAGACTCGTAAAGCCTCAATGGTGAGAAAATCCGAAAGATTAACTTCGTTTATTACTAAGGGTAATGAAAAAGATATTGCATTAGAATACCTGATTGCTGACCTTGGAGTTTCCAATCTAAAGGAAGCTGTTCGAAAGAGTAATCTATGAAACTCCCTAATATTCCCTTCATTAAAATTAATTCCATTTGAGTCAAACGCGGTCTTCAGCAGCTCCAAAAAGTAATTTTCCAAATGTTTCTCTGGTGCTCTTGGAAGGCGCAAAGGAACTTGAACAATTTTTTCTAAGAAGGCATTACCAGTTTCCGGATTTTCGATTTCGCCATAGCTTTCACCAAGTACCTTACCAATAACAGCGTCATCAAACGCCATAATATAAATGAGATTCGAAAAGTTCGCAGTCAGTTTTATTAACCTGAATAAGGAAAGAATCTCCTTCTTATCCAGTCGATCTATATCATCAATGAAAATGACGATCTTTTTATTCGACTTGATTAATTTCTCATTGATTTTCTCCTTGTAATTATCAACTTCCGCATTTCCTAAAAAAGCACCAATCCCTTTTGCAACTGATCCTACAGGAATCCCTTGAACTGAGGGAATATGATCAGCATACTTTTTTATGAATTTTCCAAAACTGTCTCTTTTGGAATCGAGTGCTAGTCTTCGCCCAAAAATACTTTTACCTGGCGGGCCATCTAGAGCCACTGCCAATTGATTGAAAAAGGAAATTAGCAACGCATCCTCTTGATCAAATCGCCAAGGATTGAAATCAATGTACACAAAAGGTTTTTCGTGCTTTTCCTTATCAACAAAAGCTTTTAGATATTCATCTAAATCACCCTTGATGAAATTTAGCACTGAAGTTTTACCTTCACCCCAGGAACCATAAATCGCTATAGTTAAGTTGTCTGTACCTGTTCTGCCTAGAATAGTTTTTGAAATTCTGTTCGCAAATGGATAGCGCTGGAATTTATCGTGTTCCTTTTTATTTATCGCAAGATCTCCATTGAATTGATTCTGCTCAATTTCTTTTTCCGTTTTGCTACTAATTATTTTTAGGGAGGAATAATCTTCTTCGGGAGCATTCTCAACATCATCAATTGGTGGATTAACCACTTCTTGAATCTTTGGTAAAAGTATTTTATTCCTATTTGGAATAAGACGTATATCAATTAATCGGCCTAATCTTTTATCATATATGTGAGAATTATCGTCAACTGGGCTATCATCTCCCATGACAACGTAATAAAGTATCTGGGAGTTTTGATCCTCAATAAAGGAAAGACGATTTATAATATCCCGCCAAACTCCATACTTATCCGAATTAGCGGTTTTAATTAGCAAAACGATGTTGCTACCTTCCATAGCACTGAGGGCATTATTATAGTTATGCCACTCTTTATTGATACCCTGTCCATACGAAGCATATGTAGCACCCCACTTTTGTACTAAATTCTGCACAATACCGCCAATACCAAAATCCTCATAAACATATAGCGAAAATACTTTGATTCCTTCAAGGGGTCTATCTCTTGAATCATCTTTTTTTTGTTGTATTTGAGGCAAAGATTGGCAGTAAGATTTTCCTTCTGCGGACATAACCAACATTTCAGGACCGATATCGCGGCTTTTTTTTTCTATCCAATTATTTTGAATAGCAGTGTCAATAATTCTACCATGTTCATCTTTATCTTTTGCAAAACTTCGATAAAAATCATCGGTGCTTGCAGAAATTTCTCTGTGTTCTGCTCCACCATTCAGATAGAATTCCTTAATAAAATAGGTAACTCTAGCATCAAAGTCCTTCGGATACTCCATATGAGTAACACACCTATCTATAAGTTCATAAGTAATTTTGAAATAATTATCAATCGGCCAATCATTGTTCCATAGCATACATGTACAAATATGCTTTTGAAATTCGTTTAATCGCTTTCTTATGTCTGTATTGAGTTCAAATTTCAAATGGAAAGTATGCCCGTTTATCACGAGATCATATTCTATCTGTTTCTCTTCAATATAATTTGCAACTTCTAGATCTGTAATAAAACATTTTTTCACGGTAGTTGGTTATTCAGTTATAAGTAAATATAAATAGAATTAAGGAAAAAGCGGCAGGGATAGAAGTGATAGCCCGGACTACCAGGAGGACTTTAACGAACAGCCCGATTCAGCCGCCATAGAAAGAAAGGATTACTCCCTTCTTAAAAGTTTACAACGATAAGCATTAACACCTCCCAGATTTACAAACCCATGAAACTTTTTAATTACTCCTGCTTCTACTAAGACGTCATACACGCCTGAATTCTCTGACCAATCTTTAATGAATACTTCATCGGATTCTAACTCATCTTCAGGGAGGTTCACCGTTGCTACCAACATTGGCTCACCATCAACTGCATGAACTAACTGTATCGCGGTTCTACCATTCATGTATTCTCGAAACTCGATCAGGCAAAGCCATTTTTTAAATTGTACTTCCATAATTGTTTTAGATAAAAAAAGAGGGTATGATATCCCTCTAGAATGGAAGTTTAATTAGTTCTTCTGCCGAAATTTTTTCTCGAGCTGCTTCCATCTGTTCCCATTCCTCTAATGTAAAAGTTGCCTCAAGATCAATATGAACGTAGTATTCGTTATTACAATTGAGGCATTTGAGATCTGTTTTAGATATCATCATATCCATACTGAGACATTGACCACAGGAGCAGTTACCTAGCTTGATTAATTTAGGATCCATAAATTCTTTTTGATTCACTAAAAAGGTTATCAATACTATTAGTTGAATTAAAGCTAATCATAAAGAGGCGGGGGAAGAGTCGAATCAAAACGTAAGGGGGGGAGAGCCATGGGTACCTTCAGACCCTCTTTATTATCCTATGACTTATGGAACAGTGATTTGCATAATTAATAAGAAATCTTCATCTTTATTATGACCAAAAAGTTCTAATACCCCCAAACATAGATTTCATGGAAGAAAAGGAGCCAGAAATTAACCTATCCGAGCCAGAATTAACAAATGCGGGTTTTACGCAACTCGGCAAGGATAGATTTGCAAAAACAGTGAAAGAATACTCAAAGGAGCTATTTGAAAAATCAATTGCTCATGGTAATATATCTAAAGAGAAGATTAGGGAAGTAACCAATGATGATGTTAAAGCTGCAGCGCATTCAATTGCTAATTCATATGGAAAACCGAAGGTTCCAGGATATATGCTCTTTGTAAAGTTAGGACAATATGTTTGTACATTTGCAATTGGCATGGCAACAACCTATTTGGAAAAACATCCAACAAGAGCTCTTACCGGTATATTGGTATCCTTTGTTATTGGTCTAATTCTGTTTTATATTGAAAATGTTAAATCTAAATCATGAGTAAAAAATTTATATATACCCAGAGTGCCAAAGAACGATTAGAGAAATTGCAGGTAAAAGTGCAAGACGAAATTGAAAAGTATTTGCGGGATAGAAAGTTTGTTCCAGGCGATGATATGATTGAAATTACAGCAGCTGATATTGATGAAATAGCTCGGTTAATTAAAATTGAAAGACCCGAAAAACTTAAGCAAAAGTCAATTATAGGCATATTGTACATTGTGTTAGGATTGACTATACTTAGCTACGGTGTGTTGTATGAAGATTTTATTACCCTTTTAGAAAAAAATCCACTTCGGTTGGTTCTTATTATTATAGGTTTTAGTACAATCGCTATGAGTGTAATCATTTTGTATAGGTCACAAATTAAAGCAAAATACTATGAAGGGGATTTAAATGATAGGCTAAGGCAACTAAAGAAATATCAAGAAGATTTACACGCTTTACAAATTGAAATGGCCCAACAAAAAAATCTGCATGAAAACAAGGTACAAGAGCTAAAACAGAGTCTGGAAAAGAACCAACCTTCTATTACTATTCATTCCGCCAAATATTTCAGCGAACAAAATTACTTCAACGTGACTCCAAAAATACGAGAGCTTGTTGAAGCAGGTATTTTAGAATTCAATGTATCCAATGAGTTAATGGGGGGGGACCCATACGTTGGAAAGGAGAAAACATTGGAAATAGATTGCACCATTAACGGAGTAAGAAAAGTTTTGCACGCAAAAGAAAGAACCTCGATGACTCTGTCATGAGAATTTTGTACCATATTTGTACCTCAAATTTACCAATCCCTTTATTTACAAGGGGCTTCACTTTTTGTATCGGGAAATAACGTCACAAAAAAAATCCCCTGTTCCTTACAACAGAGGATTTAAATAAAATACTTAAAATTTATTTCTTGATCACCTTATACGTCTTCAACGCCCCATCTATATTTACCGTCAACAAATAAATTCCTGAGGGATATGATTCCAAACTCATCGGTATAGAAATGGCTCCATTCATTTTCATAGGAATCCTTTCTTCTACCACTTTGCCTAAAAGATCCGTAAGGGCAATACTTACCCATGCATCATTGGCTAATTCCCCCTGAATAATAAACTGACCATTGGTTGGATTGGGATACACTTTTATATGAGCATCCAATAGATTTTCGACAGAAGCATCCACCACTACAGTGATAGAGGTACAAAAAGTATCCGTGCCACATGAATCGGTGATCATCAAGCAAACATTATAGTTGTTAGAGGTAGCATAGGTATGCATGGGACTGAATTGGGTACTTGTTCCTCCATCTCCAAAATCCCAGGAATAATTATCCGCTGCAGGACTTGTTAGGTTGGTGAACATCACCATACCACCCATGCCTATATTATAACTAAAGTTGGGTGATGGAATGGGACAAGTAATATTAATCGTATCACAAATTTGATGAGTACCACAACTATCCACAGTAGTTAAACAAACAATATAAGAACCTGCTGCTGCATATTGATGGGCTGGACTGAATTGTGTACTTGTACCTCCATCCCCGAAATCCCAGTTCGCTGCTCCACCACCTGATGTATTGGTGAAATTAACCAGCAGATCAGATGAACTCATATTAAAACTTGATACCGGATTCGGACATGTTACCGTGACCAACTGGCAAATGGTATCCGCTCCGCAATTATCCGATACGATCAAACAAACAGTATAAGTACCTATGGTAGCAAAAGTATGCGATGGATGTTGAGCGGTACTGGTAGTGGCATCACCAAAATCCCAGAACCAACCTGAAGGTTGTCCGGCACTCAGGTCGGTAAAATTTACATTGAGTGATCCATTGTCATGGGTGAATCCACCAACGGATAAAGAATCGATCACCACAAAAATGGAATCGAATCCAATACAACATCCTGCCCTGGCAGCCGCATAATACCAACCGGGTGCATTTGCCGGGATACCCATGCCCATGTTTCCATCATTCCAACGGATGGCATCGTATACACCTGCAAGAAAAATGGAATCTCCACTTCCTTCACAAATGACTGCCGTATCTCCTTGCACAAAACTAAGAGCGGTGGTACATTGTGGAAGCGTAAAATTACTATTGGTAAACAGCAAGCTGTCCAAATATCGAAAATTGCTGATCGAAGCCACATCCGTTCCTATAGTACATTCACCATAAATAACAGGAAGCTCCCAACCCCCTGCAACATTCAACACATTTTCCGACATCTTAGGAAATAAAATTCTCCCATCGGTTGCTGGATTGCAAGAACTCAATGCATACATGGGTGTCCATGTTTTTGTTTGCACATCATATCCATTTCCAAAAAGATTGGGAGCCAATGCAACAGGTGCTGCATCAGACCCAGTCCAGGTAAAAAAAACTTTGGTACCATCATCGGTTCGGGTTGCCTGAGGTTCCATGTCCATGCTCAACTGATTCGGAGCGGTTCCAAAAGTATTCCGGCCGGCGTTTACATTTCCCATATCAATGGCATTCCACAAACCATGCTCTAACGTAATATCGTACATATGGTGAGGTGAGGTAAAATATATAGCATAGGCATTGTTCCCATTTCCGATACACATAGCAGCATGGGGATTTCCATTTATATCCACCGTTAAGTCTACATCAAATGCAACAATGGGTACATTCCCGGCAGTGACGATACTGCTTACACATGAAAATTGTCCAATGTCCACCTGGTCAGGCCCACTCCAGTTATTACCCCCGTCTGTTGTTTTGTAAAAAACCGGATAAAATGAATAGGCTGCCGGACCGGGAGTCATATGTGAAAGTATACAAGCCCAACCTATTTGTCCTGTTGGGTCAAATGCAATCGCATAATCCGAATGTTGCGCTACACCACTAAAGCCAGTATTAAAGGGAGTATTGAACACCACATTCTGTGCCCAGGTAACATTGTTTGAACCATTCCAGGTACCTTTCAAAGCACGAAATCCAGTGGTGGCAGTTCCATTATAAATTTGTTCAATGGTCCAGAATATTCCTGGAGCCCCTTTACATAATGACCGGGGAATATATTTTTGGGTGACCGCTGCAGGGTCATACGTTTCGGTATTACCGGTACCATCTAATTTTCTAACACCTGCCACGTGGTTATCAAATACTGCTCCGTTAACTGTGGGTGCATAATACACCAGGTAAGCATTATTAGGATTGGAATTTCCAACTGGATTATAAATGGAAACATTCGGGTATCGGGCCGCAAAAGTCAACAATGGGTTGACCGGACCTTGATTATTTGACCAGCTAAATCCTCCATTGGTAGAAATATCGTAACGCAGATGTCCACTACTTCCACCAAAAGCAGTGGCATTGTTTCTATGAACAAAAATGAGGCTATTGATGTTATTATCTACCGCAATACTGTTACTTTCAGTGATGCCTATGGTAAACATATTGGAGGCACTGCCCAATAAGTCCGTTCCGGTACACTGTCCGAAGGAGTGGATCGTAGTTGCCAATAAAAAGATAGAGGGAAGAATTTTTTTGATCATCATTCATAGGTTGATAGGATCCAAATATAATGAATATTGTGGATAAACAGCTTTGTAAGCTCATGCTAAAATAAATAAAATCCTCTGTTGCCATAACAGAGGATTTTATGAATAGAAAATATTCGAAACTTATTTTTTAATGAGTTTATAGGTTTTTGTAACTCCTCCTATATTGATCGTCAGCAAATAAATTCCTGACGGATATTCTCCCAAGCTCATAGGTATAGAAATAGTTCCACTCATGGTAACCGGAGTTCTTTCCTCTATTACTTTACCTAAAAGATCGGTAACCATGATGCTCACCCATGCATTCCCCGACAATTCACCGTTGATCATAAAATGACCATTGGTTGGATTTGGATACAAATGAAGATCACTCACCACAACATTCTCGATTCCTGTAGTAGTTGTAGTGTTAGCACAAATGGTATCCGATCCGCATGAATCAGTAACGATCAAACAAACCAGGTAAGTACCATCCACCGCATACGTATGGGTTGGATTTTGCACGGTGCTTGTACCACCATCACCAAAATCCCATGCATAACTCAATGGACCATGACCTGATGAAGCATCTGTACAGTTAAGCAAAGTTCCATTGATGGTTGAATTAAATCCTGCTACCGGAGGAAGATCAATAGAAACTGTATCGCAGGAAGTGAGCATGGTATTACAACTATCAGTAACCGTTAAGCAAACCGTATAGTCACCACAAGAAGCATAGGTATGAACTGGATTGGGAGAAGTTGATAATGGAGATCCATCCCCAAAATCCCAGCTATACGATTGAACATTTCCTGAACTTGCATCATTGAAATTGACCACCTCGTTCACTGCATTATAGTTGTAACCAACGGATAGGGGTCCGCAAGTAGAGATCGTAACACAAGATGTATCCGCACCGCATGCGCTTTGAACAATGAGGCAGGCATTGTAGTTACCTGCAGCCAGATAGGTATGTGCTGCGTTATAGCTGGTATCTATATTTCCATCTCCATAATCCCAGATAAAATTTTCTCCACCTACTGTATTGTTATCAAAGGTAACCGTGCTTCCCAATTGCGAATGCGTAAAAACTCCGGCAGCTGCCTGAGGGAAATTAGTAACAACACAACGGATCATGAGATCTCTGGTATCATTGTATCTATAATCAGCCCAACCATCATCCAGAATCTCATAGTTATTATTTGAAAAAGGACCAACCGTTTCATCTCCGATAAAAATAGTAGTGCCGGTTTGATAGAAAGCCACGTAAAATCCGCCTGAGTTAATGGTTACCGGAGTGATGGCATGTGTATTCCAGTTACCGCTTATAATACTTCCTGAAGGGATAGATCCACTATATAATAAAGTACCGTGGGTTCCTCCGGGACCATCGTCAGCATAAATTTTCGTCAACAAACCATCCGAAACATTATTGGATACATATACATCCATTTGAGTGATCGTAACCGGATATACAGGTGGAACAACATGAATGGCAACTCCATCGTCGTTGGCCCCACCATTCCAATTAATGGTGGCCCCTGGAGTAGCCCCATGAGTATATCCAAGCAACATATTTACGTTGCATAGGTCTACCATATTTATTTGTGTGTTCAGCGTATTATTTCCAGCATTGATATCCTGGCTATTGGAGAGTATCGTTTCAAAATAATATTCTCCGGGAACCAATATATTCGCCATATTGGGGAAAAGGATGGTGGTATCATCGCCGGCTGCTATACTGGGGAGGATAAAAGATGAATTAGCAACAGAAACCAATGCTGTAGTGCGGATGTTGGCATTATAAGTAGTACTGGTGCTAATATTTGTATTCCCCACATTTTTCAGGTTACTTACCATGTCAAAACTACCGGTAGGAATAAAAACACCCTTGTTATTCACATTTTCATTCCAGTTGGAGGTAAGGTCAGGTACACTTAACAAAACTACGGGCGGATAATCGAACCTGATGGCAAAATTAGTTAAAGGGGGCATGGCATCATTATATACCTGTAAACCGATATTACCGGTACTGTTTTCAATACCTATCACCATATCCACACAACCTGCAGCCAAAGGAACCGGGGTAAGACTTTGATACATAAAAGTAATCGAACTATCCGCGCCGGAAAGTATAATTTGAAAGTTGTTCAAACCTGACCATCCCGGAGGGTTAATAGACCAGTAAGGAACATTTTTGAACATAATAATAAAAGTATCTATATTATTACTCCAGGTAAATACCTGGCCTGGGTTACCTGCCCCTGTAAAGTTGAGGTCACTCATCAACGCTGCCAGGATATTATCACCTGCTCCGGCTGGTGTTGGAATATTCGGAAAACAGGAAGCTATATTGCTGACATTGTCAAAACTCACCCAGCCATTAGACCCAATCTTCATTTGAGTGTAATCGTTCCAATAATAATGGAACGGAAAACCGATGTTCACCATTCCTGGGGAACTGTTATCATCCAATAGACCTGGGACCAATGTTCCGGTAGTAGAAATATCATACCATTGGTAAGTAGGACCACCTACATCCAGGCTGGTCATCCAGGTATAACCATAGGCATCCGGACCACCGGCTGCCCTGGTGGAAGAAATAAAAAGGATCGAAATCGAAATGAGGGTAAATAAATTTTTCATAGTTTATACGTATTAAAAGTGAAAAACCAATTGGAGATGGCCAAATTACCTGATCTATCCCAATCATCTCCTTTGAACAATATATTCAAAGATATAAATAGTTTTTCAGATTTGAATTTCTATATTCGTATATAGGAACCAACCTATGGGACTATTTACCAAAGCCATCAGAAGATCAAAGTCTTCAGAAAATCTGGAGGAAAATCATGATGCTCCGGGCTGGCTAAAGATGCTTCAGGATAATTCATGGGAACTGGAAATATTGATTTCCGGTGGAGCTATTTTTTCTCTTCTTCAACTATCAGGTTTTACCGTGGATTTCTTTTACCAATTATCTTATACCAATTACTTTGTAGGCCGCAATTTGTTGTTCATGTTCGCCATGCTGGCCATCAAAGGACTCACGTTAGGCTTCGCTATTCATATTGTGATTCGTTCATTCTGGGTCTCTCTTATTGCCCTTAGTTCAATGTTTGCAGAGTCCCCTGGCGGGAAAAAGTTGAAATACGCCAAACCATTTCGAGCGGATAATGAATCTAAGCTATCAGACTTCATTGTTCGGGTAGATAAACTTGCCGCCTGGATGATGTACAATTCACTCACCATTGTTTGGATCATTGGAGGTGGAATGCTATTGATGTTCACGCTGTTTGGACTTGCCATTCTCATAGAAAAGATACTTCCAAGAGGATCCAGCATCCTGGTATTGGTCCCATTGGCCTTATATTATCTGGACCTGTTCACCTTTAGCTCTTTAAGAAAGGTGAAAGGGATCTCCTACCTAGTGTATCCATTCTTTATTTTATTCGATCTGATCACTTTACGATTTATTTATCAGAAAGGATTCGATTTTATTGCTCAGCATGTGAGTCGCTGGAAAGTCTTGTCTTATTATTCCGTTTTCGTTTTCTCCTCTATATTGTTTACCTATCTGTCCATCTTCAGGATCATGCATTGGCCCAATTTTTTCGACGATCGACAACATCGGTTCAGCCTTACCCAGACCGAAGAATATTATTCGGAATTTTTGTACAGAAACAAAACCGAAGATGGCCGAAGCCATTTTGCCAGCATTCAATCCGATATCATATCCGATCCTGTTGTAAATCTATTTATTAATTATAGTGTGGTCTATGACCAACATATTGATAAAATTGAAAACGAAAAGGACCGTTACTTCGAAAATATCTGGCAGGTATCTGTTGACGATTCCATTTATACCGGCTTGAGGTACTATACCATCCACGGAAACAATTCCACCACCATGGGCATCAATACTTATATTGATGTAGGGAATTTTAAACAGGGGTCACATGTATTAACCCTTATGAATATTTACGAAGACGCCAACTCGAAAAGAAAAAAGTTGTCGATCCCTTTCTGGTTAGATAAGGAAGAGGACCAATGATCTTTTATTTTAGTTCCAACCATTCTACTGCCTGGCTAACATCAATAAAAAAGTTGGATGTGGCCCCTTTGGGTGCCGAGGAGTTTTTAATTTCTTCCATGGTAGATTCGGCCTGGCCTTGAATGCTGAGCATTTCATTGCTAACCAGTCCAACTTTTTTCATAGAGGGATGACTGAAAATAGGTTGAAAATTCACCACCAGGAACTCATTGATCTCCGATGAAATACTTAGTTTTCTTTTTTTGTCATTGGCGATAAGATAGGCAGGTCGAAGCTGCTCCAGTACTTCAAAAAATTCCAGGCCCTGCGATTTGAATATTTCATCATCGATATCCAGAGAACTCTCCAACCATTCATGGTACAATAGGGAATGTTTTTCGGAAAAGCCAACAATCCGGTGCTCTGATCGTGAAATGATCTTCATATCAGGAACCAGTTGCAAAACAACCGAAAAATCACTTGTTTCCATTTTTATATTTTATCAAATTCGGCCGGCTAAACTTTTACTCCTTCGGCCTCCAGCGTTTCAATTTCTTTATCCAGGTATTCCTGTACAATTTCAATCGCGTTGGTAATTACATCACTTAATGCCACAATAAACGATCCTTCCTTGGCGATGCTGATCGCATGCTTGATGGCTTCAATTTCTTTGGGAACAATTTCGTAAGTTACATTCTTATCTACCCGAGCAACCCCTTCTAAGATCAGGTTAATGATCTCCTCTTCAGTTCTTCCGCGTAAATATTTTTCCTGGCGGATAATGATATGGTCAAACATCCTGGCGGCAATTTCTCCTATGTCCCGAATGTCGCTATCTCTCCTATCACCTACTCCGGCTATAATACCAACTTTGTGTGAAGATTCAATGCTCGTCATAAAATCTTCAATAGCTAAATAACCTGCCTTGTTATGGGCAAAATCGATCATTACTTTAAAATGCTTGAAATTGAAAATATTCATCCTGCCAGGAGTTAATGCAGCTGAAGGAATAAATGTTTCCAATGATAATTTCATTTCTTCGGTCTTAAACCCATATAAAAATCCCGCCAAGGTGGCCGCCAAAACATTGGCGATCATGAATTTTGCTTTTCCACCCATGGTCAATGGAATATGGGTGATCTTTTCTACCCGTATTTTCCAATCACCTTTTTTAATGGTGATGAAACCATTTTCATAAATAGCAGCAACTCCTCCTTTTTTACAATGCCGGATGATCACCGGATGATTTTCATCCATACTGAAATAGGCTACATTACAGCTAAGGTCATCTGCCAGTTTTACGCAATGTTCGCTTTCGGCATTCAGCACTGCCCAACCATCTTTCTTCACACTTCTTACCACCACTGCTTTTACTCGTGCCAGGTCATCGAGGGTTTCAATATCACTGATCCCTAAATGATCCTCCTGGATGTTGGTAATAATTCCAATATCACATCGGCTAAAACCTAAACCTGATCTCAAAATTCCTCCCCTGGCAGTTTCCAATACCGCAAAATCAACGGTTGGATCTTTCAAAATATATTCAGTGCTCATAGGTCCGGTAGTATCCCCTTTTTCCAACATATGGTTCTGCACATAAATTCCATCCGAAGTGGTGAACCCTACTTTATATCCCTGGTTTTTTACCATATGGGCCAATAAACGGGTGGTGGTGGTTTTTCCATTGGTACCCGTTACTGCAATAATAGGAATTCTGGATGGTTTACCCGGAGGATATAACATATCGATCACCGGTGCAGCCACATTCCTGGGTAGTCCTTCACTGGGAGCCAAATGCATCCTGAAACCAGGAGCAGCATTTACTTCAAGTATTACCCCTCCATTTTCCTTTAAAGGTTGGGTTAAATTAGGAGCCATGATATCGATCCCACAAACATCCAATCCAATTACCCTCGAAATTCTTTCAGAAAGAAAAATATTTTCCGGATGCATCATATCCGTTACGTCAATCGAGGTTCCTCCTGTACTTAAATTCGCGGTAGACTTCAAATACACTACTTCATCCTTGGCCGGCTTGGTTGCCAAACTATAACCTTTCCTTTCCAACAGGTCAAGTGTATCTCTGTCAACAGTGATCTCGGTGAGAACATTTTCATGTCCATATCCTCTTCTTGGATCCTTGTTTTCAATTTCTATTAATTCCTGAATGCTATGTTTTCCATCACCCTTCACATGGGCAGGTACACGTTGAGCAGCAGCCACAATTTTATTGTCGATCACCAGGACTCTAAAGTCATACCCGGTAATGAATTTTTCCACGATCACTTTTCTGGAGTAATTTTTAGCATGCATCAATCCAGCCAACGCATCTTCATAATTATTTACGTTGATAGAAGCTCCCTTTCCATGGTTTCCATCCAATGGTTTGATCACGATGGGATATCCGATCTTATCTATCGTCACTTTTAGATCCTCTTCATCAATACAAATACCGCCTTTAGCCACAGGGATAGAAGCATTGTCTAACATTCGTTTGGTTTCCTCTTTGTTGCAGGCAATATCCACAGCAATACTGCTGGTCTTACAGGTCATGGTGGCCTGGAACCGCATTTGGTTGATCCCATATCCCAATTGCACTAATGAGTTAGTCCCTAAGCGGATCCAGGGAATATCCCTGGCCACTGCTTCGTCCACAATGGAGCCGGTGCTGGGTCCGAGGCGTACCTCTTCCCTGATCTCCCTCATTTTCTTAATATCCGCCTGTAGATCATATTCTATACCGTCGATCAATGCTTGTGCAATGGCTACAGATGATTCGGCTGCAAATAACCCTACTTTCTCCTCTACATAACTAAAAACCACATTATAAATTCCAGGAGTTTTGGTTTCCCGGGTTCTGCCGAAGCCGGTTTCCATGCCAGCCAAGGTTTGTATTTCAAGGGCAATATGTTCAATTACATGTCCCATCCAGGTCCCGCGTTCAATCCGCATAAAAAATCCACCCTCTACCCCTTCGGAGCATCTATGCTCGATCATGGTAGGGAACATTTTTTTTATTCGTACATCAAATCCTTTGATTTTATTGGTGGGAAAATTCTCCAGCTCCTCCAGGTCGAGGCGCATTTGAATTAGTTTTTTGCGATTAACACTCCATAAATTAGGGCCTCTCAGGGCCTGTACGCTTAAGATCTTCATAGCTATCCGGTTTTCTTTTGGTAATTTATGCTGTTTTTTTAAATAACCAAAGAAATGAGGTTAACTTTTTTATGGCCCTACCTTATCTAAAGGGGCCGCCGGTCCTGCTATCCGCTATACTCCTCGCCTTGTGGTTAAGTATGACTAAGTTGGCCTAGAGCTCCCAACCGGTCGCTTACGCCAACCAAGCCATACTAACCCACAATTGCTGCGGGGTGCCGCTCCTATCAGGGGCGGATGCTTTCACCTTATTAACAATTGTCTCCTTAAAACTGCCATAACATTCATTTCATATTCCATCAAATAGTACTAATCTTGTAGTCTCAAACTATTGTAAACTACGATGACACCAAAAGGAGTTCTGATCATTATCGGAGGGGCCGTTGACAAAGGAAGCTTTACTGAAAGCGATTTTGATTCGGATGTAAAAAATAACCTGAATTTTTTTGAAGAAGGAATTTTATCCCGGATCCGGGCAGAGTCAAAATATAAAGAAGAATCAAGAATAGAAATTGTAACCACGGCTTCTAAAATTCCTGAAGAAGTAGGAAGAGAATATAAACGTGCATTTGAATTTCTAGGCTCCCGGAATGTAGATGTGATCAGCATCGAAAAAAGGGAACAAGCCAACGGAGGAGAAGTTATTGAACGGCTAAAAGCAGCCGATGTATTAATGGTTACCGGTGGAGATCAATTGAGATTGTCTTCCATCTTAGGGGGTACAAAATTCCATGATATTCTGTTGGATAAATACCAGAACGAACATTTTGTGTATGCAGGCACATCCGCAGGAGCTGCCGCTGCATCCAGTAATATGATCTACCAGGGATCAAGCAGTGAAGCTTTGCTGAAAGGTGAGGTGAAAATAACCCAGGGATTAGGTTTGATCGATGATGTAATTGTAGATACACATTTTGTGCATAGAGGAAGGATCGGAAGATTGTTCCAGGCAGTTGCCAGCAATCCAAGGGTATTGGGCATAGGGCTGGGAGAAGACACCGGCTTGTTGATCAAAGACAATAACTCCATGGAAGCCATCGGATCGGGTCTGGTTATTTTGGTAGATGGAAGAAATATAAAAGATACCAATCTCACCTATGTAGAAATGGGTGAGCCTATCTCTATCGACAACCTGGTAGTACATGTAATGAGCATGTACGATCATTATGATTTAAAAAAGCACCAACTTATTTTACATAAAACTGTAACAGCTGACGAATAAACAATGGCCCAACCAGCAATCATTATTCACGGTGGTTTTTTTAGTGAATCATCCCAAAGCAATGAAATAAAAATTGCCAAGCAGGAAGCATTGTCAAAAATTGTAAAAGATGCCTATCAGTTTTTACAAAACCATACGGCATTAGAGGCGGTTGTATATGCCGTTGAATTATTGGAGAACGATCCTTTATTTAATGCAGGTACCGGTTCACAAATCCAGAGTGATGGGCGAATAAGGATGAGTGCATCTTTAATGGATGGGATCACCAAAAAGTTTTCCGGTGTGATCAATATCGAAAATGTAAGAAATCCTATCCGCGTTGCTGAAAAGCTCATGCCTTATGATGATACAGTGTTGGGGGGAGAAGGAGCATTGATGTTTGCCCGTGAAAACGGATTTGAATATTATGATCCTACCATTCCACAGAGAATAAAAGAATACGAAGCCAAGAAAAAATCTCAAGCCTTAGGTACAGTAGGTTGTGTTGCATTGGATGTCCATGGAAATTTAGCTGCCGCCACCTCTACCGGAGGAAAAGGGTTTGAGATCCCAGGCAGAATTTCTGATTCAGCAACCACCGCCGGTAATTTCTGTGATGAAAATTGCGGAGTATCCTGCACCGGAGTGGGTGAAGATATTGTAAGAGTTGCCTTAGCTACCAAAATAGTTACACGGGTATCCGATGGACAAACCATCCAACAATCTTTCAAAAGATCTTTTGATGAACTAAAACCTTTCGAAGGTTTTGCAGGGGCTATTGCCATCGATAAGAACGGGAATATTTTCCACCAGGATTCTTTCCCTACCATGGTATTCGCCAGTTTCGATGGAAGTGAGATGCTTGTTTTTAATTAATTTTTTTCGAAGCCCCTTAAAACGCCGGACAAACAAAGGTCCTGAATTTTATACGGGGTTCTTTGCAGCCAAACTGGAAGCCTAAAGAAATTTCATGGGAACCTGCCGTTGCATTGGTTAATTTTGAAATGGTAATATCATATGAATAACCAATTTTAAAGATCCCTTTTTGAAAACCTATCAAGGCAATAAAAGAGTCATTACTTCTATACCACAACCCTCCAACAAAGGGTCCCTTACCTGCATAAAAACCAATATTTAACTGATAAAAGGATTGTTGTGACTGGAACAGGATATTGGGTGAAATAAAAGCTTCTCCGGCATATTTACGACGACGGCCAATCGGTATCATGGCTCCTGCATGTGCCGTAAACTTAAAAGGTAACTTAGAATTTCCCAAAAATCCCTCATTGGGTTCGGTAATATGATGAAAAGCAACCCCTCCATAGAATACATCGCTGTATATCACCGCTCCGGCACCAGCATCAAACATCATTTTATCCGCATTGTCAAACGATTCCTTCGTCAAATAAATAAATCCATAACGGTCATCAATCTGGTCGCCAAACGAAAGATCACGTGTATTTAAAAATCGATGCATAAAGCCCACCTCAGCCCCCAATCTCATCGATAATTTATTGGAAAGTTTTATATGGTATGAATACATGAAGGCAAGGTTATGGCTTGTAATGGTATTATGTCCTGCCTCATCACGCATAAAACGAACACCAATACCACCCTGCAACGCATTTACATGCATATCAAAAGAAGCGGCATACGTTCGGTAATTCCCGGAAATCAACGTCCATTGTAAACGGGTATTGAGCGCTATACGTGGACATCTCTTAGAACCGGCCAGCGCAGGATTTAAATACAGAGGATTCGCATAAAACTGCGTAAATGGAGGATCCTGAGCATGTACTTGTAAACATGACAATGATACAAGCACTGTGAGGAATAGAATGTATAGTTTTTTATTCATGGTTTTTATTTTAAATTATTCATGCCTCACCGAATCCACGTATACTTCATTATTTGTATATGATCTTTTCAAATCTTCTATGATCTTAAAAAAATCTTTTTCTCCTCCATCCATACCAAAAATATTGATCTGAATAAACTCCTCCGTCCCTTTCTCTACAATATCTATCTGGTGATCCCTGAATTTATAACTCACTACATTCGTAAAATGATCGTTCCGTTTTTTATTTACCGTTTCGTGGCCTTGTTTAGTTAACGGAACTGGGTGTTTTTCCTTTATATCCTTCGATGCAGCTAAACTGTTTTGCACATCCAGCACCGGGTGTTTGACCAACCCAATCATTCCATCAGTTCCCTTCCACCCTTCATTCCTGTAATAAATCCCCCAGGTAGCAAAACTCAAACCCATAAAAACAAAGGCGATCAACAGGAAAATTTGGAGAAATTTTCTTCTTTTTTTCTTTTTATCAAGTGATTCAAAGACTTTGCCTAATAATGCGGGATCTCCCTTCACATCAAGAGGTGATTCCTTGATCGTCTTAACAAATTGTTTGATGATTATTTCATTCTTTTGCATTCCAACTTTTGTTTAACCAGGTTTTTAATGGCAATTTTAGCCCTCATATATTGGGTCTTAGAGTTAGATTCGGAAGTTCCAATACATTGAGCAATTTCTTTATGACTATAATTTTCAATGGCATATAACATAAAAACGGTTCTAAAGCCGTTGGGTAATTGATTTAATATTTCATTTACATCCTCCATCGTTATGGCTGCTACATCATCCTCTTCCAAATCTTCTTCCTCCATTTCAAATCCATCTGACCTATTGGTGAGATATAAATCAAAAGACAAATGAAGTTTTTTGATTTTTTTTATTTTGTCCATGCATAAGTTAACCGCAATTCTACTCATCCATGGGACCAGCAACTGAGTATCCTTTAGTTGGCTGATACGATTAAAAACTTTTATGAACGTTTCCTGAAGTACATCTTCTTTTTCACCATCATCCGTTATATATCTGGCAACGGTGTTATAAATAACAGGATAGTATAAATAATACAATTTAGTTTGCATCCCATTGTCATGGTTTCTGCATCCTTGAATGATTTCTTCGATATCAGTATCTTTTGTAGTATTCACCATCAACTGCTATAAGAAATTAAATCCTGTTGTATACTTATATGACTTCGATTGCACTGTTGGTTGCATATTTTTTAAGGTATATTATATAAGTTATTGATTTAAAGCATATTATTCTGCTTGTATCAGCCGCCTTTAAAGGAGTTGAAGTAAATAAAAGAGTTCTCAATCCCCATCATGGTGACTTAAGAACGAAACAGACATCTAATTCTTATAGCGAAGCCATTTAAACAGCTCTTTATAGCTTGGCTTTTTACCATACATGAGAATACCAGTGCGGTAAATTTTGGCAGCCATTTTTACAACTACCCAAACTGAGATCATCTGGATAACCATCGACAAGACCAATTGCCATAAAATGGCCTGGTCCCAAACAGAGATCCTTACCGGCATAATGATGGGAGCCGTAAAAGGTATAAAGGATAAAATGGTAGCCAAAGGCCCATTGGGATCATTTGCCACGTAAAAGCTCATGGCAAAGGAGAAGATCAAAGGCATGGTGATGGGTAACATGAATTGTTGTGAATCGGCTTCGCTATCCACAGCAGAACCCACGGCCGCAAATAAAGAGGCATATAAAAGATAACCAAAAATAAAATAGAAAAGAAAAATAAAGACCATGAAGGGTATATTGATTTGGCTGAGGTTGCTCAAGATCCCTCCCATTTCTACTCCTCCCATACTTAGCTGGGCATCCATGTTCCCACTTTGGATCTGCTGCATCATAGTAGGTGCAAAAGCGATCGTTAAAATAGAGATCACAGCTGTGGTAAAGGTGATGAGAATAACAAATTGCGTTAGCCCCACCAATGCAATACCAATAATCTTCCCTAGCATTAATTGAAAGGGTTTCACTGAAGAGATCACCACCTCTACAATACGGTTTGTTTTTTCTTCCATCACTCCTCTAAAAACCTGAACGCCGTATAATAAGATGAACATATAGATCATGATGCCGAACATATAAGAAAGGCCTTGTCGGGCCAACCGAAGTCCTTCCGCATCTTTTGCTTTGTTTGTATCCACATCTCTTACATGCATCGATTTTACCGAATAGGATTTATGGATATCCTTGATGCTGTCTTTGAGGGCTTCGTTAATGCCCATGCTTTCCAATTGGAAATCTTCCATCATTTTATTTACCAAGGCATCAATGATCAACTTAACGGTTGTGCTTGGACGCTCTTCATACACCAGTTTGATCCCACTTGGATGGGTTAAGCTATTATACGGCAGGTAAAGAAATGATTCGTATTCTCCATCTGCCAGATGATCCTTGGCATCAAAATAATTATTATAAGGGAATACGAATTTTAGATTCGAATTAGGACGTTTGATATTGTATTTTTTAAACTCGGTAGTAAGATCCACCTCCCCATCTGTAACTACACAAACAGTATGTGGTTTATCCTGCTGAGAAATATAAGCAAAGATCAAGGCTGCATAAAAACCAATAATGAGCAAGGGGCCTAAAATGGTCATGATAATAAAAGTACGGTTGCGTACCCTTGTTAAATATTCTCTTTTTATAATTAACCCAATCTTTCCCATGCTTGCCGTTAATTATTTTGTACCGTTTGAATAAAAATATCATTCATCGATGGGACCACTTCTTTAAAATTATGCACCTCACCTGTTTTACTGGCAAACTGGATCAATTCATTCGCAGAACCTCCATTGATCTTCACCCTGTAAATGGTTTCTTCATCATCCACCTCTGTAGAAACCACCCGATAGGCTTCCGTTAAAACAGTCGCAAGAGATTGTTTTGAATGAAGCACCTTGATTTCGTACAGGTCTGTTTTATATTGGCGCCGAATATCTTTTACCGAACCACTTAAGACTACCTTTGATCGATTGATCAAAGCTATATGATCGCATAATTCCTCTACCGATTCCATCCGGTGGGTAGAAATGATGATGCTGGTGCCTTTTTCTTTGAGTGCCAAAATTTCATCCTTCACCAAAGCTGAGTTGATGGGATCGAATCCTGTAAAAGGTTCGTCGAGGATCAACAACTTAGGTTCATGCAAAATGGTGGTAACAAACTGTACTTTTTGCTGCATTCCTTTTGACAACTCTTCTACCTTTTTGTTCCACCAACCCATCATCTCAAACTTATCGAACCAGAACTTCAACTTTTCCTTGGCATCTGATTTCTTGAGCCCTTTTAACTGGGCCAGGTATAAGGATTGCTCACCTACCTTCATTTTTTTATAGAGTCCTCTTTCTTCAGGAAGATAACCGATGCTTTCAATATGCTTGGGCAATAATTTTTCTCCGAAAAATTTAAGGTCCCCTTCATCAGGAGCGATGATCTGGTTGATGATACGGATCATGGTGGTTTTGCCCGCCCCATTCGGCCCCAGCATGCCATATATTTTGCCAACAGGTATCTGAAAGTTTACATCTTCCAATGCAACATGACTGGCGTATTTCTTGGTAATATGGTCTGCTTCTATGATAAATGGAGACATCCGCTAGGCTAAGTAATATATAAACGAAGGTAGTGAATATCTCATATATTAAGCTTAAAATAATTTAAATGAATTAATCTATATTTGTAAGGGGAAGTTCCACTGCAGCAGGAATAGGAACACCTGTTCGGCCAGCGATGGAAGCTGCATCCTTTTGGTTTTTGTTCTTTCCAATTGTCATTTCGACCGAAGTGAGGCTTTTCGCCGAAACGGAGTGGAGAAATCTCATGGCTTATGATAAATGAGATTTCTCCATTTCGCTACGCTCCAGTCGAAATGACAAAAACCAAAAGATATAGCGTACAGCGCGGTACAGGCCGCAAAAGAAGTAAATTGCCAAACAATGAACGAAAACCTCGATCCATCAGCAGAACATCTTTCTTCTACCGAAAAGGAGATCGAAAAGGTATTAAGACCTTCGGGCTTTAAAGACTTTACGGGTCAGTTTAAGGTAGTAGAAAATCTAAAAATATTTGTTGAGGCTGCAAAACTCCGGGGTGAAGCATTGGACCATGTATTGTTGCACGGTCCTCCCGGATTAGGAAAAACTACGCTGGCTTATATTATTGCCAATGACATGGAAGTGGGGATAAAAATCACCAGTGGACCTGTATTGGAAAAGCCGGGTGACCTGGCAGGATTGCTGACCAACCTGGATACGCATGATATTTTATTTATTGATGAGATCCACCGATTAAGCCCAGTGGTGGAAGAATATTTATACTCAGCCATGGAGGATTATAAAATTGACATCATGATCGATTCAGGTCCCAGTGCCCGAAGCGTGCAGATCAATTTGAATCCGTTTACTTTAATCGGGGCTACCACCCGAAGTGGATTGCTTACCGCACCGCTTAGGGCCAGGTTTGGCATTAACTCCCGGCTCGAATATTATGATGCGGAAGTATTGACCTCTATTGTAAAACGGTCGTCAGCCATTTTAAAAACCGAGATCGAAGCAGATGCATCGCACGAAATTGCCAGACGAAGCAGGGGAACACCTCGTATCGCCAATGCACTGCTTCGCAGGGTGAGGGATTTTGCACAAATTAAAGGAACAGGCGTTATTAATTTAGAGATCACACAAATTGCATTGACTGCTCTGAACGTAGATAAATTCGGGTTGGATGAAATGGACAACAAGATCCTGACCACGGTGATAGAAAAATTCAAAGGTGGCCCGGTTGGGTTGACCACCATAGCAACTGCTGTGGGTGAAGATGCAGGCACCATTGAAGAAGTATATGAACCTTTTTTGATCCAGGAAGGTTTCATGGCCCGAACACCCAGAGGAAGAGTGGTGATGGATAAAGCATATAGCCATCTCGGTAAAAAGAGAAGTTCGGCCGATCAGAATTATTTGGACCTTGAATTTTAAATAGTGCATAACCCCATCGAAGTACGAATTGGTACAGAAGTCCGAATATTCCTCTTTCATTAAAAAAACCGCTAAAGAAGTAGGTTTCGATTTCTGTGGGATCAGCAAAGCTGATTTTCTGGAAGAGCAGGCTCCGCGTCTTGAAAACTGGTTACGCCAAGGCAAGCAGGGTGAAATGCGTTATATGGAGAATTATTTCGATATGAGATTAGACCCAAGAAAATTAGTGGAAGGCTCAAAGTCAGTTATCTCTGTTTTGCTCAATTATTATCCTGAAAAAAAACAGGAAGATGTGAATGCTCCGAAGATCAGTAAATATGCATATGGAAAAGATTATCATTTCGTGATCAAGGACAAACTCACGGAAATGGTAACGAAAATGCAAAAAGAGATCGGACATTTCCAAGCAAGGGTATTTACCGATAGTGCACCTATTATGGATAAAGTATGGGCCGAAAAAAGTGGATTAGGGTGGATGGGCAAACATACCAACCTGATCAATAAAAATATGGGTTCTTTCTTTTTTATCGGAGAAATTATTTCTGATCTTGAACTGGACCAGGATGCTCCTGTAAAAGATTATTGCGGTACCTGCACTAAATGCATTGATGCATGCCCTACGGATGCCATCACAAATGCCTATATGGTGGATGGAAGCAAGTGCATTTCCTACGCCACTATTGAACTAAAAGCTACATTGAAAATTCCGGATACATTTAAACAGAAAATGGAGAACTGGGCTTTTGGATGCGATATATGCCAGGATGTTTGTCCGTGGAACCGGTTCAGTACCCCACATAGAACACCGGCATTTGATCCACATCCTGATTTAATGAAAAAGAATGCCAAAGAATGGAACGAAATAACGGAGGAGGTTTTTAACGAGGTGTTCAAGTTATCGGCAGTGCAAAGACCCAAGTATAGGGGCTTGATAAGGAATTTGAAATTTTTGAAGAAATAGAAGATGCTTCGGATCGGGGGATTAAGATTACCTTAAGTTGAACTTTTGTCGTTTGCAAAATCAGATTAAAGAATTAATTTTAACCGTTACATTCTTGTTACACCAATAAAAACCACTATATGAGATCAAAACTATTTATTGCCTTCTTAAGTGTAGCTCTTGTAGCCACTTCCTGTGGAAATAAAAAAACGGGCCTTACCGATGGACCAACAGGCACTTCGGATGAAATTGAGTTGAAACTCAACTTAACCAAGGGCAAAATGTATGATATGCAAATGGTGATGGCCAGTAATGTTGATATGAACATGATGGGCCAGTCAGTTACCACTGCTACCAATATGGAAATGGGAATGGATTATGAAGTAAAAGACGTTTTACCCAGTGGAAACTATTTAGTAAGATCTACCTATAAATCAGTTAAAGTAACTGGATCTACTACTATGGGCGGGAAGGATTCAGGAATGAGTTATGAATATGATTCGAAAACGGATAAGGCTACCGGATTCCAGGCCCAGGAAATGGCCAAGTCTATGAAAAAAATGATCGGCCAATATACCGAGATGGAAATGGATAAGTTCGGCAAGATCATTAAAACTACGATGAGCAATGGGTTGAACAACGAAAAAGGAAGCGGAATGGATAATATGAATTATGCCGTTTTCCCTGACAAAAAAATAAAAGTAGGTGATACCTGGGATTCGGAAGTGGAACAAAACATGAATGGGACTCTTGCCATTATTAAAACCAAATATACATTGGTTTCAGTTATTGATGGAATAGCTGAGGTAAGCATGGATGGAACCCTTGAAATAAAACCTGGAAGTGAAGGGAGAATCTCTGGAACCCAAAAAGGGACATCCAAAATCGAGGTTGCTACCGGGATGAATACGGAAATTGTGTTGGATCAGGACATTGATATGGAAATGAATGACATGGGAATGAAAATGCCTATGAAATTGAAGAATAAGATTACGATCACCACAAAATAAAAACAGGAGTGCAGCACTTCCACAGAAATATTTGTCTTTGTAAAAAGATATATTTTATGAAGACAAGTATTTTTTATTGTTTGGGATCTTTAGCCCTCATGATTTTTGTTCAATGTAGCGCAAAAGATACTAAATGTACTATGCCTCCCGAACCAGGAATGTGCATGGCTGCGATTCCCAAATATTATTATAACCAGCAAACTGGGCAATGTGAGCCATTTACCTGGGGCGGTTGTGGAGATTATCCTTTTGATCAGATGGAATCTTGCGAAGAAGCATGCGAATAGGTTATTTTCTGGTGATCTCTAATATCTTACTAGGTGGTAAATTTTCATTCCGGATATTTACCTGCTCTACTAAACTTTCCGCCAATTGCATGAAATAAGGAAAGGCGATATGGCTATCTTCTAAAGCGGCTGGTACTCCTTTATCTCCACTTTCTCTTACACTTTGTATCAGAGGGATCTCACCTAATAAAGGGACATGCATTTCTTCCGCCAGCTTTTTCACTCCATCCTTCCCGAAAATATAATATTTGTTTTCCGGTAATTCAGCAGGAGTAAACCAAGCCATGTTTTCCACCAATCCCAATACCGGAACATTTATATTGGGCATGGTAAACATTCCAATTCCTTTGCGGGCATCGGCCAAAGCAACATCCTGAGGAGTGCTTACGATCACCGCACCGGTTACGGGTACCGCTTGTACCAAGGTTAAGTGAATATCTCCCGTTCCAGGAGGAAGATCAATAAGCATATAATCCAGTTCCCCCCAATCAGCATCCACAAACATTTGCTGCAAAGCTTTACTTGCCATAGGGCCACGCCATACTACTGCCTGATTAGTATCGGCAAAAAAACCAATGGATAACATTTTTACCCCATAATTTTCTACCGGTTCAATTTTGGTGGTACCGTCACCCATATCTTTTATTTTCGGACGTACGAATTGAGTATCGAACATCATTGGAATGCTCGGTCCATAAATATCAGCATCCACCAATCCTACTTTACATTCCAGTTTTGCCAAAGCTACCGCCAGATTGGCTGCGATGGTACTCTTCCCTACTCCTCCTTTTCCGCTAGCGATCGCAATAATATTTTTTACCTTCGGTAATACTTGCTTACTGTCTTTTCTTCGGCTGCTGGCATTAAAAATAACATTCATCTGCAAGTGGTAGCCGGTATCCTTCAACACATCTTTTACCTGTTGCTCGAGTTTTCTTTTGATGTGCAAAGCAGGGCTAATGATCTCCAGGTCGATCACCAGGTTATTCCCAACAATATCACACCGCAAAACCCTTTTATCCTCCACCAGGTTTTTACCAGTAACCGGATCATTTACATTTCCTAATTTCTTAAAAATCTCTTCTCTACTTATCATTTGATTACTTATAATTTTAGTTCAACAGCAGGATCCCAAAAATACTTCTCAAAATTAACGATTTTATCCTCTTTTACCTTTATTCCTTCGGCTTTCAATAATTTCTCCATTTGATCAGGCTTTCCAAAATGATGTTTACCTGTTAGCAACCCATTCCGGTTCACTACCCGGTGGGCAGGTATGGTTGGATCATCATGACTGGCATTCATTGCGTAACCCACCATTCGTGCACTTCGTTTCATTCCAAGATAATTGGCCACTGCCCCATAACTGGTAACCCGGCTTCTAGGTATCAACCGTACCACCTGCCATACCAGTTCAAAAAAATCGCTTGATCCAGCTTCAGTTCCCATGAAAATTATATTTATATTTGAAGATAACCTCAGGTTTTGGAATCAACTCAAGATAGAATCAAGTTTATTCTCCAGCAATTTTGTCCAGTTTCCGATACAACGGTCCATTTGATCGTGCCTTACCTGGAAAAAATACAGGTCAAAGATAAAGAGTTGATCATTAAAGCCAATATTAAATGTAAATATGTATATTTTATCAATAGCGGCCTCGTAAGATCTTACTATACCGGTGATGGAAAGGAACATACCACCTGGTTTGGGGTGGAAGGAGATTTTGTTACTTCCTTCTATAGCATGTTTACTGATCAAAATGGATACGAGAACATTCAAATGCTCGAGAATAGCGAATTATTCCGGCTAAAAATGGAGGATTTTAAAAAACTCGTGAAGGAGAACGTAGAGCTGAATCAGTTTTATATAAAGGTATTAGAGCTTGGATATATCTATTGGGAAAAAAGATTCATGCTCCTGCAGATCCATTCAGCTAAAGACAGGTACCATCATTTTATGGAAACGAACAAAAAGGCAGGGGTGAAGATACCTCTGGGGATTTTGGCTTCCTACCTGGGAATTACCCAGGAAACCTTAAGCAGGATCCGATCGGAGTACTGATTTTTTTTGACAATTTTTCATTATTTGACATTTGTCAAAACTTATAGAAATTTCAGTATGTAATTTTAGACTGTCAAGTTGAACTATGAGGTATATTTTTTCTATCCTTTTGTTTTTAAGTATCATCGTTACAAAGGTGAATGCCCAATATTGTCCATCCACCTCTGTGGGCAGTTGCTATCACTACCTGGGGCAGGTAGTAATGGGCTCCATTAACCAAACTACTGCTTGTGCCAATTACACCAGCTTTTATGTTGACTGGACCGCCAGCTCCACTACCATTGTTCAGGGAGCAAGTGATAACATCACCCTATCCAATACCAGCAGCTATACAACCTATTACAGGGTATGGGTAGACTGGAACCAGGATTTTGATTTTATAGATGCCGGCGAAAATGTAATTGTCTCAGGACCCATTGCTTCGGGCTCTTCCTATGTTGGATCTATTACCTGCCCATTGGCTTCGGTGGTGGGTAATACAAGAATGAGGATCAAGGCTGATTATTACAACGGTTTTGGTGGAGGAAGTTGCTCAGGTGGAACGGAAGTAGAAACACAGGATTACACGTTACAGATCTTAGGGTTAGGTACAACACCCACTTCGGGACAAGTGAATATCTATAGTTCAGTTTCGAATATTTGTCAGAACGAATTCACCGTTTCATCTACTGCCGGATTTAATGTTGGAGATAAAGTATTGCTGATCCAAATGAGAGGAGCATCGGCTGATCTTTCGAATACTGCAGTATTTGGAAACATTACCGGATTGAACAACGCAGGTAAATATGAATTTCTTACTGTGTCATCCATTGCAGGTGCTACCATTTCAACCAACGAACTACCCCAATTCAATTATACCGTTAGCGGAAATGTCCAATTGGTAAAAGTGGCTGTGTATACAACTGCTTCTACCATATTGGGAAGCATTACCTGCCCAGCATGGGATGGAGTAACCGGAGGTGTGATCGTTATTGAATCTCCGAATACAATTGTGATCAATGGAAATATAAGTGCTGATGGAAGAGGTTTCAGAGGTGGTGCTCCGGACAATGCTGCCTGGGGCTGTAACAATCCTGCATCCTATGGTTATTTCTATGTGCAAACATCTACTTATTCTGCACCCAAAGGAGAAGGTATATCAAGTCAATTGATCAATGCGGGTAATACTGAAGGCAGAGGAAAAATTGCCAACGGCGGTGGAGCCGGCAACAATGTAAATGCCGGTGGTGGTGGTGGTGGAAATGGAAATACAGGAGGGATCGGAGGATTTCAATGGATCTCTTGCAGTGATCCTACGCCGGCATTCACACAAGGATTACCAGGCTTATCATTAGCCAGTTATTATTCGAATGCTAACAATATTATTTTTATGGGGGGCGGCGGCGGTGGTGGTCATGCAGGTGCCAATGTAGCAGGTGGAGGAGCAGGTGCAAATGGAGGTGGGATCATTATCATCAAGGCGAATACCATTGATGGTACCGGAAGTATAACAGCCCGCGGAAACAATGCAGTGAACAATAGCGGTCAATGGGCTGGTGGTGGTGGTGGTGCAGGTGGAACTGCTTTGCTCACTTATACAACAGCAATTGGAAATATAAGCATCAATACCAATGGGGGAAGCGGGGGAAATGCATGGTGGCCAAATGAATTAGGACCTGGTGGTGGTGGAAGCGGCGGAATCTTATGGTTATCAGGTGGAGGAATCCCTCTTGGATATACATATACAACAACAGGAGGTGTAAATGGTGTTTGGGTAACCGGGGGTACTGCTTTTGGTGCTATGCCAGGCTCAAGCGGACCAGCACCTATTGCCAATTTAAATATGCCACCTTTGAGTGTGCTGCCCATGGTTCCTTGTAGTCCATTGGCTGTGGAATGGTTAAATTTTGACGCAACACTTATACATCAACATTTGGTAGAATTGAATTGGACCACCTCTTCAGAAATCAATTCAGATGAATTCATCATTGAAAGAGCCGAAGATGGGATCAATTACCAGGAGATCGGAAGAGTGAACGCAATAGGAAATTCAAATACTTATCATACTTATCAATTCGCTGATTATGATCCATGGATGGGAACTTCTTATTATAGACTGAAGGAAATCGAGTTCAACGGAAATATTTCCAATTCGGAAATAAGAGTGGTTGAAAACAACGGAGAAGAAAGTATTTTAATATTCCCGAATCCTGCCAATGATTTTATACAGATCAATTTTCCAGGATCCATGATGGAAGAAGAATTGATCATCCCTCTATTTGATGCGGCAGGAAAAACTATCTATATCCTGCAAAAGAAAAAATCAGTTACCAATGTGGTGGTTCCTGTGGGAACCATTCCTAATGGTGTATATTATATTCGGATCAATCAGGAGCATTTTAAATTGATCATATCTCATTAGTTGTTGGGTGGCCCGTACTTCCCAACTACCCTTTCTCCAAGTATGTTCTTCCCTCCCGATAGCTATCAGAAGCTATCGGGGAGAATCTTTATCTTTTTCGTTTGAAGTTTATTTACTAATAATAAACCTATGGTAAAATGACTGCCCTTCAGACATAATATGTAAAAGATAAGTACCCATACTTAAAGTACTCAGTTGAAGAGGTATGGTTGCCATTCCATTTTCGGGAACATATTCCATCTGATAAACAGTTTTACCCGCCATATCGACTACTTCTAATTTCAATTGATCAGTGAACAGGTTATTGATCGTAATGGTAAAATTACCATCGCTAGGATTAGGATATAGATTGATCAATATATGATCGGCCAGATCATCCATACCGGCGGTAAAGAAAACCTGGATAGTATCTGTATCCGTACAGCCGTTTACATCGGTTACTTCCACTGCATACGTTCCATTCATGGTAACATTAATCGTTTGTGTTGTGGCTGGAATATTCCATAAATAAGATGCAAATCCAGAGCCGGCATCCAATACTACTGGAGGATTAGGTTGAATAATATCTGCCCCTAAATTTACCACAGGTAAAGGATTTACGGTTACCAGAATCGTATCCGCATCCGTACAACTATTCGCATTGATAGCATTTACGATATATGTCTGAGAGGATACAGGAATAAAAGGAACTCCATCAGAGATACCTCCATTCCATGAATAAGTAGCAGTGGACCCTGTTGCAGTTAAAGTGACAGGTTGACCGGCACAAACCGCTATGTCGGCACCGGCACTAACGGTAATGCCCGGATGAACCACAAAGGTGAATGAATTCGAAGAAACACTGGAAGGTGAAGCACAGGTTTCACTCGATGTAAGTATACAACTTACTACATCGTTGTTGTTTAAGCCGGTAGTTGAATAGTTAGCTGAATTGGTTCCTACATTTGAACCATTCACCTGCCATTGGTATACAGGTGAGCTGCCACCTCCGGTGATCATACTTGAAAAATTGACCTGGGACCCGGAACAAATTTCAAAATCAACATCACTGGAAGAAATATTAATGGTAGGATTCAAGCTATTGATCACTCCCATGATAATTGAATTGGAGGTAACGGATGAAGGTGAAGCACAAATAGCATTAGAAATGAATATACAAGTTACCACATCGCCATTTGATAAAGTGGAAGAATTAAATACCGGTGAATTGGATCCTGCATTTGCACCATTTACCTGCCATTGGTAACTAGGCACCGCACCGCCATTAGTAGTTACTGCAGTATAAGTAACATTGGTTCCTGAACAAATGATATTATCTATATCATTTGAACTAATACTAATGGTTGGCAGCACAACAGGATTGACAGAAATGGTAATTCCGTTGGAAGCCAACGAAGCAGGAGCGGCACAATTGGCAGACGAAGTAAGTATACAGGAAATAATATCACCATTGTTGATGGAACCGGAGCTAAATATAGAGGAATTGGTTCCCACATTACTTCCATTAATCTGCCATTGATATACAGGAGTTCCTCCTCCGTTTGTAATAGAAGCCGTGAAAGTAACGACAGTACCGGCACATATACTATTATCCAGATCATCCGATACGATTGAAATGGTTGGAGCCACGGAAGGATTAACCGTCATGCTGATACCGGATGAATTAACCGTTGCAGGAGTGGCACATGCGGCACTGGATGTTAAATAACAAGTAACCACATCGCCATTTCCAAGTGTTGAGGTATTATAAGTAGCGGAATTTGTACCAACGTTGCCCCCATTAAGAGTCCATTGGTAAGACGGAGTGCCTCCTCCATTTGTTGGAACAGCGGTAAATATAACACCGGTTCCCGAACAGATCACATTGTCAAGATCGTTCGAAGAAATAGAAACCGATGGAACTACAGATGAGTTGACCGTCATCGTAATACCCGAAGAGGAAATATTATTCGACGTTAAGCATGAAGCACTGGAAGTGAGAACACAGCTAACAATATCATTATTGCTCAAACTGCTCGTGATAAATGTTGGAGAGTTGGAACCTACGTTAAGTCCGTTTACTTTCCACTGATAAGCAGGACTAACTCCTCCGTTAGAAATATTTGCAGTAAAAGTAACCGTAGCACCTGCACATATAATATTATCAATATCATCCGAGGTAATAGTTATACCCGGGGTAACAGTTGGATTTACCGTGATTGTAATAGGATTAGAACTCACAGACGTAGGGCTTGGACAAGAATGGGATGAGGTTAAAACACAAGTAACAACATCTCCATTATTTAATCCTGAAGAACCATACGTGGTTGAATTTGTTCCCACATTAATTCCGTTTACCTTCCACTGATATACAGGGCTTACTCCTCCATTGGTAGGAGAAGCCGTGAAGATGATATTGGTTCCCGAGCAAATAATATTATCCGCATCATTCGAACTAATAGAAATCGCAGGACTCACCGTATTAACCACTCCCATAATAATAGCAGTAGAGTTGATGGAACTTGGGCTGGCACATGCAAGACTGGAAGTAAGGTTACAGGTAACCACATCTCCATTATTGATCGTGGTTGAAGAAAATATAGGTGAATTCGTTCCCACATTGATCCCATTCACCTGCCATTGATAGATAGGAGATGTTCCACCGTTGCTAATAAGTGCAGTATAGGTAACCATCGATCCTGCACATATTACATTATCAACATCATCTGAACTGATACTAATGCCCGGCATAACATTGTTTTGAACCGTCATAGTGATGGCATTTGAATTACCTGTAGAACTGGTAATACAATTTGCATTGGATGTTAGAACACACGTTATTACATCTCCATTATTTAATGACCCCGAAGAGAACGTGGGTGAATTTGTTCCTACATTGATACCATTGATCCTCCATTGATAGCTGGGGGATGACCCTCCATTAATAATATTGGCGGTATAAATAACGTTTGTTCCAGAACAAATAATATTATCCGCATCATTCGAAGAAATAGAAATTCCGGGGGTTGAAACCGGGTTTACCGTCATTGTGATCGCATTTGATGTTACCGATGACGGAGAGGCACAGTTGGCATTCGAAAGTAATACACAGGTCACTACATCGCTATTGGCCAAACCGGAAGATATATAGTTGGGTGAATTGGAGCCAACATTTATCCCATTCACTTTCCATTGATATACTGGGGTGGAGCCTCCATTTGTGGTGGATGCCGTAAATGCCACAGTGGTTCCTGAACAAATGATATTATCCACATCATCGGAGTTGATAGAGATCGAAGGAGTAACGGTTGGATTTACAGTCATCGTTATATTATTTGAACTTACCGTGGAAACAGTAATACAAGTGGCATTAGAGGTAAGAATACAAGATACTACATCTCCATTGTTAAGCGTTGAAGAGTTAAAACTTGGTGAATTAGATCCCACATTTATTCCGTTCACCCTCCATTGATAAAATGGACTGGAACCCCCGTTGGTAATAAATGCATTATAAATAACCATGGTTCCGGTACATATTATATTATCCACATCATTCGAAGAAATAGATATGGTAGGAGATGATGTAGAGTTGACAAACATGGTAATGCCAGAAGAAGACAATGTGGTAGGAGATGCACAGACAAGATCCGATGTTAGTTCACAGGTAACGACATCACCATTACTTAAAGCAGCTGACGAATATGTCGGGGAATTTATTCCCACATTCACTCCATTTACTTTCCATTGGTAAACTGGGTTAGATCCTCCATTGCTAATGGTGGCGGTAAAAATAACCATGGTGCCGGTACAAATAGTGTTGTCAACATCATCCGAAACAATAGAAATAGTTGGACTAACAGGATTACTTACGACCATAGTGATCGGGTTTGATTGGTCGGGACTTCCTGCAACGCAAAGCAAATTAGAAGTTAACTCGCAGGTAACAACATCACCGTTTGATAAGCCGGATGTAGCAAATGCAGTACTATTGGTTCCTACATTGATCCCATTGATTTTCCATTGATAACTTGGGCTTGATCCACCATTTGTAGGAGTGGCGGTAAAGGTAACGGCGTCACCCAAGCAAATGGAATTGCCGGGCGAAGCATTGATATTCACACTGGCAACCAATGGGCCAGACGTAATATTTACTACTATCGTATCTCTCAGGATACACCCGCCGTTGTTTGAGGTAACAATATAAACCGTGCTCGTGGAAGGTGTAGCAACAGGATTTGAAATATTTGGATTACTCAATCCAGCAGCAGGACTCCAGGAATAGTTAGTTCCACCCGATGCGTTCAGTGAAACCGGATCACCATAGCATACAGTACTTGTATCAGGACTTGCTACCAGACTTCCATTGAGAATGGTAAACGCCGCATCCGTCCAATCATAAATGGAAGAGTTGGCAGTAGAACTCACCCTTAATAAAATATTGTTCGAGTTAATAGTATTGGGGACAATCCAATTATAATTATGCGACATGGTGTTATGTCCCAAAACAATATTGGTCCAACTGGCCCCTCCATTTGTTGAATATGCTAAGTCATAGGTCCCAATGGTGGGAGAATCAGTCCATGAAATAGGGAAGGTAGAACAACCGGTTAACGAATCCGAAATTCCATTGGGTGACAATAATGTAATAGCAGAAGAAGAGCTGCTGATTGTAAAAGGGATATCACTTATATCTTCCTTACATGTGTTGATGGCATCTCTAACTCTTACCAGGCAGTTCGTTGAAGGTGTTGCAGGAACGGTCCATAAATACGTATTGGTGGACGTTGGATAATTAAGTGCTATCGTGATCCAGGTACTTCCTCCATTGGTAGAATAATGAATATCGTAAAAATTGGAGATCCCATCAGAATTCCACTGGATATTATAAGAACCTCCAACCGTCATAATTCCTCCGAAATTAGGCTGAACAATCGTCACAGGTTTTATAACCGTAAACATATTGTTACTCACATCTGCGAAGGTTCCTCCCAAAGCGGTAGGTGTTACACGTGCCAAACCTTGGATAGTTGGATTATTGGGTAAGGTCCAGTTATAGGTAGCCGGATTCCCTGAAGCTGTAAAACTAGCTGAAATGGTTGACCATGAACTTCCTCCATTCGATGAATATTCTAAAGAATAAGTGGAGTAAGCAGGGGATCTTTCGAAAGTTAAAGACGTAACTGTACATCCACCCAGGTTTTCACCTCCGTTAGGTGTGATAATGGTAACTGCTGGTTTAATAGTAAATGTTGCATCACTTACATCGTAATGGGAAAGATCGGTAACACTGCTCACCTTGATCAAACAATTGGTGGAAAGGATATTGGGTCGTGTAGTTCCTGCCCATGTATAAGATCCATCATTCGTTTCGATAGTAGATACAGGTGTCCAACTACTTCCATTGTCTGTTGAAAAATCAATTCTTACATTGGTATAATAAGTCGCAGGATTCCAAGTGATCGTATAGTTTTCTCCATAGTATAATACCTGTCCACCGTTGGGTGCCGTAACCACAGCAGGCAATTGGCTAACCGTGAATGGTGCATTGTTCTGATCTACTTTACATGAATTAGCATAGTCATATATGGTTATGGTATAATTGGTCGCTGGTAAATTGGGAACAGTCCATAAATATCCGTTACCTGTAATATTGGTAGCAATGGTTCCACTTCCTGCACTGGAGGAATAAGTAATTGTATAGGCTCCTGATACGTTGGCTGTATTGGTCCAGGTAATCAAAAAGGTTGAACCCGGAGTTAGAATCTCTCCTCCGTTAGGTGCAGTGACTGTAATGTCATTGGAATAAGTAATATTGAATACTGCATTGCTTGTATCAGCATATTGAGGATAAGTGGTGTTGATCGTTCTTACCAATGCTTGAGTGGTGGAGATTCCGGTGGGTACACTCCAGCTACCTGAAGGGGAAAAACC
>JANWKT010000013.1 GCA_025451235.1 Flavobacteriales bacterium | reverse complement strand
TTCTGCTAGAGTCCCCATCATTACATGCTGGCAACTAACAGTAGGGGTTGCGCTCGTTGCGGGACTTAACCCAACACCTCACGGCACGAGCTGACGACAACCATGCAGCACCTTGAAAATTGCCCGAAGGAGGACTAGTTTCCCAGTCTGTCAATTCCCATTTAAGCCCTGGTAAGGTTCCTCGCGTATCATCGAATTAAACCACATGCTCCACCGCTTGTGCGGGCCCCCGTCAATTCCTTTGAGTTTCAACCTTGCGATCGTACTCCCCAGGTGGATAACTTAACGCTTTCGCTTGGACGCTGAACAGTATATTGCCAACGTCGAGTTATCATCGTTTACGGCGTGGACTACCAGGGTATCTAATCCTGTTTGCTCCCCACGCTTTCGTGCATCAGTGTCAGTGATAGCTTCGTTAGCTGCCTTCGCGATCGGTGTTCTGTGACATATCTACGCATTTCACCGCTACATGTCACATTCCGCCAACGCCAACTATACTCAAGAATAACAGTATCAAAGGCAATTTAACAGTTAAGCTGCTAGCTTTCACCTCTGACTTATCATCCCACCTACGCACCCTTTAAACCCAATAAATCCGGATAACGCTTGGATCCTCCGTATTACCGCGGCTGCTGGCACGGAGTTAGCCGATCCTTATTCCTACGATACCTTCAGCTCAGGACACGTCCTGAGGTTTATTCCCGTAGAAAAGAAGTTTACAACCCGTAGGGCCGTCTTCCTTCACGCGGCGTGGCTGGTTCAGGCTTTCGCCCATTGACCAATATTCCTTACTGCTGCCTCCCGTAGGAGTCTGGTCCGTGTCTCAGTACCAGTGTGGGGGATCACCCTCTCAGGCCCCCTATCGATCGTCGCCTTGGTGAGCCGTTACCTCACCAACAAGCTAATCGACCGCATGCCCATCCTATACCGCCGGAGCTTTGAACCAAGATAAATGCTTATCCTGATGTTATGGAGTATTAATCCGAATTTCTTCGGGCTATCTTCCAGTATAGGGCAAGTTGCATACGTGTTACGCACCCGTCCGCCGGTCGCCACCAATGTATTGCTACATCGTGCTGCCCCTCGACTTGCATGTATTAAGCCCGCCGCTAGCGTTCATCCTGAGCCAGGATCAAACTCTTCATTGTAAAAATTTGTAAAAAAAATCTCCGAGTTAACGGAGCTTGTGGCATCAAAAAAAACCATAGACTTATTGCTACTTACTCTCTCTTCAATATTTTCAAAGAACCGTGTCTTAAAATTAAAACCCGCTGATCAAAACGGGAGTGCAAAAGTACTCAACTTTTAGAAAAGACCAAATTTATTTTGGATATTTTTTCTAACAGATTTATAAGAACTTCTTTTTTAAAGCGGGTGCAAAGATAGTTTTTTAATTTTAAAAAACAAAAGAGCCTATTAAAATCAATAAATACTTTCTACTTACATGAACGCTTTCCCTCCAAAGGGGCTGCAAATGTAGACCTATTCTAATCTTATACAAATGACTGATAATGAAAAGAATAAAATAATATTCTAATATTCTAATAATCAGTTATTTAAAATAATGCTAGTAGGTAGAAAGCGTAACCGGTAGTACCTGACCATTGTAATATTTAGTGCCTACCAGGGCAAATTGATGGATATATTGAGCCATCTCTGCAGCACTCACGGCTGATTGTAGGCCCGGGATGGATATTTTGATCATATCAGTATCCACGGCCCCCAAGGCCAGGCAGTTGCAATAAATCTGTTCTTCTTTCCATTCCTCCGCTACACACTCTGATAAGGATGCCAACGCCGCTTTTGAAGCACTATACAATGTAAGGCCTTTAAATTTCTTACTCCCCTGAAATCCGCTCATGCTGCTAATATTAAGAATATGTGAACCAGTATGGAAACGAGGCATGAGGTCGCGGATAAGTTTATAAGGGGTTTTGAAGTTGATTTCCATCACCTCATCCATGTCTTTATCCTGAACTTGGGATATGGACCTATTCAACACCAATGCTGCATTATTAATTAATATATGTATGGAAGGGGCAGCCTTTTTTATTTCATCCACAATAGAAGGATAGGCAGTCAGGAAATCTCCCGTTACTATTTTCAGCGAAGGATTGGCAATTTGCCGCAACTGACCCGTATCCCTGGATGTTGCTATTACCAGAAAAGATTGATCAGCAAGAAATGTTTTTACCAGCTCAAAACCTATTCCCTTTCCTGCACCAGTGATCACCACTGTTTTTCTATCACTTTTATGGTCATTCATGCATTATAAATCTAATCCAAATTTTTTAGCCGTTTGAATCGCAATATCATAACCAGCATCCGCATGACGGATCACACCCATAGCAGGATCATTGTGCAACACTCTTTTCAGTCTTGCTTCGGCATCTTGGGTTCCATCCGCAACTATTACAACACCTGCATGTATAGAATAGCCCATTCCTACACCACCACCATGGTGTAAAGAAACCCAGCTTGCTCCGCCAGCCGTATTGATCAACGCATTTAGAACAGGCCAATCAGCTACCGCATCACTGCCATCCAACATAGCTTCAGTTTCCCTATTCGGACTTGCCACCGATCCCGTATCTAAATGGTCTCTTCCTATTACAATAGGAGCTTTGACTTTTCCCGTTTTCACCAATTCATTAAAGGCAAGCCCAGCTTTTTCCCGGTCACCCATACCTAACCAACATATCCTTGCAGGTAAACCCTGGAATGCAATTCTTTCCTGCGCCATTTTAATCCAACGATGCAAGGCTTTGTCGTTTGGAAATAATTCCAATATCAACTTATCTGTTTCGAAAATATCATTGGGATCACCACTTAAAGCCGCCCATCTGAATGGCCCCTTACCTTCACAAAATAAAGGACGTATAAATGCCGGAACAAAGCCCGGAAAATCAAATGCATTTTTAACTCCTCTTTTATCTTTTGCCTGGCCACGAAGATTATTTCCGTAATCAAATGTTATGCTTCCCATTTTCTGCAATTGGAGCATTAACGTAACATGTTTTGCAATGGTGTCCAATGCTCTACTTACATAATCGGTTGGGTTGGATTCACGTAGCACTTTGGCTTGCTCCACTGAAAGTCCTTCTGGAAAGTATCCAATCAGAGGATCATGCGCCGAAGTTTGATCAGTAAGTGTATCCGGTATTATATTTCTATCAATTAATTTTTGCAGTAAATCAACTGCATTGCAAATAACCCCAATTGAAATGTTTTGTTTTTTTGTTTTCGCTTCTAACGCTCGGTCAATTGCTTGATCGATATCCGCGAATTTTTCATCCAGGTATTTTGTTTCTATCCTTTTATCAATTCTCCATTCCTCCATTTCAGCAGCCAAACAAACTCCTTCATTCATGGTAATTGCCAAGGGCTGGGCTCCGCCCATTCCTCCGAGACCTGCAGTTACATTCAATGTTCCTGACAAGGTTCCTCCAAAATGCTGACGGGCACATTCCGCATAAGTTTCGTAGGTCCCCTGAACAATTCCCTGGGAGCCTATGTAGATCCATGACCCTGCGGTCATTTGACCGTACATCATTAATCCTTTTTTTTCCAGCTCATTGAAATGTTCCCAGTTGGCCCAATTTGGAACCAGCATTGAATTGCTGATGATGACCCTTGGAGCATCTTTATGTGTAGGAAGAATTGCAACCGGTTTTCCAGACTGAATGAGCAGGGTTTCATCGTTGTTTAAATTCTTTAGTGCTTTTACAATTTTATGAAATGCTTCTACATTTCGGGCTGCTTTGCCCCGCCCACCATATACAATTAAATCTTCCGGACGCTCTGCCACCTGGGGGTCTAAGTTATTATGCAACATGCGCAATGCGGCTTCCTGTATCCATCCTTTGCAAGTGAGTTGAGGTCCAGTGGGGGTTTTTAGCTTGGAGATATCGAGTTTATCGGAAAGGGTATTGCTCATAAAAACATATCTTAATGAATGAAACAAAGGTAGGATTAATTTTTATTGCGGCTGGTGGTTATTGGCCAATCACTGCGCCCCGTGTCCGCATAGCTATCGGGAGAAGCTACTTGCCAAGATACAAGGCCTGCACATCGGTAGGCAGAAGGCGCCAAAAAAAAATGCCTCACAAAAATGTGAGGCATTCCTTTTATTATTATTCAATTGTTATTGACCTAGGGTCATCTCAACACGACGGTTGCGCTGACGACCTTCTTCGGTTGTATTATCCGCTATTGGCTTATCAGGTCCAAACCATTGTACCTGGAAGCGTGTAGCACTTACTCCTTTTTTAACCAGATAATTCTTAACTGCATTTGCACGGTTTTTAGATAAGGTAATGTTGCTAGAACGTTTACCTACATTATCTGTATGACCTTCAATTAAGAGTTTATATTGTGGTTTTTCAATCAACAGTTTTGCTAAATCATCCAACGAAGCAAACGAAGTAGAACGGATGGTTGATTTACCAGTAGTAAACTCAAGGTTATCGAAAGCACGTTTGATCACGTCCTGCTCCGCTTTATCAATTGGAGGGCAACCAAAGTTTTCACGAACTCCAGGTGTTTTAGGACATTTATCTTCCAAGTCAATGATACCATCACCGTCTGAATCGTTGTATGGACAACCTTTGTTTTCAACTGGTCCAGGTGTTGTAGGACAAGCATCATCCAGGTCACGAATTCCATCTTTATCGGTATCGGCATAAGGACAACCTTTCAACTCAACCAAACCTGGTTCGGTAGGACAAGCATCTTCGTTATCGTAGATACCATCATTATCTGTATCAGGACAACCGAATTTTTCTTTAGGTCCTGGGAGTGTAGGACATTGGTCGAGTTTGTCGATCAAGCCATCACCATCGGTATCAGGGCATCCGTTGAATTGTGCAAGACCTCTTTCATCAGGACAATCATCTTCACGATCTATCACACCATCAAAGTCTCTATCTGGACATCCTTGCAATTCTTTGGTTCCAGGATCATCCGGACATTTATCATTTTTGTCGATGATTTTATCCCCATCACGGTCCGGACATCCATTGAATTCAGCCAATCCTGGATCTGTAGGACAGTCATCCTGTGAATCTTGTATTCCATCACGGTCAGTATCGGGACATCCAAGGAATTCCCATACTCCAGGTGTATGTTTACATTTATCCTTCTTATCAGAAACTTTGTCACCATCTGAATCAAGAGGCAGTAAATGTACAATTGGAACTTTTAACCCTGCATAGATATCGGCAGAGTTCCATTGTCCTTTGATCAGGTTTGAAAAAATACTTCCGGAGCCTATAATAATTGGGCCGAGACGAAGTCCAAGTCCCCAATTAAAACCAGCAGCTAAATTATAACCGATGGGCATATGTGCTCCAAAGAATGGATTTTCGTATCGAACCGAGAACTGAAAGCTGGTAGCATCATGGATCTTTGAATTATCTGAACTACCGGTCATGAAAGCTATTCGCGGTGTAAAATTCAGGTATAATCCACGTACTGGTTGATAGTCTATTGTACCTATTAATGACATAGGCAACTCCATTCCAAATTCTTTTTGGTTATTGTCGATCACTGTTATACCTGGCTGACTGGCCAAGGTATTTGTAATGTCGGCAATGGTTGAATCATTGCTAAAAATATTAGAGGGGATATTAGTGGCATTCAAATGAAAATCCACAGATCCACTATACCTGGTATATCCAATAGACCCAATATCCACCAGCGATAAACCTGCTCTCAACATATATGCATCTCTGTCGGGCATCCATAAACCTACCTCTCCATCCATATCATATTTATATTGATCTCCTTTTGGCCTCCATTCATAAACCACCCCTAAGTCTACCCCCATTCCGAAGCCTTCGAATTTATATTGAGGAGATTCAAAAGCACTTGGATTGGTGGGATTAAAACCCAGGTTATTACTGTGACCGTAGTACAGATCGCCTGTTAAGGTGGTAATGGTATCCTGCTGAATGGTATACCCAAGGTTTCTTCCAGTTGCATAGATAGCTCCCAGACCCTGTAATACCTTCAATGTTCCACCTACCTTAATAAAGTGTTTGTCTTTATCATATACTACCCTTCCATAGCTAAGTCCATATTCCGCCCATACATTGCCTGAAATCTGGACGAAACTTTCGTTGAATGGATTTAAATAATCCTGGTTTGGAATTCCATTGACCGCCCAACCCAAATATCTATTATCCACATCATCAACGTTAATAAAAGTCCTGGCGTTGTAGGTAAATGCAAAGCCGTTAGGTCTTATACCATTTTTCTTTTTACCAAAACCAAACATGAAGGAGGGTCCTTGAACCCGTATATTGGTAAGTGCACTGTAATTGGCCTTAGAAAAGTCTTTAATAAAGTATAGACTGTCGGCTCCTGCTGTGTTCCAAAGGTTTGGATCGAAAATGGCCCGTTGGTCCACTTTTGCAAAATCATTTGATATAAATGCATTGCCCATCACCAGGTTGATATCAACCATATAGCGGGAATCCACCACGTTGGCCGGATTTATATGCAAAGAATTGATTCCTGCCCAACTCCCCACACTATAACCGATAAAGTCCTGAGCAACCAAGGTCGAAGATCCAACCCCTATAACTATCACTAGTGATCGTAACCAATTGTAAACTTTCTTCATAGTATATTTGTTAAATTGACGGGTAAATATAGCATAACTAATAAAAAAGAGCAATTTTTTTATTTTTTTCTTCATTCTACCAGCTACTTAGCTGTTTTCCTACAAATCTTCGAGTCAATAAGGACCCGATTGCCTTTGAGCCATTGGTATTTATACTCCACTAAATAAGGATGGCTTTTATAAACCTGTTCGGACGAAAAAATGAATACCCCAGCTTCTAATTTATTTTTAATAAAGCTTGATGAGGGATAGTTTTTCGCATACAGGAGAATCGATTCTGTGGAAGTAGATAAAAACAGGTAGTTGTTGAAGATGGTCCCCAAAACTTTTCCGGTATCTTCTTTAAAAGGAATAAGGGGTGAAATAATGGTGGCCACCCTCTGATCCATCGCAGCTATCTGTGAGATGGTCTCATCCGCCATGGGTATAATTTGCACGGTTGAATCATGAATCGCTGTTTGAAACAATAAGGCAGCCATTGGGCTATTTGAAATAAATAGCTCTACGGGTAACCCTAAAGAATCAATAAAGTGGTGATAAACAAACGAAACTGATTGCTCCTTTTTGGTGGAGTCAAGCATTGAAAAATGATAGTACTTATTAATATATTCCAATGTATCGGAGCTTGAAAAGAAATAATTGTTGTTCGAATTTTTAGTGGTGAATTTCCTTATCTCTTTATTTAAAGAATCATAATTCAATTCACCATTCAAACTCAACTTATCAGAATCGAAGGAAACATCCAGCCAGAAAGAAACCGCAAGTTTATCCAACCAGCCATCCCACATTGGAAGATCGCCTATCCATTTACCCATTACTTTCTTCTCGGCCCCTGTTTTTCCATAAAAAGTTAAGTTGGCAGTGGATTGTTGGTCCCAATTTAGCAAATGAACATCCGCATTCTCTATTTGGTGATTCCTGAAGGATTCTTGAATTAAGTGCTGGTTATTTGAAATCCCAAAAACATTGTTTACTACTAAATAATAGATGGGTTGATCTTCGCTAGGATAAAATGCTTTATACCCTCCCTCAAACTTTTTCATTTTACGTTGTGGGGTAGAGTTTGCTAAGAACTGATCAATAAAATGTTCATTGGCTTTTTTATCAAGATCGATGAGTACAAGATAATTTAATGAGGAATCTATACATATATAGGAAGTATTCTTTGATAAAATTTCGGAAGTCTTATAGTTCCTACTGGTGATCGAATCAATTGTATTCCAAGCAGTTTTCAGCTCATTCAGCTCGAAACAATCCCTGGCAATGGTATTGAAAAAAAACTGATTGGTAGTTTTGGAGGTTTCTTTGATCCTAACAATCAATAGGGTCTCTCCCGGAATAAAATTCAGGATGGAATTCTTTTTAAATGGCTGCCGGTTTACATAAAAATAAAGTACAGTAAGACCCATTAAAAGAAAAAACAATGAAATTACCAGCAAGGTAAGTACTCTTTTCGTCACAGAACATTCATTTATTAAGTAAATTCATACACCTATTCAATAAAAAAATGTTGGTCAATCATGATAAACAACTCACCTCTTAGTTTTTAATGACCCTTATAGAAACCGATTGCCCGTTGGAAGTAGCTTTTAAAATATAGACACCACTGGCGAGTTCATTGCAAGGGATCACAATATTATTCAATCCACTTTGCACAGGACCGATCTTGTTATTATATACCAGGCTGCCTTTAATATCCATGATCTGTAATAACAACGGACCAGTATGTTGCGTATACAATTGGAAATATAAATTATCCACAACGGGGTTGGGGTATACACTCATTAACTGAAGTTCGACGAGTTGGTTGGTGGCTGCCACCCCAAATGGACGGGGCCAATCCGGTGCTTGTTGATGCACCACATCTGGCCTTGGGACAGCAACTCCTGCGGCCTGGTGTAGAAATCTTTCGCCATCATTTACATACCAGCTTTCACCTGTTGTGAAGCCACCGTCACTCTGATCAATGGTATTTACAAAAAACCAATCACTTTGGGTCCTGGCCTGGTTAATGTCCAAAATCAAAAATCCTTTCTTTGTTAAATCAATATACTTGATATGAATATTATTGGTCATAATAAAAGATACCGGAACCGGGACAGATAGACCCGGAGAGGTTACGCTGGTAGTAACAAATTCCACAAATGCACTTCCAGTGCCATCACTCTGATAAGTGGCCGTGGGTACATCATTTGCCCAACTTGTATGAATATCTCCCGTAAGTGCCACCACGTCGGTAATATTGCTGTCCAGAACGTAGTTCATCAGTTTCAATCTATCTGCCGCATATCCATCCCACTGATCTGCATTTACCGGAGTTCCAAAGATCTGAAGGGGTGCAACCATTACCTGTTGTCCTAATACTTTCCATTGCCTGGTGGACGTGGATAAATTCTGTTTCAGCCACGCAAACTGGTCGGCGCCCAAAATGGTTCGGTCGGTATCATTTACGGCAGGACTATTTGCGGCTACCTGTTCATCCCTTCCATGTATCCGGGTATCAAGCATAATAAAATCCACCAGATCACCGTATGGAATTACTCTGTAGATGATTGAATCGTTGTTGGCACTTTGCTCCCTAATGGGGATCCATTCGAAGAATGCTTGTTGCGAAAATTTTCTTCTGTTGACCCATGTACCTTCACTTCCTTCGGTATGGTTTTCCGCTCCATCCTTATAAGAATCGTTGGCCGATTCATGATCGTCCCAAACATTAAAAAACGGAAATTGCTGGTGCAGCCTCATCAGATCCTGATCTAAATGATACACTGAATATCTTATTCTATAATCGTTCAATACGGTTATTTCATTGGCAGGTTCAAAGAAACGGTTGGCAGTAGCATTGAATGCATATCCATCATGCTCGTATTCGTAAATATAGTCGCCGAGGTGAATAATTGCATCCACATCATTTCGTTCTTTGATGACTTTATAAACATTAAAATAACCTGCTTCGTAATTGGCACATGAAACCACTGCAAATCTTAAACTATCCACACCCCCAACTGGAGCTGTTTTAGTTCTGCCCCGAACCGAATTATTTCCATGGTTGGTAAACTCATAGAAATAAAAAGTATTGGGTTGAAGTCCGGTTACATCAATTTTTACGGTATAATCTTTATTTTGGTCGGTGGTATATGTTCCGCTTTGAACAATGTTGGTCATTCCAGTATCCGTAGCCACTCGCCATAGTACATCCGCTGATCCCACCCAACCGGTATCAGGTGTTAATCTTGTCCATATAATCACCCTATCCGAAAGCGGATCACCGGAAGCAACTCCATGGTAAAAAGGCTTCAATGCTGGATTTAATACCAGAACTTTTTCCACCTGAGCAGAAATGAGTGCTGAGGAAAAAATGAATGCAACAAAAAGAATTGGTTTCATAACTGAAGTTTTAAGCACGTGAACAAAAAATAAACCCAGGTAAAAATAATTAAACAAAAGAGATTAATGCAAATAAAATGCTAGCAATGCCTTATATTATCTTTATATAAATATTAAGTACTGTTGATCAAGGAATAATAATTCCATCTTTCATTTGAATACTTCTATGCGCCATGGATGCCAGTTCAGTGTTATGGGTTACCATTACAAAAGTCTGGCTAAAGTCTTTATTTAACTGGTAAAACAGTTCATGCAATTCCCTGGAGGTTTGGGTATCCAGGTTGCCAGAAGGTTCATCAGCGAAAATAACCAATGGTTTATTCATTAATGCCCTTGCTACGGCTACCCTTTGCTGCTCACCTCCTGAAAGCTGTGAAGGTTTATGAGAAGTCCGGGCTCCCAATCCTAGGTATTTCAGCAGTTCATTGGCCCTGGTTTCCGCCTCCTTTTTGGGGCTTTTTCTAATCAATGCGGGTATCATAACATTTTCAATGGCTGTAAACTCTGGTAGCAGGTGATGAAATTGAAAAACAAATCCTATATGTTGGTTCCTGAAGCTGCTCAGCTCTTTATCAGACATTGTACTTACCAGTTTATTGTCTAAGTAAATCTCGCCGCTGCTTGGTCGGTCGAGTGTCCCCAGAATATGCAATAAAGTAGATTTACCGGCGCCCGACTTGCCTACAATGGCAACAATTTCACCTTTATTAATCTCAATGCTTACGTTCTTCACTACCTGAAGTTGATCATACTGCTTTGAAATATTAACCCCTTTAATCATGGATCAAATATGCTTAATTATGTTGATTCAACCAATTTAAGACCAATTGAAAATGGTCAGAAGGGGCGTCGGCATGTGTAAGTATATCAATATGCCCATAATTATGCATATGTCCATTCGCTTTCCCCAAATCAATATGGGTAAGATCCGCAGGATTGATCTCTTCCAGCATTCTTTTCACACAATAAGCATTCCCCAGGGAGTGATCATCCATTCCTGTAAGGGAGAGAACAGGAGGAAAATCAATTTCTTTAAACCTCTCTTTATAGTTGAATTGATCTCTTGGATCAATCCAATGATCACTATATACCCATTTGTTACATTCAAAAAAAAATCCGGCAGGTTCATCCTCGGCACCCAATCTTAACTTTTTAGCGGGTAAATATCCTTTTATTCGGGTGGCAATACTACCGATGCAGGTCCAAACCAGGTCAACCATCAACCATCTTTTTATATGCTGAACATAAATTTTTCGTTTACAGGCAAAAAAAGTGAAGGACCTTATCTGTTGGTTTTCGGGTGCAAATCGAGCATACCATGAAGAAATAAGCACTCCGCCCCACGAATGGGCCATTAAATGAACCGGGCAATCTTCCCCTTTTTCTTTTTTAATTTCATTGATCAGAACTGGTAGATCATGTGTGATCAGTTCATATTGTCCGGCCTTTACCTTTCCAGAATTAGCGGCGGGTATACTTTTCCCCTTTCCTCTCAGATCCGTAACAAAAACATCGTAGCCATTTTCTGCCAGGAATGGAGCCAATCCTTTTCCTTTTTCGCTATAAAAGATGCGGCTATTCTCAATCGCTCCATGTACCAATAATATGGGGATACCGTTTTGCTTTCCCATTCTTCCCAGCCAAATACTTTCACCCGGACTGATTTCAATTAATTTTTCCGACATTTTTATCACGCTGCAAATATAATTTTCTTTTTTTCGCCTGCTATGGGTTTGTCAAATGGGGCAGGTTTACTTGTCTTCCGCTATACTCCCCTGGCCGGCGGCCGTGCAATGCAGGGCTTGGTGGGTAGGCCTGCCGTTTACGCACCAAGCCTGGCATTGCAAACTGCCACCGGCCAGGGGCGGTACCGCTTCAGCCAAGCCTGCTATGGTGTAAACAAATTCAACCTATCTTTGCTATATCCCTTAGAAATGTGAGATGAAAGTTATTTTATTATTGTGCATGACCCTGCTATTGGCAGCAAAAGAAAGTAACGTTCAAGATCACGTTCTTACGATCCATATAAAAAATATTCCGTCCTCCAACGGTAAAATATGGGTAGCGCTTTATAATCAGGAAGAGGGTTTCCTGGAAAAAGAAAAAGCAGTCAAAAGCACAAACATCTCTGCACAAAAAGGAAATATGGAATTAACCATCGATAAAATCCCTGCCGGCAAATATGCCGTTGCGGTTTTTCACGATGCCAATGGCAATGATGAACTGGATAAAAATTTAATAGGTGCTCCGTCAGAGCCATACGGATTCAGCAATAATGCCAAGGGAATTTTTGGCCCTCCATCATTTAACAAAGCTAGTTTTACTATCGATAAGAATAAAACTATTACCATTACTCTTCGGTAATTACTCTCTTAAATTGAACTTTTCCATCAACCATGGGTCGAAATTAAAGACACGGTTTGGATTGCCCTGATTTGTTTTTAAGTAGTTCGTCACCATTTTAGCAATCTCTTTGTTTTTTGAGTAATTAGGATCATTGTTCATTTGAACCATGATATCGAAAAGAACCTTCTCTATTCTTTCGTACTCTTTCCATTCATTGTTCAAGTTCGATTGCACCTGGGCCAATCTGTATTCGAAGGTATTTGCATCAGGTAATTCGAACCTGGCCAATAACTCCAAAATGGCCAGTTCAACTTTCAGACTAATATCAATTTTGGGATAATAATTATTCAGATACACTTTCTGCAATGTTTTAACCACCTGCTTGTAGTTTTTTTGCACGAAATAAAGGAAAGCCAGGTTAGCAAAATTAAATACGATAAAATAGGGATCCTTAATGATATTGTCCTTGTTTAAAACTTCCTGCTGAAGTTCAATCGCTTTTTGGGGATCCAGTACAGCATACGAATTGATCTGCGCCTGATAGTAAAAATAAATGTACCGGTCATATAACTGCTTGTCAAACTCAAGCAATGACTTATGCAACACATTGCTGTATTCAATTACCTGGTCGTATTTATGTTGAACCAATAAGGAGTTGATCAAATATACCAACTGTTCAATTTTAATATCGTGTGTTTGTTTATTAAAAAAATTAGAGTCTAAAAAATCCTTTCGGGTATCGAGAACAAACTTCTCCAGTTCTTCAAATTTTTGCTGCTGAACCAGCGTTTGACTCACCGTTTTATAAAACTTAATTTTAAACTGGTTGGATTTAAATATTTCTTTGTCACCTGCAAAAGTCTTCAGGGTTTTATCAATTTCCTTTGAAACACTCAATTGTCCGGCCAGGTTCTGGGTTGATTTTAACCTAAAGGTCATTACGGCCAGTATCTCGTCGATCGTTCGAAGTATATTGAACATTTTAAAATTGGTCCTGCGTTTTTGAATAAAGAAATCAGGGTCCTTAGTAAGTGAATCTTTACAAAAAAAGATCATTTCACCATAGAGGAAATCCAGTAAAGTATATTCCTCATTGTTTTCTGCATATTTAATAGATTTCAACAAATAGTATTCTGCAAGTTGATCAATTCCCTTTGCATGAAATATCCTGTATAAGATTAAATTTTGTTCGCTTAGAAAAGTCGTTTTTCCTTCGGAAGTGTTCAACTCGATCAATGCTTGATTGATATTGTTCACCAATCTGTTCTTGAGCCTGTACAAAGTTCCCATTTCGTTGGCTTTGGGTCCGTACAGTTTTTTCATCACAAATTCATCATCAGGAACATGGTCTTTATTTTTCATTGATTTATACAATTGAAAAAGTTGGAATGCCTTTGATTTTTCAGCTTCCAATTTTTTCTGAATATGGCCCAGCGTGTATCCGTCCAGATTCCCAATAAGCTCTAATAATATATTCATCTAGTAATCAAATGGAATATAAAAGATTAGTTTTCAATGTATTATACAATAATACAAAAAACTATTACGTAATACAAAAAGAGTTTATACCCATCTAAAATGAAGTTTACACGTAAAACAGATTAAGAAATTGGTTTTAAGTAAATTAGGGCTATAATAAAAACAAAAGAATGCAATATTTTATCCCAGAAATCATGAATGAAACCAAAGCACAATTCATTCGTAATTATATTAGGCACAATATCCTAATAATCAAACGTTTGAAAGATAAATCGTTAAACCTGGCCGTAACTAATCCCAAAGATCAAATCGATAGTTCATACTATCATTTTGTATCTTTACTCTAACTAGAATAGTTGTAAAAAAATAAATATTTAATTAAATATTTTAATTGCTAAATGTAAACAAGAACACCAAAATGAGAATCGAAAATGAATTGTAAATCGAGTTGAATCTTTTGGTAATTTTGTAAAAACAATAGATAATGGAAAGATTGATAAAAAGCAGGTTCCGGGCAATAATGGTCATTTTATTGTTTTTTACTTTTTCCGCGAAAGTACAAACGAGTCATGCACAACTTCTGCTAACGTTGGAAAGTATTGCCCCGGTAGAACCGGTGATCATGAACGATACCTGCGACTTCAGGGTTGAAGTGGGTGTTACGGATATCATCTTACTAATACCCGGCATTGCCATTGGTGATCTTTTTTACTGGTATCGAACCGATTCAATGATCAGCTCCGGTCAACCAGCCAGGATACTTGAATTGGACCTGAATGTAGAAATCGTTGTTGATAATTATGTTGATACGGTGCCTGTAGATATACGACCCAACGAGATCCGTACCGGGCCTGTGAACCTCATCATACTTTGGCCGGCGATGATCAATCCGCTTGTTTGGGATACTACCGGTGGAACCTGCTTTGTAACGGTAGAAGGATTCCTGGGCAACGATGGGAATTATCCAAAGCAGGTAGGCAACGTTATTTTCCCTTGTCCTGCACTCCAATACATTAATATTCGGGCAGAAGAACTTGACGGTATCAAAGAGATCAGTATTATTTCAATGGAAGGTCAAACTATACAAACCTATCAGCATGACGAATTCAAAAACGGATCCATCAATATGGAATGCTATGCTGCCGGTACTTATATTGTACAACTTACCTATTACAATAACGAGGTATCCCGAACGAAGATACAAAAGCAGTGATGACGGCAATATAATAGATAGTGTTTGAGTCCCTTCAAATATTTTTTCGAAATTCTTCGTCAAATATTTCTCTTACCAACCCCAAAAAATATTCCTCGCAGCTCGTTTGTAGATAAATGAGCCAATCAACTATTCCATTTTTTTAATTCGTTAACACATCTATTTACATAGTAATAAATTATACAATATCTATCTGATATTAAGCTATTTATATAAATTATACTCATTATATAGCGTAATATTTCAGGCAAGTGGAACTGGTATCCAGGTAGGCCTTCTCTACCTTTATTCCAATAAAAAAACACAATACAAAAACTATGAAAACAAAAAGTATTTTAGGTAAACTGGGCATGTTTATATCTCTAATACTTTTAACGTCGAAAAGTTTCGGACAAGTTTGTACACCCAATCCTATTTATACGGGTGATGGGATCTGGCCCGACACAATCGTCAACATGAGTCCTGCATGTATCGGGGCACCCTATCAGATGGACTTTACGATCAACGTTCCGGATGATACTATTATTTCGGGATTTACTTTTATTATTGACTCTGTTATTCTTAACAGTATTTCGGGATTACCAGCAGGTTTTACCTATAGCTGCAATCCATCCAGTTGCCGATTTCTAGGAAACGCTTCTGGATGTTTTATTGTGGCAGGTAATCCAACAGTTCCGTTAACCGGTAGTTATAACCTTACCATTAACACAACTGTATATGCACATAACTCTTTACTTGGAAACCAATCTGTACCTCAAAGTTTTGGTGGCTATGATTTACATATTGGAAGCAACCCAAGTTTGGGAACCAATTCAAATGATGCTTCCTGCGGTTCAAGTGATGGAAGTGCATGGGTACTTGCAACCGGTACCGCTCCATTTACCTATTTATGGAGTACATCAAGTACAAATGATACCATCAATAATATTCCTGCCGGGCTTTATTCGGTAACCGTAACCGATAATATTGGCTGCACTGCAACCGCGAATGCTATTGTTCTTAATCCGGGTGCGCCTGATATCGACAGCACAACCACCACTAACCCATTATGTTTTGGTGATACGGATGGAAGCGCAAGTGTATTTGCATCCGGAGGAACTCCCACCTATACATATTTATGGAGTAGCGGTGGAAGCGCAGCAACCGAAAACAATCTGGGAATGGGAACATATACGGTTACCGTAACAGATGTATCCAACTGTCAAACACAAACAACCGTTAATATAACAACACCAAGTGCAATTGGTACTTCCACTTCTGTTACACCTGAAACATGTGTGGGCTGCAATGACGGCTCCGCTTCAGTACTGACTTCCGGAGGAACACCAGGTTACACCTACAACTGGACCCCCTCTGGAGGTACAGGGGCCACAGCTAACGGGCTCGCTGCCGGGACTTATACTATTACAGTTACCGACAGCGTTGGCTGTGTTGCCACTAATACTGCTGTAGTATACAGCACTGCAAGTATAGACGATCAAGGAGCTGGATTATGGAATATATATCCTAATCCGGTAACAGATCAACTCATCATCAATAATACTGGAACATCTGGTATTGTTACAATTGCCTTATATGATATAAGCGGACGTTTGCTCATATCAACTAAATACTCGGATGAATTATACAGGCTTGATATGACATTGATGGAGAAAGGATCCTATATACTGCAGGTGAATAGTGACGATCAAAAAAGAGCTTTTAGGGTTTTAAAACAATAAAAGCGAATTATTCATTACCTAAAGTAAACTAAAAATGAAAGCAAATAAAAATTTACTAGCAATATATACCACAATTATCATCATGGGGGCCTGCGCAAATACATCATTTGCGCAGCCTGCCAATGATTGTATATTCAACGCCATTGATATTACACCATTAATTAATGGTGTAAGCTTACCTAACACACCATTCAACTGTCGGCCTCCAGAATTATTTTCCTCCCCCACCAGACAGGACCTTACTGGAGATCCAAATGGATGCGAAATTTGTGACCTAACATGTACCACCAAAAATCCAGATCATCGGGATATATGGTATAGTTTCACCGTAAGTGCAGCCACCCCTCCGGTTTGGTTAACCGTTTACAATGAATTACCAGAGCCTGGAGTGACTCCTACATTCGCCACAGCTGTTTATAGCGGCACACCAACAGGTGTATGCGGAGTGGGTAATATTGGTGGCATGACTCAAATTGATTGCTCCGCCGGGGATATTCTACCCATATGTGTTTCACCTGCACCATGTGTAGACGGAGGCGGATACGGAATCAGAAATAAGGCTATTTGCACAACACCGGTAAGACCACGTATAGATATCAGTGGATTACCTAATGGAACCTATTATTTCAGAATATGGGATTGGGGAGGCGGAGCGCCTGATTTCGGAGGATTCGTGATTTGTGCCGAATCGGCTATTACAAATCCGCCAACACAGGACAAATGTCCAAATTCAAATACCATAGGCTGTGAAGATGGACCACCTGCAAATGCCGAGTTCGATTCTACCTATTTGAATTTGAGCAATGCCGGTATGACGGGGAATGCGTGCAATACTGCACCGAACGAACCCCAGGTGGCCAGTGGCCCATCAACAGATATTCAGGACCCATGTACCAGTGGATGGGCAACCGGAATAGGATATATTAATAATGTAATGAACAATAGCGCTATTTACCGTTTCGAGGTAAATGCCATGCCTCCTTGTGTTTGTCGACCCGATATTACACTAAGTAATATAACCTATGGAGGTCGTGCCGGTTTTGCCGTGCAGGTACAAGTAATGAACACTCCATGCGCCGGAGGGGCTAATGCCATTATGGCTTGGAGTACCAATACCAATTGTCTGGAGATGCGCATGGCCGGAAACGGGACCATTCCCAACGGAGTTTATTATATAGTAGTGGATGGGCAAGATGGTCAGTTGGTAAAATATGATCTTACACTCAAGCTGAATTATAGTGGTGCAGGATGCACACCTTTGGTGACCAATTCATGTGCCATTGCATTACCGGTTGAGTTGGTCGATTTTTCTGTTCGTCCTTTGAATCAAAGAGAGGCATTGGTGCGTTGGACCACCGCTTCTGAAATCAATAATAACTTTTTTACGGTAGAGAGGTCAAAGGATGCTGTGGATTTTGAAGAAGTGAAAACCATCAAAGGAGGAGGAAACAGCAATACAATTATCCAATACCAAACTATTGATACCGACCCATTTCCTGGCAATTCATATTATAGACTTAAACAGACTGACTTTGATGGGAAATTTACCTATACCGAATTGATCTCTTTTTCAAGACCTGATGAGGTAACCTTACAGCCGGTATATCCAAATCCAGCAACGAATAAGATCACCGTTCCTATTGAGGGATTTTCTCCTACGATACAAGTGAGCATTACCAATATGGTTGGAAACTGTTTTTATAGCACAGAGATCACCGATGCTGAGATAAAATCATTTGATATTGATGTGCAGGAATTCCCAGTAGGTCTTTATCTGGTAAAAGTAAAATTAAGTAATGGATCAACAGTGATGTCAAAATTTTTAAAACAATAAGCTCAAATTGTAAAAACAGTTCTTTAAGTGTTGTGTTAAAAGGTGGCCGATCGGCAAATGCAGGCTTGTATTGGCTGCCTTTTTCCTACACTGATTAGTTGAAAAAATAAAACCAATTGAATGAAAAACAAACTACTCCACTATGCCGAAAATGCCCTGCTCATATTTTTATTGGGTTTTTGGGAATTGTTTTTGTTGATCAGTGTGAAAAGAAGTTCCAAGGAGTGTCCAGATACCGTAAGAAATCGCAAGAGCTAATAATCCAGCTTTAATTTCCCTGTAAGCCAGGCATTATAATCAAAAAGCTCGGTGATCCCCACCCCGGAGGAAATAAAATCCCTGGCCCTTTCCTTCAATTTTTTATTCTTTACATAATCTGGATCCGTTCCAATCGCTTCTACAAATGGTATCACTAGCTTTTCAGGGCCCTCAAAATTCTTCCATTCATTTTTTAAGGATGCTTTTAACTGAGGAAGCTTATATTCAAAACTATCAAAATCACTCATATCGATCCGGGTGATGAGTTCCAGGACAGCTAAGGGTACCTTTAACGAAATATCTGCTTTTTCGTAAAACTCATGAATATATATTTTCTGAAGGTTCCGGATCACCTGGTTATAGGTACCTTTGGTATAATATAAATAGGCCAGGTTGGAATAGTTGAGCAGAGAATAGTATGGATTGGTAATAATGCTTTTGTTATTGATGATCTCGTTGATAGTTTCAATCGCCTTATCAGGATTAATGATGGAATAAGCTCCGATCCTTACCTGGTAATAGAAATAAATATATTTTTTGTACAGTACCTTATCAAATTGAAGAAGCGCCGAATGCATGGTTTCACTAAAAGCCAACGCCTGCGAATGCTTTCGGAGCAAAAGCAAGGTGTTGATGATATAGATAAGGATCTCTATTTTGGTATCATGCGTATTCTTATTGAATAATTTATTCTTCTCAAAATCCTCGTAGGTTTCTGTAAGGTACTGTTCCAGCTCCACAAATTCTTTTTGTTGTACAAAGATCTGCGAAATGGTTTTGTACATTTTTATTTTGAATTGAACCGAGTTCAGCAATTCCTTATCAGTAGAAAATTTGTTGATGGTCTTGTTCACCTCTTTGGAGATATTGATCCTTTCTCCCAGGTTTTGGGTAACCTTTAATCGATAGCTGATCACCGCCAGGATATCATCGATCTGCCTGATCTTGCTTAACATTAAAGAATTGGCCTTCCGTTTTTCGATATATATAGCCGGGTCATCATATAAAGTTTCTTTGCCCAACTGAATGTTCAAACCGTAAATAATATCCAGGTATTCGAATTGCTCAGAGCTAAGGGCTTGCTTCTCGGCCTTTTCGAGATAATACTTGGCCAATTTATAGATCCCTTTCTGGTAGAAGATCTTGTATAAATTAAGATAGTTACTAATATCAGTAGTACTATAATTTGAGAATTCAATATCATTCAGGTACACATTGATGAGATCAACGAGACGGTTCTTCATACGATAATAGGAACTCTGTCCGGCAGATTTGCCTGCATACACCTTTTTCCTGATCTCCAGGTCATCCACCTTTTGTTTTCCTACCTGGGTTTTATATTCCGCAAATATTCTATATAAAATGGTATCCCTTTGGGCGAATTCAGTCTTTAATTTTTTGTCTAAATAGGCCAAAGCACGCTTGTCGATATGGGTAATTACCTCAAAAAGGACATTCATATTATGTAATGCTTATTTATTTAAAATATTGATTATTAATAAATTAACAATTCATATTAAGTTTCTAACATGTAATAATACAATGAATTTCCCTGGCAAACAAGTTTTGCGATCGTACATTTGAAGTGTTGATTGATGATTGATTAAAAATTGAAAGAGATGATGAGATTAATTGACATATTAAATCGATCATTTTCAACTTTAATAAAAGAGATAAATAAAGACATTAAAGATAGTAAACATAGCCCGGTTTATAGAAAAAGAGGTGTAGAGGGATTCTCACCTCTTTTTTGTTTTTTTTTCGTAAATTTGAATAAAATGGAAAGGAAGATGAAATTATCGGTAAAAGTGCTCGTAATACTCCTTGGGATAGCTATATTCCCACAGGCTTCCCATGCTCAGGTAAAGGCAATTATCACCTATGCTGATTTCGATGAGGATAATGCCGTTGCTGGAGATACCACCAATATTCAAATTTTCGCCAAATTCGTTAGTGCAGTTACAAATGCGGATACCACCGTTAACGGTAATATCTTCTTCCGGTATAAAACCAATTGGAGTATAGATTGGAACCCAGGTTGGATAGGTAGTTTTGATGATACAGTTGTTGGAACACAAAGCCTAGGCATTGGGTTACAACAATTTTATGGAAAATTCTATTGCGAAACGGATACCAATATCCTCCGAACCGGGCCCGTGAACGTGATTATTATTTGGCCGGCATTTTATGGCGGCCCTGGTAACCCCCTGGTTGATTCTGCGGATTATTTTTTATCGAACGTGAATATATACCCCGAAATTGGATTTTACGAAGAGCCTGTGTCTAAATTCGGTTCTACCGTTTTCCCCAATCCATCGAGTTCAATGGAACTTGTATTCCTTAACTCGAAATACACGCAACCCATTCATCAGATCTGCATCATGAATGCGGTTGGTCAAACATTATTTATTAAAGAATTCGACACCGACACCCAAAGCAATGGATATGTATTACCCACCACGGATCTTCGTGCTGGTATCTACCATATTCATATCTTCTATAAAGACAAAAAATCAGAAGTGGTGAAATTCGTTAAAAATTAGGCGTCCATTTTTCCTACATTTATATATTACACCCAAAACTCCGGCTCATCCCGGAGTTTTTTTTGCCCAAAGGAGCCTAGTCCAAATAGCGGTTGGAAGAAGCTTACCTGCGATAGTAGGGGCTAGCAGCAGTTGGGCAAGAAGGTGGTGATCCCTCTCGATAGCTATTGGGAATCGTCACATAGTACACAAAACCCAATATTTACTACTTTTGGCAGCCATGTCTACGACAATAATTAATAGTTTTGGCAGCCAAGCCTATTGCAATATTTAATAGTTTTGGCGTTAAGAACATACTGGTTCCCATACTAACGTGAGCAAATTTTATTTTATCATATGTATTCTTTTTGCTGCTTCTGTTCAGATCAGCGCTCAAATAAAACCCAATATAAGAGGTAAAGTTTCTAGCGACCTGGATTCTATTGTTACCAAAGCCAATGTGATCGTAAACAATGAAGTAGTAGCCGTTACCAACGACAGCGGAATATTCCAGCTCACCCTACCGGTAGGTGAAGATATTACCATTAGAATTACCCATGCCTCCTTTCAACCCAGGGAGCTCCTGGTGAAATTAAAAGAAGGAGAAATAAAAACCCTTCGCGTTACCATGAGTACCAAACAGTTGAACGAGTATGTGGTGAAAGACGATGGGGGAAGGGATAATTTTATGATCATCATGGATCCTGCCAACATTGCGGTTATTGCCACTCCAGGAGATGCCGTCATGGCTATGATAAAATCCGCCGGTTTGGGTGTGCAATCCAACAACGAATTAAGTTCAGGCTATAGTGTAAGAGGCGGAAACTTTGATGAGAACCTGATTTATGTAAATGATGTGGAGATCTATCGACCATTTCTGGCAAGATCAGGTCAACAAGAAGGATTGAGTTTTATTAATCCTGATATGGTACAAGGTATTGCCTTTAGTTCCGGCGGTTTTGAAGCCCGGTATGGAGATAAGATGAGCAGCGTTTTGGATATTACCTATCGCAAGCCCAATAAATTCTCCACCACCGTTATGGGTAGTTTTTTAGGTGTAAGCTTGCATATTGAAGATGCTATTATTAAAAACAGGATCAAATATAGCCTGGGGGGTAGATTTAAATCCAATAATTATATCCTCAGTGGATTGGATACCAAAGGCGAATACCAGCCTAATTTTTTCGACTTCCAGGGGGTGCTTACCTACGATATCAACGAAAAATTGGAACTATCGGTGTTAGGGGGTTATTCCGACAATAATTATGAAATGATCCCAAGCACCCGGACCACCATTTTCGGCCATGTGCAGGAAGCAAAACAATTAACCGTTTATTTCGATGGAAAAGAATCTACCCGCTTCAGGGTAGGTAATGCAGCTTTTACTTTTGCTTATAAACCTGATTATAATTCATCGCATAAAATTATTTTCTCTTTTTATAATACCCGTGAAACTGAAAATTTTGATGTAACAGGTCAATATTATTTAGGAGATATTGAATCGGATCTTTCGAATCCTGATTTTGGTCAGGTGGTAAATACGGTGGGTGTTGGCACGTTTATGAACCATGCCCGTAATCGATTGGAAGCCTCGGTATACAATGTGGAGACCAAGTCGAAAATATTCAGGGCAGGAAAAAAATATGGAGGAAAAAACAACATGACCTTTTCATGGGGTTTAAGATACCAGCATGAAGAGATTGCTGATAAACTGGATGAATGGAATATCCTCGACTCATCAGGTTATCTTCTCCCCTATTATGGTCCGTTTGATACAGTTCCCATTGTTTTTGATGATGTACTCAAATCAAAGATCAACCTCAGCTCCAACAGGTTCATGGCCTATTACCAGCAAGGATTTGTATGGTATACCAAAAACAATCATCGGATTGCGGTGAATGGTGGGGTCAGGGCCCAATATTGGGATCTGAATGGAGAATTTCTGGTTAGCCCAAGAATTCAATTCGCCTGGAAACCCAACTGGAAGCCCGACGTGTTGTTTCGTGTAGCAGGTGGAGTATATTACCAGGCCCCCTTCTACCGTGAACTAAGAAGGCTGGATGGGACCATTAATGCTAATGTAAAAGCGCAACAGAGTATTCATGCGATCATTGGATTTGATTATAACTTTAAGATCTGGAACCGTCCCTTTAAATTTATCACAGAAGCTTATTTTAAGTGGATCAATAACCTCAATCCATACGAAATTGACAACATTCGCATTCGTTATTATGCCATGAACCAGGCCCATGGTTTTTCAACCGGTGTTGATATGAAATTGATGGGTGAATTTATTGAAGGTTTGCAAAGCTGGATCACTGCAAGTGTAATGACCTCGCAGGAGGACCTGGAAAACGATGAGTTTACTCCCCCTGGTGGTGGTCCAACGGAATATCCTGGCTATATCCCCCGCCCCACGGATCAGCGGTTTACCTTGGGATTATTTTTCCAGGATCATATCCCGAAAGTGAAAAGCTTAAGGGTACATGTAAATTTATTATTTGGCAGCATGCTCCCTTTTGGTCCACCCAATGATAATCGTTTTGCGGATACCTTGCGTGCTCCTTTTTATCGGAGGGTGGATATTGGATTTTCTTACGTGATCCTACAACCTAATCGCGAAATAAAAAATCCGAAAAGTTTCTTTAGGCATTTTAAAACATTGTGGGTTTCCTTTGAAGTATTTAATTTACTCGATATCAACAACACCATTTCCTACTTATGGATCCGTGATATCAACGACAGGCAGTACGCAGTGCCGAATTATCTTACCCCTAGATTATTTAATCTAAAGGTACAAGCAAAATTCTAGCATGTCTTTTCTAAAAAGAAGAATATTGTCTTTTAAATATGCAGCCCAGGGATTCAGGTGGGCATTCGCTACTCAAATAAATTTATGGATCCATTTGGTAGCGGCTATATGCGCTGTTGGATTAGGCTTTTATTTCAATATTTCCAAAATAGAATGGGTGACCATTATAATATGTATCACCCTTGTTTTTGCTGCTGAGTTCATCAACACAGCTATCGAATGGCTGGTAGATAGTATTTATAAAGAAAAAAACACCCTGGCAGGAAAGATCAAAGATCTGGGGGCAGCAGCGGTTTTGGTAACCGCAATTGGTGTGGCCGTTGTGGGGGTAATTATTTTCTATCCTTATTGTAAGGCTGAGTTTTTTTAAGGGGGCGGCCTCTCCCGCTTTTCGCTATATCTTTTTATTTCCAACGAAGTACGAATAAAATCATACGAACTTACGAATTACGAACCGCTCTGAACCCTATTTGTGGTTCGTAGGTTCGTACTTCGTTGTCATAAAAAGGATGCCGCTGCAATCGGGGCCGCAACAAAGCAACCAATTTGGAACAGCGGAGTTTATGTTCGGTAAATTACCATTTTGATCATGGCAAAGAATTTAGAGGCGGACGAGAAATTTAAACCGGAGTTTACTTCAGTAAATGAGGATTTAAATTTTGAAGTCCAACGAAGAAATTCGAAGCCAGGATCAAAATGGGTATAAAACGAAAAACCGGCTGTTCTTACAACCGGCTTTTCGACCCTTAACCTAATCTATGCGAAGATTGTTCTAGAAAAACATTTGGTGTATTGAATCCTCCACTTATTGATTCTATTACATAGATGAGGCAAATAGGCCCTAGGGTTGCCTGGGGGACTAAAAAAAGGTCATATTTTTTTCAACTTATTGATATTCAGTGAAAAAAAATTGTATCGGGGCCTGTTTTTTTAGGGCTATGGACTATCTTTGGGGAAAAATAACCCATGAACTTTCAATATATCAAGGTAAATCTCCTAGGCCACGTAATGGAAATTAGGCTCAACCGGCCCGATGTGCTGAATAGCTTTGTAATGCCGATGGCCAAGGAAATACAGTCGGCCCTGGATGAGGCGGCTACCCATAAAACCGTTAGGGCCTTATTTATAACCGGCGAGGGCAGGGCATTTTGCGCCGGGCAAGACCTTTCGGAGGCCATCAAAGAAAACGGACCTAAAATTTCGGAGATCGTGTTGCAGACGTATAATCCCATTATTACCAAGATCCGGGAAATAGAAAAACCCGTGGTTTGTGGGGTAAATGGAGTGGCGGCCGGAGCGGGGGCCAATATAGCCTTTGCATGCGATATCACCCTGGCAGCTGAATCTGCCTCTTTTGTTCAGGCTTTCAGTAAAATAGGACTTATACCGGATAGCGGTGGGACCTATTTTTTACCCAGGCTCATTGGCATACAAAGGGCTACTGCCCTCATGATGCTGGGAGAAAAATTGCCAGCAGCAGAAGCGCTAAAAATGGGATTGATCTATAAAGTAGTACCGGATGCTGAACTTTATCATGAAGCATTGAAGGTTGCACAAACTTTAGCCGACCTGCCAACCATGGGTTTGGGTCTTACCAAGAGAGCCATTAACCAGGGCTTGAGTAACGATCTGCAGGAACAATTAAAATTGGAAGCTCTCTTACAGGAGGAAGCTTCTAATTCACATGATCATAAAGAGGGAGTAAAAGCATTTTTGGAAAAACGGAAACCCATTTTTAAAGGAGAATGATTGTTATTGGTTGTTAGTTGTTGGTTGTTAGATCAAAACATGGGCTACAAAACATATATTGAGTTAGATGTTTGGAAAGAATCCAGAAATTTGGTTGTAATAGTTTATGATGTAACCAAGAAGTTCCCAAAAGAGGAACTCTTTGGGTTAACAGCACAAATGAGAAAGGCCGCTATTTCTATCCCATCAAATATTGCTGAGGGGTGCGGTCGAAATCATACCAAGGAATCTATTCAATTTCTTCATATTAGTCGAGGTTCTTTGTTTGAGTTGGAAACACAACTATATTTGGCATTCGATCAAGGTTATTTTGACGAGCCCATGCTCAACACAATCTTGGAAAAAATAACGGCTTGTAAAAAATTATTAAATGGATTTATCAATTATTACGACAAACTCAAATAGAAAATGCCAACAACTATCAACCAACAACTATCAACCAAATCTAAAGTAGGAATCATAGGCGCAGGTGCCATGGGATCAGGGATTGCAGAAGTAGCGGCAACTGCAGGTAACGAAGTGGTGATCTATGATACTGCCGTTGGGTCCTCTGATAAATTCCATCAAGGATTGGATAAAAATCTTTCCAGGTTAGTTGAAAAAGAAAAAATCTCCAGAGATAAAGCAGATTCCATCAAAAAGAATATTCATTTTGTTTCTCACCTTGATAGTTTTAAGGAATGTAATTTGGTTATTGAAGCGATCGTAGAAAATTTGCAAGTAAAGCAGGAGATCTTTGAAAAGATCGAGTCGATCGTAACTGATGATTGTATACTTGCCTCCAATACTTCTTCCTTATCCATTACAGCCATTGCAGCCTCTTGCCTACAACCACAAAGATTTGTAGGCATTCATTTTTTTAATCCAGCTACTATCATGCCCCTGGTAGAAATTATACCGGGAGTAGATACAGATCCCCAAATATTAGTCAATGCCCGAAAAATAATTGATAGCTGGGGAAAAGTAACTGTTGTCGCTAAAGATACTCCTGGATTTATTGTGAACAGAATTGCACGTCCATTTTATGGTGAAGCCATCCGCATTTATGAAGAAGGATTTGCTGATTTTGCTACTATCGACTGGGCGGTAAAAACCTATGGTGGATTTAAAATGGGTCCATTTGAATTAATGGATTTTATCGGCAATGATATCAATTACACCGTTACCGAAACTGTTTATAAAGAATTCTGGAATGATCCCAGGTATAAACCATCATTCACACAAAAAAGAATGGTAGAAGCAAAAAGGTTAGGCCGTAAATCCGGAAAAGGATATTATGATTATTCAGAAGGGGCCATAGCACCTGAACCTAATAAAGACGAAGAGCTGGGCCAACATATTTCCTGGAGGATCTTGGTCATGCTCATCAATGAAGCGGCGGATGCTTTGTATCTGAATATAGCCACCCGAGATGATATCGACCTGGCGATGACCAAAGGAGTGAATTATCCCAAAGGTTTATTGAAATGGGCGGATGAAATGGGAATCCAACATTGCCACGATACCATGGACCGTTTATATGCGGAATACCATGAAGACAGATACAGGGCAAGTACCCAATTGAGGAAAATGGTACGGGAAGGAAAGAGATTCTATTAATTCTTCTTGATCAACTGTTGTGCACCATATTTCCCGTTGCCTGATACACGTACAATGTACATCCCATCCGCTACATGAGTTAGATCCACAGGAACAATTTCATCTCCGTTATCGGAATGGATCACATGGTTCCATACAAGTTGACCTAACGTGTTGTATACATGAACCTGAATATCTCCGGCTCCAAAACCCAGCAGGTCCACATTGAAAATACCAGAACCTGGGTTAGGATAGATCAACATTTCTGTTGGCACTTCGGTTTCTTCTACATCAAATAAATAACCCACCTTAAAATATTCGGTATAACCAGCCCCAAAGTTAGGTTTGAAGGTGCGGAAAGTTGATCCGTTATCTGCGTTTTTTAAACGACAGAAACCTGTACCGGCGGAGTTATAATAAAAATACAATCCATCATCACCTGCATCCGTCATCTCAAAAACATAACATCCCCATTCCAGGTGCAAAGTATCATTATAGGTAGTTGAATTACTCATACCACTTCGTTGGAAAATTATATTTCCTGATCCATCCAATAAACGATAGGCACTTTCAGAACCCATCAGATTAGTCCTGAAGTTGATGATAATATCATCTGTATATGTGGGCACATCTGTATAAGTAGAAATAAGATCATTGTTAGCAGTGTACTGATCTGTTACCCCATTTGGGTTTCTTACCGTAGCGTTGAAAATATGATTGTTGGTAGCAGTGGTCCAAAATGCAGGAATATTAGTGATCGGTAAATTGATCGTTACCGTATCCATAAATGGTAAACTTCCGGTCCAGTGAAAAGTTTCCGTTGGTCCTCCATCGATATGATAATCAACATCGCAACTGGTCAACGTAGCACTTCCATAATTTCGGATAGTTACTCTTGGGGTAGAACAAATCGGATTCAGACGTGCATATTCATCTTTATCGGTTGGGGCAACAATTTCTACTAACTCCACATCATTGGTAAAATTCGCTGCACCATATTCTACTAATTGGCAATCGATGGTATAAGAAGGCTGTTGTGCTCCACTCCAGGTATAATTCTGCCAATCCAGGTTAATATTTACGGTGTCATTTGCTGTAATGTATGGTGTGATATTGAATTGATGAACATCTGCTCTTGTTCCCGGACACCAGTTAGCACGATCGTATAACCATGTATGTACATAAGAACTTCCTGTTTCATAATCTGGGTATATCGGATTGAACCCACAATCATCAAACCAATTTAATTGAGAATGTGTTTGGTTACCATCTATTTTCACATAATAAGTAGCTGGATAAAACTCTGCAGCATAAATAGTATTATCAAAACCATGACCTGTTGCTGTCATTCTTATTTTAGCGGAAGAAACTCCCGGATCGATGTACATATTTTTGGGCACTAATACATTGGCTTCAAAATTCGCGGAAGTAGAATATCCAAAATCTCCTCTATAAATAGTTTCTATATCCACTACATCTCTGGCTGGTGTTCCCGGGAAAAATTCAAAATCAAGTGTGGCACTAAATCCACTTGACCAACCTGAATAAAATGCACGAATTTCAACAGAGTCCTGTAAGAGTTGTGCAAAATCAGTGACATCAAAATCCTGAGTAAAAGCATAGGTGATAGGTAAATTTCCACCGTAAGGGGTGATCACCCTGGCCAATTCGTAAGTCTCGATTACTTCGAATACATTGTAGTAAGGTAAATAACCAACATACCAGGATGAATCAGCAAATACATAATTCGAATCAATGATGGTCCCGGTATTATCAAATTCATAATTCCAATAATTCACCGGATAACCCAAAACCGTATCGGTGGGAGTGGTTGCATTCAGAGGATCTCCATAGATAACTATGGTCATCACTCCATTAGCAGTTGAATCGGTGGAAGTTCCCAGCGTATCATAAAAAGTAGTATAGGTAGTGGTAAGATCAAAATGAACAGAGTCGAGCACCGAACCATTTACAGTGAAAGTTGCCTGTTGTTGTAAAGTAGAGTCCATTGCTCCGGTCCTGTGACGCAATTGGATCTGGGTAGTATAATCCCAAGGACTGCAACCTCCGGTGGCGCATCCCATCGTATAATGCAAAATAATTTTTCTATAGGTTTGGCTACCATCCGGGAATTGGGCCCATTGGTCATAGCTGCCATACCAGCCCATATCTACCGCATTATGTGAAGTAACGGTGAAAGGAGCTTGGGCATTTAGTACAAGAACAGATGCCAGGGCAAAAAACAGGGTGATTTTTTTCATAATTATGAATCTTCCACAAATATAGCATACGAATGGCTAAATCGTTGCAGTACAGGCCATAATTTTATTTTACTACATTTGATTGAACTATAAATACAAGCCAATGAGCAACAAATCCTTAGCAACCAGGGTGGTAGATAAAATGTACAACAATGACCCCTTTAGTATTTGGCTGGGGATTGAAAGGATCCAGGAGTCGGAAGGTTCAAGTACCTTACAAATGAAGGTAAGAAAGAACATGTTGAATGGATTTGGGATCATTCATGGAGGAGTTACCTTTTCATTGGCAGATAGCGCTCTGGCCTTTGCTTCCAATTCACATGGCATTCAAAGTTTATCTATTGATAATTCCATTAACTATTTCGAGCCGGCCAAAGAAGGGGACCTTTTAACGGCAACAACAGAGGAAATTCGGATCACCAACCGGATCGGTTTATACCATATTAGCATTACCAACCAGGATGGAAATAAGATAGCATTGTTTAAAGGCATGGTATATCGCACCGGAAAATTGTGGTTCAATGAGGACGAAACAAAAACTTAATTTGGGTTAAATATTCGTATCCATTATTTTACACCCTTACTTTTACAAAAACAAACACATGATCACATTCGCCAATATTCCCGAAACAACCAAAAAAAGAGTGGTGATTATCGGAATTGGATTTGCAGGACTTTCCATGGCAAAAAGACTTGATAAAAAGATCTACCAGGTGGTTCTGTTGGATAAGAACAATTATCACCAGTTCCAACCCTTATTCTACCAGGTGGCAACAGCCGGTCTGGAACCATCGGCCATTTCTTTTCCGCTTAGAAAGATCTTTCAAAAGAAGAAAGATACGCATATCCGTGTTTGTGAAGTGGAAAAAATAGTTGAACAAGAAAATTATGTGCTCACCAATATTGGCAGGGTGAATTACGATTTTTTGGTGATCGCCACAGGGGCTGATACCAATTATTATGGTAATCAGCAGATCAAAAAGCATTCTTTATCGATGAAAACGGTGGCAGAGGCACTCTATATAAGAAATGAAGTGCTAGGCAATTTTGAGCATGCCTTAGTTACCAAAGACGAGGAATTAAAAAAAGAATTACTCAATATTGTGGTGGTAGGTGGAGGGGCCACAGGTGTGGAAGTATCCGGGACGTTGGCGGATATGAAAAAAACTGTTTTACCCAAGGATTACCCTGAGTTGGATTTTAATTTAATGACCATCACATTAGTAGAAGCAGGTCCGGAAGTATTGGGTACTATGAGTGAAACCTCCTCGATCCATGCTAAAAAATTTCTGGAACGTTTAGGCGTAAAAGTATTAGTTAATACGAGGGTATCGGCCTATGATGGAAATATCCTTACGTTGGCGGATGGAAAAACCATTCGTGCCAAAACCCTTATATGGGCCGCTGGAGTAAAAGCCGCCGTTATTGAAGGTCTTCCGGCCGAAAGCATTCATAAGTCAGGAAGGATACTCGTAGATGAACATAACAAGGTGCAAGGAACCAGGAATATATTCTCCTTAGGAGATGTTTGTATCATGTTTTCGGATGAAAAATTTCCCGACGGTCATCCGCAAGTAGCTCAACCTGCCATGCAACAGGGAGTATTATTGGCTGACAATCTCAAACGGGCTCATATGAAAATACATATGAAATCCTTTGCTTATAAAGATTTGGGGTCGATGGCTACAGTTGGAAGAAACCTGGCGGTGGTAGAACTCCCCTTTTACAAGTTCCAAGGATTTTTTGCCTGGTTGGTATGGATGGTAGTTCACCTCATGTCGATCGTAGGTGTAAAGAACCGGTTATTTGTATTCATTAACTGGGTATGGAATTATATTTCGTACGACCAATCTCTTAGGCTCATCATTAAACCCAAGAGAAGAGAAGAATAGTTCTTTTCATGAAGGCCTGAGGTTTTTAAATTATATACAAAAACAGTGAAAAATATTTAAATAACTCTTGGGGGATAGCCAAGTTTTCATCCATACACCTAGTTTTGTGGTACAAGATGATGCTATGAACCGAACCTGACGCTTGCCGTCAGGTGAGTTCACGAATACATTTAAAAAAAATCACTATATGAGTAAAAAACCACTACTCCTCATTTTCATTCTTTCGCTTTTTGTAAAAGTCTATTCTCAACATACCTGCCATGGTGTGGTAACGGATACCGAAGGGAAGCCCTTAGAGTTTGTTGCCATACTTCTTACCAATGTTGCTGATTCCAACCAATATGTGGGAACCGCCACTGATGCCAATGGAAGATTTGAATTTACCCATGTTGCCTATCCTTCTTATTTTGTGAAAGCCACTGTAGTTGGTTACATTGATACCTCCAGTGCAGTGATCAATACCGATCACAAGGATACGATCCGAATTGTAATGACCCAATCCACTAAAACACTAAATGAGTTTACACTGGATGTAAAGACCAATAAAATTGAATTTGAACCTGGTAAAGTGATCATGATCCTCGAAAACTCCACTTTAACCGCCGGTAATAACGCGTTGGATATGTTAAGAAGAATGCCCGGGGTATTTGTTGATAATGATGGAAATATTTCCATCAAAGGAAAGAGTGGAGTGAATGTTTACATTGATGGACGTCCAACCTATTTAAGTGGAACCCTGCTCAAAAATTTTCTAAAAACATTGGTAGCCACAAACATTAGCAAGATCGAAGTAATTACCCAACCGGGAGCTAATTATGATGCCGAAGGAAATGCCGGTATCATCAATATCACCCTCATTAAAAAAATTGCCTTGGGCTTCAATGGAAATCTAGAAGGATGGTATATTCAAGGTATCTATCCCAAGGGGGGCGGAAGCTTTAGCTTCAACTATGGAAAAGGTAAATGGAATATTTTCGGAAGTTATTCTTTTACCCATTGGCATGGGATTATCCAACCCAGTTCAGAACGTATTCTCGATAGTACAGGTTATGCCCAGATATATAAAGGACAGCCTATTGAAAATAGTCATAACGTGAAATTTAATATCGATTACGATATCAGTAAAAAATGGATATTGGGAACCGGAATTACTTTCAATGCAGGTCATGCCAATTGGAAAGGACGTACACGCTCTACTTTCACCAATTTAACTTCAGGGACAGTTGATTCAACACAGGCTGTTTTGGATAGCACAGCATGGACCAACTATAGCGTTACCTTCAATTTAAATACGCAGTGGAAAATCGATTCATTGGGACAAAAATTCAGCATCAACGCGGATGGAGGCACCTATCTTGAATTTGTAAAAGGAAATTACCAGTATTATTTTTATGACCAATGGGGCCAGGAGTTCCGAAGTTCTCCTGATATGAATTACCAGCAGGCGCCGGCTCTATATCTTGTGTCAGGGAAATTGGATTATGAAAATCCGCATGTATTCAAAAAATTAAAACTGGAAACAGGTATCAAATCAAGTTATGTTACCAATGAAGCCAATGTTCAATACAGAACCTGGGATACAGGTAACAATGAGATCCCCATTCCTTCCATGAGTAATCATTTCATTTATGAGGAGAACATCAACGCCATTTATCTTTCGTTGAAATACAATGTAAAAAAATGGTCTTTTTCCGCAGGATTGAGAGGTGAGCATACCAACACAACCGGCAGGCAGGTAACCACCGGACAGGTGAACCGTCAGAATTATTTCAGTTTATTCCCTTCTGCGGGTATTGCCTGGAATCCAAGCGATAATCACTCCATTAATTTTATGTATAGCCGCCGGATTGATCGTCCGGAATACAACGAGTTAAATCCATTTATTTATACCATGGATAACTATAGCAGTTATCAGGGAAATCCAAATTTGCTGCCGATGTTCTCCAATAATATTGAGTTGAACTATACCATGTTTCAGGCATTCACCATTACCACCTCCTATACACAGATCAATAATAACTTAACGGATATTTTCCGAATAGATTCACTCAATTCACAGCGATTGATCTATACAAATACCAACTTAGGCGAAACACATAATTATACCGCAGGTGGAACATGGATGATGCCTATAGGTAAATGGTGCTACTTCATGCTGAATGGAAGCGCTATATACAACAGCGTAGTCGACACAAATCTAAATATCAACCGTCAGGGATGGTATGGAATGTTCAGTGCCTATGTGGAATTTACTTTACCTGCTAAATTCACGATTGAACTCAATGGCTACGCAATGACCCAGCAACCCTACGGTCAATCGGTTACTCAACCAATGGGAGAAGTAGGTATTGGAGTTTCCAAAAAGTTTTTCAAAGAACAGCTTACATTGAAGATAGGTGCCACCGATCTTTTCCTCACTACACCGTTCCGGAGTACTACCACCACCGAAGATGGACAAACCGTGAACAGCACGTTCAGATGGGATAGCCGTCGCCTTACTTTTTCAGCCAGCTTTAAATTCGGCAGAAGGATCAAAGAAGATAATCAAAAAGACAAAGATGCACTCTTCGACAGAGTGGGTGGAGGACGGTAATTTGAAAAATTGAGTATTTAAATCAATTTCAAATTGTTTTATTTTGCTGGGAGCAATACATCAAAGGTTTTACCAGCCCTTACTTCCAACTTTCCACCTCTTATCCATGGATTCAGGTATTTCACCATCCTATAGTCAGTTCCTTGCTGAATGCTCCATTGAACAAGGTCATTGATCGTACTGGAAACTTTTACAGTTTTGGTGGCAGGCATTTTTTGTCCCATTTCGGGTTTCCATACCATACCTATGGATGAAGGATTTCCAATAATATATTTCCAGGTAATGATCCTAAATAAATATTTGGATGTTTCTGGATTTAAGCGGAGCTTATAATAATCATTTTGCTGCTGTACTTCCATTTCATCGGCCAGTCCACCTTGCCCCATATTATAAGAGGCCGCTGCCAAGGTCCAGTTTTCAAACATACCATGGGCTGCTTTGAGGTATTTACAGGCAGCTTCTGTAGCCTTGGCCACATCATATCTCTCATCTACGGTCTTGCTTATTTCAAGTCCGAAAGCAGACCCGGTTTCCTGCAAAAATTGCCAGAAGCCTTCCGCGTAAGAAGGAGAAATTACGTTGGCCAAATTACTTTCAGCAACCGCCAGGTATTTAAAATCATCAGGTATACCATTTTTCTTTAATATAGGTTCGATGATAGGGAAATAACGTGTTGATCTTTTTAAAATGATCCAATTGGCTGTGGTTCTGTTTTGCGCTGCTATCCATTCAAATTCCATCCTTTCAAAAACTTCGGGATCATTCAATGGAACTTCTTCTCCACAAAAATCCATTTTGGGAGGTAGAGGAGCCAGGGTAATTTTTCGCAATTCATTCTTATCATCCACTACTCCTGCATTGGTAGTATCTGTAGAGGATGTTTTTGTATTCCCTTTCCCGTCATACAAGTTGTAAATAAAATAAGATTGCAATAACAGTATGGTTACAAAAAAAGCCACCACCATGATCAATATGTTCTTTTGCTTACTCTGTGTCATTCTTGAATTTTTTTGTTACTATGAATAACGAAACAAATATTAAAAACAATATACCCGCAAATATTCCTAAAACCAGTTTATTCGTATATAATTCGAAGTAAAAAATAAAAAAGCCCCCGGTGGCACTAATGGCCGAAACCAAAATATATGTAACGGCTACCAAACGTTGGGTAAACCCGGCATATACCAAATGATGGGTAGTATGATCTTTCCCACCAATAAATGGAGATCTTCTTCTCAGCAATCGGTTGATGGCAACCGTAGTTGTATCCGAAATGGTAATAATAAAGAAAGACACCGGTAAAAGCACCATAAATATATCGGTGGCAGTTGAACTGGTTTCCAGTTCCACATTCCATAGTACCTTCAAAGCAAAATACGCCATAAATGCGCCAATGAATTGACTTCCGCTATCACCCATATACATTTTTGAAGGGTGCCAGTTATATTTTAAAAATGCCAGAACACTTCCTAATACGCCTAAAATGAGAATGCTATCATAAACAAATAAGTGATGGCTATAATAATTGAATACAAGCATAAATAAACAAGCTACGGATACTACCGAAGATGTGATGGCATCCATATTGTCGAGCATATTCAGCGAATTCATGATACCCACGAACCAGAAAACGGTTAAAAAATAATTGATGGGTTGATAAGAAAATATATTGATGTGGTTTCCACATAATATAGATACCACCCCACATAAGATCTGCACAAAAAACTTAAGCCATGGCTTGGTATTATATGCATCATCCGCCAAACCCATCACAAAGCCCATCATACAAACCAATACCGCTCCTAAAAATTCGAGGTTATTGAATTGTGAATTCTCAGAAAGCATCATCAGATAAAATACAATGGATAATAAAAAGGAAAAAAAGAATAAAATCCCACCCAAAGATGGTTTGGTGCTGGCGGTCCAACGCACTACACCATCTCCATGGTTACGAACCCCCAAATTGGTAGCAAACTTCAGCAAAATCTTTCCCAGAATATAAGCAAACACAAACTGGAGGATGAAAAATCCTACCAGGATAAGTAAACTGATATTTTGTGAAAAACCGGCCAAAGTTTATGAAATTTAAAAAGGTGAATTTATATCTTTAAATAATTCCCCAATATTATCCTTTACTGAAACAAGTGGACTTTTTACTCCCCAATCAATATTCAACGAGGGATCATCCCACAAAATACATTCTTCCGATTCTTTATTATAAACGTTGGTACACTTATACAAAAAAATGGTACCGTCTTCCAATGCCAAAAAACCATGCGCAAAACCGGGGGGTATCCAAAGCATCGTTTTATTCGATCCACTTAATTTAATGGAATAATGTTTCCCATAAGTAGGCGACTTCTTTCTTATATCCACCGCCACATCCAATACACTGCCTGCCGCTACCCTTACCAGTTTACCTTGTTCAAAAGGTGGTTTTTGAAAATGCAATCCCCTCAACACGTCCTTCGAAGAAAGGGATTCATTGTCTTGAAAAAACTGGTCAGGAATTCCAATCCTGTTAAAAAGATCTATGTTGTAGCTTTCAAAAAAATGTCCCCTATCATCCCCAAAAATCTTTGGTTGCAAAACCAATAAACCTTCTATCTCTGTTTTTTGAACCTCCATTATTTTTTCCCGCGTAACGAAATTCTACGTTTTTTCTTTTTTATCTCATCATCATAGTATCCATACCCGCTGGATGTATACCCGTAATTGCCATAACCATAGCCATACGATTTGCTGCCCTTCTGATCCATGCCATTCAATACAATGGAAATATTTTTGATCTTATTGTCGAACACCAATTTTTGAAGGTTATTTACAAAATACTTTCTTGAAACTCCAGCCCTGAAAACATAAATAGGATAATCGGCCTTGCTCAATAATGCCATCGCATCCGTTACTATACCCACCGGAGGATTATCGATCACCACATATTCATATAATTTCTGAAGTTTTTCGATCAGCGTGGTCATGGCCGGGCTTAACAATAATTCAGATGGATTAGGGGGAATGGGGCCAGCAGTAATGAAATGAAGGTTTTCAAGAGTACTGTGCATAATGGTTTCCTCCAATTCATTTTTCCCAATCAATAAATTGCTTAATCCTTTATCATTCGAAACATTAAACCCCACGTGAATTTTTGGTTTTCTCATGTCGGCATCAATGATGATCACTTTTTTACCGGTAAAGGCCAGGATCCCGGCAAGGTTAATGGATACAAATGTTTTACCCTCTCCCGAAATGGTAGAAGTAACCGCAATGAGTTTTGCCTCCGGACGATTGGAAATGAAATCAAGATTGGCCCTGATATTTCTAAACGACTCAGCGATCAATGATTTGGGTTTCTTATCCACTACCAATTGCGATACTGGAATATCACTTTTATATTTTGATACCGTTCCCAATACAGGCACACTACAGTATTTGGTAATATGATCCACATCCAAGATGGTATCATGCGAAAGATATTTAAGCGTAAGTCCGATCGCTGCAACTAACAACCATACTCCAAAAACACCAATCAATACATATAATTTTCTAGGGTACACCGGATCTTTAGCCGGGATTGAATATTGTAAAACCCGGTAGCCGGATGTATATCCTTTGCTCAACAGATCGTACTCCACTCTTTTCTGGATCAGCAGATCATAATAAGTTTGGTTTACCTCATAATATCGTTTTCTCTGCATGTACTCTACCTGGTTAGGTAGGTTCCCCGTGCCCACTAAAAAAGTACTTTCAATCTTTTTAATATTGCCTTGCAACTCATCAATTTTAGCTTGGGTAGAGATCTTAATGGTCTCCAGCGACTTGATAAGAAGTTTTCTTTGGATCTCAATATCTTCTGAAGCTTTGATCACTTCTGGATGTTTCTCCGTAAGACTTGCCCTTAATTTATCCCTTTTAATGATCAACATATTAATGTTGTTCGCCATGCCAACTACATATACATCGGCTTTTAGCTGTGAGATCTGCGCAAGCATTTCATAAATATCAATGTCCTGCCTGTTCACATTCTTGATCACATCATTCAACACGAGCAACTGTATTTCGTAATCAAACTTCTGATTTTCGAGTTGCTTCACCAACTCAATATTTTTATCCTGGATAGGGTTGTCCTCATCTTTTTTCTCCTGGATATTATGTTCCTGAACAAAACTTCGCAGACTACTATCTGCCTGGTCCAGGTTGATCTTAACATGATCAAGTGTGTTGTCGATGTAATTGACAATATTGGTCACCCCTTCTCTCTTCTTTTCAAGATTGAAATTGGCAAATTCTTTTGCGACTCGATTGGCCACCTCACTTGCTCTGATCGGGTTGACATCCGTAAAATAGATCTTGATCGTCCGGGCTGCTTCATTTTGTACCTGGATCTTCAGTTTCGATTTGAACATTGCAAGCACATCTAAGGGCTTATTGAATACAAAGTAGAATGGATTGGTCGTTTTTAGACAAGAATTGGTATCGATCAGACTCACCTGAATATCGAAATGCTGGGATTTCTGAGGAAGATTGGTGGCCAGGTCATATTCGAATTTATCCTTCCCGATCTTATATTTCAATGCATAACTGTTCGGGGAAGAAAATTTTATATAGATAGGGACTCCATAAATTTCAGGTGATAGGTTCAGTATCTCGACATTGTATGGTGCCAGGTTATAATTGTCGTAGTCAAGGATCCGTCCTTCCCTAAAATAAGTAATTTCGAGGGGAAGACTATCGATGATCCGTTGAATAAAAACCTGGGATCTTAGTAATTCTATATCCTGGGCAATATTCTGGTCTCCCATCATTTTCTTTTCCTCGAAAAAATTGAGTTGAGAATGCTCTTCTGTAAGCTGAATAACGGTAGAAGCATCATACCGAGGTATGGTATATCTTAAATATAAAAAAGAAAGTACCAGTAGAATAATCAGTATGGCCAATACCCATAAAATATTTTTTTTGAGTATGATAAGAATTAATGGGAATTCTATGTCCTGGTTAAATCTAGGTACGTGCTTCCTTTCCATTACAATCTATTTGGTTAAGACTATAATAAGTGCAACCGAAGTAACCACTGATGCAAGACTGCCCAATGCGGTAATATAAGGTGTTATATTCTTATTGAACAACACGGCAGGATCTTCATAAGGATCCACATAAATAATATCTCCGGATTGTAATGCCAGATCTGCTTCCTTCATGCCTGCCAATGTTGAAAGATCGATCTTATAAACTTTCGGATTTTTTAGGTCTCCTCTGATGAGCTTTACTTTCTTGGCCTTTCCAGTATTGCTGATCCCACCTACTTCGGCCAAGGCTTCAATCAGGTTCATGTTATCCCCCGTAAAATTTACCACCTTGGCATTGTTTCCAGTACCCGGGAATACCAAGACCTTACGGTTATTTACCGTAAGTGTTATAAACGGGTCTTTGTATTGGTCTTTATATAATTCTTCCAGTTTGTCCTCTGCCTCCCGGCGGGTAAGCCCTGAAAGTTGCACCCTTCCGATCAACGGAAGTTTGGCCGAGCCATCATATTCAATGAGAATGGGAATACCCCCAAACTGAGCATCATTGGGTGAATTTTTTGATTCAACATCCTGGGTTACATTGATCAGGTTCTCTCCATTATTGGTAAGTATCCTTACGTTGATAATATCGTTAGGGGCCAAGCGATAAATGGAATCTGGCCCGGCAATGAACTTATCATACTGAAAATTTGGAGTTTCCCTGAACAATACACTTGGATTAAAGGTTGCACAGGATGTAAAGACAAACAGAAAGGCGATAAGTATAAAATAGAGCCTCTTCAATTTTTTACGGTTTTAACAAAGGTAAGAATAATTCCAATACGAAAACCTATTAGTTAGTTTGTATTGGTCAGACCATCAGGCAGTTGCAAAAGAGTGTTTCTTTAAACCTGCACTGATCAACTGGTTCCAGTATAAATGTTCCATGTCTTTTACCAGCCTGGTATAGTGGAACTTACCCTCAACAAAGGCCCAACCGTTCGCTTTCATTTTTTCTCTGAGCGACACATCTTTGATGAGCTGCAATATTTTTTTTGCAAATTCTTCCGCATTATTATTCGATAAAATGGCCGTCTTACCTGGTAAAACTACGTCCTCTACCCCACCCACATTTGTACTCACGATAGGTGTTCCGGAAGCCTGGGCTTCGATAAGACTCACAGGAGTTCCTTCATTCAGTGAACATAGAGTAATAATGTCCATTCCTGCATTCACCTGATCAATTTCCTTGATCCATGAAGTAAAAGTAAGTAAGGACTTGACCCCTTTCTTATTGGTAAATTCAATATTTTTTGAGCTGGCATAGCTTTCTATTTCGTTCCTTGTTTCTCCATCACCCACAATAAAAAAGCGCAAAGGAAGGTCCGTGGTTTTTTTAAGATGATCAATCACATCTATAAAAAATCCATGGTTTTTGATGGGTACCAGTCGGCCAATGATTCCAATGGCAATTTCATCGGGACCAATATTATAGGCCTTTCTGAATTCAGCTCTTTTTCTTTCTTGGTCCTCTCTGAATTTTCCAAGATCAAAACCTAATGGAATAACACTTATTTTTTCTTCAGGAGCAATCTTGTGAATATTGCTCAACTCGTTTTTTTGTTTTTCACTGATAGCCACGATTGAATTAGATATTTTAGCCAACGAACGCTCTACTGATTTTACGATGGAGGTTTTCGCAGGTCCAAAATAAGAATGGAATACATGGCCATGAAAAGTATGAATGATTACCGGGACATTACATCGATAGGCTGCCCATCGGCCCAGACTGCCGGCCTTTGAAGCATGGGTATGTATAATATCGGGTTTAAATCTATGAATGATCTCTTTAATTTTATAATATGCAACCAGGTCATTGTTATAGTTGATCGACCTTCTCATTTCAGGAATGATGATCGGCTTAATCCCCAACTCATCTAATATATGCATGGAAGAGTTTTCACTCTTGTCGATGGTACCACCCACCAATAAAGTTTTATAATCCGGAGATAAATATTTGGTAAGATAGGCAGCGTTATACGTAGGGCCACCCAGGTTGAAACGGTTAAGGATTCTCAGGACTCTAATCATAGCAGTTCTTTTACAGTGTCGGGTTGTTCTTCAAAAACCAATATTGAAAAACCAATATTGACCATAACCTAAATCCTAAGTTACTTATTTCTCCTTTATTATTCAAACCTCGTAACAGTTTTTCAATATAGCTTAGGTCAATTAACTGGTGGTTCATCTTATTGGAAGATGTTAGGTCAGCCAACATTGGTTGCATCCTTCCCCTAAGCCATTTCTCCATAGGAACTTCAAAACCCATTTTCCGTCTTTCATAAATTTCGGCAGGTAACTTATCTGAATAGCAATCCCATAGAAGTTTTTTTGCCCTGTTTTTGTCAATTTTAAAGGAGTCCGGTAAGCCATTCACATAATCAACAATCCTGTAGTCCAGAAGGGGTACTCTTACCTCCAAAGAATTGGCCATACTCATCATGTCTACCTTGTGCAGCATATCATTTGACAACACCAGCTTGATATCATTCCAGAGAAAGTCGCTTAAATCATTTCCTCGTTCCGAGATTCTTATTCTTAAATTATTATTAAATTTCCCAATATGTAACCAATCCAATTCATCCGAGGGAACAAACGAGGCCAGGTGAAGGTATCTCCCTTGAGGTCCTTTGGATGCGATCTCCGAAAATTTCCTGATCTTTCTCAGAAGGTCGCCGGCTGAATTTTCTCTTGAACCTGCCACATTTTTTACAATGGGAGCCAACATTCTTCCCAGCCGCCTTTTTCCAGCTTGATGTCTAATCATCCATTCCGCTTTATGCTTTCTATATCCGGCAAAAAGCTCATCACCTCCATCACCCGAAAGACTTACCTTCACTTTTTCAGAAGTGAGTTTACTTAAAGCATACACCGCAATAGAGGATGAATCAGCAAAAGGTTCATCCAAATAGTTCAGCACATTTTCCAGGTCATTCAGCATTTCATCCTCATCCAGATCAAACAGCGTATGGGTGGTCCCCAGATGTTCAGCGACCATTTTGGCATATTTACCCTCATCGATATAAGAATTCCCGCTAAATCCAATGGAAAACGTATGAAGTTTGGAAGTATGTTCACTCGCTGCTGCGCAAATGATCGATGAATCCACTCCGCCACTTAAAAATGCTCCTACCGGTACATCTGCTACCAGTCTGATTTTTACAGCATCCGATATTAATTTTCTAAGGTGAGCTTTTGCCTCCTCATAATTTATATTTGATGCATCCGGAACAGTGCGAAACGGCAGGTCGTAATATTTTTTCACTTCAGTTCCGGCACCCACTTTAAATTCAATATAATTACCCGGTTCCAGTTTAAAAACATTTTTATAGATGGAGTTAGGAGCTGGAATATATCCCAAGGAAAAATAATAAGGAAGAACATCCTGGTTAAGCAGTTTGGGAATTCCCATTGATACCAGTGCCTTCAATTCAGATGCGAAAAAAATCGAATAATCCTGCTGATAATAGACCAGTGGCTTGATACCATACCGGTCTCTTACGATGATCCCTTTTTTTTCTTCCTTGTCATAAATACAAAAAGAAAAAAATCCGTTGAGTTGGTTGATGCATTCAGCACCATGTGCTATATAAAGATTTAATAGTACCTCCGTGTCCGAGCCAGTCGTAAAAGCAAATCCATCCTTTACCAGTTGTGATTTTAATTCTTTATAATTAAAGATCTCGCCGTTAAAAATAATTACATATCGCCCATTGGAACTATGCATTGGCTGAGATGCTTCCATACTTAAATCCAGAATGGATAGACGCCGGTGGCCTAAGGCCACATGTTCATTCTCAAATAAGCCTTCATGATCGGGGCCTCTTTTCGCAAGTGTTTTTAGAGCCCCGGGGAGTTGTCCGAATGATCTTCGTCCATTTTCATGGATAGCTATGATCCCCGCTATTCCACACATGTTATCAATTTGAAAATTTGACCATTTGAAAATTTGACATGAGGATATCTTGTAAGTTTATCATTTTCAAATGGGCGCATCTTCAAATTATCAAATTTATAAATGGATCACTTCACCATAAGCCGCTGCCGCTGCTTCCATCACCGCTTCACTCATGGTTGGATGCGGATGGATGGCCGAAATAATTTCGTGGCCAGTACTTTCAAGTTTTCTAAGCACTACAATCTCAGCAATCATCTCCGTAACATTGGCGCCCACCATATGAGCTCCCAGCAGCTCCCCATACTTAGCATCAAATATTAGTTTTACAAATCCATCCTTTGCTCCAGCCGCACTTGCTTTACCAGAGGCTGAAAATGGGAACTTGCCTACTTTAATTTCGTAGCCTGCTTCTTTTGCCGACTTTTCGGTATAACCTACTGAAGCAACTTCAGGCCAGCAATAAGTACAACCGGGAATATTGGTATAATCTATCGGATGAGGGTTTTTTCCTGCAATTTTTTCCACACAAACAATTCCTTCATGTGAAGCTAAGTGAGCCAATGCCGGACCTGGGACAATATCCCCGATCGCATAAATTCCCGGTACATTGGTTTGTAAATATTCATTCACCAACACTTTGCCTTTATCTGTCTTTACACCCATAGCCTCCAAACCAATATTTTCAATATTGGCTACCACGCCTGCTGCAGAAAGAACAATATCACATTCAATGGTTTGGTCCCCTTTTTTTGTTTTGATCAGCACCTTACAACCCGTGCCACTGGTATCCACTTTTTCAACAGATGCATCCGTAAGGATTTCAATTCCCTGTTTTTTAAGGAGCTTCTCCATGGTTTTCGAAACTTCTTCATCCTCCACCGGTAATACATTCGGTAAGTACTCCACCATGGTTACTTTGGTTCCAATAGAATTATAGAAATAAGAAAACTCAGTACCTATCGCTCCAGAACCAATTACTACCATAGATTTAGGTTGTTTCGGCAAACTCATTGCTTCTCTATAACCAATTATTTTTTTACCATCCTGCGGAATATTCGGCAATACCCTCGATCTTCCACCGGTGGCAATAATGATATTTTTTCCGTCTACGTTTTTCTTTGATCCATCAGCAGCCGTTACTTCTACTTTTCCTTTGGCAACAATTTTACCTGCCCCCATGATCACATCAATATTGTTTTTTTTCATCAGGAATTGAACACCCTTGCTCATGCCACCTGCAACGTCTCTGCTTCTTGAAATAATTTTTTCAAATTCAACTTCACATTCTTTTACCTTCAAGCCATAATCGCCTGCATGTTTAAGATAATCATACACCTGGGCACTTTTTAATAATGCTTTGGTAGGTATGCATCCCCAATTCAAACAGATCCCCCCTAATGATTCCTTTTCAATAATGGCGGTTTTTAATCCTAACTGTGAGGCTCTGATGGCAGCAACATAACCACCGGGACCACTTCCTATAACTATTAAATCGTAGCTCATTTTTTAGTATTTATAGGGACGAAATTAATAAAAAAATGTTTGGCCGCTATCGCCTCCACTTCTGGCCAAAACACCGCCCCCGACCATCCGCTCAACTCCTCACCCGTCCACAAGGGCCGGGGTTTGCCGGGTACCGCTTCAATGGCTGAGGAGAGGCCACTTCCGCAGCAGTTCAATAGTTCAAAGTGGAAGGACCCTGGACTTTTGGGTCTACTTGCGGCCCCTGTTGAAGCGATAGCCGGATGGCTACTCAAGTGGAAAACGGGAAAGCTGCCAGGACTATAAAGTCTATTCCTCTTGGCTTAAGTCAACAGCAAATTAATACCTTTATGCTCCTGAAAATTTAAACCATGCATTACAAAGTATCCTACCAAAGCCCCTCTACACAGTTTATTTATTTTGAACTAACCATAACAGGGATCAAATCTTCCGAAACCTATATACGCATCCCTGCCTGGAGACCGGGTCGGTATGAACTGGGAAATTTCGCCAAAAACATCCGGAACTGGAAAGCCTATGACGAAAAAGGAAATTTACTTGACTATAAAAAAGTAGACAGGGAAAGATGGGAAGTGAATACCAAAGGTATTTCTACTCTTATTGTAAAATATGAAGTATATGGTGGCTTATTAAATGCTGGTTCCACTTATCTCGACGAGCACCAGTTGTATATGAATCCAGTAAATTGCTGTTGTTATGCTGAGGGCAGGGAAAATGAAAAATGCGAAATGTTACTTGAAATCCCAAATGATTATAAAATAGCAACAGGGTTAGAAAAAGACCCCCAGAACCCAAAACTTCTTTCAGCACCCAATTTCGATCAGTTGGCTGATCGTCCGTTCATAGCAAGTCCAACCCTACAGCATATTTCTTTTAAGGTGAGTGGCTTGCTCGTGAACCTTTGGTTCCAGGGTGAAACCAAGCCGGATAAAATAAAGCTGACCAACGATTTTTCAAGATTCATCGAAGAACAAATAGAATCTTTTGATGAGTTTCCGGAAAAAGAATATCACTTTCTTTACCAAATTACTCCGCATAAAACCCATCATGGAGTGGAACATGAAAATTCTACTGTTTGTATGATTGGTCCAACTTATAGTTTATTTACTACCGGTTATGATGAGTTCTTAAGTTTATCATCACACGAATTTTACCATAGTTGGAACATAAAAAAAATAAGGCCTGTAGAAATGCTTCCTTATGATTTCACCAAAGAAAATTATTCTCGGTTAGGTTATATAGCAGAAGGAGTTACCACCTATTACGGAGATTATATGTGTTATCGCAGCAAGGTATTTACCCAGGAGCATTTTTTTATCGCCTTGGAAGACCTGCTCGATAAACATTTTCATAATTATGGTCGTTTGTTTATGCCGGTTACCGAAGCATCTTTCGATACTTGGATTGACGGATATGAGCCGGGTGTACCTCACCGTAAAACTTCGATCTATACGGAAGGGGCTTTATGTGCTCTGATGACTGATATTTATATTATTAAAGAGTCGGGATTTAAATATTCGCTTGATAATGTCATGTATGATCTTTACCATGAATACGCCAAAAAGAACAAAGGATATACCGAAGAAATTTATAAAGGTTTAATAGAAAAGTATTTAGAACAAGATTTTACTTGGTTCTTCGATAAATATATCAATGGGGTAAATAGTTATGAAGAAGAATTACGCAAAGTATTTAATATGGTGGGACTTGATTTTGAGGCAGAACCAAATCCTCAACCTTATGAAAAGAACCTGGGCTGTAAGGTAAGTGAGGAAACACTTAAATTTACACATATAGCACCCAGCTCACCGGCCGAAAAACATGGGATTATGGTTGGAGAACAAATTGCCTCCATCAATGGATTTACCGTAACCGGATCTAATTTGAAGCATTGGTTCCATTATTTTAAAAACGATGAGATCCAAGTACGGGTACGAACTATCGATAACCGCATCCGACATCTGGTGCTGCCTCCCTACGAAAACAATTATTATGCAGTGCATAAAATGAAAGTATTGAGCCAGATCAGCGACAGCCAGATCAGTTTATTTGAGCAATGGACCAAGAATTCCATTGGTTAGTAATCCAGTACATTTTTTATGGATAAAGCTGCCATCATCATTCAGGTATCCGGAAAGGTTCAGGGAGTATTTTATAGGCAAAGTACATTGGAAAAAGCCATTTCTCTCTCCATCAACGGCTGGGTTAAAAATAACAAGGATGGTACGGTTGAAATGCTGGCCGAAGGTAGCCCTGAGGCCCTGTCGGAATTGATCAATTGGTGTAAAAAGGGGCCGAAAAATGCGGTGGTTACAAAGGTAGAGGATGGTCCGGCAGAATGGGTAGGCTATTCTGGTTTTAAGATCATCCGTTAATAGTGGAAAAAGTTTACATTTGCAGAATAAGATAATCGAGTAAAATGGCAAGAACAGACATAACCATGCCTAAATTAGGCGAAAGTGTAATGGAAGCAACCATTACCTCCTGGTTGGTGGAAGAAGGTGATAAGATCGAAATGGATCAACCTATTGTAGAAATTGCAACCGACAAGGTTGATTCAGAAGTACCTTCACCTTTCAGCGGTGTTCTGGTAAAGAAATTATTTGCCAAAGGTGAGGTAGTTAAAATTGGCCAGGCATTCGCGGTTATTGAAACTGAAACCGGAGCATCTGTTAACGAGGACCCTGTAAAAGTTGTGCCTGACACAAAAACCAACGGCAGCAATGGAATGGTTTCTCCGCAAAAAGAACTGGTGAATACTATTGAAACCAAATCGGTCACCATTTCTAAATCCGATAGCTCCAGATTTTATTCTCCATTGGTAAAAACCATTGCCACTAAAGAAAATATTACAGCACAGGAATTGGAAACCATCGCCGGCACAGGCCTCGATGGAAGGGTAACCAAGCAGGATATTCTTGCCTACATTGAAAAAGGAAAATCTGGTGGCCAGCAAGTATCTACAAAAACTGAATCGGTTATTGCAGAAAAGAAAACCACCCAGCAAAAAGAAACCGTTCAACCACAGCAAAAAATTACCCTATCAGGAAATGATCAGATCATCGAAATGGACAGGATGAGAAAACTCATTGCTGCTCATATGGTGATGAGCAAACATACTTCTCCCCATGTTACTTCTTTTGTTGAAGCAGATGTAACCAACCTGGTGAGATGGAGGGAAAAAGTAAAAACCGAGTTCGAAAATAAGTATGGAGAAAAATTAACCTATACTCCCATGCTCATAGAAGCAGTGGTGCAAGCTATCAAAGAATTTCCAGGAGTGAATGCATCGGTAGATGGAGACAATATTATTATCAAAGGACGGATCAACATTGGTATGGCAGCTGCTTTACCCAGTGGAAATTTAATTGTTCCGGTAATTAAAAACGCCGACCAGATGAATTTATTTGGTCTTACGAAAGCAGTGAATGACCTGGCAGGAAGAGCTAAAAAAGGAAAGCTACTTCCTGATGAAGTTGCTGATGGAACTTATACGGTAAGCAATGTGGGGACTTTTGGAAATGTAATGGGTACACCCATCATCAATCAGCCACAGGTAGCCATTCTGGCATTGGGTGCTATTAGAAAAAGGCCGGCTGTAATTGAAACCGAAGATGGAGATGTGATCGCCATTCGAAATATGATGTTCTTATCCCATTCTTATGATCATCGTGTAGTAGACGGGGCCCTTGGTGGAATGTTTGTTAGAAGGGTTGCTGACCTCCTTGAAGCATTTGATGTAAACCGACCTATATAGTTTAAAAACATACCTACGATCTGAAAATCCGGGCAAAAAATACCCGGATTTCATTTTTAATACTTTTTCATTATGATACTGACCCGTCCGATCGTTTTCTTTGATATTGAGTCAACTGGGCTGAATATTATCAAGGATAGAATTGTTCAAATATCCTTGTTAAAAATACATCCTGATGGGAAAGAGGAGATCCAGAATTATACGATCAATCCGGAGATGTCTATACCGGCTGAAGTGGTAGCCATTCACGGAATAAGTGACGAAGATGTAAAGGGAAAGCCTGTTTTTAAAGATGTGGCTAAAGAAATTTTTCAGTTTATACAGCAAGCAGATCTGGGCGGATTTAATTTGCTTAAGTTCGATGTACCCATGCTTTTGGAAGAATTTATCAGGGTTGGAATCGACTTTGATATTGCAAATATTCATATCATCGATGTTCAGTCGATATTTCATAAAATGGAGCAACGGACCCTTTCCGCGGCATATAAATTTTATTGCGATAAAGAGTTAGTTAATGCTCATAATGCTGAGGTGGACACCATCGCAACTTTTGAAGTTTTTAAAGCTCAGCTGAACCGGTATGAGAACCTTAAAAAGGACCTCCAGGGAATCATTGATTTTTTAGGCACCAATAACCGGGTAGACCTGGAGGGAAGGATCGTAAAAAATGACAAAGGGGAAGAAATTTTCAATTTCGGGAAACATAAGGGCAAAAAAGTTACCCAAGTATTTGAAAATGAGCCCTCTTACTATAATTGGATGATTGATGGTGAGTTTTCCGGGTATACCAAAAAAATAATTCAGCGGATAAAACTTAACATGCTGAAGAACAAGTTCTCCGGGGATTAAAAAAATATTAAAAAATGGTTAGATTTTCATAATTTTAGCGTACTTTAGCGCTTTTAAAAAAACACCCAATTGCTATACAAAATGAAATTTAACCGCCTCATTCTTTTGTTGAGCTTTATTTTTTCGGTTTCTGTGTTGTCTGCACAGACCAATGTTGAATGGAAAAAAGAAAATTTTCCGGGTAAAGAAGCTGAATTTGACAAAGCATATAAATCTTATATAGAAGGAGATAAGCTATATTATAACATTGGCCCTCCGGCTTACGAAGGAGCTCTGTTAAAATACCTGGAGGCTTATGAGTTCAATCCGAATAACGATGAGGTAAATTTACATATAGGCCATATATACTATGCCTTGCACCACCCACATGATGCTGAAAAATATTACGAAAAGGCCATTGTTCTGAACCCAAAACTGAGAGAGCAGGTGCTGTATGAATTGGCCGTATCTTATCATCAGGACGGAGACTGGGATGGAGCCATATCCCATTATCGGGAATACCAAAGCTTTCTAAAAGAGGGTGGGCATAAGCATGTAGTTATGCATGAGCACGATCTGAAACGTGAAATAAGATACGTAGATCTTTGTATCCAACAATGTGAAACCGGGAAAATTCTTTCTCATGACACTATTCCCATTATTTTTGAGAACATATCGCCCAACATTAATACCAAATATCCCGAATATTCACCGGTAGTTAACCATAATGAGGACCTGCTGATATTTGTATCAAGACGCCCGGGAAATACAGGTGACCGTGATGCACACGGTTCAGCATTTGAATTTGAAGATGTTTATTTTTCAAAAAGGGAAGCCAATGGCTGGACCGAAGCGGTGCATTTGCATGGAGATGTGAACAGTCATGCTCACGAGGCCCCTGTTTGGGTAAGCGGTGATGGTACCAGGCTGTTACTCTATTACAATAAATCCAAAAATGCGGATCCTCATAAACAAGGGGATATTTACGAAAGTGATTTTGTGGAGGGTAAATGGACAGATCCAAGTCCTTTGAAAATGGTTAATTCCAAATACCGTGAAACCCATGCATCCATGTCGAATGACGGGAAAACCATTTATTTTACCACCAATAATCCCAAATGGGCCAAGCATGGTGGAATGGATATCGTAAAAACCACCTATGACGATGTAACCGGCAAATGGAGTGAACCCACTGATATTGGCAGCAAGATCAATACTGAATGGGATGAAGAAAGCCCATTCATTAAACCAGATGGAAAACATTTTTATTTCAGCTCCCAGGGGCATACGTCTGTTGGAGGATTTGATTTCTTTAAATGTGAATTGCAGGAGGATGGCTCGTTTTCAGAACCCATCAACATGGGATTTCCTTTAAATACCCCTTACGATGATGCCTTTATCTATTTTTCGGACGATGGTAAAAGAGTTTATTTCAATTCAAACCGTGTAGGCGGTTTTGGGTCAAACGACATCTATGAAGGATTTATTTTAAGTGAGATCGCTTTCCCTTTTGAACTCACTGTTTACGATGCAGAAACCAAATTACCGATCAAAGATGCTACTGTTTCGTTAAAAAGAACTTCGGATATGGCCATGCTTAATGTATCTAACAACAATGATGGTATGTACCTGTCCACCGTTGGGATCATGAAAGTTTTTGAAGTGGAAGTGGGTGCTATGGATTATCATGGTGAGAAATTCAGCTTCAATACAAGGATTGAAAAACTCACCAATTTTGATACGATCAAAATAAGGAAAGTAATTTATTTATCTCGAAACTATGATCCGATCGCTTTCTCCGGCCAGCTTTTTGATAAGGTTACTAAAAACCCGGTGGATGGAATTGTAGAAATAACGATCGGTAATCAAAAAGTAAGCCATGTGACCACTGTTGACAGTAAATTCAGTACTACCATTCCAAGAAATAAGGAATATACAGTAACGGCTTTAGCGAAAGGTCATATGCCTTTTAGAGAAACATTTGTACTCAAAGAAAACAATAACAAAAAAGAATATTACCTGGATAGAATTAAAGTGGGTGATAGATTCGCCATGAGGAATATTCAATTCGAAACCGGTAAGTCAACCTTGAAACCGGAATCTATTACAGAATTAGAAATTCTGAAGGAATTTATGACCGAAAATCCATATATCAAACTTGAGATAAGTGCACATACCGATATTACCGGTTCACTTGCATTGAATATGAGGTTATCTGACTCCAGAGCAAAATCTGTTTACACCTGGCTTACGAAAAACGGAATAGAGAAAGAAAGGATGTCGTACAAAGGGTACGGCCCCAAAGTTCCTATTGCGGATAACAATACTGAAGAAGGCAGAGCATTGAACAGAAGAGCGGAGATAAAGATCATTGAAGATCATTGATATTAAAAACCCTTATGAATAAAACCTATTCTATAACCTTATTCGTAATATTAGTTACGATAGTTAACATTACCGCACAGTCGAATGTGGAATGGAAGAAAGAAAATTTTCCAGGCAAAGAGGCTGAATTCAAATCTGCCTTTAAAACTTACCTTGAAGGAGAAAAATTCTATTATGACGGGCCACCATTTTACGAACCGGCATTAGAAAAATACCTGGAGGCAAACAAGTTCAATCCGAATAATGACCTATTGAATTTTCATATTGGCCATATTTATTTTGCTTTTCATCATCCAAAAGACGCAGAGGTATATTATGAAAAAGCTATCAAGCTAAATCCTAAATTAAGGGAGTTGGTGCTTTTTGAATTAGCGGATGCTTACCACCAGGATGGAGAATGGGACAATGCGATTGCACACTATCAGGAATACAAGGCATTTATACAAGAAGGGGGACATAAGCACCTGAACATGCATACCAAAGATATAAAACATGAACTCAGGTATGCTGATCTTTGTATTAGACAATGCGAAACCGGAAAAATTCTTACACATGATACTATTCCGATCATTTTTGAAAATATTTCGCCTGCCATCAACACCAAATATCCTGAATACTCTGCAGTGGTGAACCATGAAGAAAATATATTGTTTTTTGTATCCAGAAGACCGGCCAATGTAAATCCAAGAAAACATCATGGTGAAGCTTTTGAATATGATGACGTATACTTTTCTCGCCGGACCGAAAACGGCTGGCAAACAGGTATCCCTATTCATGGGGAGGTAAACAGCCATGCACACGAAGCCCCTTGTTGGGTAAATGGAGACGCTACCAGGTTGTTACTTTATTATAACAAATCCAAAAAGAAAAATCTCCAGAAGCAAGGTGATATTTATGAAACTTACTTAAAAGAGGGTAAATGGACTGACCCCAAGCCGATGAAGATGCTTAACTCCAGTTATAGAGAAACCCATGCTTCTATTTCTAACGATGGTAAAACCATTTACTTTACTACCAACAATCCCAAGTATGCCAAACATGGTGGAATGGATATCGTAAAGACCACCTATGACGAAGCAACTGGCAAATGGAGCAAGCCTGTGGATGTAGGTAGCACCATTAATACTGAATGGGATGAAGAAAGCCCCTTCATCAAACCGGATGACAAGCATTTTTATTTTAGTTCACAAGGACATACTTCTATTGGGGGATTTGATTTCTTCAAGTGTGAATTACGGGAGGATGGTTCGTTTTCAGAACCTGTTAACCTTGGATTCCCTTTGAACACCCCTTATGATGATGCGTTTATTTATGTTTCGGATGATGGAAGGAGAGTGTTCTTTAATTCAACCAGGATTGGAGGGTTTGGAGCCAACGATATTTATGAAGGATTTATCCTAAGTGAGGTAGATATTCCTGTAGAAATCATTGTTAAAGATTCAATGACCCTTGAGGTGATCAAGAACGCTGACCTAAAAGTGAAAGAGTCTGAAGGGCGTCCATTCTTCAAGGAAATTGTTGCCGCCAACTCTGGTACCTATTTTGTATATGTAGGGGTAAGCAAGAAATATGCTGTGGACGTAGAGGCGAACGGTTATATTCCAACCAGTAAAGTATTTAACACCAACTTCGATAAAATGGTGCACTTAGACACCCTGAAGGTTACTTTGGTGGTTTATATGCAAAAAGATGAAAAGATCGAACCTATTGCATTCAGGGGACAGTTATTTGATGATATCACCAAAAAGCCGATCGATGGTCAGGTTACCATCAATCTGGGAACGGAAAAAATTGCTGAACTCAACACCGTGAATTCATTGTTCACCGCGGATCTAAAAACCAACACACAATATTCTATCACCGCCAGCTCAAACGGCTACGTTACCTATCAGGGAACTTTTAAATTGTATAAAGGTGATGAGAAAAAAGATTTTTACCTGGATAAAGAGGAGATCAGCGGCAACATGCTTATTAAAAATGTTTATTTCGAAACCGCCAAGTATAATCTCGACGATGAAGATATAAGAACATTGAATGAAGTAAGGTCTTATCTTCTCAGTCATCCTACTGCTAAAATAAAAGTGGAAGGTCATACGGATATTGTGGGTTTACATGGCATGAACCTGAGACTTTCCAATAACAGAGCCAAATCAGTTTGTAAATGGTTCAAAGCAAATGGAATCGATGAAGAAAGAATTCAAATCATAAAATTTTATGGTCCAGACAGACCTATAGCGGATAACAATACAGATCAGGGCAAAGCGTTAAACAGAAGAACCGAAATATCAATTACTGAGAAATAAGCAGCCAATATATAAACCTTACAATAACAGATAAGATGAAAAAATTAGTTATTGCTTTATTGATCGCTATTGGAAGTAACCTTGTTGCCCAAAATAATGTTGAGTTCACCGAAAAAAACTTCCCTGATAATAAGACCGGTTTAAAAAGTGCTCAGGCAAATCTCGACAAAGGAGATGACTATTTCGAGATGGGCCCGCAAAGCTGGGAAACAGCCCTGAGGTATTATTTAAAAGCAAACGAATTTAATCCAAACAACGCCTACCTTAATTTTCAGATCGCTTCCATCTATCGGCAGTTCAACAATACACATGAGGCTGCAGATTATTATGAAAAAGCCATCGTCCTTGAAAAAGACTATAGGAATAAGGCCCTCCTTCCATTGGCAGAAGAACTTCATTTAGATGGACAATGGGATAAAGCGATAGAAATGTACAATGAATACAATACTTTGCTCAACTCCTCCTCTGCAAATAAAATTGAACTTGAAAATCCTGAAGGTTCGGTAGACGTGGAAAAAAAATACGTGGGCATGCGCATCCTGCAATGCAACAACGGTAAAAAGAATGTTCGTGACTCTATTCCCATTATCATGTTGAATATGGGTACACAGATCAATGGTAAATATCCAGATTATACGGCTGCAGTGAATGCAACAGAGGATATGATCGTATTTACCAGCAGAAGAACAGGAAGCACCGGAGGAATGATAGATCCTGAATCACCTTTTGAATATGAAGACATTTACTATTCTACTAAAAATGAAGACGGAACATGGACAAAGGCTGAAAAACTGAAAGGGGATGTAAATTCATCAGATCACGACGCGGTCGTTTGGCTATCTTCCAAAGGAGACAAACTCATTATCTATCGCTATGATAAAAACGATAATGGAGATTTGTACGAATCGGAAAATAAAAATGGTTCATGGTCGAAACCAGAACCCATGAAAATGATCAATTCTAAGTACAGGGAAACACATGCCTGTTATTCGCCTGATGGAAACACCATTTACTTTACTACTGCCAATCCTAAATATGCTACCAAAGGTGGATTGGATATTTGTAGGGTTACCAAAGATGAAACTGGTAAATGGGGTGAGCCTAAAGAAATCGACGCTATCAACACTATTTATAATGAAGAAAGCCCATTCATCAAATCGGATGGAAAAACATTCTACTTCAGCTCACAGGGACATACTTCTATCGGTGGTTTTGATATTTTCAAATGTGAAATAGAAGGTGACAAAGTTACTTCACTTAAAAATGTTGGGTTCCCGATCAATTCCACCTCGAATGATGTATTCATTTTCTTTACCGAAGATGGTAAAAAGGCCTTCTTTGATTCCGATAGAAAAGGAGGACAAGGTGAAAAGGATATTTATGAGATGTTTATCCTGGATGCCATTAAGCTTCCTTTAATTGTTGAAGTATACGATGAGAGGACCAACAAACTGATTGAATCCGACCTGAGCGTAATTGAAGCTGCTTATATTCCGGTTGAATTGGATATGAAAAACGATAACATCGGTACGTACTCTTCATTGATAGGAGTTTCTAAATACTATACCGCTGATGCAAGGGCTGATGGGTACTTACCATCTAAAATCAAGTTCAACACAAAATTTGAAAAGATGCCGAATTTCGACACCACTGTCATTCGGCAAAAAATATACCTGAAACCCACCTTTGCTCCGATTGTGATGAAATGTGAGTTGAAGAATAAAAAGACATTGGCCATGGTGGAAGGTGAAATTGAGATCACTTCAGGAGAAAACGTCATTACAAAACTGCATACAAAGGAAGGTAAATGCGAATACCGCCTTGAAGTGGATGTGGATTATGAAGTGATCGTTATTGCACAAGGGTATAAAATAGTAAAAGAAAAACTCAGGTTCACCAAAGAGGATCTGGAAAAAACTATTTACCTGAACATGGAGATGGAAGAATTTGAATTGGGTGATAAGTTCGTGCTGAAGAATGTATATTTCGACTATGCCAAGTCAAATTTAAGATCTGAATCAATTAACGAATTGAATGTATTGAAGGAATTCCTTACTAATAATCCTCAGGTAAGAGTGGAAGTATCGGCACATACCGATAACCATGGGTCTGCTACCTATAATTATGCTTTATCCGACTCAAGGGCACAATCGGTTATGGAATGGTTAATCGGCAATGGAATTGATGCAGGTAGATTAACCAGCAAAGGTTATGGATTTGACCAACCGATTGCACCAAATGATACTGATGAGAACCGCCAGCTGAATAGACGGGTAGAATTCAAGATCATCAAATAAAAATATTTAGATCCCGGTTAACTACCGGGATTTTTTTTGAATAAAATATGCGGCAAAGATAAAAGCCTGCCTGCCATGTTGCAGGCCTGCGCTTAGGCAGGCGGTATCCTTTACAGGTAGGTGGATAGGAGTAAATCTCCGGGGCATATGTGGCTTGTGAGGAGGGCCGATTTTCGAATATACACCTACCTGTAAAGATAAAGCGTAAGCCCCACCCTGAGTGGATTGTGCACAGGCCCTGGCGAATGGAAAAGGGCCGCCCCAAAAAATTACATGTCTAAATAATTCATGAGCATATCATAACGGTCACGCATGTCGTCGTTGGCACCATTCTCCATATAGGAACCCCTGATGATATAATTATAACGGGTAAAGGTGGCCAGTACGGTCCGAAGATCGGTTCGGTTTACTTTGATCACCACCTTCATTTGCGTACTATCGGGAATAGTATTTACATAACAACTTAAGATTTTACAATCATTGCTTTCAACGATCTGTGCAATTTGAGACAAGCTATAATCTCTTTCGCTTACTTCAAGAACAATGATCCCTCCTGGGTCCTTAATAGATGAAAGAGCGGCCAGCTTTTGTACCAGATCACGGATGGTAATAAGCCCCAGGTATTTTTGTTGTGCATCCAAAACCGGTATCACGGAAAGGTGTAGATCGGCCACCAGCTTGATCACCTCATAAATATGCTGATTGCTACGAACAAAAGGCTGGGCCAACGACAAACGGTAGCTTCCCAACGCTTCATCGGGTGCATTATAGTTAATGATGTCCTCTTCTGAAACCAATCCAAGAAAATCAGTATGGTTGACAATAGGTAAATGCGAAATCTTAAATTCTTCCATCCAGCCCAAAGCTTTTAACCCGGTATCCGAAGTTTTCAAGGGCGGAATTTCATTACTTATGAGCTCTTCAGCAATCATTAAAGGAGAATTTACTTTTAGTTCTTAATATGTTTAACTTTACGCAGCTACTCATTAATAAATGTACTGTATGGTAGCGAAACTAATAAATTATACAGTTAAAACTCAGAAAAGTTTTGATTATTACTTAAATATTGGTTAAGATGACCAAACTATCCGTAAATATTAATAAAATAGCCACACTTAGAAACTCCAGGGGAGGGGATATCCCCCGGGTAACCGCTGTGGCCCTGGATTGTGAAAGGTTTGGGGCAGATGGTATTACAGTACACCCAAGGCCTGATGAACGGCATATCAGGTTCTCGGATGTATATGAATTACAACCGATTCTTACCACCGAATTCAATATTGAAGGTTATCCCAGTGTTCCGTTTATTGAAATGGTTTGCAAGGTAAAGCCGGCCCAAGTAACCCTGGTACCGGATGCCCCGGATGCCATTACCAGTAATGCCGGTTGGGATGCCTTCAAGTACAAGGACTTTTTAAAAGAGATCATTAAAGAATTTAAAAAACATAAGATCAGAACTTCCATTTTTATGGATCCGGTGGAAGACCAGATCATCCATGCAGCTGATACAGGAACCGAGCGAATTGAATTATATACCGAAGCATACGCGAAAGGATATGCCGGCGGTAAAGAGTTAGCCATCAAGCCATATTTGAATGCCGCCATAAAAGCCAATGAGCTGGGTTTAGGAATAAATGCCGGGCACGACCTCAACTTAGATAACCTTCAATACTTCGCAAGTACGATCCCACAGTTGTTGGAAGTAAGTATTGGTCATGCTCTCATTGCGGATGCACTGTATTTCGGATTGGAAAATACCATACAAATGTACAAGCGACAATTATCTGTTCAATGAAATTGTTTTTCAGGAAATATGGCGAAGGAAGACCATTGATCATCCTACACGGGTTGTTTGGAACCGCAGATAACTGGAATACACTCGCCAAAAAATATGGAACACATTTTACTACGTACGCTATCGATCTTCGTAACCATGGCCAATCGCCCCATAGCGAAGTTTGGACCTACGATGCCATGGCCGAAGATGTGATTGAATTAATGCAGGATGAGCAATTAAAGATGGCCCATATTATGGGGCATAGCATGGGGGGAAAGGTGGCCATGTTCCTTGCCGGAAAGTTTCCGGAAAGGGTGGATAAATTGGTGGTGAGTGACATTGCTCCCAAAAACTATCCTCCACATCATAGCGACATTTTAGATGCACTTACCGGACTCAACCCTGCAACCATTTCTACTCGAAAAGAAGCAGAGACCTATATGGGGTCAAAGTTGGCCGATTTTAGTGTTCGCCAGTTTCTTTTAAAAAGCCTCTATTGGAAAGAAGAAAAACTAGCCTGGAGATTTAATTTACCGGTTATAAAAGCTCAGATAGAAAATGTAGGAGAGGAGTTACCCAAAAATATTTTTTTTGAAGGTCCTACCCTATTTATCAGGGGTGAAAAAAGTAAATATATTCTCGATTCGGACATTGATCCTATACTAGAGCATTTTCCCAACAGCAGGCTGGCAACCATAGCTGGGGCCGGCCATTGGATACATGCAGAAAAGCCTTTGGAGTATTTGAATACTACGCTTGAGTTTTTGTTATAACCGTTGTTTCATTCCCCGTTGTACCAAAAAAAAACCGGGATGAAAAATTTTCACCCCGATCCATTATACATTTTTTTCTTATTGTGGGATCACCTTTATTTCGTCTAACTCCCAAGTTTTTCCGTCAGTTCCGGAGCCGGTATATTTAAAAGCAACATGGATATTGCTAAAGTCAGCTCCTATATAATACGCAGATAAATTAATATTTCCAGAATTCACCCAACTCCAGCTACCAGAAGAAAGGGCAACCGGCAATAAGGTCCAGGTACCGGTTGAAGGTAAACCGGATACATAATCTTCTGATATATATACCTGTAAAGCTGCTCCGCTGTAATTGCATGCATTTTCAAAACTAAAGATCGGGTTTTGTAATGCCACACTCGAAAGATCCATCGATGGAGAGATCAGCCAGGTTTCGCAAGCTGTATTCGGTGGAATATAATTCGAACATTGGGCGTATACATTTCCGAACTGAGCTCCTATGGTATTGGTGGCCCAGTTAATGGAGCCCACCACGTTCTGCATCGTCCATCCACCAGAAAGCAATGCTCCATCCTCAAAATCCTTATAAATAACGGGGTCACCACAACGTGGACCAGTCAACTTCAGATCCGAAGGATCTCTTACGATCAATTGTTGATCGGAACCATATACACTATAAATGCAAACAAATTCTCCGTTGCCTGAAGGCACCACCGTACCTGCAAAATCAGCATATCCACTGGTTCTAACAATAGCCTGGTTATTATTACAATCTTTTATATAAAGATTTACGGATTGCTGAAATACTGCATCAGCAAAAGTCTCTCCGGTATCCCCAGGAACGAATTGAACGTTCTGTAATCTGATCAACATGTTCTGGTGTGAATTGCTGAGAGAAGTAATATCAACGGTAATTGGAATTACATCATTGTTCAATGTTCCTTTAAAAATATAGGAATCAAACAATACTGCAGGAATAGGATCTACTTCATTGGTGGTTCCGATCGTTTGAGCTGCGCCCAATTGTATCAATCCACCGTATTCTCCCATCCATAAACCACCAAGTTTAATGAAAAGCCTTCTTCCTACAGGATAACTTCCAAATAAACCGGTATTGTCCATTCTGATCAAAATACCGGCAGTTGAATCCTGAATAACAATTGACTTATAGAAATTCCCCGATTTATCATCCGCTACTACGATTCCACAGATGATCAAAGAATCTGGCAATTGTAAGGCTGTTCCGGTATACATGGCCTTTAAACCAGCAATGGTAATATTGGCTGTCATATTTGGATCAACTCCATTCGTAGGTGGATTATCGAAATTGTCCTGGATACAGGAAGAAAAAAGCCCGGTTAATAAAATTAAAAACAAAAATTGTTTTTTCATGAGAAACGTTTTTGTATTAGTTAAATATTACATTCTGTAAGTTACATTCAAAAAGAAGTTGAAGCCGTAAGCAGTATAGTATTTATTGGCAAATTTGTCAGGATTTTTGTTCACATCATCATATCTCAACTGTTCAAACCCTCCGTTAAAGAAAATAGTGTTGGTGATGTTACTTATACTGGCAGTAAAATTAAGGTATTGACTTTTCTTCATTTTTTTGAAGGTCTTATCCAGTTTCCATGAATAACCTCCGAAGAAGTCCATTGTAAAAGCACCAGGAAGTCTTTCCTGCGTAATGATCTTCCTATACTGTTCTCCATTCGGATCCAATCCTTCCACTGCAGTGGCTGTTCTTCGTATTGGGCTAGCATCCACCCACATCCAATCGAAATAATTAAAGTTGAGCTTCAAAAACCAGAATTGGGGTGAGTTATAAGCAATCCCGATGGTATTGGCCCATTGTGGGCCATTTGCCACATTTACATTGTTAAAGTACACGGTTTCATCAGCCGATAAAAGAGCTTGTGAATTATCCAGTGTAGTAGTAGCCAAGGGTCGGTCAACATATTGAGATCTTCCAATACCAACCGCCGCATTCAATGCAATTCCCTTCCAAATTTTCCAATCCAATCCAAATTCACCTCCATAAGAACGGATGTCAATATTTTGTAAATTGAGATTCACATTGTTGTTATACAGGTCATGATAAAAACTCATGGTCCTGATACCATCCAATGCATATGTAATATAACCCACCGCCCTGAATTTGAATTTGGGCGAATTATGGATATATCCTCCTTCGGCTGAGATCACCGTTTGTTGAATAGGGTTCACCAGGGTCTGGTTACGGGTCCTGGGTGAAAGAAATACATCATTTACCGAAGGTGCCCTGAGTCCATAGGATCCATTGGCGAAAATATAATTTCTACCATTGATTTTATAGGTAAGTCCGGCTTTCACAAAAGGAGAGGCATAGGTAAAGGTTTCGGATTCTCCCAATGAGTTGTTCGGAAACAATCCTGTTCTCCATAATCCATTTCTCCAGAAAACATTCAGGTCCATTTTACCGGCAATAAAGAAATCTACCTTTTTGAAGCTAAACCTTCCCTGAGCCCAGATGGATGCTTTATGCAAATGCAACTCATAGTTATAGCCATATTCATCTCCGGCCCGAACTACATGGTTGGGAGTATCATAATTATTTTGTGATACTGAATCATTCCCTGGAAAAGTAAACTGGGCAAATTGGTTCAGGTCTACATAAAAATCTCCGCCTAACAAATCATCCACCACTTTATAATATCGGTTCTTTTGCATTTGATACATGGCACCGAATGTAATGGCAACATGATCACTTACCGTGTTGTTATAGTATGTATTGAAAGAAAATTCGTTCAAGGCTTTCATTCTTTTTTCCAGGATATGGATAGATCTATTTCCTACCACCGTATTTCCGGGGATTCCTTCCGCGTTTGGAACAGAGTCGAGATTGGCATAGTTCTGATTATATAGATCATCCCAATTGATCTGCAAAAGATTTGGATTACTTTGGATCGCCTCAGTCGTTTGCTGACGTAATGTACTGTCCGTTTGATAACTGGGTAGGTATTTATAATAATCTGGATCAGGATTCGATCCATTGAACCAATTGAAATAAGAATCACCATTGGTACCTGTTTGGTAAGCTGCCGCAGTTTGTAAAGAGGAATGTGGATTGATCTTCCATTCATGAGACAAAATAAAATAAGGCTGGAAACTTTCATTGTAGTTCGCATTTCTTACCCTTCCATTCTGATATCCCCAATTGGAATTATAAAACATATTACCCGTTAGGTCCATGGCCTCCCGAACACTTGCTGAGTTTTTTCCTCTTCGGCCTGGAACACCAAATGTTGTAAAGCTTAAAATATGCTTGGTCCCGATCTTTTTTGAAGCTGAAAAAAAATAAGCCCACGTATCCATAAAAGTTCCAGGGAAATAACTTTCCGTTGCTAACCTATATGAGCCCGATAAGGAAAATGCCCATCCCCCTTTTAGCATTCCGGTAGAGTAAGTAGCCATGATCCGATGGTTATATTGTCGGTTTGAACCCCCATACGAAATTCTCAATTGTTTTCTCTGGCGTGCAGCTACTGCATCAATATTATTAGATCCTCCAATATCGCCGAATGCAAAAGTGGTTGGTTCCAATCCATAACTCTGATCATTGAAACGGAACATATCATTCAATCCGCCCCAGTTGCCCCAATATACTCTTCCATTATCTAATTCATTTACCGGTATACCATTGATAAATACCTGGTATTCCCCTCCCCCATAACCTCTGGGTCTCCACCTGGCAGCACTAAAAGTAAAACTGGCAGCACCCACAAATACATCTCTGGAAGCAGTAAGTATACCGGCAACATTATTGTCTCCCGTTCCTCCTTCCTGTGCATCATCATCACTTACAGTAACTACCGGGATCAAGGCATCGTTATTGGTCACTTCTTTACTTAGATCAGCCTTCATTTCAATTTCACCTAAATCGATATTTTCGCCTTTTACTTCTACCGTTTGCTCAATGGGCGTAAAATTACTTGCAACAATTTTAAGGGTGTAAGTGCCCGGAGGTACTTTGTCAAACTGGAAATTACCATTGTCATCTGTATAAGTATCTAAGCCTAATGGCATTAAAATAACCAGCGTTTTGGCCAATCCATCCTGGGTAGTTTGGTCATTAACTGTTCCTTTGATGGTTGCATTCTGGCTATAGGATCTAAACGAAAATAAAGCGAGTACAAGGCTTAGAATGAGTAGTGATTTCTTCATTATCAAAATTTGAACCGGGGCGTAAAATTACTTCATTTTCCCTCTTTATCAATTATACCCGTTCAATTTAATGATTACTTATCCAAAACTTAATAACAAAAAATATATGGTTTGATTCTTGTAATATCTTTGCTCACAGAATTATTGTATATGCGTTTAAAGTTATTCCCGAGCCTTTTTCTATTGATCTTATTACCCTTTCATCTATGGGGTCAGAAAAATGAATATTCTGATTATCAAATTGTTTCAATAGCTTTTTACAACTTCGAAAATCTATATGATACCATTAACGATCCTAACAAAGATGATGAAGAATTCCTTCCGGAAGGAGCAAAAAATTATACAGGAGCTGTTTATAAAGATAAACTATCAAAATTAGCGGACGTCATCTCGAAGATGGGTATTGACAAGACTCCTGATGGACCTGCCATCATAGGAACTGCTGAAATTGAAAACATCCATGTTCTATATGACTTGGCCAAACAACCAGCTATTGCTAATAGAAACTATCAACCTATTTTAATTGACGGACCTGATTTAAGAGGGAACGATCCGGCTTTATTGTATAATCCAAAATATTTTACCCCCATCAAAACTACCAGCATCTATGTTCCCATCAAAAGGGATGGAGACACCGCGTTTACCAGAGATATCTTATATGTGAAAGGGCTATTGTTGAATGAAATGGTCCACATTTTTGTGAATCATTGGCCTAGCAGAAGGGGTGGTGAAGATGCTTCTGCGCCTTTAAGAGCCAAAGCCGCAGAAGTATGTCGCGAAGTAATCGACTCCATCCTGGACGCCAACGACGAAGCCAAAATATTGGTGATGGGTGATTTTAATGATGATCCCATGAGTCCTAGTATTCGTAAAGTGTTAAGGGCCAATAAGGAAATGGAAGACCTGAATATCGCAGAGCTCTACAATCCTTTTGCTGACTTTTATGTACAGGGTATCGGTACATTGGCATGGCAGGATGCATGGAATCTTTTTGACCAGGTGATCATGAGTAAATCATGGACGCAGGAAAACCAATTAGGATTCTTTTTCAGTAAAGCAGAAGTATTTAATAAATCATTCATGACCCAAAAGACGGGTAACTTCAAAGGTTATCCATTCCGCTGTTATGTGGGAAATGAATATACGGGTGGCTATAGCGACCATTTTCCGGTATTGACGTATTACCTGAAAAAAATAAATAAGTAGATTTGATCTCTGATGATCAAATATTATTTGCATATCCTTCTGGGAATATTTATTTCAACCCCTTTATCGGCACAGGAGCCAATAAATCAGCCTACCAATTTTGTTTCCTCCAATATAAAACCATATAGTTTTAACATTGGTTTTACAGGATCAGCATCGGATGGATATATTGTATTCCGAAGCACAACACCTTTTATAGCGACTCCTGTGGATGGGACCGAATACCAAAAAGGAGGAGGAATAGCCAATGCAAAAATATTTTCTGTTTCTTCAGCCACCTTTGCTCAAATAAAAGAAGTGTCTGCCAATACAACCTACTACTTTACCATTTTTGCCTACAACGGTTCAGGAGCTTCTATTGATTACTTGCAATCGAACCCATTAACCGCCACCGTTTCTACACCGGATAACCAGATAGGGAATTATTACCTGGGTATCGACCAAAATGCATCCGGTTTTATTTCCGACTTACACAATTTACTTCAATCAACCCATACTCATATCGACTATTACGACTATGATGATAACATTATTCCGGCCGTATTTGAAAGAGATACTGTTGGCGGAAAAAAGTTGGTGGAATGTGAGTATTCGGGATTGGTTACACAATATTATGCGCCTTTTAGCTTTACTGCAACTGATTTTAGCCGGGAGCATTGCCTAGCACGAAGCTGGATGCCATCGGATGCGACTACCGATGACCCTGAGGCAGCAGATTATCATAATTTATTGTTGACCAATCTTTCCAATGCGAATACCCCAAGAAGCAATCATCCTGTTGGAGAAGTAATCACCCCTACCTATACTTTTATGGATTGTAAAGTGGGATATGATAGTCTGGGTGGGATCGTTTTCGAACCGGCAGAACATATAAAAGGCGATGTTGCACGAGCCATGTTCTATGAAATGGTTGCTTGGGATGGAACTGGTGGAAGCAATTGGGCCATTGCTAACTTAGCAGCTGTAGGACCCAATCAGGATGTGGATGTATTACTTGACTGGCATTTTGCCGACCCGCCCAGTGGGCCTGAAAAAGCAAAATCCGAATATATTTATTTCCTGCAGGGGAATCGAAATCCTTTTACTGATTATCCTGACTGGGTCAATTGTATCAACTGGTACCAACTGATCAGATTCCCTGGATGCTATACCACAGTGGGAACCGAGAATGAAACAAGCATGAATATCCGTGTTTATCCAAACCCAGCGCAAGGTCATATAAATATAAATGCCGACTATATAGCTGAAAGTACAACAGTTAGCCTCATAGAGATGAATGGAAGAATCATTAAGAAGATAAGAATTAATCAACAGTTAACGAACAATCCTTTTAGTATAGACCTTTCAGACGTATATTGCGGCGTTTTTTTACTAAAGATTGAATCGGATAAAGAAATATTCATTCAAAAAATCATCGTTCAAAATTAAAGATAACATGAAAAAGATTTTACTTACCGTTTTTGGAGCAGCACAAATGATGTTCCTTTTTTCTCAACCTTGTACTGATTTATTTTTCTCGGAATATATAGAAGGTACCAGCAACAATAAGGCTATAGAGATCTATAATCCTACTCTTTCCGCCATTAATCTTACAGGTTATGTAGTATACCGGTCGAATAATGGAAGTCCTTCTTACCAGGATTCACTTGTACTATCAGGAACTCTTCCTGCCGGTGGAGTTTATATTGCAGGTAACCCTTCGGCGGTAGTGGGTATTACTTCATTATCCGATACACTTCATACCATTACATTTTATAACGGGGATGATGTATTGCATTTAGTACATAACGGTGTTTTGTTGGATGTGATTGGAGAGTTGGGAGTTGATCCGGGAACGAACTGGCCGGTTGGAACCGGAGCCACCAGTGAATTTACACTGGTTCGCATGGTAGGGATACAACAAGGAACTACCAGTTGGACTGCGGGTGCAACACAATGGGATGTTTTTCCTCAGGATAACTTGGCCAATCTAGGATCACATACGATGACTTCCTGTGGTGCTGCCTCCGATACCTTGGTTAATTTTACTCAACCTTCCGGAACTTTCAATGAAGGTGCGATTGCCAACATTCCTATTTATTTAAATACTCCTGTAAATGCTTCACTTGATGTAGATGTTGTATTGGTGGGTGGAACAGGTTCAGCTGCGGATGTAAATAACTATACCACGCAAACGGTGAATTTCCCCAACAATGTTACAACTGCTTCATTAAACGTAACTATCACCGATGATATTACCCAGGAAGGTGCTGAAACCATCATCTTTGCATTAAGAAATCCGAGTGGAGCATTGGATCTCGGTCCTGATACATTGTATACCCTTACCATCAATGCAAGCGATCAACCATGGAATCCCGGTTTACCATTTTATTCCATTGCTCAAGTACGAGGTGCCAACACACAGGGTCAGCCCGATTCCATGACAGTACTTTGCGGAGTAGGTGGAACTGTTTATGGTGTAAATTTCCGCACAACAGGTTTTTCTTTTTTCATCAATGACGCTACAGCTGGTATGAATATTTTTTCTCCCACCAATACATTTGGATATACGGTTACTGAAGGAGATTCTGTAGTTGTATATGGAGAAGTCACTACCTTCAGAGGGTTGTCACAAATGGCATTTTTAGATTCCGTTTTATTGATCAGCACAGGAAATCCAATTCCAAATCCATTAGTAGTTACCACCTTGAACGAAAGTACCGAGGGAGAAATGATCCGTATCAATGGACTTACATTGGTAACTCCGTCGCAATGGACCAATAATACAAATGGATTCACTGTAGATGCAACCGATGGAATAACCACCTTCCAGGTTCGTATCGAAAGAAATACCACTGCTATACCGATGCCGGCACCTGCTGTTCCGTTCGATGTAATCGGGATAGGCTCACAATTTGCCAGTACCACCACTCCTCCTTTTACGGATGGTTACCAGATCGTACCTCGTAAAATAGAAGACATTATTTTATTAAATGCGGTTGAAAATGAAAATGGATGGGATGTATCTATTTATCCAAATCCCACTTCAGGAATATTGAACATTAGTTCGGAAATAGATAATTATTCAATACAGATCATGGACCTTACCGGTAAAGTGGTCATTAACAAAAACCAGTTAAGTGCCAATGCGCATATCGACATGATGCACTTAGCAAATGGGATCTATATGGTTAAATTGAACAAGGGTTCCGAGCAGTTAACTAAAAAGATCATCCTTAAAAAATAAGATCATTTTCTTTTTTAAAAAGCCGGAAGACCCTGTCCCAATAGTTATCGGGACAGGGTCTTCCGGCTTTTTTTATGCTCCAATAAAAAAATGATTATATTTATACTACCATTTAACCTCTTGAATAAACCAGGCAACCCTTATGGAAAAAAATGAGTGGATCAACCGGTTGGAACTACAAGTACATCCCGAAGGAGGATATTATAGAGAGATCTATAAAAGCACCCATATCATCCCCTCTTCTTCTGGAGATCAACAGAGGGCTTCCTCCACTTCCATTTATTATTTATTGGATTCAGAAACCAAATCATTTTGCCATAAGCTAAAATCAGATGAGATCTGGTATTACCATGTGGGGGCACCGGTTACTTTATATTTAATAGATGAGCAGGGCAATTGGTCCATACGAGTTTGTGGACCCGGGGAAGGCGAAGAACTATCCGTGCTCATTCCTAAAAATACCTGGTTCGGCGCCAGGGTAATGCAATCCAATTCATTTGTTTTGGTAAGTTGTATGGTATCACCCGGATTTGAATTTTCAGATCTAGAAATGGCGGATCGGAACGAGCTGATCACTATGTTTCCTCAACACAAGGAAGCAATCATTAAATATACTTTGATGGAAACCCTATAAGCCATTCATGACAAAAGCATTTCTAATCTTAAGTATTACTGCGCTTATATTTACAGCATGTGGTAAAACAAGTGAGCCGGTAAAAACTGATCCTTCCAAGGACATCGACACATCCATACCAGCAAACATGCATACGCCTAAGACAGTTGGTACAAATACATCCCCAGGAAACTGGAATACTAACTGTATTGGAACCTATAAAAATAAGATGGGTACGCTGATCATTTCGGAATATTCTGACTCTTCGCTGACCTTTACTTTTAAGCTTACCACTGCTGGTGAAGATATGTGCACCGGTGAAATGGAAGGGGTTGCAAACATAAATGATGGTCTGGCCGTATTTGAGAAATGGTACGAAATGGAGCTTTGTGGCATCCGGTTTAAATTCGATGGAAAAAAGACCATAGAGATCGACGAAGACACCAATTGCCTGGCGTACCATGGGGAGGAATGTCCGTTTGCCGGCACCTATAAAAAGAAATAACCTCCCTCCCACCTTCTACCACAAATCCAAAATTCTTTCCGTCCCTGGCAAGCGGGACAACCGCAGGCTAGGCAATAGGTTCAGCAACTACTTATCCATGGCGCTGCCCATGGTGTTGTCACTATCCTTTCCCAGCAAGGAAGACACGAAAAAGACTCCATGTAAATATCTAGAATTCAGTAAATTAATTTCATTGAGATCGATCAATAATCTAAAATCAATATATCATATTGATTATTAATATTTTATGTATTGTTAATATCGAAAATGGCCATTTTCCTAGGATTAGCAAAGTATACACGCTGAAATACCCGTCAAATACAATAAAAAAACCTGTTCATAAGTTATACTTTTAAACAAAGTGGTAGATTGTGGGAAATAGTGTTGTAAAGTGGTAAATCTTATATACTTTTGAAACGAAAATTTTCATGATGGCGCATTTTATTGGAGAATACACCGGAAAGCTGGATGCTAAAGGGCGGGTAATGTTCCCTGCACCTTTTAGAAAACAGCTGGGTGAAGAGGGGCAGGAAGAATTTGTCATCAACAGGGGCTTTGAAGAGTGTTTGGTTCTTTATCCCAAGAAAGAGTGGGACGCCATCAGCAAAAAAATTAATGCTCTCAATCCCTTTAAAGCCGAGAACCGGCAGTTTATAAGGCTCTTTAACAACGGTGCCACCCTGGTAGCACTCGACGCAGCGGGTCGACTATTGATTCCGAAAGAGTTGCAGAAGTATGCAAAGATCGAAGCTGATCTCTACTTCACAGCCAACGGAAGAAAAATAGAACTCTGGAGTAAACAAGCTTACGAGCAAACAATGAATGTAAGCGCTGAAGACTTCGCCAAGCTGGCCGAAAAAGTAATGGGTGAAATCGATCTGAATTTAGAATCGGAGAATGATTAACAGGCACGAGGACACGGATAATAAGTATCACATCCCCGTCCTATTGCAACAAACTGTGGATGGTTTAATAACCAACCTGGACGGAGTATATGCGGATGTGACGTATGGAGGTGGTGGGCATTCGGCGGAAATATTGAAAAGACTAACAGAAAAAGGCAAGTTATACGCTTTCGATCAGGATGAAGAGGCAATAGCAAATAAAATAGAGGATCGAAGATTGACATTGATAAAAACTAATTATAGGTTCTTTGAAAGTTATATACAAAATCTAATTCCCATTGATGGAATTCTTGCCGACCTGGGTGTTTCAAGTCATCAGTTTGACGCAGGTTATAGAGGATTCTCCATCAGGTTCGATGAGCCGTTGGATATGCGCATGGATAAATCGGCCAAGCTAAATGCACAAACCGTGTTGAATGAGTATGAGGAGAAAGAACTGGCGAGTGTGTTGTACCTATTCGGCGAACTTCACAACTCAAGGTTGTTGGCTTCGAAAATAGTGAAAGCAAGAAGCATTGAGCCCATCGTTACTCCATCTGATTTAAAAAAAGCATTGAGTGGAGTTACCAAGCCGCATTTAGAAAAAGCATTGATGGTTCAGCTCTTTCAGGCGATCAGAATAGAAGTGAATGATGAGCTGGAAGCATTAAAGATATTGCTGGCATCCAGCATCAGGGTCTTGAAACCAGGAGGAAGAATAGTCATTATGAGTTACCATAGTTTGGAAGATAGATTGGTGAAGAATTTTTTTAGGAGTGGAAACCTGGAAGGGCACTTGGAAAAGGATCTATATGGGAATATTATTTCACCCATTCGATCGCTTACAGTAAAACCCATCGTGCCTGATGAAAAGGAAATAGAAACAAATCCCCGAAGCCGAAGTGCAAAACTGAGGATAGGGATCAAAATATAATTGTTCTTATCAATGATTTTGGTTAAACGGTTGCTTATCCTCCCGGCTTTGCCGGGGGGATAGCAAATTAAACCAACAATAAATAGTACCGGCACAAATGAGTAAAGAAAAAAATACAGTAAAAGAGATCATTATCGACGGAAGCGATGAAGCTCCCCAGGCTGCAAAGCCTAAGAAAAAACGTCGGTTCTCGGTTCTCTTTTTATTGAATGGCGAGTTTTTACAGAAAGAATATTTTCTGAAAAACCTGCCTTTCTTTCTATTCATCGCCGTGTTGCTGGCCATTTATATCGCCAATGCATATTATGCAGAAAACAAGATCAGGGAGATCACTGAAACCGAGAATGAGATCAAAGAGCTCCATGCCGAATTCATTTCGCTCAAAGCTGAATTAACAGAAAAATGCAAAGAGTATCAGGTATCCAAAATGTTGGAGCCTACCGGTATGCTGGTATCAGACAGTATTCCACCCAGAGTGATTAATGTAAGTGTAGAAGATTATACTAAAATATATTAAGTGGATAAAAAGAAAGACATATTATGGCGCATGTACATCCTCTACCTCCTGGTAGTAATTGTAGGATTAGCGGTAGTATGGAAAATATTTCAGATCCAATTTGTAGAGGGAGATAAATGGAGAACCATGGCCGACAACATGAGTCAGGATACTTTTTTAGTAAAACCTACCCGTGGAAATATTTTAGCAAAAGATACCAGCTATATGGCCATTTCTGTTCCGGTATATGACCTAAGAATGGATACGAAAGCAGAAAAGCTGAATACTGAAACCTGGAATAAGCATATAGATTCACTCAGTTTTTGTTTGGCCAATCTTTTTAAAGATAAAACAGTGGGACAATACAAATCCATTTTACAGGAGGGTCGCAAAGGGAAAAACCAATACTTATTAATAAAAAGAAATGTAACCCGCAGAGAAGTTGAAATGGTAAGAACCTTCCCTATGTTCCGCATGGGAAGATATAAAGGGGGTTTGATTGAAGATGAAAAATACAAAAGGGTAAAACCCTATGGAAATTTAGCCGCCAGGACCATTGGAAAAGAATCCAATGAAAATGTGCAAGGTCTTGGAATTGAACAGGCCTACGATGAATACTTAAGAGGAGAAGAAGGGTTGAGACTCATGGAAAAATTGGCCGGTGGCATGTGGCGTCCGGTGGATCACGACAATACCATAGAACCTGTAGATGGATTTGATATTGTTACCACCATTGATCCAAGATTACAGGAAGTAGCCACCACTGAATTAGACCGTCAGTTAAAAATGCATGGGGCCAGTCATGGTTGCGTGATCGTTATGGAAGTAGCTACGGGTGATATCAGTGCCATTGCCAATTTAAAAAGGAATGAGGATGGGAATTATTACGAAAGTTTCAACTATGCCATTGGCGAAGCAACCGATCCAGGCTCTACATTTAAGCTGGCCACCGCTATGGCTTTAATGGATGATGGCCATGTAAAACCTGCTGATCTTATTTCAACCGGCGATGGAAGCATCACCTACTATGGCCATACGGTACATGATTCACATAAGTACGGAACTATCTCCGTTCAACAAGCTTTCGAATTATCATCCAATGTGGCCTTCATTAAAATGGCTTTGCAACATTATGGAAAGAATGATGAGAGTGCACAAAAGTTTGTGGACCATTTGAAGAAATTACATCTCCATGAAAAGTTAAATACAGGATTACCTGGAGAAGCAACCCCTTTGGTTAGAAATACTACAGATTCATTATGGAGTGGATTTAGTTTGCCCTCCATGGCTTTTGGCTATGAAGTGTTGATCACTCCCCTTCAAATTGTTACCATGTACAATGCAGTGGCCAACAATGGTAAAATGGTAAAGCCGCGGTTTGTAAAAGAAGTTCGCAATCGGAACCAGGTCATTAAAACATTTGAACCGGTGGTGATCGAAGAAGCCGTGTGCAAACCAACTACGGTGGATGCATTGAAAAGAATGATGGAAGGAGTGGTGCTAAGAGGAACCGCTACCAATCTAAAAGGATCCGTCTACCAAATTGCCGGTAAAACCGGAACAGCACAAATTGCCAACAATGGCAGTGGTTATGGGATGAATGGGAAAATGACTTACAGGGCTTCCTTCTGCGGGTATTTCCCTGCCGACAATCCAAAATACACTTGCATAGTGGTAGTAAATGCCCCCTCGGAAGGAGTGTATTATGGAAACGTAGTGGCCGGTCCGATCTTTAAAGCGGTATCCGACAAGATCTATGCATCCTCTTTCGACATTAACCAGGCCTTTTATAAAGATGAGATCGCAGCAGTCAAAACTCAAACTCCACCTTCGAAAAACGGTTATACCAACGATATAAAAACCATTTTGAAAAAAATGAATGTGCCTGCTTCCGGGTCATCCAACAGTACATTTTGCAAAACGGCCAGGGCAGAAAAACAAATGAATATCCTCGACATCACCTTTAATAAAACACAAGTGCCTGAGGTAAGAGGCATGGGAGCAAGAGATGCGGTTTACATTCTTGAACAATTAGGTTTTCAGGTAATACTTGTAGGAAAAGGAAGTGTAAAACAACAATCCATTGCTGCAGGTACCAGTATTGGAGAATTAAATACCATAACCCTGTTATTGGCGCAATGAAGTTATTAAAGGACATATTATACAAATCAGGATTGATGGAGTTACACGGTAACAACAATACCGCGGTGGAAAATATTTGTTTTGATTCAAGGCAGGTAACCAAATTATCCTGCTTTATTGCCATTAAAGGGACCCAAACCGATGGTCACCAATATATTGATGAAGTGATCGACAAAGGGGCAGTAGCTATTATCTGCGAAGACCTGCCTGAAAAACTAAAACTCGGTATTTCTTATGTAAAAGTGAGTGATACCAAAAAAGCGCTGGGAAATATCGCTGCCAATTTTTATGACCATCCATCACGTGAACTGAAATTAATAGGTATCACGGGTACCAATGGAAAAACCACGGTCGCTTCGGGTTTGTATAACCTGTTTACCAAACTGGATTTCAAATGTGGGTTGATCAGCACAGTGAAAATTGTAATTGACAAAGAGGTGCTCCCTGCTACCCATACTACACCTGATGCCATTAGTTTGAACAAAACCTTAAGAGAAATGGTGAGCAGGAAATGTTCATTGTGTTTTATGGAAGTGAGTTCTCATGCATTAGACCAGGGAAGAGTGGAAAGCATTGAATTCAAAGGAGCAGTATTTACCAATCTTACCCACGATCACCTGGATTATCATCAGACTTTCGATCATTATTTAAAATCGAAAAAAATATTGTTCGATGGATTGAAAGAAAATGCATTTGCACTTTCAAATGCCGATGATAAAAATGGGAAAGTGATCCTCCAAAACACCAAAGCCAACAAACATTATTATAGCTTGAGGAATGTGGCTGATTTCAAGACCCGGATCATTGAAAATCATATCAGCGGACTTCAACTCAGCATCGATCATACCGAAGTATGGGCACATTTTGTTGGAGAATTCAATGCATATAACCTCACCGCCATTTATGGAACGGCGGTTTTGTTGGGTATCGATAAAATGAATGCTTTAACCACTTTAAGCACACTCGAGCCAGTAGATGGTAGGTTTCAGATCGTAAAAGGTCCCAAAGGAATTACAGGTATTGTGGATTATGCCCATACGCCTGATGCTTTGCAAAATGTGTTGAATACGATCCGAGATATTGTCAAGAAAGATCAAAAAGTAATTACGATCGTGGGATGTGGTGGTAACCGGGATAAAACCAAAAGACCCGTAATGGCGAAGGTTGCTGCCGGTCTTTCCGATAAGCTGGTGATCACTTCCGACAATCCTAGAAATGAAGATCCTGAACAGATCATGAAGGAAATGAAAGATGGATTGGACCTGGATGATCTGATCAAAACCATTATGATCACAGATAGAAGAGCAGCGATCGAAGCCGGTTTTAAACTGGCAGCACCGCATGATGTAATATTAATTGCAGGCAAAGGACATGAAACTTATCAGGAGATCAATGGAGTGAAGCACCATTTTGATGATGTGGAAGAATTAACCAATGTATTCAAGAAGATATGATTATTGCAAAACATATGAACGGCGGAGTTAAAGAAATTCTTTTCTCTTCTAAGTTCATGTTAGAACCAAGAGATAAGAAGCAAGAAACAAGACTTATGAGTGGATCTGTCTTGTTTCTTGCTTCTTGCATCCGCCAAAAGGCGGAGGTCTTGGTTCTATTTAAGATCGGAGTAATTAATAGTATAATATATCCATAATTGAAAATATATGTTGTACCATTTGTATGAATATTTAGAGCAATTCAAGCACACCGACATCCCCGGTGTAGGTTTGTTGCAATACATTTCCTTCAGGGCCGGTTTTGCCATGATACTTTCACTCATCATTTCTGCGGTAATTGGTAAATCTATTATTCGAAGACTTCAACTAAAACAGATTGGTGAAATTGTTCGTGACCTGGGATTGGAAGGACAAATGCAGAAGAAAGGAACACCCACCATGGGAGGTTTGATCATATTGGCAGCCATCCTTATTCCTACTTTATTGTTTGCCAAGCTCAACAATATTTATGTGATCCTGATGCTCATTTCCACCATATGGTTAGGGACCATCGGTTTCCTGGATGATTATATCAAAGTGTTTAAAAAGAACAAAGCAGGATTGGCAGGTAAATTTAAGATCGTTGGGCAAATTGGGATCGGTTTGGTAGTAGGATGTGGATTATACTTCCATAAGGATGTAAAAGTGCGGGAATTTAGAACCGTTGATCCCAACAGTACTGCCCAATCCACCGTATGGATGCCGGTTGCATCCGATACCACCGGGACCCTTGAATACAGGGATAAAAAATCAATGATGACCACGGTTCCTTTCATCAATACACATGAATTTAATTACGAAAGTGTGTTGAAGATTTTTGGGATGACCCCAAAAAGTGCTGCGATATGGGCATGGATCATTTTTATACCTGCTGTTATTTTCATTATCACAGCAGTGTCAAACGGGGCCAATATGACCGATGGATTGGATGGACTGGCAACAGGTACATCGGCCATCATAGGAATTGTACTGGCCATTTTTGCCTACGTAAGTGGTAATGCCATTTTCGCTGACTACCTCAACATTATGTATATCCCCGATATAGGAGAGCTCGTGATATTCGGCGCCGCATTTGTGGGTGCATGTGTTGGGTTCCTATGGTACAATTCATATCCGGCTCAGGTATTCATGGGCGATACCGGAAGTCTTTCCCTGGGTGGAATTATTGCGGTAATGGCAATCATGGTTCGAAAAGAATTATTGCTTCCCATTTTATGCGGTGTTTTTGTAATTGAAAACTTATCGGTAGTTGTACAGGTTGGATATTTTAAATATACCAAGAAAAGATTCGGAGAAGGAAGAAGGATCTTCAAAATGGCTCCACTCCATCATCATTATCAGAAAAAAAATATGCATGAGGCAAAAATAGTAGCCAGGTTCTGGATTATAGGTTTGATGCTGGCTGTATTAACCATTATAACATTGAAACTAAGGTAGAATGAATCGGCTGGTCATCATAGGAGGAGGAGAAAGCGGAGTGGGAGCAGCAGTGCTAGCCAAACGGAAGGGGTATGAAGTGTTCCTATCGGATAAAGGTGGATTAAAAAATAAGTATAAAGAAGTTTTAAAGAACGAGAAAATTGATTTTGAAGAAGGCACCCATACCGAAGAAAAAATTTTAAATGCAAAGGAAGTAGTAAAAAGTCCGGGAGTGCCTGATAAAGTGGAGATCATTAAAAAAATAAGGTCAAAAGGCATCCCGGTAATTTCCGAAATAGAATTTGCCGGGCGTTATACCCATGCAAAGATCATAGGTATTACGGGCACCAATGGTAAAACCACTACTACCCTGCTTACTCACCATATCTTTAAAAAAGCAGGATTGAATGTAAGGGTGGCAGGAAACGTTGGAAAAAGTTTTGCCATGAGCATTGCAGAAAATGAAAAAGACTGCGATTATTATGTACTGGAGCTAAGCAGCTTTCAATTGGATGGTCTGGATAAATTCAGGGTAAATACCGCCATACTCACCAATATTACTCCGGATCATCTCGACAGATACGATTACAAGCTTGAAAACTATATCCAATCCAAATTCCTTATTACAAAAGCACAGGTCGCTGATGATTATTTTATCTACTGTGCCGACGACACACTAACCATAGAAAATATAGCCGAGCAGAACATTCGGGCACAACAGCTTCCCTTTTCGATCAAAAAAACCGAAGGGATGACAGGCTATATACAAAACGAGCAATTTTTTATTAACCTATATAAAACCACAACAAACATGTTTATTAGAGATCTGGCACTACAAGGAAAACACAATCAGTACAACTCAATGGCAGCAGCAATAGCTGCACGAACGGTTGACATTGCTGATGAAGTCATCAAGGAGTCTTTATCCGACTTCGAAGGAATTGAACATCGGCTTGAAAAAGTAGCCAAGGTACGTGGAGTGGAATACATCAACGACTCCAAGGCCACCAATGTAAATTCAACCTGGTATGCGTTGGAATGCATGAGTGAACCTGTTATCTGGATAGTGGGTGGAGTAGATAAGGGCAACAACTACGACGAGTTAAAGGAAGTAGTGGGTCAAAAAGTAAAAGCCATTATTTGCTTAGGTGTCGACAATTCGAAAATTGTCCAGGCTTTTAAAGACATCGTGCCTATTATCGAAGAAACCCAATCCATGGAAAGAGCCGTGAAATTAGGTTATCAAATGGGTAAAAAAGGCGATGTGGTTTTATTATCACCAGCCTGCGCAAGCTTCGACCTTTTTGAGAATTACGAAGAGAGAGGAACGCAATTTAAAATGATGGTAAGAGAACTGTAAACGGATGTTGGATTTACGATTAAAATAAAACGCAAGCGCCCCGGATAGCAGCGGCACCCCGCAGCCCACGGTTTCAACCGTGGGTGAGGAGTAAAGCGGATAGCCGGATAAGGCGCCAAAAAAAGTAAAGAAATGACATTTATACAGAAATACATGAAAGGCGACAGGGTGATATGGATCATAGCCATTATCATTTCAGTTTATTCTTTATTGGCTGTATATAGTTCAGCTGGGCAGTTAGCTTTCAGGTATAAAGGAGGGAATACAGAATACTATCTTATCCAACGGTTTTTTATGTTGGCCATGGGAATAGCATTGATGTTTGTTGCACATAGAGTTAAATACACCATGTTCTCAAAATTATCGGTGATCGGTTTATTGATCGCCATTCCTTTGTTACTCGTTACACTTATCATGGGATCAAATGTAAATGGTGCCAGCAGGTGGTTAGCTATTCCAGGTGTTACCAGTTCATTTCAAACATCCGATCTTGCCAAAATTGTTTTATTGATCTATGTAGCCAGAACATTGGCCAAAAAACAAGAGGTGATCAAAGATTTTAAAGAAGGGTTTTTGCCCTTGGTTATACCGGTAGTATTGGTTTGCGGACTTATTTTACCGGCCAATTTTTCCACAGCAGCATTGTTGTTTGCCAACTGTTTGGTGTTGATGTTCATCGGTAGATGTTCACTCAAACATATAAGTGGATTGGTAGGAACTGCGGTGAGTGGATTTATGCTATTGATCCTGTTGTCCTATGCATTCCCCAAATTACTTCCACGATTGGATACATGGAAGGCGAGAATAGAAACTTTTGCCGGAGTAAAAGATAAAGAAGCAGTGGTAGTAGAAAAAACGAGTACAGAGGCCTTGAACGAAGATTACCAGGTAAAGTATTCAAAAATGGCAATGGCCAAAGGGGGGCTGTTTGGAACCGGTCCGGCCAATAATTTAACCAAGTATAGTTTACCCCAAAGTTATTCCGATTTTATTTTCGCCATGATCATTGGTGAATATGGTTTTATACTGGGAGGTATTGTGGTTATCCTGGCCTATCTTATCTTAATGTACCGGGCCATACGGATTGCACAGAAAAGCGAATTTGCCTTTGCCACCTTCCTCGCCCTTGGGCTTTGCTTCAGCCTGGTACTCCAGGCGTTGGTGAACATGTGTGTAGCGGTAAATATTTTACCGGTAACTGGGCAACCTTTACCTATGGTAAGTATGGGGGGTACCTCTACCCTCTTTACCGGGTTGACCTTAGGAATTATTTTAAGTGTAAGCAGAACATTGATTAAAAATGACGAGAGTGCAACTGCAGAGAGTGATCATTAGCGGAGGGGGCACCGGCGGTCATATATTCCCAGCCATTGCCATTGCCGATGCATTGAAGGAAGCCAATCCTTCGATCGATATTTTATTTGTGGGTGCCAATGGAAAAATGGAAATGGAAAAAGTACCTGCAGCCGGATATAAAATTGAAGGATTGAACATTGCCGGTCTGCAAAGAAAACTTTCATTAAAGAACCTGGTCCTGCCCTTTAAAGTATTGGGGGCCGTTACCAAGGCTTCCGGAATTATCAAACGCTTCAATCCACAGGTGGTGATTGGGGTGGGTGGATATGCAAGTGCTGCGGTTGTATATGCAGCCGGGAGAAAAAAAATCCCTGTACTCATCCAGGAACAAAATTCATTTCCAGGAAAAACCAACAAGAACTTAAGCAAATATGCCCATCGGATCTGTGTAGCTTATCCGGATATGGATCAATTTTTCCCCAAAGAAAAAATAGTTTACACTGGAAATCCCATCCGAAAAAATATTGAACATAATAAATTCACCCGTGAACAGGGGATCAGCCATTTCGGGTTAGATCCAGCCAAGAAAACCATTTTAGTGGTAGGCGGAAGTCAAGGGGCATTGGCCATTAACCAGGGAATTAAAAATGCATTGGAAGAATTTGCTAAAAACGATCTTCAGGTGATCTGGCAAACGGGCAAGCCCTTTTTTGCTGAAGCAAAAGCTGCGGTAGATCAAGGAGAATATAAAAACATCCTTCCGTTGGAATTTATAGAGAAAATGAATTTTGCTTATGCCGCCGGAGACCTGGTGATCTCAAGGGCGGGTGCCATGTCCATTTCAGAGCTTTCGGTTTGTGGTAAGGCCTGCATATTTGTACCACTTCCTTCGGCAGCTGAAGATCATCAGACCAAAAATGCCATGGCATTGGTGAATAAAAGTGCAGCCCTTTTGGTAAAAAATACGGAAGCGCTGGAAGAGCTCAAAAATAAAGCCATTGCTACCTTAAAGGATGATCTTAAAATGGGTCAACTTGCCAGCAATATTCAAAAATTTGCCGCTTTTGATGCAGCGGCCGTCATAGCATCAGAGGTTTTAAAACTGGTAAAATGAGGATCGAAGAAATAGAGCAGGTATATTTTATTGGTATTGGGGGCATTGGGATGAGTGCCCTGGCCCGGTATTTTAATGGCCGCGATGTGTATTGCAGTGGCTATGATAAAACAGAAACCGAATTAACCAAAGCATTGCAAAGCGAATGGATCGATGTGCATTATGAAGACAATAAAGACCTCATCCCGAAAAGAGTGTTCAATCCCCAAAAAACCCTGATCGTTTACACTCCGGCCGTTCCAGCTAACCATTCAGAGTTGTTGTACTTCCAGCAAAACGGATATACTATCTATAAAAGGGCACAGGTGCTGGGCCTCATCTCCAGAGATAGCTTCTGCATTGCGGTTGCCGGGACCCATGGAAAAACCACCACTTCCAGCATGGTTGCGCATATGTGTAAGCTGGCGGGCTTGCCCGTATCGGCTTTTCTGGGGGGGATCACTGCCAACTATGGCACCAATTATATTGAAACACCCAACGCTACCATTACCGTGGTGGAGGCAGACGAATACGACCGGTCTTTCCTCCAGCTCAACCCTGATATTGCGATTGTTACTTCGGCCGAGGCAGACCATCTGGACATCTACAATACAGCAGAATCGGTGAAGCAAAGCTTTGAGGAATTTACCGGTAGGATCAAAGAGTCAGGAAAACTCATCATGCGCAAAGGTATTAATCTATCGCCAGCTAAAAAGCCTGCATATGAGTATGGAGTGGATGTTGATGGACTTTCAGCTCGGAATATACAGGTGAAAAACGGGAAGTTTGGGTATGAAGTGTTCAATGGAAATACGTCGCTGGGTATGTTTAGATTAGGTGTTCCTGGCCGCCATAATATTGAGAATTCCCTTGCTGCCATTGCGGTTGGGCTCCTGTTGGAGATTCCTCTTCCCACCATTCAACAAGCCATGGATACCTTTAAAGGGGTAAAAAGAAGGTTTGAGACCATTGCATCAACTAATACTACCACGTATATAGACGATTATGCTCACCACCCTACTGAGATTGGGGCCTGCATAGCTGCAGCCCGGGAATTATTCCCCGGAAAGAAGCTCACAGGAATTTTTCAGCCACATTTATTTAGCCGGACAAGAGATTTTGCTAATGAATTTGCGCAGAGCCTGGAAAAGCTGGATACCCTTATTTTACTGCCCATTTACCCAGCAAGAGAGCTTCCTATTGAAGGTATTAACTCACAATTAATTTTGGATAAAGCCAATATTAACAACAAGGTATTAATAAATAAGGAGGAGGTACTAACCCACCTCAATGATATAATGTCTAATATCGAAGTCTTAATAACGATGGGGGCTGGAGATATTGATACCCTCATTGAACCCATCAGGAAGCTAATACAATTGCACAATAACTGACAGCGAGATAAATGAAAAAGTGGCTTAAAATAACATTGGGAGTATTACTGGTAGCAGGAGTTACCAGCTTGCTTGCCTTTGTTAGCAGCCGCCCCAAAAAGATCAATTGCTACAATGTACAGGTAAAGATCAAAGGGGATAATGAAGCCATGTTCGTAACTGAAGATGAGATCCTGGAGAACTTTAAGACCTTTTGTTCAGAAGAATCAAGCGATGAAGGAAGCTTGAAGCTAAAGGAAATAGAGGACCATATCAACCAGAATCCTTCAGTTGATCATTCTGATGTATACAAAAATGTGAATGGGTCCATTACCATCGAGGTAGAATTAAAAACGGTGATCGGAAGGATCATCAATAAAAGAGGTAACTCCTTTTACCTGGATTCAAAAGGGACCATGATGCCTATTGTGGAAGATAAACCTGCCAGGGTATGCATTGTAAATGGTGAGATCATTGAAGAATACAATGAAACTCCTTATTATCTCCAGGATGATAGCCTGGCCACTAAATCTATAATGGATGATGTGTACAGGATCTTATCATTTATACATAAAGATGAATTCTGGAAAGCACAAATAGAGCAGATCTATGTAACGGCCGATAGAAAATTCGTTCTCATTCCTAAAATAGGCATGCATGAGATCATGTTTGGAGATGCATCACATATTGAAGGAAAATTTAAAAAACTGGAATTGTTTTATCATTCCGGTATTAACCGGGTAGGATGGGAAAAGTATACAACCATCGATATCCAGTATAAAGGTCAGGTGATAGGGATCGGACACGACCAGGCATGGGTACCTACACCCGATTCGGTAGCATTGGCTGCTGATATAAATAATGGACAAGCACAACTAGAATAAAACAACATTGATCATGGCACAATCAGAAATTATCGTTGGACTCGACATTGGAACTACAAAAATTGTAGCCATGGTGGGTCGAAAAAATGAAAACGGGAAAATAGAGATCCTCGGGGAAGGAAAAGCCGAATCCCTGGGTGTACAAAGAGGGGTAGTCACCAATATTGTACAAACTATCGACTCCATTAAGAAAGCCGTTTCCGAAGCAGAAATAGCTTCCGGTGTAGAAATTAAAAGAGTGGTAGTGGGTATCGCAGGTCAGCATATAAAAAGCTACCAGCACAGGGGTATCTATACCCGTCACAATACGGATGAAGTGATCGAACAAAAAGATGTAGACAACCTCATCGATGATATGTATAAGCTATCTATTCCTCCGGGAGAGCAGATCTTGCACGTGATCCCTCAGGAATATATTGTAGACAATATACCGGATATCAAAGATCCTTTGGGAATGATGGGTTCACGCCTAGAAGCTAACTTCCATATCATTACCGGGCAGATCTCCGCAGCTCAGAATATTTCAAGATGCTGCCAGCAGGCAGGTCTTACCATTGATGACCTCATCCTTGAGCCATTGGCTTCTGCTGAAGCAGCTTTAGGTGCTGAAGAAAAAGAAGCGGGTGTTGCTTTGATCGATATTGGTGGTGGAACTACCGATATCGCCATTTTCCAGGAAGGAATTATTCGCCATACAGCTGTGATCCCTTTTGGCGGGAATATATTAACCGAGGATATTAAAAATGGTTGCAGTATTATTAAAAACTATGCTGAACTATTAAAAGTAAAACATGGTTATGCATTACCATTGGAGAAATTTGAGAATACAAGGATCACCGTACCTGGATTAAAAGGTCGTCCACCCAAAGAAATTACCCTTCGTAACCTTACCAATATCATCAATGCCAGGATGAGTGAAATCCTGGAAATGGTAAACTATGAGATCGTGAACTCAGGCTATAAAGATAAACTGGCAGCAGGCATCGTGATCACCGGCGGAGGTTCGCAATTGAAATTTATTAAACAGTTAACAGAGTTCATTACAGGTCATGAATCCAGGATTGGATACCCGAATGAACATATTTCAGGTGGAAAAGCCGAGAAAGTAACTTCTCCGATCTACAGTACATCCATTGGACTCATGATGATGGGATTTGATGACCATACAAGGGAAGTAGTGTTGGAAGAGCCTAAAGTAAAACAGCATAGTAAAAAAACAAAAGGAAGTTTTTGGGACGGACTCATCAATAAAGGAAGAAAATTCTTCGATGATGACGAAACCAAATTATAAATAAAAACAAACATTCATAAACTATAAACCAAATAAAACGATTATGGAAAACCAAAATAACGAACTGATAAAATTCGAATTACCGAAGGATCAGTCATCCATTATTAAGGTGATCGGTGTAGGTGGTGGCGGAAGCAATGCCGTTAACCATATGTATAATATGGGGATCAAAGGAGTGGATTTTATTATCTGTAATACGGATAACCAATCACTCGAATTAAGCCCTGTACCTAATAAAATACAATTGGGTAAAAGTCTTACCGAAGGCCGTGGCGCCGGTGCTAAACCGGAGATCGGTTTAAAATCAGCCCTCGAAAGTATAGAGGAGGTAAGAGAATTATTGGCCACCAATACCAAAATGGTATTCATTACCGCAGGTATGGGTGGAGGTACCGGAACCGGTGCTGCTCCTGTAATTGCCAAACTCGCCAAAGAAATGGGGATCCTCACCGTGGGGATTGTTACCGTACCTTTTGGATTTGAGGGTCGCAGAAGAAGAGAACAAGCAGAAAATGGTATCAATGAATTGAAAAAACATGTAGATACTTTGCTCATCATTTCCAATGATAAGCTCAGAGAAATATACAGCAATATGTCGCTAACCAATGCTTTCGGAAAAGCAGATGATGTATTAACGACTGCTGCCAAAGGAATTTCAGAGATCATTACAGTTACAGGTTATATCAATGTGGATTTTGAAGATGTAAAAACAGTGATGACCAATGGAGGTGCTGCCATTATGGGATCGGCTTATGCCGAAGGGGAAAACCGTGCGTTGAAAGCCATTGAAGGAGCATTGAATTCACCCCTCTTAAACGACAGTGATATCCGTGGTGCAAAACATATTCTTTTATACATGACCTATGGAGATGAAGAATTAACCATGGATGAAGTGGGAGAAATTACCGATTATATCGGGGACATCACCGGACAAAATGAGCATGTGATCTTTGGAACAGGTAAAGACCATAGTCTTGGTAACCGGATTGGTGTAACGCTGATCGCCACTGGATTCAAATCCATTGCCGATGATAATTTCCAGATCAACCTGGAACAAAATCAGAATGTGGTATTGGATGTGGCCAACAAAAACATGGATGAGATCGTTGAAGCGATCAACAATGAAAAATTCAATATTGTAACTGAAAAAGAGGAGGACGATTATTTTGTAAGTCCTGATGCAGTGGATTTTGGCGGCAACAAAGATGCCAATGACATTGAATTTAAGATCGATACTTTCTCCGATTTGGATATCACCGCTTCCAATAATGCTCAAGAGCAAATAGAAAGGATCAATTTATTCGAAGACCAAAAAGAAGAAACAACTCCTATGGATGTGGATGCATTCGCCTTGTTCAATGATGTGGATTTTGCAAAAGAAACTCCTCAGCCATTAGACAATGTGAATGAAGAAAAAGGAATTCTCTTCAAACAGAATGACCGCATCAAACGTTTGCAGGAGATCAGCCGTAAACTAAAAACCCCTTCTGGTTTAAAAGAAATGGAGAATAAGCCTGCCTATGAAAGATACGGAGTAAAACTGGAAGAGAATGATCAGTCCAAAGAAACCATCGCTAGCAATTTATCCTTGTCAGAAGACAAAGAAGAAGGATATAAGCTGAGAGAGAATAATTCATTCCTGCACGATAGTGTGGATTAATGAAAGACGTAGGACCAAGGATGCAAGACATATGATAAAAAACGTCGGTCCGAAATCCTGAGTCCTACATCCTACGTCCTTAAATAGTATTCGCCTCCATAATCATAGTTTTATTGGTGAATGTTTGTCGGAAACCCCGGAGTAATGCCCGGGGTTTTATTTTAGGGAGATTTCCATTTTTGCTTTGCAAAAATCGTTAGTTGAACTTATCCCAGCGGAAGCCCATTGGCATTAAGCTAATACTTAAAAATGTTCTTTAAATCCCAAGCAGATCAAGGGTTTTGTAACCATATTAAAATGCAAAATGTCCCGTAGGGACAACATGTTGGTAGCCTAAGAGGTTGGTTTTATAATAGAGTGCCGTAGGTACGAAATACAATATTGCTCCCTTTGGTATACTTTTTGTCTTTTCATCAAAAAGGTATCTATTTACTGTGAACCTCAAGAAGATCTATATAGTCCTTGGTATATCCGGTTTGATGCATTCCTGTGCCTTCCATCGGTATGATCCACCTTCGGAAAGACCCACCCGAAGTGCAACAACCATCACCGTCACCGTAAGTACCGTGAGGGATTCCCTGGAAGCAGAAGTGATTGAAGTTTGCAGCTATTCCTATCCAAGTAATCAAAGACCTAACCTTCGGGAAGGGGATTGCGAATGGTATGACGACTTTATCCATCCTTATAGTGAAGAACATCTGGTATACGAAAAAACGGCTAATTGGGAATACCGTCAGCCTAATTCCAGACAGATCCATCGTGACTATTATGAAGGAAAGGAATTCAGGAAATCCTGCAGGATCAGGTATGATGCCTTTCAGCAAATTTCCCATATTAAAGTGGTCCATTTTAAATTCAACACCGACGAGATCTTTTATAGATACGAAAGTACGGTCCTGATGTCCAGAAAAATATATCCTGCCAATGGGGAAACCTTCATCGAAAGATATCAATATGACCTCCAAGGCAACGTAGGTAAAAAGATCTTTTACCACTATAAAGAAAATAAGGAAATACCATTCCTCCTGCTGGAATATAAATATGAATGAAGGGAACACCTCTATTTAAAAAACGCCTTTGTAGCGACGGGCGTCCCGATAGCTATCGGGAGTCCATGAAAACAACGATAACCAAATCATTATGTCAACACCTTACTTTTGTTGGTTAAATAACTGTTCAAATATTTCCTATTTCTTGACCTCAGAGGGGTCACATGTTGGTAAAAAATAGGACACGTTTAAATTTTACGACCCCAGCGGGGTCGCAGGTCCAGAACGGTTTTCATTCCACCCACTCCTATTTCTTGACCCCAGAGGGGTCACATGTTGGTAAAAAATAGGACACGTTTAAATTTTACGACCCCAGCGGGGTCGCAGGTCCAGAACGGTTTTCATTCCACCCACCCCCACAATTCCAAAAAATGTTTATCTTAGAATCCTATTCCTGACCCGATGAACATTACCATCATCATTGCCACTGCACTCCAGATCCTTGCTGCTATATTAATGGCATTCGTATGGGCCGCTTACTTAAGAAAAACAGATATATTCCGCCCTGAGAAATGGTGGAAGATCCTCATTGCATTTTTGTTTGGTTGCCTTACTCCTATTCCGGTATTACTCCTTAAATTGGATGACACCGTTTATTCTGAAACCAATATTTATATCCAGCAATTTAGTTTTTGTATCCTCAATATAGGGATGGTGGAAGAGATGAGTAAATTTCTCGGCTTCCTCCTATTTTATTTGATCTTTAGAAAATGGTTCGACGAAGAAATTAATTTCCTCATCTATGGATCTACAGTTGCGCTTGGGTTCGCTACGGTAGAAAATTGTTTATACTTCTTTAAATATGGAATTTACCTGGTATATCTCCGTGGACTCATGAGCACCTTCGTACATATGGGATGTACAACGGTGATCGCTTCGATGTTCGGGGTTGGGGTCCGGAAAAAGGGATTTTTTATTCCTCTTTATTTTTTAGGAGGTTTGATGATCGCTGCCATATTGCATGGAGTTTTTGATGCAGTCCTCTTTTTAAATATCCCGGTGCTCAGCACCGTAGCATCCATGATCATGTTTTTGGTCATCATCGAATTATGGGCCCAAACCTCGAATAACTTTCTCAACCGGTCGCATTTTTATCAAAGGAATGTTGCCATCGATCGGAATACTTTACAAAGATTTCTCATCATGGCATTTATTCTGGCAGGGGCCATACAGCTAGTAGGGCTGATCCTCAGCGCCGGGTGGAGAGATGGTTTGATAGCACATTTGGTTTTGTTGATCGAAGAACTCATCCTCACCTTTATCCTCGTCACCAGGATCCCAAGGCATACCGTTGTTCCTGGTCATTGGAAAAAGATATTCCCTGTATTACCCTTTAAGCTTCAACTCAGTTCCTCTGTACAGTTAGGACAAAACCGTTATCCAACCAACAATTCCTTAGGTATTTCTATCCGAATTCGGGGGGATGAATTCAATGAATATCCCTTTACCACCAGGGTAAATGCCATTACCCAATTACTTGCTTTTAAGGACAAAAGATTTGATGACAACGAAAATTATCAATGCTGGATCCTCGACAAAGTATTCCTGGGAAAAAACAAAGAGATCTATTATTTATGTGAATTAACTGGCAACCGTTTCCGTACGCCCAATACCCATCCTACCCATTTCCTGATCAAACCCAAACTTTCGGGAGCCCGGTTTTTTAAAGGCTCGCCTATTATTGGTATCATCACACTTGCTGATACAACGGATCTGAAAAACATTCAACTTTCCAACGCTTCGTTTTTAAGATGGTCGGTGATGAAGCACGACGGTAGTGAACCTATTACCCAAACCTGGAAAGAAATGATCGTTTAACCGGTATATTGAAATCGCAGATTTTTTGTCATTTCGACCGTAGTGGAGAAATCTAAAAAATCGGTTACAATTATAACAAAGAAGAAATTTCAAATTGAGATACTACCAAATAACATGAAAAATATATTCAGATACCTCCTCTTCCTTCTTATTCCGATAGGAGTATATATTTTTTATAGTAGTTTTTTATGGTCGTGGATCGTGGATGATGCAGGGATCACTTTTGCTTACGCAAAAAACCTGGCCAATGGACATGGACTCGTTTCCTGGCCTGGCGAAGTACCCGTGGAAGGTTTTTCAAATTTTTTATGGACCCTGATCCTTTCTTTTTTTCATTGGATAGGCGTGTTTGATCCGTATCTCACTCCAAAGATCCTATCCTCCATCCTGGTACTTATTTCTTTTTTTTATATCCTCCGCATTAGTAATAAAATGATGGGAAGCTTATTCCCGGGTATGCTGATCAATTTATTGCTGGCAGTGAACAGTCCTTTTGTGATCTGGACCAATTCCGGACTGGAAAATGCCTTGTTCATTTGCCTTCTCCTGGCTTTGGCATGGAATAGTTTGAAAACATTAGAACAAATCTCCCATAAAAAAATAGGAGTTCTTTGTTTCCTCTCCTTCCTGGTGGCTATTACACGACCTGAAGGAATGATCTATAGTATAGCTTTCCCTTTTGTGCTATTGTTCCTGAAGGGGAAAATAAAATTCGTAGTATTATATGTGTTGGGAACCGGATTGCTGATGAGCTTCTTCTTACTGTTCAGGTTTTGGTATTTCCATGATTGGGTGCCCAATACTTATTATATAAAATTCCACCACGAAGGCAGCATGCTAGAAAAGCTGCAATACCTGAGTTTTGGGATCGGGGGGAGATGGGTGAAAATTTTGTTGGTTTTCCATTTTTTCTTCCTCTTCAGTTTTTTCCGCAAGCTCAAAGAAAAAAAACCTGCTTATGGCTATGTATGTGTCCTATACATATTGTCCATCATCCAATTTTTTGTGCTGCCAAGCGATTGGATGGGTGAATTAAGATTCGCCACTCCATTTATAGTATTCGTATATCTTACCCTCTTCATTCATTTGTCCATTCTTTGGAATAGTCAGGAAACAAAAACCCGGCTAACCCAAATAGCGGCCATTGTATTGTGGACCGGATTTATAGGATATAGTTTTTATCATTTTCATAACAGGACCTTGACCTTCAGTAAAAACCCAACTGTTCCATTTGCCGAAGTAAAAACGGAATATGCGGATAAATTCAATGATTATGCAGAGAAACTGGACCTTAAAAATGCCACCCTCCTTTTACCGGATGTTGGTGCTACTTTATACTATTCAAAAATAAAAATATACGATGCTGCAGGGCTTTGTGATAAAAATATCCGCATAAAAATTCCCCAGGGACAACAAGCCTTACAGGACTATGTAGTGAACGAATTAAAACCCACTTTTATACATTTGCATGGAAGGTGGGCCGAAATGTATGCTTTATACGATAACGAGAAATTTTTTAAGGATTATATTTCCCTGCAAACGGAAGAGATCCTTCCTTCACAGGAGAATTTATTTTATCCGATTACATCAGGTGATTACCTCAGAAGAGATGCCATTGATGCACATAATCAATCGACTTACGACAGTCTTTTTATTATGCCTATCCGATAATTGATTCCGAAATCGCTGCAACGGGCGCAGCGGCATCCTTTTAGTTGTTGGTTGCTGGTTCTTGGTTGCTAGCCCTTATCGCCGGGGAACCAAGAACTAACAACAGACAACCAACAACTAAAGATAAAGCGGAACAGGTGGTTCACCCAGCCCTTCGACCTCCACAGATCCACCTCGCAGGCCACTCAGGGCATACCCTAAGTTCCAATAAAAAACAATAAAAAACCCATATTATAAGGGGAATAGTTTATTTTTGAATATAAATACTTTTTACCATGAGTTTGGAAGCAACCATTAATGAAGACATTAAAACTGCCATGAAGGCGGGTGATAAATTAAAACTGGAAGCATTGCGTGCTGTAAAATCGGCCATTCTCCTGGCCAAAACCGAAAAAGGGGGTGGGGAAGAAATGAGTAAAGAAACAGAAATTGCTTTGTTAAATAAACTGGTGAAAACACGAAAGGAATCGTACGATCTATATGTACAAAATAACAGGACCGACCTGGCAGATGTGGAAAAAGCGCAAATGGAAGCTATTTCCGTTTATTTGCCTGCACAAATGAGTGATGAGGACCTGGAAAAAGAGATCAAAGCAGTAATTGCACAAGTAGGTGCTACTACCGCGGCCGAAATGGGAAAGGTAATGGGGGTCGCCAGTAAATCGTTGGCTGGAAAAGCAGATAACAAAAGGATCAGTGAAATGGTGAAAAAAATATTGTCCTGATGGCAGTGAAATCGGAAGAAGAGATCGTTAACAAAGTGGCGGGTAGTGGTTTGGTCACCATCGACCTGGGAGATTATTATCCACATGAACATGTGGCGGAGATCGATATCAAGGATTTTTTGTTTGAAGGCATCATCCTGAAAGAAAAAGATTTTAGAAAAGCATTGGACGAACTCGACTGGAAACAATTTGAAGGAAAAATCGTGGCCGTATTTTGTTCTGAAGATGCTATTATACCCAAATGGGCCTATATGCTGGTTTCTATGCATGCATTCCCCTATACGGCCAAAGTATATTTTGGCACCCGCGAATTTGCCATCCAGGAAGCCATTTTACTCCGCATAGAAAAAGAGATCAACCCTGCAGATTACGAAGGGAAAAGAGTGGTGATCAAAGGTTGCAGTGACCGTGAGATCTCTGAAATGATCTATATGGAGATCACCAATCTTTTATTACCCCATGTAAAAAGCCTCATGTATGGTGAGCCTTGCAGTACGGTTCCTATTTATAAAAAAAAGTAAGCAACTATGAGTGCACCTTTAACAGCCAAAGAACTTATTGTAAAGACCCTGAAAGAAAAATCGGTGATGAAGCTGGGTCTCTATAAACAAAGCAAGGAGGTCTTTAAAATATTCAAAGAAAATTTAAGGGAGATCAACGATGAATTATCGAAAGAAGTAAATGATGGAGATGTAAAGCTCAGTTTTAACTATACAGAGAAAAGCGAGCATGAAGCTTCTTTTTCCTTTGCCGGTGACACCCTCGTATTTCATTTGCACAGCAACATATTCAGTTTCGAAAAAAGCCATTATATATACAATACTCCCTATGTAAAAAAAGATGAGGACAGGGCTTATTGTGCAGTGATCAATGTATATAATTTTTTAACGGATTCGTTTAAATACAATAGGGAAAACGACGTGGGATATTTAATTGCAAGGATCTTTATTAATAAAGAACTTCATTTTTTTGTAGAAGGTAAAAGGCAAATGGGGTTTTTATACAACAATTTTGGCAACAGTGTTATCGATAAAGCATCCTCAAGGGCCATCATTGAATCTGCCATTTTATATGCTATTGATTTCGATCTCCTCATGCCGAATTACGAGCAGGTAAAACAGGTAAGCATTGCCGAAATATATTCGAACAGCGAGGCTCTTCAACAAAAAACAGGCAAACGTCTTGGCTTTATGTTCCAGGCCGATAATATGGATTCGGAATAACTTGATTTCTAGTTCCCGCTAAGCACAATATACTCGCAGCTGACGCTGCTCATTTTTGGTTCCCGCAGATCACGCAGATTTTCGCTGATGCTTTTTGCCTGACTTTCCCTCCGGCGGCTTTCATCTCGCAGATGAGGCGCCATAGCGCCTCCAATCTGCGAGATGAAAGCTGCTGTATAGGATAGCTGAGGTAAAGCAAAAAAAATCTGCGAGATCTGCGGGAACCATAACCTGCTAAGCGCAGCGCAGCAGGGCCTGCGGGAACCGATCAGATGAGTCGCCAGACAAATCCGGTAAAACAACAACGACCGCACCTAAGGCGCAGCCGTCAATACTTACACAAATTCTATTTCTAAAACTATTTCTTAATAAACTTCCTCGTCATCGATTTTTTCCCATCATCCACCTGAAGAAAGTATACCCCACCCGACAAGTGCTGAAGATCAAGAGTAATAGTTCCGGTATGATCAAAAGATTTTTTCACCAGGAGCTGGCCCGAAATACTGTAAACGGATAGATGGATCTGTATATCGAAATTTTCACCAACATCTATCATGATCATATCTGTAACAGGATTCGGGTATAATTCAATATCTAGGTCCGACTGCAACTCATCGGCACTCAATGTGAAATTCTGGCATTTGGTGCTAACAATGGTTCCCGAATTAACCAACATCGGAAAATTAGAGCATACCGTGTCCGGCATAACAAGCAGTATATGATCCGTAACAATGGGATTAATGACATTTATAGAAAACAATGAATCGGATATGTCACAACCCGCATCACCCATCGAATCTGTTTTACAAAGATAGGTATCATACCCCCCCGCACCGAAGCTATTGGTTATTCCGGCCATTACCATGCCCTTATCAGGGGTTAATTCGATGCAAAGCCCTACCTCTGCATTTTCATAAGTTTTCGACCAGATAATATTTCCAAGGGAATTGGTTTTGGTTATAATGGCAAGGGCGTTTCCTACAATAGAGGTTCCTCCTGTTAAATATAAATTACCCTTATCGTCAGCAGCAACGGCATTTGAACCTTGAGAATTCCCAATTTTTTTAAAAAAGATGGGATTGCCAAGCGAATCTGTTTTCAATATAACCGTTTTTAGCTCTCCCCAACCACCCACAGCAACGATACTTTTATCGGCCAACTCAATTACTTTATATGCAGATTCAAAGTAAATATCGCTGTCGTAACTTTTTACAAATTTAATATTGCCGGCCGAATCGGTCCTTATTAATAGGATCTCACCATTGGAAGAACCATTTATATAATATCCCGTCGAAATAATATCAGTATTGGCACATTCATAAGAAGAGTATAACATAAAATGCTCTGATGAGGAATACCAGGAATTGATGGTAAAATATCTATTTTCAAAGAGCATATTGCCGTTCATATCTACCTTACTTAGATACATTGCATTACCAAATGACGAAGTACATAAGAATGAATTGCCCGCTACAGGCATCCCATAATACCCATTGCTCATCGAAAGTTTTTTGCTCCAAGTAATGTTACCGGCGGCATCGGTTTTAATCAGACCAGATCCCGAATGGGCCACACCCATAATAAATCCACCATCACTGGTTTCATAGATTGATCTACCATAACAATGATAGTCGTTCCTATAAAATGTTTTAGTAAAAATAGTATCCCCGAATTGATCTAGCCTTACAAAATAAATTCCCTGTGAGAATGGGTTGGCAAAGCTTATGCTTGAATTACAAATAACATAACCACTATCACTGGTGGTATTCATGATACCGTTGGTCTTGCCCAGGCATTCGTTATGCTCACCCGCTGTACCCCCATAGGCTTTCTGGAAAGTGATTTGAGAAAAAACAGGTGTTTCCAAAACTAAACAACAAATGACAAGTATATATTTCATAATGCTTATTGGGGTACTCATGTTATATGAGGGTGCATACAAGTTAAGCAATAAATAGTTGAATTCATCCCCTCGTAAGAAGTGGTATATTTTTGTAAGGAATGGTTATATTTTGTAATAAACGGCATGGTATTGATTAGATTCCATTTCTTAATAAACTTCCTCGTCATGGATCTCACTCCATCCTCTATTTATTCTTCGTTAATATTGGTAAATGTACCAAATTCATAAAAGAGTCTATATGCCGTTTAATACGTTTTTTTATCCGAATGCTATCCATATTTCCCCGGATAGTAAGCTCCAATTTTGTGTCTAAAAATAAAGTTAATATTGGCTTAATATGGCCTAACAGATACATAGTTACCTCTTTACACAAAAATCAGCACCCTCGCTGGTCCTGGCTAGCAGTGTAGCAAGCTTCGTCAGGGGCGGTAGCGAAACAGAAGCAAGCAATTCATATAAATAATCCAAAAAAAAATACGAAACCCCTACTTCTTCATCAACTCCACAAACTCATCAAACAAATACCTGCTATCATGCGGGCCAGCTGATGCTTCGGGATGATATTGAACCGAAAAAACAGGTTTTCCTTTTACCTTGATCCCGGCAACTGAATGATCATTTAAATGTTGATGGGTTACTTCAACTAACTTATTTTCGCTAATGAGTTTTTCATCGGATACAAAACCATGGTTTTGTGAAGTGATCTCTCCCCTTCCCGTTTTTAAATTTTTTACCGGGTGATTGGATCCCCTATGTCCATTGAACATTTTATAAGTAGGAACCCCCATGGCCCAGCTCAATACCTGGTGACCCAAGCAGATCCCGAACACTTTTTTATCGTGGTCTACCAATTTTTTCACTTCGGCAATCACTCCTGTCATGGTTTCTGGATCACCGGGACCATTAGAGATCATATATCCATCCGGGTTCCATTTTTCCATTTCTTCTACCGTGGCATCCATGGGGAATACTTTACAATAACAGCCTCTGTCGGCCAAGCAACGTAAAATATTTTGTTTAATACCCAGGTCGAGTACTGCTACTTTATAGGGGGATTTTTCATCACCATAGAAATAAGGTTCTTTGGTACAAACTTTCGAGCTCAGCTCTAATCCTTTCATACTTGGCACATCTCTCAATTGCGCCTTGAGTTGATTCACATTTAAATTCTCACTGGAGATGATAGCATTCATCGCTCCTTTATGACGGATATGCCGTACAAGTGCACGGGTATCTACATCCGATATACCGATCAAACCGTTTTTTTCAAAATCTTGCTGGAGGGAACCATCCCCACTTTTGCGTGAAGGATAATCAGCAAAAGATTTGCAGACCATACCTGCAATTTTAGTGGACCCACTTTCCACTTCATTTTTTTTAATACCATAATTACCAATATGAACACCGGTCATCACGAGGATCTGACCAAAATAGGAGGGATCAGAAAAAATTTCCTGATAGCCGGTCATACTGGTATTAAAAGCGATCTCTCCGGTGGTGGTACCTGTTTTGCCGCAGGCCCGGCCGGTAAATACTGTTCCATCTTCAAGGACCAGTAATGCGGGGGTTTTTAACTGAAATTGCATTGAACGAGTTTTCAAATATTTCAGAATGCAAAGTTAATAAGATCGGTCAATATTTTTTTTTCTGTTAATAAGTGCTGATAAAGTGGGTGATTCTCACCCGCCTACGGGGTGTAGTGGTTTCTCGCAGCTAAAGCTGCGTGTTTGGGCTCCCTAGTTCGCATGCGGTGTAGTGCTTTTGCTCTTGTTTCGCTACCGCGAGGGTTTTACTTTTCTTTGCTTCTCCAAAGAAAAGTAAACAAAAGAAAGGAGCCCCGAAATGCTAACTTTGGGCTTTTGCTTTCACCTTTGCCCAACCGCCGCATAGGCCGCAAAACCCAAAGTTCGCGCCATTTCGGGTTTCGCCTCCCACAGGCTACATTATCTGGAAGATAGTGGGTTAGCCAAGGTATCACTTACTTGCAATTTCCGGTGCAATCCTTTTTTACCCAGAAAATACCAGATACTGTGGCTAGCGGGAAGGGGGAACGGCCTCATAAGGCATGGATAGTAAAACAAGGATAAGTGCAGGGTAGTGAACCCATGTTTGAGGTCCAGCTGTCCAAATTTTGAAAAAATTTGGGTAACAGCGTAAACGAGTTTGGGTGAACGACCGGAGCGTTCCGTAGTTTTACATCAATGACTTATGCAGCCTTGACTTTTTTGTCTACTTTTTGTGTCAAGACAAAAAGTAGAACCCTCGCGGTAGCGAATCAGAGCAAAAGAAAAATTCTGCGACCCCTCCCGATAGCTATCGGGAAGCTATGGGGGCTGAGGGAAATATAACGGCTAAGCGCAGCGCAGCAGTTATAAAACCCACGGGAACCCCAACTATTTCTTCCCCCTCATGCAGCAAATCCCCTTTCCCCTTGTCTTATCAATAACAATTAAAAAGGATCCAAATGAAAAAACTCATCTTTCTCCTCTCCGTATGCCTCATGGCCCCCATGAGCACCACCCTTCTCGCTGAAAACCCCATCAACCCTGTGATCGGTGATATCAGCTACAAACAAAAATTCGGTATATCACCTACCTCAACGGTCAATGAAGACCTGCGTATCCGGACACATTTGCTCTATGTATTAAATGAACTTTCTTCCCGCCCGGTAGAAAACCTCTCTCCTCAAATGCAATGGAGGAGGAAATATATGTTGAACTTATTGGGAAAATACATTGTCCGTGAAGAATTTCCCCGCAACTATGACAAGCAAGAGCGCATTCCCTGTTTTATAGATAAAAATGGAAGGATCTGTGCAGTGGGTTATTTGGTGGAACAAACGGCAGGCAGACATGTGGCAGAGTATATCAATGCAAACTATCAATACGAAAAACTCAAAGACATGCATGATCCTTTGGTAGATCTATGGATCAAGAACAGTGGATTGACCGAAGATGAATGTGCCATGATCCAACCGGCTTACGGACCTTTGCCCGATCAGCAGAACAACCATGTAACCCCTGCTTATGGAGTATCTTCTTCGGTGTTCTCTGCGGCAAATATTTCTTTGACCACGATCAATGGAATTCAATTAGCGAATGGAAGCAAGAGTTTGGCCCTCCCTATTATTGGGATTGCATCAGGCATAGGCCAAATTAGTTTGGGAGCAGCCATGTATCCAGCGGAGACCTATGATTATTGGGGATATTATACCACGAATGAAGAGTTGAAAACGGTATCGATGGTGAACATAGGGGTGGGAACATCTACGGTCATCATCAGTACCTGGAACCTGGTGAACTATTTCATCAACAAAAAGAAAAACAAAACTACCAGTTGGTCACTTTATACCTATCCCGCCTCCAAAACGGATATGGGAGTAGGATTTACGTTTTCCAGTCAATTTTAATTTGTTTTCACCGAAGTACGAACAAAACATACGAACCTACGAACTACGAACCGATGCTAACCTTATTCGTAGTTCGTATGTTCGTATAGGTTCGTACTTCGTTGTGGTTAACCCCGTAACAACTCGGTCGAAGCTCCACTGCTTTGTTCGTAGTTCGTAGGCTCGTACCATTTCGTACTTCGTTGAGATCAAACCTAATACAGTTTGGTCGAAGCCTTACAGCAGCGTTCGTATGTTACAGTTGTGATTAAATTGTTTGGATCATGACCCAATAGAAAGTAATTCAGTTACCTTGTTGTCTTATACTACCAACTATTCACATCGAATAGATCCTTATCACAACCAACAAAGTGGAGATCAGAACCCACCTAAAAAAACGGGGGCTTCACTTAAAGCCGGACAACTAGAGCAATTTTAAAAAATGAAAAATGAAAAATTATTTTTTCTTGATCCTTGTATTAACTGCATTTTTATCCAGCTGTGGCTCCAAGACGGTAAAAAAGGATGAAAAGGCAATTCAAGATTCGGTTGTTAAAGACGCATTTGTAGAGTTTGTAATCATGCCGGAGGACGGATCCAACAAAAACCAGGTATCAGACTCCTTATCATTTGAAACCAATAAAGCATTTATAGGTTCCTGTGATGCGGCTTTCTCCGTTGTTTACCAGAAACTATCCTTGAAAACGGATAAGGATTATTTAGAAAAACTGAATTACCTGTATGAATCCTCCTCACAGGAAGATCTTCAAAACAGGAGAAGTTCCTCGGCAGGGTTTAGTGTTCCTGATTTTGGTGCATTTAATTGGGGTTCCAATAAATCAAAAGTGAAGAGTATATTTAAAAAGTATAAAACCAAAATAGATTATTCACTTAGTTACAATGAAAAAATTGAATTAAACGAAACCTATACCCGCAGTGAAGATGTTGAAAATTCATTAAATGCCTGGACGGAATGCATAAAAATAACGAACGATATCCCGTATCTCGAATTACTGGGACAATCGGACAGTACTGTAACCGTATTCTTTGAGTTAAAGACCAACCCATTTAGAAACAATGGAGACAAAGTAAAAGTAAGAGATATCTCCTTTTCGGAAAATCTGGTATTAATAAACGACAGAATAGAAGGAAAAAAGATCGAGTATGGTGAAAGGTATACATTAACTTTCAAAAGAAAAGATCCCTATAAAGCGTTTGTGATTGTTGATTTGGATGAGGGTTATAACATTATTCCTATAAACATTCCAGCCATTGAAAAAGATCCAGTGACCGTCACCAGGATCATTAACATGACGTATGAATGCAACATTGAAATTAACCTGCCAAAAAACTGGTTAAAAGTGACTACATTAGAGGGTGAGCTGATAGGCACGCAAAAATTCCCCAACCAAAAAAGTCCTTATAAAATTAATTTTGTAGTAAAGACAAAACTAAAAAATCCTGAATCTGTTATATTTAGTTGCTACTACACCTCTACCAAAGGTTTAGCCGAATTTAAGTTTAAAAGAACCATTTTGGAAAATGATGGTACCTTATCTTTGGATTGCTACCTGGCTACCAGTCAAAAATATATGACCGGTAAGCTCACCATTCTTTACGGCATCACGCAGGAGGTTTGTGTAGCCAACTGTCCTGAATAGCAACTTCTATTCCCAAGCCGCCCCGGCCTGGATCCCATCCATATTTCCCGGATACCCAACATTAGGTAGAGGTATCCGGGAAAATACGGATGCCTCCCTGCTTTTATATTTGCTCTTTATTCTATACTATTGATATAGGAAAGCCATTATACAAGTGCTTACAAACGAAAATAGAGGTTTGTAAACGTTTGTATGATTACGGTAATCCGTAGTTAGGCAAAATGATAAAGAATGAATGAAGAGATTGTAAATAGAGCATCTGGCAAAATTGACGTTAACGATTTTGTCACTTTAACTAAATTACACAAAGAGTACAAGTGGCTTTCATATGAGCCAGAAGCACTCTTTGAATTATGGTGTCTATCGGATAATAAAGACCAAAAAGATTTAATTGAATTCCTAATAAAGAACTTTTCCTTCGTTGATGGACAAACATTAAATGAGGCAGGTAAGAGCATTGCAGCTCAAATCGAAACAAATTGGGGTTTAACTTCAGAAAGTACTTTTCTTATTGCTACGTGTGACGATAAAAACCCAGACGGATCCCAAAGTATTATACAATGTCTAAAAAATAAATTCTCTATGAATTGGAAGGAATCTAATTTTTTTAACTCGTTACCGATTGGAGCTAATGAAATTCCAGACAATTCAAATGTTATACTAACGGACGACTTCATTGGAACAGGTGATACAATTGAGCGAAAAGTAAAATACATGCGTTCAACAATAGAAAAACGCCAACTTACCAATGTAACCGTTAGAACTATTAGCCTAGCCGCTATGGAGTTTTCCAAAGATGTATTAGATAAATTGTACATGGAATATTACTCAGTTTTTTGGTTGAAGAAAGGGATTAGTGAGATAATGGAGGCAGAAAACAGGCCTTCAGCTAAAAAATCCATGGAGAATCTTGAAAGTAAATTAAAGAATAAAATTGGGAGTAGAAAACTCCCCAATTTCGGATATAAAAGGTCAGAAGCCCTATTTGGCTTCGAAGCCAATAATGTTCCGAATAATGTATTCCCAATATTTTGGTGGCCCTTTTATAAAGGGGGGATTCAAAGAAAAACACTTTTTAGACGGATATGATAGAATTATTAAGCGAGGATATTGAGTTCCTCAAAGAATTATATGCCCAAAACAGTTTGGATTTGTATTTTTTTCATGAAAAATACCAGCTATCTCCTTTTCAACTTGCGAGAACAATACAAAAATTTGAAGATAATGGGTTAATAGTTATTAGTGGTAATCAAATAACCCTTAACGAATATGGGCGCAATTGGATATTTGGGAATAGAAAATATATATTTTTACGTGAAAACGTCAAATACTGGAAACTAATTCCTGAAAACATGAAACAACCTATTTTGGGTATAAATGAGTTATACATACCAAATCGAAAAACTTTGGATAAAGAAATTTTTAAAAACATTGAGGATGGGAAATGAAACTAGCACATTGAGGTGTATTCGCCTCATTTATTAATGCTGTGGTTAACCACACTAGTACCTGAAAAAGGCACTAGTGAAGTTCCTAACAGAACTGCACTACTAAATCTACGTTGTAGGATTTAGTAGTATGAATAAATTTCATTGAAAGTAGTTTTCCCATCCTCATTTTTTATTACCATGCTAGAAGATAAAAAAATACAAATCGAAAAATGGGTTGATTTCATCTCGAAAAATGTAAGAGGTGAAAAAACTCAAAAGGCACTATCAATTTATGTGCAAAAACTCATTTCGAATAACACCGTAATAATTTTGGATTTTAACCATTTAGCCTCATTACTGGGCATTCAGAGGGAAGTGCTTTCGAGTATAGTGATGAAATCCAATAGCTTTTATTATACTTTTGAGATTCCAAAAAGAAATGGAGGCCAAAGAATAATTTCAGCGCCTTATCCTGTTTTATTGCATGCTCAAAAGTGGATTTACGAGAACATCCTAATTCACCAACCATTACATAAATGTTCCAAGGGATTTATCAAAAATACTTCAATTGTTGACAATGCTAAAGAACATCTCAATACCAAATTTGTATTAAAAATGGATATTCAAAATTTTTTTCCATCCATAAAAATAAATCGAGTAATTGCAATTTTTCGGAATTTGGGGTACACAAAAAGAATCTCCTACTACTTAGCCGCAATTTGTTGTTTGAATCGAGCTCTACCTCAAGGAGCAGCTACAAGTCCGGCGATAAGCAATATTATAGCAAAAAGACTTGATCAAAGATTAAATGGACTAGCAAATAAATTTAAACTAAATTATACCAGGTATGCTGATGATTTTACTTTTTCTGGGGGTGCAATACCAATTAAAATGACAACATATATTGAAGAAATTACCGAAGAAGAAGGATTTAATATAAATAAGCCCAAAACAAAATTGCTTGGTGAGAAAAATCAAAAAATTATTACAGGGATTTCGATATCCAATGGAACAATGACTGTTCCGAAAAAAGCTAAGCGAGAAGTTAGAAAAAATGTTCATTATGTCCTTTCGAAAGGATTGTTCGAACATCAAAAACATATTAATTCATTTGACCCAATATATCTTGAAAGATTGTTTGGGTATTTGCACTTCTGGCGTTCAGTTGAGCCGGATAATAAATTTGTTTTGAAATCGATTATTAGACTTCGGGATTACTCAGATAAATTACAACAAGAATTCACTTTGCCTAACTCCCATTCTGCCCACAGGCCTTTCATTCCGGATTAATTGATGTTTTAAGAACATAAACCGCTTGGGTGTATTTGAATAATTTACACTCTGCTATCATTTGAGAAATGAGTAAAGTTTATTACCTTTAAATAACGGCCCGTGGGCAAATGCGGTTACGTTAGCTGTAGGCTATGAGTAAAAAGAAAAAGACCAATATAAAATTTGAAACTTCTGATGCACTTCATGAAAAGAATCAGAACAATAAAATTAACGTTTCACTTATATTGTCAATTCTTGCACTAATTGTAGCAATTGTCCAACTTGTTGTAACAACTCCATATTTCACTGAACGGTATTATAAAAGTTCGTTGGATATTGTAGAAATAGAACCAACCATTAGTAATCAGGACTATACAACTAATTATTTAGTGACAAATCAATCAAAAAATACGGTTAATAATATTGAAATAAATATTCAGATGTTGGTTGGGGACCAAATACAACTAGCTCCTAATGGCAATATTGACTTTACATACAAAGAAAATGGACCTTTTTTTAAGGACTGTTACTTTAAAATAGAAAAGCTAGTTCCCAAGGAAAATATCTTGGTAATGATTCATTCTAACAGGGACAGCTTGGTTTATTATAATCGTGCTTTTAAAACCAAAGGAAAATCTCTGATAAATGATAGTAGCATTACCGATGAGAATGAAGGAAAGGAAGATTATCTTACCTTTCCCAATATTTCTCTAGCCAAGTTTGACAAAGGTGTGGCCAGAATAGTTCGAATGCCTATCGAAAAACGCATTAGATAGTCTTAATTAATAAGTTAGAATCAGCTAAATGACTCCTCAAGAACTATGGGACCTTCCTACTGATGAATTCAATCTTTGGAGAGAAAAGAATGATTTGCCGAAACTATTCATGTCCTTCGAAAAAAATCTTCCGGGTTTTGGCGATTGGCTTAGTGAAAATAATTTTCTGATTGACACCCTTGTGAAAATCAGAAATCCTGGAGAATTATTTCATGGGGAATATGATAAATATTTAATCGATTTCTCGGAAAATCATCCAGACGATCGATATTATTTTGTTCATCCACAATCAACGCAGGCTGCAAAAGAAGTCGAAAGGAGAGCTAAAGAAAAAAATCATATTTATCAAAGATTTACGCCATATATCTTATGGGGTCAAAGAAAGTATAAAACTAGACATTTCCTACCGGGCAAGAATACTAAGTTGCTATATGGTTCAGGACATGCTCCAGATGTTCCAGATCTTTGCCAATGGAAAATGATGGGTCACTATGTGCTAAAACTTGGTGGCTTAACTATTACACGAGGGTACAGAATAAATAGACGAAATCTTGACTTTACCAATTTGGATTTTTTGACTATTGAAGGTCCAGATCACGGCAATATAATGCATAGTATATATTTTGCTCATGCACACAATATTAGACTTAATGATGGGAAATTAAGCTCCCTAAATCTTGTTGAATGTGATTTTCAAAATCTGAAACTGGAAAATAGTTCAGAAATATACGCTACGCATTTTCATAATGGGAATTTGTGGAGCATGACTTGTAAGAATAGTGAATTAAGATATGTTACGTTTGACGAGATTTCAATGAATCGAATTGATTTGCAAAATAGTTATATTGAGGAAGTCAAATATATTCCTATGAAGAGAGATTTTTACTCTACTAAAGCAAGCACTTATCGATATATTGCAGACAATTTTGTCAAATTCAGAATAGCCTATTCAAGACAGGGAGACAGAAAGCGAACAAAGGAATCACATTACTTTGAACGTAAATTCGAACTGTTTTCCACAATTGCAAGTATTAATACCTTTTGGGGCCATTATAAACTAGGTAAGAACAGAAGACAAAATCGAGGCACACTATTACGATTGAAAAGGGAGTTTTTTAGATGCATTCAACAAATTCGTTTGAGTTTCTTGGGCATATGTAATTATCTTTTATGGGGATTTGGAGAGAAGCCCCATCGACTTATTTATAACTCAATATTGGTCATTATTGCTTACTCCTTTGTTTATTATTTGGTGGGAATTTCCGAAAGCTGGATAGACGGATTATATAATGCGATTTTTGGATTCGTTCGAATAGGTGGAGTTAATTTAGCCGAATATAGTAACCAGATAAAATTGCTCGTCGGAAGTGAAACCTTTTTTGGCTGGATTATGATTGCTCTAATAATTAATGGGTATGCTAATAAAACAAAATATTAAATATTTAAATATTAATTTTTTAAGTAATGGTGAAACTTAGTTATGAAATTCTTTTAAGGCTTGATGAAGAAACTATCGAGGATGGCTTAGAGGTTATTTATACAAATGCAAGAGATCTTAGCAATGCGGCCGATATCTTGGCAACTAAGAAAAAATATCCGCTTGCAACAGCTTTAAAGTTGCTTACGATTGAGGAATTAATAAAAGCGCAATCTTTATTTTTTTTCTTAATAGGGGTTAGGGATAAAGAATTTATAGATTACGGGTTTAAAAAAGTCAAAGGATATAAGAATATACACGAAACTCGCCTTCATATTGCCAGTGCTTTCAATCATATCCACAGAAATCTTAAAAAAATTGACTTCGATGGTAAAATCAATAGTTTTATTCTAACAGAGAAAGACAATTTACAGATTAGGGAAGGAGAATCGATTGAGAATTACATTAAACGTATTGGTCAGACAATGGCAAACGCAACCCAAACAGCAGAAATTCAATCAAAATTAGGACCAAAAACACCGAGCAAAACTATAATTGAGAAGAAAGATTGGCTTTCAAATGCTCAGCAAATTAAAGAACATTGCTTTTATGTTGATATTGATGGTACAAATTGGTCATACCCTAGGGAGATTAAAAGGAAGGAATATTTGAACGCAAAAAAACATACTGAAGAATCCTTTTTAGGCGTCACAAGAGTTATTAGTAAATATTTAAAAGAGGGAAAGGTTAAAAGACCGTATATGCTGCTGACATTAAAAAGTACTATTTTGCCTTTATTAGAAAAGGGTAAAAAATGAATAACACAATTTAAAAGGTTATATTTTGGGACGATATAAACAAGTAGAAATAGAAGGTCTCTTTTTTGAAGACTTTAGCGAAATCCTTAATAGCACATTAATTAATCTTATTAGCACATCCAAGCTTTCAGAAAAGGAAATAGCACAGAAAATTGCATCAAATCTTGATGGTATAATATCTGACTACGAGGATATTTTAACAAATACCTATTTAGAAAACCACAACTTTAAAATTGATGACTTTTTAAAGGTTCATTTCAAAAATCAACGTGCAATAGTCCAGAATAATAGAGACTCTTTCATTTCATTCATCCTTTACATTACAGCCTGTGCAAATATGTATGAGCAAATCAGTGTTAAGGTAAATAGGAAGCGAATTGACAGTACCTTAAAAATAAACATTTCCTTATACGGCTTAATGTTGAGAAGGGCTCAGGAAATTGTTGACTTATTAGTAAGTGGATATATAGATGGAGCTATGATTATTTGGCGTGCAATGTATGAAGATGCAATTATACTACTGGTTTTGGCACTTGAAAATAATGCTGAGCTTTCAAATAAATTCTACGAGCATTCCATTAGAAATTCTCAAAGAAAGATAGCAGCCTACAATAGTAACCACAAAGCATTAAAGTTTCCTCCCCTTCCAAAGAAAACGGAGATAAACCTTAATAAAGCTAAAGAGACACTCGGAAATAAATATGGTAAGGATTTTTTAAAAAATGATTTTGGATGGGCGGACGATTTGTTTCTAGGAAATAAAAAAGCAGATTTTAGAGTTCTTGAAGAAAGAGCTGAAATGAGTAGATTTCGACCATACTATGTTCTATGTAGTGAACAAATTCATTCAAACTTCAATGGATTACAACAATTCATGACTAGGAACAAAATAGTTTTACCAAAATTGTTAGATCAAGATATTGAATTAAAAGCATTCATTGATCCAATGCAATTCACTATTAGTATTTTGCACGAGGTGAATCATTATATACTTTATGAATTCTCAGTATCAAATGAATTTGATGTTAACTATCTGTTTTTGGAGAAAGTATTTGAAAGACTTCAAAAATCTTTTAAAAAATGAAACGCCAACAGCTAACTGTATATTTTCCACATTACCTGCGATACGGCCAATTTAAAGTGTACTGCTACTAACCCGCCTGGGCGTATTTTGAAATTTACGCCACGCTATCATTGTAGTTTAAATTAAAGTTCCGATATTTATAAATCGGTAACAGCGTAGCGGACTTGGGTAGCCTAGCAGCGTAACGGACTAAGGTGGTCTAGCGTGGTAAATAATTCTTCGTTACAATACGCTAATTCTGCTAGTTGAATATAAATATCACACAACCAATTATTTATATAGTCATTCAGAGAATATTGCAAAAAGTTTAGATCTATTTTTAGGCTGAATCTATCTTTGTTGCAAATTATTAAACTATATGGAAAAGCAGCTCTCAGATTCATTCAAAAATGCAGTAATTCTTCTCGTTTTTATTATTTCTTTTTTCATACTTGTTAGTACCAGAAAATCAAAAGAAGCAATTGCCAAGGATTACGGAATAACTCGACCTACCTTATCTAAATGGATAAAATTTTTTCAAAATGAAATTCCACATAAAAAATGGAATGAAATGAGATGGCTTAGATATTGGGACACTGTTAGGCTAAAGCAGGCGCTAGGGGAGGAAATCGAATTTGTCCTATCAAAAAAAGAAATAGCAAAAAGATGCGAATCAAACTACAAAACCGTATCAGATAATGTCAAACTTAATTTGAAAAAGCTAGGAATCACACTTGAAGCTTGGGAGTCTTGTAGCATATTCCCACCGTCAATAACAAAGAAAATTTTGGAAATGCTAGGGTAATTTTCTTCCCATAAAGACATATACCGCCTCCCCCCACACTAAAATCCCCCCTTATTCGTTATCTTCGCTATACAAAAACCATGATATGAAAACCATCTTCCTCTCCCTCCTCTTCATCACCTCCTACGCCTTTGCCCAAAAAACGGTGGATACCACTGGGCTCAGCATGTTCAACAAAGGCTTGGATTTTTATAATGAGGGGAAGCTGGATTCCACCATTGCGGTCTGGACCTATATGGTAGAAAATAAGGTGGGCAAGAAATACGATACCTATGGAAATGCATTTTTTAATATCCCAACGGTCTATTGGCAAATGAAAGAATACGACAAAGCCAAGACCTGGTACAAGAGGATCCTGGATTCAGATCTGAAAGACAGCGATGAAACAGGTTCTTTAATGGAACCCCATACCAATTATAAGCATAAGTCGGCAGCTGCTTTGGCAGGATTATATGCCATCGATTCGAATTATGTAGAAGCGTTGAAATGGTTAGACCAGGCCGATACCGTTTACAGGTATTGGGGTTTCGAAGGGAGTGCCACCAATGTAAGCCTGGAACAAGCCTATATGCTCGATTGGAAAGTGGAGCTATTGTTAAATTTAAAAAGAAAAGAAGAAGCCATCCGGGCCATTGTGATCGAATTGATCTGTGCCGGTAGTTTGGAAACATTTTTCGAGAAATCAGAAACCCAACTGTTGGGGCTGGTCGATAAAAAACAATTTAAAGCAGATCTGGACAAAGCCATCAATGAGCTCACGATTAAAAATATCAATGCGAACAACTGGATGGTATCTTTCAACCTCCATGGACTTCCCTATCAAATCCCCGTGAGCAATGTATATCCGGATAGGAACTTACCTCATTATTGGAGAATGATCTATATGAATAAAACGGAAGCTCCGGATAAAAAATATATAGTGGATGAGATCAAGGAGAGGAGTTTTTATAAGGCGCTTTAGACTTTCAGGATAGTTCAGAAAATTAAAAATAATTGGCGGAAGGAGTGTTAAAAATCTTCGGACCTCTTGTACTGGAATATGTCCATAGTTGGCAATAATCATTTTGTTCCCGCAGATCTCGCTGATTTTCGCTTAAGAAGGGCTTTTGCCCTGCCTTCCCATTCGGCTGCTCTTATCTCGCAGATGAGGCGCCGTGGCGCCTCTGATCTGCGAAATGCAGTCAGCCGAATGGTATTGTGACGATAGAAAAAAGCCTGCGAAAATCTGCGAGATCTGCGGGAACAAACCACACGAGCCCACAGCCAAATCAGATAAAAACGTCTACGGGAACTAAAAAAAACATCAGCTGGACGACAAACCAGGAATTCCTCAAAAAATCCTACTTTCGTTGTACACAAATCTAAGCCCCCATCACTCACCATTCCCACATACCTACCTATTCAAAAACATTTCTGCATACAGCAGCATATTTGTTTCTGCTATTCATGGTATCGCTCAATGCCAACCTCCATGCCCAGCAACCTGCTTATTTCATCTTAGGTGAAGAAGAATTCAGGGGGATCCAGATCTATGATGTAATACAAGACAAAGAATTGAACTATTTGTTTGCCACCAATGAAGGGATTTATCATTATGATTATTATACGTATGAAAAAATAGAATGTGATGAGGCCAAAACCAATTCTGTCTTCAATTTTGAAATAGACCGGCAGGGAATGATCTATTGTCATAACCTCAACAATCAGGTATTCCAAATCGTTGATATGGAATGTAAACTTGTATACGAACTGCAGAAAGATGAAGCAAAAGCAGATATAAGTCTGGCAATTGGGCAGGAGGATGAGTTAGTGATTGGAGCAGCTAAAGTGATCGTGTTGAATAAAAATGGAAAGGTGATGGAACGTCAAGCACTCCATGGGCATTCTTTAGGTCCTGCTTTTATCAATGCAAAAAAAGAAATTCAGTTTCACCTAACTGGGAGTGATTCGGTTTTGATGTACTCCAGCGGAAAAATTTTTATGCAGGGTTTAAACATGGGTCCAGGACAATTAACTTCCCAATCCGTTTTAAAATTTTTCAATATCCATGGAAATTCGCATGCATTTGATGTAAGAACAAGGTCATTGTATAACTATAACCAGTCTACTTTTCAATTAACATCCATGGGAACAACTGGACTATCCGGAATAGAAGGGTCCACGAGGATCTATGAAACCGGCAACGAGGTTTGGGCAGCAGGTGCTTTTCCAGGGGTGACATTCTTTAAAGATCAGATGACTGGGGTAAGGAATTACCTTTTCTACCAGGATTATTTTATTTCAAATGTTTACAAAGACCATGAAGGCAATATCCTGCTGAGCACTTTCGACAAGGGAGTACTCGTTATTCCCGATCTGGAAATTCCGGATGTAATGAATTCCTTCAGAGATGATCCTGTTACTGCCATGTATGCCGATCCGGTCCAGGGTCTCTTCCTGGGTACCTCTAAGGGAAAACTCATCTATTATCTCCACGGTCAACTCCACATCATTGCCGACCAGGGCAACCATCCTATAAAAGGAATTTATGGAAATGAGAATAGTGAGATGATCCTGTTTGACAATGGATACATCCGGGCATATAATAAAAACACAGGTCAGGTGATCGATCTTTCTGAATCCTCCTTAAAAGATGCGGCCATCGTTTCCAATGATGAGTTTTACCTGGGAACCAATAATGGAATTATCAGGGTAGAACCGAACAATCTTCATTCCTATTTTGTAATACCTGTACCCGAGATCAAACAAAGGGTCTATTGGCTGGAATATAACCCTGAAAATAAGTGTCTGTATACTTCAACAGCCGAGGGATTGCTGGTGTTACTTCCCTCCGGAAGATCAGAAAAGATCCTATACGAGGGGACCGATATTTTCCCGACTGACCTTTACTTTTCCCATGGAAAGATCTTTGCCAATACCCGTAAGAAGGGTGTACTTGTTATTGAAGACAAAAAAGTGACAGGTGCTATCCAACCCATAGTGAACGGAAAAGTGGAAGATCTTAAAAAAATCATCATTTATCAAAACACCCTGATCGGAAATTCCACCAACGGACTTTTCCGTTTCGACATGAGTGGAAAACTCATCACTTCCATTCATTCGGTCTATAGATTCAAGTCAAATCGCATCATCGATTTTGCGCTTCAGGATGAAGCATTATGGGTATGCCACTCCGGAGGCGTCCAGCAAGTGGCGATCAACCATGTACGGTCCAATATTCCCCAGCCAGTTGTTCGTTTCGATGAAATAAAAGTAAACGACCGGCCTATAACCGATTTTCAAAAAGGTATTTTCAAAAACAACGAACGTAAAATTCAATTTACTTTTTCTTCACCCACCTTAAAAGACCGGGAGAACATTTCCTACTATTATCAATTGGTTGGATACGACGATGAATGGAAAACCCAATCCTACCAGCAAAATGAGGTTATTTACAATGCGCTGGCACCGGGCACATATACCTTCCAACTAAAAGCAGAGAACCAGGGAGTATTCAGTCCGGTGATCTCTTACTCGTTCACTATTGAAAAACCCTTTTATGCGCATGTGTGGTTTATTGCTGCGGTGGTTGTCTTATTTTTAGGCATCGTATATTTCATTTATCGGTGGCAGTTAAAGATCCAGAATAAAAAGGCAAAGCAACTCAGCGAGCTCAATGCCTCCAAGCTAACTGCTATCCAATCGCAAATGAATCCTCACTTTATTTTCAATTCGCTCAACTCCATACAAGACCTGATCCTCAAAGGGGATGTGGAACATTCCTATTCCTATATTACCACTTTTTCGAACCTGGTGCGGAGGACTTTAAATTACTCGGAGAAAGATTTTATAGATTTTGACCAGGAAATTAAATTGTTGGAGTTGTATTTATCCCTGGAAAAGTTGAGGTATAAAAAAGACCTGAACTATAGCATTGATACCAGGAATGTAGAAGATATTATGCTGCCACCACTTCTTATCCAACCCTTTATTGAAAATGCATTGGTACATGGACTCCTGCATAAGGAAGGAGCAAAAAACCTGAAAATATCTTTTGAATTAAAAGAGGTATTGACCTGTACCATTGAAGACAATGGAATTGGAAGAGAACAAGCCAAAACCATCAAACTACGTCAAAGATCCGACCATGAATCTTTCTCAGGTAAAGCAATTCATAAACGTTTTGAGATCCTGAGCAACGTTTTTAAAGGTCAGTTTGGATATATATATGAAGACCTGTATGAAAACAACCAACCTTCGGGCACCAAAGTCATATTGACCATTCCCATCAAACGAAAATTTTGATCCATTGCTGAACCAAATACGATGATTGCTGAATTAAAAATAAAATACCCCCTCTCTTATAATAAGTTTGCAACCGGTGAATAAACTAAGGGCCATATTGGTAGATGATGAGGAAAGTGCAAGAGACGTACTTCAAAACCTCCTATTACGTTTTTGTCCCGAAGTTGAACTCATTTCCAAATGCGAAAATGTAGTGCAGGCGGTAGAGGTGATCAACCGGGAAAAGCCAGACCTGGTATTTTTGGATATTGAAATGCCCAACTATGCAGGTTTCGAAATAGTGAGTTTTTTTAAAGAGATCAATTTTGATATCATTTTTGTAACGGCTTACGATCAACATGCGGTCCGTGCATTTGAAATTGCAGCCATTGACTATTTGCTAAAACCCGTGGATATTGGCCGCCTAAAACTGGCCGTTGACAGGGTACAACAAAAACATGCCATTGAACAACAGGCCGAACGTTTATCATTATTGAGCAATACTTTAGAGTCCAAAGAGCTTAAAAATATTGTAGTAACTGATAAAGGGCAGCAGCATATTATTGCCATTGAAAATATAATGGCTATTGAGGCACAGGAATCGTATTGTACGATCCATACAACGGGTAAAAACTATGTGGCCAGCAAAAACCTGAAACATTTCGAGACTGTCCTTGAAAGTCTGCCCAAATTTATCAGGGTACATAAATCGTGGTTGATCAACAAAAAATTTATTCAGCATTATTCAAAATCGGAGTTATCTATACAACTCAGCAACGGATTGGTGGCAAAACTTTCCAAATACAAAAAGGCAGAGTTCGAAGCGGCGATTACTTCGTAGATTTTGGGCGGCTTTACCGGTGCTCCGCTGTATCTTTTTTTCGTTTTTACATGGGTGGCTTTTTCTTTCAATCCAGGGGATCCCAGCTGGAGCTGGGAATCCGATCAACTTTTTATAGCAGCGCTTCGAACCACCGGCGGTGGTTCGAAGCGCTGCTATGATTTTAAAAATGATCCCCATCTCCAGATGGGGCCCCCTGCAGCGAAGAACAGAATCGCATAGCAAATAAAAAAACCAAAAAAAGGATGCCCGCCCGTATCGAACGATACGTTCGGGCGGGCCGCTTCACCCCGGGCCCCAACCACCATTCCTGAACCCAATTGTCCATTCGTTAAAAACAAGCGCCTCCGTACTCAAGTATACTATATCCTTGCGGTATAAATTAAAACAGAAGATCATGAAAAAACTACTACTATCAGCATCTATTCTTTATTCAACATTTTTTTTCGCCAATGCACAATCTTGGACACCACAAACATCGGGCACATCAGCGGGTCTCAGTTCAGTTTACTTTAGTTCAGCCACAACGGGATGGGCGGTTGGAACCGGAGGAGTTATTTTGGCAACTACTGATGGAGGAACAACCTGGACTACACAAACTTCAGGAATAAGTACTGCCATATCCGACGTACACTTTGTTGGAGGATATGGTTATGTAACCAGTACCGCCGGAATGGTATTAAGAACAACCGATGGTGGAGCTAGTTGGACAGGAGTTCCAACAGGGGCTCCGTTGAACTTAACAGGAGTTTGGATGGATGCATCAAATTTATGGGTATGTGGAGAAATGGGAGGTTTTGCGGTATCAGGCGACGGTGGGGCAAATTGGAATCCTCATTCAACTTCTGCTCTTAACATGGCCGATTGCGAATTTTCAGGATTACATGGTTGGGTGGTAGATCAGGTTGGAACAATTTCCAAAACAACAGATGGAGGAACCAATTGGACAGTGCAGCCATCAGGAGTTGCTTCAGGGTTAAACAGTATTTCATTTGTATCGCAAAGCGAAGGGTGGATAGCCGGAAATGGTGGTGTTATTCTACACACTACAGATGGTGGGGCTAATTGGAATCCACAAACTTCCGGGATCACTACCCATATCGCATCAATCCATTTTGCTTCCAATACACATGGTTGGGCAGTTAGTGGTGGAGATGTTTTGTCAACCACAAACGGAGGAACTACCTGGACTGCTCAAACCGGAGTATGTCCCGTTAATTTACTTTCCATTCATTTTCCATCCACCACGGTGGGCTACGCGGTTGGAGGTAATGGATACATTTATAAGTACACCGCCGGTTCTGCCAGCATGAATGATATGAATGAAAATTTACAAGTATCCGTATTTCCCAATCCAACCTCCCAAATATTGAATATAGATTCGAAAGAAAAAATGGAGACGGCATTTATCTATAATATGTTGGGTGAATTGGTGCAATCAGAAACAAAAAATATTTTCTCGGTAGAAGATCTTTCCGAAGGTGTTTATATATTACAAATAAAAACTGCAAATGGTACGATGGGCAGTACCCGTTTTATAAAAGAATAGTACGTTTCATCATGTGAGTAAGATCGCCCATCAGCCCTGGTGGGTGATTTTTTTTTCCATTCCTGAACCCAATCGTCCATTGCTGAAATGTGGACAGAAAATCCCTTCATTTAGCTGTATCCTTGCTGTATGGGATTAACTTCCTTCAACTAACAGTCGACCATAAAGCAACAACCACAAGATTTATTAACCAATAAAATAAAACAGATGAACAAATATTTACTTACAGGTATTTTAGGAATTGGTCTAAGCATCAGTTCGAATGCACAAAGTTTTGAATGGGCAAAACAATTTGGAGGAACGGGGGGAGAGAGTGGTACCGCAGTGGCTACTGATGGCAATGGAAATGTTTATACAATTGGTCAGTTTACGACGGTTATTGATGTTAATCCTGGAGTTCCCATCGTTAATTTTACAACTGCCGGAAATGGTGATATATATTTATGCAAAGTGGATGCATCAGGAAATTATCTATGGGCTGCACAGTTTGGAGCGAACTGGGGCGATTTTTCGGTTTCTATTACCGTAGATAAAGATGACAATGTGATCTGTTCAGGAATATTCGATGGCACAGTTGACTTCAATCCCGGTGCAGGAACGTATAATATGACTTCTACATCAGGAGGAGAAACATTTACAGTAAAGCTGGATTCGGCTGGGAATTTTTTATGGGCCATTCAGCGTACAGGTTATAGCGGAATTGACCGCAACAATGCGATGGGTACTGATTCAATTGGAAATATTTATGCAACTGGACCTTTTGTCGGTACATCCGATTTCGATCCGGGAGCCGGTGCAAATAATTTAACCGCCATAGGTTCTTATGACATGTTTGTACAAAAACTGGATCCAAATGGAAATTTATTATGGGTAAGACAAATGGGGGGCTCCGAAGGTGATGTAGTTCCTTATGGAATGGACGTGGATGCAGCAGGAAATATTTTTATCACCGGTTATTTTACAGATACCATTGATTTTAATCCAAGTATGGCCCCTGGTGATACCATGAAATTAATAGGTGAACCCAACGGTGATGCTTTTGTTGTACGCATGGATAATGGTGGAGGTTATGTTTGGGCCGCAGCCTTCAACGGAGCATTCCAGGGTTATGGATTCGATATAGAAGTGGATAAAGATCTAAATGTTTATTCAACAGGAAATTTTGAAGCATCCATGGATTTTGATCCAGGAAGTAACGATAATATCCTCAACTCACCCAATGGTTATGCCGCTTATGTATCCAAATTAGATGCATCAGGAAACTTTATTTGGGCAGGCATGTTGGTTGGTGCCAGCAGCGATACGCATGGCGATGGATTGGCTTTGGACAAATACAACAATATGTATATAACAGGAAGATTTGAAAGTGGTTTAACTGACTTTGATCCGGGAGTAGGTACTTATAATCTTTCCCCTTTCGGCAGCAGTGACGTTTATATTACTAAATTAACTTCGAGCGGAAACTTTGTTTGGGCCAAACAATTTGGTGGCATTGGTTACGAAGTAGTAGGTGGTATAGAAGTGGATAATGATGGCAATATTTATACCAACGGAATGTTTGGTGATGTGGCTGATTTCGATTCGGATGCACCCGTGTTTAATTTAACACCTGTAGCGGGTAACGATGCCTATTTGTTTAAAATATTTACATGCTATATGGGGGCAGGTGTTTCACAAACAGGAGGGACCCTTACCGTTGATGTGGTGAGTGGTCCGGTGCAATGGGTAGATTGTAACAATGGATATGCACCTATAGCAGGAGAAACCAATCAATCCTTTACGCCAACCATGAATGGTGACTATGCGGCAGTTATTTCATTCATGTCCTGTGTTGATACTTCGATCTGTTTTAATGTTACCACCGCCGGAATAAATGAGACGAATGAAAATTTAAGTATCGCTGTTTATCCAAATCCAACAGCCTCTTCATTAACCATTCAAACAAATGAAACCATAGAAAGTATTTTCATTTATGATATCATGGGATCACTTGTGCAAACAGAAACAAAAACTCATTTTTCGGTGGAACAGCTTGCCTCAGGAGTTTATATGCTTCAGATAAAAACACTCAATGGTATAAACACGGCACGGTTTATAAAAGAGTAGTCAGCTGCTTTACTTGGTGGTTTCTTGTATGAAACCATGGGTAAAGAGTTTATTTGGAATGGAGATCATAAGATCTCCATTCTTTTTTACCAAAGATTGAAAATTATCAATAGATATGATAAACAAAATCATCAAAATTGGAAAAAGGATCGTAGGTACCGTTAAAAACTTTGGAATTGATGTGGTTATAAAATGGGTTGGAGAACAAATCAAACAGGATCTCTCCCTCCCCTCCAACTATTTTTATATGTATTCTGCAAGGTAAATGAAGATCTCCACCATAAATAGGGACCTGAGCAAAATAAAGCTGATCGGCCTTGAACTCATTGGGAAAGTCTGCAAAGCATTTATGGGGATTCATGGTAATTGACATCCATTGGCCTTTGTAAAAATATTCCATGCTTATCATAGCATTAGAAGTGATAAAGGACTTGGATTTCTGCTTAAAGACCAGGTTGGCATAGTAGGTTGGATTTAGGTAGAACCGATAATGATCCTGAAGAGAATGTGTACCACCCCAGGTAACTCTCTTTTCGATAAAGGTAGTATCCACCCAAATATCTTTCGTAAAATTTTTTGGATGAATAGAATCCACCTCACATCGATAATTCTGATAAATTTTCTTATCAGGGTTTTGTTGAAAATTAGTTTTTACGTTTCTGTAGATAATTTTTCCTGCTTTATTAAAAACGGTTTGACTGATCTCCGACTCAAATACAATCACATCTTCCTCCTGTTCACCATAAACATCACCCCAATTAAAATCCTTTTCCTCAAAAAGAAGGGTCCCATCGCCCAGGAATAAATAATTGGAATATCCGTTATTGGAGGTCCTCGATCCTTTAAAATAATGCCGATCACCAATCCTGCCTACATAGCTCATATAGCTATACATATTTTCTGGATTGATCCTACGAATGGTCGAACTAATATAATCATCCAATGAAATGGTAGATGGACGTATTTTCCTGTTCCTGTTGATCCAATATTTTTTTTGGCTAGCAGGATTAACTACCAACATAGAATCAACCGTAAAAAATCTTTCTATATAAATAGTATCCTTTTCATGGATCGTAAAAACTACTTTTCCGCTGCCGTCGTATATATCCGCCTTTATAGAGTTGGGATACATTGCCTGGCAATAGTTGTTATATCCCCAATTGATCGCATCGTATTGATCTGGCTGTGAAACCGGATTCAGATCCTTATCGAACAAGACAGGTCTTTTACCATATAAACCTTTCTCCAGGTATACAATGGTATAATTACAATATGGGAATTTACTGATAAAAGCAAATTCTTTGATGCCGAACTTCGCCAGATGACCCAGGATCACTTCCTCTTCGGTTGGAATAAATTTCCCGGTTTGATCAATTTCTTTTTTCTCTCCATCCATATAAACAACGGCCCTCCCATTTCTAAAAGGCAAGGCAAAGTCGAATTGTTCCGCAATCACCATTTTCCCTTTTTCGTTGATATATCCGTACTTTTCTGTTCGCCTTACAGAGGCCAATCCTTCAGAAAATCGGGTTGCATTGGACCAAATCGGCTCAACGATCACCTGCCCCTCACTATTCATAAAACCGATCTTCTCATTATTAAAAATGGGGATCAACGACTGGCTCGAGAGTTGAGTGATGAACAAACAAAAAAAGCAGATTTGTATATGTAAGAGGCGCATGAATAGATGTATGACCCTAAAGATAGGAAGATTTTATCCGAATCAGCAGCAGAAGCGATAGCTGGCTTTGAAAAGGATCTCATTGGAATAGCTCCACACCATGGGGTTCCCGCGAAAGCTGGAACCCCATGCAACAAAGAACCGCTAACCATAAAAAACATAAAATTTACCCGATCTAGTTCCTTATTTATTAAATTCGTGGCACCATTATAAAAACAGAACATGAAAGAAGTATATATTGTTTCCGCCGTTAGAACAGCCATGGGCTCGTTTGGTGGAACCTTAGCCGGAACCAGCGCTACCCGTTTAGGGGCTGCTGCCATTAAAGGAGCATTGGAAAAAATAAAACTCGATCCCAAAGAAGTACAGGAAGTATATATGGGATCTGTATTACAAGCCAACCTTGGACAAGCTCCTGCACGCCAGGCCGCCAAGTTTGCTGGATTACCAGATAACGTAAATTGCACTACCGTAAATAAAGTATGTGCCAGTGGAATGAAATCCATTATGCTGGGTGCACAATCTATTATGCTGGGCGATGCAGATGTAGTCGTTGCAGGCGGAATGGAAAATATGAGCCAGGTGCCCTACTATGCAGAAACTGCCCGTTGGGGTGGAAAATACGGCAACAGTACATTGGTGGATGGTTTAGCAAAAGATGGATTAACGGATGTTTACCATAACTATCCTATGGGAAATGCGGCAGAACTTTGCGCATCAGAATATAAGATCAGCCGGGAAGCGCAAGATGCTTTTGCGATTGAAAGTTATAAAAGATCGGCTGCAGCCTGGGGAGCAGGAAAATTTAAGGATGAAGTGATCCCGGTAACCATCTCCACTAAAAAAGGTGATATTGAATTTGCCGAGGATGAAGAATATAAAAATGTAATGTTCGATAAGATCCCTTCGTTGCGACCTGTTTTTTTAAAAGAAGGAACGGTAACTGCAGCCAATGCAAGTACCATGAATGACGGAGCCGCTGCGTTGGTATTGATGAGCAAAGAAAAAGCGGAGAAATTAGGCATCAAACCTTTGGCAGTGATCAGATCCTATGCAGATGCTGAGCAAGCACCTGAATGGTTTACCACCTCACCATCGAAAGCAGTTCCGAAAGCTGTTGAAAAAGCAGGATTGAAAATGGATGACATACAATATTATGAATTGAACGAGGCTTTTGCAGTGGTGGGTATCGCAAATTGCCAAATCATGAAATTAAAACCTGAAACAGTGAATGTAAATGGTGGGGCTGTTTCATTGGGACATCCCTTGGGCGCATCCGGTGCAAGGATCATTGTTACTTTGATCAATGTGTTGAAACAGAATAAGGCCAAATACGGGGCTGCAGGAATTTGTAATGGAGGAGGCGGTGCTTCGGCCATGGTAATTGAAAATATGCAATAAGCACGAAGCTTGAAGCCGGAAGACCGAAGTTAATCTTTGTCTTCCGACTTCAAGCTTCGGTCTTCTAACTTCCAACTATGAGTTATCTTTTTTTAACCGGAATTGCTTTTTATATCGCCGGCATATTTATTGAAAGACGTATCGATGCAAAAGGGGTAACCATGTTATCTGCCGAGCAGATAGAATTGTTGCAAACCCATTTTCAAAAACTGAGAAAAAGAAACTCAACAGCTAACTTAATATTGGCCCTGGCTTATTTGGCCACCCTGTTCACCCTGGATGTAGATGCAGTCATCCTGATCTCCGGCTATGTGGTGATCTATCTTTTTATTTTCATGATCGTTGCCTCTGTTTATATCAAGGGATTAAAACAATTGAATTTTCCTTCGGCTTTTATTAAAAATTTTATCAGCGCCAAGTTTATCCGGGTACTGGCCTTCGGTACTTTTATTGCCACCATTGTAGGGGCCGTGAAGAATGTGGGATAGGTTTTTGTTTTCTCTTCGTACCAGATAGGGCTTACTTTCGGTGAAGTCACGTGACGCAAAGCAAGAATTTACTTACATTTGCCTAACAACCCTTCAAATTGAAAAAATACTTTTTAACCCTGATCTGTTTTTTCCTATGTTGGAATTTATACTCCAACACCAATCCCACCATTTCCGAACCCACCCTTCTCATCCCTTCCCCCTCTTTACCTTCCAATATCATCTGCAATAGATCCAACAACAATGTTGACATCATAAAATTCAACAATACCTATTATGTGGCTTGGCGATCAGCACGTGTTCACTTTCCTGATAAAGAAGCAGTGATGTATATCATCAGCTCCAAGGATTTTATAAACTGGAAATTCGAACATAGTTTCAAAACAGGTTCCGATTTGCGGGAACCCAGGTTTTTAGTATATCAAGAAAAACTCTTTTTTTATTGCTTCGAAGGAGCAAAGGTGATGTACTCTTTTGATCCTAAACATATTTGGATAAGTACCGTAGAAGATGCCGGCCTGAATGATTCGGTCGGACGGGGAAAATGGGTGGACCGCATTGCTCCTGGAATGGACGGTTATGTTCCCTGGAGATTGAAGATACATAATGGTAAGCCATTGTTCTCGGCTTATTGGGGCAAAAATTTATACGGAGCTCATCAGGCACAATTACGCTTATTTGATTCGGAAGATGGGATCCATTGGAAACCTATTAGTGAAGAACCACAAATATCTGTTACCGGTTCTGAGGAAGGTGAATTTGAATTTGATGAAGCAGGAAATATGTGGTGCATTGTCCGATTAGAAGGAGAAGGTGCCATGTTATGTTATGCAGATAAGGATTCATTGGCCACATGGAAAATGTACCATACCAAAAAGAAATACGACAGCTCCTGCATGTTTCGACATGGAAAAGATATTTACCTGGTAGCAAGACGAAACAGGGGTGGGAATGCCGAAAAAGCCCCTGGATGGATGCCAGACGGGATCCGAAGAACCGTGAACCTGGCCAGTTATTCTTTTACCCCCAAAACCACTGCCTTGTATAGATTGAATACGGAGGTTAAAGATTTCGATTGGGTAATGGATCTACCTGGATGTGGTGACAATGCATTTCCTGCCGTGGTAGCGATTGATGAAAATAATTATTATGTGTTGAACTACACCAATGAGCTTTCTAATCCGGATATCACCTGGTTCAGCGGTCAATTCCAAAAAACATATATATATTATTTGAGATTAAGTTTTTAAATAAGCCTCAATCCTTCACTTTCAAGTTCCCTTCACCTTTTTTAACGACCATGTCCTAAAATTCAGCAAATACATCATAACTGGCAAACATCTGTTCACTATCTTCACAGTCGCAAAAAACCAGTTTCTGAAAAACCATCTATACATATTATTCACAACCCTTGTTGTATTAAGCCTTACCAGTTGTAGCATGTACCATATGCGTTTGCAAATGGGTGCTCCCGATATCAACTCATGGAAATCATTCGGGCATGCAGAAATCCCGAGGAGTTGCAACCAATTTTGTTTTTATGAAGCCGAAAACCGGGTAACCTTAGGCACGAAATTATTGGTACGCACCAGTCAGAACAATGGAAATCCCATTAGCTTACAGGAATATTTAATGGATGGTCCAACTGTTGCGTTCAGCATTATCCGAAACGATTCGGTACTCTATGAATATTATGGAGATAACTATGAAGAGTCGAGCATACTCTCCTCTTTTTCGGTAAGCAAAGCGTTTGTGGGGATTGCCTTAGGATGTGCTATTGAGGATGGATATATTAAAAGTGCTGAAGATTTGGTGATCACTTATCTTCCGGAACTAAAAGGTAAAAAAGGGATGGAGTTGATCAAGATCCGTCACCTCATCAATCATATTTCCGGATTAAAATTCAGCAGTCTCTCTTTTATGTATTATAAAAGAAATCTCAACAATGTAAAAGGATATGTATCCGTAAGTGAACCTCCGGGTCAGCGTTTCAGTTATAAAAATGGCAATACCCAATTGGTATCGATCATTATTGAAAGAGCAACCGGTAAAAAATTCCAGGATTATTTTGCAGAAAGAATATGGAACAAGATCGGAGCAGAACATGAAATGAAATGGAGTGTTGACAATAAAAAAAGCAATACGATTAAATCATTTTGTTGCATGGCCGGATTGAACCGTGATTTTGCCAAATTGGGTAGGCTCATGCTGAATAAAGGCAAATGGAATGGAGATACCATTTTTTCCGAAGCCTGGTATAACGAGATGATCAAATGGGATTTAAGAGAACGTTCGGCTTGGGACAATGAATATGGCTGGTGGTTAGGCCCGAAGGATTATGGTTATTATTATGCAGCCGGCTTATGGGGTCAATATGTAATTGTGAATCCCAAGAAAAATATCATCATCACCCGGTTTGCCAAATTGAATACAGAGCGGAGCATTCATGTACATGATAAGCTCATGATGATTATGGATCAGTTATAATGGATTATTACACCTCTTTTAACCACCAGTGTAATTTGGGTGGACCATTTTTATGACCAATTTTTTTTAACTTTGAGAGGAATATTTCAATTCCCCTAATTTTCGAACTGATGAAAAAAATCATTCCATTTTTTCTTCTCCTCTTTTGCATATCTATTGAAGCCTTTGCCAACCCATCCAAATGGCCAACCAATCCTGGTTACATGAATCCTCCATTTGGAGGACCGGCGGACATTAACGTGCAAGGCAACAGCATTACTATTATAGATGGTGATCTAAGTCCTTCCATCAGCGATCATACTGACTTTGGAGTTACCACCACTTGCAGTGGAACCGTTGTTAGAACCTTTACCATTCAAAATATAGGGTTTCTCACATTAAGTATAACCTCAGTAGTAATAAGTGGAGCACATGCTGCTGATTTTACAGTTACTTCATCTCCGGCTTCATTGATAAATCCAGGATTCTCCACCACTTTTCAGGTGAGCTTCGATCCATCTGCTGCCGGATTAAGAACGGCTACCATTACCATTAATAGCAATGACCCAGATGAAGCTGCTTATGATTATGCGATACAAGGAACAGGATCAGATCCGGAAGTAAATATTCAAGGGAATTCAAATAATATTCCGGACGGACAATTAACTCCATCAGGAAGTAACCATACAGGTTTCGGACCGATTTTAGTTTGCACAGGGACCAATACGAGAACATATACCATTCAAAATACAGGAACCAATACTTTGAATATTTCTGGAACCAGCATTACCGGGTTACATGCGTCTGATTTTACAGTAACGCTTGCACCACCTGCAACCATTGCAGCTGCCAGCTCAGCTATTTTCCAGGTAACTTTTGATCCTTCTGCCGCTGGTTCAAGACAAGCAACTGTAAATGTTTTCAATGATGATTGTGATGAGGCAACCTACGATTATGCCATTCAGGGAACGGGCAATGCAGACATCGTTGCTCCAACAGCTGTTTGTCAGAATATTTCAGTGAACCTGAATGGATCAGGCAACGCCAGTATCACTGGTGCGATGATCAATAACGGAAGTTCGGACGCATGTGGAATCGCCAGTTTGAATGCAGCTCCCACCAGCTTTACCTGCGCCAATGTAGGTGCCAATACCGTTACACTTACGGTAACAGATAATAGCGGAAACACTTCTACTTGTAATGCAACAGTTACTGTAGTTGACAATATAACTCCCACTGCCGTTTGCCAAAATATAAATGCTTATATAGGCCCTTCGGGTTTGTCAACCATTACCGGAGCGATGCTCAACAATGGAAGTTCAGATGCATGCGGGATTTTGTCACTAAGTGCGAACCCCAATGCTATTGCCTGCATAAATTTGGGAGCAACCATTCCGTTCACCCTTACCGTTACGGATAACAATGGAAATACTTCCACCTGTATTTCGCAGGTCACCGTTTTAGATACACTTGACCCTGTAGTTATTTGCCAGAATGCTACGGTTAATTTGGATGCAACGGGAAATGCCAGTATTGGTTTTGCCACCATAGACAATGGATCATCTGACAATTGCGCAATGGCAGGTTTTAATGTAAGTCCAAACTCATTTACCTGCGCTAACGTAGGAACCAATACCGTTACCTTAACCATTACCGACAATAGTGGAAACTTTTCCACCTGCACCTCCACCGTTACAATTGTGGATAATATAGCACCATCGGTAGCATGTCAAAACCTAACTGTCTATCTGGATGCAACGGGAAATGCCGTGATCACCGCCGCCATGCTGAACAACGGAAGCTCGGATGTATGTGGGATCGCAAGCTTAAGCGCAAATACAACTGCATTTACCTGTGCGGATGTAGGGGCGAATTCAGTAGTGCTTACGGTTACAGACGTAAATGGAAATACGGCTACTTGTACAAGCACGGTAACTGTGATGGATACAATACAACCCAACGCCGTTTGTCAAAATATTACCGTTGCTTTGGGTGCCAATGGCACAGCCACCATTACGGGATCAATGGTAGACAATGGAAGTACGGATATATGTGGAATTGCCACATTGGTTGTTTCACCCAATACTTTCAGTTGTGCCAATGTGGGGGCTAATCCTGCGATGTTAACCGTAACAGATAACAATGGAAATGTTTCTACGTGCAGTGCAATTGTAACGATCGATCCACCAAATCCTATTAACCAGAATATTGATATTTGCTTCGGTGAAAGTTATACCGTGGGATCAAATACTTACAACACCAACGGTACCTATACGGATTCCCTGACCAATATATTTGGTTGCGACAGCATCATCATTACCACCTTAACGGTGGCTCCTATCATTGATAACACCACCCAACTTTCAGGCGTTACCATAACAGCCAATGCCTTTGCTACTTCTTACCAATGGCTGGATTGCAACAACGGCAACGCTCCTCTGGTAGGTGAAACTTCTCAAAGTTTTATGGCTACTGCCAATGGGGATTATTCGGTGGTCATAACGATCAATGGTTGCTCCGATACTTCTGCCTGCGTGAATATCGATAATGTTGGAATCCAGGATATGATAGATCATATACAGATACAATTGTTTCCTAATCCAACGGATGGATTGGTTCAACTCAATATACAGGATCTGGAAACAGAAAATCTTGAAATAGATATCATGAATATCTATGGAAGTGTGGTTAGCATATTCAACCCCGAAAAAATATCCGGATCTTTTAGCAAGGTATATGACCTAGGTGAATTAAGCGCCGGTATGTATATAATAAGGGCAAAGGCCAATGGAAATTCAGCCATGCTAAGATTTATAAAAAATAGGTGAGATTTATTCCTGGAAACTCGGTAAAATTTTACCGGATTTTTTTATTATGCTCATTTGCAAATAGATATGATTAAATAATCAGCCCCCTATTTTTGTCACACTACCGCACCTATCTAATTAAAAAGTTATTAAATTGCATATCTAAACAAATCGAAAAACCAATTTATGAAAAGATCTTTTTACTCCAGGGAACACACTATGCCTGGTCTTAAAATGGCTTTATTGATCGCCATTATTTTTATGTGTAAGCATATATCCTTCGCTCAAAACGTGAATGTATCTGGAGCCATCGTTGGGAATGGATTGTATGCTAATCTGAATGCAGCTTTTACCGCCATCAATGCCGGTGCTCAGCCAGGTGCAAATATTGTTATTTCCATTATAGGAAATACAGTCGAACCAACAACAGCCACCCTCAATCAAAACACCTGGCTTGCCGTAACCATTGCACCCGCTGGTGGTGCTGCACGTACCATCACAGGATCAGTAGCTGGTCCGTTGATTGATTTTAACGGAGCAGATCGGGTCTTGATCAACGGGGTAAATTCAGGAGGTAATTCTCTTACCATTGAAAATACAAACACCGGTACTGCCTCTACGATCCGATATATCAATGATTCAGAAGTAAATGCGGTTCAGAATTGCACGATTCTCGGGGCAAATACATCCACCACTTCCGGAACTATTTTCATTTCAACCAGTGCTGGTATTGGAGGAAATGATAGTATCGGTTTCAGCACATGTACCATCGATGCCAGTGGTGCAAACTTTCCGGTAAACGGAATTTACTCTGCCGGAACTGCAGGTCAGGAAAATAACCATATCACCATCAGCAATTGTAATATTCCCAACTATTTCAATGCATCGTCAGTTTCCTGCGGAGTATTGGCCGCAGCTGCAAATACTGATTGGACCATTACCGGGTGCAGGTTTTATCAGGGAGCAACCCGAACCTATACCACGGGAAATACGCACCGCGCCATTCAAATTTCTTCAGGAAATAATCACTCCGTCTTAAACAATATAATTGGTTTTGCCACATCAGGTGGAACAGGAACTTATACCATGACCGGTACCATTGCAACCCGTTTTATTGGAATTGATCTGGCAGTAGGAACCACTACGGCAACCTCGGTTCAGGGAAACACGATTGCATCCATCAATCTCGGAACTTCAAGTGGGGCAGCTACTGCGAATGGGATCTTATGCGGGATCAATATGACCAGCGGGAATATAAATGTGGGGACCATCACTCCCAATGTGATCGGATCCGCAGCCGCTACAGGATCTTTAGTTGGAACTCCCACCACTACACAGGGAGCTGTGGTAGGTATCAATTCTTCTTCTACCGGTGTAATTTCCATTCAGAACAATATCATAGGTGGTTTACAATCCGCTGGAGTGACAGCAGCGGTGGCTGGAGCTGTTTTTGGTATCAATATATCCGGTGTTACCAATTCAATGACCATTTCAGGAAATACTATCGGAAATACAATTCCAAATAATATGGTGGCTGGTGTTTTGGGTGTTACTACTGGTTCTTCTCTAGGAGCTGGGATCAATGCTTCTTCTTCTGCGGTCAACTTATTGGTTTCCAATAATACCATTCAGAACTTTTCTTCTTATGGAACCGGTACTACTGGGTATGTAAGAGGATTTTTTACTGCCACCACCGGTAGCTCCAATTCAACCATTTCGGGGAACACCGTTCGCTTCATGACCACTTCAAGCTCATTGACAGGATATACCAGTGGAAATGTTTCGGCCGCTGGCATCCACCTTGCTTCCGGGATGAATGCAACTATTTCTGGCAACACCATACATGGTGTTTCGAATATCAATACTGGTACGACCAATATTGTTGTCGCAGGAATTGCTATGGCACAGGCCACGAATACTTCCACTTTTAATAATGTGATCTACGATCTATCCAATGCGGGAACAGGAACCACAGCAACCGCCCCTCCTGTGGTAACAGGTATTTTGATCAGATCCGGAACCACCGCAGCCAATGTTCATAACAACATGATCTCTATCGGCACAGGGCAAACCACCAATACCGCTTTTGTGGGCATCTTTGCAAACCACGGTTCAACACCTGATCCAATCGACAATATTTATTACAATACTGTAAATGTTACCGGAACCGCAACAGCTGGTGCACTTTCAAGTTTCTGCTTTCAACGAGGCACATTTACAACTTCTCCGACCGTTACTGTGAATATTCGGAATAATATTTTTACCAATACACGCACTGGCGGTACAGGCAGCCATTTTGCCATTTCCAATAATTTTGGAGGTACATCCTCAGCCACCGGTTGGGCTGCGGGAAACACAAACAACAATGTACTTAATGCTGCAGCATCAACCGTAGGATATTGGACCTCAGCGCTTACATTCGGCAATTGGCAAACTACCAGTTCATGCGATGCCGCCAGCTATTCCGGTATTACGGTTACCTATATAAATGCTGCGAGTGATTTACACCTGAACATGGGACTTACACCCACTCCGATTGAATCGGGTGGACAAACAATTGGAAGTATCACTACTGATATTGATGGTCAGACACGCCCGGGTCCTGCTGGTTCAGTAAATGGCGGTGCTACTTCACCTGATATCGGAGCAGATGAAACTGATGCCGTTCCAGGAGTGCCACCAACTATCACATATACGCCACTTACATTTACATGCCTCACCGGTGACAGAACTTTAACATCTACCATTACAGATATAGAAGGGGTGCCCACTGCTGGCGCTTTACAACCCAGGATCTACTTCCGCAAGAATGCAGGCTCATGGTTTTCAAATCAGGGTACGCTTACTGCTGGAACAGCTACCAACGGAACATGGGATTTTAGCATTACAGCCGCCACTATGGGAGGACTGGTGGTAGGTGATATGGTTTCCTATTATGTAATCGCACAGGATATAGCCTCTACTCCTAATATCGGAGCTAGTCCTGGTGCCGGTTTGGTTGCAACCGATGTAAATAATGTTACCACACCTCCAACTACCCCAAATACATATGCCATCAGTGGCACATTATCGGGTACCTATAATGTAGGAGCAGGACAAACCTATACCACTTTAACCCAGGCAGTGAATGCTTATAATACATCTTGTTTAGGAGGACCTATTACTTTCCTGCTAACCGATCTGAATTATAGTGCCGGTGAAACCTTTCCGATCAGTATCAATGTAAATCCGGATGCAAGCGCTGTGAATACACTTACTATTAAACCGGCAAATACCGGAACGATCATTACCGGAAGTTCCACTTCATCCATCCTTCGATTAAATGGTGCAGATTATATTACGATTGATGGTTCCATTGGGTCAACAGTTAATAGCTCATGTCCCCCCGTCGTATCTGCTTCAAGGGACCTTACCATTTCCAATACAAGCACCGCTTCTTCTACAGCGGTGATCTGGCTATCATCCTTAGGTGCATCTGCGGGAGCAACCAACAATACGATCAAGAATTGTATCATGAACAATGGAGTGGATCAAAGTACAACAGCAACTGAAAACTTTTGTATTGTTTCCTGCGGATCAACCATTGTGGGCTTGCCTCCTCCTGATGGAGTTGGCAATGATGCAAACCTGATTGAAAATAATGAGATCACCCGATCGGCCTGGGGAATTTTCTTCAGAGGTGGTGCCAGTTCATCTAATAATGGTAATATCATTCGTCAAAACCTGGTGGGTCCATCAGCATTTGGGTCTACTCAAATTAGAAGAGGTGGGATCATCCTTCAACACCAGGACAGTGCAACTGTCAATGCAAATGAAGTTCGTTTTGTAGGTAACCAAATTTCACAATCGGTGGGAGGTACAGATCATATCGGAATTGGCCTTGGTGGCGAGAATGGACCTACACCGACTGCTACTAATATTACCAATACTACTGTTTCTAAAAACACGGTTCATGACATTGTTTGTGAAAAAACATTTGCAGCCATTGGGATATCCATTGCCACACCTAATGGAACTGCTACCAATAATATCATAGCCAACAATTTCATCTATAATGTAAGGGCAAATGGAACAGCATCCGACCAGGGTATTGGCATCAATGCATCGAGTGGAAATGGAGACCAGATCGTGTACAATACCATTTATATGGTAACGGCAGATCGCGATCCCGCCGGATCAACAACTGCCACCGAATCCGATATGGGTGTTCGTCTTCAGGCAGCCGCGGTCAACACCATCTTTGAAGATAATATAATATATGTGGATGAAGCCTCTAATACTTCTACACTGGTTAACTTCTCAGTGGTGGCTCCTTCAGCTGCTTACGTATGGGGAATCAGTAACTATAATGATTATGCGATCAATACCTCCAACACACAAAACGTACTTTTTGGTTTGGGAAATACAGGTGGCGCCATTCCTCAAGTAACTACGCTGGCTGCATGGCAAACTACTTTCACCCCTAACCAGGATGCGAACTCATTGAATATCGTACCAGTATTTACCAGTGCTACGGATCTTCACTTGTTAGTGGGAAGTAATCCCGGCCTGATTGGTACTGGAACACCCATTCCTGGTATTACCGATGATATAGATTGTGAACTCAGGAGTTTAATAGCCCCTGATATGGGTGCCGATGAAAATTGTGAATTAGCAAATACACCTACGGTTTCCACATCCATAGATACCATTTGTAGTGGGGATAGTACCATCTTATCCATCACCGTTGGTTCGTTAAACGAATCAGCCATGTGGCAATGGTATAATGGAAGCTGTGGAGGTTCTCCCGTTGATACAGGAACTTCCATTGTAGTAAATCCGTCTGTCACAACCGACTATTTTGTTCGCGGTGAAGGTGGATGTCCTTCTCCGGGTGCTTGTGCAACCATTACCATTACTGTTAATGCCCTTCCGTTGGTAGTAGCAACTACCAGTAACAATCCAATATGTGCTGGTGATTCCGTTACACTTACCGGAAGCGGTGCTCTTTCATATTCCTGGAATAATGGTGTAACCGATGCAGTTGGCTTTATTCCTGGCGGAACACTCAGCTATATTGTAACTGGTACGGATACGAATGCATGTTCAAACAATGATACCATTACGGTGACTGTAAATCCACTTCCAGTTGTTGGATATATTGCTTCACCCGATGATACCGTTTGCTTCGGAACGAACCTCACATTGAATGGTACAGGAGCTGCATCTTATGTTTGGTCGGGAGGTATAACCGATGGTGTAGCATTCTCTGCGGTATCTTCCCAAACTTATACGGTAACTGGAACAGATGTAAATGGTTGTTCCAATACAACCACTGCGCCTATTGTAGTGAACTCTTTACCCACCGTTAATTTAGGCGCTGATATTGTTCAAGCCAATCCTCCGGCATTGCTTGATGCAGGTGCAGGTTTCTCTTCCTATTTTTGGAATGACGGTAGCACCACACAAACCATTAATGCAACTACCAACGGGATCTATTTTGTTACGGTAACAGATGCTAACGGGTGTACCGATTCGGATACCATTATGGTTAACTTCACTTCGGGAGTGTTTAATCCAGATGGATTCCCGGCAACCATTCTTTTATATCCCAATCCATCCGATGGTATTCTTCATTTGAATATCAATGGACTTGAAACAGAAAATCTAGTGATTGATCTCATGGATATGAAAGGGAGTATCATCTCCAACTGGAAACCTGGAATGGTAGAAGGAACATTTAATGAGATCTTCCATCTGGAACAATTAAGGGCTGGTATGTATATGATGCGTATCACAGCCAATGGAAATTCAGCCATGCTGAGGTTCATTAAAAAATAGGTTTTAATTTTTACCGGAAAAGCCGGTATTCCGATAGGTTTCGGGATACCGGCTTTTTTTGGTACACCATTTGCAAATCATTTTTTTTATTTATATTGCATTATAACTATAAACCCTGTACAAACGGCTGGTAGCTGTGTGTACAACAAAACTTAAACTTTATGGATCAAGGTATGTTAGACATGATGCCCTATTTTAGCATCGGATTTTTTATTTTAATTGCCCTTATTGTCATTCCATTGGCAATTCGTAAAGCCAGGAAAGGACGCAAAAAAGCAAATAATTTTTTCCCTGAACTTGCACAACGAACAGGCCTACGTGTAAATGGTGATCATCTAACCGGAATGTACAAGGGGTACCAGGTAAAATTACAGTACAAGTTAAATATGAATGCCATGTCAGCTTACAAAACCATTAGCACTGGTAAAAGCAATGTATACGGCAAACATTCGGTATTCCCAACTTTGCATGTAGAAGTAATGAGTCCCATGCCATTTCCCCAACTGGCCATTTATGATCCTCCCAGTTTATGGAGTACCTCGCAGTTCATTCAGGATGCGGTTATTGGTAAAAAACCTGATCTGCCCCAATTAGATATTGATGGAGGGTCGTTTAGAAAAGGAGTTAACTTTTATGGTGATGAAACGGCTGCACATAAACTCATGCAATCACAGGAACTTAAAATGTTGCTAAGTACCTGGAAATATACCGATATTCGGATGGAAGGGAATCTTACCAAGCTCACCCTGGATAACAACAATGCTTCTACTACCATAGGGCTCAATAAAATGTATACCCAACCATTTGCTATCCAGGCATTGGATATTGCAGTGGCCGCTGCCAGAGCAGTGCAAAACTAATATTCAAGGTGAGGGCACAACCATCCTGAACAATTTCGGACAACATACCTGTTTTTCGGCAGCTCCCGACATGAGTCAGGACTGCAAAAAAATTCGTATTCTTGATGCATATTCTCATTGTTATGAGCACCACAAATGAAATTCAGTTATACAAAAATCTGCTAAAACATTCTTTTAATGGTACACCTTGGTTTGGCCCCAGCCTGATCGAACAGCTGGAAAAAATTTCTCCTGAGCTTGCTTCTAAACGAATGTCGGTATCTCGAAAAAACATTGCAGAATATCTCATGCACATCATTACCTGGAGAAAATTCACCATCGAGAAATTAAAAGGAAATGCGGATTATACCATTGAAATCAGTTCCGAGGCAGATTGGCCACCGGTACCTGATATAGATACCAGCATCTGGAATAACATGCTAACGGATCTCAAAGCAACCCAGGAAGAATTGCTAGGCTTGCTTGAAAATTTTGATCCAGCCAAACTGGATGAACCCGTTCCAGGAGCGAAGTACAAGTACAAGATCATGCTTTCCGGTTTGGTACAACATGATATCTACCATTCAGGCCAGGTAGGTCTGCTTAAAAGCCTGTTAACTTCCTGATTTTTTGTAACTATCCCGCTCCACCCAACGTTTTAATATAAAAAGCCTGTCATGAATTTGGGTCCTTATCATATAAGGCCTCTACATATGGAAGATGCAGTGGCGTACTTTACTTTGGTCGATAAAAACCGCAGTCGGATAGCAACCTATTTTCCGACAACCGTTACTTCCACCAAAAGCATCGATGATACGGCTGCGTTGATCCATCTTAAGATCCGTAAAGCAGAAAAAGAAGAAGCATTTACTTTTCTTATCACAGAAAAAGAAAATATCCTGGGCGTTATTTTTTTAAAAGAGATCGATTGGAATATTCCCAAATGTGAACTTGGTTTTTTTATAGACCGTGATCATGAAGGAAAAGGGATCATCACCGGATGCTTGAATTTAATTGTCCGTTATTGTTTTGATGAGTTAAAAATGCAAAAAATATTCATGCGTATTCCCGTAGATAATACCGCCAGTAGGCGGGTAGCTGAAAAAAACGGTTTCCGGCAGGAAGGGATATTGAAAAATGATTTTAAAATAGATACCGGCGAATTAATAGATGTTGTATATTACGGCTTAGTAGGCTCAAATATATGAGCTCAACAAAAAAATAATTATGCGAACTAAAAAGATCTCGGCTTTATTTTTATTTGCTTTTTTATTGATCTCGTGTGGAAGTAAAAAATCACGGACTGATCAATCAACCCCTGGAACAGGGAACGACCTGCCCGAAACTTTCGTATTAACCACCGATACACAAGATGCCGTGTTCCTGATTGGAACGGATTGGGTGGGTGGAGGTGCCAGTATGCCTATCCTGGATAATGGAACAGATCGGCCCAAGGAATTGAATGGAAGGGATATTTATTTTGACGAGACCTATAAACAACAAGTATGGGATAAATTACCATCTTGCGTTAGCGGAACTCCTGAAATAAAAGTGATGGCAAAAATATTTCTCCAGGAAAAAACAGCGACCACTTCCACTGAAGACACTAACATGGTTTATTATTACGAAGCAAAGGTGGTTGAACTCAAAGATATATTCGTAAAAGCAGTTGCCTGTTTTTGATCTTGTTCATACACGATTTATACGACCTCCCATTTTTCAATTTCACCTTCCACTATCTCGAATAACGGATGAGGCTCCACCGCCTTCTTTGATTTCAACTGCTTATATTTTTCTAAGTCGCGAATAAATAATTTATTCGATAAATGTTTTACTTCAAAATTCAGTTGCCCTGTTGTAACAGTGAGTTTTCCAGGTATAAAATCCCGGTTGAACTTTGCTTCATCAAATGTATAGCCTCTCCGCACCGCCTCTTCATGAACGTAGGATAAGTACTGATGAATAGAGTCTAAAGGCCGCTTCGATTCTTTAAAACGATCCAACTGAGGATGATTTGTATATCCTTTTGTTTTTCCTTCCAATACATGTTTGGCCAGTAAAGTCTCTCTCCACAGAGCAACCAAACCTTTTGCATCAAGATAAGTGGGGTGCAACGACCAGATCCTCATATTCGTTTAATCGTTTTGTTGAAGTCATCCAGAGAATAAGACAATGAATTTAAGGAAAATATTGGCAGAAAAAGAAATTCTGTTCAGCATGAGTTTTTTTGTACGGGTAACGGGTTACAGGCTCGACTACCTTTTCGTTGGTCATGGAAGGAAGATTGGAAAACCCCCATGTTCCTGATACCGTTTCGCCAATCTAACAAACCGATACAAACTTCACCGAACAGAATTTCCTGGATAAAATTAAGCAACCTACTCCAGATGAGGATTATACTATTTCACCAATAAATTATAAGATTTACACTTCAAACAACTTGAAGGAAAGAATCAAATGGTTGTTTTTAATAGTTTTTCGAAACATACACTGTTGTCCATGCCTATGTACTGACCGTAATTGGGAATAGATCCATACCCACTCTTTTTATACAATTCAATGGCTTCAGGCTGCCTTTTCCCCGTTTCTAATATACACTTCTTGCATTGCAATTCGCTGGCCCATATTTCCAATTCGGTCAAAATTTTTGTAGCAATTCCTTTCCCCCTGCTTTCAGGTAAGGTATACATTCGCTTCACTTCCATGATATCGTGGTTATAAAATTTGATGGCCCCACAACCTATAGGTTTTCCATTTTCATAGGCCACCACAATATATTTCATTTTATCTACGTGATTAAATTGATGATAAAACGAATGCTCCTCCCCATCCTTTTCTGCCAAATAAGCATCCAACTCCTTTACAAGGCCAATAAAATCCTGGTTATCGGAATCTGTTCTGAGTAGTTGAATCATGCAGCATCTGGAAATTTATGCATGGCCAATTGAATGAAATTATATTTCAAAGGAGTAAGTAGCCTCATCCCGTCCTATCCTTCGTATAATACCGTAATTTTTTTTGTAACCAAGTCGTAAGAGACACTGAAATGATCGGGAAATCCAGTGGTGATTGGATAATTTTTCTCGTCCCAATTCTTTCCATAGAATTTCTTCTGGTTAAAACTATAATGGACAATAAAAACGGTTTGGGTGGTATTCGCAGTGAAGATTTTATCAAAATGAGGTACGCTTTTAGGAACACCTGTTTGTCGCTGACTTTGTTCATCGTATTTTTGAAGCTCAACAGCCGCAATGCTATCGGTGATATGTAGCATAGCAAGGGTATCAATATTGGATGACCCATTTCCAGGTTGTAAACTCTTTTCCGGCAGTGCTTTTTCCGAGGAGAAGGAGCAAAGCACGAGGAGGGAGGATGCAAATACAAGAAGTGTTTTCATTGTTTATTGTATATGTACTTACTGGTAAATTTAATGAATAATTTCTATTCTTTGGGTTTCTTCACTACTGTCCATACTCCATAGGCGAGCACTAAAATGGAAAAGACCAGTTTAAGTATATTGAAATTGGTCCAGTTAGGTTCACCAATGAACCTGGATACAATCCCCACAATACCTAAAACGATCATTAAATAGCCAACGACCTTATTGTTATTCGATTTTTTTTCTTTTTGTTCTTCCATGATAGATCCGTTTAATTGAAGGATTGAGCTTATAAATGTACGAAAAAGCAGCCCCAAAAACCAGGTTAAATAAAACAACAACGACGGACCAAAGGTCCGTCGTTATCCATATAATTTTAAAATCGGGTAATAAATTTATGCTTCAACCACTTCTGGTATCACCGAAACGTAGGATTTGTTGCTTTTTCCTTTTTTGAAAGTTACAGTTCCATCAGTTAATGCAAATAAAGTATGGTCCTTGCCCATTCCTACGTTCAATCCAGCATAATGGCGGGTTCCTCTTTGACGAACAAGAATATTACCTGCGATGGCCCTTTGTCCACCGAATATTTTAATACCTAAGCGTTTGCTTTCTGATTCACGACCGTTTTTTGAACTACCGACACCTTTCTTGTGAGCCATGGCTTATGATTTTTATCGTTGTTAATTAATTATTTACCTGAAATATTTTCGATTTGGATCTTTGTAAACGACTGGCGATGACCATTCAATTTCTGGTATCCTTTTCTTCTTTTTTTCTTGAACACCAATACTTTTTCACCTTTTACATGGGAAATGATCTTGGCATCTACTTTTGCACCATCAATTTTAGGAGCTCCAACGGTTACTTTTCCTCCATTATCAATCAATAATACCGAATCAAACTCCACTTTTGAACCTTCGTTGCCATCCAAACGGTGTACATAGATCTCCTGATTCTTTTCCACTTTGAACTGTTGGCCTGCAATCTCTACTATAGCGTACATGGTAATATTGTTTAAAGAGTTTCGTTAATCTGTCCAAATTAATGGAGGGCAAAGGTAGAGATTTGTTTGAAAATATCAAATAACCCTGCCCAAATTCTCGGGAAATATTCCTAGAAATAACTATTGCTAAGGTTTATAGAAGGTAGAATGATAATTTTTCGGATATTTACCCTTATAATAAGGAAGTTGCGTCTGAAGGTCTACATATTCACCCTGGTTTTGCTCCAATGCCTCGTCAATCAAGAGTTGCAGGCCCAAACTTATTGGCAGCAGGAGGTGGATTACCTGATCCAGGTAGAGCTCGACGATAGTGCCAATACCCTGAGTGGTCATATCGTTATGCACTATACCAACCATTCCCCCGACGCCCTTCATTTTATTTATATCCATTTGATGCCCAATGCTTATGGCAGTAAGCGATCGGCCCTTAATAATCAGTTGTTGGCCCATGATGAGCAATCCCTTCAATTTGCCAATGCTATTTACAAAGGCTCTATTGATAGCCTGAATTGGAAGGTGGATGGAATATCTATAGAATCTAAAGCCTGTCAGGATACGGCTGATATTGAGATACTTGAGCTTCCAACACCTTTATATCCAGGGCAAACCATCCGGCTGGAAACCCCTTTTTTGATCAAACTTCCCTCCACCCATATTTCGAGGATAGGGTATAAGGACGATGCCTATTATCTTACCCAATGGTATCCCAAACCGGCGGTTTACGATGCCTATGGATGGCATCCCATGAGCTACCTGGATAAAGGTGAATTCTTTAGCGAATTCGGGAATTATGAGGTTCATATTACCGTTCCCCAGAGATATGTGGTCGCCGCCTCAGGTGAATTGTTGACCCTGGAAGAAACATTGTGCCTGGATACTTTAGCGAGCTTCACCCAAACTTATGTACATCCCAAAAAAAGAAGATTTCAAAGAAGGGAATTGGAACCTTCAAGAAAAACCAAAACCCTGGTTTATAGAATTAACAATGTACATGACTTTGCTTTTTGTGCCGATCCCGATCTTCTTTTAATAAAAGATACCATGCAAGTGGATGATCACCCTGTGATCCTGCAAACATTTGTAAAAAGGGAGCACCTGATCTATTGGAAAAATGCCAGTCAATATTTAAGAGAAGCCATTGAGTTTTTTAGTGACGAAGTGGCCCCTTATCCTTATCAAGTTTTTTCGCAGGTGGATGTGGACGATATTACCGGGGGGGATACTGAATATCCAACCATCTCCTGGATCAATCATTCCTATTCCATCGAGGAGCCTATTGTACAGCAGGTAGGACATAACTGGTTCTATGGGATCATAGCCACCAACGAACGAGATGAACATTGGATGGATGAAGGGTTGAATACCTTTTATGAGAGCTTGTACTTTACCAGGAAATATCCGGAGAATAAGATCCATTATTATGCGAATATGCTGGATGGAATGAAATTCCCTTATTATCAGCAATCGCATACCGAATATTATATGCTCGCCCGGGAAAACCAGGACCAGCCTACCAAAACTACTTCGCATTTATTATCCAAAGAAAATTATTGGGTACAAGCTTATTCAAAGCCGGCAGCATTTACCTGGCATTTATACAAGATCTGTGGGCAAGAAACCTTTAAAAAGATCATTCAGGAATATTACCATACCTGGAAATATAAACATCCGGTAAATGGTGATATGCATGATGTATTTAAAAAATACATGGGCGAAAAAACGGATTGGTTCTTTGATCAGGGAATGGTTACCAATGAAAAGCTGAACTATCAGATCAAAACAGTAAAAAAGTCAGGAGAAGAACTTATCATTGAGGTAGTGAACAAAGGAGAGATTGAAACTCCCATTTATATCGAAACTTTTAATTCAACCCAGAAGCTCAACACCTATTCATTCGATCCGGTTCATAACAAAACCAATCTTACTATTCCCTACAGTAGCGAGATCCAATGGATCGCTATCGATCATGAAATGAGCATCCCTGATGTTGATTTGAATAACAACTATGTAAGGATTCGCAATGGTAAAAAAGTGGCCAAACCCATCCGGTTCAATTATTTTACCTCTTTCGAAAATCCTTATAGAAGGCATATATATTTCTTACAAGGGATTTCCTTTAATTTATATGATGGATTGCAAGCAGGTATGATCTTACATAATTATGGATTGTTACCTAAAAGAACTGAATGGTTCATATTACCGCAGATTGGGTGTGGATCACTTCGTCCAAATTTTTGGGGATCCATTTCACATACCCATTTCTTCAAAAAAAACAAGTCCGACAGGATGGTGTTTAAAACTTTTACCACCACCCAAACTTATCGAATATCGAGTGGAACACCCTTATGGTATTTTCAACTAAGTCCTCAACTTAAATTTGTTTTTGAACGGAGGAATATTTATTCACCCCTCATCCATGAATTAGGTATAAAAAATCAATTGATCGTACAACAGGTAGATCCATCACTGTTGTTGAACAGCCGGTGGAAATTTCTGATGCAGAACCTGGTTTATTATAAGGTACATTTCCGCAAGAGACTATGGGATGTGCAAAATACTGTAAGTTTAGAGCATGCATATGATTTTAACATTAACTATACCATTGCACCACTTTCTGGATTTACACCGGCCGTAAAACTTTTTAATGAGTTAAAGGTTACCTGGACCTATTTCAAAGAAAAAGCAACCATCCAACTCAGGATCTTCGCTGGAACCTTTTTAACCGACCCTAGCATGGTTACCGATACACGCTTTCGATTAAGTGGATGGAACGGACCTTGGGATTATGCATTCAATGAATATTATATTGGTCGTTCCGAATCTTCCGGGTTTTTGAGTCAACAGGTAAGTCACCGTGATGGTGATTTTAAGGTGAACACTTTTGTAGGACAAACGAATCGATGGATGTTAACCGCCAATTTAGAGTGGGATGTACCGATGATCTATGCCGGTGCTTATATTGATATAGGCACCTATAGTGGTGCAGGAAGTTATCCAGGCTCCCAGGTGCTGGCCTATAATTGGGGCATTTATTTGAGAACTCCCGACAGGACCTTCCAGATATATTTTCCGATCATGGCCTCTTCGGATATCAAACAATCTGTAGATCTAAATACCACTACATATTGGGAAAGAATAAGATTTACCTTACAATTGCAGAATTTTGATTTTATAAAAAGTATCAGAAGGTTATTTATATAAATGTCATCTACTCATCATCATATTTATTTTGCTTCAGATTTCCATCTGGGAGTTCCTGATCATTCCAGTAGTCTTGAAAGAGAAAAGAGAATCGTTAGCTGGCTCAATAGTATATCGGGGAATGCCACAGAGATCTTTTTGATGGGTGATCTTTTTGATTTCTGGTTCGAATATAAATATGTAGCGCCAAAAGGTTTTGTAAGGTTATTGGGAAAGATGGCAGAGTTGTCGGACCGAGGTATCAAGATCCATTTATTTACCGGTAATCATGATATGTGGATGTTTGGTTACCTGGAAAAAGAACTGAATGCAGATATATACCACCAGCCCATCACTAAAGAATACAATGGTAAAAAGTTTTACCTGGCCCACGGCGATGGATTGGGCCCTGGTGAATATAATTATAAGTTCATCAAAAAGATCTTTGCCAATTCATTTTTTCAATGGTGCTATGCAAGGATTCATCCCAACCTGGCGTTTGCTATTGCCAATTATTTCAGTCGACGGAGCAGAAAATCGAATTATGATGAAGATGCCCATTATCTCGGTGATGAAAAAGAATGGTTGGTACAATATTGTAAACAAAAACTAACCACAGAGCATTTTGATTTCATGGTCTTCGGACATCGGCATTTACCGGTTGAGAAAGAAATCGGTAAAAGTAAGTACATTAATTTGGGTGATTGGATCAAATATAATACCTATGGATATTTTAATGGTGAAACCTTTGAGCTGAAAGAGTTTAAAGAATAAGGTTTTTGATACTTATCGTTCACCTTCCGTAAGATTTAGACGGACCATTGTCCGTCTCTACCAAGTGTTCCTATGTTTTCATATGTCTTATATCATAGATGCTTCATTAAATAATTGTACATTTTCCACATGGCATCAATATCATTTTTGTGGACCCTTTCGTCAGGGGAGTGTACAAAATCCTCAGGCGCACCAATGAAACACCAATCAAAAGGAAGATGAGATGATTGTAAATATCCTCCATCACTGCTACCTGCTCCTTCCACTTCAAGTTGAAAGGGAATCCCGGATCTTTTAGCAAGATCAATGATATGATCAATAAAACTTCGTCTTGGGATCCCTCTGTCCCTCATCGAAACAACAACCCCTCCCCCTGCTGGTACCCCTTCGGTTACCCAGGTAATATCGGAGATCAGCGCTTGCCTTACTCCCCAGTTTTTATACATATACTCCGCCAGGTAATCAACCGAACCTCCTCCATGTTCTTCCCATGTACTAAATGCGATCACTCCGTTTTCCAAAGTTTCTGCCACCTTCAACGCATTCCATATCCCTAAGCGGTTGTCCATATAACAGCATTGGATAAATTCATCCGTTTCTCTCCAATCAGGTGCAAAAACAAGTTCCGTTCCCCTATCAATCTCCCGGTTGAATTTTACCGAGAGTTCATCACGGTTCACCTTGAGGGTACAATGTATTTCTCCTTGACTATCCTTACCTACCAATTGAATTCCGTTCCCGGTTACCGGCCCCCCAATCTTTACCACTTCGTTTTTATACCTTACCGTAAAACCAATAGAATCCATATGGGCGAAAATAGCAGTGGTGGGTTTGCCGAATTTTACCAGGAGACAATCCTGTATAAAATCTCCTTCAATAATTTCCGGTTTTGTTATCCATTGGTCCTGATTTTTCCGAATATAATCGATGATAAACTGCTTCATGTTTCCTTCATTACCGGAAGGTGCATGTATTGTACAAAGTTCTCTTAATAGGTCCATTCTCATTTAAGTTTATTTAAACTCACTTTTTTTCAAATTTAATACTTTGATTATCAGTATTTTAAGCATAAATCATGGGATGATCCGATCATTGATGGGAGAAGGATGCCCGGTCTTGCATGATGTTTGCAACAAATGTTGCAAAATAGTCGTTATTATCTTGTACTTTTACATATTAAATAAGTAATTTTTTCAACCCGATTTCTGCATGAGCCGCAAGTGGATTTTTATATTTTTCACCTTACTTACTACTGCCTATACCTATTCCCAATCAGAATTAGTCGAGGGAACCATTGTTACGCTTACCGGGGAAACATTAAGCGTAAAAATAAAGGCTTCCAAGCCTGATAAGTTGGCTAAAGGCATTAGCGTATTCAATGACACAACTCAGGAATTCACCAAGCTGACCTATAAGCATATTCAATACTTTAAATATGCAGACTCGGAATACTTTGCAAAACCTGTTGATGGGAAAACAGTGTTTATGGAAAGGTTGATCGAGGGGCCTGCCCAATTATATACCTATACTTATAAAATTGAAAAAGGGAATAACAATGTGGAGGTAACCGACTATTATGTGGAGAAAAGGGATGAAGGGAAATTTCAGATCATGACCAAGAAGAATTATAAGAAGGATATGACGGAATTCTTTTCGGATAATGGTTCCTTGGCACAAAAAATTGATAATGCTTATTATACCTATGACGAAAAGGAGGCTACAGTAGAAGAATATAACGATTGGGTGGCCCAAGGCAAGCCTGGTAAAAAATGGAGAAAAGAGGATGGGAATTATACCCATAATAACGAAAACGAGACCAATAACAATAACAACAACAATTCAAATAATAACAATAATAATAGTTATAACACTCCTTACGATGGCTCTAAATTCGGGCTTGAGGTACCTGTTTTGGCAAATTTTTCATTGATCAATTCAGATAATTTGGTAACCCAGTATGGAATACAAAACGCCAGCAATGGATTTGGTTATACCACAGGTCTGGGCCTAAGATGGCAGTTGAGCAAAACTATTTTCTGGAGGAATGGGGCAAGTTTTAGATTAAAAAGGTTTCATTCAACCTATGCTGTTACTACAGATACGGTAGGAAGTATAGGAATTTCTGATGAGTATGGCAATCTGCATTGTATTGGACTCTATTCAATACTTCATCTTGAATTCGGGAATTTTATTTTAGGAGGGGGCTTTGATTTTTCCTTTGCAAGTATTTATAGAGCTAACTATAATATCAAAAATAGTTCAGGAATGGTGATCTATGATGAGGAAAATCAATCGGAATCTATCATTGCGGAAAACGGGTTTCATATGCAGTTTGATATGAACCTCATCCTGGGTTATAAAATCCGTTTGGCAAATGGAGCTTGTAATCTTAAACCTATTTTTCAATATACGGTGCCCTTGGTTTCTATGTTTGATGTTCCTGTAGGCGGAATACCAAGTTTCTATAACCGCACAGGAGTATATGGATTTCTGATCAACCTGGGTGTTATTGTTGATTTTGGTTTTCCTGCAAAGCCAAAACCAAGGTCATTGTTAGATGACTAAACTGCTTTTTTTCTAAAATACCATCTGATAAATCCGAAATGGATCAATAAAGCAGCAATGATCATATTGGGCACCCAGCTTAGCCAGGCAACGGTAATGTAATTATCGATAGGCTTCAGCCCTTTCAAATATCCATTCGTGATCAATATGCCAAACAAATACTTGATCAATCTTAATGTTACAGCAGCAAAAGTGAGTGAATAACTCAACAACATGCATTCGGCATGGTTTGTCCACTTTTTCTTCATAGCATAATACCAAGCCCCTCCAGTAAATATAAACCACATGACGGTTTGAAGAACAAAACTGGCTTTTGCTGGCAACCCGCCAAAAGCATGGAATGCCATGGCCAATGCCCCGGGTCCGCTTACAAAAAGAACCAGCCATATATAGCTATAACCTATATATCGATGGATCCGTGGATACCTGAAAACAATGAAGCGGGTAAATTGAGTAGCCCCGGCAAGTAAAACAAAAACGCTGGTGAATACATGGGCATAGAAACCGATCCTCCAATAATCAAGATGGTATACCTGTCCCTTGGTTCTCAAAAATTCAACATCGTGCTTCATCTCGAGATAAGGAATAGACAGAAGAGCCATCTTATAAGAGAAAAAAATAACGACTCCCGAAAAGAGAATTGCTGGGAGTCGTTTTAAATAATATGAAAAGTCTTTCTTCTTCTTGGAGCCCATTAATATCGGTACATAATATAGTCACCCGATTGCAACATTTCTTCGTATTGATTTTTTTCGTGGGTGAATTTCATTTTGGATGACAGAAAGATATTGTTTTTTCCCCATTCAATAGAAACCGCTTTTTTCTCTTCAAACCAGGAAAAGGGAATCTCCACTTCTTCGGAGGAAGCAGACTTCTCATTCCACCAGAACCCTTTGGCTACTCCCGTTTTATCTTTTTTAAAATTCACGGTCAGATCATTTAAGTACCACATCCCGGCATAGCCTTGGATTGTTTCATGCTTAAATACCCTTTTGGCCAATTTGTACCGTTTGGGTTTTACCTTAACAGAATCGAATGGGGACCAGGTACCTTCTAAAGAACGGGTGTTTGTATCAATGCTGAAATGAAAGGTTCCGTCATAAGGATCTCCACCTGGTTCGTTTAAGGTAAACTGAAAATAGGCTCCTTTGTTTTCAATCTCTCCTTTGATATTTCTCCTGTTCCCCTTAAGTATATTATAGCCGGAAACATTTTTACCATTGATATAATTGATTGCAATAATAATGGTGCTGTTTCCAAAGCCACCGATATACTCCCCAAGTAGGGAATCGGTCTTGTAATCCGTTTCGATAGAGGTGGATTCTGAACTGGTAGAATCAGAAGTGTTGTTGGTTGAATTGTTTTGCTTTGATTTATTTCCACAAGAAACAAGGAAAGCAACGGCTGCAAAAAAAAGTACTCGGTTCATATGATGGATGTTTGCTTGGTTCTAAATTGTATCACCATTCTTCCATTTAATGCTGCAACCAATACTGGGAACCTGGTTACTACTCACTTCCTTTCCTAAAACCAATGCATCCAATGCATTTCTAATATCCAAACCGGTTACAGGTTGGTTATTTCCAGGCCTGGCTCCATCTAGTTGCCCGCGATATACACATAAAAGATCCTTATCAAATATACTAAAATCTGGGGTACAAACAGCAAAATATGCTTTTGCAACTTCCTGTGTTTCATCGTATAAGTATGAGAAGGGGAATTTGAGTGCCAAACCCAGGGCTTTCATTTTTTCTGGGGAATCATCCGGATACCTGGACACATCGTTGCTACTGATGGCTATAAAGCCTACTCCTTTCGGGATAAAATCCTGGGCCAACTTGATCAGTTCATCTCTTACATGGACCACGTACGGGCAGTGATTGCAGATAAACATCACCACTGTTGCCGCCTTTCCTTTTAGTTCCTTCAAAGAAACCTCTTTTCCCGAAATAGTATCTTTTAAAAGAAAATCAGGTGCCTTAAACCCTAGAGGGATCATAGTTGTTTCAACAGCAGCCATTTTTTTAACTTTTCAACGTTTACAATATTACCCAAAAACATCAGAAATATATAAAAGGTTTGGTGAAATTTGTTAACAAATGGAGGGATTTTGAAATTTATTAAGGGAATATTAATAACCGTAAATATTATTTTTCTGCTGGGATTATTCGGTTGTTATTCAGCTTATTTTATTAACCCATCCGATTACTGGTTTATCTCATTGCTTGGGCTTGGTTATTATATTTGGCTCATTGCCAACCTTGCCATCATCATTATCTGGATCTTTATTAAGTGGAAGTATTCGTTGGTAAGTCTGGTCGCCATTTTAATCGGTCTTTCTTATCATTCAAAGATGTTTGCTTTTCATTTGCCCTCACCTGGAGATACCAAAAACGATCGTATACGGGTGATGAGTTATAATATCCAGTTGTTTAAATACTATGATTGGAAAAAAAATGAAATACAAAGAGATAAGATCATCGACTTTATTTCAAAAAATGATGCGGATGTGTATTGCTTTCAGGAATATTTTCAAACCAGGAACCAGGAATTTATCACCACAGAAAAAATGAAGGAAATATTGCCTGAACATACGATGCATTTCGAAGCAGGTGTGGTGAAATATAATAACCAGGAATTTGGTCTGGCTACGTTCAGCAAGTTCCCTATTTTACATAGTGGTTATATTACCATTGATAGCACAAAAAATCGAACAAACCTGGTTATTTACACAGATTTATTGATTAAAAAAGATACCATTCGGGTTTATAATGTCCATCTGGCCTCTAACCATCTTAACACGAATGAGGTAGATAGCATCATGAATACCAGCGAAAAGTCGATTTTTTTCGCTAAAAAGTGGATGAAAAAATTAAAAAATGGTTATAAAAGGAGATATGAGCAAGTAAATATCCTGGCCAATCATCTAAAAAGATCTCCCTATTCCACCATTATTGCCGGTGATTTTAACGATGTTCCGATGTCATATACCTATAGGATCATGAATAGGAAATATAGGGATGCTTTTATCGAATCAGGCTCTGGCATTGGTGCAACCTATAATGGCAACCTCCCTATGTTACGAATTGATTATATTTTTCACACTTCTGATTTCGATTGTAAAAGGTTCAAAGTATATCCTCAAAGCACCACGGACCATTATCCTATTATGGCTGACTTTTATCTTTCCAGGTAGAAGGGCCCTGTTGCATGTTTTGGTTAGGTTTTTGCTTTTCATAATTTTGTAAAAAAGCAAAAATGGCGGACAGACGCAGTTTTCTTAAAAAGTTGTCACTTCTTGCATCTGCAAGTATAGCAGCTCCTGCATTGTCGGTTTTTGCAAAAAACGATCCGATCAAGTTTGATGGGCTTGATTATGATAGCTTCCCACCCGCAGGTGATGATTTATGGGGTTGGGTACGAATGCAATTCAGCGCTTCTCCTTCGTATGTTTATTTAAACAATGCAGGTGTTTCTCCATCTCCGCTGGTTGTTAGGGAGGCATGGTATCGAATGATGGAAATGGCCAACGAAGCTCCCAGTCATACACTCTGGAGGGTGTTGGAAGCTGGCAGGGATAATGTAAAAAAACGGCTGGGTGATTTTATAAACTGCTCTTACGAAGAGTTGACGGTTGTTCGAAATGCCACAGAGGCGCTTAGCATTATTGTCAATCAGCTCAAGCTTTCAAAAGGTGATGAGGTGGTGCTTTGCAAGTATGATTATCCTAGAATGGTTTCTGTTTGGGAACAAAAAGTAAAGGACCAGCATATTAAATTGAATTATGTAGATCTGGTATTCCCGGAAAACGACGAACAGAAAATGGTGGATAAATATGTATCTCTTTTTAACAAGAATACTAAGGTGGTTTACATCACCCACATGATCAACTGGACGGGGCAGTTATTACCGGCGGCAAAGATAGCCGCTGAGGCAAAAAAAAGAGGGATCACAGTTATTCTTGACCCTACTCAATCTTTTGGCCACATGAAGATTGACATGCAGGAGCTTCAATGTGACTTTGCAGGAATGAGTGTTCATAAATGGCTGCATGGCCCTATTGGAACCGGTCTTTTATATATCAAGAAAGACAGAATCCTGGATCTTCCCTCCTATTTTTCTCCCAATCCCAAATTTGAAAAGACCATGCTAAAATTTGACGACCATGGTACCAGAAATTCTACCGCGGAGTTTGCCCTTGCACATGCATTGGATTTTCATGATTATATTACTTTCGAAAATAAAATTACCCGGTTAAATTACCTGAAAAACTATTGGCTCGACCAGGTAAAAAACCATCCCAATATTCAAATTTACACACCACAATCGCCTAGCTTATCCGGCTCGATTGTAACCATTGGTTTAAAAAATGTAGATACCCAGGTGGCCGTGAACAGACTTTTAAGTGAGGAAAGTATTGTAGTTGCGAACTGCACAATTCATGACATTGCCGGCATACGGATCTCTCCTAGCATTTACAACAATGAATATGAACTGGACCTACTGGTAGCCAGTTTGACAAAAATCCTTAATAATCAATAGATTTTTTTGAATGGAGAAGTGGATGGAAATGATCAAACATTATAACCATATCAATAAATATGGTGCCGACAATGGAATGCAATTAGATATTCTTGAACCGGGCCATATTATTTATAAAATGGTAGTTCAGGAAAAACATTTAAGCTCCCCCAATACATGTCACGGTGGAGTTATTGCTGGATTAATGGATTCAGTGATAGGAACTGCAGCATTGTCTAAAGCTTTTGAAGAAAATAACCTGGTAAGTACAGTGGAATTTAAGATCAACTATCTCCAACCGGTAAATTTAGGGGATGTATTGGTGGGTGAAGGGAAAATTGATTTCGTCGGAAAAAGCACCATTGTATCCTCCGGCAAAATATATAAACAGGCCAGCAACGCGGTTGCTGCCATAGCTATCGGTACTTTTAATGTGTATCCGCTTTCAAAAAGGCAGGAAGTTTTGCCAGACAATTAGGTATACCTTAACCAGTTTTCCAAGATCCGCTTCCCATAAGATGTCATAATGGATTCAGGATGATATTGAACCCCATGAATTGCTAGAGAAACATGCTTCAATGACATGATATTTCCTTCCTGATCCTTCGAAGTAATACACAAGGAATCAGGGATTTTTTTTTCATCCACCACCCATGAATGGTACCTTCCCACTTCGATTGTATCCGGGAAATTTTTGTACAAAGGATCTTTCGCCGCCTTTTCAATAAATATTTTTGCCTGGACTCCATGTTGCACTTCCGCCAGGTTTTTTAGCTCTGCTCCAAAAAATTCTCCAACCGCTTGCATCCCCAAACAAACTCCCAGTATATTTTTATGAAGATGATATTTGTCGATGGTCTTCATCAGCTCTCCTGATCCATTCGGAAGGCCAGGTCCGGGCGATAAAACAAGATGAGTACAAACATCCAATGTGTTCCAATCAATCTGGTCATTCATGCAAACAAAAGGCCGTTCTCCAGCAATCTCCTCCAAATAATGTACAAGGTTATAGGTAAAAGAATCGTAATTATCTACGATACCTACTTTCATTTGAGTTGCTTTTTATATGTATAATATATCAAGGGAAAAATGAGATTGGTAGAGATGATGAATGCCCATGCTGAAAAATGAAAAGTAAACCCATGTTTAATTCCTAACCCTCTTTGCAAACCATATACCAATGTTGGTAAAGCCATGATCAAGCAATGTACTTCCACCGTTTTTAAAAAAATATAAATATTAAGAGCAATCTTCTTTCTGAAAAACAAAAAAACCGTTGTGATCAAAGTTAAAAAACTAGCTCCTACATATACATATAGATAGTCACGGATATCCCTGAGTCCAAGGCCTAGATAAAAATCCAATTGGCCCGGCTGATTGATATAGGCAAAAAACTGGTAGACCGCAATCAACGGAATAAACTTGGTAACCCAAACTATTATATTGTAGATGGTGAATGAAGTTGGTCTTTTCATTGAAATTTTACCCTGCTTGTTTTCGCAAAACTTTGCGCAAAGATATAGATATAATCATTGGATAGAGCAATTCTATGAAGACCAATATAGGTAGAAGAATGTAAGGGTAATCAAGGCCACTTAGCTCATACTCCTTCTTCGTAATAATGAACAGGGCCAAAACAGCCAGCAGTTTTCCGAAAAAATAGATTCGAAAACCAGGCTTGCCTTTCATATAAACAGCATAGGCCCCCAACAGGGTGAATGTGGATGAAACAACGAGCAAAAGATTATAAAGGGGGGGGGTATTAAATGCATACCAACGAAAATAGTCATCGATGCCGTGAATATTCAATGAATGAAAAACACTTTGAAACAATAGATATACATTCCCTAAAAAGACGGTCCATAGCAAGAACCTTAAAAAGAAGGATTTTTTCACTTCAATTGATGAACGCATGTAAAATTGAAATTATTCAGTAAATTTATAACTTTATACGAGTTGAAGGATTATGGCCAATATTGTAAAATTATTTAAGGTCAATAAACTGGGACCAATTGGTTTGCTGGCGGCTTGTGCCAGCTTTGTAGGGATTTTCTTACCCTGGAAGCAAACCAAGATAGATCTGGTGAATGGCACTCTTGAGCCTTTAGGCTGGATCATGGCTATCCTTATTATATTATATGTATTGTTGTTGTTTGCCAATTTCAAATGGAACATTCTGTTGGGATTTGCGATGCTTATTATAAGTGTTTACCAGTACCTGGAGATTCGGGCCTCTATGACCGTGGACCCAGATATTCAAATGAAATATGGACTCTATGTTATCATGATCAGCTCTCTGGTAATGGCCCTCAGCAAGCTCCTGTTATTCAGAAAGAAAAAAACCCAGGCTCCCCCTCCTCCTCCAGATCTTTCCCAGCAGTCAAATCAGCCCTGACCCTTAAAAGAAATTAATTTTTACTTAAGTTACTCTAATCTTAAACAAATTTTGTTTTTAAATTCAAAAAATATAATACATTTGCTATGCATTAGTCTAACTAATGTCTTTTTCATAAGGTTTAGGTTAGGGTGCCTGTGAATAACAGGACTCAAGCGATCCCCTCCACAAGAGGGGATTTGCTTTTTATGGAAAATCCAATTGTTGGCCTTGTTTTCGGTTGATTTTTTGACACTTAGCTCTTTTTTGTCGAATTCCTTCATCAGGCCATCGGTCTGATGCCCGATAGTATAGCAATTGGCCAATAGGTCTTTACTTTTTAGGCCTTTTTCCGTTGAATAAGTTTTGAAAACCTGATGGATGGCTTTTTATATAGCCTATCGGCATTGTTGAGATGCGAAAAATTCTGTACTCCCTGAACAATCAATTCGAGTAAGGAAACCATATCGCCGACCTCTATTTTCTTGCTGAGTTTGCCGTTTTTTTGAGCTTGCATCAAGACCCCTTCAAAAAAGGTCTGTTTCCATTGGTAATGGGCATTAATAGCTGTTTGCGACCTTTTATTCAGAAGTTTGAATTCGGCGGTAGCAAATTTTAATAAATGGTAGCCGGCCTTATCCTTGGTAACGGATGCCAGGTAGGCATCGATCAATTTAATGGGTGAAAGTTTTTTTTGCAGGGCCTCTAACGACAGTATTTCTTCCTGCATGACCTTTTTTAAACAGGTCAGGAATAATTCATCCTTTCCTTTAAAAGTTGAATACAAACTACTGCGGTTGATACCTGTATTATCTACTATCTCTTGAATACCTGTAGCACTGTACCCATGATGGGCAAATAAGTCGATACATTTTTTTACAACCGCCTGCTGGTCAAAATCTTTTTCTCGGGGCATGGTTTTTTGATTAAGTGGTAATCAAATATAAAAGAAAAAAGAATGAAAAGCCTGCGCCAGACGAATACTGGGTCTTGTTTAGAGTAACCTCTTAATTAGCCGTAATTTATGAGTGTATTTCTTTAAGTCGGTCGAATAAATACCTTCATGATCCACCTTATCGGTTCTTACACAGCCAGAAGCATGCGCTACATGCTGATGGTCCAGTACTACACCTACATGGGTAATCCTTCCTTCATCGTTATCAAAGAAAGCAAGGTCACCCGGATGTGCTTCATGAATAATATGAATGGTTGTACCCATTTCTGCCTGTTGTGAGCTGTCCCTTTTAATATTCATTCCCAGCATTCGGTATATTAATTGTGTAAATCCTGAGCAATCCATACCTAAAGGCGTTCTCCCACCCCACATATACGGGGTATTGTTTAATAAGCGGGAATAGTAATTAAGTTTAATTTCAACTGAAGTGAGTTGGTTGGATGTATAATTAGAGGCTGTATAGGTTTTGCCAAAAAGATTCCAGCTATTTTTGGGTATATATGCCCCCATAGGCACGTACATGGTTTGGTTATCTACCTTAATGGTTTGCAATAAACTTTCGTTCAAAACATATTCCAGTTTTTTTTCCCATTCATGGTGTTGGTTGGATGCTATCCATGCCTGGTATTCATCGTGATCACACTCTATCAATAAAAAGTCATTCATCTCATCCAAAACAGTATATGTTTCACCAAACAATAATTGGGTTGTTTGCTGTGAACGATGGGATGGTTGATCTCTACAGGGAATAACGGAATATAAACAAATGCCTTTAGCCATGGTTGATCAAATGTGAAACAAAAATAAGGATGTACTAAAGGTAAACTGTTTCCTGAATATTTTATTTGAAACAATACATTGTTCAAAAAAGCCGGAACCGCGGCAGCGCTGCGAAGGGCCGGCCTGCCCAGGTGTATGGCCAACGCATCGGCAGACGGGCCTGGTGCGCCGTGGGATGCGTGCAGGAATAATGGAGGAGGCGCACGGTACCCCGCAGCATAGCGTTCGTCCGCCCTTGTCCGAAAAGGTCATCGGGGTGGGCTAAAAACTTCCGTCGAAAACTTTTATTGCCGGCCCTATTAAATGTATATCGGTAAAATGGGTCTTGGATTGGGGGGTAAAAGTTACACCCAATAATCCACCCTTGGTATGAATATGTGCAGGGATGTTCCCGGTAAAAAGATAAGCAGCTATGGCACTGGCCACCACTCCTGTTCCACAACTCCAGGTTTCATCTTCCACGCCTCGTTCGTAAGTTCGCACCTTGATATCCTTATCGGCCTGCTGTATAAAGTTTACATTGATGCCTTGTTCCTTGAACTGATCGGAATATCGGATGGCATGAGCTTTCTGGATGACATCAATAAGATCTACGTCTTTGGCTAGCAACACAAAATGTGGAGAACCGGTATTTAAAATACAATAGGATTCGCGTTGGATCACCTCATGTACATCCTGCATTTTTAAATTTACCCTATAACCACTCTTGAGTTCTGATTCCAATACTGCCTCATGCACTCCATCAATGGCCATGAATTTTAACGGCCCGCTCTTGGCTTCAATACCAATCTGAGCAGCAAAGGCAGCCATGCATCTTCCTCCATTTCCACACATGCTGCTAGGTTTTCCATCAGAATTATAATAGATCATCTCAAAATCGAGTTCCGCATGATTTTGCAAAAGGATCAACCCATCAGCCCCAATGCCAAATCTGCGATGGCATAGATGGGCAATTTGTTCGGTAGAAAGTTTTGCCAGCAATGGGCGGTTATCGATCATAATAAAATCGTTACCGGTACCATGGTATTTGGAGAATTTGATCATTACAGACGGTAAAAGTAGTGATGTTAGCGATATCCCCATACGTTAACTAGAATTAACAAGGAAAAAAATATCTATTTTTTTAAAATTGCGTTATGATTTTCAGTCAAAAAAAGATAACCTATTAAAAATGAAGATAGCCATGAACAAAAATGTATCAACCATTCTATCTGCCTTTGCCGGAGGAGTGCTGGCATTAGGCGCTTATCATTTTATAATACCTCAAAAGACCAAGGTGCAGATCGTAGAGCAGCAGGCACCGGTAAGATATACGGATGGAGGTTATACTCCTCCTACTAACAAAGACTTTGTGCCGGCCAGCGAGAAAACAGTGAATGCTGTGGTGCATATAAAAACGGCCTCTAAACGCACCAATACAGGATATAGTGATCCATTCGAACAATTCTTTTTTGGAAATCCTTTCCAGAACAATGGTCCCCAGATGGGCAGTGGCAGTGGTATTATTATTACCGATGACGGATATATTGTTACCAATAACCATGTGATCGATGGTGCCGATGAAATTGAGGTGACCCTCAATGATAAACGAACTTATAAGGGTAAGTTGGTGGGGGCAGATCCCACGACTGATATTGCGGTGATCAAGATCCAGGAAACGGGAATGCCTTTTGTTGCCTTCTCCAATTCGGATGATATAAAGGTGGGAGAATGGGTGCTGGCTGTAGGGAATCCATTTAACCTCACCTCAACGGTAACCGCCGGGATCGTAAGTGCCAAAGGCAGGAATATTGATATTATCCAAAGTAACTATAAAATTGAGTCATTCATTCAAACTGATGCGGCCGTTAACCCTGGAAACAGCGGAGGAGCTCTGGTAAATACCAACGGGGAACTGGTGGGCATGAATACAGCCATTCAAACCCATACCGGATCCTATGAGGGCTATTCATTTGCCATCCCAAGTAACCTGGTAAAAAAGGTTGCGATGGATCTGATTGAGTTTGGTACCGTTCAAAGAGGGCTTTTAGGTGTAAATATTCGGGAAATAGATGCGGACTTTGCCAATAAAAAAGGGCTGGATAAGATCGAAGGGGTTTGGGTAGAAGGCTCCACACCTGGAAGTGCCGCCGAAGATGCCGGAATCCAGCAAGGAGATGTGATCCTAAAGGTGGAAGAAACAGAGATCAATACAGTAGCGGGCTTACAGGAACATATAGGCCTTTTCCGTCCAGGCGATGCAGTAACGCTTACCATTAAAAGAAATGGGGAGATGAAGCTCATAAAAGCAGTTTTAAAGAATAAATCGGGTAATACCCAGGCGGTGAACAAACCTGAAACCATTAATTCATTGTTAGGTGCTTCTTTTGAGGAAGCCGATGCTGGTATCATGAATAAACTGGGTATAAAAAATGGGGTACAGGTGGCAGAAGTAACTGGAGGAAAGCTGAGAAGTGCAGGGGTAAGACCTGGCTTTATAGTAACTGAGGTGAACGGTAAATCGGTTAGCTCCCCGGATGAGATCGACAAGATATTGGAAAGCAATACCAAGGGGTATTATATTATCAGCGGCTTTTATCCTTCCGGAGACAAGGTCGTCTACTCTTTCAATTAGTAATTAGCACACAAAGATCTAGCCTGGTGGGCATTTAGGTGCCCGCCAGTTGCTAAATCGAGGCAAATCTGACATTCTTACCCCAAAAACTTGACAGGAATAACAATAAAGCCTATCTTTGCACCTTTATTTTAGTTCTTGATTAACCTAAAATACCGCGATTAATTATGTCAATGAGGCAATTAAAGATCACCAAATCCATTACAAACCGCGAAAGCCGTTCTTTAGATAAATATTTGCAGGAAATAGGAAAAGAGGAGTTGATTACTGCAGAAGAAGAAGTAGATCTGGCCCGCAAGATCAAGCAGGGTGACCAGGTTGCCTTAGAAAAACTCACCAGAGCCAACTTACGTTTCGTAGTGTCAGTGGCTAAACAATATCAAAATCAGGGGTTGACCTTACCCGATCTTATCAACGAAGGAAATTTAGGATTGATAAAAGCTGCCCAGCGTTTCGATGAGACCCGTGGTTTTAAATTCATTTCATACGCCGTATGGTGGATCCGTCAAAGTATTTTGCAGGCCATTGCTGAGCATTCAAGAATTGTTCGTTTACCATTGAACCAGGTGGGTTCATTAAATAAACTCAACAAAGCCTTCTCTAAACTGGAGCAGGAATTTGAAAGGGAACCAACGGAGGAAGAATTGGCTTCTATCCTTGATCTTCCGGAGGATAAAGTAAAAGATTCTATTTCTATCAGTGGACGACATATCTCTATGGATGCTCCATTGATCAGCGGTGAAGAAAGCACTTTATATGATGTAATGGAAAACCGTGATTCTCCAAAAGCGGATAAATCATTGATCATGGAATCTCTTCAACAAGAAATTGAAAGGACCTTGGATACCCTAAGTGAAAGAGAAAAAGAGATCATCAAATTATATTTCGGCATCGGTATGAATCATGGACTTACCATTGATGAGATCGGTGAAAAATTTGATTTGACCCGTGAACGTGTTCGCCAGATCAAAGAGAAAGCCTTGAAACGCTTACGTCAAAGTACCAGAAGCAAATTATTGAGAACTTATTTAGGGTAAATAAAAATCTATTTGATACAAAAGCCTCTTCTCTGAAGAGGCTTTTTTGTTAGCATCGAATAAATAATTGATAACTTGTGGAATTATAGTTAGCACCAACCTTGAATCCCTTCCTACAATACAATGCCATTTTTTTTGCATGCGGCCTACTTTTGTTGATCGTAAGCATTGTATTTCATGTTTTGGAAAAAGAGAAGCCAGCTTTTTTCTTTTTAGTGCTTTCCTCCTTTTTTCTTTTTTTATTCGGCGCCTTTTTGTTCGATTTCCTCAATATCTGGGATGAAAGATTCCATGCCCTGGTTGGAAAGAACCTGATGTACCATCCCCTCAAACCCACCTTATACGATGACCCGGTTGTTCTTATGCAATATACCTGGTGGGATAAAGCCCATATCTGGTTGCATAAACAACCTTTTTCTCTTTGGCAGATCGCCCTTTCCTATAAAATATTAGGGGTGAATGTATATGCGCTGCGATTGCCAAGTGTGATCCTTAGTACTTTATTGGTTTGTATAGCGTACCGATGTGGGAAAATAGTTGGAAATAAAAATATCGGCTATTATACTGGTTTATTATTTCTTTCCTCTCCTTACCTCATTCTATTGGTTTCTGGATATGCACAGCTCGACCATAATGATGTAAGTTTTTTGGCGTATATCAGCTTTAGCATCTGGGCATGGTTGGAATATAGAAGATCCAATAATAAATGGTGGCTATTGTTGATTGGTGTTTTTTCGGGCTTCGCCATACTTACCAAATGGCTGGTAGGTCTTTTGATCTACCTTATCTGGGGAATTGAGTCCATCTATAAAAACAAGTTTCAGTTAAAAAAGTATGGGGATGTGCTGTTGGCTTTAATAATAACCGTAGTGATCGCTTTACCCTGGCAGCTTTTTGTTTTGTATGCATATCCGGAAGACGCTAAAGCGGAACACCAATATAATTTCGATCATTTGTTCATTCCATTGGAAGGACATGGTGGAGGCCTAGATTACCATTTTAATCAAATAAAATTACTTTTTGGAAGGTTCGTTCCAATATTGATCATTCCAGCACTTGTTGTGTTCTACTTTAAAATTCCAGATAAGAAATTATACGGGGCATTGCTCCTATCTTCTATTCTTGTGTTTCTGTTCTTTACATTTACGGCCACCAAAATGCCATCGTTTACCCTCGTGATTGCGCTTCCTGTTTTTATTTCACTTGCCTTTTTAATCAACTATTTACTTGGTTTGTTCAACAAACTAGGGATCCCTCGTGTATTGAAGAAATGCTTGATCGCTGTTTTTCTCTTAGCATTAGCCATCTGGAGAATTGACATCCCTACCCTGCAAAAAAAGCATGGGTTTTTCGGAAAGCAAGATGAATGCAGTCAATTGTTGGCCAAAAACACAAGGATCTTCCAGAAGCTTCAGCTCCCCTCCAATGCGATCTTGTTTAATTTAAAAGGAAGACACAATATCGAGGCTATGTTCTTTACTGGATTACCGGCTTATAATTTTATCCCGACCGAAGAACAATACCTGGACCTCAAGAATAAAAACAGGTTAGTGGCCATTTTCAAAGGCCCGAATGATAGTATTCCAGCATTCCTATTAAAGGATCCCCAACTTATACTCATTCATCAAGAAATGAAGGGGTGTGATTAAGAATTATATTTGCGAAAAGACATGGGCCAGGCGCTGCAATTCCTTTTTTACCTGGTTGATGCCAATCAAACCACCTGACATTCCTGTAGTGGTCCGGTTCACTTTTAATCCCGAGGTGGAATCGTTAACGGCGAATGTGGCTACCTGTATTTTAGAATAGCTCACCAGAGCTCCAAAAAGTAACCGCATCGTACGGTCACCTTTTTCGTACTCCCCATTTCCTGCTTCCCCAAATCTTAGCTTGTATTTTTGTGAGGTTAAGCTTTGATCTACCCATTGTGCCAATTGGGCAGTGTTCATACCTGTATATAAATGGGTAAAGGTAAGATCGTTCGAAACTTCGTTTTTTAGAAAGTATGGCATATATAAAAATTAAGGGATCCTTTCGATTATTTTCTTTAAAAAACTTTCCGCATCTGATTTTGACTCAAAATACACCAGTAAGCTAGATAAATTGTTTTGCATTTCTCTGGCTACTCCTCCAATCTTCATAAAACTATTTACTTTACTTGCTTTTCCAAGTGTTCTGATGCTCAACGAAAAAGCCATGGGCTGATAAAAATTATCCTGGCCTACTTCAAACCTTGATGTGTCAATATCCTTCAAGGCCATTTTTAGCAAACTATATTGGTAAGTCTCCTTGAGCCGGGTATGATAGTGGACATAAGAAACATAGATAGAATCGGAGGTGAATGAAATATAGGAAATCATTTTCTCGTCTTTGTCCTCAGGATAAGTAAGCGTAGATACCAACTCACCTTTTAGTTCATATTTTTTACCGGAGATTGAATAAAATTGCTGTGAATAAACTCCAGCAGATATAGAGAAGGAGATAAGTATAGAAAATACTCGCGGCATATTATACAGCCACATTGCTTCCGTGACAGTTTTTATACTTCTTACCGCTTCCACATGGACAAGGATCATTTCTGCCGATCTTTTCATCCACTTTTACAGGTTGTGGTTTCGACTTTTCTCTGGTATCCTGATTCTGTGGATTGTTGGTATTATCCGTGCGGCTGGTTTGTAATTTAGGCTGTTGTGCCTTTACCGTAGGTGCTTGTTGCACATTGTCTGACGGGATGACTGTTTTCATCAGGAAGGAAATAATATCCTTATTCACTTCATTAATGAATGCCTGGAACATCTGGAAGGATTCCTGCTTATAGATCAACAAAGGATCTTTTTGTTCATACACTGCATTTTGTACGGAGGTTTTCAAGTCATCCATTTCACGCAAATGCTCTTTCCAGCCATTATCGATCAAGGATAAATTGATGGATTTTTCAATCGCAATCACCAATTCTTTACATTGAGTCTCATAGGCTTTTTTAAGATTCACCACAATTTGTGTTCCTCTTAATCCATCAGTAACTGGTACAACTATATTTTCGTATTGCTGGCTCTGGGTCTCAAATACATTTTTGATCACTGGAAAAGCAGTCTTAGCCACCTGAGCCATCCTGGATTTATAAATTTCCTCAGCTCCCTTTAAAACCAATTCAACAATTTCTCCTTCCGGTCTGCTCAAAAATTCATCTTCATTTACCGGAGATCCCATAGAGAATACTTTGTACAGCTCCACTTCAAATCCTTCGAAATTTCTTTCTTCCAGAAACTGGTTCACTATATTTTCGGCGAGGTCACGTATCATATGATCGATATCGATCGATAACAGATCACCAAACAACGCATTTCTTCTTCTTTTATAGATCGCCTCCCTTTGTTTGTTCATTACATCATCATACTCCAATAATCTCTTACGGATACCAAAGTTGTTTTCCTCCACCCTTACCTGCGCTTTACCAATGGAATTGGTGATCATTGAATGGGAGATCACTTCTCCTTCTTTCAATCCTAAGGTATCCATCCATTTACCCAACCGTTCTGATCCGAACAAACGCATGAGGTCATCTTCCAGAGAAACAAAAAACTGCGATGATCCCGGATCCCCTTGTCTACCTGCACGACCACGCAACTGCCTGTCAACCCGGCGTGACTCATGTCGCTCGGTGCCTATAATGGCCAAACCACCTGCTTCCACCACACCAGGACCTAATTTAATATCCGTTCCCCTACCCGCCATATTCGTTGCAATTGTAACGGTTCCGGGTTTTCCGGCTTCTGCCACTACATCCGCCTCCTTCTGGTGAAGTTTTGCATTCAATACCTGGTGCTTGATCTTTTTCATATTAAGCATCCTGCTTAATAATTCGGATATTTCTACTGAGGTAGTACCAACCAAGACCGGTCTTCCTTCCTTTACGTATTGCTCCACCTGGTCGATGGTGGCATTGTATTTTTCACGCTTGGTTTTATATACCAAATCGTTCATATCTTTTCTAACCACCGGTCTGTTGGTGGGTATAACTACCACATCCAGTTTATAAATATCCCAGAATTCTTTAGCTTCCGTTTCGGCTGTACCGGTCATTCCGGCCAGCTTATTATACATCCTGAAATAATTTTGAAGCGTAACCGTTGCATACGTTTGGGTAGCAGCTTCTACCTTTACATTTTCCTTGGCTTCAATGGCCTGGTGTAAACCATCCGAATAACGACGGCCATCCAAAATACGGCCCGTTTGCTCGTCAACGATCTTTACCTTCCCATCCATTACTACATAGTCCACATCCTTTTCGAACAATGCATAGGATTTTAATAATTGGTTGATGGTATGGATCCTTTCTGATTTAATGCTGAAATCGCGGATCAAAGTTTCTTTGCGGGCCAGTTTTTCTTCTTTTTCAATCAGGTCATTTTCAATAATCGCTAGCTCAGTTGCCAATTCAGGCAATACAAAGAAGTTTGGATCTGATACGTCGGAGCTTAAAAACTCCACCCCTTTATCCGTAAGATCCACTGTATTATTTTTTTCGTCGATCACAAAAAGCAGGTCCTGATCGATCTTATGCATTTCCTTTTGTTGATCCTGTAAATAATGGTTTTCCGTTTTTTGCATCAATACCTTCATCCCGGGTTCACTCAGGAACTTGATCAACGCTGAGTTTTTAGGCAATCCCCTATGCGCTCTGAATAAGAATTCGCCGCCCTTTTTCTCATCCTTGGTAGCTCCGCTTCCATTGATCAGTTTTTTTGCTTCTGCCAATTGCAGGTTCAGGAATTTTCTTTGTTCTGCAACGAGTTTATCTACTTTAGGTTTATAATTTAAAAATTCCTGGTTCTCTCCTTTAGGTGTTGGACCGCTAATGATCAAGGGTGTTCTGGCATCATCGATCAAAACCGAATCCACCTCATCCACAATGGCATAATTATGTCCACGTTGTACCATTTCTTCGGGTACCCTTACCATATTGTCACGCAAATAATCGAAGCCAAATTCGTTGTTGGTACCATAGGTGATATCTGCCAGGTAGGCATTCCTTCTTTCTTCGCTATTGGGTTGATGTTTATCGATACAGTCCACCCTTAACCCATGAAACTCAAATAAAGTTCCCATCCATTCAGAGTCACGACGGGCCAGGTAGTCATTCACCGTAACTACGTGAACTCCTTTGCCTGGCAATGCATTCAAATACATAGGTAAAGTACCTACCAAGGTCTTACCCTCACCCGTGCTCATCTCAGCGATCTTTCCCTGGTGCAAAACGGTTCCACCTATTAACTGAACATCATAATGGACCATGTCCCATGCAACTTCAGTACCTGCTGCGTCCCATCTTTTTGCCCAATGCGCTTTATCGCCATGTATGGTAACATGCGCCTTTTTTACCGAAAGGTCGCGGTCGAATTGGGTGGCGGTAACTTCTATAAATTCATTTTCCTTGAATCTTCTACCGGTTTCTTTTACTACTGCAAATGCCTCCGGTAAAATTTCTTCCAGGATCTTTTCAATTTTTTCTTTAATGGTAACTTCCAATTTATGAATGCTATCGAAGATTTCTTCTTTATCACGTGCATCCATTTCAGGATTATTCTGAACTTGTTCGCGAAGACCTTTTATTTCATTTTCTTCGGTTTGAATGTAGGAGGATATGCGGGTTTTAAATTCCAATGTTTTTTCTCTTAGCTGATCGTTGGTTAAACCCGCCAATTGATTAAACTCTACATTCACTTTATCTGCAACAGGGGCCAGTGCTTTTTGGTCTTTAGCGGCTTTGTCACCAAATACTTTACCTAATAATTTATTTACAAAACTCATTCTTCTACAGTTATCATTAATTTCGAGGGCACTAAAATAAGGCCAAAAACCGAAATAATGACACTTCGACAGTTCTAATTTTGTATTAATTATGGATTTGGGGGGCCCGTCCCCAGCAGGAATAGCTTCGGCTTTGGGGAATAGAAGGGCGGCCTGCGGGTGTTCCGCTTTATGTACCCGGACCCTGGCAGCCAGCCTGTAAAGGCCGGCCTGGTTGTCATCCCTTCCACTCGGCCTGCCTTACAGGCAGATGGCTGCCCGGGCCGGCTACGATATCGCTTCACCCCCTGGCCGTAAAAATCCATATTTTCAGTATTATTGTTTATGTTTAAAAAGGTCCTCCGTTCAGAAAAAAACTGCCTTAATTGCGGACATGAAACAGCCGAAAGGTATTGTCCAAATTGCGGACAGGAAAATGTTCAACCTAAATTACCCATAGGTGATCTTCTAAAAGAATTTTTAAAACAATTACTGGATATTGACGGCAAGTTTTACCAAACCCTTCAACTTCTTTTTACAAAACCAGGATTGGTAGCCAAAGAGTACACTTCTGGCCGAAGAAAAACCTATACCCATCCCATACGATTGTTTTTTGTTTTTGGTGCGGTTTTTTTACTGGTATTTAATTTAATGGTTGATATTGATTCGGTGGCCCATGAACAGGCCGTTACCGAAGCAGTAAAAAAAGGGATCAACGTAAATTCTCCCGAATTCAAGCCATTACTCCAGGTGCATATGCGCACCTATCATGCCTTGTTCGGAAGTTTAGTCTATATCATCATTCTTTCCGTTCCCCTTTTTGCCTTCTTCTCCCGTATTTTTCTGAGATCCAAACATCGGCATTATTATGTAGATCATATGATCTACGCAGTATATAATTATGTCGTCTATTTTATTCCCCTTACCCTTATCATGCTGTTTTATTATTTTCTGGATTCCGATAATCCCAAAGACAATAAATGGGGTTTGCTATTATTTATGGTCCTCCTCATTTCACATGGTACGGTAGCTGCTAAAAGATTCCATGATTATGGGAAATTCAGGAGTTTGATCGCCGGTATTTTTCAATTTATATTCCTCACCATTTCTATTATCATTGCGCTTATTGCAGTTTTATCCATCCTTCTATTGATCAATTATTTTCCTTTAGAAGCCACGATCAATTTTAATAAGTAGGGTTGCACCTATTCAAAACAGAATGATTTATTGTATTGATTGCAGTTGATTGTATGTGCTAGATAACAAAGGCATAGCTACCGGCTGAAACGGAGCTTTCTATTTTCTTCACCAATCCTTGTAAAACTTTGCCCGGTCCCACTTCTATAAACTCAGTTGCTCCAGAAGACACCATGTTCCGGACCGTCTGGGTCCAGCGTACAGCTCCGGTTAACTGGTTGATAAGATTTTGCTTGATCACTTCGGGATCGGTGGAAGGCAATGCAGTGATATTTTGGTAGATGGGAATATTCGGCGTATTAAAGTTAGTCTGATGAATAGCATCTTCTAATTCATGCTGTGCCGGTGCCATTAAAGGCGAATGAAAAGCACCTGCTACATTCAACAGCATGGCTCTTTTTGCACCTGCGGCTTTCATGGCTTCGCAGGCTTTGGTCACTGCCTCAACAGTTCCCGAAATAACCAACTGGCCTGGACAATTATAATTGGCCGGTACCACAATCCCATCTATTTCTGTACATACTCTTTCTACGATCTCATCATCCAGGGCCAGCACTGCAGCCATCGTAGAAGGTTGAAGATCGCAAGCCTTTTGCATAGCCATCGCTCTTTTCGCCACCAGTCTCAATCCATCTTCATAGGATAAACAACCGTTGGTTACCAAGGCCGAAAACTCACCCAGGGAATGTCCCGCTACCATCTCAGCTTTTAAATCATCCCCTGCAATAATGGCGCGGATCACTGAATCCAAAAAAATAGAAGGTTGGGTAACTCTGGTTTGTTTTAATTCTTCCTCACTTCCGTTAAACATGATATCTGTAATTCGGAAGCCCAATATTTCATTGGCCTGTTCAAAAAGTTCTTTGGCCTGTGGAGATGAATTGTAAATATCACTTCCCATTCCCGGAAACTGAGAACCCTGCCCTGGAAAAATTAATGCCTTCATTCGCTTGAGTCGTTTAATAACGATACGAATATAAAAATGATTTTAATTTATCACAATTATATTGATTATCAGCTAAGTTTAGCCGATAAAAGGGAGATGAATTCCTGACGGGTGGTCTGTTTTTCGAACTCACCGGTAAAAGCAGAAGTGGTGGTCACAGAGTTTTGTTTCTGAATACCTCTCATTTGCATGCAAAGGTGGTGGCATTCCATTACCACCGCTACTCCCAGGGGCTGTAGCACCTCGTGTAAACAATCCCTGATCTCCATGGTAAGCCTTTCCTGAACCTGCAATCTCCTGGCAAAAGCATCCACCACTCTTGGGATCTTCGAAAGCCCACAAATACGTCCGTTGGGGATATAGGCAATATGGGCTTTGCCAAAAAACGGGATCATATGATGTTCACACATCGAATATATTTCGATGTCCTTTACGATCACCATTTCACTATAATCCTCCTCAAACATGGCTGACTTTAATATCTCCTTTGGATTTGCATGATATCCATGGGTTAAATATTGCATGGCCCTGGCCACCCTTAGAGGTGTTTTCAGCAGCCCTTCTCTATTCACATCTTCTCCAAGCCCGATAATGATGTCCCGATAGCATGCTGCCAATTTCAAGGTGGTTTCCTCGGGAAAATTTTCTGTTTTATGGTATACGGTTGGTTCTTTTTCCATGGTTTCTTTATTATCCTTCATATTCTACAAAGTTTCTTTCAGTTTCATAGAGTCTGATAAGAAGCGAAAGGTTACTATCTATTTTCGGTCTTAGTATATTAAATATAACAATGGCAATATTTTCGGCAGTTGGATTTAAATTTTTAAACTCCCGAATATCTAAGTTTAAGTTCCTATGATCAAATCGATCCACTACTTCGTTTTTAATAAGATCACTTAATAGTTTTAGGTCGATCACGTAACCTGTTTTGAGATCTGGAGTTCCGGTAACTTTTACTACCAGTTCGTAATTATGTCCATGGTAATTCGGGTTGGCACATTTTCCAAATACTTTCAGGTTGGTAGCATCATCCCATTCCGGGTTAAACAGCCTGTGAGCCGAATTAAAATGTTCCTTCCTAAAAACAGCTACTTGTCCAGATTGCATATTACAAAAATAATTTAATCCCCGAAGTATTCAACGTAAATCCTGGGGGTTTCATAGAGTTTAACACAATGCAAGCTAACTCCGGCAGGAAGATGAGGCAACAACTGGTGCCAGATCTCATATACCAGGTTTTCAATAGAACATATTTTATCCTTCATAAACGGCACATCGACGTTCAGGTTTTTATGGTCTAATTGTTCGGTAATATGTTCCTGGATGAGCTGACTCAGCTTTTTTACGTCGAAAAGGAAGCCGGTTTCTGGATCAGGAGCTCCTTTAATCGTAATATATAGATCAAAATTATGTCCATGCCAATTTGCATTGGCGCATTTGCCATATACTTCATCATTCTTTTCTTTGGTCCAGCTAGGATTATACAGCTTATGAGCCGCATTAAAATGCTCCTTTCTGGTAAGATAAACCAGCATCTCCGTAATTTTGAGCAAAGATAAGGGATTCTTTGGTTTTAAACCTGATTTATCTCATGGTGTAGCCAAAAGAATCTTTATACCTTTGGCCATAAATTTTTATATCCTATGGAAATAAGCAATGAAATGCAGCAAAGGTTAGCCCAACTTCAGGAAAAATATAATGCCATGGGGCAAGACCTTGTTTCATACCTTGACGGATTATTGTATGCTGATTATCTTACCTATTGGGACTATATACATGTAGATACTTTACTCAGCCTTCAAAATCCTAAAACTCCTTTTCCCGATGAGGAAATTTTTATCATGTACCACCAGATTACCGAGCTTTATTTTAAACTCAGTTTACATGAATTAAAACAGATCACCTCTACCAAGGAGCTGTCGGTTTCATTTTTAAAAACCAGGATCCATCGTATCAACTCTTATTTCGAGAACCTCACCCGTTCTTTTGAGATCATGGTAACCGGTATGGAAGTGGATCAATTCCTAAAATTCAGGATGTCATTATTGCCAGCCAGTGGATTTCAATCGGCTCAATACAGGATCATTGAAGTATATGCCACACCATTCATCGAGCTCGTTGATAAAGAAGTAAAAGAGGAAATGCGAAAAAATAAGCAAGCTTCGATCCGTGATATGTATAATAATATCTATTGGAAAAAGGGGGCTACGGAATTGGCCAGTGGGAAGAAAACGCTTACCCTTAAACAATTTGAGCAAAAGTATTCCGACCAAATTATAGATACGGCTGAAATGCTCCAGGGAAAAACCTTGTTTGATCGATACCTCCAACTATCGGATGCCGATCAAAAAGACCCGGAACTTGTCCAGGAACTGAAGCAATTTGATCTGAATGTAAATATAAATTGGCCTCTATCGCATTATAAATCTGCCGTTAGATATCTGCAGAAAGACCCGGAGGATATCAAGGCAACCGGGGGCACCAATTGGCAGAAATATTTACCTCCCAGGTTCCAGCTTAGGATATTCTATCCCTCGTTATGGAGCAAGGAAGAATTGGAAGAGTGGGGAAAAGGCTATAAGAACATGTAAGCCCTCCATGTCATGGGGTAATAAAATGGATCATTAGATTTGAAGATGGGGGCTTAGAGCGTTAATAGGCTGTTAATCGTATATCCCACACCATACAATCGTGAATTTAGTAGTAGCTTTGCTCCCAAACCATTGAATTAGGTGACGTCCAGGACCATTAGAATTATTGTAATCCTCGTAACCATGACCCTTGCTGCATTGGTATGGTTACAGATTTATTGGGTAAGGAGATCTTATATGCTCACGGATGAGCAATTCAACAACCGGGTCAACCTGGCTTTAAATTCAGTGGCCAGCCAGATCAATTTGTTCAACAATGATACGCTTAGCATTTTGGACCCGGTGCAACAGGTATCTGGAAATTATTTTTTAGTAAATGTGGCAGGAACCGCCGATCCAGATCACCTACAAAATCTACTGGTACTCCAATTTGGCCGTTACAATATTGATCTTGACTTTCAGTTTGCGGTATATGATTGTTTTTTAGATTCGGTTCAGTGGCGAAGCTACAGTTGGCGGCATAAAAATAACCTGGAGAAAGTGGAGCAGATCAATTTTCCCAAGATAAAAATGGCCCCTGATAGCCATAAATTTGCCGTTTATTTTCCTACCAAAAATGTCTATATCGCCCGGCAATTGGGCGTGATGATCTATTCCAGCATAGGTATCCTCATTGTGATCGGGTTCTTTGTTTATATCGTTTTTGTGATCTTCAAGCAAAAGAAGCTCTCCGAAATGAAAACAGATTTTATCAATAACATGACGCATGAGTTCAAGACACCTATCGCCACCATACAGGTAAGCAGCGATGCCCTCATCAGAGGGAATATTTCGTCCAATCCCGAAAAAGTGACCACCTATGCCAATATTATCAGGGATGAAACCAACCGCTTAAAGGGTCAGGTAGAACGGATCCTGAAAATTGCGATGGTGGATAATGTGAAAAACAAGTTAAAAAAGGAACGTTTCGATTTTAATGAAATGATAGCTGCCATTACTGAAAATATGATGGTAAGGATCGAAAATGCGAAATGTAAATTGGATATACACCTTGATGCCAAAGAGTCTATAGTGGAAGGAGACAAGGATCATTTTGTAAATGTTATTTATAACCTGGTGGATAATGCCCTCAAGTATTCCAAGGAAAATCCCTATCTGAGTATAAGAACTTCTAATAAAAAGAGTAAATTAGTCGTTGAAATTGAGGATCATGGGATTGGAATTCCGAGAGAGGCCCAAAAACATATCTTCGAAAAGTTCTTTAGAGTACCTACCGGGAACGTGCATAATGTAAAAGGATTTGGTCTGGGGCTAAGCTATGTAAAAAAGATAGTTGAATCGCATGACGGAAAGATCTATCTACAAAGCATCCCTGGGAAAGGATCAACCTTTACTATTTATTTAAAAACCTACCATTCATGACAGAAGAGAAAAAAAATATTAATATCTTATATGTAGAAGACGATATGAACCTTGGCTTCGTTGTAAAAGAAGTACTCGAAGAAAAAGGTTATACCGTAAAACATTGCATGGATGGTGATGATGCAATTCAAAAATTTGGGACTGATTCTTTTCAGCTTTGTATACTTGATATCATGCTCCCCAATAAGGATGGTTTCGAGGTGGCTGAGTTTATCAGGAAAGTAGATGCATCCGTACCCATTATTTTCTTATCTGCCAAATCATTATCGGATGATAAGATCAAAGGTTTGAAAATAGGTGCAGATGATTACATTACAAAACCTTTTTCAACGGAAGAATTTCTATTAAGGGTAGAAAACCTGCTTAAAAGAACGGGGACCCTTGATAACGATGGTGCCGATAAAGACGTGTTCCCTATTGGGAAATACACTTTCAATTACAAAGAATATTGCCTTATTCTGGGAGATGATATTAAAAGGCTTACCGAAAGAGAAGCCAACCTTCTCCGTCTTTTATGCCTTCATAAAAACCAAATCATTACCAGAGAAGTATTGTTAAAATCCGTATGGGGCAAGGATGATTACTTTACCGGGCGGAGCATGGATGTATTTATTTCGAAGTTGAGAAAATACCTAAGTTTGGACGAGAATGTAAAAATACAAGTAGTACACGGAATTGGTTTTAAAATGATCATTCCTAACTAATTTTTTTCGGGCTGTTATAACGACTAAAATTACAACGATGAGAAAAATCAGCAAAATTTTGTTAGCAGCACTTCTAGCCATCGGGATAGGAGGTTGTGGATTCGACCTCAGCTCCGAAGACAATACCATTGAGCTTCCCAATACCTATGGTGTATATGTAGAAGCTGTATTTGAAACTCCTGCTTTTATCCTGGAGCATGAAGTAACCTTTGAAGAGATCTCCATTAATTATAAAGTTCGCAAAAACAATGCTTTTGTGGCCACCGTGAAAATATATGTTTCGGCCGACCAATTTGCTGATGGCATAGAATCCCCTAGCGATGAAGATGTGATCAATGTAACACTCGGAGTCAATGAAAGTGAAAAAAGCGGGTCGGTATCTTGCCAGTTAATTAAAGACATTTTAAATGCCAAACAACCCTACTTTGTTATCGGGGCACAAAATCTATCGGTAAACCCCATGTCTTCCGTGTTCATTGACCTGGATATTCGATACAAGGGAACTTATAAATTATAAGGCAAAAAAAAGGGGACATTCAGCCCCCTTCCCTGTTTTTATAAATATTGTCTTTATTTTAATACAAAAGTCTCCATGAATTTAGTGGTATACTTTCCTTTCCTGAAGCTTTCGTTTTGCATCAATTGAATATGAAAAGGGATGGTAGTCTTTATTCCTTCGATCACATATTCCTGCAAGGCTCTCAACATGGTATCAATAGCTTCTTCTCTGGTTTGGTGTACCACGATCAACTTTCCGATCATGCTGTCATAATAAGGAGGAATGATATACCCGGCATAAGCGTGGGTATCAACCCTTACCCCATGACCTCCCGGCGAATGATAATGAGTGATCTTACCTGGTGAAGGGCGGAAATCGTTATATGGATCTTCAGCATTGATCCTGCATTCAATGGCACACATTTGGGGAACATAGTTTTTACCACTGATTGGAATGCCGGCCGCAATTTTTATTTGTTCTTTGATCAGGTCGTAATTAATTACTTCTTCGGTGATCGGATGTTCTACCTGTATCCTTGTATTCATTTCCATAAAATAGAAGTTCCGGTTCTTATCAACCAGGAACTCAATGGTACCTACCCCCTCATAGCTAATCGCCTCTCCTGCTTTAATAGCAGCTTTTCCCATGGCATCTCTCAATTTATCCGTCATAAAAGGAGAAGGGGTTTCTTCTACCAGTTTCTGGTGTCTGCGTTGTATGGAACAATCCCTTTCCGACAAATGACAAACCTTTCCAAACTGGTCTCCGGCTATCTGGATTTCAATATGGCGCGGTTCTTCGATGAATTTTTCCATATACATCCCATCATTCCCGAATGAAGCGGCCGCTTCCTGGCGGGCTTTATCCCAGTTTTCTTCCAGTTCACTATCTTTCCAAATGATTCGCATTCCTTTTCCACCACCACCGGCAGTTGCTTTAATGATCACCGGGAATCCTATTTCTTTGGCGGTTTTTTTAGCCTGCTTCAAGTCATCCAACAACCCCTCAGATCCGGGAACACAAGGCACACCGGCTTTGATCATGGTTGCTTTTGCATTGGCTTTATCGCCCATAGAGTCGATCATCTCAGGGGTTGGTCCAATAAATTTGATCCCATGTTCCTGACATATCCTTGAAAATTTTGAATTTTCCGACAAGAAACCATAACCCGGATGTATGGCATCTGCATTGGTAATTTCCGCAGCAGAAATAATATTTTTCATGCTTAGGTAAGATTCCTTACTTGGTGGAGGACCTATACAAACTGCCTCATCGGCAAAACGAACATGTAAACTATCCCGATCTGCCGTTGAATAAACCGCCACTGTTTTAATGCCCATCTCTTTACATGTTCTAATAACACGCAAAGCAATTTCTCCTCGATTGGCTATCAATATTTTTTTGAACATACTGTATCAGCTGTTAAATTAAAACATTCTATTCTGCCAGATTAAGCAGGGTCAATTAAAAATAGAGGTTGATCATATTCAACCGGAGAAGCATCATCCACCAATACTTTTACAACCTTACCCGAAATTTCCGATTCAATATCATTGAATAGTTTCATGGCTTCGATAATACATAAAGTATGACCTGGTTTAATCTCATCACCTACATTCACCAATAAAGGTTTGTCGGGTGATTGACGACGATAAAAAGTTCCGATCATCGGAGATTTGATGGTAATATATTTTGAATCATCAGCACCCGTGTTAGCAGGCTGATTATTGGTAGTGGTAGGATTCGTATTGGTTTGGTTAACCGGTGCTTGGTTAACTACCTGCGGGGCGGTTACCACCTGGGGTGTTACCACCTGTTGTTGAACATAAGCCACTTCTTTCCCTGTACATATTCTAATCTTTACACCTTTGGTTTCCAGCTCAACTTCCGACACACCGCTTTTAGCTACAAACTTAATAAGGTCTTGAATTTCTTTAATATCCATATTTTTGGGGTTTAAAACCAGGGTTCAAAAGTAGATAAATAACAATACGAAGGTTGAATTTTATCAACAAAATCCTTAAAAAATGGCCAAAACGGGCTAAAAATGGCCCATTTTCCCCTAAAAATGAGTAAAACTTACTCTTTTTTGCCGGTAAACAAAGACTTCACCGGAACCTTTACTCCCGATTTCCAGATCCCAAAAGCAGCACTGGTAAAGAAGGTGAACATGGCATATATAATGGCGGGTAAAGCCATGGTAGGACTCTTTAATAAAGCTGTGGCAATATAAATGGCAAGTACAGTATTGTGCAGGCCCACTTCAAGACTGATAGTCACGGAGGATTTCTTGCTCAGCTTCGACCATTTTGCGATATAATATCCTGCAAACAAGGCACCCGCATTTAATAGAAGGGCCATAGGTACAATGGTGATATAATCGCTGGTGGTCATTTCTACCACATGGTCTTTCTTTTCCAAAATGATGGCACCTAACAATGCAATGGCCATCAAGGCGGGCATCACCTGTTTCATCGGTTTTCTGGTTTTTTCAGAAAACCTAGGATAATAATGGGCGATGACGATCCCAACTATTACCGGAACCAGGGTGATCAAAACAATATGCTTCAGGGTTTCTACAAACGAGAGTTGAACATCCGCTTCGCTATGCATAAAAAATCGCAAAGCAAGGTTGAGCAATAATGGAATAGAGGCTTGTGTAATAAAACTATTGATAGTAGTAAGAGAAACACAAAGGGCCAGGTTCCCATTCAATAAATAATTCAGCAAATTACTGGTAGCACCTCCCGGGCAAATAGCGATGAGGAATAATCCCACCTTGATTTCATTAGGAACTGGAAAGATCCAGGCAATGGAAAAAGCAATGACGGGAAGGGCAAGCATTTGTGCAGCCAATCCTACCAATACGGCCTTAGGACGTAAAAATATATTTGCAAAGTCTTTACGAGTTAACGACAAGCCCATACCCAACATAATAAATGCCAACGAAACTGGAAGAAGTATGGTGGAAAAAAAGGTTGTCTCTAACACAAGCAGAAATTTATTCTGTAATTTTGTCGTCACAATAATAGCAAAACTATTCGGCATGAGCCGGATACATTGCTTATAAAAAAATGAAAAAGCCCCTACTCGTCCCTTTTTTAGCATTATTTATTGTAAATGCCATCTATGGGATCAATTTTGTAATTGCCAAAGATGTCATGCCGGAATTTATTAAACCTTCCGGCTTTGTATTGGTCAGGGCCATTGGAGCTACCCTCATGTTTTGGATATTGTTGCTCATCACTGGTTACGAAAAAATAAAAACAAAGGACTTTCCTTTATTTGCCGCTGGAGGATTATTTGGCGTGGCGGTTAACCAATTGTTATTTTTTGAAGGACTCAATTTATCTACCCCTATTAATGGAAGTATCCTCATGTCGGTTACACCGATCACTATATTGATCATTGGGGTGATTTTTTCAAGAGAAAAACTTACCTGGTTAAAAATAGTGGGTACCATGCTGGGAGCTTGCGGTGCCATTGCCATTATTGTATATAGTAAAGGAAGTATGGACCTTTCCTCAAAAACATGGCTGGGGAATATTTTTATTATTCTCAATGCGATCTCTTACGCCATCTATTTTCTCTTTGCCAAACCATTGATGAGGAAATACAAACCTTTAACCGTGATCACCTGGGTATTTACGTTTGGTTTATTATTCGTTCTGCCTTTTGGGTTTAACCAGGCAAGCGAAATTCAATGGGAAACCTTCAGGCCCGATATTTATTGGAAAGTGGGCTTTGTGATCGTAGGAGTTACTTTTATCGCTTATCTCTTTAATATATATGCGTTGAAGCATGTAGACAGCTCAGTAGTGGGTATTTTTATTTATATCCAGCCTATTATTGCCACGGTACATAGTGTTTGGTTGGGAAAAGATTCCATTACCTGGGTATTAGTGGGTTGTGCCGCGATGATATTTACTGGGGTATTTATGGTAAGCAGGAAGAATAAAGCTAATGCTTCTCATAAATAAAGTCGATATAGAATTCCATCTCATTGTTCAATTTGGCAGATCTTCCATTCAGTTTAATTAGGTGCCATTTCATTTTTTCTTCTTCAAATTTTTTGCAAAAACGGGTCAACGATTTGATTCTCCTAAGCTTTTTGTTACAAACCACTATTCTCTCAACAAATGGTTCCTCGTTCGAATCAAAACTAAAATAAACCCGGAGTTTCTTGTTATTACGCAAGGTCGTTTGAAATGAAATGCTCTTTTTAAAGGGTTCATAGAATCTTTCCCAACCACCTTCTATCCAAAAATGCTCACAAACAGACGTGCAAAGTTCTTCCTGAACCAGCCATTCGGGTGGAGCCGGTATTTGAGGATACAGGAAGCTTAATTCGGGACTTGCCTTTTTTGCGGAGTCTATCCAAGCCATTTCCTTTTCGAAGTTGAGCCTATCCATTTGATATCTTTCAAATGCTTTCGACGAAACTTCCGCATAATAATTTGCAGTATCACAATATCGCCGGTAGTAAACAAATGGAATACTATCCAGAACCGGATTGTCGTGCACCATCAAAGGTCCATTTTTATGTACATACACTGTTAGCAAACGAGTGGTCTCATATTCCCATGGAAGGTAATACACCCTTTCAGACTGCCAATGGTCGATTTCCATCATGGTGCTCTTATATCCCATCCCAAATACTTTGAATAAAAATTTTCTTGATTTTAAAGACCTGGATAGTGAGAAACTGCAGCGCCCTTCTTTATCGGTAAAACCATATCCCAATACAGCAGAATCAATCGGGTCAATGATAAAGTTCATGGTTCCCGAAATAGGTTCCATGTCTTTAGATAAATGAATATTGATGATACGGTCTGTTTGGGAATAGGTATATGAGCACAATACCAAAAATAGGAGAACAAACTGCCATATAACAAACGTCTTTTTCACACTTGAAAGTTAGACCTATAACGGGGAAAATGCAAATAAAGTACGTTGCAGTACACGATTTAGCGACCCTAAATGGAGAAGACAGCAAAAAAAAGACCGGCTAAACCGGTCTTTCCTTCAATTATCATTTATAAAAAGTTTAGCTCACCAATTGTTTCGCCAAAACTTCTTTCAACTGTGCATCAATGGCATCTAAAAATTCTTCGGTATATAAATAATGTTTACCATGTTCCACTTTGTTACCATGGATACATACCGCCAAATCCTTGGTCATTCTTCCACTTTCTACCACATCAATACAAACTTTTTCCAATGCCTGGCAGAAGTTGATCAACTCCTGGTTATTGTCTAGTTTTCCGCGGAACTCCAAACCACGGGTCCATGCAAAAATGGATGCGATGGGATTGGTTGAAGTCCTTTTGCCTGCCTGATGATCGCGATAGTGGCGTGTAACCGTTCCATGGGCCGCTTCTGCTTCCATGATCTTTCCATCCGGAGTTACCAATACAGAGGTCATTAATCCCAATGAACCAAAACCTTGTGCAACTGAGTCGGATTGAACATCACCATCATAGTTTTTACAGGCCCAAACAAAACCACCATTCCATTTCATGGCTGAGGCTACCATATCATCGATCAAACGATGCTCATAAGTAATGCCTGCGGCATCAAATTTTGCTTTGTATTCTTTTTGGTACACTTCTTCGAAAATATCTTTGAACCTTCCGTCGTATTTTTTCAGGATGGTATTTTTTGTGCTTAAATACAAGGGCCATTTTTTCTGTAAAGCCACATTCATACAACTGCGGGCAAAACCATAAATACTTTCTTCTACATTATACATACCCATGGCCACACCTGGTCCGGTAAACTGGAAAATTTCGTGTTCAATGGTTTTTCCATCTTCCCCTTCAAACTTAATGGTTAACTTTCCTTTTCCAGGGATCAAAAAATCCGTTGCCTTATATTGGTCACCAAAAGCATGACGTCCAACCACGATTGGCATGTCCCAGGTGGTTACCAAACGAGGTACATTCTTCATCACGATCGGTTCACGAAAAACAGTACCATCCAGGATATTACGAATGGTTCCATTGGGCGATTTCCACATTTTTTTCAATTTAAATTCTTCTACACGGGCCTCGTCGGGTGTAATGGTGGCACATTTAATCCCTACTCCATATTTTTTAATGGCCTCGGCCGCCTCAACGGTTACTTTATCTTCCGTTTGATCGCGGTATTCCACTCCCAGGTCATAATATTTAATATCCACGTCCAAATATGGCAGGATGAGTTTGTCTTTAATAAATTTCCAGATGATACGGGTCATTTCATCGCCGTCCATTTCTACAACCGGGTTCGCTACTTTAATTTTTGCCATATGATTTTGTTTTTTTAAGCCCGCCTCTAAAAACTTCTAATTTCCGCGTTGTCCTCAACCTCTAAAAGCTCATTTACTAGAGTAAACTCCGCTTTTTCGGTTTCGGCCGCCTTGAAATTCATTGTTTTTAGAGCCGGCGTAATATTTATATTAACGTGGGATGCAAAAATGTAAAAAAAAATCGTTTGTAGGATGAATTGTTAGTTAATTTTAAGGGCCTACCCCGGCAAAGCCGGGCGCCTGGGGCCTGCCTGTCCGGGCTATACGCTATATCTTTTCAGATGGCGGAGGTCAGTGCTCAGATGTCAGAAAGAATAGGCAAAAGGCCTGGGAATCGACATCTGACCGCTGACATCTGAAAAGGATACCGCTCCTATCCCGGTACAGGCCGGAAACCCGAAAATCATCTTATTTTTGTGCCATGAAACGAATCAATCTCCTGCTTTTACCCCTCTTGTTCCTGGTTGCCTGTGGAGGCAAAAAGGTCCCGGATGTATCAAAAATCGAGGTAAATATTGATCTGATCCGTTTCGACCAGGAGGTGGAAACGCTTAAAAAAGATTCCGTTTCATGGGAAAGCCTGCAAAAACTCGATCAAAAATACCCCTACTTTACTGAATTGTATTTTAGCAATCTTACCCGCATTGCAAGTTTACAGGACAGTACCGCCCAGGTATATATCAAGGCATTTTTATTCGACAAGGATATCCAGGAATTACATCAGGAAGTCGCCACTAAATTTGCCGACCTGGAAGGTTTCAAAAAAGAAGTAACCCAGGCCTTTAAATACTATAAATATTATTTGCCCAACAGACCCATTCCAAATGTACTTACCTATAACTTCGGTTTTAACAATGTGGTAGTGGCTTTAGACAGTACTATCTGCATCTCTTTGGATCAGTACCTAGGTAAATCAAGCAAATACTATGCGCATTTACCTGAATATATTAAATACAGAAAAGAAAAAGAGTACATGGTAACCGACCTGATGCGTGGATGGATCAGTGCTGAGTTCGACAATGGACAGCCCAGGCTTGATATGCTGGATGAAATGATCTATCAGGGAAAGATCATGTATTTAGTAGATAAAACATTGCCCTATGTACATGATTCCATTAAATTCGGGTACACGACCAGTCAATTAAAGTTTTGCAATAGCAATGAGTTTATGATGTGGTCGTTTTTTGTAGAAAAAAAATTATTGTATACCAAAGATTTTAAACTCATCAATAAATATTGCGGCGAAGCTCCTTTTAGCGCCGGCATGCCCGACGAGTCACCAGGCAGGACCGGAATATGGCTCGGATGGAAAGTGGTTACGGCTTTTATGAAGAACAATAAAAATATAACGGTAGAACAATTATTGATGAACAATAACTCAAAACAGATATTGAATTCAAGCCGTTATAAACCGAAAAAATAGTTATTCGTTAACTGATATTCGTTCATGGATAACGGTTAACGGATAACGAATAACAGAAAGAACATGGTAAAAAAAGAATCAGAGATCAATATTAAAATAGGTAGCGATGAAAACAACAATCCGGAAAGATTGAGCTGGATCGCAACCGATAGCGGCATTCAACAAGACCGCGAAGTAAAAGCCATGATGTTGAGCTTTTGGGATGTAAAGGAAAACAATTCTATGCGTATTGATCTGTGGAACAAAGATCTGATGGTAGAAGAAATGTATTACTTCGTATATCAGAACATCATCTCCATGAGTGAGGCCATGGTAAGGGCTACCAACGATCAGGAGCTGGCGCAGGATATGCAGGACTTTGCTGCCTTCTTTGCAAAAAAATCGGGGATCACAAAATAGCCCTCTATCTCACCAAGTCATCTTGAACATTTTCTGATCTGTTTTTGGACGAGGGCTTCATCTTTTTACTTATTTTTACTTAACACTATCCCTGGCGAGTGAACCTATATTTTAGGGGAGCTACCGCACCAAAGAAAGTATGGAGGAAAAAGAAAAGGACAAGATCATCATTGATAGCTTAGTAAAAAGCATTCGTCGATTGGTGGGAGTCATTGCTCTCATGCTTTTTAGCATGATCATCATTACCCTTTTTGCTATTTACCAACCAGATCTCACCGCATTGTTCAAAAAAAGCAAATCAGAAATTCATGCTGAACAAAATAAAAAAATAGAGTACGAAAAATGGCAAAACGAAAAAAAGCTAAAGGAAGAATTAAGCACCTATTGGTCCGCCGCTGATATCAATTCCATTCCACCCGATAGCAATATCAAATCGCAAATTGAGTATGGCCAAGAATTAATAGCACATACCGCAAAATATTTAGGTCCAAATGGTAGCGTGGCGAAAATAACAAATGGAATGAATTGCCAAAATTGCCATTTAGAAGCAGGAACAAAAGCATGGGGCAACAATTACGGAGCTGTGTTTTCCACTTATCCAAAATACAGGGCAAGGAGTGGTAAAGAAGAAGATATCTACAAGCGCATCAACGACTGTATAGAGCGAAGCCTCAATGGCACAGCCTTGGCCTTAGATAGTAAAGAGATGCAAGCCATCAAGTCGTATATTGAGTTTATTGGTAAAGACGTAAAAAAAGGAGAAAAACCGAAAGGGTCGGGGATATTTGAACTTCCTTATTTAGATAGGCCCGCCGATCCTGTAAAAGGCAAAGAATTATTTGTGGTAAAATGTCAGAGTTGTCATCAGGCAAATGGAGAAGGTTTATTGGCAGCAGATAAAATTGAATATACCTATCCTCCTCTCTGGGGTAAAAATTCGTATAACCATGGTGCCGGATTATATCGCATGAGTCGTTTTGCGGGTTTTATCAAATACAATATGCCTCAGGGAGCCACCTTTCAAAACCCATTGTTGAGTGATGAAGAAGCATGGGATTTAGCCGCTTTCATTAATTCTCAACCCAGGCCATCAAAAAACCTAAGTGCCGATTGGCCTAACATAGCCGAAAAGCCGGTTGACCATCCATTTGGCCCTTATGCCGACAAATTCTCGGAAGAACAGCATAAATTTGGACCGTTCCAACTCATTGCAGATGAAAAGAAAAAAAACGAAAAATCAAAATAGTACATATATGAGCCAATTAAAATTATGGTCACTGGTTATTTTCATGAGTATTGTAACAACTACATTTGCTCAAACAACTCAGCATAAAATAGTATTTCAATTTACCAATGCGAATGATAGTATGCAGCAAAAAGCTTTTACAAAGCAATTGCAAAACATTACGGATCATTGGCCAAGTGCTCAAATTGAGGTGGTATGCTATAACAATGGAATAGATTATTTGCTCACCACTAAGTCGAAGCATGTAAAGGCCATTATGGAATTGAAAAAAAAGGGAGTTAAGTTTGTAGCTTGTCAAAATACCATGACCCAACGAAGTATTAAAGCAGAAGATTTGTTGCCGGAAGCGGAAATTGTACCCGCAGGCATAGCGGAAATTGTTGAAAGGCAAGAAGAAGGCTGGAGTTATATAAAAGGAGGCTTTTAGTTATTAAGAATGAAAAAGAAGAGCAGAAGAAATTTTATCAAATCGATCGCTGCGCTAGGGGCTGGTGCTGCAATTGTTTCACCCTTGTCAGGCATGACTGGTGACAGCCATGAAATGTTGGCCTCTGAAAATGAAGAGAACAAGGATGATACCTTGAATTCAAAGTCAACCACGGTAAGCATCCTTCAAACGACCGACGTTCATTGCCAAATTCACCCTCACGATGAATTATTCTGGGAAAATAACCAGGCTGTTTTTCGCAAAACAGGCGGCTATGCATATATCGCATCCATGTTACAAAAGCTAAAAAAGAAAAACCCAAATACCTTTATTATTGATACTGGTGATATGTTCCAGGGAAGTGAACTAAGTGTAAAAACCACCGGAAGAGCTTTCGTTCCTATTTTAAATGCTTTGAACTACGATTTGTACTTGCCAGGTAATTGGGAAGTAGTGTTTGGTAAAAAAAACATGCAAACATTATTGGGATCGTTGAATGCCCCCAAAATTTGCGCTAATATGTACCATGATCTGGGAGAGGGTAAAAAGGGCGAATTGATCTTCCAGCCATATACTATTTGGAATGTTGCCGGAGCGAAGATTGGTTTTTTGGGTTATACCGACCCTTGGGTGCCTACCCGCCAAAACCCCAGCTATAGCAAAGGAATCCTTTATACAAAACCAGAGGAAAATTTAGCTCATTACGTGGATGTGTTAAAGAATCAGGAACAATGCAGTTTCGTTATCATCATTGCCCATTTAGGTTTATCACAACAAATTGCTTTGGCCAATATGCCCGAATGTGATGGTGTTAATTATATCCTTGGTGGCGATACTCACGAAAGAGTTCGCAAACCTATAGAATGTAAATATGCAAAGGTAGTGGAGCCCGGTGCATTTGGCTCGTTCATAGGTAAATTGGATTTAACCATAGAAAATGGAATAATAACAAAAGATGAATATGAGTTGTTAGAAGTAACCACTTCTCAAATAAAGTCAGATGGTAAAATTCAGGAGCTATTGGAAGAAAAAGAATCTACTTATAAAGAACATATCAATACCGTAGTAGGTTATAGTACCATTCCGTTATATCGGTACTTTGTGGTAGAAAATCCTATCGATACGTTGATATTAAATGCCATGAAATGGAAATTTCCGGAAATAGACATTGCCTTGGTAAATGGGTTCAGGTTCTGCCCTCCTCGTGCAACACCAGATAGTAGCGGAAATATCCCTATTACAAATGGTTTTATATTTGATATGTTACCAGTAGATCATGTGCTAAGAACAGCCAAGGTAACAGGTCTGCAAATAGGTGAATGGCTGGAGAAAGAGTTGAACAACGTATTTGCCAAAGATGCCTCCAAGCGAATTGGTGGATGGATGGTTAAATTTAAAGGAATGGAAGTAGGTTTTCATGCTTTTGCACCAATGGGATCTAGGGTAAAAAGCATCACATGTAAAGGCGAATCCATTGACCTGAAAAAGCAGTATTCCATTTTATCCTGTGAACGGGATGGTGATCCTTTGGATATGCTTTGCCGGATAAAAGGGGTGGCCGATGCTCAGAATACAAGTACTACGATACATGAGGTCTTATTAGAATATCTTGCTGCCAATTCACCGGTTACACCGGTTCCTTCAAAAAATGCACAAATATTAGATGCTCCCGAAACTTTATTGTCGCAAGTAACCGGAGTTGATTATACCTTTAGATAGTAAAAAATGGAAGATCTATAAATAATGTATATTTTTAAAACCTCAATTACTTATTCATTATGGACGATAGCGCGGCCCTCCCATTAATTGCAGTTCTCTGTGAGCTGATGATATTGATCCCTGTTTGGATCTTCATGTCTATTGTGAGGTGGAAACTTTTCGAAAAGGCAGGATATGAAGGTTGGAAAGGTATTATTCCTGGCTATCGTGTATATGTGCTTGCTTGCGAGATCGCCGGAAAGGATATTACCACTTTTGTATTGCACTTTATTCCATTCATCAGTATTTATGCAAAAATTGTAACTTATATGGCTGTGGCCAAAAGTTTTGGGAAAGATGAGGGATTTGGCGTAGGATTGTTTTTTTTAAGCATCGTTTTTTTTCCTATGCTCGCTTTCAGTAAAAAAGTACAATATATTGGTCCGGGCGGGATCCCTATTAAGAAAGACAGTTCCAATTCTTTAACACCGAATTGGCAAAACCCAGCACCACCAGCGAATACTTAGATTTCTATGGGGTCGGTTTCAGCCTTCGGATTGGTTTTTTTTCCAAAAAATCTTTTGTTCCAGATAATGAGCATTACAACACCCACTGAAATGCAGGAGTCTGCAAAATTAAAGATTGGACGAAAAAAGATCCAATGACGTTCACCATCCATCCCGGGCTGAAAGAGAAATCCCGGTAACCAGGAGGCATCACTTTGCTTGATGTCCCACAATTCGCAATAGAACATATCCACCACCTTGCCCTTGAACAGTCCTGTATATCCTCCATCTGCAGGGAATAAGGTAGCCACTGTATTGTATCTGCTGGCAGAAAATATTTCTCCATAAAAAATACAATCAATGGTATTACCTGCAGCTCCTGCAAATATTAAGGCAAAAACGGTCATTTTAAATTTATCCGTAGATTTTTTAGAAAGATCGTACAAGAACCATGCGATCAAGATACAGGCAACAATCCGGAACACGGTTAGAAATATCTTTCCCGAATCTCCTCCCCATTGCATGCCGAAGGCCATTCCATTGTTCTCAATAAAATAAAGTTGCAGGTATTTACCCAATACCTTGGTATTGTGCTCCAGGGGCATGGTTGTTTTGATCCAGATCTTAATGATCTGGTCAATACATAAGGCAGATAAAATAATGATCAATGCTCTTTTTAACATCCGTAGGAGCGCTTATGTATTAGTCTTTGTTAGAGTTCTGCTGTAATTTAGCTTCCATGCTCAAGGTAGCATGAGGTACTGCACGTAACCTCTCTTTAGGGATCAGTTTTCCTGTAACCCTGCAAATACCATAGGTTTTATTCTGGATCCTTAATAAGGCCAGTTCCAGGTTTTCTATGAATTTTTTCTGGCGGGCAGCCAGTTGACCGATCTCTTCTTTTGAAGTGATCTCTGCTCCGTCTTCCATGAGTTTAAAAGTAGGAGAAGTATCATCCGTATTATTTCCGTCTTTATGCGAAAAAGCATCGGTAAGGATTTCAAGTTCCTTCTTAGCTTTGTCCAGTTTTTTCTGGATCAGGTCTCTGAATTCGTCCAATTCATCATCAGAATATCTTAATTGGCCTGCTGCTTTCGCAGAGGTGGCTTTTGTTTTCGCTGTGGTTTTTGCCTTTGCCATAGTTTCTCTTTTTTCGGGTTAATGTGTTGTGTTTGTTTGCCCGGTTGACCAATACATCCGACGGATTCGTACAGATGACCGCGTTCAGACGGGCAAAATTATTAAACTAATGATACTTCTATCATGGTTTTTAAATTATCTTCTAACTCGATTTCAACAGCTGAGGCCACATCTAGTTTTTCCATAACTTCCAGTTTATCAGCTAAAACCTCGCTACAAATATAGTTCATATTGTTTTTTACCGCCTCTTCTACCCCATTCACTGCCTGGATCTTCACCCGTATTCTATCGGTTATTTGGTAATCGCGATCCTTTCTCAGGTTTTGAACCCTGTTGACAATATCCCTGGCCAATCCCTCCTGAACCAATGCATCGTTCAATGTAATATCCAAAGCTACCGTTAGTTCATTGTCATTGGCAACTAACCACCCTGGAATATCTTCTGATGCAATTTCCACATCCTCCCTTGTTAAGATCACTTGCTCATTGTTTATTTGCAATTCATACGTGCCCGTACGCTCAATAGTTGCAATTTCATTTTGTCCGAATGCCCCAACGGCTGTTGAGATCTCCTTCATGAGCTTCCCGTATTTAGGGCCTAGCTTTTTAAAGTCAGGTTTTATTTTCTTCACCAGGATGCCTGCATCATCATTCTCAAGATAGGTTACTTGTTTTACGTTCACCTCACTCTGGATCAAGTTCTGTACTTTTTCGATCAATCTTTTATATTCCTGATCCAATACGGGTATCATTATTTTCTGCAAGGGCTGCCTCACCCTCAGCTTATGTTTTTTACGCAACGACAATACCAATGAAGTAATCCTTTGTGCAAGCTCCATGCTTTTCTCTAACTCCTTATTGATAAGATTTTCCTCTGCTTTGGTGAGTTCACTTAAATGCACTGATTCAGAAGCAAGCGGTGTACCATTCTTCATCGCCATTTCCCTCACATTGTCACTTAAGTTTTTATACATCCATTCTGCAAAGAACGGAGCAACCGGACTCATGAGTTGGCTCACCACCATCATACATTCGTACAAGGTTTCATAAGCAGCTTTTTTATCCTGGGTCATTTCTCCCTTCCAGAATCTGCGGCGGGATAAGCGTACATACCAGTTGGATAATTTATCAGTTACAAAATCCTGTATAGGCCGGCTGGCCTTGGTTGGATTATAGTCCTCGTATTGTGCAGTTACTTCCTTGATCAATGTCTGTAATTCGGAAATGATCCATTGATCAAATTCTGGCCGGTCTTTTACAGGAGTAACGTTTTGTTCGTCTATTTTAAATCCATCTACATTGGCATAAAGGGTGAAGAAAGAATAGGTATTGTACAAAGTGCCAAAGAATTTTCTTTGCACCTCCACTACTCCATCCATATCAAACTTTAAATTATCCCAGGGTTCGGCATTGGTGATCATGTACCAACGCAAAGCATCAGCCCCATAGGTATCCATCGCTATAAACGGGTCAACTGCATTGCCCAAACGTTTACTCATTTTCTGGCCCACCTTGTCCAATACCAGTCCGTTCGAAACTACGGTTTTATAAGCCACCGTATCAAAAATAGCTGCCGCAATTACATGTAAGGTAAAGAACCAGCCACGGGTTTGGTCAACTCCCTCCGCAATAAAATCTGCAGGAAAAGCTTTGCCCCCATCTATCATTTCTTTATTCTCGAATGGATAATGTTGTTGTGCATAAGGCATGGCACCGCTATCAAACCAAACATCGATCAGGTCTTTTTCACGAATCATTTGTTTACCTGAAGCGGAAACTAAGATTACATCATCCACATAAGGACGATGAACATCAAAATCTTTTCCAGCGTAAGGATTTGTTTTCATATAACCCTTCGCAATGGATTTCTCTATTTCGGCCCTAAGCTGCTCAATGCTGCTGATGCAGATCTCTTCTTCACCATCCTCCGTTCTCCAAATAGGTAATGGAACTCCCCAGTACCTGCTTCGTGATAAATTCCAATCCACCAAATTCTCTAACCAATTACCAAAACGGCCTGTACCTGTTGATTCAGGTTTCCAGTTAATGGTTTTATTCAGGTCAATGAGTTTTTGTTTGATCGCGGTTGTTTTAATGAACCACGAATCCAATGGATAATATAATATAGGCTTATCTGTTCTCCAGCAATGCGGATAGGTGTGCTCATACTTCTCCACCTTAAATGCCCTGTTGGTTTCTTTCAATTTAATAGCAATGCGAACATCAACAGATTTATAATCTTTCGGCACTTCACTTAAATACTCCTCCTTTACATATTCACCCGCCATATCGGTTACCTGTGCAGTAAATTTTCCTTGCTTATCAACTAATAGAATTGCGCCAATGCCGTTTTGCTTGGCTGTTCTAAAGTCGTCGGCACCATGGCTTGGAGCAATATGTACAATTCCTGTACCATCCTCAGTACTTACAAAGTCACCAATTACCACCCTAAAGCCATCACCATCCGAGGGTTGAACGTATGGTAGTAGTTGTTCGTATTTCAATCCCTCTATATCCGATCCTTTAAAAGTATCGATAACGGTATAGGGTAGTTTCTTATCCCCCGTCTTGTATTCAAATGGTACAGGGTCTTGGTTATCTGCCGAAAAATATTTCCCCATCAAATCTTTCGCAAGAATTACATGTATAGGATCTCCTGTATACGGATTAAATGTTTTTACCAAAACATAGTCTATATTTTTACCAACCGCCAAAGCAGTATTCGAAGGCAATGTCCAGGGAGTAGTGGTCCATGCCAGAAAAAAAGTTTCGCCAGGCAATTCCTTACCTGATTTTGTTTTTTGTCCTTCTATTGACCTAAACTGCGCAACAATGGTTGTATCCTTTACCGGCTTATAAGTTCCTGGTTGGTTCAACTCGTGTGAACTTAAACCAGTACCGGCAGCCGGAGAATAAGGCTGTATGGTATAACCCTTGTATAAAAGATCTTTTTTATAAAACTCACTCAGCAACCACCAAACAGATTCTATATAATCATTTTCGTAAGTAACATAGGGATCACTCATATCTACCCAGTATCCCATTTGTTCGGTTAATGCATTCCATTTATCGGTAAACCTCATCACCGATTTACGGCAAGCCTGGTTATACTCATCCACTGTGATCTTTGTACCAATATCTTCTTTGGTAATGCCCAGTTCTTTTTCAACTTGCAGTTCAATGGGAAGTCCATGGGTATCCCAACCTGCTTTACGCTGCACCTGATAACCTTGTAAAGTTTTAAACCTGCAAAAAATATCCTTAATAGCACGGGCCATCACGTGGTGGATCCCAGGCATGCCATTGGCACTGGGTGGGCCTTCGTAAAAAGTATATTCCTTTCTTCCTTCGCGGGTACTGATCGATTTCCGGAAAGTATCATTCGCTTTCCAAAACGCCAGTATTTCCTTGTTGATCTCAGGAAGATTTAATTGCTTATATTCTTTATATACTTTGCTCATGGCCGGGCCATTTTTTCTATAAGGGGGCAAAGATAGGGATTTTTAAAGATTTAGGACATAGGACTCAGGACATAAGATATAGAAATCCTTGGTCCTAAGTCCTATGTCCTGAGTCTTATGTCTTTTTTAAGCTAGCTTGTCCACCTTTCGCAGCAGTCCGATGGCTATCGGACCTCGTTCCCGGTTATAAGCAGCCTAAACAGTAAAAGAGCTCATTCTCAATCGCTTTTTACTGCCAACGGCTGCTAAATCCGGGGACTGTGGGCTACTTACTTCAGTCGGGACTGCTTGATTTTTGTATTAAGTTATCGACTAAAAATAGCTGGAAAACAATTTTTATATATTTTCGACCCATTAGATTACTTAATCATTCACAATACCATGAAAAAAACTTTTTTATTGATCGTATCAACTCTATCCCTTTCCCTCTATGCCCAAAAATCCACTCCGGGTATACAGGCTATATTTGTTTCGGCTACTGTAAATGCCGGTATCAATCATACGTTTTCTGAGGTAACCTTTAAACGTGATTTAGTATTCACCATCAACGAAAATGGAGTTTTGAATGGTGAGATCATGATCTGGAATACCAAAGAGACCGATATGATATTCAAGGGAACCATAAAAGACGAATATCTGATCGATTCAGCTATGTGGTACGAGAGGAATAAACTTATTAAAGTAGTACACTTTAGGGAGAAATGTTGCACCAATCATAAAGATTATGTTGATCCAACCCCTAAAAAATCGTTCAGCATCAAAGGCGAAAAACATGGAATAGAGAGGATCTATAATCCTTCTAATCCAGAAGTAATCAAGGAAATTAATAATTATCAATATGGCAAAAGACATTACCGTCAATACGAATTTGATTCGGTTCAAACATTGATCAACGTAAGAACTTATAAAGCTGGTCAATTGCACGATACCAGTTGGATCAATTGCCATCATAAGGTTTCCGACATAGAGGTATATACGAATGATGTACCCACTGGCATCTGGAAGAAATACGATGAAATGGGTATGTTGGCCGAAGCAAAACATAGATTCCAGGACTTCGACAGTACCGTTTTTTACTTGCCGGATGGAAAGATCAGCACGATCCTTTTTAAATCATCATCTGACGATGGTCTACGCAGCTGTCGTGAATATGATGGGTCACTCACATTACGCAAACAATATTTTGTAAAAGAAAGATGGGACAATGGCAAAGAATTGTTCGAAGGATTATACCTGGAGTGGGATGCACAAGGCAAAAAAGCAAAAGTCGCCAATTATAAATTTGGGAAATTAATGGGGGCTTATGAAGAATATGAAAATGGAATTATCCATTTAAAAGGAGAATATATGCTGGATGAACAGGTAGAAACCTGGTTTACTTACAACTCCAAAGGGAAAGTGATAAAAACAGAATTCATTAAGAACCGGGAGGATGTATTGATCACCCAGGAAGAAACTGGAGCGGTAATTACCGAAGTGGCGGTGGATGTTTTTCCTCATACCATTAACAAGCCCACCATTAGCATGCAATTAACCCCCAATGGGAAAATTGCCAAGCTATTTAAGATTGCACCGGAGATCAACTGGGTACTGAAGGTAAAAACACCCACAGATTATCAGGTGATTTGTGAAGATGAACGTTTAAGTGATAAAGATAGAAAAGACTTGATCAGTTATCTTACATCCTGTATACATTCGGTAAAAGGAACAAGGTATAACCACAAGGAAGTTCCCTTCTCGATTAACTATCAATTAGTATATAAATAATTGTTTCGCTGAGCCCCACGGGTTCAAGGTTCAAAGTTCAAGAGGTTCAACGTTTCACCTAAGAAACTGGACTATTTTCTTTGAACCTTGAACCTCTTGAACTTTGAACTTACTTGAACCAGATCCCTACCAACACCCACCATCCAAAGCGGAACAGCATCCAGCCTTTGGAAAAGCGACCCGTAAAAAAATAGAGATTCCCCAGGAACATAGCTCCATAGGCTTTTATCGTAAATTCAAGATAACGGCTTATTTTTTTACCAAGTGGGGCTTTTTCCACTTCAAGCTTTTCCCCTTTAGTAAAACCGTAGCAGAATCTTTTTAGATAAGCAGCATTCAGTTTCGAATTATCCACACAATGTTCTACCTCCAGGTCGGGAAAATACATTACTTTATCCTTGTCATCTGCCTTTACCCTTGAAAATAATTCCTTCTCCTCCCCTGCCAATAAAATAGCTCCTTTTCGGCCGAGGTTGGTATTGAATAATCCATATGTATCAAAAAAACTTCTCTGAAAGGTCATATTACTTCCACAGGGGAATTTCCCTTTGTATAAAATCTGAAGAGGTTCATTGCCTAGATCGAACTGACCGGCAAGTCCCCAATAATATTTTGCATACCACTTGGGCTTACCATCTACAAAACGAGGAATGATCTTACCTCCGAAAGCGATGAGATCCGGGTATTTTTTAGCATAGTCCACTGATTTTTTTAGAAAGTCGGCAGTAGCCACCGCATCATCATCTAAAAAAGTAATGAGCTCGCCTTTTGACTCCTTGATCCCCCGGTTACGTGACCATGAAAGACCTTGATTGGTTTCAGTTACATATACAAAATTCAATTCCGGATGATCCTTTCTGAAGGCCAATATTTCTTCCTCTGAACGGTCGGTACTGTTATTATTGATTACCACCACTTCAAAATTCTCCATGGGCAATGTTTGGTTAACCAATGATTGCAAAGCCTGGCGAATGTATTTTTCGCGGTTATAGGTACAGATTACAGCAGATATTTGAATAACAGGCGACATTATGGTGCAAAATTACATAAAAACTGCATGGTTTAGAGTATTATCTTATTTTTGTAATATCACATTTACACTTCATGAAATACCTACAGAATAAATATGTACATATAGGCATGTTTGCTGCCATTATCATCATTGCATCGATTCGTACATTTCAACGGATACCATTTACTGAAACGAATAAGCCCAATGGATATGACGAACAAATGTGGACCAGCGCATCGATCACCAGCTATCATATGTTTTTTAAGGGTCATGTTCGCCCCACTAAAGAATTGGACAACTGGTTCCCTACCTATGCATGGCAAAAAGGGGTGGATGTTTTTACAGGTGATTCATCGATGATCAATTATATGAGTAAAACATTTCAATACAATCCGGATACCATCCATTTTCCATATGACCAGGTAACGATTAACAATAAAAAGCAGCAATATATGCTGGCCATTCAATATGATACCGTTCGATTTCCACGGAAGGATTTTCAATGGTTCGACAGAGCAACATGGACCTTTGGATGGAAGGCTCCGAACTTTGGAAAATATATCATGGGATGGTGGATACAAACCTTTGCCAAGAATAAACCGAATCCAAACGGTTATTTCGCATTTTATGTTCCAAGTAGCGAGGCGGATTCAGGTTCTACAAAACATGTTCCTTCGTTAAAGCCTTCAGGCGCCCCTTATTCGTATGCACCAGAAGAATATCAGAAACTAGCCCGACAGCCGAATGCATTCATGACCATTCTTGCCATTGCCGCCGTATTTATTACCGGCTGGCTATTTTTTAACTTCTGGGTAGGGTTTATTGCAGGTACCTGGTTAACCCTTAATAAAACATTCATTGTTATTAATTGCATCGTTGGGTTGGATTCGTTTGCAGTAAGTTTATCTGCCATTGCCTTTTTATTGATGATGTGGACCATTAAATCCATTCAAAAAAATGATCCGTGGTGGAAAATAATTCTCTGGGCTGTTGGCACTGGATTGATTACCTCTTTTGCATTGAGCAGCAAATTGAATGCAGGGATGATGGTATTTATAGCGGGATTAACTTTCGGTATTTCCGGACTTATTGCACTATGGAAAGGATGGAAACTAAAAAACCTGAAACCTCTGGAAAGATTTACACCATTTATTAAGTCAGCAATTGCAGGTGTACTGATAGGGGTTATTTCGATCATGCTTTTTATTAAATTAAATCCTCAGGTACAAAAACAACCGCAGCGCAGAATTGCGGCGATGCGTGGCTCCATTGATGATTATTTTGACCGAAGAGCCCGGATCTTTACCAGCAACCAGATAACCGACCGGCTAAAAGCAGTTAACCAGGAGATCATTCTGATCTCCAAGCAGCCAGGGGCTAATCAACAAGCATTGATGAGCATTTATACTCAACTAGGTGACTTTGGTAAAAGGTATAACGAAGAAATGCAGCGCAACAGCGCAGACGAAAATAAGTTCCATATTGAAAAGTCGACAAAGTATTTAAAAGACATCCAAAAACTTGAAAAAGAGGTCCAGAAATTAAATCCGGATTTTGAGCCGAATACAAAATTCGTGAACTGGGTGGAAGTAAAACATAGCTGGCCCAAAGCCTGCGAGCTTGTGTTAAAAAGAATTGCAGTAGTGGATCCCCAAACTCCCGATCGTTATTATGGAACTTTTGGAAGTCTGGTAAAAGTAAAATATAACTTCCTGGATGGGTTCTTTGCAGTGATCGGATTGGTTTTCTGTTTGATCCTGGCTTGGAAACAATGGAAGGAAAAGAAAGAATTTTATTCGTATGGGATTTTATTATTGAGTTTCCTCCTCATCTTTTACGGAAATGTAGATTTTGTCTGGCAGGATTGGCCCAGGTATATGACCCCTATTTTCCCTTTATATTCATTGGTGATTGCGGTCGGGTTGTTTGAAGGAGGTAAATTTATCAAAGAAAAAATAGCTGCCCGAAAGAAAAAACCAGTAGCACCCATTAAAGCCAAGAAATAAAACATTGTCAATTTTGTGATCAACTTGTTATGATCTTCCATTTCTAAATGATATCGAAAGGGGCACAATATCTTGTACTAGCTACATTCTTTTATGCCCTGATGAATGTATGTGTAAAATTTGTCTTTCATCTTCCGGTAATGGAGGTGGTATTGGCCAGGTGTATAGTTTGTTTGGTAGCAAGCTATACTCATTTAAAGCTCATTCATCAACCCATTTGGGGCAACAATAAAAAAGCCTTGGTACTTCGCGGAGTATTTGGAATGATAAGTCTCACCGCTTTTTTCTATACCCTCCAGAAAATTCCAATGGCAAGCGCTGTAGCCATTCAATATTTATCTCCCATTTTTACCATTATCCTGGCTACCTTTATTGTGAAGGAAAAAACAAGTCCTGTGCAATATCTCTTTTTCCTGATCTCATTTATTGGTGTATTTTTTATCAAAGGTTTCGATCTTCGATTCAGTGTTTTTGATCTATGCATGGGGATCACTTCAGCTTTCTTTTCAGGTCTTGCTTATAATATGATCAGAAAAACCTCCACCACCGAACATCCTATGGTGGTGGTTTTTTACTTTCCACTGGTAGCCCTGCCTGTTGCCCTCATAGGAACTTGCTTTGATTTTATAATGCCCACCACTACCGACTGGATATTTCTTATCATGTCAGGTATATTTTCTCAATTGGGTCAGACTTTTATGACCATTGCCCTGCAAAAGGAAAAAGCCAGTGGGATCGTAAACCTGCAATATGCAGGGATGATCTTTTCTTTGGCCCTCGGCTATTTTATTTTCAGGGAAACTTATCCGGTCCTCAGTTTGGCCGGCATGTTGCTCATAGTATCGGGTATTATTCTGAACTTTATTTTCTCTAAATCCCGCCTAAAACTCAAGCCCAGATAGCAAATCGGCTAAATGTTTAACAGTTAATAAAATATGTTAAAAAATGAAAGGTAAATTGACTACATTTGACCTATAAATTAAACTACATATATTATGAAAAGAACTTTACTTGCTATTTTATTCATGGGCAGCTTGACATTTATCAATGCTCAAAATGCTTTAACTGATGGTGGATTTGAAGCAGGAACTCCAAGCAGTGCCTGGGTTGAATCATCTACCAATTTTGGAACACCTCTTTGTGATGCCGCTTGCGGAACTTGCGGTGGACCTTGTGCTCCAGCCAACGGATCCTGGTATACCTGGTTCGGTGGTTTTGCCGGCGGTGCTGAGGTAGGGGTCGCTACCCAAACCTTTAATGTGGCCACAGCTGGTGCTGGATCACTTGAATTCAACTACAATATTGCTATTAGCAATGCAAGTGGTACCGATTCAATGATCGTTCGACTTGACGGTAATGTAATCATGTCAAAAACTGACCTTGATACCGCAGCAAACTACTATGGTACTTACGATCTGCTCACCTTTAGCTTAGGTACTGTATCGGCTGGTTCGCATACCTTACAGTTATACAGCAGCACAACTGGTTCTCCAGCTGTAACTAATTTCTTGATTGACGATGTTTCTATTACCGTTGGAGGTTCATCTGGATTTACTAATTACGATTTCGAAAATGGGATTGTAGTAAACGCTGATAATATCAACAACCAATTGAACCTGGTATTCAATTTCGGTAACACCTATGACCTTAACATCAGCGTAGTTGATATGATGGGAAAAGTAGTAGCCACTGAGAAATACTCAAGTGTTTTAAACGAAACCTATTCTATGAATACTTCTGATTTAAGTGCAGGTTTATATACTGTAGTTATTGATAAAGGAACTGAAAGAACCTCAAAGAAAGTGGTTATTGAATAATTGATACAACTCATATTCTTCAAAAAGGCTACCTGATAGGTAGCCTTTTTTACATTTACAAAGCTCCTAATATCGATTTAGTAGATTGGATACTAATCCATAAGGATACAATTCTAGTTTCAGGTTGCTATTGGAAATTATTACTCCAACCTTTGCACAAAATTTTTAAAACCAATGCGAATTATTTCTACTCTTTTAGTTGTGTTAGCTATCACAACCAACCTACAATCACAAAATTCTTACATCAATAACTGTAATTTCGAAGCTACCAACTGGCAAAGTATCGCTTGGTTTTCACAAACAAATACGGGAAGTCCGGTAATTGTTAGTCAAACAGATCCTTTCTTTGAAAAAAATGATATTGTAGCTCATAGCGGACTTCAATTTGCCTATATAGGGGGAACTCAAAATGCAGGTGGGTTATATGAAGCACAATTGGTTCAGGAATTCAATGTGCCATATACTGGTGTGGGTAAAATGAATTTTTACATGCGCTATATAAAGGAAAGTACAGATCCCGGAAGCATGATTAAAATTTATATCGATGGCATCGCTGTTTGGTCAATAACTCCACATTTTATAGTAAATCAATCTGAAGAATATGTGATGGAAACAGTTGAATTAGGCGAACTAACTGCGGGTCCTCATACCATTGAGATCTATGGTTATGAAAATCCATTGGGTGGTAATGCTCCTATGCAATTTACTTTTGATGATTTTATTCTTCAATCCACTTCTACCTCTTCGGTAAATAATGAAGAAAATATAGGATTGAATATTACCTGTTTACCCGGAAGCATTCAACTCAATACCACAGAAATGATCAACGAAGATGCCAACATTGAATTGGTCGATCTTTCAGGTAAAGTGATCAGCTCAACTCGTGTATATTTCCAAAATTCTTATAGCCTTCCCGTGCAATTAATGGGTGCCGGAATGTATATATTGAATATCAAAACCAATACCTATCATATCAGCAAAAAGCTGTTTATTCAAAGCTAGTAGCACCCAAGTCTGAACGGTGGAAGCCAGGCGGACACTCATATACATAGAAAAGCTGTCTTGAACCAACTGGACAGCTTTTTTATTTTATCACCCCTTGGAGAATTGGCTGTTTCCCCGTATTTTTATCATATGCTGAGGCCCATTCTTCTTATTGGATTATTTTTATTGCTAGGCAATTCTTCTTTTTTATTGGCCCAGGTGGTTGACGAACCCGATACGGTTAGAACCCAGGTGATGGATAAGATCAGGATTGAGCCTAATCCTTATTATTATTTTCATCCTGATTACGAAGCGGTATATCAAGGGAAATTGGGCATTCATAACCTTCCTGAAAGTTCAACCATCATTCGGATCTACTCATTAAGTGGAGGTATCGTGAAGGAGTTCAAAAAAACAGATAAGACCACTACACTCACCTGGGATATGAAAACCGAAAAAGGAGTACTCATCAATACGGGTTTATATATGATCCACGTTCAAACAGAAGGCCTGGGGGAAAGGTCATTCAAACTCACCGTTCTTATGGACCCCGTGAAGAAGCCCGATTAAAAGTAAAATTGGTTTCTAAGAATTCCATCATCCGATAAATCGCATATAAAGTCTTTGGGCGATTGGCTTTTACCTTATATTTTTATTTTATGATCAAGCCCCTTTATATCATCGGAGTCTTTTTATTCTTTGGGAATTTCTCTTTTTTAACAGCACAGAACATTGACTCCATCATCCACCATAATGATTCTGTTTTTTTGAATAGGATCCATATCATGGATAAAATAACTGTGGAGCCCAATCCGTATTATAGTGCTAACGATTTCAAACTCATCAAGGAGAAAGAGCTCAGCATTCTCAACCTTCCTTCAAACCCAACCACCATTGATATTTATACTTTGAACGGGGTGTTGGTGAAACAATTTAAAAAAACAGGGGGTGAAAGTACCGTTACTTGGGATTTCAAAAACCAAAAAGAAGAAAAGATCTCTTCTGGCTTATATCTTGTGAGCATACTGGTGCAAGATATTGGAGAAAAAGTAGTAAAGATCTATGTTGTAATGCCCCTTACCATGAGTTCTTTTTGATCCATAAAATGAAAAAAACACTGTCCATATTTCTTTTTTTGATAGCACCAGGTTTTTTATGTGCACAAAATTCGGGAGCAGATATCCTGGATAAAATTATCATTGAGCCTCAGGTGTTCCTGGCCAGAGATTATTATCGTGTTGGTAAAAGTTCCGAGGTAAATATGAGTCAGCTACCTGATTCCGTCTGTACTATTTTTATTTACGATAGTCAATCTGAACTTGTTAGGGCGCTGGTTAAAGAACAAGGACGTACATCTATTACCTGGGACTTATTCGATAAGGACAAAAAGCCCCTGAAAGCCGGGTTATATGTTATTTACATCATGGCCCAGGGAATTGGAGAAAAAACCTTCAGGTTGAATGTTTCAGGATTCCAGGGAGACTCATTCTGATTTCTTTTTTACCTTTACACAAAACAAATTATGCCCTCCTTCGAAGGTAATATTGAAAAAATGGATACGGTAGGTGTTGCTCCTGTGCAATACTATCTCCAATTGCAGGACGATAAAGTAGCCATGCATGAATTGATCGGCTCCGAGATCCAGATCCTTTTTACAGGCAGGATCAACTGTATCAATTGCGGAAAGCTCACCAAGAAAGCTTTCGGGCAGGGGTTTTGCTTTAAATGTTTCAGCGAATCTCCAGAAAACTCCGATTGCATTTTACGTCCAGAGGTTTGTGAGGGACATTTAGGAAAAGGCCGTGATGCTCAATGGGAATACCACCATCATGTGAAACCCCATTATATATACCTGGCAGAATCGGGGGGTGTAAAAGTGGGGGTAACCCGCGATACACAGATACCAACACGTTGGATAGACCAGGGAGCATGGCAGGCCATTATCCTTGCCAAAGTTCCTTATAGAAAATTGGCCGGAATGATAGAGGTGGAGCTCAAAAAAACCTTGAGTGATAAAACCAACTGGCAACAAATGCTCAAAGATGTAAGAATGGATGCCGATCTGATAGCAGAAAAGAAAAAAGCGGCTGCCCAGTTACCCGAAGAATTAAGGGGGTATGTACTCGAAGAAGATGAAGTGGTTCGAATTGAGTATCCATTGATCTCTACTCCTTCGGTTATTAATTCCACTAACCTTGATAAATCACCTACGGTTCAGGGTAAGCTGCACGGGATCAAAGGACAATATTTAATTTTCGAAAATGGGAATGTAATGAACCTGAGAAGTATGTCGGGCTATTACGTTACTTTAAAGTATTGATCCATTTTTGCATAAAAAAAGGACGCATGGTTATGCGTCCTGATCAGTTTAAAAATGAGTTTTATTTTATTTCAATACCACTCTATACGTTTTAGTCTGGTCAACAGAGGTCAATTGAACATGATAGGTTCCCTTGGCCCATCCTTCAGCTGGAATATGATAAGATCCTGAAACAGAATTGGTATTGGTATATACCACTTTCCCATTCATATCATATACTTTTATTCCATCCACAGTTGCTCCATTTACAGTTTGAATAGCAATGAATTCAGTGGCAGGATTCGGATAGATACTGATACCTGGTAAAATATTTTCACCTACACCTGTTGCGGCAGAAGTAATTGCTAACGTTCCAATATGTGGTACATAATTGAAAGCCGTTACGGTAACTGTGATGATATCTCCTTCAGCTGCTGCTGGCATGATGATCGTTGCTGTTCCACCTGAAATAGTTCCGGTTCCTAAAATGGTATTGTTTCTGGTTAATGCTACAAAGCCACCTTCTACATTGCTGGTTACTGTTACCGAAGTAATACCTGGTACATCAGCAGTAACATGAGAAGCTGTTAAGGATACAGGAGTAGCAGTTCTTACCAATAATGAAGGATCACCAAAGCAGGTCCAGGTATCCGTCATATCCATTCCCGAATTGCCATAAGCATCATTCATTTGCATACAACCATTCATGGAAATGGCACCAAATGTTTTTTTATCGTATCCAACTACAACAGTGGTTAACAGGTTCACCATTTCGTCCTGCCCTTCCATAGGTTCGTTCCAATATTGATTGATGGTGCTCATTAAACTGGCTACTGCTCCAATAGGGGCACCAGAACCGTTGGTACTTCTCAAACAATATTCTGCCAGGCAGGTATTACCATCAAATTGTCCATTAACACAAGCAACCGACCAAATAAAGGGAAGCATGTTGGCATTTTGTAAATTCTGAACTTCAGTACTGCTAAAACCACTGGTAACACACATTTGATCTGAACCATGACCTGTATACAACATGACCCCGCGACCTGCATCCAATGCATCGGCTACATCCATTGGACCTGGATCGCCAGGTGCATCTGCTCCTCCCTGACTTCCGTCATAAAATTCATCAGCGAGGGTATAAGTATATCCTAATAGTTGAGAACGTAAATTTCTCTGATGTTCGAAATCCATCTCATTGTCATCACCAGGACCTTGATCGGAACCAATATGAACACTTTTTCCAAATGAGCTTTGAACAGAAGGATTTTTTTCGTATTCAACGCTTCTCAATACCTGGGTTGCCACATGCGTTGGAGAGGATGCAGAAAATCTTCCTACAAATACTTCGGGATAATCATCATTCCCAGTTAGGTATCCATAATAATTATCTGATGGTCCTGCCAATCCGTTACCTCCACCTGGTTGTGCAGTATTGATCTGCTCGTTGTCACCCACCAATAGAACATATTTCAGATCAGGATTGGTGGCATAATAATTTTGGATATAGGTTTTAACGGCTGCAGAAGTAGTTCCTGTGGTAGTAGTGTTCACCATTACCGTTTTCATTCCTCTTTGAATCTTCCAGTTAACAAACGGTGTCATGGAACCTTCGAATGGGGTATAACAAATAATGAGCATACTTCCATTATCATTCACCGGGGAATACCTGGAGGCGTTATTATAATTCAGGAACCTTGTTCCATACAAACTGTTGAACTCTTTTTCAACTGATGTTGAATTAGGATTTCTTACCAAAACATTTTCTCCCTCCGTTCCTGAAACAGAAACAGCTAGTTTGATATGGGTATATACCCTCAGGGTTTTGGTAACCGCATTGTACTGAATTGGATTTACAGTGATTGTTTGTGCTCTGTAGTCTCTTAAAATATAAGGATGGTTTAAATAAGCGAGGTCGAACGGATAAAAAATATCGTTGTTATATACTTCGTTATAAGTATAAGGTACATCAGAAGGATTGATGGTCCGGAGCAAATGTCCTTTAGAAGGGGCAATATCAATATTAGTATAATCTGTATACTCAGCAGAAACCACCTGCACCTGCATATTTTCCTCATCAGGCACAATAATGGATGCATTTACTTTAGGTAAATCAGGGAATCCTGCTTCCAGGATAGGCGTGCCATCAGTTGTTGAAATAATATATTGAGTGCCATTGGGAGTTGTAACGGCCTTTTTTACCACATCACCGATGTTGAAATCGATTTCAGAAGCAAATTCATCGCCTGAGAGGAAGGTGAATTTACCTCCGGCTGTGTTTTGAAATATAAAATTTTGTTGTGCAAATAAGGCTGATGTACAACCCAAGGCAATGATGAGTAGGGATTTTTTCATTATACCAAATTTTAGATTATATAAAGATAGGGATTGTATGATAAGAAAAAACCGGGGGCCGATAATTTAACATGGGACTTTTCAAACAAATGGATGTATTTAATGGCCAGGATGTTGCGGCCTGAGACCGGAGGCGCCGGAATGGCGGCCGACTTTGGCGGCAGAACCCGAAGGGCGAGCCCTGATACCTGCCCGATTGGGTCATTCAGGCGGGGCTATCGGGGAAGCCGCCATGAAATTCCTGACCATGCTTCAGGACTAAAAAGTTTAGAATTCAAAATAATCACCTATATCCCAAATACTCCAGGTATCAGTGTTTGAAAACGAATAACATTTACTATAGTTAAATGGAATTTTTGTTCCTGACCGTGGAACCTTATACTTACATGATTTTGGAATAGTAATTCTTCGGCTGAATTTAATAACCCCATTTATGTCAGTAATCTTAAGCAGTACTTTATGTGCAACCGGAAATCTATACCTGTTTTCTACTAATACTCCATTTACCTTATCAATTTTGAAGTCATAAGTATATTGTACAATATTGTTAGAATCAACCAACTTAATACCAGGTACTCCATACCCAAACACATAATCAAAATAGGGATATAAGCCTCCATAATATTTCAAACTATCTTTTGTAAAATCCTTCCCTTTTAATTGTAACATACAAGCCATGTAACCGGTAACCAAAGGAGCCGAAAACGAAGTTCCACTGCTCATTACAAAACTATTTCCTTTCACGGTAACGCAGGTTCCCGGTGCCACCACATCGGGTTTAGCCCGTCCATCAGCCGTAGGTCCTACCGAACTAAAATAGGATTGTTGACCTTCCTTGTCAATTCCCCCAACAGTGATCACACCTTCTGCATCGGCTGGAACTGCCAATGTTTTCCAGGAAGTGATCCATTCATTTCCGGCAGATACTACTACCAACATTCCTTTTTTTGCCGCCATATCCGCTGCCACTGAGATCAATGTCTTTCCATTCAGATCCGATTTTTTATGTAATACGTTCGTAAATCCAACAGAACTATTTACAATATGGGCACCAGACCGATATGCCATTTCAATGGCCTGGATCCATCTATCCTCATCTGCCATGGTTTCCGTTTTTTCATCTTCCGATCTTAACAAAATAAACGAGGCATTAGTGGCCAAGCCGGTAGGTTGATCATTCAGATCTCCGGCAATACAACTCCAAACTTTGGTACCATGAGTGGATCCATGAAATACATTGGTATCGCCATCAATAAAATCGTAGGTCTTTAAAACCCTATGGCTAGAAAATATAGCTGAAAAAGCCTTGCTTTCGTTGGCGGTACTAAAACCGGCATCTATAATGGCAATTACAATTCCTGTCCCATCTATTTTTTTTTCTCTGAAGTATTGATATCCCATTGTATCCAACTGCCATTGTCGCTGCTTATTCATGGTTTCAGGATCTACCGAATCTTTTTCATTGATCCCATCTGAACAAGTCATCTGGCTAGACTGCAACGATGTAGATTTCAGCGGCTCTACCTTTTCTATTTGTTTTACAAATGAAAGATCCGCAATGTTTCCTGGAAACTGCTTTGATTCAATTAAAGCATAATTGAGCCAGTTCGATACCATCCAAACCGAATCGCAATGCTGGCCAACTGTGCGGATATAATGACTGGGTACAGGTAAATCAGATAGATCAGCTTGATGGATCTCACCCTTGTCAGTAAAAAAAACACGGTACAACTGTGCGTCGGCATAGCCCAGGAAAAAACTAAAAATAAATAAAATGTAGCGCACTGTCTTATATCTTATCCTGTAAAAGTAAAAAAAATGGTATCTTTACATATAAAGTAGGTTTTATGGACAGCATTATGGCATATGCCATTCCTTTTTTCTTTTTAACCATTGGAATTGAGCTACTGGTAGGTTATTTCAATAAGAAAAAATACTACAATTTTAATGATGCCATCACAAACCTGAATATTGGTATTGGATCCCAAACAATTGGCCTTGTTACCAAACTCGTTATGTTAGGTGCTTACAGCCTTATTTACAAACATTTTGCTTTGTTCAGCATCCCTCTCGATAATGTTTATATAGTCACCGGTCTTTGGATAGCTACTCTCATTGTTTTTGATGGTATTTATTATTGGGCGCACCGCTTTGGACATGAATGGAATGTAATGTGGGGTGCACATATAGTACATCACCAAAGCGAGGAGTTTAACTTGAGCGTAGCTTTGCGCCAAAGTTGGTTCCATTCGTTCTTTTCGTTCTGGATGTTCTTGCCATTGGCTTTAATTGTTCCTACCGAAATATTAGCAGGTGTAACCGGCTTTGTTACTTTGTTTCAATATTGGATCCATACCGAGGCCATCAACAAAATGCCCCGTTGGTTTGAGTTTATTTTCAATACCCCATCGCATCACAGAGTTCATCATGCCACCAATCCACAATACATCGACAAAAATTATGCAGCTGTATTTATTATTTGGGACCGTTTATTTGGGACCTTTGAACCGGAAGTGGAAAAACCTAAGTATGGCATAACAGTTGGCCATACCAGCCTTGATCCTGTCTATGCGAATATGCATTATTATAAGGAAATGGCATTAGGTGCAAAAAAGGAAAAAGGGTTTTGGAAAAAATTTACTTTGATGTTTAAGGGTCCAGCCTATTTAGGTGGGCTTATTCAGGATTATTATACTTCACAACCAAAGAAACAGGCTGCACCTGTTAATCTGAACATGAGAATATACGTACTCATTCAATTCATAGCACTTGCGGTTGGGTTAGTGTTATATATTTTAGAGTTTGAAAATCTTTCGATTTTCTATAAAGTTGCAGGGTTGTCAATGATTATTTTTACTATTCAATCTTGTGGATATATATTGGAAAATCGCACCAAGCTGTTCCCGTTGGAAATCATCCGGCTCATACTCGCTGCGGTACTATTAAACGCACTTTATTATGAGTGGTACCAGGTTTGGTTTGTATTAACGCTGGTACTAAGCTTGAGCATTGGCGTATTCTCAACGTTCTGGTTTATATATGAGAACTATATAAAAAGAAAAGATACGGTAAAAGTCTCCAATAACTAGCCGCCTTGAAAATAGGTTTATTCTTCGGCTCTTTCAATCCTATACATAACGGGCATTTGCTCCTGGCCGATTATTTTGTTCAACATACCGACCTTGATCAGGTATGGTTCGTTGTTACTCCACATAATCCACTCAAGCCCAAAAAAACTTTGCTGAACGATTATAAAAGATTAGAGTTGGTGCAAATGGCTATCGATGATTATCCAAAGTTCAGGGTGTCTAAAATTGAATTCGACCTACCTCAACCTAATTATACCATCCATACGCTGGCCCGTTTACAGGAAAAACATCCTGACCATCAATTTGTATTGATATTGGGGGAGGATAACCTGGAAAGTTTTGACAGGTGGAAAAACTATGAAGTGATCCTGGATCAATATATGCTTTATATTTATCCACGTCCCCATATAACGGGTGTAAAATTCAAGGATCATCCGAATGTGAAAATGGTAGATGCTCCTGTAATGGATATTTCCAGCACTTCCATCCGTGAAGCCATCAGGAATAAAAAAGACATTACCCATTTATTGCCAGAAAAAGTCTGGAAATATATTGATGATTATCATTTATACGATAAATAGTTTTATAAAAATAAGTATGAAAAAAATAATAACTTTTTTATGCGTCTCATGCATGCTTATATCCTGCCACTTTAACACCATTCGAAAAAACAGTCCTGAAGATATAGCAGATGCTCAGAAAATAGCAGAAAAGTTTTATTTCAATATTATGAACCAAAGTTTTGAGGAAGCGACTGATATGTTCTCAGAACAAGCATTGAAGGAAAAGTCAAGAGATTCTAGTATAAGTTTTTTAAAACAGGTCCAGTTCCATTTGGGAGATATCGCTTCCTACGAATATTCCAAGGGTAGCTCGTATGTACGGGCAGGGACCAATCCTAAAGGTGAATATGAGTTGGAATACAAGGTAGTATATGAAAAGGCTGAAGTAGTCGAAAGATTTGGATTGATGCGAGAAAAAGGTATTATAAAGATCTTTGGATACAAAGTACATTCCGATCTATTAAAAGAGAAAATGCCGGCTGAAGTGGAATAGACCAGGGCGGTTTGTTGCAATTAAAATTTTTTCTATTTTATTCAATGTCAATCCGACAAATAAATTAGCAAAATGGAGAAAAAACCAATGGCAACTAACCTAAAAATAACTGACGAAATAATTACGAGTAAAATATTTATCATCCGTGAACAAAAAGTAATGCTGGACAGCGATCTTGCAAAACTCTATGAGGTTGAAACCAAAAGGTTAAAAGAACAGGTGAAGCGTAATCTACCAGATTTCCTGAAGATTTTATGTTTCAACTCTCTAACAATGAATGGAATATTTTGAGGTCGCAAATTGCGACCTCAAACGCTAGAGGCGGTATTCGATATGCTCCTATCGCATTTACTGAACAAGGAGTAGCTATGCTTTCCAGTGTTTTAAACAGCGAAAAAGCCATTGAGGTAAATATTCAGATCATCAGAATATTTACAAAGATGAGGACCATGCTAATGGATACTACCACCTTGCAGTTGGAAATAGAAAAGATAAAAAAGAAATTGGACAACCACGATAAAAATATCGAACTTGTTTTTACCTACTTGGACGAGCTAATTGAAAAACAAGAAGCTCCTAAGCCAAGAAAAGAGATTGGATTTAAACCCCTAAATGATCCTAAATCCAACTCATTTCACCGTAGCTGTTCTGCACAAACGAACCATCACATTTGAGATCGAATCAAACTTATGTTCGTAGATCCCATCGCCCTGAAACAGGGTGGTAAAGCTATCTCTTACTTCTGTATACGTGCCTACCTGGAAAATATAAAAACTAAATTTTTCTTCTCCCTGCGTTTGCATTTCACCTGTAGTACCCCATTGAAATATGCCTACCTGGTCTCTCGATGGCTCATGCTCATTGATCTTCGTAGTGGTTTCCTCATTAAAATCCTGTAACATCATTTTTGGGATCAATTGACGGCCCCCTTTTGCATCGATATAATAATACTCCTGGTTAATGATGCCTAACTCCTGTTTGAACTGAGTGATCAAAACTCCGTTTTCGGGAATGATATATAGCCGTTTGTTGCCTTCCAGGCTCTCTTTGCTTCCACAGGGTTCGTTAAAAACCACCTTCACCGTTCCTCTATAACCTGACGGAATTAAAAATATTTCAGGAGTAACTTTCTTCGAACCACAGGAGGCTAATAAAAATAACCCTATGATCATCAAATATATTTTTCTCATCTTCTTGAAAATTGGTTGCCAGTAAATATAAATATTATTTGGTGGTTACCATTTTCTATTTTAAATGAGTAATAAAGTAATCTGCGATCTTTGTATTTAAATGCACCCTGTCTTTACCCCTCACATTATGTGGATGATCCGGATATAAGAAATAATCTACCTGCTTGCCTTTTTTAATGCAGGCATTGATGAATTCCATGCTATTTTGCATCACCACTACATCGTCCTGTGCACCGTGGATCACTAATAATCTTCCTTTTAATTGACCAGCCTTATTGATCACTGAGGTTTTCTCATATCCATCCTTGTTATCCTGGGGTGTATCCATATATCTTTCACCATACATGATTTCGTAATACTTCCAATCACAAACAGGGCCACCTGCCACACCTACCTTAAATACATCGCCATGGTTGAGCATTAAAGAGGTACTCATAAATCCTCCAAAGCTCCAACCATACACCCCCATACGATCACCATCTACATAAGACAACGATTTTAAAAATTCTACCCCTTTCATCTGGTCGGCCATTTCATTTTGCCCCAGTTGGCGGTGGATCACATTTTCAAATTCCATTCCTCTTCCTGATGATCCACGGTTATCCATGGTAAACATGATAAAACCTTGCTGTGCCATGTAGTATTCAAACAAAGAAGCTCCACCCAGCCATCTATTGGTTACCAGCTGTGCATGTGGGCCTCCGTATACATACACAATCACTGGATATTTTTTTGTTGGATCCATATTGGGAGGAGTGATCAATCTTCCATACAAAGGAGTTTTTCCATCCGCAGCCGCTAAGGTCACCATTTCCAGTTTAGGCATATCGATACCTGAATAAGTATTCGTAGCAGTTACCAACGGAGCTGCCAGTTTTCCTGTTTTGGTTTGTATCAATGTAATGGTATTGATAATATCCGTACTATTCACAAAATCGAGCCACAACGACCCATCTTGCGAAAGTATACCTGAATGGGTTCCTGGTGTTTTAGTAATACGGGTGATCTTTCCTGATTTAATATTCACCATACATAGATGCCTTCCCAATACCTCATCCATATTCGACATGAAATAAACATTCTGCTCTTTTGTATCCATGCCGATCAGATCCGTCACGATCCAATTACCACCGGTCAATTGCTTGATCATTTTTCCATTGGTATCATATAAGTACAAATGATTATAACCACTTCTTGCTGATTGATAAATGAATTGGTTGGGTTGGGAGCTCAAGAAGGTGAGAGGATTTAATGGCTCCACGTATTTATCATGCTTTTCTTCAAAAAGGGTTTGAACAAAATTCCCATTGGTAGCATCATACTTATTGAATTGAAGGTGATTCTGATCACGATTGAGGACACCTATATAAATATATTTTTCGGATGGATCCCAAGTAACGGAAGTAAGATATTGTTCTGCAGGTCCTGCGGTTTTTACGGTGGTATATTGGCGTCCTTTAGGGCTAAAGATCACCAGCGTTACTTCTTCGCTTTTTTCTCCAGTCATCGGATACTTGATGTTTTTAGCGGAGGCAATTCTTGAAGCCGTATTCACCAATGGATAGTCGGCCACCATGGTTTCGTCTTTTCTATAATAAGCAATATAGTTTCCTTTCGGGGAAAAAAATATGCCCTTGTCAATTCCAAATTCCTGCCGATGAACGCTGGACCCATTTACGATCCCTTTATCCTGATCGTTTGTAATGGAATAAGTCCTGGTGCCATCATTCCCACTATAAAAAAGATTATTTTCTATGGTATACGCAACTCCACCATTTGTTGGAGAATAGCTCGGATTTGAAGAAGAAAGGTCATAGTTAAACAACTCAGTGATCCTATTTGAAAAAGGGCTGAAGGCAAATACATGATTCAATTTGGGTCCTGCAACGTCTACCTTCATGATTGTATCCGAGATCCACTCATAATTATACGGGAAATAGGGAATGTTCTTCTCTATGCTCCACTCCTTCCCATCACCGAAAATGCCATTTGTAAGTTCAACGATAAAACCATTCAAGGCCATTTTAAATTTAGATAAATCACTTAATGGTCTGAAACCCCAGCCTGTTTTTTCTTCAGCGATCATCAAAGTATCGTACCCCACCAAATAAGTAAAGTCATGGGTATTCCCTCTCCACTTCACGAAACTATAGGTTTTGGGGGCAAACTCCTTGTTTTGACCCAAGGTGGCCTGTGCAATGGTGAAGTTTTTCTGTGCGGTTAATAAACCAACGCTGATCAGCAAAAACAGTAGGCTCAGGTAGTATTTCATGGTTTTTTTTTGCTAAAATAGGTTTTTAAGGGACTTCGCGATTGGTTTTCAGACTCTTTATGTTGATTTAGGCTCTTCAGGTTAAAAACCCTTAAAAACTATGGAAACGTTTTAAAATAAATTTGTTTCCCATGGGATTTATTTCAACTTTTGCGCCAAGTTTCGGATTATTTATCAGTAAATCATGGAATTGGATATTAAAAAACAGAAGGTATTAGAGGGAGCCGGTAAACTTATACTCAAGTATGGGGTAAAAAGTATGACCATGGATGATATTGCCAGGGAAATGGGAATATCCAAAAAAACGCTTTACCAATATGTAGAGGATAAAAATGATCTGATCAAACAGATCATACAGTTAGACATGGAACTGGACCATGAGAAGATATGTTCCATTATCGATCTGCACCTGAATGCCATAGATGAAAATTTTGAAATTTTCAAAAGCATCGTCCAAAATGTAGGAGATGTCCCACCCAATATTTTATATGATCTTAAAAAATACCATCCAGAAGCTTATGCGATGCATAGGGAATTTATGTGGACATTTTCAAGAAAATGTATTGAGGAAAATCTCATTAAAGGGATCCAGGAGGGGTATTACCGGCAGGATATCAATACTGCAGTTCTTTCCACCAATTATATATTAATGGTGATGAATATTTTTGAGAATTCGGATGCTTTTGGAAAGGATGTTCATCCGATTGAGATATATAAAGAGGTATTTAAATACCATATAAGTGCAATAGCCAGTAATAAGGGTAGAAAATATTTATCAGATAATTATGCATCAATGAATTTTAATCAATAATGTATGAAGAGAATCTTATTCATTTTGTCAATCGTTTTTTGTGGAGGTTTAGCAGCTCAATCCGATTCTGTGAAGAGTTTTAGTTTAGACCAAGCCGTTGCATATGCATTAACCAATCATTCCAATTCAAAAAATGCCACTTTAGATATTCAGAAAGGGAAGGCCTTTGTGATGGAAAATATTGCCATGGGATTGCCGCAGATCAACGGGAACATTGATTATTTATACTATATCGCACCTGCAGTATTCGTTGCACCAGCTTCATTTGCCGGTGGACCTCCAGGTCAATTCATTTCTATTCCGGTATCGCCTCTTAATTCAATGAGCATGTCGGCCACTGCTTCCATGTCGGTGGTGAATGGCCAGTATTTTATTGGAATTGCTGCGGCAAAAGCGTATGGTAACCTTCTCACCCAGCAAAAAGAAAAAACGGATATTGGGGTAAAAGAAGAAGTGGTAAAGGCTTATTATCTTGTTTTAATTGCACAGGAGTCAAAGAAGGTAGTTGATTCCACTTTAAAAGTGCTGGAACAGACAGTTGCCCAAACCGAAGAAATATTCAAAGAAGGCTTGATCGAGGAGCTGGATGTTAAACAATTAAAGCTAACCCAATCTCAAATCAAAGATCTTTCAGTTCAGCTTGAAAACAACATCGCATTAACACTCTATGCATTAAAGTTCCAAATGGCTTATCCTCTGGATCAGGAGATCATTCTCACCGATAAGTTGGAACCATTAATTGCGAATGCAAATTATGACAACCTGGTTGATAGCCTGCAAGACTCCATTGACATCACTTCAAATATTGATTATCGGCTCATCGACCAGAAACTAAACCTTGATAAGTATCAATATAAATTACAAAGGGCATCCGCTTATCCATCTCTTTCCACCTTTTTTCAGGTAGGTGGAAATTTCTTTAATAACGACAGGTGGATATTTCTTGATGGTACAACTGCCACCCTCAATGGTGTTATCTGGGGATTCAACTTAAAGGTGCCCATTTTTTCCAGTTGGAATCGTGTATCCAAATTAAAACAATTGAAAATTGAAATTCAAAAAACAGAAAACACCAAACTCATGGTGCAGGATGGTTTGGAACTAGGGTATAAGAGTGCTAAGATCTCAGTAAAAAATAACTATGGTAAATTACGTACCGCCAAAGAAAATTTTGAGCTGGCCGGAGAGATCAGGAGAGTGAACACGATCAAATACAAGGAAGGATTGATCTCAAGCCTTAACCTTACCCAGGCAGAATCACAATATTTCGATGCTCAACAAAAATATTTTCAGACCATTTACGAACTTCTTGTTTCAAAAATAGCGCTGGATAAATCAATGAATAAATTTTAATTAACTAAATGACCAAATAAAATGAAGCGCCTTATTACCATCTTAACCATTTCCGCAGTTCTGGTTTCTTGCGGTGGAAGTACCGGAAATAGCGAACTGGAAAAAAAGAAAACCAAGCTAACCAAGAAAAAGCAGGAATTGGTTGATCTCCAGAAAGAAATTGCTGAACTGGAAGACTTTATTGCTAAAAACGACACCTCGGATAAAAGCTCCAAGAAAAAACTCGTGAACATTGTTGAATTAAAGCCTCAGCCTTTTCAACACTTTATCGAATTGCAAGGAACCATAGATTCTGAACAAAATGCCTTTGTTAGTCCGGCGAATCCCGGTTTAATTACCAGCATCAATGTAAAGGTTGGAGATAAAGTAGGTAGAGGAACGGTCATGGCCTCCACAGAATCATCCGCTCTTCAAAGTACGTTGGTGGAAGTAAATACTGGATTGGAATTGGCCACCATCGCATATGAAAAACAAAAAAGATTGTGGGATCAGAAAATTGGAAGTGAAATCCAATATCTTCAAGCCAAAACCCAAATGGAAAGTATGCAAGCCAGAAAAAATGCCGTACAAGGGCAATTAGCCATGACAAGAGTAATTGCACCTTTTTCGGGGACTGTTGATGAAATAACTGTTAAACTGGGAGAAATGGCTTCTCCCGGATACAATGGAATTCGAGTGGTAAATATGGATAATATGAAGGCCACCGCCAAAGTATCGGATACTTATATCAGCAAGATCAAGAAAGGGGCTACCGTAAATGTATATATTCCGGATATTGATAAAACTTATGAAGCCAAGGTTAGTTTTGTAAGCCAGGTGGTAAGTTCTCAGTCGCGGTCGTTTACCATAGATATTAAACTCAACAATAAGGAAAAACTTTTACGTCCCAACCTGATCGCCAAGATCCGTATCAATGATGAAACCACTGAAAATGCATTGGTGATCCCTTCCAAAATACTTCAGAAAAATATCGACGGAAGCTATTATATATTGATTGCAGAAAAGCAAAAAGATGGATCGATGAAAGCCAAAAAAGTGGACATTGAAACTGGAGGAGACTATGGAGGAAATACTTCGGTTCTTTCTGGCTTAAAAGAAGGGGACATTATTATTATAGATGGATACCAGGACTTAATAGATGGTCAGGTAATTAGTACGAAATAAATTTATTCACCAATATCTAAAACCGTTTTCCTATGGAAATGGAGAAACTAAAAGAACTGAAATTTACAAACTGGTGTATCAAGAACCGTACTGCCATTTATGTAATTACCATCCTTATTTCGATTGCTGGAATTGTATCTTATATAAGAATTCCCAAGGAGCAATTCCCGGATATTGTGGTTCCTACCATTTCGGTGGTCACCATCTATCCTGGAAATACCCCGGAAGATATTGAGAACTTTGTTACCAAACCCATTGAGAAGCAACTCAAATCAATCAATGGAGTTCGCAAGGTTACTTCACAATCCTTAAGTGATGTATCGATCATTACCGTTGAATTCGGCACCGATATGAAAGTGCCTATGGCCAAACAAAAGGTTCAGGATGCAGTGGATAAATCAAAAAGTGATCTGCCGGCAGATCTCATGGATGATCCCACCATTCAGGAATTTGACATTTCGGAAATGCCGATCATGAACATTAACTTGGCTGGTGATCTTCCCCTGGATAAGTTGGAAAAATTTGCAAAAGACCTGGAAGAAAAAATAGAAACCCTTCCGCAAATCACGAGGGTCGACAAAGTGGGTGGACTCGAAAGGGAAATTCAGATCGAGGTGGATCTTTTTAAGATGCAGCAGGCAGGTATTACCTTTGGCGACATTGAAGCAGCGGTAGGTCGCCGGAATGTGAACATTTCGGGTGGTGAAGTAATTGAGAACGGTGTACGGCGAAATGTAAGGGTAACCGGACAGGTAACCGATCCAAAAAATCTCGAATCATTGGTAATCCGCTCTTTTACAGGAACCACTGCTTTATTAGGAGATTTTGCAGATGTAAAGGATGGATTTAAAGAAAAACAAGACTATGCCCGATTAGATGGCAAACAAGTGATCACCCTGAATGTGATCAAAAGGAGTGGTGAGAATTTGATCCAGGCATCTGATGCCATTAAAAAGATCATTGCTGAATTTAAAGAAACTAAATTTCCTGAAAACCTGGATGTGATCATTACCGGGGATCAATCCAACCAAACCAGGGTGCAATTAGCGGATCTGATCAACACAGTGATCATAGGATTTATTTTGGTGCTGGTGGTGTTGATGTTCTTTATGGGATTCAAATCGGCCTTCTTCGTTGCCTTGGCCGGCCCGCTTTCTTCCTTCATCGCCTTTATGCTGATGCCGGGATTGGATTTTACCCTCAATGTAATTGTATTGTTCTCCTTCCTGTTGGCATTAGGGATCATTGTGGATGATGCCATTGTGGTCATCGAAAATACGCATCGACTGCTACATAAATATCCTTTCAATATAGAACAAGCAGCTAAATATGGGGCCGGGGAAGTGTTTATACCAGTGTTAGCCGGTACACTCACCACTTTAGGGCCATTCGTTCCATTGCTATTCTGGCCAGGGGTTGTAGGTAAGTTCATGTCGTATATACCTATTACGCTTATTATAACCTTAGGCGCTTCCTTGTTTGTGGCATTTGTGATCAACCCCGTGTTTGCGGTTTCGTTTATGCGGAAAGATGAACATTTGAGAAAGCCGAATTTAAAGAAAACATTGATTGCAACCGGAGTGCTGGGATTGTTAGGATTGATCTTTCATTTACTAAGAGTTCCTGTACTTGCTAATTTACTTCTTTTCTGTAGTGTGATGGTGCTGGTGCATTTCTTTGTTCTCAATAAACTGGTTCGTTTGTTCCAGGATAAAGCTTGGCCCAAGTTTACCCGTTTGTATAAAAGGTTGATCACCTTCTTGGTAAAGAGATGGATGCCTGTGATTACAGTAGGTGGGTCCTTTATATTATTAGGGGTTAGTTTCTTCGTCTTTGTTGCCAGCAAGCCCAAAGTAGAATTCTTCCCAGATCCGGAACCTAATTTTACCTATGTATATGCAGAATTACCCATGGGAACAGATGCTTCTGTAACAGATTCTGTTGCCAAGATCCTGGAGAAAAAAATTGAGGAAGTAATAGGAAAAGACAATCCGAACGTGGAATCCATTATTACCAATATTGGATTGAATGCTGGAGATCCTCAGAATCCAGATCGGGTGCCAACTCCACATAAAGTGAGAATAACCGTGGCATTTGTTAAGTTTTCGGAACGAAAAAACTTCAGTACCCGAAAAACCCTGGAAGCGATTCGGCTGAAATTTGAAAACGAACCTATCAGCGGTGTAATCATCAACGTAGATAAAGAGCCGGCAGGCCCGCCTACAGGCCCACCTGTAAATATTGAGATCACCGGAGATGATTTTAACATCCTGGATTCCATTGCCAACGACCTGAAGCAAAAAATAGAAGAAGAAAATATTGAAGGTCTGGTGGAACTCAAATCCGATCTGCAAAGAAGGAAACCTGAGTTCATTTTTCAAACCGATGCCATGAAAGCGGAAGCCGAAGGAGTTACAACTGTGCAGGTAGGATTAGAATTACGTACAGCTTTATTTGGAAAAGAAGTTTCTAAGCTAAAAGGAGCGGAAGATGATGTGCCCATCATGTTGAGATTGAAGCCTGAATATCGTCAGGATGTATATCAGTTGGCCAACGTAAATATCTCCTTTATGGATATGGCCACCGGAAGATTCAAACAAGTCCCTATTTCTTCCCTTACTGAAATAAAAAGATTGGAGTCGTTTAACCTGATCAACCGGAAAAATCAAAGCCGGGTGGTGAACTTATCTTCTAAGGTGAAATCCACCTCCACCCCTGATGCCATCAATAAACAAATTCAACTGGTTATTGATGAGTATAAAAAGCCGGCAGGTTATGATATAAAAATTACTGGACAGGCAGAGGATCAAAAAGAAACAGCCGACTTTTTGGGAATTGCCTTTTTAGGTGCACTGGCTCTCATGTTCCTGATCATGGTGATCCAATTTAACTCAGCGGTGAAACCCTTACTCATTTTCAGCACGGTATTATTTAGCATGATCGGTATATTCTTCGGATTTACCGTGGCCGGTATGAACATGTCGATCGTAATGACCGGCGTAGGTGTATTTGCCCTCGCAGGTATTGTGATCCGGAACGGGATCTTATTGATCGAGTTTACAGATGAATTAAGAGCCCGAGGGTTGGGTGTATATGAGGCCGTTATCGAGGCGGGTGCTACCAGAATGACACCGGTGATCCTGACTGCTTTGGCCGCTATATTAGGATTGATCCCATTGGCCATAGGTTTGAATATTGATTTTGGAGGATTGTTGGCACATGGTAATCCACATTTACATTTAGGAGGTGACAATGTAGCCTTCTGGGGACCATTGGCCTGGACCATTATTTTCGGATTAGCAGTAGCCACGTTCCTTACTTTATTGGTGGTACCATGTATGTATATAGTAGCTTATAAAATAAAACATAAACTGATCCTCCCCTTCCGTAAATGGTTGACCAAGATCAGTGCATAATTTTGATTGGTTCAGTTGGTAAAAAAAGCCCACAATATAAACTGTGGGCTTTTTTATGCATACAAGTATCCTGGTCTATTTCTTGGCAAGAACGATCACCTTTTTATTAAAGTCGGCCGCTCCATTAATTACATCCCGGTATTCCGAATATTCTTCCAAAGGGAGTAACAGAATATTATAATATTCATTGATCGTTATGGTGAATACAGTGCCATTTAATTCATAGGTAAATGCTATACCAGCTGCATCTTTTCCGTTGAAATCACAGGAGATCTTATTGTTCTTGAAATCGGCCAAGTTTAAAATTTCATACCCCTCTGGGATATTTACCTTAATGGTTCTCGAATAAATGCGGTTGAAGTCATTTTCGATAGGTAGTTTTCTCTTCTCCTTATCATATAATTCGTACTGCTCACCCAAAACGAATCCCACCTTGAACAAATATTTATCCCCTGCACTTTCCATTAAAGCTTCAGTATTCACCGTTCCTTTAAGAATAAAAGGTTTATCGAAGGCGTCCTGGTAGGTCCCGTTTTCCACCTCAATCTCTGCAGTGCGATATTCTCCGGCAAACCCTTCCACCAAACTTTTTGACAGTTCCTTCTGGTTCTCCGGTTCCAAAAAACCATATATTGGCTGATAGCTGCTGGCGTGATATCCGGTCATTGAATTGACAAATTTTATGGTTGCACCAATCATTTCATTATTAAAAGATATATCCAGGTTCATATCATGCACGCTTTCCGAAGCAGTTTTCGCCGGAATAAATCCGGTATAACTAATTCCACTGCAAAAATCTCCAACACAAACCTGTTTAATAAACATTCCTTTTTGCTCGAAGGTGGCTGTTTCATAATATCCTGATTTGAGGATAATATTTTCGGGAGACATAAAAAAGGAGATCTCCGGCAAGTAAATAAGAAATTGTCCGCAGTTCGAGGGACTTTGAAAATCCGGATCAAATTTTCTGTACCGATTGTCAGTGGTGAAAACCAACTCCACCTTAAACCCGGCCGCCCTATACATCTCTATAAAAGCTGTAATACGATCTCTTTCACTTCCTGTAAATCCTGAAAAAATACGATTCGTATTCTTGTCGCTTGGAGATTCCACCAATTTAAAATTGGCCTTGATATAGTTTTCAATTTCCTTGGCCATTTTCAATTTATCCGATTTGTCGGTGGTTATTTTTTTAACCAAAGAGATTGCCTTTTTGTTCGGGGTGGCTTCTTCAGGATAAAGATTGGAATAATAATTTTGGGCCAGTAGTTTATAGGTATTCATTTCGTAATTCCCAGTTTCACGATTTTTGTCCAACACATAATCAACCCGGTTAAGATGGCTTTTCCAATTGCTATAAGGTTCATCCCTGATCCCAACTACATTCTCAGTATAAACCGACTTGGATACATACTTCGCGTTTTTGTACTCTACCGTATCCGTGGTCATTTTAACATTCTCACCATAGGTCTTGATCCTGAAATCAAGATAGGTTGGATACACTAGATCAAACTCTTCACGTTCGGCATCCACACTCCATTGAAGATAGGTATATCCGGATGTTACCGGATTCTTTTTAAAAGTATAGATGTACTCTATCTCCGAGCCGATCTTTAAACCTTCAAAGGCGAAAATCTTATAGTCAACCCCAGATTCATTATAATTATCAATATGTTTGATAGAATTAGTGGTGAGATTGGTAACTGTTCCATCCTCCTGGATCGTTCTGGCCTTTAATTTTACAATTTCAAGCACTCCATTTAACGGCAGCTCTACTTTATTATTCACCTCTATTCCTCCTTCGGTAAGAATTTTAGCCCGGTAATGAACTGTATATAAAAAGAACGGCTTCCCTTCCTCATCTAATAAAATCTCGTTAACCGCTTTGTCCATGATCTTATAATGGTAGCCCGGATGTTTGGTAGAATCAGCTTTGCTGGGTACTGGAGCCGGGTCCCAATCAACAGACTGGGTATAATTCTGAGAGTAGGTTAGCAACGGGCTAACCAGCAGTATTCCATGAAAAAATAATATCAGTTTTTTCATCATTCAATGATTATAAGTGAAACATTCGATCGTTCGGTTTTTTGAATTTCATCCACCAGGTTATTGTATTCAAGCAGGTATTTTTGATCCAGATTGAGATAATCCAATACCAATTTTCTTGTTAATACCAGTTGATTCCCTACAGCCTCGTAACTAGAATAATATTGCAGATACTCTTTTTCGACCGTATAATTAGTGGGTATAAACCGGACTTTGTAACCAGCAGGAATCGATAAGGAAAAAATATCTTCCTTAATGTAATTATAATCATTGGTAGATATAATTGGATTGGATCCTACCTTTTCATCAATACTTGAAATATCCGTTTTGCTGATGTTCAGGTTGATGTATAGTTCGTTTTGGCTGGATAAAACATAATCATTCAACTCAAATTCATAATTGATGGTCATGTCATTTGGTTGTTGGGTGGCCATGTCTACGTGATAGTTCAGCAGCTTGAATTTATTATTACCCTTTATCAGAAGTTTCTTAAAATAATTATTTTCAGAAATATTTTTTGCATAACTCAATTCGTGTTTTATATCAATGAGCGGATACCCTTCAATCCTTAACAATCCATTACTGCTTATTTTATTATCCATCACCTGGATCGAAATTGAATCCTTGATCATGTTCTTATTTTTATCCACCACTTTCACCTCCATCAGCAAAAAACTATCCCTTTCTTCTACCAGGCCAACCTTCCCCTGTATAAATGAGGTTGGAAAGCCAAGGGGCATATATTTACCGGTTGCATCCATAAAATAATACTCTTCTCCGATCTTAACCGCCGCGATCATATGGTTATCCACGATCGGCGTGTATACTTCCTGATATGTATACAGGATATCTCGAGTGCCGATCCATACATGTCTTCCGTCCAGGTTGGCATACTCCATTAATTTCACAAGCAAATTTGCCATGTCCTTACAATCTCCATATTTTTTTCGGATCACCGCATCAGCAGTTCTCGGGATAAATCCCGAATAGCCATCCTCCATGGCAACGTAGCTAATGTTACCTTGCACCCAATCGTAAATCGCAGATGCTTTGGCAAAATCCGTAGAAAGATTCTTGGTTATTGAGTCAGATATATTTTTTACCATCATTTCATCCTTCGTCTCCGCATGCTTCAAAAATTCCCTGTACCAGGCATATAGATCGTTAATTCCAGATAAAACCTCTTTTTCACCGTTAGTGGTTGAATATTTTTTTATCCAAAAAATAACATGAGGAAATGTGGAGGATGCTGGCACCCCTTCTGTTCGTTTCGAGTCAATACGTATGTTCTTTAATTCCCAGGTATATAGGGTTAAATCCTTTCGTGTCTCCTGTTGAACATCCACTTCATATTTCCCATGGTCCTTTAGAATATAACCGATCTCACAACCCTTAGGAACAGAAATAGTAAGCTTGCTGGATAATACGGGATCGGAAAACGCGAAATAATAAACCGGCAATAGATGGGGATCGGTGTAATGGATTTTATATTCTAACTCTGTAACACTATTATCCACCAGATCCGGATAATAGAAATAAGCCTCCCGGTTATCGTCGTAAAAAATATTACTGTTATGGTACATCCCGGTTGAATATCCTGCAAACTTGGTTCTTTTCCTGGTATTTAAGTTATAAGTATATGCAGCTACCTCCTTCAACTTGTTAAACTCAGAAGAGTAATAAATAGATTCTTTACTATTAAAATCGGCATTTTTACGAATATAGGTGATCTCTTTATTGGTTGAAATTAATTCAATGGTATCGTCTTCCAGTTTTACTTCCACAAAATAGTTTTTGGCCAGGATCACTTTATCCACATCTGGAAATAGTATATCCGCCTCGGTACATAATTGAGTATAATTCTGAGTCCATGCGGGAACCAGTAAACATAGTCCTATTGCTAAAAAATTAATATATAACGTCAACCACCTCATCCTGATAAAATATACATGTATAAAGAAGTTTCCCACTGGCACTATAATACTTACACGGTCCGTTCAAATTACCAAATTCAAACGACAGTTCCGTTAGTATGTTTCCATTTTCGCCATAGTATTTTTGGATACCGTGCAGCTCATCCATCCAATAATTTTCACTTTCAGCCATTTTACCGTTTGAATAATATACTTTACGAGGACCATTAAATACTCCATTCAAGAAAACCACAGATTTATAAACATTTCCGTTGGAGAAATACATGGTGGAGGTGCCACTCTGTTCGTTTCCGGCATAAGTTGTTTCATAAAACTTTTTACCATTGGCATGATAAGCCAATACTTTTCCTCCGTTTTCCTGGAGAGTAATTTTGTTGATCCATTTTGATGATTTATCCTTATAGGTATATTGGGCAGGTGCATTGTCATAATATAACATTTTAAGGCCTTCACTTCCGGTTTCATCAAACCAGCTACCCCACCCTTGGCGCTGACCGTCCTCCTTCTCTATCTCAAATTCTTTTATTCCGTTGGGATAATAATATTGTGTAAACCCGTATTCCTGTCCACTCATATAATTATAAACATTGGATACTTTTCCATTGCTGTAGTAAACGGTGAGGCTTCCTTCCAACTCATCATTTTCATAAGTTCTGTCTTCAATCTTAACTCCCAAATGATTATAAATCATGAGTTTGCCCTCCCTTTTGCCGTTTTCATAATAGGCAGTAGATCTTAGTTTTCCATCCGGATAATAATAAATAAGGCTGTCGTGCAACTCACCATTCAAATATGTACCTTTTCCACGGATCTTTCCATTGGGATATTTCCTTTCAAAAGGCACCAGGCCCTCCGTACTTTTAATGACAAATATCTCTCGGCCCAATGTATCATAACAATGCTCAGAGGATACTACATCATCTGTATAACCTTCCACCTGATAAGTCCTGTTCAGCAAGTCATACCTTCTTAGTGGTCCATTACCATAACCATCCAGGTAATACAATTCGTATTTTTTATCTCCATTTGGAAAATAGCCCACAAAGTTTCCACAGATCTTATCGTCTGTACAACAGCTATAAGTCTTCATGGTTTCTCCATCTGGATAATAAACAATGGCCGTGCCCTCTTGTACACCTGCTTTATAAGCATAGTTACCTTTGATCACGCCATCCGCATAATAATCCATCCATTGCCCTTCTTCCAGTCCGTTTTTATAGGGAATCGTTCTTAAAACTCCTTTGGTACTGGTAAAATAGGTAGTCCATTGTCCGTCACGTTTTCCGTTCTTCAAAGAACCATCAAATACTTTGATTCCCTCAATGGTTGTAAATGTATACTTCAAAACGTTTTTGTCCTCTTTATAGTCCCCAATCACTTCACCATTTTCTCCATAAAATTTCATACTGGTATAATTCCCTCCCACATATTCATATTCATAATGTTTTTTTCCGTCCCTGGCATATTCAACGCCTTTGCCCTGCTTTTCACCATTCATATAGGTATACTCATTCTTCAGGATCCCATTATAAAAATACTCCTTCCAAACTCCGGTTCTTTTGTATTTCTCGTCGAAAACTCCTTCTTGCTTCACTTTGCCGTTAGAATAGTACTCGGCGTACTTACCAACGATCGATCCATCCACAAATTTCTTTTCTTCTTTTACATTTCCATTGGGATAATAACTTTTAAAATCCCCTTCAAGAGTTCCATTTTTATAGCTATAATCGTATTCTAGTTTGCCGTTGTGGTAATATGACTTGATCGGGCCATCATAATTACCATTCAGGTAGGCAAGCTCGTCAGCCAGCTTTCCGTCGTTATAATAATATTTTTCGGGACCATTCTTAATTCCATTGTTCATATTGTAAACCATTTTCAATTTACCATCGGGGTAGAAAATTTTTACCTCTCCATGCAATTCTCCCGACTTGTAGCTTTTCGTAGCCAGCACTTCTCCTGTTGAATAATATTCCGTGCTGGGTCCTTCTTCCTTTGCATCCACCAAGGTTGAAACTTCAAACAGGCTGCCGTCTTTTCGAAACGATCGGCTTTCACCTTGAAGTTTACCACTTACGATACCAAGCTCATTTGACAAAGATCCACTCTCATAAAAACTAAGCACTACTCCATTATCAGTAATTTCCGTTCTACTCTCGTTCAACTCGTAGGCAAACTTCACACCGCCTCTTTCATAATACTCCAACCGGCACATCAATTCTTTGTCTTTTTGCTTGATCAAAGTTTTTGATCCGGTTTCACGGAGGAATTCCCCATATGCCTCTGTAAACTTCGCAGCATTCCCTTTTTCGCTGGCTACAAATTTCTCCATTTCAGGAGTATTAATATTAGAAAGAAGTTGAGCAAAAAAGCATCTGGATAATTTTTTACTTTTCACTTTCTTATAAAAAGGCAAATAATAGGTGGTATAAAAAGTTTGATCGGTTGGATTGATACTTTCAATATTGTCGAAGAAAATAGACATCTGTCTTACCAATCTTAAGTTCGGTAGTTTTTTGGGTTTGTATTTAGCATTTAATGCCAGCAGGGATACATAAATTTCGTTCACGGTAGCATAATCTCCGGCCGATTCAATGTTATCAGGTAGCTTGATCTCATCCTCAGCAGTAGGAAACTGAAGGATACTTGATTCATCTATATACTTGATCCCATAATTGTACTTGGTAGTTTGGTTATTTAATAACAATGCATATTGCATAGCCATCATGCCTTGCACATACCTCTTCCCCATAAGATTAATGAGCCCGATAAAATAATGCGATCCCTGATGAAAAGGGTTCAGCCCAGCTGACCTGATCAACGTTTTTTCGGCTTCTACATATTTTTTAGCTCTGAACAAGCTGAGCCCCTTGTTATAAATAATCAAATAATTGTTAGGGTACTTGGCTATCCCTTCGTCGTATACTAACAAAGCCTCTTCGCTTTTTTCCTGATCATCCAATGCATTGCCCAGCATATTATAATTTTGGATGGCATTTCCCTTATTTTCTTTTAGTAACTGTCGTGCAATTTGCTCTTCTTTCAGGTAATCCTTCTTGGCACCATAGGTCATTCCTAACTCATACTGAGCGGTGGCATAATTGGTATCTCCTGGAAAAATCCTGATAAAATAACCGATTGCTTCATCGTAAGCTTCTTTTTCATAAGCTTCAATTCCTTTTTCTATCAATTTACCTGAGTTTGGATTAACGTCTTCGCAATTGTTAGTTTGACCAAAAACAATCGAAGGAAGAAAACAGGTTAGAAAAGCAAGAAAAACAAGTTTTGATTTCATAAGATTATATATATTTGAACTAACCAAAATTACCGTGATTTATGAATAATCCAACCTCTGCCTTATTAATATTTTTAATCATCGGTGTTTCAGGTCTTAGTGCCCAGGTAACTTCTATCAAAAAACTTGAGTTCCCCTATAAGAACGGCTATGAATTTACCATGACCGATACAACCATTGAATACGACCAATATAATTTCCCAACAGGTCAAAAGACCCAGAATATTAAATATACGGTAAAGGACAATCCCGAAAAAGAAGGGGTCCTGTCGTTTTTTTTAGCCATTTTTGATAATGAATCAGGTAAGTTTCTGGATGCCAGACCAAGCTATCTAACCCTTGATTCAAAGGGAATGTCGTGGTGGACTGAAAAATCAGAACAGGAGAAAGGGAAAAAAACGCAAGCCATTAAGCTCCCGTTGAAAGTAGGCACTTCATGGAAATCATCTTTCGGTGGTTATGCCTCCACCATGACCTGCATTGCAACAGATACCATTCTCAATACTATCTACGGCCCCATTTCATGCTTTGGGGTTTCTTATGAAGCCGTTGCTCAGGAAAACTCAGAGCTCAAGATCCACTTGAAGGTGAAGGAATTCTATAATATATATGCCGGTAAGGTACATACCGAAGATGTTACCTACTTATTAGTGAAGAGCACGAATAAAGAAAGGATCATTGCCAAGGGTTGGGGCAATATTACTTATAGCAATTTAACGGAAGATCAAAAGAAGCTCATCAAATAATATAGGTGTTTTCACGGAGTGATATAGGTGTTTTTACCTATTCTGGATATGATTTTATTTCCATAACTTTAAACAAAAAAATTAAGGTGTTGTTGATATGAAAAAGGTACTTTTCAGTATATTTCTATTCGGAAATTTATGGATACATAGTCAAGTGAACCTTACAAATGGACTAACCGGTTATTTCCCTTTGGATGGAAACACCAATGACCTCAGTGTAACCTCTATCAATGGAACCAACCATGGAGCTACTTCTACAAATGGTTACTCAGGCACACCCAACACGGGTATGCATTTTAATTCAATCCAATCGGATTATATGGATGCAGGTAACAATACCCGGGGTTATGTTGACAAAATGTCTCTCAGCTTTTGGTTTAGGGTGAGTGGATCAGGAAGTTTCGAGTTGGCCGAAAAATATAATTGGACCATGGATGCAGGTTTTTATATCAGAATGATCAATGGACAAATCTATTTTCATGGACGTGACCAAACGGGAGTAGGCCATGCTCCAGCTCCTTCATCCAACCAATACAACGATGGAGAATGGCACCACTTGGTGGCGGTTGTAAATATAACCCATTGGATGCTTTATGTAGATTGCCATCTGATTCAAGATTATGTAACAAATAGTGTGAATCCAGATATTTCTGTTAATTATCCACTCACTTTTGGCAGATACACCTATGGCAATGATTGTTTTCTGAATGGAGACCTGGATGACATAAGGCTTTATAACCGGGTAGTGAGTGATGCTGAAATCTCCTTAATGTGTCGAGACGTCTATTCTGTTGACGTTGAAGAGGCCGATGATAAACCTACGTTTACCATATTTGTGAGCCCAGTGGATCACAAAGTTTATATCAAAGGATTGGAAAAATGGGAGGATGATTACCAAATAAAAGTTTATAATATGTTAGGTCAGGAGATCCTTCAAGTTAAAAATCAATCAACCATTGATATTTCAAATTTCAGTTCGGGGGTTTATATCGTCGAAATCCTGGATACTTCTAACCACAGGCTTCACAGCCAAAAGATTACTCATATGACTCCTTAGAGGAGCCCTACAAATAAAAAAGCCCCAACGAATGTTGAGGCTCTTCAAATATTTAAAAAAAACTATTTGATCTTTTTATCAATCTTCTCTTGCTCTTCAGAAGCTAATACCAAATCCACCAATACCCTTCCACAATGTTCGCAAACAATGATCTTCTTACGCTGAGCAATGTCCAATTGTCTTTGCGGTGGGATCTTATTGAAACAACCTCCACAGCTATCACGCTCTACAGGCACCACTGCTAATCCGTTAAAAGAATTATGGCGGATCCTTTTATAGGCAGATAAATATCTGTCCTCTATATTTTTTTCAAAATCGTTGGATAGTTTTTGTAGGCTATCTTCTTCCTTTTTTGTTTCTTCAATGATATCGTCCAGTTCTGATTTTTTATGTTTCAAATCGCTTTTACGATCATCGTATTTTTTAGTAAGCTCATCAATGGCAGCTTTTACTCCTTCAATTTTAAATTTAAATTCTTTGATCCTTTTTTCCGCTAACTGAATTTCCAGGTTCTGGAATTCCATTTCTTTTGACAATGAATCAAACTCACGGTTGTTACGAACATTTTGTTGTTGTGATTCGTATTTTTTGATCAAGGCCTGTGATTCTTTAATCGCAGCTTTCTTCCCCACGATCTCATTTTCCTGGTTGGTCAATTCCTGTTTTTGTTTTTGGATCCTGGTATCCAACCCTGCAATCTCATCTTCCAGATCCTGAACTTCCAACGGAAGCTCACCACGAATGGTCCTGATTTTATCAATACGGCTGTCTACCAACTGCAGATCATATAAAGCACGTAATTTTTGTTCTACTGTAAGTTCCTTTGTAGCGGTTGCCTCTTTCTTAGCCATATTAAAGGTATTTTACTGGATTTGTATTTGTAGTTACTTTAAGGACGGCAAAGGTAATAAATTTTTTCTTTAGTCCCTCTACCAATAGGTCCATCGTAAATTGCTCACTTTCAAAGTGCCCGATATCGGCCAGGACGATCTTATCTTCCGCATCAAAAAACTCATGGTATTTAATGTCTCCGGTTAAAAACACATCCGCCCCAGCCCCCATAGCGGCAGGCAAAAGAAAAAAGCCGGCTCCCCCGCATACAGCCACTTTTTCCACATTCCCGGTTTTCGTGCCCGAGTACCTGATCACACCGCATCCAAAGGCCTTCTTCACCCTCTTTAGAAAATCCTCAATGGGTTCCGGCTTAGGCAGCTTCCCGATCATTCCACTCCCTATTTCCCCATTCTCATTCAATAAACCGATAATATCAAAGGCCACCTCCTCGTAAGGATGGGCTTGTTTCAATGCTTTCACCAGGGTCGATTGTAAATGGGTTGGAAAAATTACTTCGATCTTCACTTCCGGTTCCTGATGTTGCAGGTTCACCTTACCTACGTGGGGGTTAGCCAATTCGCCTGCCTTAAAAGTACCCCAACCGTCCACGTTATAGCTACATTCATCATAATTCCCTATGTTTCCGGCACCCGCCTCAAAAAGAGCCGACCTCACCTGATCTGCTGAATTCTTAGGAACAAAAGTGAATAATTTAGACAAGGTCCCTTTTTTAGGACTCAGTATCCGCCCCTCTTGAAGACCCAAGATCTCTGATATTCTGGCATTTACTCCATTGCTTACATTGTCCAGGTTGGTATGGATAGCATAGATGGCAATATCATGTTTAATAGCTTTCATCAGGGTCCTCTCCACATAATTTTTGCCGGTAAAACGTTTAAGCCCCCTGAATACAATGGGATGATGGGCCACCACCATATTACAGCCCTTCTCTATCGCCTCCTCAATGACAAGTTCAGTACAATCCAAGGATACCAGGATCCCTTTGATCTCATGGTCATGAGAAGTCAGCAATCCGGAATTATCATAATCCTCCTGATATGCCGGTGGGGCAATGCTTTCAAGATAAGCAACGATGTCTTTTACTTTCATACAGGCTACAATTTCAGGTCTAAAAGTATATATTTTTTGACCTGAGTTGCTAAAGCCGAGCCATGGATCGTAAAGTTCAAGATTCAAAGTTGCCTAAGCGGATGGGTGAGCTTCCTGGGCCCTTTTGAACTTTGAACCAATTGAACCCTGAACCACCCCAAAGGGGTGTCTCTTGCGATAAAATATTAGCTAAATGATTTAATGAAATTATAATGCTGATTGCTTGGTGCTGCCTTATTAACATATTAGATTTGAAAAGTTAAACTTTTGGTAAACCCTCTCGTTTAATATTATAGCTTATTTTGAGCTATACCTGCCAAGCATGAAGTTAAGGAAGCTATTATTACCCTTTTCACCCGTCTATGGCGCGGTGGTCGGCATGAGAAACCGCATGTACGATTCAGGTAAGCTATCCTCCACAGAATTCGAAAAACCGGTCATCGTTGTTGGCAACCTTACTACAGGAGGCACTGGTAAAACGCCCCATACTGAAATGCTGGTAGATTTATTCAATGCCGAAAGGATCCGCTCCGCAGTATTAAGCCGGGGCTATAAGAGGCAAACAACCGAACTCATCGAAGTGAAAGTGGAACATTCGGCTGCTGAAGTGGGTGATGAACCTAAACAGATCAAACTCAAACATAGTAATAACCTGGTAGTAGTAAATAAAGACCGGGTGGAAGGGATCAATCATATTTTCAATACACATCCCGAAATAAAAGTTGTGATCATGGACGATGGGTTTCAACATCGGGCAGTAAAGCCAGGTCATTCCATTTTATTGATTGATCATAAAGACATCGACAGGAAAGATTTCTTTCTTCCTGCCGGTAACCTGCGTGAAAGTAAAAAAGGAATGGAAAGGGCCGATGTGATCATTATCACTAAGACGCCGGAATTCTTTAGTCCGATGGAAAAAAGACATGCCAGGGAAAAAATAGATCCGGAGAAAAAGAAAAAAATATTTTTTACCTATATGAAATATGGGGGGCTCTATAGCTTGGTAGACGATGGCAAGCCCTGTCTTTTCGATAAAACCTATTATGCCGAAAGAAATTACAGTGTACTCCTGGTAACCGGTATTGCCAATCCTGATCCATTGGTAGATCATCTTAAAAAAGGTTTCAAGCATGTGGAGCATATTGCTTTCAAAGACCATCATTCTTATAACCCTGTGGATGTTCAAAAAATGGTGGATGCCTACCATAAAATACCTGGAGAAAATAAAATCGTATTGACTACCGAAAAGGATGCCATGAGATTGATGTATCCATCTTTAAAAGATATTTATAAAGAAATCCCAATATTTTTTATTAGCATTGAAGCCTGGTTCCACCATGATGAATACAAAACCTTTAAATCAGGCATCTTAGATTATGTTAGAGCAAATTCGCCAGGCCTCCAGTTATCTACAGCACAAGTTTAGTGCACCTGTTCAAACCGGTATTATTTTAGGCAGCGGCCTGGGTAACCTGGTTTCAGAAATCGATGTTGAGGTCACCATTCCTTACGAGGAGATTCCCAACTTTCCATTATCCACTGTGGCGGGTCACAAAGGACAACTTATTTATGGTACCCTGGGCAATCAAAAAGTATTGGCAATGCAAGGCAGGTTCCATTATTACGAAGGGTATGACTTGAAACAGGTTACTTTTCCGGTAAGGGTCATGAAAGAACTTGGAATTAAAAATCTCATCATCAGCAATGCCGCAGGTGGAATGAATGAAAATTTTGAGATCGGCGAGCTCATGGTCATCCGCGATCATATCAATTTATTTCCTGAAAGTCCTTTACATGGACAAAACAATCCTGCATTGGGTGTTCGTTTTCCCGACATGAGTGCAGCTTATCATCAATCCTGGATCGAAAAAGCATTTGAAATTGCCAACGCCAACAATATCAAATTAAGCAAAGGAGTATACGTGGGCCTATCAGGTCCTTGTTTAGAAACGCCTGCAGAATATAAAATGCTGAAGATCCTTGGAGGTGATGCGGTGGGAATGAGCACGGTTCCCGAAGTAATTGTTGCTGTTCATGCCGGTTTAAAAGTATTTGCCATTTCCATTATTACCGATCTGGGTGTAGAAGGAAGGATCGTAAAAGTAACCCATGAAGATGTGGTAAGAGTGGCCGCAGCGCAGGAACCAAAGATGACCTTGATCATAAAGGAACTCGTGAATTCTATTTGACCTATTTCATTTTTTTGATCCGAACGATCTCCCAACACATTTTTATAAAATAGGAGCTGCTTACTTTACTGTTCCCAACATCCTTCCACTGACTTACTGGAATTTCTTTGATCTTTTCATCCCCCTTTTTTATTTGAAGCTGCAATCTCTTGATGATCTCCACATCGAAGATCCAGGATGAAATAAACGGTTGACTGAAACCCAGCTGGGCTCCTTCTTTTGTAAATAATTTGGCTCCGCATTGGGTATCTCCATATTTTTTACCCAGCGTCCAATTGATCATACCTGAAACAAACCTACCTGCTAAGTGCCTGAATTTTTTTCTTTCTACCGATTGTTTCTCCGCCAATTGTCTTGATCCAAAGATCATGCATATATGCTGGTCTTTTTTCAATGCTTCCTCCATCACCGAAATAAACGACAAGGGAGTAGCCAGGTCTGCATCCATATAACCGTAGAAATCAGCTTCTATATGTTGGAGAGCATCATCCATCCCATGTTTTACTGCTGACGCTTTACCGGCGTTTTTACCCAAACTAACGATACGGGCATTGGAACATTCAGCTTGAATGGTGTTCAACAGTTCCTTGGTTTTATCCGTACTTCCGTCGTTTACAAAACAGCAGGCATGATGAGGGTGGAGTTTTAAATGGTCGATAAAACTATCCACCGGCAACCGTGCATATTCATTGTAGCAGGGAATAATGATGACAGATGTATATTTCATTCCTGATGCGTCCAGACTTTTAAAATAACACTGTTTTGTCTTTTCACCTCATAATAGATCTTGCCAAAATTGGCAGTTCCAATGAGGTCCGGATAATCATACCTATAGGTGGTCAGATAATATTTTGCTCTTTCAACCGTCATTGTTTTTGAAAATATAAAACGTTTACGATCCTTTAAAGGTAATAACATACTGTTTTTTCGCAAAGGTTCATGAAAAACAAAAATAGGGATGGTATCCGAGGGGTCGGTTTTGGCTATATACGACAACCCTTCATAAAAGCTGGTTCCCCAATAATCAAGGTCGTAATGATGCTGTAAATAATTTTCCTGGTGCGAAATGGCTTCACTGAAATATACATGCTCATAAGGATGTAGCTGATACATCCGATAACCGATCAAAATAAAATAAGCAAAACATACCAACATCCCTATCCTGGCAAGACGAGGTTTCCATTCACGTAAATAGAAAAATGCATAGCCTACAAAAACAATAAATCCAGGATATATAAAGTAAAGTTGCCTCCAATCATCATATAAGGTAGATTGCAATACCATCACTGCCATCAAGGGTCCCACTGAACTCAGGATGAATGTCCAGCCCATTATTTTCTGCGGACTATCGAATACCTTCCTGGGTTTCGCAGCTGATCGTACCAGGAAGCTAAGCATACCTGCCAATCCAATGAATAAATACAAGAGGGGAACGGAAATCGTTATCCAGGTAAAAAAATAATCGGCCACCGGATATTTTCCAGCCCGGATCACTTTCCCATTGAACAGCATTTCTCCATCCCATGGAAATTTAGACATGGATGAAAAAGCTTCTGCAAAATTGTTCAACGGATCATTCCATAAATAGGGCCAAACCGTATAGGTTACTAAAACTGCAGAGAAGGAAAAAGTAAGCAAATGAAAAAAATATTTTTTCTTTTTTTCTTTTATCCATAACCATGTAATAAAAAACAAAACCGTGCCCAGTAAAACCACCCCCATGATCCTGAAATTGATGAGCAGGCCGATACAAATAGCAGTAATGAGCAAGGTTTTATAACCGGGTTTCAGCAAGTAATTATGAAAGGCATGGAAACTAATGATATACATGCTCAAAAAGGGAACATCCTTGGGATTGATAAACGCATGGCCGAAGATCCTCGGACAGAGTACCAAGGCCAGGGTAGCTATTAAAGCGATCCATACATTCTTAAATAGTTTTAAATTAAGCCTAAAAAAAACAAAGCAGGCAAAGGCAAAAAGAAGGAAATACGCAAAATGGCGGAAGTGAAAGATCTCCCTTTCTTCTTCCAAACCCAGGAGGTTGGTTGTATAGATCAATCCTAACTCGAACACCACTCCATATACCTTGTCTTTCATCTGGAGGTACTCGTTGTCTTGATGATGAATATATTTATAAGCTTCCTGGCCTATTTCATGCTGAATAGGTTCGTCCCAGCTCATTCCATAATCCTTATAAATAAATAAGCAAAGGGCAACCAAAGCCGCAAAAAAGACCCATGAAAATAACTTATGACGGATGGTTAAAGAGTACATAAACAACCCAAAGATAGGCCTTTATCCCATTTCTTTTTCACCCTGTTTTTTTGCATCTTTGCCCCCTTACGGAATTATGCAAGACGTATATGATAAATATGAGTTGATCGTTGGGCTTGAAGTGCATGCCCAGCTATTGACCCAAAGCAAGGCTTATTCTGCCGATTCTGCCGAATATGGTGGAAATCCGAATACGCATACCAGCCCTACTTCTTTAGGTTTACCCGGAGCCTTACCCGTTATGAACGAGAAGACACTGGAATATGCTATTTTACTTGGGCTGGCATTAAAATGTGATATCCGGTATGAAAACCAATTTGCCCGTAAAAATTATTTCTACGCGGATCTACCCAAAGGTTATCAGATCACCCAGGATAAAACCCCTATTTGCAACAATGGCTATGTGATCATCAAGGATGACAACGGAAAGGATAAAAAGATAGAGCTGGAAAGGATCCATGTAGAAGAGGATGCAGGAAAATCCATGCACGACCAGGACCCTTATGATACCTTGATCGATTTGAACCGTGCCGGTGTTCCCCTGGTAGAGATCGTATCCAAACCGGATATCCGGACCTCGAAAGAAGCTTATAATTACCTAACCGAAATACGCAAGATCGTCCGCCATCTAGAAATTTGTGATGGAAACATGGAAGAAGGATCCTTGCGTTGTGATGCCAATATATCCGTAAGATTAAAAGGAGCCACGACCTATGGCAAAAGAGTGGAGGTAAAGAATATGAATTCCATGCGACATGTGCAAAAGGCCATTGAACATGAAATGAAAAGGCAGATAGATTGTGTGGAAAGAGGAGAGACCATTGTTCAGGAAACCAGGAATTTTGACGCAGCTACCGGAACTACCAGTGCCATGCGAAGCAAAGAATCGGCGCATGACTATAGGTATTTTCCAGAACCAGACCTCCCTCCTATTTTTATTACACAGGAAAAAATTGCAGAGATCAAGTCCACCATGCCTCCTTTACCGGATGAGCTTTTTAGAAAATATACCCAGGAATTAAAGTTACCTGAATACGATGCATATATCCTCACGGATAATAAATATGAAGCATTGTATTTTGAAGAGATCATTCAACATACCACCAATGTAAAAGCGGCCTCTAACTGGATGATGGTACATATTAAATCGTACCTGAATGAAAATGGATTGGATATTAAGAGGTTTGAAGTAAAACCTACTACGATCGCTGATATGATCGCATTGATCGATAGCGGCAAAGTAAGTAGTTCAGCTGCACAACAAATTTTTGTGGAGATCGTTAAAAATCCAACGGCCGACCCACTTACCATTGCCCAACAATTGAACCTGATCCAGGAATCCGACAGTTCGGCCATAGAGCCGCTGGTAGATGAAGTATTGGCTAAATTCCCTGCCAAGGTGATGGAGTATAAAGAAGGTAAGAAAGGTTTGTTGGGAATGTTCATGGGTGAAGTAATGAAAGCTTCGGGAGGAAAAGCAGATCCTAAAGTGGCTACAGAGATCTTAAAGAAAAAACTAGATGTATAAAATGAGAACAGTTATGGTAAAAAAATTCGGGTTGATGGCTGTTGCAGCCCTTCTGATCGCAGGTTGCGGATCTACCGGAAAAGGTGGTGGAAGTAATTATATTTCCGGCACGATTAAGAACGGAGAAGAACAAACCTTGTATTTCGAAGAGCTCACCCCAGAGAAGATCGTATTGATCGACTCCGTTAAAATAAAAAAGGACGGGTCCTTCACCATCAACAAGCCAGCACGCCGGATCAACTATTACCGCTTGCGATTGGGAAAGGAACAAGCTTCCAATATGTATGCGTCGCCGGCGAATGTAATTGTTTTCATCAGCGATTCCAGTGAAAAACTAACGATCGAGGCGGATGGGAAAGCTATGAACAGCGATTTTAAGATCAGTGGAAGTAAAGAAACCGACCTTTTACAAGAGATCAATGCATATATCCTCAAAGGAGAAAAAACCATTGACTCGTTGAACAAGATCTACCAGGAAACCCCGGATAAATTCAACCAGCAGGAAGGCCAAATGATCTTTGATGATGTTACCAAAAAGAGAGCCACCTATATGAGGGAATTTGCGTTGACCCATTCTGAAAATTTTGTGGTATTGCAAGCACTTCCATTTTTAAATCCGGATGCCGATCTCGATATCTATAAAAAGATCAATGAATCTCTCATGAAGAAATTCCCTACCAATGGATGGGTGATCAACCTGAGCAAAAGAGTGGAACAACTGAGTTTCTTAGCACCCGGTACAGTGGCTCCTGATTTTACCGTGAAAACTCCCGAGGATAAAGATATTTCCCTGAAAGATTTCAGGGGTAAATATGTATTGATCGATTTCTGGGCCAGCTGGTGCAGACCTTGCAGAATGGAAAACCCAAATGTAGTAGCCACTTATAATAAATTCAAGAGCAAAGGATTTACCATCTTCGGCGTAAGTCTTGATCAGCAAAAAGATGCCTGGGTAAAAGCCATTAAAGACGATGGATTGGTTTGGCAACATGGTTCTGACCTGAAATATTGGGATGCAGCTCCGGCCAAACTATACAATGTAAGTTCTATTCCCTATAATATTTTGATCGACCAGAATGGAAAGATCGTTGCCAAGAATTTACATGGACCTGAACTGGAAAACCAGTTGACCATTTTGTTGAAGTAGAACCTATTCTCCACTTTTCTTAAAATATTCAAGATACCATTCATGCTGGTCATGGTCATTGGCCTGAGGATTAACAACATGTTCCGGATCGATTTTTGAATAGAGGATCTCTAACGCAGCAAAATCCCTTTGACTGATCACTTTAAATCCTGCCCGGAATAATTGTGCTGCACATACACCCATCCCGATCTGGTATTTTTTATCTTCTACCAGCCGGTTCCCGTCATAGATCACCTGGCTTCCACAAGCTGCACTGATATCCATCATCACTGCTAATTCAATTTTCTTTTGAATAGCTATTTCCAACATTTTTTCAGAAGCATTGATCATGCCTGCTGTCCAATCGACTCCGGATTCGGTTAAAACTTTTGCCTTCCCGCTCAACACATCCACGCCTGTTCCACCATGTATATCACACATTTCTCTAGGTGTTCCAAAGGAATGGTCTTCCGGACAAAACGGAATGAGCTGAACATTTTTATATTTCATGAGTTTGAGTACCGAAGGATATTCTCCGTAATTGTCTCCATCAACTCCACACATGATGCCGGTTAAACAAGCACTCACCAGGATCCTTAAAGGATCCTCAACGGTAGGAATTCTTAGGTGGTTGAGATAATGAATATCGGTCATGATATGGAATCTGCAAAAAGCTTTACTTTATATTTTTCGGCCATTTTTTGGAGTTGTTCCTGTGTTATATCATGTATATTGAAGTTCCCATGATAATTCTCTACGGTTACCACGTGTACCCGGTAATCGTATTCCGCTGCCATTTTCAGGTAAGGTTCGATCTCCCAAGCGATGGTAAAGGTATTAGGTACAAAAATTTTGGTTGTTCCTTTTCTCATTTCATCGGCACATTTTTGCTCACATTGTTGATAGGCCAGGTGGTTTTTGTCCGACTCAAAATGGTAATTTCCATTTGGGTCGGTAAAATAATCGTCCACACTGAGTACAGGATGATCTTCTCCTGCCAGAACTCTTGCCAGGGTTGATTTGCCTGAACCTGGCAAGCCACGTAATAAGATCAGCTCTTTCATGTTCTTAAATTTTGTATCCCAACATGATCAATTGTCAGTGATGAGCAGCTTTTCTAACGAAAATATTTTGTTATCCTGGATAAGTTGGAGATAGTATTGTCCGCTTGGTAAATGATCACGTTGTAAAATGATAGTCTGTCCTGAAATATTTTTTATATGTTTTACTTGCTGACCGAATGTATTGTAAACGGTCAATGTTGCATCTTCGAAAATTTTGTCGGTCCTCAAAGTTGTTGAGGAGGAAAAAGGATTGGGAGCTACTGTTAAATAAGTGGCCTCGTAGTCCTCCTGGCCTACAAAATTTGCTAAAGGTTGTTTCCAAGCTCCACCCAGATCAATGCCTGTAAAAATGTAGGTCCCACTGATAGCCAACTTCGTAACATTAAGACCGGTCAAGCCTGTGTTCACGGCAGTCCAGTTAGTTCCATTGTTGGTAGACAAAAATACGCCTCCCCCATTGGTCCCGGCAAAGATATTCGTTCCGCTGATGGCCAATGAATTCACCTGAAGATTTGTCAAACCAGTGTTTACCGAGGTCCAATTCGTTCCATTATTGGTGGATAAAAACACACCTCCGCCGTTCGTCCCTGTAAAAATATTTGATCCACTAACGGCTAATGAATAGGTGTTTAAGGTGGTGAGGCCGGTATTCACTTCAGACCAATTCGTTCCATCGTTGGTAGATAAAAATACCCCTGCTGTCGTTCCTGCAAAAATATTGGTTCCACTAATGGCCAACGAACCTACGGTAGCATTGGTTAAGCCCGTGTTCACGGCTGTCCAATTCGTTCCATTATTGGTAGATAAAAATACACCACCTCCATTGGTTCCGGCAAAAACATTGGTCCCGCTGATAGCAAGTGCGATCACCTTAAGGTTTGTTAAACCTGTATTTACTGCCGTCCAATTCGTTCCATTATTGGTGGATAGATACACACCTGAACCGGAAGAACCCGCAGTTCCCAGAAAAACATTGGTCCCACTAATTGCAAATGAAGCGATATAACGATTAAAATTAAACGTGGGTAAACCGGTATTCACCGGATTCCAGTTACTTCCATTGTTGGTGGATAAATATGCCCCACTATTGAAAACCCCTGCAAAAATATTGGTCCCATCCGAAGCAAGCGCATAAATAGATTGACCGGCAAGACCCGTGGGCTGCCATTGGGCATTTATCATTTTTGTACTAAGTACAAAGATCATTATTAGGGGAAGCAGAATTGGTTTTTTCATGTTTTGCGTTGTTGGGTATATAAATATCGGGAATTTAATTTAAACCACCATGAAAGTGAGTCGTATCTTTTTATAAAACGGCCAAGCGTCTGCTACAAAAAACTTAAGAAAGTCCTACAAACTGGGCATATTTGCAATGGGAGTTGGGTAATGTACTAGATCAATCAAAGATCAGTACGCCAGTTCCAATAATTCTATTCTCTGTCAGTAATTGAAAATAATATAGTCCAGATGGAAGGTTATTTCTAACGATTTCAACTTTGCTTTCAGTTATATTGGAAGTTAACCTAATAAGTTGCCCAAGTTGATTGTAAATTTTCAATCACTGGTAAGCAAAACCAAATGCTGAAATAACTTATTAGAAATGTGATTCTCATTTATTTAATTGTTATTTAAAATACTTAAGTGTTCTATTTATACCCAAATACATTTTCTTCTTTTTAAGAAATCTCATTTCCTTTTTGCTGTATTCCTTGGTTCGAGTACATCTGTTAGTTATTGGTATAGTTTCATTCACTGGCCAACGAATATCATCGCATGAATATTTTGATATATTAGTCAAATAACCATATATGATATATTTTTGGGAGATTTCGAATGTATTTTCACAATCTCCGCCAGAATATACAACTAAGGTGTCTGGAAGTCTATCTCTTTTTTCAGGATTGGGATTGATATAAACTTTATTAAATTTCTTTTTCACAACAACTGTGTTTTTTGTGATTTGCAAACTTGTTTTAATTTTCTCCCATTTGGTTGTATCACGACAAGGAAACACTAATTTCAAGCTATCCGAAGGAAAGTAAGATTGTTTAGCTATCACAGTGCCTATAATTATGAAATTATATCCTTTCAACTCGTCATCAAGAGGGATCATGCTGCAACCGCAAGTTTGGGCAACAAGTAATTTGATGCTCATTGTAAAAAATAGAAATAACGCGAATTGCCTTTTCATTTATAAGCTCTTATGTTAAAAACGGTTATTTAATAATAAAGATAACAAAGCCATTGAAAATCCATAAAGATTAAGAGCATTTTAAGATGCTCGGGTAGCCTACTGCAGTTACTAGCACTTAATATCCATTTGGCTTTTCGATCTTTAACTCTGCAAAAACTTTATCAAACATCTCTACATTATAATGATGCTCTTTCAAATAAATGAGATCATTCTGCATCATATTCTCCCAGCTGCAATCGGAAATAAAGACATCTTTTAAATGCGCTTTGTAAATAGCCATAGCGTTTTTATAATCGTTGTTATACAAATACAAATGCGCCAAACTGATTAATATATTGAGATCCTCAGGGTATAACTGCGCACCTCGTTTGAAATAAGTAAGGGACTCCTTGTATTTTTCCCTTTCAAACAAATACCATCCAATATCAGCAAGCACTCCACTCTCCAACCTGAGTGTATCAGGGCATATAATTTTTGTGGCATTTGAAAATTCCTTACCATCTATAGTTCGGGTATAACCGATAATGTTTCCTTTGGCATCTTTTAAAAATTCTTTTACCGAAGGGAATTCTTCATTAAAAAAACGGCTGGGTGTGGTATAGTGCATTTTTGCATATGTATTAAAAGAATAGAAATGATATTCATTATTTCTTTTTCCTATACCTGCCCAATCTATGTTATTAAATAAATAAATACCTTCGTAGGTTTTTAAAACGCTATCGGGAACGTCTATAGTTTTTTCACTTTTTCTCTTTTGCGGTTCGCGATAAAAATTCTTCCAGTCGTACGCTTTGGCCACACTATTGATAACTTCTTGTAAAAGGGTTCCATCCTGGCTATTCAAAAAAACCACGACACCATCTCCTCCATCTAAGCTGCCATAAAACTGTCCACACGAACCGCCACCACCTGCAGCATGTTGAAAATATTTTGCCCCATTATGATCTTCAATGAAAGAACCCATAGATGTTGGGCCGTTATTATAAGGTGTTAAATGAAGTTTTACCATTTCAGAGTTCAATATTTTAGATGGTTTTTTGTCCTGATAAGCCATTTGCATATCAATAATATAATTGCAAAGATCGCTTGGTGTCATCCATAAACCTCCAGCTCCTGCAGGCACATACTGGAATTTATTTAAAACAGGCGAGCCGTCTCGATAATAACCGGTTGCGCATAAATGTTGCTTAGTTTTTGGGGGCGGTTGCGTATAAAAACTATTTACCATGCCAATTGGTTTTAAAACATTCTCATACATCCAAACATCGTAGGCTTGCTTAGTAACATCTGTAAGCAATAATTGCGAAATTGTAATACCTCCTCCTGAATATTCACATTTCAAACCAGGTTCAAACACACTCCGCACAGCAGGTATGAATACAATACCTACACCCTGAAGCCTTATAGCTGTAATGGCCGGTGCTTTTCCATCCAATATTTGCACTAATGAAGGAATTGCGCCATTGATGTTGTAACCCGGGAAACCAAACGTTGATAAACCTGCGTTATGGCTAAGTATTTGTGCTAGGGTTATTTTTTTACCTTTTGAAATCGAATCGTAAGGGAATTTCCAAGAAGTCAAATAGGTATTTATATCTGTATTAAGGTCAACTTTTTTATCCTGAGCTAATTTTAAAATGCCAATTGAGTTTAATGATTTACTTATGGAGCCTGTTTGAAATAAAGTTTCAGTTGTTACAGGTTTTTTCTCTGCTTCATCTGCCCAACCATATCCCTTTGCCCATACAATCTTGTAATCATGAATGACCGCTATACTCATGCCTTTTACATTGTATTTTGCCATTCGTTCAGCAATGGTACTTGGCCGGTCATTGAATATAATATTTCCAGTAATATTGTTTTCAATTTCCTTTATTTTTTCGAGTGTTTCCTGAGAATAGTTTGATTGGGAAAAAGCAGCTGAGCCTAACAGTAAAAGAGGAATAAATATAAGAGAGGCTTTCATCGCGATGATTTTATTGTAAGGTAAGGTGATTTTGTATTTGAACTTGTTATCCAATTGTTAACGGTGAGATTACTGCTCTAAATTTGCTCGTGCTCTCCTGTCTGTCGTGTCCGATATGGTGCTCAACGGAGGTGGATTTGTCCGCTGTCCCACGTACACCGCAGTTGGCTATAACGAAGAATTATTTACCACGCTAGGCCACCTAGGTCCGCTACGCTGTTACCGGTTTATAAATATCGGAACTTTAATTCAAACTACAATGATAGCGGGGGCGTAAATTTCAAAATACGCCCAAGCGGTTTATATTCTAAAAACTTTAAATAAAGCAGAATGCAAGGCATAGCATAACGGACAAGGGTGGTCTAGCGTGGGCCATTGGAGTTAGGTTTAGTTTCACAGTTGCTGTCTCGTTTTAATTTTTACCCAGCTTGTTTTAATGAGAATAATATGGTAATTTAGAATTGATATGAAAAATAAAAGACCTTTTCAAGTAATATTTGTTATTTGTATTGCCATGTTGACTGGAATAGTTTTTTTGGTAGATAGACAATCCAACGCCCCAAAACAAGGGGCTAAACGAATGCAATATGCCCAGGCTAAACTACCGCAAAATATCCAGGATGAAACTACTAATTGGAACACCTATACAAACAGCGAACAAGGCTTTGAAATAAAATATCCTTCCGAATTTAGACCTGATGAAAATAGTGACTATCCTAATAGTGGAGATGTAATTGTTGCATTTCGCAGGCCTTCATACGGAGATTGGACTTTTTCTGTGGCTGGAGCTTATCGTGATTCTCAATCAGGTATAAGCCAAACATTCCTGGAAGCCGTTAAAAATTATCCCTTCAGAGATGAAAACAACTTTCAAGAAAAGATGATTAGTGTAGCAGGCAAAAGTGCTCAAGAGTTTTCTTTTATTGATAAACATGACCGAAATATTGAAAAAGTATCGGTGTATATTCCTAAAAATGATGGAGGATATTTTTATATTGATTGGAAAGCAAGCGAAGATATTTCTGCTGATCAAAAAGTTCAAAATACTAAAGAGCAATTTTATGCGATTCTTTCCACGTTTAAATTTTTAAATAGGCAACCACGATAAATCAAAATTCCCAAGATGAAATACACAATTGCCCCTAAATTAAACCTAACGAAGCACTATTACAAACGCTAGACCACCTTGGTCCGTTACGCTGGTGCCAGTTATAAATGTATGAACTTTAATTCAATCCAAAGAGCAAGCAAGCATAATCACTATCAATTAATGATCATTTGGAATCCCTTGTATCGCCCCAGTGCAGGATCTATAACGTTATCATTATCACGGATAAACATTCTCTCTTCTTTAATGCCTTTTATAACTAAGTATTCCTTGACCGTTAGTTCAAATGAACATGGTACACAAGAATCAAAATTGGCAGTGCTTTCATCTGCATAAATGATGGTTATAGTAATTTTAGGATTACGCTTTAAGAAACTGGTGATTGAATCTAATACAGGCATTGCTTCGTCATTCAGATAAGGAGTTTCATCCATTGAATTTTCATCTCCTATTCCACTAAAGTGATAGGTAACTGCTGAGCTTAAATAGAAATCATTGGATTGTATTGAATCAGCCGATTCCGTTAATTTAAATTGCCTTGGGTTTCTGGTCTCCGATTTCTTATCTGAAGAATTTTGTCCCTTGGTATTGCAACTGAGTAGTGCTAAACAAATAATGAATATGTAAAATATTTTGGTGCAGGTTTTCATCCACTTGTTGCTAACGAAGCACTATTTGCCAAGTGCCGTTTTATAAATATACAACTTTACTTTTAACTTGAGTGACTAGCAGGCCGTAAATTATTTACATACGGCCAAGCGGGTGAGAAGCAATAAACTTCAAATAATCTGTAATGAAAGGCAATTTGGCAAATTAGGTACTATCTTCAAAACCAAACTAATTTACAGGTTTTTATCTTTTTTTTTATCTTTGTCCTTACCGAGAGGAAGCATACTGTGATCACTCAC
>JANWKT010000012.1 GCA_025451235.1 Flavobacteriales bacterium | reverse complement strand
TTAAAAGCTGAGCTGGATAAAAATGCGATCCCGAATAAAATTTATTATCCGGTACCGCTACACTTGCAGAAAGCATATAATATCATCGGATACAAAAAAGGGGATCTGCCCATTTCTGAAAAACTGACCGATTCTGTTATATCTTTACCCATGCATACAGAGTTAGATGAAGAACAAATAGATTTTATTTCTGATCATATTATTAAGTTTTATAAAAATTAATTGATTGTATTGTGAACATTTGTGTAATAGGCACCGGATATGTTGGATTAGTAACAGGCACTTGTCTTGCTGAAACAGGTAACCATGTTACATGTGTAGACATAGATGCTGCAAAAGTGGAAAAGATGAAAAGCGGGATGGTCCCTATTTACGAACCACTTCTGGATGTTTATTTTGAAAGGAACATCAAACAAGGCAGACTTACTTTTACCACCGACCTGAAGGAGGGTATAAAAAATGCTACCATTTTGTTTTTAGCATTGCCCACTCCTCCGGGCGAAGATGGTTCTGCCGACTTGTCCTATATCCTGCATGTGGCCAACCAACTAGGCGACATCATGGAAGATTATAAGATCATCATTGATAAGAGTACGGTACCGGTAGGTACGGCCGATTTGGTGCATTCAACCATCGCCGCAAAAACCAAAATAGAATTTGATGTAGTTTCTAATCCCGAATTTTTAAGAGAAGGATTTGCGGTGGAGGATTTCATGAAACCCGACCGCATCGTGATCGGAACAAATTCTGAAAAAGCAAAAAAGATCCTGAATGAATTGTATGGACCTTATGTAAGAAGCGGGAATCCCATTATTTTTATGGACGTTCGATCTGCCGAGCTTACGAAGTATGCCGCCAATTCTTTTCTGGCAACAAAAATTTCTTTTATGAATGAGATCTCTATCCTATGCGAAAAGCTGGGAGCAGATGTGGATATGGTAAGATATGGTATTGGTACCGATGAAAGGATCGGCAAGAGATTCTTATTCCCCGGAATTGGATATGGAGGTAGTTGCTTTCCCAAAGATGTAAAAGCATTGATCCGGTCGGCAGAAGAAGTAAATTATGATTTCCAGATCCTAAAATCGGTAACCAAGGTGAACGATCATCAGAAAAAAATACTGGTAAAAAAGATAAAAGATCATTTTAAAAATGACCTGAAAGGAAAAAAAATGGCTATTTGGGGGTTAAGCTTTAAACCAGATACAGATGATATCAGGGAAGCTCCTGCATTGGAAATCATTGATGAGTTGTTAAAAGCGGGGGCCATCGTTTCTGCTTACGATCCTGAAGCCATGGAAAATGTAAAAAGAATTTTAAGTGATCGTATCCTGTATGCCGAAAATCCATACGATGCATTAGACGGGGCAGATGCATTAATTATTGCTACGGAATGGGGGGTATTCAGGGCCCCTGAATTCGATGAGATCACCAAAAAAATGAAATCAAAGTTAATATTTGACGGAAGAAATATCCTGGCATTGGATAAAATGGAAGAGCTGGGATTTACGTATTATAGTATTGGTAGAAAAAAGATCAACTAATATGGAGGGAAAGGGTAAAAAAGTTTTAATCACCGGAGGCGCAGGATTCCTGGGTTCTCATTTATCTGATCTTTTCATTTCAAAAGGATATAAAGTAATCGCCATGGATAATCTAATCACTGGTGATATCAGTAACCTCGAACATTTATTCAAACATCCGGATTTTGAATTTTATCATCATGATGTTTCAAAATTTGTTCAGGTACAAGGTGAGTTACATTATATTCTGCATTTTGCATCACCTGCCAGTCCCATTGATTATTTAAAGATCCCGATACAAACATTAAAAGTGGGGTCGTTGGGTACCCATAACTTGCTTGGATTGGCCTTGGCCAAAAAAGCAAGGATCTTAGTCGCCTCTACATCGGAGATCTATGGAGATCCATTGGTACATCCACAATCAGAAGACTATTGGGGAAATGTAAATCCAATTGGACCAAGAGGTGTATACGACGAAGCCAAAAGATTTCAGGAAGCCATGACGATGGCATACCATCGGTATCATGATCTTGAAACCAGAATTGTAAGAATATTCAATACCTATGGCCCACGAATGAGGTTAAATGATGGAAGGGCATTGCCTGCTTTTATTGGCCAGGCATTGAGAGGAGAAGACATTACCGTTTTTGGTGATGGAAGCCAGACCCGTTCTTTTTGTTATGTGGCAGATCTGATCGAAGGTATATACCGGCTGTTGATGAGTGATTATGCAGAACCGGTGAACATAGGCAACCCACAGGAAATTACTATTAAGGATTTTGCGGAGGAGATCATTAAACTTACCGGCACACAGCAAAAGATCGTTTATAAACCTTTGCCGGCCGATGATCCAAAACAACGCCAGCCAGATATTACATTGGCTAAAAAATTATTGAATTGGGAGCCTAAGATCTCCAGGGTAGAAGGATTGAAAGTTACCTATGAATATTTTAAAAATCTTCCGCAGGAAGAATTATTTAAAGACCCTTATGGGAAAAAATTTAATTAAATATCTATGCGGCCACGGGTGCCCAACAACGGGCATGTTTCGCGATGTCCTATCTCGCGGCTCGGATCCTAGGGGCATCCTTTTTTGTTTTTTGTCAAATGCGTTTTGTCATCTCGACCTGGGTAAAGGTGATCGACCTGTAGTGAGTGGAGAGATCTCAAATTTTTTAACGATATTTCTCCACTCTCCGCAAGCCGTTCTCCCATGGCCGGGTCGAAATAACAAAAAACAAAAAAGATACAGCGTACAGACGGACCTAAGCCGACCCATAAAAATAAAAATCCAGTCATGAATTACTTTGCCCATGAAACTGCTGTGATCGATGAAGGTTGTACCATTGGAGGTGGAACCAAGATCTGGCATTTTAGTCATATAATGGCTGGGTCTGTAATGGGTGAGAACTGTAATATCGGACAGAATGTAGTGATCTCTCCTCAGGTAATTTTGGGTAAAAATGTAAAAGTGCAGAACAATGTTTCTATCTATACAGGGGTTACTTGCGAAGATGATGTATTCCTTGGACCTTCCATGGTATTCACCAATATTATCAATCCGCGAAGTGCAGTTTCCAGAAAAACGGAATACACCCCTACCCTTGTAAAAAAAGGTGCTTCCATAGGCGCCAATGCAACCATCATTTGCGGGCTCACCATAGGTGAATATGCATTTGTTGGTGCCGGCACGGTGGTTACCAAGGATGTAAAACCTTACGAAATGGTATACGGTAATCCGGGGATGCATAGAGGATGGGTAAGCGAATACGGTCATAACCTGGTCTTCGATCTGGATGGCATGGCAGTATGCCCCGAAAGCAACGAAAAATACACCATTAAAAAAGGGGTTGTAACCAAATTGGCATGAGCAAGGCAAAAATAAAATTTGGTATAGTTGGGCAGGGACATATCGGGAAGCGGCATGCGGAGATGATATCAAAAAATCCGAATGCCGAATTGGTGGCCGTTTGCGATGTTAAACCCAAAGAAGAATTAGGGGAACTCGAGTCCACTCCTTTTTATTCCAATATGGCTGATCTACTTCAGAAGCATCCTGAAATAGAAGTGGTAAATATTTGTTCACCCAATGGTTTGCATGCACCTCAATCAATTGAAGCATTAAATGCAGGTAAGCATGTGGTTTGCGAAAAGCCCATGGCTCTTTCGAAAGCAGATTGTGAAAAGGTGATCTATACCGCTCTGCAAAATAATAAACAGGTTTTTGTGGTCATGCAAAACAGGTATTCACCCCCCTCTGCCTGGTTGAAGGAGGTAGTTGAAAAAAAGATCATTGGAGATGTATTTGTGGTGGAGATCAATTGTTTTTGGAACCGCGACGAAAGGTATTATACCAAACCAAATTGGAAAGGGACCAAAAAGCTCGATGGGGGAACCCTCTTTACCCAGTTCTCACATTTTATAGATATTATGTATTGGGTCTTCGGAGATATCAATAACATCAGGGGACGGTTTGAAAATTTTAATCATAAGAACCTCATAGAATTCGAAGATTCGGGGATTGTAAGCTTCGAATTTGCCCGGTCGGGTTTTGGGGTCCTCAATTATTCCACGGCCGTATGGGACAAGAACATGGAAAGCAGTCTTACCGTGGTGGGGAGCAAGGGTACCATTAAGATAGGTGGCCAATATATGGACCAGGTGGAATATTGCCATATTAAAGATTACGAAATGCCCAACCTTGCGCATACTAATCCTGCCAACGATTATGGGACCTATAAGGGCTCGGCCAATAACCATCCTCAGGTAATTCAAAATGTAATTGATACCTTAGATGGAAATAACCATCCTTCAACAAATGCATTAGAAGGATTAAAAGTAGTGGAGATCATCGAAAGAATTTATAAATCCAATCCTTATGTATAACCAAATATTGGATAAAAAGAAAAAACTGGGTGTCATCGGACTTGGATATGTGGGTTTACCAATAGCCCTTGCCTTTGCTAAAAAGGCCAAAGTCATCGGCTTCGATATCAATTCAAAGAAAATAGCCCTCCTTAAAAAATCAATCGATCCAAGTAAAGAGCTCAGCAAAGAAGAATTCAAAGATTGTGATATTCATTTTACCGATCAGTTGGAGGAATTAAAAACAGCAGAGTTTTATATCATCGCAGTGCCTACACCTATCGACAAATATAAAAGGCCTGATCTATATCCGTTGTTATCAGCTACCGAAACGGTTGCCAAAGTGTTGAAAAAAGGAGATTACGTAGTATTTGAATCTACGGTATATCCAGGTTGTACCGAAGACGACTGTATTCCACTCCTCGAAAAGATCTCAGGACTTACATTCAAAAAAGATTTTATGGTAGGCTATTCACCGGAGCGGATCAATCCTGGTGATAAAGAACATACCTTGAACAATGTGGTAAAAGTAGTTTCAGGTTGTTGCGATGTTTCGTTGAAAGAAATAGCCCATGTATACGAATTGGTGGTGGCCGCAGGAGTTCATAGAGCCCCTTCCATTAAAGTAGCAGAAGCCGCCAAGATCATTGAAAATACGCAACGCGATGTAAACATTGCATTAATGAATGAGCTTTCCCTTATTTTTGATAAGCTCAACATCAATACATTTGATGTACTGCAGGCAGCAGGCACCAAATGGAATTTTTTAAAATTCTATCCGGGCCTAGTGGGAGGTCATTGCATTGGAGTAGATCCCTATTATTTAACCTATAAAGCATCCCAATTGGGGATCCATGCAAAGGTGATCAATTCAGGCCGCGAGATCAACGATGATATGGGAGTACACGTAGCCCAGACCCTGGTAAAAAAACTGGTATCAAAGGGAAAAGAACCTACCAATGCCAGGGCTTTGCTCATTGGTGCCACCTTCAAAGAAAATGTAACCGATATAAGGAACTCAAAAGTATACGATGTATACCATGAGCTAAAATCATTCGGGGTAAGTGTGGAGATCATCGATGCCTTGGCTGATAAGGAGGAGGTTTTCAATGAATACAAGATCAAATTGAACGATGCTCCCTCCGGAAAATACGATATTGTTATTGTGGCCGTTTCACATGATGCATATAAAAAATTCGATGAAAAATATTTTGACTCCTTGCTAACGGATGTGGGAATATTGGCGGATCTAAAAAGCCTGTACAGAGGGAAAATAGTAAAACTTGATTACTGGAGCTTATAAATCGTTAATCGTTAACGATAAACATAGAACAAAATGAGCAAAGCATTTGAAAAGAAGATCCTCATCACCGGTGGTGCTGGCTTTATTGGATCGCATGTGGTAAGGTTGTTCGTTACCAAATATCCCCAATACCTTATTTATAATCTTGATAAGCTTACCTATGCGGGTAACCTCGAGAATTTAAAAGATATTGAAACGGCCCCCAATTACCGGTTCGAAAAAGGAGATATTTGCGATGCAGAATTGGTATCCGAATTATTTCACCAGATGCAATTTGATGCAGTGATCCACCTGGCCGCGGAGAGTCATGTAGACAGGAGCATTGAAAATCCCTTGGAATTTATCCAGACCAATATTTTAGGAACAGTTAGTTTATTGAATGCAGCCAAAGAGAACTGGAAAGGAAAACTTGCCGGCCGTCAAGGCGGGGAGCAAAATAAATTGTTCTATCATATTTCAACCGATGAGGTATATGGATCATTGGGCGAAACGGGTTTGTTTACCGAAACCACGCCTTATGATCCACGGAGTCCTTATAGCGCCTCCAAAGCCAGCAGCGATCATTTTGTACGGGCTTATGAGAACACCTATCATCTACCCACCATCATCAGCAACTGTTCCAACAATTATGGACCCAATCATTTTCCTGAAAAGCTCATCCCTCTTTTTATCAATAACATCAAGCATAACAAGCCCCTTCCGGTATATGGAGATGGTAAATATACCCGCGACTGGTTATATGTAATTGACCATGCGGTGGCCATTGATACCATTTTTCACCAGGGCAAGCCGGGCGAAACCTATAATATAGGGGGTTTCAACGAATGGAAGAACATTGACCTGATCAAACTTTTATGCACGATCATGGATGAAAAATTAGGTCGTGAAAAAGGGACTTCCGAAAAACTCATCACATATATAACCGATCGTCCGGGTCATGATCGCAGGTATGCCATCGATTCCACCAAGATCAGCAAAGAATTGGGATGGAAACCTTCAGTAACATTCGAAGAAGGATTAGAAAGAACAGTGGATTGGTATTTAGCCAACGAAGAATGGCTTGACCATGTCACCTCGGGCAACTACCAAAAGTATTACGAAAAAATGTACCTACACAGGATGAAGGAATAATCCAAGTTCAATCTTGAACCTTGAACCTTGAACCTTGAACCTTGAACCTTGAACCTTGAACTTTGAACCTTGAACTTTGAACCTTGAACTTTGAACTTTGAACTTTGAACTTTGAACCTTGAACCTTGAACCTTGAACTTTGAACTTTGAACCTTGAACCTTGAACTTTGAACTTTGAACTTTGAACCTCTTAAACTTTTTTATGGCGCCTCCCTTTTCCAATTGGCAAAGGGCATACACAACTCAAATACAATTTCATATTGCCAATTGAAAAAGGGCCGGGTCGTCCGCTATATCTTTTTTTGGTGCCTTATGAAGCCGTTGGTAACGACGGCTAATTGGCCGTCGCTCCTATCGGCCGTGAAATAAGTTTTACAAGGCACCAAAAAAAGGATGCCGCTTCCACCCCTGGCGCACCGTCATTCCTCCTTGTATTTTCAAAAAAACGCCCCACTTTCTTGCAAAATTCAAAATCAATTTCTATCATGGATCTACGCATGTTACCAAGAAGAAATGATTGAGCATAAAAGTCCCTTCGATTTACTGTTTAATCCACCCCCCCACCCCGATTCTGGCGATATTAACAATCCGTATTTCAGTACCTCAAAATTGTTAAAAGGTACTGATAACAGGGTTAAAGAACCTGAATTAACGTACTTTTAGGTACGGATATAACCAGTTAGGTAAAAGCGCCTTTTGCATTCGTATCGTCCTTTTATTTTAACATAAAGGCTTCGCTAAAACTTTTCCCTTTTCTTATGTGCAACTGCACACTTTCTATAATCTGTATTCACGTTTGACTATTCGCGTCTCTTATCGAAGATGATTTTATAATCGTTCGTCACCGTAATTTTTAATCGCAAAGCGATTGTAATTTATTCATTAGGGTAAATACCCTTGTAATTTTGTTTTTTCCCTACGCACTGGCCACAAAAGGGCCGACCCGCA
>JANWKT010000011.1 GCA_025451235.1 Flavobacteriales bacterium | reverse complement strand
TTACGGCAGATCAAATTCCTTATCTTTACTCCATGCCGCAACTCATTCAATCAAAAACCATTCTCAATAAAACCAAAAGGAGAGACCCGTGGTTCTTGGATGATTATACCATTAATCCCTACAGTGGTTGCTCCTTTAATTGCTTATACTGTTATATCAGAGGAAGCAAGTATGGAGAACATATGGAAGATAAACTTTCTATTAAAACCAATGCGGTTGAGTTGTTAGAAAAGCAGTTGACCCTGAGAGCAAAAAAAGGTCAGTATGGGATCATTGTTCTATCTTCCTCTACGGATCCTTACTTGCAATTCGAAAAAGAATACCAGCTTACCCGCAAAATGCTCGAAGTGATCTTGTATTATCAATTCCCTGTACATATCATCACTAAGTCTGACCTGGTTATTCGTGATCTCGATCTGCTTCGTCAAATTGAAAAAAATGCGATCCTTCCTGTTGACCTTGAAGGAAAACTATCCCAAAGATCCTTTATCACTTTTTCATTCAATACGGTGGATGATTCCATCGCAAAAATATTTGAGCCCGGAGCCACTCCTCCCTCCTTGCGCTTAGACGCTTTGGCTAAAGTCCTGGAAGCAGGTTTCCTGAGTGGCGTAAGCCTCATGCCTTTGATCCCCTATATTACAGATACCTCAGAGCATTTGGAGAAAATGTTTTCTACCTTTAAGAATATGGGTGTTCACTATATTTTCCCAGCAACCATTACCTTATTTGGTAATGGAGCAGTAGATAGCAGAACCTTGATGTACCGTGCCATAGAAAAACATTATCCACATTTATCGGAAAAATACCATAGCTTTTTCGATAATAGCCACGAGATGCTTGCATACTATCAGCAGGCTTTTTATAAGAAGATGCAGGAGATGACAGAAAAGTACGGACTAAAGAACCAGATCAATACTATTTAATAAATAATAGCATTTTGAAAGTTAATACAGAGATCCTTAGTGTCCTGAGGATTGTAATTGTTCTTTAAACGACAATATGTTTTTCCCTTTACTTCGGTAACCGTTACTGCCTCTATATGAATCGTGCTGACAGAATCTATCATATAATCCAGTGAATTGTTGAAATAAAGCGCTCCATAAAACTTTTTACCTGAAGTATAGGTGGAGCCCAATGGCATGAAGGTGTATTCTCCAAGGTCAAGCTGGTTATCAGCTCCTCCATCATAAGCATATAACATCACAATAACCTCGGTACCAGGAGGACTAACATTGTTCTCATTGCTTAAGTAAACCTGGAAGTTGGCTCCATTATGATCAATGCTTTGATTCGTTAAGACAAGGGTATGACCATCTACGGTCATGGTATTGGCTGGAATGTTGCCACAGGGTCCTACTACTTCTGGTTCCGGGGTACAGGATACTCCGAGAAACATGATAAATGTTAAAGATAAACATAGAGTTGATTTGATCGATTTCATTTTCTTGAGTTTAAATGGTATCACAAAGGTATATTCTCAACAAAAATGAATGCTCAGGGTTAACCTGGATTTCTTCGTTATTCGTTAACCGTTATCAGTAAGAATGGATAACGGTTAACGAATAACGGAATTACTCTTTCACAAATTTCTTCCTCAACACTCCTTGATCGGAATGGAGTTCAAGAATATAAGTTCCCGAAGAAAGGGTGGCAATCGGAATGGAAAATTGTTTTCCATCAGGTAAGATCGATGTATATAAATTTCTTCCACTCAGGTCATACAAGCTGGCCCTGATATTTTCTACCCCCGAATTCAAGTTGATATGCAGGAATTCCTCCGCTGGATTAGGATAAATGTTTGCATTTAATATATGCTCTTCTTCCAGTCCAATGGTAAGACTCGACATTTGTGCCACTATCCACAACTCAGGATCAAATTGGATGCTATCTACCCAGAATCCTGGGAATACTGTAAACTGTTCCCCATCGATCACATTGTTCAATACCACGGTTGTATCCTGCCCCGCCCCATATATTTTTATAGGCACAGGCAGTTCAAAGAAACTAACGGATGCATCGGTTTGAGTTTGGTTCAAAGTAAAAGTTACACTTCCATCACCAATGGTGCTATAATCCATATTTATCTGGTAAATGGGAAAGCCCTGTCCTATAAACCAATCATCGAAGAAATAAGTAAGACTGCTGCCATGCGCCGTTTCCAGGTGAGATTGCAAATGCGAAGTTAGTGCATAACCGTGGTTGAGTTGGGGGTCATATAAATAATTGTTCACTCCCAGGAAAAAGGGAGCATCCCCCATGATCCAGCGAAGCATATGCAATACATAAGCTCCTTTACTATAACTTAACCTGCTGCTGAAGATCCGGCTTACACTGGTAGTATCATCTACTTTTACAGAGCCATCCGGTTGAGTCATAATAAAACTCCGGTTATTGGCCTTCCAAACTGGCCAGAAAGTAGTGGGTGTTACATTTTCGTAGGTAAGACCGGCACAATAAGTAGCAAATCCTTCATTGAGCCAAATATCTTCCCATCTACCGCAGGTAACTAGGTCACCAAACCATTGATGCGCTAACTCATGGGCCATTAATTCAAAACCAAAGCTACCCATGGTGCTCATCGTGGTATGTTCCATTCCACCGCCTATATTGGTAATCGCATGACCGTATTTCTCATCCGCAAATGCATATACTCCAAACGTCTGGTTAAAAAAGGGCATTATATTTTGTATCTGGGCAGAGGATACCATATCCGAAGCCAGATCCTCAGGATATACATAGTTCAATATTTCTATGGAATCAGTAGGGGTGTATAGAACATATTGTGAAAAATCCACGTAATTGGTAATAGCAAAAGAAATTAAATAGGCAGGAATTTTATGACGATGCTTCCAATGGCAAGTATTAAATCCTCCACTTATATTTTCACTTTGTAACAATCCATTGCTTGCCGTGCGATAAGCATCGGGAGTTCTTACTATAATATCTACTGAATCTATTTTATCACTCAATGATTGTTTGCACGGCCACCAACTTTTAGCCCCATAAGGTTCCGACAAGGTCCATGCTACAGGAACATCCAAAGATCCATGGTCTTCAAAAAAAACAGAATTGAAGGGGATACCATGATAATAAACAATACTGGTATATGTATTGCCCTGAACGAGGGTGGAAGATGGAACAATTTTAAATGCATGTCCAGTAATGGGCGCAAAACTGGCCGATAATCCGATGATCTTTACTGAGTCTACGATCATATTATTTCTCAGATCGAAAACGATAGAGTCCACATTAAGTCCTGTAACTACAAAAGTAGAAGTAACCCTTCCTTTAATAAATTGGATGGCCGGATCTACCTCCAAGTATAATTCCTGGTGCTTTAGATCATATACATGTGGTACCAATGATCTTTGCAGACCCATTACTTCTGGTTCCTTGTGCATTCCTTCCAGGCAGGAGATCTCACATAAATGATCCAGGCTAGGCTCCATTTGGGCCCAAATACCTGAGGTTAATACAATACAAAGCCCCGTTAGTATTCGTTTTTTTATTTCCATATTACTACACTTAATTGATTCGAAAGAGATTTTTTGATCATTTGTTTATCATTGATATCAGTCAGCAACTCAGTGCTGTCATCCTCGGTATTCTGTAATCTTTTACGAAGATCGGTGATGATCTGTTCCAATTTGGCCGCTTTAAAATTGTACAGTACATTAAAAACAGTTTTCATCATCTGCGATTCTTCTGTTACCACCACAATTCCATGTTTATTCAGCCAGTTTTCGCTGGTCTCGTATTTCAGGGTCACCAGGTCAATTACATATTTACTGATCTCCGGGTCTGAATGATGGATAAAATACTGAGTAAGCCCTTCGTATTTATGCTGGTTGATCAGTTCAGCCACTTCATCAAATATCAGTTGGTGCAAGGGGTGATTAAAGCTGATCTCATCACTCATAATATCCTGTACCATATAATATCCAACCGTAGTATCGATCATTTCCACCGCTCCTTCGTCCGATAATTGTTCAAATTGAATGGTACGATCTGCATAATTCAACAACAATCTCAATACTTCTTTTTCATGAGGTTCTGTGGTAAAAACAATCTCCTGAACATCCAGTTGCTTTTCATGCATTTCATGTTCGGGCATGGGAATAAGCTCTTGTTCCTGCCAGCCGTCCTTCCGCATTTTATTCCGGGTAATTTCTCTACGTATTTTGTTGAGCTCGTTGTTCAGGGTATTTTCAGGCACCTGCATCAATTCGCTGCATTGTTGCACATACAGTGTACGGAGGATCCCATCAGGAACAAGTGCAATGCTGTTCACTATATCCTTGATCGCTCCTGCTTTTAAAATAGGATCGTTCGAAGCATCCTTCATCAATATCCCTGCCTTGAACTTGATGAAATCATTTTCATTTTCCTTGATGAATTGCTCCAACTCTTCCTGGCTGTGGTTTTTTGCGTACGAATCCGGATCTTCCCCATCCGGGAATAAAACCACCTTTACATTCATCCCATTTTCCAGGATCATATCAATTCCACGGAAAGACGCTTTGATACCCGCCGCATCTCCATCATATAAAATGGTAATGTTGGGTGTATAGCGTTTGATCAATTCAATTTGACCAGTAGTTAATGAAGTGCCTGAGGAAGCCACCACATTTTCTACACCTGCCTGGTGCAAGGAGATCACATCCGTATATCCTTCAACCAGGTAACATTTATTGTTTTTTACAATAGCCGTTTTGGCATAAAAGATCCCGTAAACAATTTTACTCTTGTTATAGATCTCGCTTTCGGGCGAATTGATATACTTGGGTGATTTTTCATTGGTCTTTAAGATCCTTGCACCAAAACCAACCACACGTCCACTTAAATTATGAATGGGGAAGATCACCCTTCCTCTATACATATCAACGGTCCTTTCGCCAGAAGTAACCAGCCCCAGGGTTTTTAAATACTCTGTTTTATAACCGGCTTCGGTAGCCGATTTCAAGAAGAAATCCCATTCTTCAATGGCAAAACCCAGTTTGAATTTTTTTATGGTGGCATCATCAAAACCTCTTTCATGAAAATAAGAAAGTCCAACTGCTTTCCCCATTTCATGTTCCCACAGGTTTTGAATAAAATGATTTTCCGCAAATTGGTTAACTGCAAATAAAGCTTCCCGGGTAGATTGCTCTTCTAAATATTCAGGAGTAGCCTCTGTTTCTTCGATTTGGATATTGTATTTTTTGGCAACATATTTTAATGCTTCCGGATAGGTAAAATGTTCATGTTCCATCACAAACTTGATGCTATCACCACTGGCACCACAACCAAAACATTTATAAATTCCTTTGGCAGGCGAAACGGTGAAAGAGGGAGTTTTTTCGTTATGGAAAGGACATAGACCCAATAAATTTACCCCCCGACGTTTCAGCAGCACATAGTCACCTATTACTTCTTCCACCCTGGCTGTATCCCTGATAACCTCTATGGTTTCTTTTGAAATCACTCTTACAAATATAGTGATTTCCGGCCTGTCGGCTGGTAGGTAGGGCGTTTTCCTGGCCATCTGTTATACTCCGCTGGCTAATGGCATTGCAATGCCAGGAGGGTATGCTGCGGTCCTGCGCAGGGTGCAGTTAAAATTTGTACCTTAGTCCTATGAATATCAGGCACCTCCACTTAGAACCCGAAATCAGCTTTAAAACCAGCCGGAGCGGAGGCAGCGGGGGGCAAAACGTAAATAAGGTATCCACTAAAGTCGAATTGAATTTTGATATTGCGGCTTCTCAAATCTTAACAGAGGAACAAAAACGCATTTTATTGGAAAAGTTAGGTTCCCGGTTAACGAAAGAGGGCATCCTTCAAATTGTTTCGCAAGCCGAACGTACCCAGTTAGGGAATAAAAAAGCAGCGCTTGAAAAGTTTTACTCCCTACTTGCCAAATGTTTTATAAAACCTAAAAAACGCAAACCTACCAAACCGTCCAAATCTTCAAAAGAAAAAAGGTTGTTCACTAAAAAGAGGAATTCGGAGATCAAGAAAATGAGAAGAAACCCTCCCCAATAATTAGGTGGGATATGTTTAGAAATAAGGTTCACCAATTTCAAAATGGTCATCTTTCCAGATCAAATCAAATCGGGTTCCCCTTCGGATAGCATCATTGTCATCACTACAAGTCCAATATAGACTACAAATAATATTAACTCCTTTTTGTGGCAGTGCAAAATCGAGGGGACATTCCATATATTCCTTTAACAGGCTATAATTGGTATTCGATTTGAAAAAGTGAAAAGGACTTAAAGATTGTATTAACCTGTTTTCATCGAAGGCATAACTCATTTTTCCATCCTTTACCTCGAAGAAATGAAGCCCCGATAGGCAATCACTCGGGCCATTCACCGCGACCAGTTTTGATCCATTCTTCATATTCCAGAAACACATTTCCCAATCACTGCATTGGTGCCCATCCCGGGTAAAGGCCAAGTAACCGTTTGTTTTATCTTGTGATCTTAAGGTAAAATATTCCTCATCCACTTCCCCATTGCTGTAGGTATGCAGCACAACTACTGAGCTATCCTTGATCAAGGCTTTTCTATCGTTCAATACAATCCCACTTGCAAATTCATCAGGCAACATATAAAATAATTCAACCAGTCCTTGCGAGAACAAGGGACTACTTAAAAACAGGAACAGGATACCGCCAATTTTTTTCATGGTATTTTAGTTGTAAAGTTGAATAATTAAACGGAACAGATAAACGTTTATAAGCTAAAATGGGTGAAAGGAAATATACTTTGAGTGAATGCCATCGCTTATTGAGTTGAATCCATTAAATAAAGATTTACTATATTTAGCAGATGAAAAAGACATGGCTGGTTTTTCTTGTTTTTCTATTGCACTTCTCTGCCTATGGCCAGTCATTACCTATTATTCCACTGCCAGTCGAAGCAAAATTAATATCCGGCGATCCTTTCATCCTTACCAAAAAAACACCCTTCTTTTTCATTAGTGGCCGGGCCATGGCCAATGTGATCGAGTTTAACGCATTGCTCAAAAAAACCTATGGCTACGAACTCACCTGGACCAACGAGATCCTGGATTCGAACCAAAAATTTATTTACCTGGCCCTTCCCAAAGATTCTACTATACCCGATGAAGGATATAAACTGCTGGTCAATTCACATTATATAAAAGCAACCGCTACTTCGCGGAGCGGATTGTTTTATGCCTTGGTATCTGTTTTACAAATGATGCAGCCCACCCAAGATGGAGATGGAGCCTTTACTGTTCCAGCCTGCGAAATAACTGATTATCCCCGCTTTAAATGGAGGGGAATGCACCTGGATGTTTGCCGCCACTTTTTTGGAAAGGAATTCATTAAAAAATATATTGACCTGCTGGCTTTGCATAAAATGAACACTTTTCATTGGCATCTCACCGAGGACCAGGGTTGGAGAATTCAAATTAAAAAATATCCCTGGCTTACAGAGATCGGTGGATGGAGAAGCGGAAGCATGGTGGGTAGGTACAGCGATCATAACATCGACACTGTTCGATACGGAGGATTTTATACCCAGGAGGATATACAGGAAATTGTAAAATATGCAGCATCACGTCACGTAACCATTATACCTGAGATCGAAATGCCTGGACATGCACTGGCCGCCCTTGCTGCCTATCCCAGTCTTTCCTGCACAGGCGGACCTTTTGATGTGGCCAGGGAATGGGGAGTTTTCGATGATGTATACTGTGCAGGCAACGAAAATACTTTCACCTTCATAGAAGATGTATTAACGGAAGTCTGTGCTTTGTTCCCGGGAAAATATATTCATATCGGAGGAGACGAATGTCCCAAAGAAAGATGGAAAACATGCCCGAAATGCCAAAAGAGGATCAAAGATGAGGGATTGAAAGATGAACATGAGCTCCAAAGTTATTTTATCAGAAGAATAGAAAAGTTCTTGAACAGCAAGGGAAAACAAATTATTGGCTGGGATGAAATTTTAGAAGGAGGTTTGGCACCCAATGCAGCAGTCATGAGTTGGAGAGGAGAAGAAGGAGGGATCCAGGCAGCCAATCAACAGCATAACGTGGTGATGAGTCCGGGTACACATTGTTATTTCGACCATTACCAGGGAGAACCAGACCTGGAACCGATTGCGATTGGTGGATATACCACTGTGGAAAAAGTATATGGTTATGATCCTGTTCCGGCAGCATTGCATGATTCATTGTCGAAATATATTATGGGCGCCCAGGGAAATGTATGGACCGAATATATCCTCAACGAAAAGCAGGTGGAATATATGGCCTTCCCAAGAACCTGTGCTTTGGCAGAAGTGCTTTGGAGTCCTAAAGAAAAAAGGGACCAACTCGATTTTATGAGAAGACTCCAACATCATCTAACTTTACTGGAAAAATGGAAGGTTGGCTATGCAAGATCCATGTACCAGGTAAAATTTGCAACACATTATGTAGAAATAAGTAAAAATCCTGCATCCAGGGTACTGGGTATTGAATTTCAAACCTCCACGTATCCTGCAGAAATTGAAGTATATATTCAATACATGGATGGAAAAAGTCGCGATACTTCTGCCACCCTCCAGTTAGATGCCAAAGAATGGCCAGATTGGATCCTGTTGGGTTCAGCCACCATAAGAGTAAGGATCACTGGAGAAAATTCATTTAATTTTTTCCAATTCTACCTAAGTAAGTGCACCGGCAAACCAATTTCGTTTTCTACCCTTCCCCATAAAAATTACCGAACCAATATCGACTATACATTGGTGAATGGAGTAAAAGGAGAGGTTCCACGAAGAAATGACCAATGGTTAGCATGGCAAGGAGAAGATGTGGAAATGACCATCGACCTATTATCTCCCATGGAAATTGAGCAGGTAGAGATCGGTTATTTACAACATAAGGTCCATTGGATCTATTTACCTAAGGAGATCACTATTGCAGTTTCAACGAATGGTAAAAAATATAAGAATATACGAATCATCAATGGAGAAACTATTCAACAAAATCCAAGACAATTAATAGTGAATTTTGAGAAACAGAAAAAAATACGATACGTGAAAATAACAGCCAAAAATGCCGGTAAGGTGCCTGAAGGAAACCAGGGTGCCGGAGAAGATAGCTGGCTGTTCTTTGATGAAATATTAATAAACTAATGAGTTATTGAGTAACTTACCAAAACACTTCATACCTCAATCACCTAATAACCTATGCTACTAGAAGTTGCGTGTTTCAATTTAAAATCTGCCCTCATCGCTGCTGAAGCAGGAGCCGGGAGAATAGAGTTCTGCGCCGATTATGCATCTGGAGGGATTACTCCCTTGTACGAGGATTTTGTGGAACTCCGAAAAAAGGTCAAAATTCCCATTTTTGTGATGATACATCCCAAGGCGGGTCCATATACCTATAACCAACGTTTATTCGACATGGTAAAAAATAGTATTTCCACTTTTAAAACAGCGAAGGCAGATGGTTTTGTTTTTGCCAGCATGTATAGCAGGGACGGGGTAAATGTAGTGCAAAACAAAGAGTTGGTTCAATTGGCCGCTCCACTTCCCTGCACATTTCACAGGGCTTTTGATGATATTGAAACAAAAGACGATGCTGTTCAATCTATTTTGAAGAGTGGGTTCCAAAGGATCTTAACTTCAGGTGGACCCGGAAAGGCAGTTGATAACCTGGAGCAATTGGTAGACCTTCAAAAAAAATATAAGGATCAAATTACCATCATGCCAGGGGGAGGTATACGAAGCTCAAATATAGAAACGTTTATAGAGGCAGGTATTTTCCCGGAAGTTCATTCCGCTGGAATATTGGCCGGAGAAATAGCGGATAAAAACGAAATTGCTCAAATGGCTTCCATGTTAAAGTGAAAATAAGATTTACCATATTTTTATTGATTCTCCTTTTCGAAAATGGCTATGGTCAAGCATCCATATTGCCTACAATCGAAAAGGAAATCACCCATTGGGAGTTTCGTATGGTAGGTGATTCTACCTGGAAACCGGCCAAAGTGCCTGGAACCATTATTGATAATTTTGTGGAGCTATCGGATATTTCAAATCCCTTAC
>JANWKT010000010.1 GCA_025451235.1 Flavobacteriales bacterium | reverse complement strand
TAACCATAATAAAAAAGGGCTGGAGAATCTCCAGCCCTTTTTTCTGTTAACAAGCCTTACCTATTTTTGGGTGCTCGCAGGTATATTTATTTTTACAATGATAAATTCTGTTCTGCGGTTATCGGAATGCAACTCTTCGGAACAATTGCTTTTCACTTTTCCTTCACATTCGCAGCTATTTACCAATTGACTTTCGCCATAGCCTTTTCCATAGATCCTGTCTTTGGAAATGCCTTGCTGTACAATATACGTGGCAGATGATTTGGCCCTCTTATCACTTAAATTGAGGTTATATTTTTTGCTTCCACGACAGTCAGCATGTGATCCTAACTCGATCACAATGTCAGGATACGCTTTCATTACAGCTACGATCCTGTTTAACTCAATCGCTGCATCAGGACGTATATTCCATTTATTATAATCAAAATAAATAGGATTTAAATCGATGAGTTTACCTATATCGGTACCCAATTCAAGTTTTCCCATAGTGGTACTTACTTTGATATCTCCTTCTTTATCGATGGTTGTTACAAAAGGGATGGTTTTCGACAGGTATTCGCTTTTATCGAATGTTAGCGTATAATTTATTTTTTTGTTCATGAGGTCTGAACTTAAAGGCTCCCTGGCAACACCGGTTTTATCGGTATAAATAGAGGCCACCACATTGCCTGTTTCCTTATCTCTTACCGTTACCTGAACGCCTTCGATCGGTAATTTTGTTTTGATATCTGTTACAGATGCCACTAAAGTGATCTCAGGAATTTTATCCATCAACAAGTCCGCAGTAATCACATCTTCCTCCACCGCAGTAGAAATATTCCGGGTAGCTTCCTTGTACTTATCCCTGGTACCTTTCAATACATAATTCATATCAGGTTCCAGATCAAAAGTATAATAACCGCTTGCATCGGTTTGGATCTCGCCTACGATGATCCCTTTTTCGTCGAACAATTTAACCTGTGTCGCCGCCAAGACCACTCCGGTTTTTGAATCCTTTGCATAGCCTTCCAGCTTTTTGCTGAGTATAAATGGTTTTAAAAGATCATAACCATACATATCATCACTCCCTTTTCCACCTGGCCGGTTGGAGGCAAAATATCCTTCTTTCAAGTCTTTGTTCAATACAAATGCAAAATCATCGCTCGACCCGTTTATCGGTGAACCTACATTTTTAGGATTCCCGAACCTTCCATCCTTCGCACTTGCAATAAATACATCCAATCCACCTAATCCAGGCTGGCCATCACTGGAATAAAAGAGCATTCCATCGCTATGATAAAAAGGGAACATTTCTCTTCCTTCCGTATTGATCTTAATACCTGCATTAATGGGAACACTCCAGGCTCCGTTTGTACGGGTAGTATAATAAATATCTGTTGCACCATATCCGCCGGGCATATCACTCACAAAGTATAAGGTATTTCCATCGGCCGATAAGGCACCATGTCCAACACTGTATTCTTTGCTATTGAATGGCATGGGTTGAATTTTTCCCCATTTGCCTTTGCTGTTTTTTTCTGAATACCAAAGTTCTAATTCCCTCACACGACGGTTATTCAAATCTTTCTTTTTGGCATAACTGTTCCGGGTAAAAATCATTAGGTTGCCATCAGCGCTAAAAGTAGCCGGACCTTCATGGAACCTTCCATTCAATCCACCTACCGCTTTCATGCGTTTTATTTTCCTGAGCTTTCCCGCTTTTTTGGGATGTTCCTCGGCAGTATAGAGATCATAAAAATGTCTATCTGTCCAGTTGTATTGATAATCGACTACATTACCACCATGACGGCTAGAAGTGAAAACAATTTGTTGGCCATTATAATTGGCACCAAAATCACTTTCATCCGTATTGTTTTTTAAGCTACGAATGGCAAACTGTCCTTTATCAACTCTTAGATCATTATAATAGGTAGGATCTTTTAACTGGCCAGAGGTCCGTATTTCGTTTGACCTTAACACATCATATTCACGTGTATGGGTCATCGCTTCGTCATACTTTCCATTCATTCGGAGTACATCTGCATAATGTAAATGATCTTCAGCCACCAGCATATTTGGATATTTTTCAAAAAGCTGATCGTAGTACTTTTCTGCTTTTACAGCATTGCCGGTCAGACGATATGATTCACCCAGTCTTCTCAATACATGGGCATCTCTTTTTTTCTTTCCGATCGATTCGTAACTAACAATGGCTTCATTGTATAAATAGTTATCGTAGAATTTATCCGCCCTTTTGGTCCTTGCGGTTTGGGCATTAACTACGGGCTGCACTACTGCAAAAAACAGAAGTCCGCAGATTATATATTTAAATAGTGTTTTCATGATCTTTCTTTATTATTCCTAGGGTTAAAAATATCTCGGGCTTTTAATTTTGGCCATTCTACCAAATTTCAGGTCATAGCGAAGCATGATCTCATGACTTCCATATTGGTTCACTCCACCTAATTCAGTAAGCGGCCAATCGAAGGAATATCCTATGCGGAAGTTGGGACCTATATTCACTCCCAGCAAGCCGCCAACACCATCCAAGGATCTGTAGAATCCTCCCACCGAAATCCTATTCACAAAAAGTGCTTCTAAAGTAACTTCAGCCTGTGCTGTAGTTCCTTCAGCCACTCTTAACAATGCTGTTGGTTTCAATCCAAAGCCTGGAGTAACAGGTATGAATCCGCCAACGATCAAATAATAATGTCGTTTGGATTCTCCCAGTCCGGAGTTAAGCCGATGCTCTACAATCCTGGGAACACTTAATCCCAAATAAAAATTGGTATGGTCATAATAAATTCCCACACCGGCATTCGGAAGTGTTCTGGATATATTCTGGTTGTACAGAGGATCGTTCGATTCGGTGGTAGTAACAGCACTTAAGTTGCTATTGAAAAAATCCAATCCTCCTTTTAATCCTATGGCCAATCTATGGTGGTTACCCAAATTAAATCTATAGGTAAGGTTAAGATTTAAGCCCGTATTATTGGTGGGACCAATTTTATCATTCACCACATCTACTCCAATATTCAGTCCTGCGACGATTGGAGAATGTATCTGGAAGGTTTGGGTCATCGGAGCTCCATCAATTCCTACCCATTGAAACCTGCCCAATGCTAAAAAACTCATGGCATCTCTGCTACCTGCATATGCAGGGTTAACCGCTAATGTATTGTACATATAATGTGTATACAAGGGTTCTTGCTGGGCTCTTACAAGTAAGGAACAGGTGAGTAAAAGTCCGATCGAGAAAATATGTCTAATTGTTTTCATGTTCTTTAATTCTTATTAGTTGAAGTGAGCCAGGGAGGGACAGCATTGTTGCATGCTGCCCTCTAGCTTCTTTATTCTTTTTTGATATGTTATTGCAATTTTGCATGAGTTCTCTTACTTATTTAAGTATATATAGCCACTCAAGGGGTCCTGACCATTGTTCAGATCCACTACATAAAAGTATGTGCCTATGGGCAGCACACTGCCTCCGATAGTTACATCTTGATTGCTGGTTCCATTCCAGTCGTTGTTGTAGTTTTCTCTATGAAAAACACGGTTACCCCATCTGTTGAATATGCTTACTTTGGTACCTGGATAAACTCCCAAGCCATTGATCACAAATTCGTCGTTGATACCATCTCCGTTAGGAGAGAAACCATTAGGAATGGAGAGTCCGCAATTGTCTGGATCCAGATAGTCTGGTATTCCATCACCATCACAATCATCCCAGAAGCCATCATTGTCTTCATCTGCTTCATTGGTGGTAAGTATATTGTCGTTATCGTCGTTTATATCGATATAATTAGGAATTCCATCGCCATCAGTATCCACCAGTGGACCTCCTACAAGAAATGGATCTTTTTCTTCAGCATCCAGAACGGTATCAGCATCACTGTCGAAATCCTGGAAATTATGCCTGCCGTCTCCATCCGTATCAGGATTTGGTAAGGCGGTTCCTCCATTGTCGCTGTCAGTAATATTGCTCCAGCCATCTCCATCAGTATCGATCACTGCGCCGGTTCCAATAATACCATTATCGTCCGAGTCAGTTCCACCAGCTTCAATTACATCGTAGATCCCATCATTGTCACTATCCAGATCAAGGTTATCCAGGATTGCATCTAAATCAGTATCATCACCATTTAAAGCGGTGGCTAATTCAACTGTATCAAGGATCCCATCATTGTCATCATCTATATCTGTAACATCTGCAACTCCATCGCCATCTGAATCCAATCCTATGTTCACTCCTGATTCTCTCCAGTCACGTTCAACCGTGGCTGTAACATCGAGGTTTGGGAATGAAAGTGGGGTTTGTCCGTTGGTTGGATTCCAAAGTACATCGTTGGCATCATAGTTATTATCGATTCCATCGCCATCTGTATCCGCACCTGACGGTAATGTATTAGCTGTTCCGTTATTATCGGTATCCCAAGCTTCTATTGCGTCGCTTTCTTCGCTATCATCAGTATTTGTATCGGCATAATCTGGGCTGCCTGTAGCTTCCGTATTCACCGGAATGATACCTGCTGCTCCAAAGCCTGAAATATTATCGTATGGGTCCAGAATACCATCGCCATCAGCATCATTGTTAAGTGGAGCTGAATAAGAGATGGTGGCCTGTCCTTCTATGTTATCTACAATTCCATCCTGATCACTGTCAAGATCCAAGTAGTCGGCCCGGCCAATACCATCGGTATTAGGTCTTGGAAGTGCTGCACCCCCATTGTCAGTATCTACTAAATTGGAGAACCCATCGTTATCAGTATCAGGAATGGTTAACCCAGTTCCTGTTCCTATTTGTCCATTATTATCCGGATCAGCTCCTCCTGCTTCCCTCACGTCAGCTATTCCATCATTATCGCTGTCCAGGTCTGTACCGTTCCAGAATTGGTCACCATCCAGGTTTCCAAGTGGCAGGGGGTTCGCTGCAATGTTATCATCGAATCCATCATTGTTGGTATCGGTAAATGCATCCACCTCTCCGTCACCATCGAGATCAGCGCCACCGGCTTCAATAATATCAGCAATTCCATCATTGTCACTATCTCTGTCACGCCAGTCGGGATTTCCATCACCATCTGCATCGCCTCCTCCTGGAGAAAGTGACATTTCGGTAGAATCCTGAATTCCATCATTGTCATTGTCGAGATCCACAATGTCGGTCGTACCGTCAAGGTCATTATCCAGTATTTCTCTCCAGTCGCGTTCTGTGGTGGCAGTATTGTCTAAATTAGGAAATGAGGTAGGTAGCTGGCCGTTGTTCACGATCCACGCTGCATCATTGTTATCGTATGCATTGTCCAAACCATCATTATCCGTATCGGCGCCTGACGGAATTGTATTAGCTGCTCCATTGTTATCTGAATCCCAGCCTTCCAATGCATCCATATCAGCGTCATTATCAGTATCCGTATCACGATAATCCGGCAAGCCAGAAGCATCTGTATTTACCGGAATGATTCCGGCACCTCCAAAGCCTACCACTAAATCGAACGAATTACTAAGTCCATCGTTATCTCCATCCACTCCGGTAGGTAATAAATATCCTACGCTTGGCTGGCCTTCAATATTATCAGCAATTCCATCGCTATCCGAATCAATATCTACATAATCATTTTCTCCAATAGCATCGGTATTCGGAATGGTTAGCATGGTGCCGCCATTATCCGGATCCACAGCATCCGCCAATCCATCATTATCTGAATCAGGAATACCAGCACCGGTTCCGGTTCCGATCTGTCCATTGTTATCAGGATCTGCTCCCAATGCTTCCCTCACATCCGTAATTCCATCATCATCGCTATCAAGGTCTTTTGCATTTACCCGGCCATCACCATCTGAATTGGGATTGGCTAACGGAGTTCCTCCATTATTTATATCCACTGAATTGGCTAATCCATCATTATCAGTATCCACAAATCCATCGATTCTTCCATCACCATTCACATCCAAACCTTTTGCTTCAGTTACATCAGTAATTCCATCATTATCTGAATCTATATCCTCAGTATCTAAAGTTCCATCTCCATCAATATCTGCAGAACCTTCTATGGTGTCAGGAAGTCCATCATTGTCATCATCTGAATCAATATAATTCGAAAGTCCATCGTTATCCAGGTCACAATCAACAATTGATGTGATGGTTATCACCACTGTATCGGAGCATCCAGTATAAGCTACATGGATTGCATAAAATGTGCCTGTTGTATCGGTGGTTGTAACGGCTGTGAAAGTATCGTCATAATAAGTATATCCTGGAAGATTATAAGCAACTGTAAAGGGATCTCCATCACATGCACTAAAACTTGAATCAGATGGGGCAGAACAAGCTGTTATATTAATGGTGCTTGTGGTAGGTCCTGAAACCGGACAACCAAAACCATCCATAGTTCCTGGGTCACTTTCGTTTACAGATGCATTGCCGGAAGCATTCCCAGTGCCCAAAATATAAGCTTGGTTCTCGGTTGTATTATCGCATGATAAAGCAACACAGTCATCGGTGGCAATCACCCTGAATTTAAATTGGGTGCTATCCGTTCCGGTTGGTGAGTTCACCATTAATCCGCCGGAAGTTCCGTTAGCTCCTGAACCGGTCCGTAATTTTACTGTTTTGGTTACCTCATCATATTCACCCTGATCATCGCCTACCACATCTGTTTTAGGGCCGGCATTGGGGCCATAAGTAACTATCATCGATCCGGGAACAAAAACAATATTAGGTTCCAGTGTATCCAACATAATGGTATTTAATGAAGGATCGGATCCTATATTTTTTCCGGTCAACGTATATTCCAAAGTATCTCCTGGTAAAATGGTTCCATTATTCAGGTCAACCATTTTTAATGAAGCCCTCAGATCGGGTTCATAAATATCGATGGTACTGCTAACTACTTGTGTTAAAAAAGATTCACCACCAGTCGTTTGCCTGATGATGGCTGAATTATCATTGTTTCCTAAATAAGAGAAAGCAGCATTATTAGGCATAAAAATGTCCGCTTCATACCCCAGGGTATTGGTATAAGAAGGATTTCTATAGGGATTTAAGGTTCCATTGGAACCAATCGTACTATTGAAAATATCCGAGGCAGGATTAATTGCATCAAAAACACTTACAAAAGATCCATTGCCATTAAATTCTAAAGACTCTCCTCCCGTTGAATTTCTATCACCATCATATCCTATGATTCCAAGTTCAAAGTTAACAGGTCCGGCAACCGGGGTTAAAAAACCACTGATTGAAATATCGGTGATAGGGTTTGCCATCGATACATTTGAAAGTCCGTTGAACACGGTAAATTCTCTCTGGGTCATCAAGTCATTTTTGTAAACAACTACAATGGTCCAACCTCCAAACATGTCGGGTCCGCCCACTTCTGCAGCCACATTGGCCAATGTATACCTGGCGTTTAATCCGTTTGCCTGAAGTATGGATGTAATATTTTTGAAACAATGATAAGTAGTAAAACCTACAGTATTGTCCTGCAGGTCATCCGCTATCAAAGTTGTATAAGTTCCGTTATCTACTTTCAGCCTTACCTGATTTCGGTTCGCGTAAGAAGGGTGTCCCGATTGGTTTTCTGCACCCCAGTATAAACCTGCCCACGAAATTTCGCTACAAGAAGGCAGTGAAAGACTATCACTACTCGACATAAAGGTACTTACATCGGAATCAATATCAATATAAGCGGCTGTAAAGCCATCGTTGGTTGCTGCTCCTGCAGGCGGAAATTCATTCTGGCCTGCAACGCAACCTCCTGCTCCATTACAAGTTACGGCTGAATTCGACAAAAAAACCATTCCCCCTTTTTGTTGAGTCTGGTAACGAATTGTAAAAGGGGTGATCAGTTGTCCGAAATTCAGTTGTATAATTGTAAGAGCAACTATAATAGTAATTATATTTTTCATGTACTTTAATTTTAGTCATCAATCTTTAAAAAATTTATCCTTCTTATTTTCAAAAAAGGGATGAAACAAAATTGAGTAGTTTATAGCAACTAAGCATTACACCATTTTTTAAATCGATTATATAATTCACGGGTGGAATTCAAAAAATTTCTTAAACTGCAGAAAAAGGATAGCCATACATACTTACTGAATGTAGTGCTGCTATCGTTCGACACCTACCAGCTGTGCCGGCGCCGAGCTTGATAAAATTATTTGGATACCTTTCCCAGATGTTCGTACAGGTTCTGCTTAAAAGCACGGCCAACCGGAATAGTCTCAGTGCCTACCAATACTTTCAGACTAGATGAGCCTGAAATAAAATGAGGGTTGATGATAAAAGATTTATGCACACGAATAAACTTCCCTTCCAGAGCAGTTTCAACATTTTGCATACTTGTTCTAATGAGTTCCCGGGATTTATCTGAATAAACAAATTCACAATAATTACCACTAGCTTCAATAAAGATGATCCGGCCAATATTAAGACTATGGCCTCCATTATCAGTAATAAAAGTAATGTACTCCTCCTCCTCCTGGTGCAGGTTTTTAAACCTGTATTGGGCCAGTTGTATGTTCGCCAGTAATGTACTTTTATCCACCGGTTTAACCAGGTAAGCATGCGGATTGGTAAGGATAGCCTGATGGATTGTATCCAGGTCGCTGAAAGCGGTTATAAAAATAAACGGAACTTTTATCGCTTCATTGATATATTGGGCAAGGGCGATTCCGCTATATCTTTCCTCCATATTAATATCCACCAGAATAAGATCCGGTTGGTGGAACAATATCTTATCGATCGCGTCTTCTTTTGATGCGGCCATACCACATACTTCATATCCAAGTTCCAGGCAGGTTTCCTTTAAAAATTCAGCGATAATTAATTCATCTTCACAAATCAGTATTTTCATAATTCTATGGATTGTTTAATGGAATCACCAACTGCCACTGCGCCCCTCCATTATTCGACCACGAAATATGGGCATGAATCTGCTTGGCAAGCAATAATATGGCCTTGGTGCCCAACGAGGTGGTTTTCTCCGGATCAAAATTTGAAGGAAATCCTTTACCATTATCTTGAATGGTGAGACATAGGTTTTTATCCCTTGTATCAATCATTATGTTGATTTCGCGGCCCTCTTGTTTTGAAGTGTAGCCATGCTTGATTGAGTTGGTAACTATCTCGTTTATGATTAACCCAACCGGAATAGCCTTGTCTATGAATATTTTCGTATCCCCCCCTTGCATGTTTATTTCGGGAACATTATCGGTATGAGTAATGGAGTCCAATATATATCCTACAATATCCTCCACATATTCTTTTAACTCAATATATTCCTGGGTGTTCCCTTTATACAGTTTTTCATGCACCAAAGCCATGGCATTCATTTTGTTTTCAATCTCTCTAATAAACACCTCCAAAGGAGTTGTAGAAGAATATTTATACTGAAGTTTCATGAAACTGATAATGAGTTGAATGTTATTCTTTACCCGATGATGTAATTCTTTGAACAAAAAGTCCTTTTCCTTTACCGCAGTATCCAATAAGCCATTTTTAATCTCCAGATCCTTCGCTTGTTGCAAAATCCTTTTTTTGGCCAGGTTAAATAGCAAAGCCAATACAAGGGCGATGACCAATAAGCTTCCAAAAACAATACAAGCCAATATCGTATAGCTTAGTTGCTTTTCTTTCGACCTGGCCTCCTTTTCACTCGCCTCTTTTTGGATTCCTGCTATTCTGATCTGCTCATCTTTTTGGGAAGCTTTGTATTTTTCTTCTAATTCTGCTAAGTCCTTAGAATATTTGAGCTGGTCGGATCTTTCTTTTTCGGTGATCAGGATGTGGGTATGGTGCAAGGCTTTTTGGTAATTACCCGTTTCTTCATATGCATCGGAAAGTCGTTGATGGATCTCTATTTTGCGACCACTCAACTCATCAAATTCATCGAATTGAAGCAGAATCTTTTCACCGTACTCTATAATTTTTTTATAATCTTGTAAATTATAGTATTCATGAAAAAGATTAATATCCTGGTTAAATGCTCCTGCTGGATAAATGTCTATCAACAATACCTGTGCTCTTTGAAAAAAACTGATCGCTTCATGGTGTTTTTTTAATATCGACAGGGAAGAACCCTTTTCAGCAAGCAATGAAGCATACAAAGAAGGATCCTCCGCAAGTTGAGGATTATTCAACAGTGTATCCGTAATTGAGTTGGCTCTGGATGCCCATGAAATATCCTTTTTTTCAACCGCTAACTGATTAAATGTGGTAATATAACCCCACAAAAAGTTAACACGTAAACGCCAGGTTCCATCTTTAAGAAAACGCATTCCGCTTTCAAGGATTTCCTTGGATCTGTCCAACTTACCAATGTTTCTGTTCACTTCTGCATAGTATCCTTTAATATGAAGTGCCACGTTAGGATTTCCACAAATTTCAGCCAGAGAATCCGCCCTGGACATATACTGGAGTCCTTCATATGTCTCGTTCATCGAAATAAGATTGATCCCGGTGCTAAAGTATATCTTAAGCCTGGCAATGGAGCTCATGGAATCAATATGCATCATACAATAGGTAAGCAGCCGGTTACTCTCAACGGGCTTATCTTCTGTGAGAAACTTTAACGCCTTGATATATACCAGGGTGGTTCTGGGTATACTTTGTTTAGTGGCAAAAATAGCCGAATCTATATGGTTGTTATATAAGCTTAGCGCATAGCTTCCACTCAAAAAAACCGAATCTATGTTTACGTTTTTTTTATTAAAGATGAAGCTTCCCTGTGCATGCACATAGGCCGATAAAATCAAAAAGATGATCGTACAGGTATACCTCATATGATCACTAAGGTACAAAAAAGACTATTGGTCATGCTTCCTGATGGGGAAGTCTTCTTTATGGTAATTGGGGGAAATACGGTCGGCCGTTCTTTTTAAAAGATCAATCAATGATAGATTTTTCCTGGTAGGAATACTTCTTACCAAAAACTCATAGAAGAAAAACGCAAAAAATAAACCCAGAAAAACCATAGTAAATTGCAATTACAAGATCAAAATAAAAAATATATGGGTGATCAATTCTTCTTTGTTACCAATTACCTTTGCTTGTTACCAACAACAACAAAATGCCCTCCTTGCGGAGGGCATTTACCTACAAAAATCAATGTATGAGAAAATTGTATGTGATCCCGCTGCCCCTTTACCAGAAAAATAAGCAGACCCGATTCTAATAATCATCCACGTAAGGGTCTGCTGTACTTCTTCATAGGTCTACTATAGGGGCCCGTGGTTTAGCTTCAACAGTTTGTATAATGGTTCTTCAAAGTTAAGCACAAGAATGCCAATATAAAACCGGCCGGCCTACAGAGTGACAAACAACAGGGTTGAGGTACAAACGACATGAACCTATAGAAAAGGGGTTGGACAGCTTACCGGCCGGCCCCTATAACGAAGGCTGATAGCAAGACCTCTATTGAAAGCAAATCCATTAAAAAATACCAGTTACTTGGTATATGTCATGGCTGGAATTTGAAATATTTTTATGGTTCATATTTTTTCATGATGAAAAAAAAATATTTTATCATTCTATGTTGGAGTTCAATGGCATCTGCGATCCACACACAAAATGTGGCGATCAATGATAATGGTTTAGTTGCCAATACACATTCCATTCTTGATGTAGATGTATCGACCAACGACAAAGGTGTACTCATTCCAAGATTAACTACCACCGAACGAACCTCGATAGCCGGGTTAGGTGTTGCGGATGAAGGATTAAGCTTATATGATATTACCACCAAAAGTTTTTGGTACTGGGATGGAGGAGCATGGATACAGTTGGCTGCAAATGCAGGATGGTCAATTAGTGGGAATGCAGGGACTATTGATGGAACACATTTTTTGGGAACCGTAGATAATGTTACATTGAATATTAGAGTGAATAATCAGCGGGCCGGAAGGATCGATCATGTACTCTTTAATACCTTCTGGGGGTATCAATCAGGCAACACTCCCCCTACAAGCGGCGACAATACAGGTATTGGCTACCAGGCGATGTTCTCCAATACATCCGGTGCAAGAAATAGCTCGGTTGGCTCTGCCGCTTTAAGGAATAATACATCTGGTGTGCAAAACATCGCAGTTGGTTGCAAAGCATTAAGGGATAACCAGAACGGAAATCATAATGTGGCGGTTGGATATGAGTCCATGTTACAAAACCTATCCGGGCAATTCAATACGGGAGTTGGAACCGGTTCATTGTATAACAATACAACCGCCAGTTGGAATGTGGCCATGGGTGCCGGAGCATTATTCTGGAATTCGATTGGTGAATATAATACCGGCATTGGGGCACAAGCTCTTGGACAGTCCACCACGGCTAGTCAAAATACAGCAGTTGGCTTTCAGGCTTTATATGTTCAGTCATTCAATAACGGAGGAGCAGCCTGGAACAGCAACAATGTGGCGGTTGGTTACCAAGCCTTATGGTCAAACTTGTCATCCAACACTACAAATGGAGTGGGAAATACGGCCTTGGGTTGTTTGGCCCTATTTAATAATATTGATGGGTTTAATAATACCGCGGTTGGAGTGAATGCAGATGTGAATGCAGGCAGTTATAATAATTCTTCATGCTTTGGTGCCAATTCGTTCATTACCGCAAGTAATCAGGTCCGAATTGGAAATGCTGCCATCACCTCAATAGGTGGACAAGTAGGATGGACCACTTTATCCGATAAAAGAGTAAAAACCAATCTTAAAATGAATGTGCCGGGAATCGAATTTATTAAAAGGCTACAGCCTGTAACTTACGAATATGACCAGGAAGCCTTGAATAAAATGATATCCCCGAGTGGGAATAACCTGGCCATTACAACTAAAAATAATAGACGTTATACCGGATTCCTTGCACAGGATGTTGAAAAAGCAGCCAACGATCTGGGATTTGATTTCAGTGGAGTGGATGCCCCAAAAAATGAAAACGATCTTTATGGCTTAAGATATGGTGACTTTACCGTTCCCTTGGTAAAAGCGGTGCAGGAGCAACAAGTAATGATCGAAGACTTGCAAAAGCAAATAATAGAACTTCAAACCGAATTGAAAAAACTAAAAGATCCTTAATTATCTTTTCTTATTCTTCCAGATCTTTACAATCGCAGGAGGGGTCCAGTTTTCGGCAAATCGTACAAAACGATTGTACTTTTTCATTTTACTGCTATCCTCTTCACGTGCCACAAATTTGGTGCTGATCCTTTCCTTGTTGTTCTCCACTTCCTCAGGTGGACGGCCATTTGTATAATAGTAAAGTGCAATGGATTTTCTGCTTCGATCCGGTGGACAGGTAAGTACATCGGGATGACCATGGTAAGAGAAATCCGTTGTACTGAACATGGCCATCCTATTGAACAGGGGAAGTATCCGGGTCACACAACCCTTCATGTCCTTGTCCCATAACTCAAAATGTCCTCCATAACTTTCGTCCCAGTCCTCATTTAAATAGATCAATACATTTAATCTTCGATCAAGATTGTATAGGCGATGTTTATTAAAATCGGCATGGATCTTTAAAAAACCCCCTGGTTTGATCTGGTGGAACCCTCCTCCCTCGAATGTTGGATCAGGGATCAAATTTTTTATGCCGGTAAGGTTGGATAAAAAGTCAAGAAAGGGCTGAGAGTTGAGAAAGTGAACAAAATGCCTGGTTTTTTCTTTGAATTTATATTCGCCCTTGGTCGCTAATTTATTTTCATTGGGATTGTTGAACTTGATATCATTTTCATCTCCAAGTTCCGGAAATTCGGCCAATACTTCTTTGAGTTTTTCAGGCTTGAAAAAATGATCCCAATATCCACTAGGAAATGGGGGGTTGGTAATATATTCGTGGTGCTTATCTAATCCGAATTGCAATAATTCGTCAGAGGTCATATTGATATACTCTAATTGCATGGCTGCTAAATATGGGGCTAAGATAAGGAAATGGGAGGAATTAAAAATAGGGGTATATAAGGAGGATTACTTAGTGGCACCGGCTTTTTTAAGTGCTTTCCAACGACATAAACCCTCCTGCAGCCATTTATAATAAGTACTCTTATCAGTATAGGCCTGATCACATGCTAATAATTGGCCTTCAGGAGTTAACAGTATATATTGTGGCTGCGAGTTTTTCCCAAAATAATGGCGTTGAAAATCTCCCCACTTATCTCCATAAGACTTCAAAGTTTTTCCATCAAATCCTTTTACCCTTTCATTTATTGGAAGTTTTCGATCGTAATCGTCCACAATTAAAGAAATGATGACTACCTCTTCAGAAAGGATATCGTAGATCTTTGGATCAACCCAAACATTATCTTCCATTTTACGACAGTTTACACATCCGTGGCCCGTAAAATCAATCATCACCGGTTTGTTCCTTTTCTTCGCTATGCACATTCCTTCGTCATAACTATGATAACATTCCATTCCATTTGGACAGTCGGCAAACTTATCGTTAGGGTCTTTCCATTCTCTATAATGGGTAGGAGGCAGATATCCGCTCAATAATTTAAGAGGAGCGCCAAAGAGACCGGGAACCATATAAACCGTAAATGCAAAAAACAACAAGGCAAAAGAAATCCTGGGCACAGACAATTTAGGTTTACCGTCATTATCATGCTTCAGGTTAAAGGCACCTATTAAATACAATCCTGTCAGCAACGAACATGTAATCCAGATGGCAATATAAATTTCACGCTTAAGTATTCCCCAGTGTTGAACCAAATCAACCGTGGATAAAAATTTAAATGCCAATGCAATTTCCACAAAACCAAGAACCACCTTTACGCTGTTCAACCAACCTCCTGATTTTGGAAGGGAATTCATCCATCCGGGGAATGCAGCAAATAAAGCAAAAGGGATGGCAAGTGCCAATGAAAATCCAAACATGCCAATGGCTGGTCCAAGATAGCTGGCCCCCTTCGCTGCTTCAACCAAGAGTGATCCGATGATGGGCCCTGTGCAGCTAAAAGAAACCAATGATAAAGTAAATGCCATAAAGAAAATTCCAATCAATCCTCCCTTATTAGATCCCTTGTCAACGGCATTGACAAGTTTACTCGGTAAGGTAATTTCAAATGCTCCAAAAAACGAAGCTGCAAAAATCAAAAATACCAAGAAGAATAAAATATTCCAGAATGTAGAAGTGGACATGTTATTCAAAGCGGTTGGTCCTGCAATAATAGTTACCAATAAGCCTAAGGATGTATAGATAACAATAATTGAAGCTGCATAGATAAAAGCATTGGCAATTCCTTTTGATTTGGTTTTACTTTGTTTAGTAAAAAACGATACCGTCATGGGTATCATAGGGAATATGCAAGGCATCATCAATGCCAACAACCCTCCGATAAATCCGCCAATAAAAATTCCCCAAAATGATTCTTTGGATTCTTCGTCGCAGGTTCCACAGTCATCCTTGAACGTTGCCCTTACTTCTTCAGTCAACTGCTGAGGTGGAACATGCTTGCAATCCGACATATCTATTTCACCACCATCCGTTGATCCATTTCCTCCAGTAGGAGGTTCTACGGGACAGCCATTGTTTTCTTTGGTTCCGGCATCCTCCGGACATTTATCCTCCGCGTCGACTACCCCATCCGCATCTCCATCAGGGCAACCCATGAGTTCCTTTAAGCCTGGAATATCCGGGCACTTATCATCTTTGGTAACCACCCCGTCTCCATCAACATCGTTCGGATCCTTTAAGCAAATAACACCTGCTGGGTCAATGTCAAACGAAAAATCAACCCCTCCCTGAAAAAAATCGCATTGAACATCATTACAGGCCTGACCATAAATTTTTCCTGTGATCTTAAATGGTTCAT
>JANWKT010000009.1 GCA_025451235.1 Flavobacteriales bacterium | reverse complement strand
GAGGAATGGAATACTAAGCAATAGCATGCGCTTCATAGATGATGGTGTTAAGGTATATGTATTAACGTACCGATCATAGGTTTATTTTATGTTATAGCTGGCGGTGAAGCCTGGGGCCTGGGCAGGTACATACAACGGACAACGCTACAGGCCTACCTAGGCACAGGGCTTGCACCGTGGCAGGTTACCCCTAAAATGGTACCTATAACTAGGTAAATGGCCTATCTCTATTCAACCAAATGAACCCAGGGTTGTATAACCTTCCAAACAAAACAATTTGTCGAACTTAAAATTTAAAAAACACAAACAATGAAAAAATTAATGTTAATTATCGCAGTAAGTATGGTATCTGTTTTACATGCTAAAACTTTTAAAACAGCCGTTGAATACAACAACTTTTTAGTAGGCGAACAAAAGTCCGTTATTGAAAAGATAAATGCAGTATACGATATCCTGAACAAAGATTTTGATGAAAAACAAGCTTGGAAAGCCCATAAAATGTTGGTAAAACAATGTGACCTGGCGATTAAAAATGTAACCAAAGCAACGGCTTTCGAAAATAATGAAGACTTTAAAAAAGCTTCATTGGATCTGTTGAATTGTTATCATGATTATACCAACAATGGTTTGGCTGAGATTATTGGGATCTATGCCAATACAAACAGAACCCAGGCAGATGTTGACAGGTTCAATGCACTAGTTGATACGTTTGAACTTTTGGAAGGGTTGAATCTTTTATTGTTCGAATATGCTCAAGAAGATTTTGCCAACGCCAACAATTTTACCGTAGCTAAATAATTGATCGTTCCTTCTCTATTCGTGGTTATATAAAAAAAGGGCCGGGGTGAAAACTCCGGTCTTTTTTTTGTTATTTATTTTAGCAGATCTCCCAGCTTCAACTTCAACTCTGCCATCTCAGCTTCCAGAGCACTTACCCTTTCTTCCAGATGTGATGAGGGGATCTTTACAGGTTCACCTACATCTTCCCAATCGGCTTCATTTACAGGTCCTCCTAATAAATGCATATACCGGGCTTCTTTTTGACCTGCACGTTTGGGCAATTGTACTACCATAGAGCTTTCCTTGGTGCGTAAACTTTCCAAACCGTTGTGAACCGATTCCAGGTTACCAAAACTATATAGTCTTCCGCTGTTCGAATTGATCTCTCCTGGAGTAAGCGGTCCTCTTAAAAAAAGCAGACATAAGATGGCTTCCTGTCTTTCATCCAGGTCGAAAACAATGGAAGCATTGTGTTTAAACTTCAATACCCTGCTTCCACCACCGGTAACAGTTAAGATCAATCCTTTCTTTTTCAATCCATCAATACCCAGTTGAACTTCGCTTTCATCATAATTTACTACCGGATTGCGGGATGATTTTTGATTGCAGGCATTCATCATGCTGTTAATGGTCATCGGATAATATTCTGGGGTGGCTTTTTCTTTTTCCATCAGCACACCCAACACACGAATTTCTATGGCGTCTAATTGAGGTAAGGTTTCCATATTTAATCTAGTTTAAGAACTGCCAAAAATGCTTGTTGCGGAATTTCTACATTGCCAACCGATCGCATCTTTTTCTTTCCTTCTTTTTGTTTTTCCAACAGCTTCCGTTTACGACTAATATCACCACCATAACATTTGGCGGTTACATCTTTCCGTAAAGCTTTGATGGTTTCACGTGCAATGATCTTCGCCCCAATGGCAGCCTGTATAGGAATTTCGAATTGCTGGCGTGGGATCAACTCTTTTAGTTTTTCACACATTTTTTTACCCAGCCCATGTGCATTGTCCCTATGGATCAGAGCAGACAATGCATCCACTTGCTCGCCATTTAGCAGGATATCCATTTTTACCAGCTTACTTTCTCTAAAACCAATGGGATGATAATCGAAAGAAGCATATCCCTTGCTTATGGTTTTTAGTTTATCATAAAAATCAAAAACGATCTCACCCAATGGCATTTCAAAAACCAACTCAACCCGGTCGGTGGTTAAATAATTCTGGTTCACCAAAATTCCACGCTTGTTAATACAAAGGGTCATGATGGCTCCAATAAATTCGCTTTTCGAAATGATCTGCGCTTTAATATAAGGTTCCTCTACATAATCCAGTTTATTGGCATCTGGAAGATCTGAAGGATTGTTGACAAAAAGTTTTTCTCCCTTAGCAGTATATGCATAATAACTCACGTTAGGTACGGTTGTAATGACTGTCATATTAAATTCCCGTTCTAACCTTTCCTGGATAATTTCCATATGTAACAATCCTAAGAAACCACAACGGAATCCAAAACCTAAGGCGGCTGAAGCTTCAGGTTCCCAGGTAAGCGAAGCATCATTGAGTTGAAGCTTTTCCATACTGGCCCGCAATTCCTCATAATCTTCGGTATCCACCGGATAAATTCCTGCAAATACCATGGGTTTTACTTCTTCAAAGCCATGAATAGCTTCAGTGGTTGGGTTTAATTGCGAAGTAAGGGTATCACCCACTTTTACCTCACGGGCTGTTTTAATCCCGCTTACGATATATCCTACGTTTCCTGCTTTCAATTCAGTACGTGGTGAAAGGTCTAACTTTAATACGCCAATCTCATCCGCATCATAATTTTTTTCTGTGGCCAGGAATTTTACTTTCTCTCCTTTTTTCAAAGTGCCGTTCATGATCCTGAAATAGGCAATAATCCCACGAAATGGATTATACACCGAATCAAATATCAATGCTTGTAGTGGAGCTTTTTCATCCCCTTTGGGAGCAGGGATCCGGTGGATCACTGCAGCCAAAATATCGTCAATGCCCATTCCGGTTTTTCCACTGGCAGGAATAATATCTTCTCTTTTACAACCCAGCAGATCTACGATCTGGTCCTTTACTTCTTCCGGCATGGCAGAGGGAAGATCCATTTTATTCAGGATAGGAATAATTTCCAGGTCATGCTCAATGGCTAAATATAAATTCGAAATAGTTTGGGCTTGTATTCCTTGGGCGGCGTCAACGATCAACAGCGCACCTTCGCAGGCGGCTATACTCCGGCTTACCTCATAACTAAAGTCAACATGCCCTGGCGTATCGATCAGGTTTAAAATATATGCCTGGCCATCCAGCGTATACTCCATCTGGATCGCTTTGCTTTTTATGGTAATTCCGCGTTCCCTTTCCAGGTCCATATCATCCAATACCTGGGCTTTTGCATCCCTTGCGCTTACGGTATTGGTAGTTTGTAAAAGTCGGTCGGCCAGGGTAGATTTTCCATGGTCGATATGAGCTATAATGCAAAAATTACGGATATTCTTCATCTACTGCACAATTCTTTAAGAGGGGCAAAGATAAGAAAAGACTTAAGACAATATGACTCAATACTTAAGACTAAAAGGATTATCAGGTCTTCCGTATCCTTATGTCCTAAGTCCTACAGGTTTAAGTATTTCTTTTTGCCCGTCCGGCTGAACGCTATACGGAGGGGGGCGGCCTGCTGGCCATCCGCTTCTAGTCCTCGCCTTTATGGCGGGGCTAGCTAAGCTTTATAAAGAGCTTCCTCCGGTCGCTTTTATAAAGCCAAGCTATTCCATGCCATCAAGGCTGTGGGCTATTTGCTTCTGTCCGGGGCCGGATGGCATATGAATTAAGTTATCTTTATACTCTTATGAAAAAAGGAATCGCCCTTATCATTCTTTTTTCATCCATTTTTATTTCTTGTTCTGATTCCGGTCAGAAGGTCATTCGGGTAGAAGATGGGGTCATGGATTTTTCGGGATACGATTTTAAAAGGGATGGAATTTCAAGGATTGAAGGAGAAGCTCATTATTATCCGAGCCAGTTGTTGAGCTATGCACAACTTAATTCTGGCGATTATACCTATCTAACAGTTAGATTTCCCGGAAAGCTATCCGATCAGCTCCCTGAAAATACTGCTATTGGATATGGAACATATCATTTTAGAATAAAAGTTCCTCACGATGAAAATGTATATGGTTTAAATATCGAGGGAATTTTTTCAGCCTACAAGGTTTTTCTCAATGATCGGCTGGAGGATCAAATGGGAGTGGTTGGCACCAATAAACATGCAGAGGTGCCAATGGTAAGACCAGAGATCCTTGGTCTTCATATGGATGAAGGCTACAATGATTTATTGATACAGGTCTCCAATTATTATGAACCGCAAACACAGATCAGTTTTAAAATGGAGTTTGGGGAAATGGATAGTCTGTATCAAAAACAACAGGTCTCATATGGCTACGATTTTAGTTTTAGCTTTTTATATTTTTTATTGTTTCTCATTTTTATCTACTTGTTCATTATGCATCGACAGGTAGAATACATCTTATTTTCGTTGTATTGTCTTTGCCTGTCATATCGGTTTCTTATTAAGAATTCAAAAGTGCTGTTGGAGGTGGTAGATTCAAGTTGGACATTTTTTTATAAATCTGAATTTGTTACCTATTATGTTACTTCAGCCCTGGTCCCTATTTTATTATGTATCATATACGGAATAAAGAACATGAAGACCTTAAAAATGACCATTGTGGGCATTATGGCTTTTGCCAGTATTTTCACATTCTTTACACCCATTTCTTTTTCCTCCAGGTTTACTTTTCTATATCATTATTATTCTATTGTACTCGTACTTCTTTGCATCATCGGAACCATTGTTTTATACCTGCTGAAACCTGGAAGAAAATATTATGAACTTGTGCTTGGTGTGGCCATCTATTCGTGGTGTTTTCTGTACGATTTGATCATGTCATTGTTGTTTTATAAGGAATCATTCTATTATAACTGGGGGCTGGCTATTTTATCCATCACCATAGCCATTACACTCATCCGCATGAAATTCTTTAAAAAAAAGGAATATAAACTTCAGGAGTAGAAAAGGGATCTATTTTTTCACCACCTTCTTTACGCCGAGATTGGTGATCACAAAATATATGCCTGGGGACAATGCTGTTACATCAACCGTAATTGAATCTGAAGATGAATGGCCCTTAGCCAGTAGTTTTCCATCGGCGCTCATTACACTCCAAAAATTAATATTCTCTGTACCCTTCAGAAACAATGTGGTTTCGGTTGGATTCGGGAACATTTGAAAAGAGGACGCATCAGCCTCTTCAATTCCGATATGATAATTGGGATTATAGATCACCCTGATGACCGGTTCCATTCTATCATGGGTAATTACATACACTTTACCATCTGGTGATACAGCTACATCTCTAAACCTTTTATATTCACCTTTAAAATAGTGCACATCACTTACCACATCATCCATCGCCCCATTTAATTTCGAGGCCACCAATCCACCTTGTGATCCGCCAAAACTTAAAATACATTGTAAAATACAACCCTGAAACTCCGGAATGGCTGGATGGTCATAATAGGCGATTCCTGAAGGTGGGCGCACAGCCGTATCGATGGGAGATTCATAGATAAAAGTAGGACTGGTGCATGAATCGGGGAGAATTCCAATGCAATTGTCGCCATCATACGCTGGCCAACCATAATTTCTGTATTCTACAATGAGGTTGAGTTCATCGGTGATCTGTCCTAATTCTGAAACAATGAGATTCCCGTTAGGTACCTGCACAATCCCTTGGGGATTTCGATGCCCATAACTAATGGGATAATATCCGCTAACATTTATGGAGGGTACAGTTCCATCTAAATTGACCCTTAAAATTCTACCGTTAATATTCCCCGCGGTATCGCCACCGGGCCAGTATTCTGCAGTAGTACAATATAGATAACCATCCTGCCCAATATGTATCCTGGCTCCACAATGTTCGCCGGGATGGCTCCATCCAAGGATAGAGGTTTCGTTGTACAGCGAATCCCCTGAAGCGGAATAATTATATCTATATAATACGATAGGGCCACCGGTATATGAATAGTAATAATCCGAAGTATCGATGGTAGCATATACATATGGGTTCGTTGAAAAATTCGGATGGGTAGCAATACTCATTATATTGGAGAGAGAGGCTGTTCTTTTAAAAATGGTATCTACTGTATGTGAAGTAGTATCATACCGGCAGATCTTATCTCCTACTGTAAACCATAATGTATTGTCAGGTCCCCAATGGAGGTCCCAAGGCCAATCCTGGGCCACTCCGGTAAACCCAACCAATGAATCAATTTTAATGATGGTTGTACCAATAGTATCTGTTATTTGGCTGTAAGTCTGGATGGCACCCATGACCCAAGCGATGGCGAGTAGTGTATATATTTTTTTCATAACCGTTTAATAAACAATGTATGCATGATTGAATAATTCCTTACCCCTAATATAAGCAGTTCCTGAATAAAACACTATATTTGACTGAATGAAAACTTTAAAGCCTGCAATAGCTTTCATGTTGATGAGTGCATTCGCATTTAACCTGCTAGGTTATTGCCTGTTTTCAGTTCTTATTCTCACCCATAAAAAGTCTACCTTTCATAAGATCATTCAAGGCCGGTTCAAACAGGGCGAACTGGTTACCATTCCTGCCTCAGATCTAAAAAATGCCCATTGGGAGCATGAAAAAGAATTTGAATGGAATCACCACATGTACGACATTGTAAAAACGGAGAATAAAAATGGAGATATTCTATATACATGTAAGAAAGATGATTTCGAGGATCACCTGAAAAAACAGAAAAGAAAAGCTGCCGAAAAATCTGCTGCAAAAAAAATGGCTGAAATGAATAAGATATTTATTCAGCATGCGTTTAACACCATCCCTGAATTCATTCAAATTACACAAAAGAAAAATATGAGGATATTTCAAAACAAGTATCTGTTCATATATGCCGCGTCCTCTAATCCTCCACCGAAGGCATAGTTCAACCCATCCCAATCTTTTTTAATTTATTGTTGAACTAAAAATTTATTATGAAAAAAGTTTATACCTGTTTGGTATTGGCTGTTGGCATAGTGCTATCAGGCAACACACAAACTTTAAAAGTAGTAGATGAAAGCGATGGAAGAGTGATAAATACCCCTACCATTCAATTTTATTCTCCTGTAATTATAAATGGAACGTCTACTGTTGAACTAGTTGGAAATGGTTCCGGAGAATTTGACTTTACAGGAGTGACAGTAGATTCTTTTGTAGTCATGCATCCTGATTATTTTACCAAAATTGTTCGTTCAAGTCGGCTTGCAACGGATAACTATCGGGTGAAGCTGGTGAGGAAAATAATTAACCTCGACGAGTATATACTTTCTGTAAACAAAGAGAAAGACCCTCGTGAGCATTCGCCTTTTTATATCAATGTATTAACTACAAAAACCATTGAAAATACGAATGCTTCAACCACAGCGGATCTATTGCAGATAAATGGAAGTGTATTGGTACAAAAAAGCCAGCTAGGTGGAGGAAGTCCTATTATCAGAGGGTTCGAGGCCAGCCGGGTTTTAATTGTGGTGGATGGAGTTCGGATGAACAATGCGATATTTCGCGCCGGCCATTTGCAAAACCTGTTAAGAGTTGATCAGAATACTTTAGATAGGGCCGAAGTAATGTTTGGTCCTGGTTCAGTTATGTATGGAAGCGATGCAATGGGAGGTACCATGTATTTTAAAACAAAGGATCCAGTATTAAGCTCATCGGGTAAATTATTATTCGGTGGAAATGTAATGGTCAGATTAGGGTCGGCTGATTTTGAAAAAACAGGTCATGTTGATTTTAATATTGCAAGCAAAAAATTCGGATCCTTTACCTCCTTTACATTCACCGATTTTGATGATAGGTGGCAAGGGGCCAATGGAGGATTGGATGGTGATTCTTTGTGGAACCGGGATTTTTATGTAGAGAGGATCAACGGAAGCGACAGTGTATTTGTAAATCCTGATAAAAACAGGCAAGTACAAACAGGTTATTGGCAAATGAATGCCATGCAGAAATTTTTATTTGCTCCCAACTCAAAAGATAAACATACAGTCAACATACAGTTTTCGACTACTTCAGATATTTATCGGTATGACCGTTTAACCGAAGTTAGCGCAGGTACAGCAAGATTTGCTCAGTGGTATTATGGTCCGGAAACATGGGTAATGGGATCATATCGCTATGAACGAACCTCGAATAATTGGAAAATTGGAGCAGGACTTACCTATCAGTATTTTAATGAAAGCAGGAATTCAAGGAGATTGTACAATAATAACCTCACGATACAGGACGAAAAACTGCATGCCGTTAATGCAAATGTAGATGTTTACCGGTACCTGAAAAAACATGAACTGAAATTTGGTTTCGAAGGGCTATTCAACACCGTAGCGTCAACTGCTGAACGAAGAAATGTAAATACAGATACATTGGTTAGCGGATCAAATACTCGTTATGCAGATGGAGGGAATAATTATTATGCCGTAGCCTTATATATACATGATACCTGGTTTGCTAGTCCCAAAATTACGTTAACCGGGGGGGTACGATTGAACTATGTTGGTTTGAATTGCCAGTTCAAGGATACTACCTATTTCCCATTTCCGTATACCACAGCAAACCAAAACTATTTTGCTGTAAATGGGCACTTGGGTTTCATGTATGCCCTTGGAAAAGATTGGAGATTTGCGCTCTTAGCCTCCACCGGTTTCAGAGCTCCAAATGTGGATGATATGACCAAAGTATTTGATTCTGCTCCGGGACAATTATTTGTGCCAAACCCCAATTTACAGCCTGAATATTCGATCAATGGTGAACTAAATATTACCAAGACGTTTTTCAAGCAAGTAAGGGTTGAATTAGTAGGCTTTGGATCCTATCTTCCAAGCATGATTGCCCCATTGCCATTTACCCTGAATGGGGCCGATAGCGTGGTGTATGATGGAATACCAAGTGCTGTGTATGCCAGTCAGAATGCAGACCAGGGATATGTTGTAGGAATGAATGCAAATATACAGGCAAACATCACAAAATACTTTGCCATGAATTCATCGCTTACCTATACATATGGAAGGTTGATTGTTTCCGGAGTTGAACAACCGTTGGATCATATTGCCCCTTTGTACGGAAGAACAGCGGCTATTTTGAATTATAAGAAATGGTATGCAGAAGCATCCGTTATATATTCTGCTCCTAAATTATTGGTTGATTATAGCCCATCGGGAGAAGATAATTTGCAATATGCTACACCCCTTGGAATGCCAGGATGGTATACATTTAATGCAAAGATTGGGTTCGCAGTGAATAAATATTTGAGAATTCAACTGGCAGTGGATAATATCATGGATGTGAAGTACAGAACTTTTGGGTCAGGAGTTTCAGCCGCAGGAAGGAATTTTATGGTTACCCTAAGAAGCACGTTTTAGAATGTTGAGAAAACCCACCATGACACCTGTTATGGTGGGCTTTCTGCTTTTAAATCTTTGACGGCTTAGCCAAGATTAAATGCTCAACAGAAGTGAGAACCCGCCAGTATACTCAATTTATAAGCGTGATTTTCAGCAATTTGCCTAAAATGGTTTAGGCTCGTTTTCGTCAAAATCCTGTATTAATTCTCGACAGGAATGCATGTTTACTAACTGAAACCGATACAATTCTAACTAAGTTGGAGCCAAAACTAATATTGTCGGTTCTTTTGCACAAAACATACACATTTTAATATTATGAGAAACTTTAAATCTTTACTGGGCTTTGGCGTGATCGCTGTTGCCTTATTTAGCTGTACTCCGGAAACGATTCCAGCTGATGCCGATGGGAATGCGGACGGAAAATACACCATTAATTATGCTGTACAGGTAGTTGCTGTCGGTGATGTAACTAGAGGACTGAATGGAGCTACTGTAACCCTCCAAACCCAAAACGGTGTTACCACTAAAACGGTAGGTGCCGATGGTATTGCAGTTTTTGAAGGATTGAATGCAGGTACGATCTCTGGATATGTTTCTGCTCCAGGTTATGCTTCAGTTAATTTCAAAGCTACTGCAGCAGCATATAACATTGATGTAAATACCAATGGTTATGTAACCTCAACCATTTATATCCCAGCAAAAAATTCAGGTATTGCAGGAAGACTTTATGCTGATTGGGACCAGGATGGAAATCTTACCATCACCGACCCAGGAAACGTTCAGGTGGTTGATTTGAAAGTGAGGTATAATATTACAGCAGGCTATCCTATGGGAACCGGTGATGGAATGTTAACCCAAGTAAGTCTTGATTATAATACCTATGCTTCTGCAACGGATGCAAATGGAAATTACCTGATCGAGAATTTACCAAATGATGACCTTGGATATTTTGCTGCTACATTCAAAATGGATGATGTATCGCTTCCTGATGCAGTTACGATTGGTGCTCAGCGTATTTGGTCTTATGGCCCTGTTGCCATTTCCCTGATCCCTGGAGAGATCGATGAAAGAGGTGATACTTATATTCCTTAGTTCTATAAATCCACCATATATTATTCAAAGGGCTACCCAACAGGTAGCCCTTTTTACTTTCTATAGGTATTAAAAATAGGTTTAATTTGCAAATACCTACTTTTCCTGCTTTAGTCGCAATCTTTTCGGAAATCGAAATGCAATGGAGGATATCGTTCAGGATATAACAGATTCCAGGGTGCCTAAATATTATTAATTTAGCTCTATGAAAATAGCGCTGGTACAAAGCAACTACCATATTGGTCACTTCGAAGAAAATACCCGAAAGATAGTTGCCGGTATTCATCAGGCAAGAAAGCAAGGTGCTGACCTCGCAGTTTTTTCTGAATTATGTGTAACCGGTTATCCTCCTCGGGATTTTTTGGAGTTTGATGATTTTTTACAGCAAACGCATGAAGCCATACAGATCATTGCAAAAGAAACCAACGATATAGGTGTTATTGTAGGGGCCCCAACTCACAATAAAAGCCTGATTGGAAAAAATCTTTTTAATTCGGCATTGTATATATATCAGGGTAAGGTGCAGCAAATTTCAAATAAAGCCTTGTTGCCCACGTACGATATTTTCGATGAATACCGTTACTTTGAACCTAGCAAGGAATTTAAATGTATTGAACATAAGTCTAAAAAAATAGCGGTGGTCATCTGCGAAGATAGCTGGGATATTGAGACAGATCCTTTGTACACCATGAATCCAATGGATGAATTGATAAAACAGAGCCCCGAACTGATCATCAATATTTCTGCTTCCCCGTTTTCCTACGAACATCCGGATGGCAGAAAAAAAATGCTGGCATGGAACACCACAAAATATCATTTGCCCATGGTATATGTAAATCATGTGGGAGCACATACTGAACTTATTTTCGATGGCGGATCAATGATGTACAATGCGAAAGGAGAACTGGTAAAAGAACTCAAATATTTCGAAGAAGATTTTGCCATCATCGATACAGACCAATTGATGGTTACTGAAGCTGAAAACAGATCCGATATTCAGAATATTTATGATGCACTTGTAATGGGGATCAGGGATTATTTTAATAAACTCGGATTCAAACAAGCTACTTTGGGACTTTCAGGAGGGATTGATTCAGCAGTTACCGCGGTACTGGCTGCTAGAGCCTTGGGAAAAGAAAACGTGCATGGCATATTAATGCCTTCTCAATACTCAAGTGAACATTCCGTTGAGGATGCAAAAGCGCTGGCGGAGAATTTAAAGATCCGGTATGACCTCATTCCCATTAAAGAATTGTATGATGTGTTTGATGGAAAACTTCGTGTTTTTTTCGAAGGGTTAACTCCTGATGTTACGGAAGAAAATATCCAGGCAAGGATAAGAGGCGTTCTATTGATGGCTTTGTCTAACAAATTCAAATATGTTTTATTGAATACGTCTAATAAAAGCGAAGTGGCTGTGGGCTATGGAACGTTGTACGGCGATATGTGTGGTGGCATTTCAGTATTGGGTGATGTATATAAAACCCAGGTGTATGAATTGGCCAGGTATATCAATAAGGACTCCGAAATAATCCCACTCAATTCAATTACCAAACCACCCAGTGCAGAACTCCGTCCGGGACAAAAAGACAGCGATTCATTGCCTGAGTATGATGTGTTAGATCAGATACTGTATCAATATATCGAGTTACGTCAGGGTCCCAAAGAGCTCGTACAGATGGGATTTGAAGAGAATTTGGTAAAAAGGGTTTTAAGATTAGTTAACATAAACGAATATAAACGAGCCCAAACTCCGCCTATCTTGCGTATATCGGATAAGGCGTTTGGAATGGGCAGAAGGATGCCAATTGTTGGCAAATATTTATCAGGGACACTAATAATTTTTTTATTACTATTTGTCCCGTAAATTTGTGGCGGGATGAGAAAGGATATCGAAATACCAGAGGTCAAAAACGTGGCAGTAGCAGTTGTTTCTGAAGAGAGCATCTGGAAGAAAGATGATTGGTATGTTTATATGGTGAATCTTGGAAATGAAGTACTCAAAAATATTTTGGTGGTTTCAAGGGGGTATGGAGAGATCAACAACGAAAAAATAAATACCTCGACCCTGCGACAACATTTTGATGAATTAGGACCTCAGCAATTTTTAAAAATAGAACCTATCATGGAAGAGGTCTTTGGAGTTACCAATGAATATTGGATCAGCTTTTATATAGGAGATAAGATTTTCGATAAACAATATATATTTCTTCCTGAAACAATAAAAAAAGAACATTTTACCAAAGTGCCAGTAGTTAACAAACCTGGCGTAATGATCAAATAATCTCAATTAAATTCTATGAACCAACAATTACAACAGCAGCCCAATCGTAAACCCAGAACCTTCTGGCCTTCGTTTTTCGGATCGTGTTTAGGAGTATTTCTAACCGGATTTATCTGTACCATTCTCTTTTCTATTTTTACAGTAAGTTTCCTGAGTGCTCTTTCGGGAGGAAAAGGAGGTAGTGGGGATGTGAAAGGGGTAAAAGATAAGTCAGTACTTTACCTTAAACTGGATTATGACCTGAACGATAGAACAGAAGATAATCCATTTGCCGATTTTGACATTGATGAATTTTCTACTAAACCTGGGCTGATAGATTTGAGAAGAACGATCCGTTACGCAGCAACAGATAAAAGGATAAAAGGGATTTATTTAGAAGCCTCTGTTGTAAATGCAGGAATGGCATCGGTAGAAGAGCTCAGGAAAGAATTGGAAGATTTTAAAAAGTCTGGAAAATTTATTTATACCTATGGTGAATACTTTACTCAAAAAGGATATTACCTGGCATCCGTTTCCGACGGGATCTATTTAAACCCAATGGGGGGAATGGAATTGAAAGGTCTGGCCATCAACTTAATGTTCTATAAGCGAATGTTAGATAAGATCGGTGTACAAGCAGAAATTTTCCGACCTACCGGAAATAAATATAAAAGTGCGGTAGAACCATTTTTCCTTGAAAAAGCAAGTGAAGCGAATCGGGATCAGTTGAGAGCTTTGATAGATGATTATTGGACAGAGTTACTCGAAAAATTTTCTAAAAAAACCGGATTGAAACCTGAAGAGCTCAACAACATTGCCAATACTGCGCCGTATATAGATGTTGACCATGCTAACTTTTCACAATTCATTACGAAATCACTTTATTATGATGAATTTGCTGAGATGTTGAAGGAAAAATGTGAGATCGATAAGAAAAAAGACCTTAACCTGATTTCAGTGGAGAAGTATTATACTGCTGTTAGACGGAAATTGGAGAAATCAGGTAAAAATAAAATCGCCATTGTATATGCAGAAGGTGAAATTGTGGATGGGAAGGGGAAAAGTGACAATGTAGGAGGGGATACTTTTGTAAAAGCCATTCGCGACGCTAGAGAAGACAAGGATATTAAAGCAGTTATTTTAAGAGTGAATTCACCAGGCGGATCGGCGATGGCTTCCGAACTAATATGGAGAGAAGTAATATTGACCAAGGCAGTAAAACCGGTGGTTGTATCTATGGGAAATTATGCAGCCAGTGGTGGATATTATATTTCCTGTGCTGCTGATACCATTGTTGCAGATAAAACAACACTTACGGGTTCTATAGGTGTATTCAGCGTAGCCATGAATATTCAAAAATTAATGGAAGATAAGATCGGGATCACGTCGGATACAGTTAAGACCAATAAATTTTCTGACTTTCCGAATATTACCCGCCCATGGACCGAGGACGAAAAATTGATTTACCAGAAGCAAGTGGATAAGATCTACAGAACTTTTTTACAAAGGGTGTCAGACGGCCGTGGAATTCCGGTGACCATGGTTGATAGTATTGCTCAGGGAAGGGTTTGGACAGGCATTGACGCCAAAGAGCTCGGACTCGTGGATGTAATTGGAGATATGGAAACTGCCATGGATATTACTAAAAAAATGATTGGTAGTGACGATGTGGAATATGTGATCTATCCTGAGTACAAGGATAAATGGAGTGAATTGTTTGGCGGATTTTCTTCAAAAGCTTCTGAAGCTTTTGTAAGCCGTCAAGCGTTCGAGTTTGTAAAATACTATAAGTTTGTTCAGGATGCAAGGAATTTAAAAGGACACCAAACCAGAATTCCTTTTATGATTGAGATTTATTAAAAACACCGGAATTAAAAACAAAAAAGGGAAGCCCCGATAGCTATCGGGGCTTCCCTTTTTTATTTACTAAGGTTGATCCTCGAATAATAAAGTTCATGTTCGGTTTGGATCTTGATGAGATAAACCCCATTCGACCAATTGGAAATATCCACTTCCTGTTTTTTTGAAGAGATAGATATACGCTGAATTGTTTTACCGGTTGCATCAATTATTTCAATACTTCCTACGGTTGCTTTAGCAAATTCAACAAAGAAGACACCATGGGTAGGATTTGGATATACGATGAAATTTTCGATCGGAGAATCGTACAAAGAAACATAAATAGGTCCGTGGATACTTTCACTTCCGTCATAATCGACCTGAACTATCCGATAATAAGCCGACCGGGGAAATGCATCTGTATAAGAATAATGTTGCAAAGCATTGGAATTACCGCTTCCTTCAATTCTTGAAAGCGCTTCCCAGTTAATGGCATTCTCTGATCTTTCACATCTGAAGTGAGAATTATTGATCTCAGATACTGTTTCCCATTCCAACTCAGTTTGTTTTAGTTCCTCCTGATAAGTTCCTCTAAATGCAATAAGCATCACCGGAAGGGGGACTGGACAATATTCTTCCGTGGTTCCAACGGTAACCGCACCTGTAAATCCACCTAAAGAATAAATACAAGTGGTGGTAGCTGCTGCAGCTACCCGGTATCGAGATTGATTCATGGCGGTATGATTTGTCCATGTATTGGTCCCTGGATTATAATATTCGGTAGTTCCAGTGTTAGGAAATCCACCAATTGCCCAAACATTTCCACCCAAAGCAGCCACACCATGCAAGTACCGGGCTGTATTCAAATTAGCCCTTACTGTCCAGGTATTTGTAACGGGATTATATGCCTGATGGTTATTTACTGGAGCCGCAACATATCCTCCAGTGGCATATACAACCCCACCAACGGAAGCGCAGCCCACCATATATCTGGCCGTGGGCATCGGTGCCCTGGCTAACCAGGTATTGGTTACAAAATCATATTCTTCGCAAGTGGCTAGCAGTACACCATTCCATCCTCCTACTGCATATATTTTCCCACTCACTTCTGCAGCTCCTAACCCCATTCTATTGGTGGGCAAAGGAGTTTTGGTGGTCCATGTATTGGTCCCTGGATCATATTCTTCAACAGTATTCATCCATGTACTTACCACTGAACCGCCAAAAACATAAATCTTACCGTTCGAAGCTCCCACAGCAGCAGGATAGCTGCGGGCCGTTGGCATCGGAGCAAGGGTGGTCCATGTATTGGTGCCTGGATCAAATCTTTGGTTGGTCGCCAGGTCGGTACCGTTATTTCCCCCAATCAGGTAAATATATCCATTCAGGTGGCAGGCAGCTGCACCCCAGCGAGCTGTAGGAGCAGGGGTCTTGGTAGTCCATTGAGAATACATAGGGACTACACTCCATAAACATATATAAAGTCCTAAAAACTTTTTCATGTTGCTTTCTGGATATTAAAGGATCACTTATGTAAAGCTAATGAAATTTATCACGTGATCACCCTGTTTTTATCTATACACCATCTCTACACAGATGTATACCTAAACTCTTGAAACACCTTTAAATATTGGGGTTCTTGATTTTAAGAGCCCTTCAACACGAATTGGGGGTTCACTCAAAACACCTATCTTTGGCACCGGGTTTGTTTAAGCTAGAACAGAAACTTAAAAATAATTATATGAAACAACTTGGTTTACTTTTCGGATTGATGATTGGATCAATGGCAATGTATGCTCAAAAAGCCAATCTGGTGATCTTCTCTGACGAAGGCACAAAATTCTATTTAGTAGTAAATGGTCTTCGGGTGAACGACCAGTCTTTAACAAATGTTCGCCTTACTGATTTAAATGCAGATTATGTAAAAGCTAAAATTGTATTTGAGGATCCTTTGATTCCTGATATCGAAAAAAACACATTGATGTTGGTGAGAGGGCATGAGGTAACTTATAATGTAAAGAAAAACAAAAAGGGTCAAATGGTTTGCAATGCCTATTCGGATGTTGAACTATCTCAGATCCCTGCACAATCGGCCAATCAACAAACCATTGTTTATACCAATGTACCACCGAATGACGGTATTGTGATCAGAACAGGAAATATGGGTGGAACGACCACCACAACGACCACCACCACCACAACGGGAACTACTGGAACAGGAACTACGGATGTGATCAGCACCAATGTGGGTGTTGGGGGTGTAGGAATGAATGTGACCATTGTGGATGGGACAGGAGGAACAGTAAACGGAAGCACTACTTCAACGACTACCACCACCTATTCAAGCACCAGTACTACTTCAACTGGAAATGGTGGAACTACCACTACTTATATGAACAACGATTGTATCTATGGAATGAGTGAAACTGATTTCAGAGCTGCAAAAAATTCCATTTCTTCAGCCACTTTTGAGGATACCAAAACAAGTACTTTTAAGCAAGTGGTAAGCAGTAAATGTGTAACAACCAAACAAGTAAAGGAAATGTTGCAGTTATTTACTTTCGAAGAAACAAAACTTGAGCTGGCCAAATATGCGTATACCTATGTGTCTGATCCATCTAATTACTATACGATCAATGATATTTTTACTTTCGACATGAGCAAAGATGAATTGAGTAATTATGTAATGTCGAATAAAAGAAACTAATTGTTAACCTTATATCAGTTACAGGCGGTCCGTTATGCGGACCGCCTGTTTTATTTCCTACCTGGCTGTCTGTAGGTTATGGTGCCAGAGCCGGACTTCTTCACACTGCCTAAAATACTTTGAGCCAAAATGCTAAAACGGTTTAAAGATTTTTTTTCTGTGTACGTTGAAAACTTAACAATGCCCATAACATGCAATCCTACTGAATTATAGGCATAGCGATGGTTTTCATTCCAGTGCTCCCTTTGAAGTGATGGGTGGTAATCGTATATTTGCCCCCGTTTTAACCCTGGTTTTTATGAAAAAATTTCTCATCTTTTTTCTTTTTCTTCTGGTCATTATTCCATTTAATTATGCTCAATCCAGCGAAGGTCGTCTTTTCGAGATCACTTCCAGGGTAAAATTTTTTCTATCGGTTGATGATGCCGTAAATTTGGAAGGAACAGAACGATATATTCATATCGGACTTCTAGGTTCTCAGGGTGATGTGGATGAATTAGTAGGATATATGGACCGGTATGTGATCAATGACAAGGATATGACGATCAAAGTGGGAGGAACTATTTCTGAAGAAATGGTCGATTATTATAAATTCTTTTTGGATCCTTTATATGATGCCAACGATTTTCAATCCATGCTGGAAATGTTCAAGGTGAACACATTCTTTATTGGAAAGGAGGAGCATCCGGTCAAAAACTTTTCAAATATCATTTATGCTTCTATTAAATCAAAAAAATCATAGGCCTTAACTGATCTTGTATGACGAAAAAATTACTTTCTCTTTTCTTCTTTATTTGCTTATTGAATGGATTGAACGCCCAGACATTTGTGGGATCCGGTGGGGCTATTCCTGATTTTCCTGGAGGACAACAATGTTTTAATTTAAATGTAAGTGGACTTGCTGGCAACCTATATTCCAACTATGGACTTGTTTCAGTTACCTTGAACATTACACATCCATATGATGGTGACCTGGAAATTGTTTTGATCTCACCTAACGGCATTCAAACTATTTTAAGTTCGAATAATGGAGGATCGGGTGATAATTATACCAATACAGTTTTTAATATGGGTGCCGGAACTTCTATTACAGCAGGTGCGGCCCCTTTTACAGGCTCCTATATTCCTGAACAATCTTTTTATGCGCAAAATGTTGGACAGAATGGAAATGGTGTATGGCAACTTTGTATTACTGACGAAGTAAGTGTGGATGCAGGAACATTAAATAGCTGGTCGCTTACTTTTGGTGTAGGAGCAACAGGTTCTGCTGATCCAGGACCTAATCCGGTTGCAACAGATGGATGTGCAGGCGCTCCGCTGATCTGTAATCTGAATGGTTATTCGGGGAGCACTTATAGTACTTATACGTGGACGCCTGCCAATGAACCCTCCGGAACGGCCCAACCAACTCCAGGTCCTGCCGGAACTTTTTGTGGAACCAATGTCAACAATAGCTCATGGATCCGATTTCAGGCCAGCTCATCCAACGTAAATTTAACGTTAGATGTAACGAATTGCACAGGCACGGTATCACCATTTGGAGAACATGGAATTCAGTTGGCATTATACAATGCCTGTGGTGCCCCATGGACCTATTCGCCTTCATCTATTCCTGCATCGGAGATTGGAAATCCACCACCCAATGATGAGGATGTTCCCAGTTGTTATGGAGATGGAATTTATGGATTGGGAAATAGTTTATCCTTTAATAACCTGGTGGTAGGAAATATTTATTATATCATGTTCGATGGTTGGGCAGGTAATCAATGTGATTATATCATTAATGTAACTAACGGAGTGCAGGTGGTTACTATTACACCATCTGCCAATCCTATTTGCGAAGGTGATACCATCAATCTGGTTGCTTCAGCTCCTGGAACCTTGAATACATTTACCTGGAGCTCTGTTCCGGCTTCTTCTATTCCATCCAATCCTTCCGTGATGGTTAATCCAACATCCTCCACAGTGTACAACGTCATTGCATCTGGCATTTGTGGATCTCAATCTGCCTCCATTCCGATCACGGTTATTCCATCAGGCGATCCTGCATGGACAGCTCCATCACCTTTATGTGCCAATGCTGCTCCCATTGATCTTACCACCTTGATAACTGGAACGACCGGTGGCTCATGGACAGGAACCGGTGTAGTTGGATCTGATTTTGATCCGTCAGGATTGAATGGCAACTATACAGTTACTTATACAACCGGAACTTCACCATGTCAATTGAACCAACAACATACGGTTACCGTCTTACCAACTCCTGATCCACAAATATCGGTGATTGGTAGTACCAGCCTTTGTCAATACCAAACAACACAACTTTCTGCGACTTCAGCAGTAGGAGGCACATATACCTGGAGTACCGGAAGTAATGCTACCAGCATTAATATAAATACTTCAGGAAACTATTGGGTGAGTGTAGTGAATGCCAATGGATGTAATGATGCAGATACATTGAATGTGAATATTACCAATTATCCTGCAGTCAATCCGGTGATCATTCCAACTATACCTGTTATTTGTAATGGACAACCCGTTACCTTAAGCACAACAACAAGTTTTAATACCTATAACTGGAGCACCGGCAGCAGTGCATCCACGGCTCAGGCCAATACTGCAGGAACGTATACGGTAATTGTTCAGGATGCTAATAATTGTATAGATACTGCGACAACCAATGTGATCGCCTCTAACATTGATGTGAATATTACGGGTGACAGTGTTTTATGCAGTGGAGAAATGTCAACGTTAACCGCAATTGGTGGATCAGGTTATACCTGGAGTACATCAGAAACCACATCCGGGATCAATATAAGTGCACCCGGCAATTATTTTGTCTCTTCTACCAATGCCGATGGATGTTCGGATACGGATACCATAGCTGTGATATCGTCACCGATTAACATTTCAGTTACAGGGGATAATATTTTATGCCCAGGTGAAACCAGTACATTAACCGCTTCTGGAGGAACCTCCTATACCTGGAGTACATCAGCTACCACGCCAACAATCAATGTAAACAGCCCCGGTAATTATACAGCTACTTCTATCAACGCCGATGGGTGTTCGGATGCTGATACATTGGCAGTAACAAATTCCATTTTTAATCCTAGCTTAACTGGTGATACCATTGTTTGTCCAGGTGCGGATATTGATTTAACGGCATCCGGAGGAAATGGCTATGTATGGAGTACGGGAAATACCACCGCGAATATTCAAATCCCGATTGTGCAAACAACTGTTTATTCAGTAACCATTACCAATGGAGATGGATGTTCGGATACATTATCGACCACGGTTCATTTATATACAGATTATAATTCTGCACCTTCTTTGTTACCAGATGCGGCCAACTCAAATTTCAATACCCCAGTAACCATCCCTGTTACACTCAACGATGCTATTGTCAATGGATTTAGTATTCTTGACTCCACCAATCATGGAACAGTAGCTATCGTTGGCGATGAAATTATCTATACACCCAACAATGGTTTTGCTGGATATGATTCGCTTACCTATGTTTCGTGTGATGCTACTTGTTTAAGTTTATGTGATACAGCACTTGTGGTCATCTATATCAACAATGGGGTACTTAACTTTCCGGAGTTTATTTCACCTAATGGAGATGCCAGTAATGATTCCTGGTATTTGGGTGATCTTGCTGCTTATCCGGAGAATGAGTTAACCATCCTGAACCGATGGGGAGATCCTTTGTACCATGCCCAACCTTATAACAATGAATGGAACGGTCAGACCAATATGGGTATTCCGAGCATGACAGAAGGAGTGACCGATGGAACTTATTTTTTCGTTTTTATTCCATGGCCAGGACAAGAACCCATAAAAGGATTTATAGAACTAAGAAAATAACCAATCCATGAAGAGGATACTCATTATCATCATTTTTTTCGTAGCGGTTGGAAAAATAACTGCTCAGGAGCAACCGCATTATTCCTTTTATATGCTCCGCCAATCATTGATCAATCCTGCAGCTCTATCTACTTTCGATAGGATCTCTGGAGCCGGATTTTTCAATGCTCAAATGGTTGGCTTCAAAGGAGCGCCGTTGGTAGGTGCTTTGGATGTTTCATTCCCGATTGGAAAAACAGGTTTGGTAACAGGATTGTTTGTACAACAGGATAAGATTGGTGCCACCTATAAAAGCACCATTGGAGTTGGTTTTGGTTACCGCATCAAATTAAATCCTCAAAATTTCCTGGCTTTCGGTTTAAATGCGAATGCTTACATGATCAATGCTGACTTTACACAACTAAATGTTCAAGACCCCAATGATCCTTCCTTAACAGCTAATTTCAATACATTCTGGTCACCCAATTTCAAATTGGGGGCCTATTATTTCCGCAGGAATTTTTATGTAGGATTTGCCGTAGGAAATATCCTTACCGTCAATCTGCCCAATTATATGAATCCTGACCCTTCCATTGATGCCCGTTTCCAGGACGTTCATTTTTACATCAATGCAGGCTGGCAAAAAAAATTCGGGAACAATGCATGGAAATTTCAACCTTCTTGCTTGATCAAGCAAATAGCAGGATCACCTACCCAATTTGATGTAAACATTCAGTTCCTCTACCATGAAGCCTTTGGATTTGGCGTTTCTTATAGATCCTTGAATACCATTATGACCCAGATCAACTACACGCATAAGGACATGTTTACCATTGCGTATGCATTCAATATGGGATTAGGATTTGATAACCGGACCAATTATACGGGGCATGAAGTAATGTTAGGCTTTAAGATCCCTCAAACCAAAAATAGAATTCCTGTAGATATACCTCGATTTTAAAAGACATGGCGATGAAGAAGTTGATAATTGGGATATGGTTAATTTTAGGAGGGAGTCTTTCCTTTGCACAGATATGGCAGGAGGATCTTGCCCTGAGCTTGTTTAATAGCAGGGATTATGTTCATGCCATTCCCGAGTATGAAAAACTGATCAAACTGAATAAAAATACCGAGTATTTATATAAACTAGGCCTTTGTCATTATTATCTGAAAGATTATAAAAAAGCACAGGTATATCTGGACGAGGTGAAGGATAAAAAAGATGTAGTGATAGATGCATATTTATATGATGCTATCTGTGAACACTATTTAGGAATGTACCAGGAAGCCAAGAAAAACTATGCCACTTATCAGGAAAAAGGAGGAGTTTGGCCCAATATCCTGAACTATATTAAATCATGTGATTTTGCTTTGGCCAATGAATCAATGGTTCCATTATTAGAACTGGATACTGCCAGGATAAGGGTCGATGGTTTATATTTGGGAGGGGCATCGCATCATGGGAAGCTGATTTACTCAGAACCTGATCATAAGCATGACCATATTAAGAAAACAGTTTATCCTTATTATAAAGTAAATGATGTGGAAGGTGAAGTGGTGAACGAAAAAGGAGAACCGTTGTTCCACCAATTTTATACAGGAGGAATATGCTTTAGCGCCGATGGAAAAGAGGTTTATTTTACCCGTAATGAATCAGACGAAAAATTTATCAAGAAAAAACATTTTACAAAACATGGGATCAGTGCGGATGGGGTAAATACATTGGGTATATATAAAGCCTCTGTTAACCATAATCAATGGACCAATATTGTGCACTTAAATTTCAATAGCATCGATCATTCCTGTATGCATCCTAGTATTTCGGCAGATGGAAATAAATTGTTTTTCTCATCGAATCGTTCTGGAGGTTTTGGAGGATACGATCTCTACTATGTACAAAAGATCAATGGGGAATGGGGAGAGCCTATTAATCTGGGGAAATATATCAATTCGTTGGACGATGAGATGTTCCCACATTTTCTAAATGATACGATGCTCTATTTTTCCTCCGATGGACATATTGGTTATGGGGGATCTGATATTTATTATAGTATTAAAAGAGAAGGGATGTGGCAGGAGCCTGTGAATGCCGGCAAACCTTTGAATTCAAGCAAAGACGATTTCGCCCTGGTTTTTACTGAAAATGATAAACACGGTTTTTTTGGATCCGACCGATTTTCAGACCCAGGCAAGGACGATATATTTTCATTTATCGTTAAACCCGACTTGATCATTGGCCGTGGAATTGTATTGGACAAACTTACCTTAAAGCCTATCCCCGGAGCCCATGTAAGGATCCATACACCCGATTCAATCATTGAAGTTCTGGCGGACGAGAATGGAAAATTCGAATGGGATTTTTTCGAGCATCACCGGATGTATCATATAGAGTTTAAAGCAGAGAAATACGAACCTGAAGCGATGGATTTTGAGGCGGACACTTCTATTACCTTACATCTCGATAAAAAGCTTGAGCCACATTTAGAGAAAAATATGGTATTTACTTTCAATGATATCTTATTTGAGTATAACAAGGCGGATCTATTACAGGAATCAAAAGTAATCTTGGATCGATTAGCCGAGGTGCTCTTACATTCTGG
>JANWKT010000008.1 GCA_025451235.1 Flavobacteriales bacterium | reverse complement strand
TTTTAACCATCATGAATCACCATACAGTTACTAAACCTGTCGTACGAAGTCACCTGAGGAAAAAACTGGGTAAAGAATACTTCATTATAAAAAGACAGATCAAATGGTTGATAAAACCTTCTAAGTTCGCTAAAGTAAATCCCCAAATAAAACTTGAACATTCCCTGATCAGGCATCAGTCGTTTTTATTACGACCCCTGAAGGACGTCGACATGGTTCTCCAGCATAACAAGGTAAAAAACCTGGAGATCGCGATTGGAAAAATAAATGGAGTGGTGATCCGCCCAGGAGAAATTTTTTCTATTTGGCAATTGATTGGTAGACCCACCAAAGCCAAAGGATATTTAGAAGGTTTGGTGTTGGACAATGGTAAGATCTCAAAGGGGATAGGCGGTGGATTATGTCAATTGGGAAATTTGCTTTATTGGATGGCATTGCATACCCCTCTTAGGGTTACCGAGCGATGGCGGCATGGATATGATGTATTTCCGGATATCAACAGAAAAATCCCTTTTGCTTGTGGTGCCACCTTATCCTATAACTATGTAGATCTCCAGATAACGAACGAAACCAATTCAAGTTTCCAGATTCATTTATGGTTGGATAAGGAATACCTGAATGGTGAGATCAGTTCAAATCATGAACCTCAGGATACCTATGAGGTTTTCGAAACGGATCATCTCATGAAACAACAATGGTGGGGAGGATATACCCGACATAACAAGATCTGGAAAAAAAGGACCCCAAAGTTCAAGGGAGAATGTGAAGAAGAGCTGATAACCCAAAACCATGCGATCATGATGTATAATCCATTATTGGACAAATAAAATGCATGAGCTTTAAAGACCATTTTTCAAAACAATCGGATCTATATGTACAATATAGACCGCAATACCCTGTTGAACTGTTTAGCTTCTTAGCCAGCTTAACTCCCGAACATCAAACAGCCTGGGATTGCGGAACAGGCAATGGTCAAGCGGCTACTGGTCTCACCCCATATTTTCAAAAAATCATAGCGACCGATCCAAGCGAATCACAGATAAAAAACAGTTTATCTCATCCAAAGATCATTTATCGGACTGAACCCGCAGAAAGTACATCCATTCCATCTCACTCGATCGATCTGGTGACCATCGCCCAGGCATTGCATTGGTTCCATTTCGAAGAATTTTATCAGGAAGTAAGAAGGGTGTTAAAAAAAGAGGGTATTATTGCCACCTGGTGCTATCGCTTACCTTCCTTTTCAAAAGAAATGGATGAAGCGATTTTGTTTTTCCATAGTGATACCTTGGGTGATTATTGGCTGGCAGAAAACAGAATGGTAGAACAAAAATATGCGACCATCCCTTTTCCATTCGAAACTATAGAAGCTCCCATTTTCTATATCAGGAAGAAGCTTTCCTTTCATGGTTTGATAGGACATATAAGAAGCTGGTCGGCCTTGCAAAAGTTTATGCGTGAAAATAACGAGGATCCGGTTCCTGCATTTGAAAAAGAATTACTTAAAATTTGGGGAGATCCTGAGGAAGAAAAATCAGCCAGTTGGAAATTGACCTTAAAAGTGGGAAGAAATAAAGAAAAGTAGAACCGGCTATGAAAAAAGTATACTACCTTGTCTTTCTTTTCCTAATCATCGGAGGTTCTATGAAAATCCATGCACAAAAAAACAGTATAAGGTTCTTCGTTTTGAAATTTGAAGAGAAACAGCCTCCTTCGAATGCCGATACGGTATATGTATATAACGGCGATGAATCTTTGGTCGTTTGGAAACATGATACTATTTTCAAAAGAAATTCATTTGACGTCAATCAACCCTTTATACAATGCCTGGATTCATTAGGCTGGTATAAAAATCTATTTTTGATTGATACATGGGAGGGAAATTCATGCCCAAGTGTATATATGTTAATTGAATTCGAAAGCCGAAATAAATTCTACAAGTCCAATGAATTTGGAAATTGTGGCTGGCAATATATCACGGAGATCCACAAAGCTAAAAATATACTGGAGTTTAAATTTTTAGAAAACAAGGAACCTGAATATATGAACCGACCTGCTGCCAGTTTTTATTATTCTCATTTTACCCATGCTATTGGTGAAAAATAAATACTATGAATGAAGAAGAAGCGAAAGGACTAGCTCAACAACTTAGAAAACCAGAAGGCGAATTCGGTGTACAGGTAGGTGAAAGAATGAATGCCGGTAACCAGTTCATGAACAGGAATACCATTGAACAACTGAATGTTCAACCTGGACATCATATTCTTGAAATAGGAATGGGAAATGGTTTTTTTGTAAAAGAAATTTTAGAGAAAGATCCTTCCATCCAATATACAGGCTGTGATTTTTCGACACTCATGGTAAAAGAATCTATCAAAATGAACCAGGAATGGATCGAAAGAGGGCAAGCCAGCTTTCTTCATTCAACTGCAGATCATCTGCCTTTTGAGGACCATCGCTTTGATAGCATATTTACTATCAACACCCTTTATTTCTGGGAACACCTCGAAAAAGAACTTGCAGAGTTACGAAGAGTGCTTAAACCGGATGGGAAATTTGTTCTCACCATCCGACCAAAAAAATATATGGAAAAGCTCCCATTCACCCAATATGGCTTCCAGATGTATTCTCGCCAAGAGGTGGTACAATTGCTTCAAAATCATCGGTGGAAAGTAGTCGAAGTGATCGAAAAAACAGATCCACCCATTGATTGGTTTGGAGAAGTGATGGAACCGGAAAGTTTGATCATTGTATGTAAGACCATTTAAATGAAGAAACCTTTTGCCTTACTCTTAATCGGATCAACACTGCTTAGTTCAGTTATCCTGAGTTGTTCATCAAAAAGGAATACGTCCGTTCCAGCCATCTATTCTGAAAATGTAAAAGACAGTTTCGAGTTGTATATAGATCTTCCTGCGGGTTATCATCCAGACTCCAATATATATTCAGTTGCCTATTATATGGATGCCAATTTAAAAATGGGGAAGGAAATACGAAGACAGATCAGGTTGGAAGGCAATCAAAAAAATCTGGAGAATGTAATTTTTGTTGGAATCGGTCATATAGGCAACTATAGAAAGCGTCGTCGAAGGGATTTTATTCCTCCAGTAATGAAAAATGGAACGATCAAAGAAAGCAACGACCCTGATTTTGGTCATGCAGATATTTTTTACCAATTCCTCACCAAGGAACTAATCCCGTATATCAATGAGCAATATCCAAACAACGGCAACTATACGTATATAGGACATTCCTTTAGCGGATTGTTTGCTTTCTATTGTTTGTTTCAACCTCAGCCCGTTTTTAAGAACTACGTAGCCTTGAGCCCATCCCTTTGGGCCAATTATAATAATTTCTATGAATACGAAAAGGATTTCTCTTCCCGTCAAAAAACGTTGAACGCTACCTTATACCATGCCTGCGGAACTGCTGAATGGTCCAATAAAGTGTTGTCTACCTCCAGAGATATGAGCAGGATCTTAGATGACAGGGAATATCCAGGGCTAAATTATACTTTTGTGGAACACCCAGGTAAGAATCACAACGGGGTGGTACCGGTTTCGTTGGGGTATCTGTTGAAAAATCTAAAGTTCTGATCATGAAAAAAAACATGGTGCTTTTTTTTCTTGTTGTTGTATTTACCGCTTGTGGATCTGTAAAAGAAAAGCAATCCGATGCCCATACCTATACCCCTCTTTCCACCATCAATACCTGGTTTTCCAATCATACAAGCAACCAGCTAATCTTCCAGGAGGGGACCGTCCAAAAAATATTACAGGATGATAACGAGGGCAGTCGTCACCAGAAATTTATTGTAAAATTAAAAAATGAACAAACCTTATTGATCAGCCATAATATTGATCTATCTACCCGGATCCCTGATCTAAAAAATGGGGACCTCGTAATTTTTAAAGGCGAATATGAATGGAACAAAAAAGGAGGAGTGGTTCACTGGACACATAGAGATCCAAATGGAAAGCATCAGGATGGATATTTGATGCATGAAGGAAAAAAATATGATTAATTAACTTCTGTTAAATGAGTACCACAACAGCCTATAGGATTTTTCTTTTTATTGTTATTTTCTTTAGTATAGCTTTAACAGTCGTTACCCAAAGACCTCTTGCTGCAGAAACGGATCAGCCGCTTTCTAGCATATTTTCCTGGGTCCCTTTCATCGTCATTTGGAGTATCGTTCTTGTGCTCACCGCCATGAGCCTGATCATTTTTTTTGTAAAACTCCAACAACTCACTCCGCTTAAATGGTTGCCGTTGGCCATTTTATCCATCACTATTCTCATCAACCTTTTTACTCCATTTTAAAGGATTGATTATATTTGATCAAATAAAAAAACGGATGAAACATATTTGCATTCTATTCCTCATGCTGTCTTTATCGTTTAATATATACGGTCAAGCGGCTACTATACCGATAGCGGATAATTTAGTGGTTGAAAATATTCCAGCCCTTTCTTCCTCCTATATCAACGATCTTAAAAATTATACCGAATCCCGATTTGCCAACTTTGTTGCCTGGCATCCGGTGAGAAAAGAGATGCTGATCCTTACCCGATTTGCCAATAGTAACCAGGTCCATTATGTAAAAATGCCGGGGGGCGACCGCCAGCAGATCACTTTTTTTGAGGAGCCTGTAGGCAGCGGTAGCTTTGAACCCAACAAAGGAGATTATTTTTTGTTCACCAAAGATATTGGAGGAAATGAGTTCTCACAAATTTACCGTTTCGATTTGGCTACCAACAAAGTTACCCTGTTAACAGATGGAAAGAAATCGCAAAACGGCGGGATCAACTGGAACCACCAAGGAGATCTTATTTTATATACTTCTACTAAAAGGAACGGGCAGGACAGAGATATTTACCAAATGAATCCATTGGATCCCTCCACAGATAAAATAATCTCAGAAAATTCTGGTGGGGGATGGTCGGTAAGTGCATGGTCACCAGATGATAAAAAAGTATTGATCGCGGAAGGAATTTCGGCCAATGAATCCAGGATATATGAGGTGGACATGAAATACGGCACCAAGACCAGGATATTACCCGAAGTGGATGAAAGGACCACTTACCACGCTGTTACCTATTCACAAGATGGCAAAGGGATCTATATCATTACCAATAAAGACAGTGAATTCAACCGGCTGGCATATTATGAAATGTCAACCAAAAAGATCAATTACATCTCCACTCCTATTCCATGGAATGTAGGCGGAGCTGCTTTGAGCAAAGATGGATCCCAATTAGTTTTTCTGGCCAATGAAAATGGATATTCAAAAATGTATATCCTCTCCACAAAAACAAATACTTATAAAGAACTCGCCAATGTTCCCAAAGGAGTGATCGGTGGATTGGAATGGCATAACAATGGTCAATCGCTTGCGTTTGCTTTTAATGACTATAAAACACCGTCTGATATTTTCGAGTATGATCTAAAAAGTCAAAAAATAATTCGGTGGACCGAAAGCGAATTAGGAGGGATGGATGTATCTACTTTTCAGGAGCCGGAACTGATCACCTGGAAGTCTTTCGATGGACAAATGATCTCAGGTTATTTGTATAAAGCATCTTCTAAATTCACAGGAAAGCGCCCGGTGATCATCAGCATCCACGGTGGGCCTGAAGCCCAGTCGTTGCCACAGTTCCAAGGACGATGGAATTATTATACGAATGAACTAGGTATATCTATTATTTTCCCCAATGTAAGGGGGTCTTCGGGTTACGGAAAAACTTTTTTGGATGCTGATAATGGTATGAAGCGGGAAGATTCAGTAAAAGATATAGGGGCTTTGTTAGATTGGATCAAAGAGCAAAAAGAATTGGATACAGACAGGATCATGGTAACCGGCGGAAGTTATGGTGGTTATATGTCGCTGGCCGTTTCCTTTCGATACAGCGATCGTATCCGCTGTGCCATCGATGTAGTGGGAATATCTAATTTCAACACTTTCATGAAAAATACAGAAGCCTATCGTCGGGACCTGAGAAGGGTAGAATATGGGGATGAAAGAGATGTAGATATGGCGGCTTTCTTTGAAAAAATAGCCCCTTTAAACCATGTAGATGAAATTAAAAAACCTTTGCTCATCGTACAAGGTGGTAATGATCCAAGAGTTCCTTATACAGAAGCTACCCAAATGAAAGACAGGATCATAAAAAACGGAGGGAAAGTATGGTTCCTGATGGCCAAAGATGAGGGACATGGATTCAGAAAAAAGAATAACCAGGACTTTCAGTTTTATACCAGCACTGAATTCATTAAACAATTTCTACTGAACTAAAAAATCGGTTAGGCACTCCCTTTTTTCATTTGCTCACAAATGCTGTTGGGAATATTCCTGTAATAGATATAGGTTTTCAGGTTGAGTTTTTTTACCTGAAAATGTAAGGAGGCGGTATCGTAAAAAATAGAATCTGCCGCATAGGTATTCCTGAATTTGAAGGCAGTAAACACTTCTTTTTTCCCAAATAAGGTGGCAAAAAGGATACAATCGTCAACATGCACACTTTGGGTGGTATCGTATTTATCCGGAACATAAAAATCCTCCGGTTTATCCACAATGGTTTCTGTATACGACGAAATCAAATCGTAGGCTTTCATTTCCTGAAGACAAGCCGATAAATGGTTGGGTTTATATTCATCATCTGCATCAATGATCGCTATGTATTCTCCGGCGCAATTCTTGATACCCCGGTTGATTGACTTCGACTGCCCACAGTTTTTATGACGTATATAAACGATCTTATCCTCGTATTGCTTGATGTATTCGGTGAGTTGATTTTGAAGGATCTGATGGCTTCCATCGTCTATTACGATCAACTCAAATTCCTGAAAATCCTGATGAAGAACTGAATCAATGGCTCTTTTTACCAAAGGAAACTCGGTATTGTATACAGCCAGTAAAACAGAAATAATTATTTTTTTTTCAGGTTTCATGTTTATTCCAATTCAAAAAGCAGACCAAACCCATCCAATGCGTGTTAAAATCCATGTTAAGATAAAAAGATTTTTGGATACTACAAGCCAATCAATGCAGCAGGTTCAACCTTGAAATTCACTCAACTGTAACCACCTATCCGTTTTAGTATCGATGAGTTGCATTACTTCTCCCAGCCTTTCCGTAATTTTCAATAATTCTAGATGATCGAGAGAGGAATGTAACTTCTCATTCAAAACCGTCTTTTCTTCCTCAAGTAAAGGCAGATCTTTTTCCAATTGCTCAAATTCGAGCCTTTCTTTGTATGATAACTTGACTTTTTTCTGTTGGTCAACTTCCGTTTTATTGGCATCCTCTATTTTTTTATTATCCACCGCCTGCCGAAGGATATTTTTATTTTCCAGGTCCTCTATTTCTTTCTTCAATCGGAACTGGGTATAGTTCCCAGCAAATACAGTTACTTTTCCATCACCTTCAAATACAAAGATCTGATCAACGATCTTGTCCATAAAATACCTGTCATGGCTAACGATGATGATACATCCTGGAAAATTCTCCAGATATTCCTCCAATTTATTCAAAGTTACAATGTCTAAATCGTTGGTTGGCTCATCGAGGATAAGAAAATTAGGATTTCCCAATAATACCGTTAATAAATACAATCTTCTTTTTTCACCTCCGCTTAGCTTACTTACGAAGTTGTATTGCATGTCGGGCGAAAAATCAAACCGCTGTAACATTTGAGAGGCAGTTACCCTGGAGCTTTTATCCACATCAATTACTTCTGCGATATCCTTGATCACTTCAATCACCCGTTTATCCTCTTTCAATGCAATTCCTTCCTGGTTATAATTCCCAAATTCTATGGTATCACCTACCACTACTTTTCCAGCATCCACCGGGATCTTACCGGTGATCATATTTAATAAGGTGGATTTACCTGTCCCATTATGACCAACAATACCAATCCTTTCTCCTTTTCGAAATGAATAAGTAAATTTCTCAATGAGTTTTTTGTCACCGTATGATTTAGAAACATTGATCAGTTCTAAAATCTTATTTCCCATATGCTTCATTCGCATATTGATCTCTATTTCTTTTTTCTTTTTTAAACTAAATGCCTTTTCCTTAATATCATCAAAAGCATCTACCCTACTTTTTGATTTAGTGGTCCGAGCCTTGGGCTGTTTGCGGATCCATTCTAATTCCCGGGAATATAAATTCCTTGCTTTATCTACCTCACTTTGTGAAGCAGCCTCTCTTTCCGATTTTTTCTCTAAGAAATAACTATAATCTCCTTTGTATTGGTAAATTTTCTGATTATCCAATTCATAAACATCCGTGCAAACATTATCTAAAAAATACCGGTCGTGTGTAACCATTAACAAAGTCATATTGCTGGCTGATAAATAATCTTCCAGCCATTCGATCATTTCGATATCCAGGTGATTGGTGGGCTCATCCATGATCACCATATCGGGTTCATCGATCAACACTGCAGCCAACGCTACTCTTTTTAGCTGCCCTCCGGATAATTCCTTTACATTCTGCTCAGTATCGTAGATCTTTAGTTTTCCGAGGATCTGGTTCACCCTTACCTCCACATCCCAGGCTCTGTGTAGATCCATTTGCTGCATAGCATTGGATAACCGATCTTCGTTGGCCTGGCTTTTGTTTTGATCAAAGGCCTTTAAGGCCGTTTCATAATCATGAATGGTTTCGCTGATATTGTTTGATTTCTGAAAGATGGATTCCCAAACGGTGTGATTCGGATCAAAAACAGGATCTTGCTCCAGAAACCCAAGTCTAATACCATTGCGCATCACCACTTTTCCTTCATTCGCTGAGTCTTTTCCAGAAATGATCTTTAACAAAGTGGTTTTACCCGTTCCGTTCCTGGCAACCAACGCCACCTTCTGTCCTTTTTCAATACCAAAAGTTAGATTCCTCAGAACTTCTTTAATGCCAAAGGATTTACTAACATTTTCAACGAGTAAATAGTTCATGCTTATAAAAAAGAAACAAAAATACACCGAAATATCTTGCTAAGTCGAAAAAACAACCTACTTTTAATAGAATAAACAAACGATCCACTATGAAAAGATTATTACTACCCCTTCTTACCCTCCTTTTCATTTCTTCTATCAATACCTGGTCGCAGCCCGGAACCAGTTGTTCAACTCCCATTACCATCACGGGTACGGGAACATATACAACTCCACTTACACCAGCCAATGATACCTGGTACATCTTTACCTGTGATACCGGAGGATTGCACACGTTTAAAACTTGTAGCCTGGCCACTTGTGATACCAAGATCTATATTTATGACCATTGCATGGGGCTTGTTTGGGGAGAAGATAACCAGGGTACCATTCAGTATAATGATGATTATTGTGCTTACCAATCCAGTTTAAACGTTGGATTAATGCAAGACAGTACCTATTATATACGCATAGGGGATTATTTTGGGGATTGCCTGGGGGAGGCTATTACATGGAACATGAGCAACCAAGGGACCATATTTGGTTGCACAGATCCTGCAGCCTGTAACTATAACCCAAATGCAACCAGCAACGACGGCTCCTGTATTTATTGGCCTGATACCAATTGTACAGGTCCTGACCTGACGGTGGTTGAATCGGAAATTACCAACAGTTTGTATTTCGATACAGAAACGGCTGCTGCCAATGATTGCCGGGTAGATGAAGGTTGTTTGAACGGATATGGTTTAAGAGATGTACTCCGATTTACCACCTGGATCAAAAATATAGGTGCCCAGGATTATTATATTGGGGTTCCGAGCTTAAGCAATCCTCAATTCTCCAACAACAATTGCCATGGACATTGGCATTATGAAGGATATGCTTTCTATGCTTTGTACGACAATTTGGGTAACCAGATCCCTATTGGTTATAAGAACGGATTCTGTGTATTGGATCTTGAATGTAGTGGAGGAGGTTCTGCCCAGTATGGTTGTGGTGACATGGGAATTACCAGCGGATGCGGAGATATTTATAGTGCTGGATTGGATTGTCAGTTTGTGGATCTAACGGATGTGGATACCGGATTTTATCAATTGGTAGTTCGTGTAAACTGGGACCATTCGCCCGATTATTTAGGAAGGGTGGAAGAAACGTATGACAACAATGCAGCCCATGCCTGTATCCATTTTACAAGAGATGGATTGGGTGTTCCTAATTTTGGTCTGGTAGCCAATTGTCCGATCATTTATGATTGTTTGGGCCAACCATTTGGAACTGCAGAAATCGATTGCGAAGGAAACTGTGATGGAACTGCTGTCCGTGGCGATGTAAACCAGGATACCACCTTAACACAACCTGATGCTGTTTTATATGTAGACCAATTGGTAGATAATACCCTCAACGAGGTCACCTGCAACGATATGAATGCGGATGGAGAATGGACAGTTTTCGATGCAGCATTGATCAACAATTGTATTTTAAATGGCCCGCAAAATTTAAACGACCCCTGTGATTTCCCATTTGGGATCGATAACATCATCGATTCGGTAACCCTTTCTATTCAATATGTGGATTTTTGGAACCATTACCTGGATATTGCCATTAAAAATCCAAACTATAAGACCGTAGCTTATCAGTTCGAAATGAGTGGGATCAATATCCAATCGGTAACCAATCTGGTAAGCCCATTGGAATATAATATTACTCCGAGCTATGCAGCTTCGGGTCAGGAAGTGATCGGTATTTCTTATCAAGGTATGCTCATCAATACCAATTCGGCTCCTGATGCTTTGTGCAGGATCTATTGGAGTGCTATTACCGATTCTGTAATCTGTATTGATAACATCATAGATATTGTAAACGAAAATTACGAGGCATCGAATACTTTTATTGCCAATGGATGTGTGGTGGTTCCACCCATTGCCATAGAGGAAAATGGAAGTACAGTGGCCATCAATATTTTCCCGAACCCTGCAACAGATATTGTGAATGTGTTTATGGGATTGATCCAAACTGAAAATGTAAATCTTTTCATTACAGATGGATTGGGCAGAGTGGTATTCACCAATGAATACAAAGCCGTATCCAGCCAAACTGTTCAATTGGACCTGAATCATCTGAGCAGAGGTGTATATAATCTTACTTTGCAAACCAATACCGGTAAGGTTACGAAGAGAATTATCCTAAACTAAGTTTGTTGGGCGGCTTAGGTTTTACAACCTTCTGAACCAATTCAAAAATCGGTTGTATATTGTAATGAATTATCTATACCACATGCCTGCACTCAAACTTATTTCAGGAATATCTGCTTTACTTATCCTTTCCTCCATTTCACCTGGTCATCGGAATATATCCTCTGCAAATCAACTGCCAGATAAAAACTCACCAGGTAAATGGGATGCTTGCGATTCAACTAATAGCCTGTATTTCTATCAGGGTAGTAGCGAGTTCCTTGATCTGGAAAGTTTAAAATGGGTGGATATAAATGGAACTCCGGCTTATAGTTTTAAAAAATGCTCCAAATATAAATACCAGTTCATGGATTATCAATCCGTGAGAACTACTGAATATAAAGGAACGAAGTTTGAAATCCTTGAAAAAAACGATCTGAAGATCACCAAACCCACTGCTTCCTACATTATTAAGTCTGCTTGTACCGATATCAGCCAATTTCATTCGGGAGATTTTTTGATATTGGATGAGACCGGGGTGAACCATATCAATCCATGCGAAGAAGGAGGATATACGATCAGCAGATATAATGAGCTGGGCGGAAAAACCCGCAAAACTATTATTAAGGATGATTGGATCACGGTGGAGGGCAATACACATAACTATGAGATGTATCGAAACCTTGATTATTATCTGGGAAACCAATTGATATTCTATGTTAACCAGGAAGTGGATCCCAATAAAACCGGTGTATTAACTTTTGATCTCCAGGATCATTCCATTCAGGAATACCATTTTATCAGTAATGGTTATGCGATCGACCAGTCAGGCAATGGAAAAGCTGCAGGCTTGTTCAGCTGGCGGGAAAAAGAATTGGTCTTACATATGACTAATACAGAAAAGCAATACAGCATCCCTTCAGAAAACGTAAGAGGAAGTTGTAAAGGAATTATTATTGGGAAATTGTTAGTCATTGCCAGCTGTCATTTCAATAGTACAGGATCAAGTTTGTTTTGTTATAACCTGGAAAAAGAAAAAATGGAGTGGGTGGCCGATGTGGAGCAATTGAATGTTGGCCATTCCAAGTACTATAACTATATATACCCAAGCATCTACAAGGATAAGGTGATCCTGGAAGGAAATGAAGCTTATGGTAGATACCTCCAGATATTTGATCTATACTCCGGAAAAAAATTATTCAGCCATTTCGACAAAGGAGATCATTAGTTTATTGCCCGGCGTCGGATGGAAATAAGCAGCTCCTGGCAAAATGATCGATATTTTTGCCAGCGTTGCAGAGCGGCGCCTACCGCAAGCTCCTCCAATGGTTTGCAAAAAAAGCGAATGACCCAGGACTATTTATGTCCCGATAGTTTCCGGATAGCCATCGGGAGGGAAGCCGGGTAACGCCCGGAAGCAAACGATTTATTTGAGATTTGAAAAAAAATAGTACTTTTGCCCCCGGAGAGATGGCAGAGTGGTCGATTGCGGCGGTCTTGAAAACCGTTGAACCGCGAGGTTCCGGGGGTTCGAATCCCTCTCTCTCCGCCACAAGAAATTTAAGTCCAACGAGAGTTGGACTTTTTAGTTTCTCCACCCTTTTGTCGAGCTTGCTCGAGCAAAAGGGTGGAGAAACTAAAAAAATCAGTTTCAATGATTAAATTTCTTTGATCAGCCCCCCAGTCTGGGATCACTAAGTAATCCCAATAAACGATTCAATTCTTCTTGATTTTTTCCGCTTCCAGCACGGCTAAAATACCTGGATAAGTATTCTCGAAAATCTTGTCTAACTTCTCTTCCTTCACCCATTTGATCTTGGTGATTCCTTCTTCCAGTTGGGGTATCAATTCCTTGTCTTCAGAATACATTTTGAACCAGCTCGTTTTCTTGAGTTTTCGTGATTCTTTTATATCATACGTATGATAGGTATCCATGATATGGTCAAGTATCTTTAGATTATCCAGTCCACATTCTTCCTTTACCTCCCTGATGGCGGTTTCTTCGATCAATTCATTGGTTTCTGCCTTTCCTTTAGGCAGATCCCATCTTCCATTCCTGAATATAAAAAGTATCCTGCCTTTCTTATTCCTCACCAACCCACCGCCGGCTATGATCAGTTTATATTGCTTTCTATACCTCCTCCAGATCAAAACGGGGTCAGGGCCATATAAACAATAACAAATGGGTTCTTCCTGAGCTTCTTCAAGCAGGGGTATGATGTTGGTAAAAATATCATCATTCACAAATTCAATATTATTAACCTTTCTGAAGCCTTTTTGATGCTTCAAAGGTGAATGTGAGATATACAACAAGTTAGCTTTAATAAAAACTTTATACATTTGTCCCCATGATTTATAATGAAGATGTTGCTCTAAAAGTAGCAGAATTTCTTTTACAAATAAAAGCAATAAAATTAGATCCTGCCAAACCCTATACGTGGGCCAGCGGTTGGCTATCCCCTATTTATTGTGATAACAGGGTAACTTTATCGCATCCAAGTATTAGGAATTATATCCGCCAGCAATTTGTGGAAGTGGTGAAATCCAACATTGGTACACCCGGAACAGTTGCCGGGGTGGCCACCGGAGGTATTGCTCATGGAGTTTTAGTAGCCCAGGAGCTTGGGGTCCCTTTTGTTTATGTGAGACCTGAATCTAAAAAACATGGACTTGGAAATCAGATCGAGGGCCAATTGGTTAGCACCAGTGGAATTGTGGTGGTGGAAGACCTGGTATCAACCGGAAAAAGCAGCTTGGCAGCAGTGGAAGCATTAAGGAGTGAAGGTTGTGAGGTAAAACATATGCTGGCGATTTTCGATTATGGCTTCAAACAAACCGAAGAGCTATTTGTGAAAAACAAAATAAGTCTGGTTAGTTTATGCGATTATGAATGCCTGATCAAAAAAGCGATTGAATTGAATTACATAGGTGATGCTCATTTGGAAACATTAATGAGTTGGAGATTAAACCCATCCAAATGGGGCAAATAATGAAGAGGTATGAGTGCTACAAAAATTGAAGTTGAAAAAAGAGATATAAAAGCCCCCCAGGACAAGGTTTTTGCATACCTCGCTGATTTTAATAACTATCAGGAAATGATGCCTGAGTCGGTGACCAATTGGGAATCGGATTTGGATAAATGTTCTCTACAGGTATCTATGGTCCCTAAGATCCAAATGGAAATTGTAGAAAGGCTGGCGAATGATACCATCAAAATAAAAGGTAGCGGTCCTTTTGATTTCGACCTCCTCGTAAGCATTGAAACCATTGATGAAGCTCATTGCAGGTGTGGAATGATCTTCGAAGCGGAAATCAACGCATTTATGAAAATGATGATCGAAAAACCAATGGGGCAATTTTTTGGTTACCTCACCAAACAGGTTCAGAAGAAATTCGAAATTTAAAGTTCAAGATTCAAAATTTTGAATTTTGAATCTTGAACTTTAAATCTTGAATTTAATAGGTCCACTCAAATTCTTTAAATCCGGCGATCATTTTTTCTCCGTTTTTCTTTTGCAAAACAATTTTCCCGGAATCCTGAATATCCATCACCGTTGCTTCAAAATCGATCTCATTTTTCCTGAGTATGATCGAATGATGATGCCCTAAAAGATGCTTCATATACTCCTCTTTTAGCTTGAGGAGTTTTTCTAATCTTAAAAACATATAATATTTATCCAGCAATTGGGTGAGTTCGTGTATCTCGGCATCCAGATCATAGAACCTACCTGTTTCAGCATGCAAAGAGGTGGCAAAGGCTGGCAGGTTATCCGCAACGGTGTTCACGTTCAGACCAATTCCAATAACAGAGTGCTGGATGTTTTTTCCTTTGATTGAATTCTCGATAAGTATTCCTGCAAGTTTTTTACGTTGCACAATAATATCATTTGGCCATTTGATCAAACCGCCCTGGATCCCTTTAACGGTAAGATATTCAAACACACCAAGGGAAATAGCCATGTTGAGGTAAAATTGTCGATCCGCTTTCAGAAAGGATGGCGCAAGAATGACACTAAATGTCAGAGACTCACCAGGAAGGCTATGCCAATTTGTCCCCATTTGCCCCCTGCCTTCAGTTTGATGAATCGCTTGAATGATAAGGCCTTCATGCACTTTTTGGTTTTTTAACAGGGTGGTTGCATAGGTGTTAGTAGAGCTTACGGCATCTAATTTGATTATATTATTTCCAATTATAGGTAATACGTGCATTTGCAACCAAAAGAAATTATAAATTTGTATTGATAATAGTAGGTAATTTGAATGGCTAAAAAAACAAAACCAAGCTCAAAATTAATTAATTCTATCATAAAAGGGCTGGAAGAGAAAAAAGGGTTCGATATTAAATCCATGGATCTTACTCATATCCCCAATGCTGTTACCGGAATGTTTATCATTTGTAGCGGCAGTTCGACCACCCAGGTAGATTCCCTGGCTGATTCAGTGGTGGAAGAAGCCTATAAAGCTGCAAAAGAAAAACCCTGGCATATAGAAGGTCTTGAAAACAAAGAATGGATCCTTGTTGACTTTGTAGATGTAGTTGTACATATATTCCTTCCCGAGGTTCGTGAGTTTTATGGCCTGGAGGAGCTTTGGGCCGATGCAAAAGTAAAATACCATGAGCCGGCAACCACATAATTTTCTTACATTAGATAACTTTTAAAAAAAGATGGCAAGCAATATCCCTAATAATAATAACAAACCCGGTGCCCCTAAGAAACCCAAATTCGGGTTCAATCTATATTGGATCTATGCCCTTATAGCGATTGTTTTAATTGGTATCCAACTTTTCAGCACTTTTAGCGGAGGAGTAAAAAAGCTCAAGGAAGAACAAGAGCTTAAAAATCTTATCCAAAGCAATAATGTCGACAAAATAGTATTGGTCAACAGCAAATCAGCAGAGCTTTATATTAACGTGGATTCATTAAAGAATTTCCCGGAGGTGGCTAAAGGATCTTTTGGTGGCGTAAATAAAGGTCCACATTATTTGATCGAAAATATTGGGTCTCCTACTCAATTTGAGAACAAACTAGAAAAGATCAAGGCCGATACCACGAATCCCAAGAGATTCTCCAATCCTGTTGTATTGCCTGAAGTAAAATATGAGGACCGGCAGAATATATTGAGGGATGTGCTCATGTGGGTGCTTCCACTAGGTATATTGATCCTGGTATGGATATTCATCATGCGCCGGATGGGCGGTGGTGGCGGTGGCGGCCAGATCTTCAATATTGGAAAGGCCAAAGCCAAAATGTTTGATGCAGAATCCAATGTTTCGATCAATTTTGACAGCGTAGCTGGTTTGGATGAAGCTAAACAAGAATTGAAAGAAATTGTGGATTTCCTGAAAACTCCAAAAAAATATACCGACCTGGGAGCTAAGATCCCGAAAGGAGCCTTGTTGATAGGCCCTCCAGGTACAGGAAAAACCTTATTGGCAAAAGCCATTGCCGGTGAAGCAAAGGTTCCCTTCTTCTCTATGTCGGGTTCTGATTTCGTAGAAATGTTCGTAGGGGTTGGAGCATCCCGCGTAAGAGATCTGTTCAAACAGGCCAAAGAAAAAGCCCCTGCCATTATTTTTATAGATGAGGTGGATGCTATTGGAAGAGCCCGTGGAAGGTCAGTGGCCCAAGGCGCCAATGATGAAAGAGAAAGCACCCTGAACCAGATGCTTACTGAAATGGATGGATTTGAAACCAATACAGGTGTAATTGTAATTGCCGCTACCAACAGAGCCGATATTTTAGATAAAGCATTGTTGCGTCCAGGTCGTTTCGATAGACAGATATTTGTAGACCTTCCAGACCTGGCAGGTAGAAAAGAGATCTTTAAGGTGCATATGAAACCATTGAAGAAACTTTCTACCGATGTTGATGTGGATCAATTGGCCCGTCAAACACCAGGGTTTAGTGGTGCAGATATTGCCAATGTATGCAACGAATCAGCTTTGATCGCTGCCAGAAGAAATAAACAGGTGATCGATCGTCAGGATTTTAATGATGCTATAGATCGTGTAATTGGTGGATTGGAAAAACGTAACAAGGTGATTGCTCCGAAAGAGAAAAAAACCATTGCTTTCCATGAAGCCGGTCATGCAACCGTTAGTTGGCTGCTGGAATATGCAAGTCCTTTGGTAAAAGTTACCATTATTCCACGTGGACAATCCTTAGGTGCCGCCTGGTACATGCCAGAGGAAAGACAGATCACTACCAAAGAACAAATGATCGATGAAATATGTGCTGCTCTGGGTGGACGTGCTGCGGAAGATATTATGTTCGGTAAAGTAAGTACAGGAGCTTTAAGCGATCTGGAAAAAGTAACCAAGCAGGCCTATGCTATGGTCACCATTTATGGATTAAACGATAAAATCGGGAATATAAGTTTCTATGATTCTTCCGGTCAATCCGACTATACCTTCAATAAGCCTTATAGTGAAAAAACAGCTGAGATCATTGATGAAGAAGTAAAGAAAATGATTGACGAATGTTATGTCCGTACCAAAAAAGTATTGCAGGAAAACAAAGCCAACCTCGAAATACTGGCCCAGAAATTATTAGAAAAAGAGATCCTGTACAGGGAAGACCTGGAGGAGATCTTCGGTATGCGTTCATGGGATGAGGGAAAAGATGTAGTAAGGGTGAAGGAAACCGAGAGTGGAAGGAATGATCATGAAAATAAGGATCAGCTCAATCCTCCACCGGTCAATTAAAAATCTACCTTTGTCACATGGCCTCCATCAGCAACTTCTGGCAAAGGATCATCACAGGAATTTTATTTTTGGTCATCATGATTGGTTCGATCCTTTGGTCGTTCGAATCATTCATGGTCCTCATGGGAATCATTTCCATTCTTGCCTGTCACGAATACATAAAAGTTTCTTCGTTCATCGCTCAACCACATGGGTGGGTGCTTCGGTTCATTGGATTAGGATCATATATATTGGCGGTTTTGGTTGTATACCTCCATATTCCGGAACTTTGGCTGGCTTTGCTATTCCTCATCCCCGTTATTGTTTGCATCGGTGAATTGTTCAGAGGAAAAGAGCAACCCTTTCGCAATATTGCATTTACACTCACCGGTTTTTTTTATGTGGTCTTTCCATTTATCCTCTTATTAGCCACATCCTTTGGAAATGAGGACCGTTATCTCCCAGAGCTGATCCTGGCTTATTTTCTTTTTATATGGATAAATGATTCCTTTGCTTATGTATGGGGAAAACTCCTCGGTAAACATAAACTCTCCCCAAAGATAAGCCAGGGAAAAACCATTGAAGGAAGCATTGGTGGAATTCTTACCACACTTATTCTGGCATTTATATACATCCACTATATCTATCCATTTCCTTACTTTTCCGGCATGAATGAATTTCAATTTATGTTGATGGCCTTCCTTATTACCCTATTTTCAATTCCCAGCGATTTAAGCGAATCCTTGTTGAAACGTCAGGCGGGGATAAAAGACTCTGGAAAAATATTACCGGGACATGGCGGAATATTGGATCGTTTTGATTCCGTATTTTTAACTGCTCCTGTTTTTTATGTCTATCATAAACTGTTAATACTAATATGAAACTACACCACGAAGGAATGACCTATATCCTGGTATCATTGATCCTATGGGCCGGATCTACGATTGCCATGGTATTCTTTTTCGACTATACCTGGCCTACCTTTTTAGTATCTGCCTTTTTTCTTTTTTTTCTGGTCGTTTTCCTCCAGTTCTTTCGCAAGCCTTTACGAAAACCCACTTTGGATGAAAATAAAGTGATTGCCCCATGCGATGGAAAGGTAGTGGTGATCGAAAAAGTATTTGAGCCTGAATTCTTAAAAACCGAAGTCATCCAGCTTTCTATTTTTATGAGTCCGGTAAACGTGCATATCAACTGGTTCCCCATCAATGGAGTGGTGGAATATGTACAATATCATCCCGGAAAATATTTAGTAGCCTGGCATCCTAAATCTTCCACTGAAAATGAAAGAAGCACGGTAGTAGTGAAAAGAAGAGATGGAAAAAGAATTCTGGTCCGACAGATCGCAGGTATTTTGGCCCGTAAAATATGTTATTATGCAAAGGTGAACATGGTAGCGAAGCAGGGGCATGAAATGGGATTTATTAAATTCGGATCAAGGGTGGATGTATTTTTACCATTGGATGCAAAAATAAAAGTAAAGCTCAACCAAAAAGTTACCGGATCAATAGATATATTAGCCGACCTATGAAAAAGATCATTGAATCAAAATTATTCAGGCACTTGCTGGGAATTGCTGGGATGGTAAACATCATGGCAGGTATTTTCTTTTCATTTTTCCCTAACTATTTTCTTTACCTTTTCTATAAGGATATTCCCGATGAGGTATATGCTTCACCAGCGATGTTATCCATTGTAACCCTCATGTTCATTTTTATTTTGATCATGGGATTCGGATATATATGGAGTATGAAGGATCCTGTAAAAAACAGGTTATATATTCTCATCGGAGGAATGGGAAAACTAGCTGCGGTTATTCTCTGGGTATACTCCTATTTTATGGGATTCGGGACCTGGTTATTGCTTGTAGCCAGTTTCAATGATGTAGGGTTGGGAATCTTGTTCGTAGCTTACTATTTGCATTATCGGAAGGACTAATTCCTATTTTTTAAGTACTTTCATAACCGATGAAGATCAAAATATATTTATATTTTCTATTAATGGTCGGTTTTCTGTTGAGTTGTGGTAAAAAGAAACAAGCAGAAATCACCTCGAATAATTCTGATATTAAGGATACTTCTACCGTTGCACCAGGCGCTGACACTAAACTGGGTTTATGGGAACATAAAGATATCGTGATGGTTTTAAGCAATTATGATATCGACCCCAACAAGCGTATTGTTTCGTTCATGAAATTAGGTAGTAAAGATGAAATTCCTGTTCCTTTATTCGATATTAATATCGGCAAATTTGATGGGTTGATAAGTACAACCAAATATAATGCCTCTGGGGCCCATTACTCTGTTCAATTTAAGAATGACCTATCTAAGGTTTATTTATGCATTGAAAACATTGACGAAATGGAAGGAATATTCAACTTCTGCAAATTGGTGGAATACGATGTAGCTAAGAAAAAGTTCCGGGAAGTAATTTCATTCACTGAATCTGTTGCCTCGTGGTATTTCTTTGAACAAAAAAACATCATCTACTGGGATGATTATTCTACAAAATCGTTGTTATCAATTAACCTTGATTCAAATATTACGGATACGATATTGGGACCCAAAGAATATAGCGGCAGTGTCGACTATCAATTAGAAAACGATCAGCTGACGTTTTTATTCTCTACCAATGATACATTAACTATATGGAAACTAAGTCCCGAAGATAGCAAACCGGAAAAGATTCGAACCATAAAACTAGGGCCATATAAAAATCAAAAGATCGGTGGCTATTCAAGTTATAGAAAAGGGTATATGGTAGAAACATTCAGTGATTTTAAAACAGACAAAGGTTTTATTTTGCACACTTCGTCTACAATTAAGAAAAAGTACATTGATTTTATCAATTTTGGTACGAATTGGACAGATGACGATCATTTTACCCTGGAAATGGAAGATTCAATCCTGATATTTAATAAGGAACTGGAAGTTGTTCAAAAATTGGAAACTCATAAAATGCATGTATATCAAGCTTTTCCTGACGCAATATTGGTAGTGTTCCTCCGAAATAATAAATGGGAAATGGCGTTGTATTCTACGGATTTTTTAACTCATAAAAACTTATCGAGTCTTGATGAAGGTCAACTCATCCATGCCTGGCAAAAAATAAACTGAAGGTTGCATGTTAAACCTACTTCACAAATCTCTTAATGATCCAATAAATAATGATCATAGCTGCCAGGGAGCAGATGAGCAGGATGATCTTTTCTCTGGGAGTTCCATAATGCACATCCCTGCGTGAATCGATCACAATTTTATTTTCTTCCTCTATCATAGTAAGGGTATCCTCCCCTACTATCTGGCCGGAAGCATAGTTCTTTCCCAGGAATCTCAATTCCTCGTCTAAAGTCATCCCACTGTAAACCGTATATTCATCTTCTTCGCCAGGTTCTGCATATCTCCTGCTTCTTTCGCAGTAGTTGACCCACCATTTTTTATTCACCGAATCTTTTTTTACATAGAGTAGCCATTCATCTCCAGGTAAGAACCTCATCTGGCAGGAAGTGATTCCATCATAAGCGATCTTGATATCTCTGGGGACCAAACCCTTGAAAGGTTGGCTCACCACAAACTCTGCAAAAAATTCTTTACCTGACTCCTTTTCTACCACATACAACTTTTTTACGTAGCCGGTAAAGATCAAAGTATAGGTTTCTGTTTCCTCTCTTGAAATCTTTGGAAGGGAAGTTTCGCAATTACAGGGATAAATGGAAGTGCAAGTGTATACAAAAAGAAAGGTGAGTAAAATGATACGGGCCCGGCTTAGCATTTTACAAAATAGTTTTGAAGAAAAGTTTTTGCTTTTGCCATATGCTCATGCATATAAACATCCTGTTTTATAAAAGGTACGAACTCTCTGAAATCATGTACCAAGCCCTCGATGGCAGGCGACGATTTGGAAGGTCTCCTAAACTCCATAGCCTGCGCTGCCGTAAATAATTCAATCGCCAATACCATCTTTAGGTTATTCACTATCTTATAACACTTGGTAGCTGCATTGGCCCCCATGCTTACATGATCTTCCTGCCCTTTACTGCTATCAATGGTATCAACAGAAGCCGGCATACATAACTGTTTGTTTTGGCTCACAATAGATGCAGCTGCATATTGGGCAATCATGAACCCTGAATTCAGTCCTGGATCTACCGCTAAAAAATTAGGAAGGTCACGATTTCCATTGATCAATTGGTAAATCCTTCTTTCCGAAATAGAAGCCATTTCAGCTGCAACAATGGATAAATAGTCGAGGTTAATCGCCAGCGGCTGTCCATGGAAGTTACCTCCACTAATGATCTCATCTTCATTTGAAAATATGGTTGGGTTATCGGTAACTGAATTTATTTCGGTAGTAAATATTTTTTCAATATGTTGCAAAGCATCATAATGGGCTCCCATTACTTGTGGAATACAACGGAATGAATAAGGATCCTGTACATGGGTCTTGGGTCGGTTGATCAATTCGGAACCGTTGAAATATTCCCGCATTTTAGCAGCCACATATTGTTGGCCGGCGTGAGGCCGAGCAAGCTGGATTTTTTCATCAAAAGGTTCTGGTCTTCCATCAAATGCCTCTAACGATAATGCTGAGATGAGCAGTGAAGAGTCAAAAAGCTGTTTGCATTTATACAAAGAATAAATGGCATAAGCACTCATGAACTGAGTTCCATTTAGCAAGGCCAATCCTTCCTTCGCTTTAAATTTCAGCGGTGATAAGGAAAACATTTCCTGGATTTTACCAGCATCGAATTTTTCTCCTTTAAAAATGATCTCGCCTTTGCCTAACATGGGTAATGACAAATGCGCCAGCGGAGCCAGGTCACCCGAAGCTCCCAAGGAGCCCAATTGATAAACTACCGGATAAATGGCATGGTTTAAAAATTCGACCAACCTTTCAACGGTGGCCGTTTGCACACCTGAAAGTCCATAGCTAAGTCCCCGTGCTTTTAAGTAGAGCATGAGTTTAACAATATGCAAGGGTACCTCTTCACCCATTCCGCAAGCATGAGACATGACCAGGTTTTCTTGTAATTTTTCGAGGTCTGAATCCTTGATGCTAGTATTGTATAAGGCCCCAAAACCTGTATTGATACCATAAATGGGATCTTTTGCTTTTTTGATCTTGTCTTCTAAAAAAGTCCGGCAATTTTCAATATTGGATCTGGCGGAGGAGGAAATTTCAAAACTTTGGGCATTTAAAATCGTTCCGACATCTTTTAAAGAAATGGGATGAGATGTATCTATGCTTACTTTACTCATGATAAATATTTCGATTTAAAATCATTCATTGATAAACTCTGCTGTTCTCCGGTTTCCATATTTTTAATTCCTATCATTCCATTTTTTATCTCTTCTGATCCAATTGTACAAACATTCGTTACCCCTATATCGTTGGCATAGCCCATTTGTTTTTTGATCTTGGCAGGGTCAGGATACAACGCAGCCCGGATATCATTTTTTCTTAACTCATGGACCAATTTTAAAGAGGTAAGTGCCTCTTCATCCCCGAAATTTAAAAACAGGAACTGAATTTTATTTTCGTTGAAATCAGGGAATAAATTTTGTGCCAGCAAAATATCGTAGATCCGATCCGCTCCAAAGGAGATCCCTACTCCTGAAATTCCGGGCATGCCGAAAATACCCGTAAGGTCATCATACCTGCCTCCCCCGGAAATGCTTCCCATTCCTGAATCTATGATCTTCGCTTCGAATATGCAACCCGTATAATAATCCAATCCACGGGCCAGGGTAAGGTCTAATTCCAGTTCTCCGTTTTGAATTCCCAACTCTTGCGAAACAGTAAATACTTTTTCAATTTCAGCCACACCTTTCAGACCTGTTTCGTTGTTTTCGAAATATTTTTTTAGGAAACTAAGTTTCTCCTGGGTGCTTCCGCCAATATCCAATATGGAATTTACTTTATTTAATTGTTCCTCGGTAAATCCTTTGGTCCGGAGTTCTTCCAATACTTTTTCCTTACCGATCTTATCCAACTTATCTAATGCAACGGTAAAAGCAATGAGTTGGGCTTGCCCACCGATTACTTCTGCAAAACCTGATAAGATCTTTCTATGGTTGATCTTGATCACATAAGGTTTTAGCCGGAGGTTATTCAATACTTCATTATAGATCTGTACAAATTCAATTTCATTGATCAATGAATCGGAACCGATCACATCTGCATCGCATTGATAAAATTCTCGGTATCTTCCTTTTTGGGGGCGATCGGCTCTCCACACAGGTTGGATCTGATATCGCTTGAACGGAAATTTTAATTGATGATGATATTGAACTACGAAACGTGCAAAAGGAACGGTGAGGTCATATTTAAGCGCTTTTTCGCTTAAGTACCGGGTGGCTTTTTTCGAATCCCATTCAGCTGCATTCGCTTCTTTCAGGTCTTTCAAATAATCTCCACTGTTTAGCACTTTAAAAATAAGCCTATCCCCTTCTTCTCCATATTTCCCTGTTAATGTTTCGAGTTTCTCCATGGCAGGAGTTTCTATCTGCACATAACCATATTTTTCGTACACCTTGCGGATGGTATTAAAAATATAATTCCGGCGGACCATTTCATCCGGTCCGAAATCACGCATGCCTTGGGGGGCTGATGGTTTTTCTTTAGACATATTGGTTGTAAAGAAGTATCAAAAGTAGATAAAATTGATTATTAAGGCTAAAAACTTTGCAATTACATCCCCAAGCGGCCTGGGGTGCAGCGGTATCCTTTTGTTGTTGCCATGAATGGTTTACAATCGTTAGGATATCCCACGACATATGTCGTGGGAAAATCTAACGAAAAACAATAAGATCAGGTGGCAACAACAAAAGATTTAGCGGAACACCAGATTAGCCGCCCAAAAAAAATCTATCTTTGTAATTACACAACTAGAATTTCATGAAAAGATGTCCGGTTATTATAGTTTTCGTCCTTATTGGGATCAGTCTTGTACAGTGCAAACCCAAACGGGATCCTAATAAAACCTATTTCGATAAACCTTCGGAATACAATGATTTTATTGTATTAGAACAAAAGGAAGTGATGGCCTCCTTTGATGATTTGGCGGAAGCCATTAATAAAGGGAATACGGATAGCATGGTATTTTACAGGGAATCCCTTTGCAAACGGACCCAATTGGCAGAGGCTTCTGTTGCCAGGTTGGCTGACTATAAAGAAGACACGCTCTTCAGGTTTAGTGCCCTGGAACTGTTTAGGTATATTAATTATGCCTGCGAACATGAACTGAAGGAGATCATTGAAATTGCCGCCAAAGATTCTGCCATTACGGATGCAGATGTTGAACAGATCCATACACTGAGCCAAAGCTATACCATTCAGGAAAAGGAGAAAAACGATGCCCTGATCGCTGCCCAGGAAAAATTTGCAAAGAAATTCAATGTGGTCATTAAATAGAATAAATGCCATTGGGCTGCTAGCTGGCTTCATTTTTTCCTGTGGTTCAGCGGGAAAGAAAGATCCGGATAAAACCTATTTTAAAACTGCAGATGGATACAACAACTATATCAACCGGCATTTTGAAGAGGTAAACCGGCTATGGAACGCAGCACTCACTTCTATGGATGATAGTGCATTGGTTTACAAGCAATTGGATTCTTTGGTCCAGGCCTCTGACACTTCCTGTAAAAATATGCATAAACTAGCTGATTTTAAGGGAGATACCCTTTACAGGGCTGCCGCAGCACGTTATTTCTGCTATATGAATGAAATGGCCAGGAATGAGTTTAGGGAGGCCATCCAGATCGGCCTCATGGAAGATGTATCTGATTCTCTGTATTTCAGGTTTACCGCAATTGGCAACCAAATTGGGGCCGACAAGGATAGCTACATCCTTCAATTGAAGTCAGCCCAACTTAGCTTTGTAAAGAACAACAGTCAATAAGCTAAACTGCTCATTTACTCAATAGTTCTTAAATAATACTTGGAAAATATTTTTTTTCCGGTTTTTTGTCATATTTTCGCTGCCAATCTAATTCAAAAAAAATATCTATGAAGAAAGTAAGTATTGTGCTCACCCTTGCAATTGTAACTTTTTTAGTTTCATGTGGAGCTAAAGATAAACGTCTGAAATTTACAGATCCAGTAAAATATAATGATTATATCGTTGATATCATTGACGATGTGGATCAAGCTTGGACCGATGCAATTGAAGAAGAAGATCAGCAAGGTGCTATCACCAAAGCTGATACATTGGCTAGCCGTTCAAAAAATGGTTTGGCTAAATTGAACAACCTTCAACCATTTAAAAAAGACAGTACATTCAGAGATGCGGGTATTAAATATCTTACTCATATGAACAATATCGCTAATAAAGAGTTGAAAGAGTTCATCAACATTATCCGTGCTGAAGAAATGACAGTAGAAGGAGAACAAAGAGCAGAAGCTTTGATCCCTGTCTTGGATGATGAAAGAGAAAAATTATTTGACGAAACTGAGAAAGCTCAAGGTTCTTTCGCAGATAAATTCAATATTATCATTGTAAAATAATTGAATCTTGTTTAGAGATCATAAGAAAAGGGAGCTATTGGCTCCCTTTTTTGTTTTACCACTAAACCACATTTGCTAAACTTTGAAGACAATTAAAATTGTGGCAACCATCAGGAATATTATTTTTGTACTATTAAATCTACATCTATGGCCAAAGACCCCGTTATTTTTGATCTTATTCAGCAGGAAAGAGAACGCCAGACCAATGGCATCGAATTAATTGCATCCGAAAATTTCGTCAGCGAACAGGTGATGCAGGCCATGGGCTCGGTACTTACCAATAAGTATGCGGAAGGCTACCCCAAAAGAAGGTATTACGGAGGCTGTGAAGTGGTGGATGAGGTGGAGCAATTGGCCATTGACCGGTTAAAACAATTGTTCGGGGCAGCATGGGCCAATGTTCAACCACATAGTGGTGCCCAGGCCAATGCAGCTGTTATGCTGGGATGCATCAATCCAGGTGATAAGATCCTGGGGTTTGATCTATCTCATGGAGGTCACCTCACCCATGGATCGCCAGTAAATTTCTCCGGTAAATTATACCAACCTTTCTTTTATGGAGTAGAAAAAGAAACCGGTAGAATTGATTTTAATAAAATAGCCGACATAGCTACCAAAGAAAAGCCTAAGCTCATTATTTGCGGGGCCTCCTCTTATAGCAGAGACTGGGATTATAAAAAATTAAGAGAAGTGGCAGATAGTGTTGGCGCACTTCTATTAGCAGATATTTCTCATCCGGCTGGTTTAATCGCCAAAGGTCATTTAAATGATCCACTTCCACATTGTCATATTGTTACCAGCACTACGCATAAAACCCTTCGAGGACCAAGAGGAGGAGTGATCATGATGGGCCAGGATTTTGAAAATCCAATGGGACATACCACTCCGAAAGGAGAATTGAAGATGATGAGTGCCGTATTGGACGGAGCTGTTTTCCCAGGCACCCAAGGTGGACCGTTGGAACACGTGATTGCCTCTAAAGCAGTCGCTTTTTACGAAGATCTACAGGATTCATATAAAACCTATACCCAGCAAGTCATAAAAAATGCGCAAGCCCTGGCCAAAGCTTTTGTAAGCAGAGGATATAATATTATTTCCGGTGGAACAGATAATCATTTAATGCTAATAGATTTACGAAATAAAGATGTAACAGGAAAGGCGGCTGAAAATGCATTGAATGCTGCCCATATCACCGTGAATAAGAACATGGTGCCTTTTGATGATAAATCCCCTTTCGTAACTTCTGGTATCCGCATTGGTTCACCGGCCATTACCAGCCGCGGGCTTAAAGAAGACCAAATGGATACCATTGTAGCTTTGATCGATGAGGTATTGATGGACCATGCAAATGAAACTACCATGGAGGGGGTTGGTGAAAAGGTACATGCGATGATGAAGGGCCTTCCTTTATTTGCCTGGTAAAAAATGATCTAGGTTAGTTTTTACCGCTTATTTCTGTATTATCTTTGTGTTCAAATATGAAAGGTAAATTATATAGTGTATTTACAGGAACTTGTCCAAAATGTAACGAAGGCAGGGTATTTATTTATAGGAACCCTTATAATCTGAAGCATATAGGAAAAATGAACAGGCGTTGCGATAAATGTGGACAGGATTTTCTCCCTGAGCCTGGATTTTATTTTGGTGCAGGCTATGTGAGTTATGCATTGGGGGTGGCCATTGCCGTTACCATATCTGTGGCCATGTCGCCTTGGATCCCATTCTTTAAGAATTTTGAATTGTATGCCACCGTTATTATCGGTACCATTTTAATCTTAACTCCTGCTCTTTTCAGAGCTTCCCGCTTGGGATGGCTTAATTTTTTCTTCAAATATGATCCACATGCGATCGAAAAACACCAGGAATCATTAAAGGAACATCAGCAGAATATTTAGTTGAGTTGCAGCATTCAAAGCTATTTATTGTATATTTGATTAAATACCAAAACGGATGAATAGAAGTCTTTTTTTCATTCTTTTTCTTTTCATTTCAATCAAAGGATTTTCCCAGTCATATATTTTTCCTGAACCTAAGATCTATAATGATAGTCTCCGGAAAGTAATTGTAAACGATAGCCTCGAAAATATTTATCCGGTGGTTATCCATCCCAAATTTGCCACTTCCACTTATCAAAGCTGCGATTGGGACCAGAATATTTTTTTACCGGACCATGTTCCATGTGACCTGCTTGGCAAACAACTTTTTCATATAGAGGATTCCGCCGGCCATAAATTGGGAGGAGGTTATGCCTGGGATGATTTCTTACAAGGAAATTATGTACTCCATCATATTTCGGGCTATGTTCTTGCATGGTACACCTTATCAAAAACAAAGATCAGCGGTCCGGTCAACCATTATTATGATGTGCCGGGCAAACCTCCATCAACCGTTGCAACCTACGATAAGGGAGCTCCCCTGTCGGAGCTGGAATACCTGGAGCAAAAACTATGGAATGTAAAAAAATTGTATTCTATAGATGGGAAAAAACTCAAACCAGGAACTTTCAAAAATGGGACGGGCATGTTACATGTTTACCGGCCAAATGGGGCTTTATTAAGGACCCTCACTTTTGCAGAAGGTTTGCTGGAAGGTCCGTGTATTTATTATTATTCAACCGGAGTAAAAATGATAGAAGGGAATTTTTCGGAGGATAAATTTGATGGAACCTGGAAAGAATATGCTATTGACGGAGAGCTTCTGCAAGAAACCACCTATCAGGAAGGAAAAATGAAAGAAACCGTCAAAAAAATAGAATAACTATGAAACTAACTCCTATACTATCCGCTTTTATTATTCTTGGACTACAACTAAGTTGTTCAGGTAATGCTGATAAAAAAATAAAAACCGAACCCCAAGTTCAATCTGGCAGAGCTGACACCATGATGACGGTGGACATAAAAACCACCGATGATCTCACCATGAAAGCAGATCTGTATTTGATCAAAGACAGCACCGCTCCGTTTATCATGCTTTTTCACCAGGCAGGTTGGAGCCGGGGTGAATACCTGGAGATCGCTCCTGAGCTCAATAAATTGGGTTTCAATTGTATTGCGGTTGATCAACGTTCAGGCGAAGAGATCAATGATGTGAAAAATTCCACCTATGCAGATGCGGTGAAGAAGAGAAAAGGTACTGAATACGAAAATGCATATCCTGATCTTCAAACTACCTTGAACTATGTAAAAACTACCTACCATCCAACCACTATCCTTGCCTGGGGAAGCTCCTATTCCTCTGCCCTGGTATTGGTATTGGGTTCGGAAAACCCGGGAGATATAGATGGGATTGTTTCTTTTTCTCCGGGTGAATATTTTACGATCAATGGAAAAACGGTAACGGAACATTCAAAAACTATTAACTGCCCGGTTTTTATTACTTCTGCAAAAAACGAAGAATCGGATTGGAAAGGAGTATTTGAGGTGATCCCGGCCAAAGATAAAGTTTCCTTCTTGCCAAAAGGGGAAGGCAAACATGGATCAAGGGCATTGTGGAAAAAGCAGGAAGGGAATGAGGAATATTGGGAAGCAATAAAAAAATTCCTGGAACAATTTAAATAGTTCTGTTTCGAATGAAAAGTGGCTACATTATATATAAGATCCTGCTGACCATAGTTTGTTTCCTCTCTTTTTCCTCAGGATTTGCTCAAATCAACCTCATGGATTTTTTACGCCCCATTGAAAACAAAGTTTTTAACTATGATTGCTTTTTTGTTAGAAAAGGAGATACCATCTTTGATAAGAAACAATATCAATATAAAACAGTTGACGTAAACAATCTTAAATTCTATTATCTTCAGGATAACGGTGACACAATGTCCGCAGGACCCAATCACTTCCTTTTTTCTGCGCTGCTGTTCCAAAAGACCCAGATAAAGCTGGCAGATTTTTTCTTTACCTATGAATTATCCGAATTAACATTAAAGGATTTTGTGAATACCGTACCTGCCATGGTACAACCGAATGATACTGTCCGAATCAAGGTTGGCGATCGAACAACCTTGTTATCCGGATTTAAAATGGCGGATGTTGAGATCCCCACTTATTCCAAGAAAATCAATTGCCTTTTGATCGATCATACCGATATATGGCCAGAGACCACTTATCGAGGGCAGGTTTGGATCTCAAAGGAATATGGTATTGTTAAATGGATCAGGGTAACCGGCCGAACCGAATACCTGATCATTGATAAATAATCTCCATGTGGATCTGCCCAGATTGTCATCAAAAATTTTACAATAAGAACCAATCCCATTCTTGTGGTCAATATAGCATGGAAGGGTTTTTAGCCGGTAAAACAGAAAGAGCCAAAGAATTGTTCTATCATTTCCTGGAGGAATATAAAACCATTGGGGAATATGAAATCCATCCTGTAAAAACCAGGGTCGCGTTGCTTGTATTGATGAGATTTGCTTCCATTAATAAATTAGGACCGGATTTTATAGACGGACATTTGGTATTGGTAGAAAAAAAAGATGACCCTTCTATATTTTACAAAATAAACAATCTCAACAATCGTTGGTATGTGCATCATTTCAGGATCTATGATTCTAAAGATATCAACGGTGTTTTTAAAAAATATATGCAACTAGCTTATAAAGTGGGATTAAGGGAGCATGTTGGATAAGTAAAAATTGCTATATTTATACTAATCAATAAACACCCATATCATGAAACTAACTAATAAACTTGCGGCAGAATTTTTAGGAACTCTTTGGCTTGTATTCGGAGGTTGTGGAAGCGCTGTATTGGCAGCAGCTTATCCAGATCTTGGGATCGGCTTCATTGGAGTTTCCATCGCTTTTGGTCTAACGGTTTTAAGCATGGCTTATGCGGTTGGACATATTTCGGGTGGACATTTTAATCCGGCAGTTACGATTGGACTCTGGATGGGTGGCCGCTTTCCAGGTAAACATATATTGGCTTATGTAATTGCACAAATATTCGGGGCGATTGCAGGAGCTGGTATCTTATATGTGATAGCCAGTGGAAAAGAAGGTTTTGAATTAGGTGGTTTTGCTGCCAATGGATATGGCGAACATTCTCCAGGACAATATAGTTTAGTTGCTGCTCTGGTTGCAGAAGTAGTTCTTACTTTCTTTTTCCTGATCGTTATTTTAGGAGCTACCCATTCAAATGCAGCCAAAGGATTCGGTGGATTGGCCATTGGATTGGCTTTGACATTGATCCATTTGATCAGCATCCCTATCACCAACACTTCGGTAAATCCTGCACGGAGCACCAGCCAGGCATTGTTTGTAGGTGATTGGGCATGGAACCAGCTATGGTTATTCTGGGCCGCACCTATTGTAGGAGCTATATTGGCAGGATTGGTATATAGATGGATGGCTCCTGAGAAAAAATAATTCTCCTCATCCAATATGGGAAAAAGGATAGGGGCTATTGAATCTGCACGATTTATTGCAGCGTTTGCAGTGATCTGTATTCATTATTTCTATTCGAAAGACAAAGACCTTACCTTAATTGTTAACCAAATAGCCAGATTTGCTGTTCCCTTCTTTTTTGTAGTAAGCGGATATTTTCTTGCAGAAAAATTAAAGACCAATGACAAGCCCATTGTTTATTGGAATTATATAAAAAAACTTCTTTTCCTCTATATTGCCTGGCAATTGATCTATTTTATCAATCCTCCCACCGGCGAAATTTATATCCGGGGCTTCTGGAAAGCCTACAATACTAAATTACATTCCGTGATCGATCAACGATGGGATTATATAGCATTCAAAGGATGGAGCCAGCATCTTTGGTTCTTTTTTAGCTTGGCCTTAACCACAGCCTATTTCCTTTTATTCCGGACCAAAAGGGTTTATTTAATGGTGGTGATCTCTTTCATACTTTATATTATTGGAGCATTAACAAAAGCTTACGTAAAATCAAGCATAGGTATTCCAGTGGAAACTTTTGGGTTGCCACCTAAATTCAATACCAATAACCTGATCTTCTTTTCGGCTCTTCCATTCTCATTGGGAGTTATGTTCAGCATAAAACCTATTCGAATTACTCTTATTCCGGCGTTGTTGATCTTAATCGTAGGTTATGCGTTGCATTTTGGGGAAATATGGTATTTAGGTGAGATCAAATTAAGACAAAGAGTAGATTATGTATTCTCTACTTTTCTTTTAGGTGTAGGTGTATTCCTTGTTGCAAAAAATTCTTTCAAGCCCTTGGAGTGGAAACCGCTGGCCAGTTTAGGGAAATACTCATTGGGTATCTATGCCATGCATGTATTATTGGCCAGCTGGATCCATACTTTCATTGTGAACAATATGGGAAATTCATTTATAGCCACTTATAAAACGTATCAATATCTATTCCTCCCCGTTTTTATTTTGATCGCTTGCACCCTGGTTACTTTTGCCTTAAGCAAAATACCTTTTCTTAAACGGCTGGTCTGATGGAGGTTTATCCGTTATCCGTTAACGGTTAACGGCCAGCTAGACTTTACTTACAAAAATACGTACCTCTGTTGCTCCTCCTCCATATTCTTTAAAAGAAGCATCATAAAACTCAAGAAAGGTATAACCCGATAAAAGATTCAACAACTCCTGTCTCAATGTTCCTTTTCCTTTACCGTGAATAAATACAACCTTGCCAATCTTATGAATTCTGGCCTTGTCGATCACCGACCGGGCATGTTTTAATTGGATGTCAACGATCTCACCATTGGTTAGGTGTTTATAATGATCTATGATCTCTTCGATATGAAGGTCCACTTCCCAAACTTTGTCCTCATGCTTTTTTGAGGTTATCTTCTTTCCTTCTCCAATCAACGCAGGATGAATTCTAAAATCCTTGTCCTTCACTTTTTTTATTACCGGTTTTTTACTTTCAGGAAATTCATCCTTCACTTCCTTTTTAGGTCCTGGTTTATCTGGGTTGATGGACTTTGGTTTTTTCTTGGAAGGATATTTTACCAACTTGGTCAATAAGCTGGTGATCTCAAATCCATCATCGGTCTCTATCCAGGCCTTGTTCTTTTCGATGCGGGTCACAAAGCCTTTTTCAGTCCCTTCCAGGATCCCTACATAATCACCTATTTCAATAGAACGCTCCATTAATAATGATGCAGATTCACTTTTAAAATATAAGGATCAAAGACCTGGCATATGTATAGATCACCTTTATAATAAATGGCCGTCGAACCTGCGCTGATAGATTCTCCATCGGTATGATAAACAATGCCTTTGGTTTTTGTAATGGGATTAATGCTGTAAACCTGAAAAGGAGATTCGTTTTTTTCGTGGTTCCTATGTCTTAAAAATTTAATAGGTTTTGAATGAGAGGTGCATATTAAATGATTTCCGTTCACCGAAAAATTATCCCAACTCGTTCCTTTGGTGATCAAACTTACCGAATCATTGATCATCGAACCATCTGCATGTAGTTGAATGGAAAATATTTTATTCTGCCGGGAAGTAGAAAAAAACAGTTGGTCTTTGAACTTGATGATCCCATTGGGATAAGCAAACTTTTTATTGAATACCTGGTAATTCCCTTTTCCATTATAATAAACTATACTACCTGTCTTCATCTTCAACAAAACTGCCAGACCACTATTCCTTGAACCGGCATCATTTGTAAAATAAAAACTCCCATTGCCTCCATCGCAGATATCATTCGGAGAAATAATATTTTCGCTTAAAAATAAGGTGTCATACACAAGTCTGTCAGGTTCTATGTTGAACCTCAATATAGATTGACGTTTCTTATCATCCTCATGATTGATCACCCAGAGTATTTTTTTACCCCGATAGATTCCCAGGTCAATGCCATGTGGGTTGAAGCGAATGGAATCAGGTAAACCCTTGATGGGCAGATCCGAAATGGTTGAACCAACAACTATATTATATGTTTGGATCCCCGCTACGAAGTTTTCATTTTTTCTCCTGGAAGCACAAGCAATGATGATCTGTTTTTCGGCACCAATCGTATCCAGTACCATATCTTCAGGTCCGGGCAAAGTGGTAATCGTCTCGTATGGATGAGAAAAATAGAGGTCAGAAGTTTTACAAGAGCATGCAAGCAGAACCAGAAAAAAAGCCCCTGTTATTTTACGATACATATTTTAAACTTCTTATCTCCCAAAGATAAGAAATAATAACCAGCAGCTATTTCCTGAACATCCAGCACATTGGTCCCGGCAGGAATAAAGCGGCTCAATACCACTTTGCCATTGGCATCCACCAGTTGGACCTCCGTATCCTCGATAACATTGATCACGATAAAAGAGGAAGTAGGATTAGGATAAAAAGAAATTTCGCTTTCGGCTTCCCCCGTTCCGGCAGTATTGATATATAAGAACCCATCGCTTGAAATGGTATCCGAAACCAGCCCAGCTTCGTTAACCGCATAGAGGTTGAAATAATAATATTGTCCTGAAGTCAATCCGGAAGTACTCACTAATATGCTATCTCCAGCAGGTAAATTTCCAAAGGCGATCACATCATCCAGATCAGGAGCCGAACCCAACCCATATTGAGCATGATTTACTCCGGAGTTCGGATCTGTATATACATTGGCATATTCAAGGAAGGACGCTAGATTTAGGATAGTATCCATGTCTAATGCTTCCTCGGTGGGTATAGCAACATTCACCGGAGGAGTAAAATCAACATTGCGGTATAACGTATCATCACCTAATAAATAAAGATCATCCACTACAGTGGAACGAACACATCCCGCGGGTGTAAGTGGGGAAGGATTCTCATAACGCAACATGGAGCTCATGGTACCCGCAGTAACCATTTCATTGGTCAACCTACTTCTATACACCACAATATCTTCCACCTCATAAGTTGCATTGCCGGATCTGAATGAAATAGCATTGCCAATAGTGAGTGGACTAGGGTCCTGCCAATAACCAATATGATTCCCATCCACATATACGTCTATCCTTCCAGTGGTTCTATTGTACAATACCCGATAATCGTACCAGGTATTAGGTAAAGTGGTTAGACTGATGGTATGCATCAAAGAAAAAACATCATTGGTTACCTCATAAAATTGAAGTTGTGATTGATCTACCCTGAACCATACAAAATAGGAATTACCTCTATTAGCTAAAGTAGGATCATCACACATAATATGTAAACCTGATCTTCTATTAGCGCCAGACCCACCTGTTCTTGCCCTCCAGGCATAGAAATACTCATCGAAATTATTCTGATTGACATTGATATATAAATTGGTATTGGCGTTGGCATCGTCTGATTGAAGAACAGTTCCAGCATTTAAACCCCAGGTACCCGTCATATTTATCCAGTCAGTACTGAGTTCGGTAAACTCATCCATACAAAATCCTTCTGCAATATTCGAATGCCAGTGGCCATTATTGAGATCAGCCACATTCCAGAATGAATATTGAACATTGATATTATCAGAATCGATAAAGCTAATATTCTCGTCGTCTACGATCCAGTTACCCGGGTCTTGAATATCGGTAACAGGGGGAATATTATCCTGTGAACAGGTCCATATCGCCATCCATCCTTCTTCTCTTGTGCTAACGTCCGATTTAAAGCGCAGGGTAAGACTAGGTCCGGATGAATTAACGGTACCAGGAGAGTTGGTACCTGTATAGGCCCCTATCAATGGCGCTAAAGTATTAGCCCCATCATAGATGAACAAGGTATCATAGCCTTGTTCGGTAACAAAAGATAAAAAGTTGAGAGAAACGGACGTTGCCCAATCAGGGCTAATGGTATAGGTATAACTTTCATTGTCGTAATAGTCCATTTCAGGTCCGCCACCGTCGTAAATGGTATCTGTGCAGGCCACTACTTCACAATCTGTCAATTTATTTTCGATGGCTTCCCACATTTCCGTGTAACCGTCATCATAACCCAGAGCCCATATCGCAATCCCCAACAGATCACGGGTATTGATAAAGTCGTACCTTTCTTCCATTTCATACCCTTCGCTCAGCCAGCATTGACGCCAGGTTCCTGCATTCTGAAAAATATAATCTTTAGATACTGAACGAACATTGTATACTGGGTTGGTATAAAAACCGGAAGCATTGTTCTTTACATAATTATAGGTCCTCGAATAGGTAAAGTTTCCGGTAGTACTGGCGGGAATAGTATTCGAAGTGGTTTCCCATTCTTTTCCATAATAAGGTAAGCCCAATACCAATTGATCGGCCGGTATACCCGCATCTAAATAATAGGTAATGGATCGTGACAAGGAACGATCGTAGCCTGTAGAGAAACCATATAAAGGATCAGTAGGTCCCGCCTGTGAACTTCCACTATAATAATAATCATATCCCATAATGGTAAAGAAATCCACGTATTGAGCAAGAACGGGTTCATTAAAGACATTGCTCCAGTCAACAGAATAAAGACAGATGGAGATTTTCATATTCGGATCAAAAGTATGCGCCGCAGTGCATAAATCGATCATGAAATTGGTAAAGTTGGCGGCTTGCGAAGCAGGCAAACCTTCAAAATCAATATTGATGCCATGGGCTCCACGGCTGCTCACTGCATTGATCAAGTTATTAATCAAAGTGGTTTGGGCTGTTGGATTTCCAAAAAAAGTAGCATGTCCACTGAATAAAGTAACACATAAATGTACATTTAATCCTCTGGCCAAAGCTGTATCTACCGAATTAATGGTTGCCCAGCTATGGGTAGAAGAGGCATTTCCTGTATTCGGATCCACATCATAAGAGAAATAACAAAAATCGCTGATGAGGTCCCAATCATAATTTGCTTCCAATCCATTTTGCCAATAAGGATGCCATCCAAATACCATTCGGTTCAGGTTGCAGGTACTTCGATCTGAATGGTCCATCTCCGCGGGAATATTGAGATCATAATACTCTTCAGCTGTTGTATTTTGCGCAGCATAGTATTCACTTTGCTCCTGCATGAACGATTTTTTTGTGGAATCAATTTCAACATCCAGCTCTGCATCATAAATATTTCTATACCCAAAACGGGTAGGTTCGCTCCAACCTTTCTTGGGGATAGAAGAATACGTGGATTCATCGTACACCTCGCCTTTTCTTCTTGGAGAATAAAAAATGATTCGATCATCCTGTGTAATGGGTGCATACTCGGTTTCTAATAACTTGCCTAGCTCAGGATTTACAGTGATGGTGCTTTTTGTCTTTGTATCGATATAGGGCAATTGGTTCAACAAAGAATCCAACTTGAGCTTATCACCTATTCCAGTTCCCAGGTTGATTTTGATTGGCTGGCTAAAATCAAACGTGGTGACCTTTCTTTGATGTATAGAATCAGAGGTCTGAGCAGATAAGACGGAAAAAAATAAGAATGTGATCAGAAGAGAAACTATTCGCATGGCTCTATAAAATACGCTTACGAATATACATAAGATAGGGCAAAAAACAGTCACCCCGAAGATTGAAATTATCTAAATCGATTATTTAGTGCAGGTTATGTTTGGGGTGCCTATTCTGCTATCTCTTTTTATCTCCACCGAAGTACGAATAAAACCATACGAACTTACGAACTACGAACCGCTTCAGGCAAGATTCGTACTTCGATGGAGATAAAAAGGATACCACTCTTATCCAGGTCCAAAAAAAGCAAATGCAACCATTTCAATCGATCTTCAGTCTTAGATTTAAATACCAACTATGAAAGTAAGACTAATCATTCTTACCTTCTTAATCTCATGCACGATTACAAATTACGCCCAACAACTTACCTTCCAAAAAACTTACGGTAGCACCAAATCAGATGACGGAAAAGCGATCCGACAAACAACGGATGGCGGATATATCATCGCCGGACAAATTCATACACTTACGGCAGATAGTGTAAACCTATACCTGATCAAAACTGATGTCAATGGCGATACCTTGTGGACCAGGGTATTGGGTGATTCACTCAGCGACTGGGCTAACGCAGTTCAACAAACTACGGATGGTGGATATATTGTAGCAGGCGGTACATTCAGTTATGGAGCTAATAACGAATTGATCTTTATAAATAAGTTCGACGCTACAGGCAATCTCTCCTGGAGTAAAGCGATCGGTGGTTCAAATATCAATGATGCATATAATGTTCGGCAAACAACAGACGGAGGATATATTATTTGCGGTGTAACTTTAAGTTATGGTGCAGGTGGAGGAGATCTTTATCTGATCAAAACCAATAGCAATGGAGATACAACATGGACCCATACTTATGGTGGTGCTATCGGATTGGAATATGGGTCATCACTGCAACAAACATCTGATGGAGGGTATATCGCAGCTGGATATACTTCTAGTTTTGGTACAGCAACGGATATCTATCTGGTAAAAACAAATAACCTGGGTCATATACAATGGACAAAATCTATAGGAGGAGCCGGATATGATCGTGCCAATTCAATTATTGAAACTTCTGATGGAGGATATATGATGGGTGGTTATACAGGTAGTTTTGGAGCAGGTGGTCATGATGCCTTATTGGTAAAGATAGATATCAATGGTACGGTACTTTGGAGCAAGGCTTATGGAACAGCTGGTGCTGAAAGAGTTTATGCTGTAAAACAAACAAATGATGGAGGATTTATTTTAAGTGGACTCACCAGCTCTAATGGAGGGGATATATATTTAATAAAAACAGATAGTGCAGGAATGGTGAATTGGTCGAAATCATTTGGTGGAGCTAATAATGATTGGGCTTGGGATGTTATTCAGGCAAACGATGGAGGATATGTTACCATTCGAGGTTCTGCAAATTTCGGGGCAGGCAATGGGGATATATATATGGTAAAAACAGATAGTATGGGTAACAGCGGTTGTAATGGGATTGATTTTGCCACAACAGAAAATAGTCAGCTGTTCGTTTCATCGAATACGGCAACCCTGATGGCAGGAGGAGGTGATATCATCAATATTAATCCAGGTATTCAATATGGAGGATCTGTATCCACCCTTTGTACTACCATGGGATTGGAAGCTGATCCACAACCTGAGATCAAATTAAATCTATATCCAAATCCTTTTATACATTCATTAAGTATAGAAATACAATCAGGTGAAGAATTCGAAAATGCTGAATTAAGAATAATCGATATTCATGGGCGGGAAGTTCAAAGGATAACCAACATATTTACGACCAGCATAGAGATCAAAAGGAACCATCTTCCTTCCGGGATCTACTATTATTCCATTAATCAAAAAGGAATGCGTATGGCTGCCGGAAAGCTCATTGCGCAGTAGTTGAGCTTCGTAAATCATAGCATTAACAACAGAATAACATTTAATCCTGTTTTTGCATACTTCGGGAAAAATAGTACATGACCAAATAGACAGTTGCAACGTATCATTGTACTATAATTAAAACTCAAGTTATGAAAAAATCACGTTTCCTTTCCCTCCTTCTACCTATTTTATTATGCGTAAATTCAGTTCAGGCACAATGGACAGATATAAGTATCCCTTATCCATATGCATTGGCCAAGGGATCCTTTGTAAATGACAACCTGGGGTATGTAATGGCCGATGGTTATCCCATGATCTTCAAAACCACTAACGGAGGATCAAGTTGGGATAGTGTGATCATCAATCCTGGTGTAGGTGCTATTGATATAGAATTTATATCAGCGGATACCGGTTTTGTGTTGGTTGACAGCGGAGCGATCACCATGCTTAAAACTACCTTCAATGGAGGTAATTCATGGATCTCCGACACCCTGCCAGCTGGTGATGTATATAATATGATGAGATTCACGGATGCTTCCAATGGTTTTGTTACCGGTATATTTAGCATCGTATATCATACTACCAACGGTGGCCAAAACTGGACACCACTTCCAATGGGTGGGTACTCTTCAGCCAATGATAAAGAACATGTGGGGGCCGATACCATTATTTTCACGGGTTGGGACGGTACATTCGCCTATAGGGGATCTGTGATACGACGAGATGGCATAGGAACTTTCCAGGAACGCATATTTGGTTCGGATTATTCTACATTCAGTGGAACACATTTTTTAAATGGCAATCTCGGTTTCGCAGTATTTACAAAAGGGTTCCCTGTATATGATAATTATTTTGTTAGAACAACGAATGGTGGAACCAGTTGGGATACTATACATACGGATACAACCACCGCATTCGCTTATACAGATGTATTCATGACCAACGGCACGGAAGGATATATTACAAATCAAACAGGAGCTACTTCTACCATTTTAAAAGTAAATGGATCCACATCAACCCTCGATTATACATCGAATTTCGCCTTGAAAAGATTTCACAGAGGAGGAAATACGTTATTTGCTCTAGGCGAAGGAGGTAAGGTGGTAAAGCGGAATCAACCTTTAGCTATTGATGAAACAGTTGTAACAGCATTGCAAGGTATTTATCCTAACCCAACTTCCGATTTTCTCAATCTTCCTATTGAATTAGTTTCGGATATCTCCGTCCTTGATATGAATGGAAAAATGGTGCTATCAACCATTCTCACACCTGGTCAGATTTTATCCTTAGGTCAATTATCCAATGGAATGTATGTGATCATGGTGAAAAATGCAAAAGGAGTTTCGGCCGGCAGGGTGATCGTCAACAAATAATCGCGTATATTCAAACTGAAGTTTATATGTTTATTAAAAAGCCAGCGATGAAAATAAAAATATGTTTAGCAGGAATGTTTCTATCGCTGGCTTTTAATACGTACAGTCAGACCTTTCAAAAAGATTATGGGGGTACAGGTCTGGAGTTTTGTTGGACCCTGAGAGGCACTTTCGACAAAAACTTTATGTTCGTTGGTAATACCAATAGCTTTGGTCCTGGAAATATATACGTGGTGAAAATTGATGCGGATGGAGACACCATGTGGACCAAAGTTCTGGGAGGTGGCCAAGGCGAATATGGTTTAAATGCACATCAGGCGAATGACGGTGGGATGATGGTCATTGGAAAAACATATAGTTTCGGGGCCGGGGATGCTGATGCATTTATTATTAAGCTCGATACCGGTGAACAGGTGATGTGGTCAAAAACATACGGAGGGTTGATCAATGATGAATTTTTAGATATTATTCCTGTTGGAGGTAATGGTTTTTTGTTGATGGGAACCAGCAGTTCATTTGGAGGAGGTACAAGTTTCGACACTTATATGGTGAAAATAAATGCATGGGGAGATACTATATGGACAAAAACTATTGTTGCTCCAGGATATGATGCACCTTTAGACATCAAGGAAACCAGTGACAATGGTTATATCATTACCGGATATACCAATAGTTTTGGGGTCGGTCAAGACGATATATTTCTGATTAAGACAGACTCCAATGCCAATATACAATGGTCAAAAGTATATGGTGGGGTCAATAGTGATGCTGGAAGTTCAGTAATACAAACTCCTGATGACGGATACATCGTAGTTGGAGAAACACATTCCTTTGGCCCAAGCTATGGTTCAGTTTTTATGATGAAAACGGATGCCTTGGGAAATCCGGTTTGGTCAAAAAGATGTGGCGACCCATATCTCGTTTGGGCATATGAAATTATTCAAACACAAGATGATCAATATGTGGTTACAGGACAGGGTCAAATCACTGGTTCCGGCGGGCACCATGCATTTCTGCTCAAAATGGATGTAGGCGGCGGAATCATTTGGTCGCATTTATACGGAGGAAATGAATTGGATAATTCACGGGCTGTGGTTGAAATGGTGGATCATGGCTTTATGTTAGGTGGACTCTCCAACGAGGTTGGGGCCGGTGGCTGGGACTATTATGCAGTTCGAACAGATAGCTTGGGATTCAGTCCATGCAACATGGTTACGGTTTCTATTTCCGACTCAAACGTTGTGCCCACTGTTAGCAATGCACCATTTACACTCAATAATACTACCACTATTATTTCAAATCCCACACCCTTTTCATCGCATGGTGGTATGATTACCACCTTATGCAGCACGGTTGGTGTGGATGAAATCCTGGAGGAGGATTTTTGGCAAGTCTATCCCAATCCAACTTCAGGGGTCCTGAATATTCCGGTAGAAATAGAATCAGCTATTTCGGTTTTTGATATAAATGGTAGAAGGGTACTTTCAACCCATATTCATCCTGGTGAATTCGTTTTATTGGACCAACTGGCCAATGGAATGTATTGTGTGCAAATAAGAAATGAGCAAGGAATTTCAACAAATAGGGTAATCCTAAATAAATAGAAATTATCTTTACGGCATGATCCATTCACTATGTCCAAAGTATTTCTCCGTGTAAACGCAGTTGAATATATTGATTGGCAACCGGGATTCCTGCGGTGCGAATTAGTAGACCGTCATGGGATGCTCCATACCTTTGTGGAAAAGGTCCCAGTTATTTGCGGAGCAGACACCCATTATAACGAAACATCCATTTATCCCGTTGAAATTACTTTTACCGGAGAAATGATGGAGGAAATGGACGGAGGAAAATGGTACAAGGTTTCCACCAAAATTCCCTATGATATTTCCAGCGAAGAGGGTATAAATGAATTTGAAGTAGGTAAAGAACAAATCATTCGGTAGTTGTTGGTTATTGGTTGTTTGGTAAGCCCTTATGTAAGCCAACAACCAATAACCAGCAACGAAAAGCCAACTTTTAACTTATTCCAAAATAGGTTGTATCCGTTTTTGCCGGGTAATAGGGCCTAGAGGTCCAACCTGAGTTCTGATTTTCCATGATCAATGGCTTTACCACACATAAAACGGTACACCACCCGGTAATACTGATCGCCGGTTGTTTTTTGTTTTTATCATCGGTAACATAAATTCGCTTGGTGGTCCATGTAAATTTTTCAAATGGGATCTTTGATTTCCCGATCAAGCCTGCAAATTTCTTTTGAGATTTAATGAACTTCAATTTCTTTTCATCCGAAGACAGGTCGGGTAAACTATCCTTTGAAGCATATTTCACCGTATAATAAACTGGAATGTTCACCTCATAATGGAATACATCGCTGGGAACGGCTGGATTGGTGTATTTCAACGCCTCTTCCCAATCCACTTTTTCCTCCGGATACCGTTGAGCAAATTCCTGCTTCAACGTTTCATTGTCGGGTCTGCTCTTAAATTGGTAGTATATTTTCCAGGTTTGAGCATAATACAGTTGGATCCTTTTTTGCTGATTGGGATGGCCCATAGAAAAATAATATTCCTTCAATTTCGATGCAGTTACCAGGGGGCGTTTTCCTTTTCCGCCAAAGGCCTTAGAAACGACCTGGAGTAACTCCTGATCGTTTCCTAGCCCACAACCATGAAGAAATATTTCGGTGGAGTCGTCAATAAGTTGATCTGATAAGGATTCAAATTTCCCTTCATTCACAAATTCATCCAATCTATCGGTACTTGAACGTTTAGACCCCGGTTCCACAGGTACACTTAATCCATACCATTCGTTACCATGTGATACCAGGTGGATCAAACCCCAGGGCCGGCCATTGCCGGGAGGGTTATCTCTCAAATAATCCCTCACTTCCGACAATGATCTGCATGTATTGTTGATGTTTTCTGTACGGGCAAATTTATCCGTCCGGTAATAATCAAAGGCAAGAGAGTAATAAGGTTTAGCACCTTTTTCGTCATCCCCCAGAATGAAAGTGATGCTTTGCCTGCCTGTATCCTGTATCGTAAACATCCTATTCTGCTTCTGGTTGTCTACCAACTTCGATTGCTCCTTGCTCTTCCATCTATACTGGCTCGCTGAAACAATGAAAGGAACAGTAGTCAAAACTAACAACGATAACAACAAATAAATTTGCTTGGCTTTCATGATGCTTAGAATTTAATGATGAAACACCATTCCTGGTTAAGTGAAGGGAAAGAAAAATTATAGGTGAAAAAGAGTTGTTCAATATCGTATTTTGAACTGGACGAGATCACATCACCACAAACAGATACTTTCTTCACTACTCCATACCCATCAACAGTAACTGTTATTGAATCACAACCCATCAAGTCAACAGATGCCAGGGCCGCATTCACCAGCTTGCCTAATTTATTCTCAAGGTTCGCAATCACTACTTTATTCTGAGGTTCAACTGGTGCTGGAGAAAGAATAATTTCACTATATATCGAGAATTCTTCCATATTGTACTCGGCAGTTTCCTCATCAATTCCGAAATCGGCACCAATGGCATAGTTGGATACATTCTCAGGTAAAGGCAATACCTGCTGTACCAATGTTTTTTTACCATTTTGATCAATTACTTCCGTTTTATCGATAGCAACAAAGGAGGTATGGGCTGTTAGTAAGTTATATTTCAATCCCAACTTGGTCACCTCTTTTACTTTGGCTGAATCAACCAGGTATTCACTAAAACTATACGCATTGTCCTCTTCTAAAAATTTTATTCTTTCACGGGCCCATAGATAGCGCAACGCCATATTTTTTGAATCTGCTTTCACCGAGGATACATCAAACGAGGTGGTATATTTATTGATCCCATTATATCCGGAGATCTTAATGGTTCCTTTGGCTTCTCCTTTATATTTACCAAAAATGATGACAGGTCTTTCGGCTAATACATCAGCACTGGTGAGTGGTTCAATATCATAAGCCTGGAATGTGCCAAAATCTCTTTTTACCTGAGTTAAAACCGGTGAGGAAATATATTGACGGAATCTTTCACATTGCTGATCTGAATTTTTCTCGTCCATTACGATCAAGGGTTCTCCCATTCCCGCATGGGCCATTCCCTCTATGAGGTAATGATTCACCGAACCACCGATCCCTACAGCGAACAAGTTGGCATTGTTAAGATTGCCTCTGATCAACGAAAAACACTCTTTTTCAACATCTACGTATCCATCGGTCAATACTACAAATGAACGGGAAAGTGATGCTGATTCACGTGGCAATGCAAATGATTTTTTCAAACCAGGAAGTAATTCAGTTCCACCATTGGCGGTTTGCTGATCAATAAAAGTCATGGCTTTGTTGATATTGTCTGTATTGGCATCCAATGAAATGGGAGACATGAGTTCAGGGGCAGATGCAAAAATGGTTACATTGAATTTATCGGTAGGTCTTAGATTGGTGATCAGGTTACGTAATAGTTTTTTGGATACCTCCAACGGCCATCCACTCATGGAGCCCGAAACATCCATAATGAATACATATTCCCTTGGAGGAATATCCTGTGGTTTGATGGCCTTCGGAGGTTGTACCATCATCAGGAAGAATTTTTCATCCCCATGTTCATATAATAAAAGGCCGGTTTCAATTTTATTTCCGGCTAATTTATATTCCAAAACAAAATCTTTGTTCCCCGATCTTCTTTCTGCTGAGTCAAGCCTAACATTCGCCGTTTTAGTTTCCGGAAATGAGGTTTTTACTTTATGGGTAGTACAGGTTACATCTTTAATATCCATACCAGCTGCAATATGTGCCTGAATATCGAAATCATAAGTTGGAAGTTCTCCTTCATGTAAATAAGGAGTTTCTACATATTCATCCGAATGGGTTCCACCATGCTCAGTTTTGCTGGAATAACGAGGACCTACTACTGTTGGATAAACAAATTGATAAGTTCCTTCTTCAGGTACAAGCAGCTCTGTGTATTTAAGGCAAACTTTTATTTCATCGCCCGGGCTAATATTCGCCACATTCATTTGAAATACATTGGGTCTGCTTTCTTCAAGCAATGCAGCGCGGTTACCATTTTCCTGGGCTTGCTCATAATCTATCCGGGCCTGTTGCTTTTCTTTAATGGTAGCCACAATTTTTCTTTTTCCTATGTACATTTCCATGGAATATACCGCGGCACGACTGGAAGCAGGAAAAGTATAAATTGCCTCCAGAATACCGGTACCAGTATTTTTATACACTTGGGTAATTTCCACATCCGCAATTACCCCAGCAATGTTTACATTGGCGGAGGTACTTTTTAAAGGCAGTTGTTCATGAGATGGATCATCACTCAATACAATGAAATAGGGTGACAAGGTTTTTTCTGCCGGAGCCAGGTCATCCACTGATGCATATACATTGTTCGGCACCGAATTGTTATTGTTATTCGAATTGGTGACCTGGGTGCTTTGCAACTCTACCTTCTTATCGTTGGTAGGATGGTTGTTGTTGTTTTGGTTAGCCGCTGATTTTTTAGATTCACAGGAAACAGCCCATATACTAATGAAGGTGATCATGAATAAAAGGCTACTGGTTTTTGAGGTTGTTTTCATGGTTGTACAATTATTAATTATGTTTTTATTTAAAATCTAGGGTAAAATTATGCCGGCCTGAGGCGACAATAGGGGGCATTCAATTAAGTGTGGGGATTTTTCGTGTAAGTGTAGAAACTAGCCTGTAAGTGAAAACCAGTCCTCACCCGATTGGGTTAGACTCAGGATAATAGAAAATTAAGTTATTTAAAATCAACACATTAGACTAAAGGCCTAATTCCTTTAAAAGATGATCTCTTTTGCGGACGGAAACAGGCACGTTAGAACGATCGGTCATGATGGCATAACCTCCGTCTGTTTTGATATACTCTTTTAAGTAATTGAGATTGATGAGGTGTGCATGATGAACCCGCATAAACGAATACTCCTCCAAAAGGTTTTCGTACTCCTTCAAGCTTTTGGTAACCAGGATCTGCTCTCCTCCTGATAAATAAAATAAAGTATAATTGCTTTGTGCTTCACATCTAATAATATCATCAATATTCACCATATTCACTTTAGATGCACTACTTAATGCGATACGTTTAAATTTTGGTTTGATGCTGTTGATATTTTCCAGTAGATAATCTACATTGGCCTTCAGGTCATGCTGCCTTTCGTTTTCCTTATACTTATCAATAGCATTTACCAGTTCTTCCGGATCTACCGGTTTTAATAAGTAATCCAAAGCACTGAATTTAATAGCTTTGATCCCATAGGAATCCAGTCCGGTTATAAAAATGATCTTGAATTCAACTTTATCAAAACCATCTAGGATATCAAAACCGGTGCCATCCGTTAGCTCAATGTCAAGAAATACAATATCAGGTTTGGCTGTTTTAATCAGCTCTATGCCTGATTTAACGCTATCGGCTTCCCCAAGTATATGCACCTCGGGACAATAGGTTTTCAGGTCGTCGGCCAGGGTAACCCTTGAGTTTTTAATATCGTCAATAAGTACAACTCTTATCATAGTATGTGTTTAAATGGGTATTTGAATGATCACCTTGGTTCCACTGCCATTACCTTCCGCATCTTTCAGATCAATAATTCTGATGCCCGATTCCTTTTGCGATTCTTTCGATAGTTTTTTCAAGCGTTCCTCCGTAATAGTGATGGCTGAAGATTTATGTCCGGCTGCAGATTTGTTTTTTCGTTCAGAGGCCGCTTGCCTTCCAATACCATTATCCGTTATTTCACATGTCAATATATCATCTTTCAAGGTAAAAACAATGGCCAGGAGACCTTTGCCTTCTTTATGTCGGAAACCATGAAGCACAGCATTTTCCACAAAGGGCTGCAGGATCATTGGTGGTATCTCCACCGCCTCGGTATCAATGGATTCATCAATATCCAGGGTAAAATCGAACTTTTCATTCACCCTCATTCTTTCGAGGATAAGATAGTTCTCGAGGATATAGATCTCATCTCTTAATGGAATAAACTCTTCTCTTGCGTTGTCAAGAATGAGTCGCATGAGTTTTGCAAACTTCGAAAGATACCATTTCGCATCTGTAGTATTGTTAGTAGCAATATAGCCCTGGATCGAATTTAAAGAGTTAAAAATAAAATGTGGGTTCATTTGCAATCTCGAAGTAGCCTGTTGTAATTCAAGGATGCTCTTACTCATTTCCAGCCGTTCTCTGGTGGTCTTGTTCTTTGTTTTCACCCTGGTGATGGTGGTATAAACAATAATGAAAAGAGCCGACACGATTAGCGTACCCATCAATACAATAAACCAGGTGGATGTCCAATAAGGAGGAGTGATCGTAAAAGAAAAGGAGGCTGGCTGGGAGGTCCATATACCATTTTCATTACAAGCTTTTACAAAAAAAGTGTATTTCCCCGGAGGAAGACTGGAATAGGTAACTTCCCTCCTGCTTAACTCGGGTGACCAATCATTGTCTTCCCCTTCAAGTTTCCATTTGTACTTCATGGCATCCGGATTCTTGAAATTGATCGCAATAAAATTAAAACTCAAATGATTTTTATAATAAGGGAGTATTAAGTTTCCGGACAATTCCTCGAAGGAAGAAATATTCTCTCCGTATTCCGTATCTTCAATTCTGTCGAATAAAAGATGAACCGATGTAAGTTGTATCTTGGATGTGGATGTATCACTTTGATCAAAATCAGGGTTGTACATATTAGCACCGTTGATGGTCCCAAACCATAAGTTTCCGGCACTATCCATACAGGAGGAATTCATCGTGTTCTCCACACCAACAAACCCGTCAGCTTTTCCGAAGTGCACTACACTTTCAATTCTTTCGTTTTTGATGACGATCTTATCAATCCCTTTTTCTGATCCTGACCATAGGTTTCCGTTCTCATCAAAAACCAGCGAATAAATAATATTGGAACCCAGACCTTGTTTCTTTTTCCATGAGATCACCCGGTTGTTTTGATCCAATATATTGATCCCTCCACCGGAGGTCCCTATATAAACTAAATTGTTTCTACATACAAGTGAATTAATATTGTTCCCGGTTAAGCCATTGGATTGATTGATGGTTGAAATGGTGATGGAAGTACTGTCCTCTTCAGAAAACCGGATCCGGTTGACCCCGTTAGATGTTCCTACCCATATATCACCATTCTCTGCACAACAAAGGGCATTCACCCGATCCGAAGCAAGTCCATCTGCTTTTGTATAGCGGTAGAAAGTTTTATTTCTCTCTTTATAAAAACCGACTCCTTTGTCAAGACTTGAAAACCATATATTGCCATATATATCTGAATCGATCCCCGAAATAAAACTACCACATAATCCATCCTTATAAGTATAGTGTTCAAATGTTTCACCATCATACAAAAAGGCTCCTGCCCCATTGCTGCCAAACCAACAACTGCTATCTTCTTTACAAAGGATCGATTTGATCATAACAGAGGTAAAACCATCCTTTTCGTTGAAATTCCTGAACTCTTTGCCATCAAATTTGGTTACACCACCGTTCGATGCAGCCAACCACATATGCCCTTCTTTGTCTTGCTGAATATCATATACCAGTTTCCCCATTTTTTCATTTTTGGGAAAATGGATGAAACGTTCATCATCAAAACGACTGATCCCTCCTCCGGAACTACCGAACCAAAGACTGTGGTGTGTATCTTCTAAAATGGAAACAATGGTATTGGAACAAAGCCCTTCTTCTACCGTAATTGTTTTTACCGAATCTCCCTGGAGTTTATTGAGTCCTTTGGCTGTTCCAAACCATAAATTTCCTTTTGCGTCGCAATAGGCCGAGTAAATGGTATTGCTGGCAAGTCCATTCAATTTGGTGAAGGATTTTCCATCATAGGTGACCACTCCATATATATAGGATGCCAACCAAACCTGGCCATGTTTATCACCCGTAATGGCCCTCAGTGAGGTAAATGGTTTTTCTCCAGCTTTGTTATAAGATTTTATTTTCCCATCCTTGATAATAGAAAAACCATTGTCATGTCCCACCCATATATTTCCATTGATATCATTATATAAACAGTTGATGTTATTGCTTAGCAAACCCTGATCGACCGTATAAAATTCGATATTACCGTCTTTATAACGGAACAATCCATCACCAATGGTTCCCACCCATATATTTTTTTGTTGATCTATTATGATGGTCCTCACAGCAACATTCCCATTTACTCCGATAAAATCGTAACGCATGAATCTACCTTTGATCATGATGTACAAACCTTCATCTGTACCCACCAGAAAATTACCGCCTTCCACTTGCACGATGGCTCTTACAAAGCTACAGCTTAGACCTTGTTCTTCATGATAATTAACAAAGTCAATACCATCGTAACGACTCAAACCACCCCCAAAAGTCCCCAACCACACATAACCGTGTTCATCCTGGTATATAGAATAGATCTGGGATTGAGGCAAACCTTCTTCCACCGAATAGTTCACAAAATGATAGCTCTGCCCAAAAATGCTCGCCTGAAGGATCAGAATGAAAACAAAAGATAATAGGTTTTTGAGCATGTTGGATGAATGACCAATATAAATTTACAAAAAAAACGATTGGTCAGATAAAGATCTTCGCGGCCACAAACAATAGAATGTTGATCCCAACCAATACCAACAATAACCTTCCCTTAGGTGGTTGAAATTTCTCCTTTAGTTTATTTGAAATGATCTCCGTAATATGCTGGTTGGTTTCTGGTGAATTAATGGGAGTATCTGGCCGGGTTTTATAAGCTTGTTCAACGGCACCTGCAAAATCGATCCCTTCGAAAACCACCTTAATAGGCCGTCTTAATATCCACGGCAGGCCCTGCAAGGTTTTTATAAAACGCGGAAATACATTCCGCACCGTTTTTACGATCCCGTTTTTCTGGACACTTGTTTTCCACTCTGGGTTATTGGCCATTCTTTCGGTAAATTTTGAAACGATGAAACCAACCATATTGTCCCCTTTTTCATGAATGATCTTACTTACTGCCGCCTTGATCCCTTGTTTCTTGCCCACGAAAAAGAAGATCAAAGGCATCACCAAAAGGAAAAAAAGCAATAACAAGGTGGAGGGAAGAAAATACCAGATCACTAAAAGGATCACGATGGGTCCACCTGCCCGGGCACCAGGATTAGAACCTTGTGGTACCAATGCTTTGAATTCAGACCATAAAAAAGGGGTGAGGATAAGATTGAGTACGATGCCCACTGCCGTAAACAATAATATTTGAGCGGTCACCGCCCAACCCACTTTTGCAAAGGTCTTCAATGCTGATCCTATTTTTTGGCTGGTTGCTGACATGTGGTAAAGGTAAAGTTTTTAGGCAGACCCGTATCTGAAATTTTTATATGGACGGGTAGAGATGGATTATGATCCATCTCTACTAAATTGCAGTTCAAACAACTTTTTATATACTCCATTTTTATCAACGAGTTCGGCATGGGTCCCGGTTTCAATAATTTTTCCTTTCTCCATGACCAATATCTTATCTGCTTTTTTAATGGTCGATAAGCGGTGCGCTATCATGATGGATGTTCTTCCTTCAGTGATCTTTTCAGTTGCCTTCTGGATCAAAAATTCGCTTTCGGTATCAATGGAGGAAGTAGCTTCATCCAGAATAAGGATTTTCGGGTTGTATACATAGGCCCTGATAAAGCTCAATAACTGCCTTTGTCCAACGGATAATTGAGTACCTCTCTCTCCTATCTGGTATTCATACCCTCCAGGTAACTGCATAATAAATTCATGTGCACCCACTGCTTTGGATGCCTCCACCACTTGCTCATAGGAGATCTTATCATTTTTTAAGGTGATATTATTCACTACCGAGTCCGAAAATAAAAATACATCCTGTAAAACAATTCCTATACTTTTTTGTAATTCGGATAAACTGAAATCCCGGATCTCAATACCATCTATATAAATATGACCATTGCTCACCTCGTACATTCGGCTAATGAGATTGGCTACCGTAGTCTTACCTGAACCCGTGGCTCCCACCACTGCTATTTTTTCTCCTTCACGAATGTTCAAATTAAATTCAGTGAGAACAGGTTCGTTATCCACATATGAAAAATCAACCTGGTCGAAGACAATGTTTCCTTTGATGGCATTTGCCGTTTTTGTCCCTTTGTCCTCCAGCGATTCATCCGCATCAATGATCTTAAAGATCCTTTCGCTGCTCACCACTCCCATTTGTAAAGTATTAAAACGATCGGCCAATTGGCGCATGGGTCGATACATCATATAGATAAATAAAATGAATTCGATGATCATTCCTGGGGTGGCGGTAGAAAATGCATTCACGATCATGTCCCTGGATGCCCAAAAAACCATTAACGAAATGGATAAGGCTGAGAGTATCTCAACTATAGGAAAAAAAACGGAGTAGTACCATACCGACCTGATATGGGCATTTCGATGTTTTTTATTGATCTCTTTGAATTTTTCCAGTTCTATTTCTTCCCGGTTAAATGCCTGGATCATATGCATGCCAGTGATCCTTTCCTGGGTAAAGGCATTCATATTGGCTACCTCGTTCCTCACTTCTTTAAATGATTTACCAATCCCATGGCGAAAACGGTTGGTGGCAATCAATAAGAAAGGAACAGGAAGCAGGCAGGCAATACTCAGTTGCCAGCTAACAGCAAACATGGCTATTAACACAAATACCAGTTTAAGCAGATCCCCCAATATACTTAATAAGCCCTCGGAAAAAATTTCAGCAATGGTTTCAATATCATTTACCACCCGGGTAACCAATGTTCCAATAGGGGTTCGGTCGTAATATTTTAATTTGAACCTGCTGATATGTACATAGAGTTGTTGCCTCAGGTCTTTCACCACTTTTTGGCCCAGAAATCCTGAATAATAGGATTGATAATATTGTATAATGGTTTCCACACCCAATAGACCCACCAGGATCAAACAGAAAATGGTGAGCTCTCTTACTTTGGGTATGATGATAAAATGATCGACGGTATAACTGATCAGGATGGGTCGGATGGGTCCAAGCACGGCCAATATAACCGTTAAAAAAATAGTGAGCTTAAAAGTGGGCCGGTAAGGCCGTGTATATTTCAGCAACCTTTTTATTAAGGCTATATCGAATGATTTACCGGTTGCAGAGGCCACAATACAAATTTAAGATTTTAGAATGAAAGTATTAAAAAGTTTTTGGGCGGCTCCCTTCGATTCAATCAAGCCTTCAACCAAATCGAATCCGGGTACTGCACCTCCGCTAAAAATAATCCTGAGGCGGGACACGAAAAACCGGCTGCCTTTCTATCTTTTGCTTCTATGATATGTTGAAAATCATCCAGGCTGATCTGCCCTTTACCTAATTCCACCATAGTGCCCACGATTGCCCTTACCATATTTCTTAAAAACCGATCGGAGCTAATGATAAAATTTAAATTGTTAGGCGATTCAACCCATTCGGCTTTTTGTATTTTACATAAGGTGGTCTTGGCATCATGGTGATATTTACAAAAGGAAGCAAAATCCTCATAGTTGAAGAGGAGTTTGGCGGCTTCCTGCATAACGCCCAGGTTAAGTGGCTGCCATAAGGTATACCTGTATTTATGGCGAAAGGGATCTTTTATATAACTTATATGATAGTGGTACGACCTGAGCGTTGCATCAAAACGGGCATGGGCTGTTTCGATCACCGGGTGAATTTCCCGGATGCTAATATCAATGGGTAAGATCCGGTTGAGTTTATAGGTTAATTCATCCTGTGGAAATGGAAGTTCGGTACAATCAAAATGAGCAAATTGCCTCATGGCGTGAACCCCTGCATCTGTTCTGCCTGATCCTGTAATTTCAACAGGGGCTTTAAACAGCGTGGCTAGTTTTTCCTCTATCACTTCCTGAACCGAAATTCCATTGGGCTGGTTTTGCCAGCCATGGTAATCGGTTCCATCATAGGAGATCTCTAAGAAGTATCGGGGCATAGGACCCAAAAGTAAAAAAATGATTAGATATTGGTGCTTCGTAGTAGGGATTAGTGGCGACAAGCATTTTGAATTCCGAAGTCCAACGCCGAAATTCAAATATGAAACCTGCTTCCTCTGATACGCTTGCGGGTGTTTAAACTAAGAATTTCAAGGCGGACGAAGCATAAAAAGCGGAGCTTATTTGTAGTAAGTGAGCATTTTTATGCTGAAGTCCAACGCAGAAATTCAACGTTTAAACACCTGCAAAAAGAAAAAAGGCATCTCCATTGCTGAAGACGCCCTTTTTACATGTGCCGGATATATTTTCATACCACTTATAAAATCTTCGAATTTCTGCGTTGGATTTCAACCTCAAATGCTCGTTTACCGAAATAAACTCCGCTTTTCGGCCTTATCCGCCTTGAAATTCTTTGCTTTTATAAGTGTCATCATTCATTAGTTAATTAGCTCACATCATTGGTGAAGAAGATCTTCTCAATATAGTCAGCATTCGCTGCTACCTCGAAAACCGCCGCCATGAATTCGCTATAATCACCGTTGATATACTGAACAGGAATAGCTGTTTGAGTATAAAGGGCTTCTTTTTCTCCCCCTTGTCCGTCTGGAATTCTTTTTAAACAGACCATACTCATGCGACCATATTCTGCTTCTCTGAGGATACGCTCCAAATCAAAGTTACGGGTGTAATCAGAGATATAGCTATTGATAAAATAAGTGTCTTTCTTGTTTTTTTCATCATACCAATCTCTTAAATAGACTCTTTGGAAGCGATTTCCATCCTGATATGCAAGTGGGTAGTCCATCATATAGATACCCCCATCTAATGCGTCAACCTTGTAGCCCTTAGCAATTGCTTCATCTACAAATTCCTTTACTTTTTTCATACTCGTGAATGTTTGTTTGGATTTATTGATTATTAATTAATTACGCTTTATCTACTCCTCCGAAGAACTTTTCTTCCAGGATGTCTGCATTTCCTCCCACCTCGTCAATGATGAATTTGAACTGATCGTACGTTGTTACGTGATCGGCCAATGGACCCGCCTGAACATACATTACATCTATCGGATTACCTTCTCTTTTGATCTCACGGATGCATACTGCAGAATAGTATCCATACTTAGCTTCTTGTAATATTCCATGTAAATTTACCAATGGGGAGTAATCACCTACCTTGCTTCGAACATCATAGATATCACGACCTCTTGCCACCCCTACTCCATAACTTACATATACCCATTGGTATCGGAAAGTTTCATCTTTCATCTTAAAAGGAACGTCTATTGCCCAGGTGACTCCGTCATCCAGTTTTTCATATTTCGTATTCCATTCCCTTGCTAACTCAGGAAGCCAATCTTCGATATGATTTGCCATCAAATATTGTGATCAATTAAATATGGCACTAATTTAATTCTTTTTTTATGTAAACAAATTTTTTATACAAAAAATTAATTTTTATCCCTATCCATTTAAAATACGCCGGATTGAAGAAAATAGCTCGGGGGTTTTAAAAATTAGAAATACCTGGCAAAAAATGAGTGTCCCGGTAGCTATCTGGAAGAACTCCTATTTTGCTTTTTGGTATTTGCTTTTTAAAAAGACATGACTCCTTCGAAAAGCCGGGAAACGTACAAAACACAATGCCCCTGTAAGACAGAGGCATTTACGTAAATATATTAGCAATGAATGTTTATTTCGTGATCTGCTCAATTACTCCTGCACTGATCCCTGTGCTGCTGAAACCTCCATCATGGTATAAATTCTGCATAGTGACCATCCGGGTAAGATCGCTGAAAAGGGCCACACAAAAATTGGCGCAGTCCTCCGCCGATGCATTCCCCAATGGTGACATCTTATCGGCATAATCAAAGAATACATCGAATCCACCCACTCCAGTTCCTGCAGTAGTTTTTGTGGGTGATTGTGATATGGTATTGACACGCACCTTTTTAGCCACTCCATAATGATATCCAAAACCACGTGCTATACTTTCCAATACCGCTTTTGCATCTGCCATATCTCCATAATCAGGAAATACCCGTTGAGCCGCCATATACGAAAGTCCTACCACCGACCCCCATTCATTCATAGCATCCAGCTTCATGGCGGTCTGCAAAAACTTATGGAAAGACAGGGCCGAAATATCGAGGGATTTTACATACCAATCATAATTAAGATCTGTATAATGTTTGCCTTTACGAACATTGGGAGACATTCCAATGGAGTGTAACACAAAGTCGAGCTTACCCCCCATTTTGGAGGTGGTTTCGTTGATCAGTTTTTCCCAATCTTCTACCAATGTTGCATCGGCTGCTATTACTTCAGTATTACATTTGGCTGCTAACTCATTGATCTTACCTAACCGCATCGCCACTGGCGCATTGCTCAGTATAAATTTGCCACCATGCTCATATACTTTTTCGGCTACCTTCCATGCAATGGAGTTTTCGTCCAATGCTCCGGTAATGATCCCTATTTTCCCTTTTAATAATTGACTCATAATTGTTATCGATTATCATTATTTAAGGGTACTAAAGTAGTATTTTTTGGTTACGGCAAGCTATTGCTTATAAAAGTTCAAAGTTCAACGCTTCGCAGCTCAAAGTTCCAAACTTTGAACCTCTTGAACTATTGAACCCCCAATAGTACCTTGGCATTTTTGATGGCCTCTTCTGTAATGGCTTCTCCACTCAGCATAACAGCCAATTCATGGATTCGTTCGTTCTCATCCAGGGGTCGTAAAGTGGATACTGCCTTTTTATTTACCTCCGTTTTCTCCACCCTAATATGAAGGTTTCCTTTACTGGCTATTTGGGGTAAATGAGTGATGGCAATTACTTGTTGATGGGTTCCCATTTTTTGCATTACCTGGCCCAGTTTATCTGCAATATTTCCAGAAACGCCGGCATCAATTTCATCAAAAATAATAGTGGGTTGATTTTTACGACTTGAGAGCAATGCCTTGATCGATAACATGAGTCTTGAGATCTCACCCCCTGAGGCTACCTTATTTACATCTTCAGGAGTCATTCCCTTATTGGCCGAAAAAAGATATTTCACCCTGTCGGCTCCATATTTATTTAATTCTTTTAATGGCTCTACCAATAATTTCAATTGAGCATCCGGTATTCCCAATACTTTTAACAGCTTGACCACATCTTTTTCGAATGGACCTGAAGCGGCCACCCTCTTTTTATGGATCTCACCAGCCAATTCAAAAAGCTGGGCCCTGCTTTCCTCGATTTCTTTTTCAAGCCGGGCAATGGTCTCATCAAAACTGGCACCCAATACAAGTCTGGATTCCATTTCCTCCATCAATTTCAATAGATCCGAAATAGAAGTAGCCCTATGTTTTTTCTGAAGAGTAAAAATAAGATCCAGCCGTTCTTCTACCATCGATTTTCGCTGGGGATCAAAATCCGTGCTTTCAGCTATATTTTCAAGGGTGGATAATATATCCTTTAACTCCTGATACAGTTGTTCCAATCTTTCGGAGACTTCTCCAATTCCTTGATCATAGGTTCCCAATTTATGCAAGGAGTTTTTTATCACCACGACCCTGCTGAGTAAATTAGCCTCGGTTTCGGATATTTCCTGAATGGTCGAATGTAACACCGTTTTTATTTCCTCTGCATGCTCTCCCCTATTCAATTCTGTTTCCAGATTTTCCTGCTCACCTTCCTGGAGGTTGGCGTCGTTCATTTCTTTGTATTGAAAAGAAACAAATTCATGCTCCGATCTTATCCTTGATTCCTTTTCTTTTAAGTCAATGAGCTCTTTTTCATTTTCTCTATGCCTTTTCAATAGTTGTTTGAATCTCAACAATAGGTCAGCGTTATCAGCAAATAAATCGAGGGTTTGAACCTGGAAATTCTCATCTCTCAACTGCAGCGTTTCATGCTGAGAGTGGATATCTACCAGGAGATCACCTAAAAGTTTTAAAATATTCAATTGTACTGGGGAATCATTTACAAAAGCCCGGGATTTTCCTCCTGGTAATATTTCTCTTCTAACGATGCAAAGGTCGTCATAGTCAAGTTCATGTTCGGTAAAAAAATCCTGCAACGATAGTTGAGCAATATCAAATACTACTTCAACAATACATTTGTTGTCCTTGTCTCTTAAGACTGTAGTATCTGCCCGGTTACCTATGATCAATCCTAAAGCTCCCAATAAAATGGATTTACCGGCACCTGTTTCGCCGGTAATGGTTACAAAGCCATTATGCAATTCAACCCTTGTCTCATCAATCAGGGCATAATTTTTTATATAAAGGGTTTGAAGCATGTATTTACAAATGTAGGAAAGGTGGAAAAAAGAATAAATACCCGTCACGGAAAATTACAAACAAGATATGGGGCTTGGAACGGGATCTTGACAATTTATCTGTCATGAATCCTTGATAGCTCACTTCAGGTGCTTTTTCTTTTTTTATTTCTTCAGCTATCCCAGCTTTTCTTCTTTTTTCGCTACCGCTGGGTCTTACTGCGGATCCCCCGCTAAAGCATCATACTTAGATCCCTGAGACGGATCCACTTTTTTAAGGATGGTGATCACTTCTGCTTTCTCAGCCGCTTTGGTCTCCTTCAACAAATCCATGATCTCATTTCTCTTGGTACTGAAAAATACCTGTAATAAAAATGCATTCGGACGTTGACTCCATATTTTATCCAGGGTTTTCAAGGATGTAAATACCACCTTTCTTCCACCCTCCAGATCGGTTGCAAATATATCATATCCCAACCTATGGTAATCGTACATCAATTCTCTTAAAGGTTTAAAAGCCGGATTCATATAATCATTGATCATATAATACCTATTTGCAGTCTCACTTGCTTTCCATCCGGGTTCAGGTAAATTTTGTGACATGTTCACAATATTCAATGCTTTGTTCAGATATACATCCCCACCATTCGGAGAAAATGAATCATAATCCAACCCAATGATCATATAACAATAAAAAGCGATCACCGCTGTAAGATTGCTCATGGAAGAAGTTTCTGAATAATAGAACTGCTGAAAGGGGATATAACTAAAGCTAAAATTGTTGTCCTGGTAATTCATTAACTGGCAATCATAGGTAGAGTTGTACACCCTTCTTCTGGATTGTACCGTGATGGTTCCTCTATACTGGTCAGCTACTACCTGTCCCTGTCCATCTTTTACCTGCTCGGTCACATTGATGAACATAGATGCTTCGATCTTCTCATGGTCAGCAAATACATCCGTGGTCCATACAGTATTATTCACAAATTCGAAAATCCCTTTTTGCAAGGCGTCGAATATATCTTTCTCCACCTGGGGTATCTGGTTGCTGTTCACGGTAACATTGCATTTGATCTCCTGCGACCTTACCAAAGCAATAAAGCCGAAGAAAAACAACGAGATGGAAATTATTTTTTTCATATTCATACCTTGAGTTTTTCGGCCAATGTATCTACAATATCCTTGGCCACTTCGGTTTTTGATTTTAACTCAAAATCCTGGATTTTATTGTTCTTATGTACGATGGTGATCTGATTGGTGGAATGTTTGAATCCGGCACCCGGATGCTTCAATGAATTCAAAACTATAAAATCCAGGTTCTTACGCAATAGTTTCTCCTTGGCATTTTCCAGTTCATTGTTGGTTTCCAATGCAAAGCCCACCAATATTTGCCCTCCTTTTTTACTTTCTCCCAAAGCAGCGAGGATATCATGGGTCTTCACCAGTTCAATATTCATATCATCCGATTTCTTTTTGATCTTGATATCAGATACATCTTTGGGCTTATAATCTGCAACCGCCGCAGCAAGAATGGCCGCATCGGCATTTTTAAATGCTTCGGTAGTGGCTGTATACATTTCGTCCGACGAAGTAACATTGATCCTTTTTACTTTTCCATTTTTATTGGCAATACCTGAAGGACCGCAAACCAATACAACTTCGGCTCCGCGGTTGGCCAATTCATCGGCAATATCAATTCCCATTTTACCACTGGAATGATTTCCAATAAAACGAACTGGATCGATAGCTTCGAAAGTGGGACCTGCTGTTACGATTACTTTTTTACCGGAGAGGGAATTTCCCTGAAAAAAAAAATCTTTGATAAGCTCGAATATTTTTTCAGGTTCTTCCAACCTTCCTTCGCCTGATAATCCACTGGCCAATTCACCACTGGTAGCAGGGATCAAAATATTTCCATAAGAAATGAGTCGGTCGATATTGATCTTGGTAGAAGGATGCTTATACATATCCAGGTCCATGGCCGGTGCAAACATAACCGGGCATTTGGCCGACATATAAGTGGCCATTAATAAATTATCGGCTTGTCCATGCGCCATTTTGGCCAAGGTATTCGCAGTTAATGGAGCGATCACCATCAGGTCGGCCCATAAGCCCAGCTCCACATGGTTATACCATTCGCCGGTTTCAGGATGAAAAAAATCGGTTATAATTGGATTTTTAGAAACCGTAGCTAAAGTAAGCGGAGTTACAAAATCAGCAGCAGTAGGGGTCATCACCACCTTTACCTCGGCTCCGTTCTTCACTAAAAGACGCACCAGGTATGGAATTTTATAGGCAGCAATACCGCCAGAAATTCCTACCAATACTTTTTTGCCTTGTAACATGATTGAAGGGGGGCTTAACGCCGAAATATTATTTTTCTTTTTCTACGACTGGTTCTGGTCCACCGATAAAGGTGAGTTGATCAGTCATAAATTCTTCATAAGCAATGGCCGACGGCTTAGGAAGTTTTTCGTAATGCCTTGAGATCTCGATCTGCTCGCGGTTTTCAAACACCTCTTCCAGGCTATCAGAATGTGAACCAAACTCTTCTAATTTTCCGGTCAACTCCTCTTTCATACTTCCTGCCACCTGGTTAGCACGTTTGCCAATCACAGAGATGGCTTCATATAAATTACCGGTCTTTAATTCCAGTTTGGCTGTATCCCTGGTGATCGTTGTAAGTTCTGCGTTAACTTTCTTATAATTACTCATAGTTTGTTTTCTTTTAATGTGTTTGTGAACCCGGCTTTACCTTGGTTCATGACACTTTTTATTTATTCCAGTTATTGAATCCCTTTTTCTTTTTTTACTTTCTTATTCTTCTTCTTATCTTCCCTGATCTTGTCTTCATCCTTCTCCTCCTGAGCAGCTTTTTCGGCCGCTTCTCTCAACTTCACCAATTCCGCCAGCATGATTTTTGACTTTTCAGCCAGGTTGGTCACTTCCTTCAGGTCCTGCTCATCCTTGATTCCAGGGGCAAATTTATCAAAATTTTTCGAAACGTTGGTCAAACGCTCCTCCTTCTTCGATTTTATGCTATTGATAGCTAATATATAGCTGCTTTTGATCACATAATAGCTGCACTTTCCCCTACGGTCAGTATCTGGAAAGTCCTTAAGCAGCAAAGTAAACGCCACGGCCGCGGCCTGATAATATTCCATCCGGTAATATTGGAAAGCCACCCTATACGCTTTAGACTCAAGCTTAAAGCGAAGTTCGTCTATTCGCTTGTTACACTCCTGCACCAAGGCACTTTGGGGATAACGGTCCACAAAATATTGGAGCTGGGCAATGGCCTTATACGTACTGGTCTGGTCCAGCGGATTATCCGGAGAATCCCTATAATAACACATGGCATTGGTATAGGCCGCATCCTCTACATAATTGCTATTGGGATATTTATACACAAAATCCTCGAAAAAATAGCTGGAAAGCAGGTAATCACCCGCCCCATAATAGCTTTTGGCAAAATAATAATGAATATTTTCGGCATTGGGGTCCCCTCTGCTGGTGGTATACAATTCCTCGAAAACAGCGGTGGCTTTAGAGTACTTCTTCTTTTCGTACATCTTCATGGCATACTCATATTTCAGCTTACGGTCGCTGCTTTTCAATATCTTCTGATACTCACTACAAGAGGTGAGTAACATGATACTGAGTATCCCATATATCCAACTGTTCTTCATTCCTTTTTTACACTTAGCATCCTAACAACGTAGGTTTTGAACTATAATTGTTAACTAAACATTAGCTCAAAACGTGGAAATTGTTCGTTTACTGCTAAATTTGCGCAAAATTAGCATTAATTATATAACAGATCATTATAACCAGTTGACTATGGGAGATGTTTTTGATAAAATTTTGAAAAATCCTGGACCATTGGGTCAGTATGCCAAGGTAGCGCATGGATATTATGCTTTCCCCAAATTAGAAGGAGAGCTTGGACCTAAAATGAAATTCAGAGGAAGAGAAGTATTGGTTTGGAGTCTGAACAATTATCTGGGATTGGCCAACCATCCGGAGGTCCGTAAAGCGGATACCGAAGCCACCAGGGATTGGGGAATGTCGTATCCCATGGGTGCCCGCATGATGACCGGTGAATCCAATTACCATGAGCAATTGGAGCAGGAATTGGCCACATTTGTAGAAAAACCGGCGGGAATGTTATTGAATTATGGATATCAGGGCATTATGTCGGTATTGGATGCCTTGTTGGGCCGTCATGATGTATTGGTGTATGATGCCGAATCACATGCTTGCCTGGTGGATGGTGCACGTTTACATAGTGGAAAGCGTTTCGTATACAAGCACAATGATATGGAAAGTCTCGAAAAACAATTGCAGCATGCAGTTCACGTGGCCGACCAAACCGGAGGGGGGATTTTAGTGGTAACGGAGGGAGTATTCGGTATGAGTGGAGCCCAGGGAAATTTAAAAGGGATCGCTGAATTAAAGAAGAAATATAAATTCCGTTTATTGGTAGATGATGCACATGGTATAGGTACCATGGGACATCATTTAGGTGGTACCGGACAAGAACAAGGAGTGCAAAAAGATATAGATGTATATTTCGGAACTTTCGCCAAATCATTTGCAAGCATTGGAGCATTTGTAGCAGGAGAACCTGAAGTGATGAATTTTTTACGTTACAATACCCGTTCACAGATCTTCGCAAAATCATTGCCGATGCCATTGGTGATTGGAGGATTAAAAAGGTTGGAATTGATGCGTACCCGTCCCGAATTAAAAGAAAACCTTTGGAAAATAGTGGATGCATTACAAACCGGATTAAGAAAGGTAGGATTGAATATTGGGAATACCACTTCACCTGTAACGCCGGTGATCCTAAGCGGAAATCCACAAGAAGCTTCACAAGTGGTATATGATATCCGTGAAAAACATGGGATCTTCTGTTCAGTAGTATTGTATCCGGTGATCCCGAAAGGGACTATTATATTACGATTGATACCCACCGCATCGCATACCATGGAAGATGTGGAATATACCATCAAGGCATTTGCTGATGTGGCGCATAAATTAAAAGAAGGATTGTACGACAAGGAAAAATATGCGGATGCCATGCCGCAAACCTAAGGTAAAATCATTCTGATCATCTTTTCTTCCAACCAAACAGCCGGATAATACATCTGGTTTTTCGAATTTCTCATCGCATCCAAACTTTGGGCAATAATCTACATCTGAACTCACCAACAAAGTCGTTTACTTTGCGTTCATCCTATTATTAGAAACGATTAAAACAAGTGATATGAAAAAATTCATCTTAGTGCTCGGTCTGGGTATTATCTTATACAGTTGCGAAACAGCAACCTGTACAGATAACGGAAAATTCACCTATAATAGCTCTACTGGTAAATGTCAGAAATGCAATGGAGAAGAAGGTTTGAATTCGGTTGATTATAATGAGATCCGTTCGACCAGAAATGCAGAATGTACCGATCTTTCGAATATTACCCTTGTATATTTACTCGATACAGCAGCCATTGATAATTTCCAGGAATTTGGATATAATATCTTACAAGATTATAATTTCAGTGGATGCAAGTTCGATTCAAGTGCATTGTTCTTTAACCATATCTATGGAGCCAATTTCGAAGGAGCAGATCTAAGATATTTACAATATGGCTATGCCTATGTTACCGGCAAAACAGATTCGTTTACACAACTACCATTAGGCGGGGGTTGTACTACTTCGGCAGATTCATGTAATTGCATGCAGTAAAGCTGTGGGACTCCCGGTTGCTTTAGATAGATCGTTTCTTTTTTTGTTGTACTGCTATTTCCTGGCTAATTGGTTAGGGTCCCGGCCTGCGCCGGGATGACCCTGCTAACGAATTAATATTGAGTAAAAATAATCCGTTAGCAGGGTCATCCCGACGAAAGTTGGGACCTATATAGGTTAACCAAATGGGTTGGCAAGTACAAAAAAAAAGATAACATTTTCTAAATTAAAATACCGATATTTAATCTGGCTACATTGGAAGATGCCATTCCGCTAGCTCCTATGTTTTCAGAGAGTGGCCTGAAATTAGTGAAGTAGATTTCCAAGTGAAAAAAATTTTACCTATTTTTATAATGCATTATTTTGTCGGTCTGTATGGTAATTAATGTATATAAACCGAAAACCTTGGTATAAATGAAAAAATATGTTTACATCATTCTTATCTCGGCTCTTGGCCTTTCATTTTATTCTTGTGAACCAGAGCCACAGCCTAATCCTCCAAGTTTGAAGCTTGGCCCGAATACTGTATGGATTGATGATAATACATCTATGCTATTAGAACATGTTTATGCAACAGAAATTATTTTTAATGGAAATTCATCGCAACTTGATGATCTCAATGTTGGAGATATAATGGTTTCAGGTATAGTTACAAATGCCCCATTGGGTTATATAAGAAGAATAACAGCGATTAACAATGCTAATGGGAAATACTATTTTACAACCGAGGGAGTAACATTGATGGAGGCCTTTCAAGAGTTACATGTAAATTATATCCATCATCTTTCGGCTGATGATTCAATCATATATTCAAATCAAACAAACACTCCAAAAAGCACCAATGACCTTACTTTCAATATACCTTTTCCAAACGTTCTTATTAAAGATGCCGATGGTAATCTAAATACTACCACAGATCAAATACGGCTGAATGGAGAAGCAACCTTTAATCCGGATTTAATTTTCGATGTAGATATCTCAAACTTTCAACTTAACCATGCTAAGATCGGTGCAACATTTACATCTCAGCTGGATATTAACCTGACAATAGGTGCTGATGTGAATTATATTGATTACGAAAGAGAAATTAAAAGTAAGAAATTGAATTCATTTACAATTCCATATACCCCTATTGTAATTACCCCTGTTCTTAGATTAAATGCTGGTGCAACAGGTACTATTAACGTAAACTATGTGGCAAGTTATACACATTCAAGCACCAGTACATCATTTATTGAATATAACGGGGCATCATGGCAAAGTGGATACATAGAAACTGCCCCGTCCGATAATTTCGATGGGGAGGTGAATGGAAACGCAGACCTGAAAGTTTATATAGAACCAGGAATTGATTTTAGGTTATGGGGTTTAGCCTCCAATTCAGGTAACATTATTTCTCAAATCTATATACGAGCAATAGGCACTCTTCTGCCAACCCCCGGTTGTGTTGTAAAAGCTGGTATAAGTGCAGGAATTGAAGCTAAATTGAAAATATTCGGATGGAATGATACCCTGAACTACCCTTCCATTATAGATTACAGTGATACTGTATACACATGTTCATCGAGTCCATGTGGTACTGTTACAGATATTGATGGAAATGTTTACCAAACGGTACAAATTGGTACGCAGTGTTGGATGATTGAGAATTTAAAGGTAACAAAATACCGAAACGGTGACCCCATACCCAATGTGGTTGATAGCATTCTATGGCAAAACCAAACAGCCGGCGCATATTGCAATTATGGCAACAATGTTGGCAATGGTAATGTTTATGGTAGATTATATAATGCATATGCGGTTACAGATAGTCGTAATATAGCTCCGACAGGTTGGCATGTTCCTGATACAACAGAATTTATGACGTTAATAAACTATCTACAACCTGATGCTGGTGATAAAATGAAAGTAACAAGTGCTAACAACCCTCCTTGGAATGGTACAAATACCAGCGGTTTTTCTGCATTACCTGGAGGTTACCGGGGAAGCAGTTTCGTATGGTTGGGAAGCTGGGCTTACTTTCGTACTGCTACCTATGATATGAGACTGGCTATTTCTACTTTAGGAGGATTTGATTTCCTTATTAATACTCTAACTAATGGGTACTCAATTCGGTGCATAAAGGACTGAGATTTGTACGTGATGTTGGTATTTTTAAGATGACTTCCTGTTTACAATAATGAACATGCATAAAATCAAACATTAGGAGGTTAATTAATATATTTCATTCATGAGTCTCCTGCAACACGGGTCCAACGAAAATTAAAACCTAAGTAGTTTTAAAAATTAAATAAAATTCCGATATTTATTCCCACAGCTCAAGAAAATAATAACAAATTGAATATGGGAGTAAACACCTTTAATGAAACCACTGGTCCTTATACAGACAGTTCAACCAATTTGATCTACCATCTACTTTTTTGTGACAGTATGGATTTGTACAAGAACAATACTCAGGCCCCTTATGCATATCCATTTGACATTTTATTTTCAGCAACAAGCACAGTAGCTGATCTTCAAAAGATCATAAATGATAACTCCACCGAGTCTAGGATGAAAATACTGGCCTGCAATCAACAACTCGCAGCCGGGCATACACCTGCAAAAAAAGAATTGCTGGCGGTAATTGTAGAAGTGGCTCTGGAGGAGGGCCTGGATGTATTGGCCGCTTTTAAGGATGGTACTGCCCGATATATCAATTATTCCGGAAAGATCCTGGTATGGGAAACCCAAGACCCCAACTCCAACCAATTGGTACAAGATCTATTTGTAAAGAGTGAAAATATCATACATCAGATCGGTCCCTGGGATCAACCCAGGCGACCTCACCCCACAGCCGGAGATGTCCGGATCACTTTCCTGGTTTCCGACGGATTGTATTTTGGAGAAGCTCCTATAGATGTTCTGTTCAGCGATGAGTTAGCTAGTCCTGCATTGAACACTGCAACACAATTATTACAGTACCTAACGGAGAAGGGTGGATAGGCCCAAGATCGTTTACCATGGAAAGAAATAAAATCAAAGAATACCATTCCCACGATGAAATTCATAAGATATGAGGTGGAGAATGGTTTTTTTGGTAATTAACTCATCAATTTTTGTTTAAATTAGCTGAATGGTTATTATAAACGCAAAAAATGAAACAACTCTTCCTTATTTTGCTATTAACACTGAATACCCATTGGTCATATGGGCAAGCCTGTGGAATTTACCGCATTAAATATAGTGGACTCATTATATCCGACTCATTGGACATAGTGAGCATTCAATTGCCCACAATCGCCTATTTGCATGGATTGGGAAATGCACATTCAAAACGGTCCTATATAGAAGCACCACTGGTTAACGGGAAAATCGATCTTGAAATTCGATCCCATTTAACTACTCCATTCAACAATAGCGAGGCATTGATTTCCTTCTATAAGACCAAGTCTCGAGGTTTAAAAATAAAACTAACCTTTTCTAAAAATAAGGTATTGAAAAAAAAGAATGCTGAAATTGCCTGGGACGATATTTCTATATCCGTTATTCAGGACAATGGGTTTGGAACCCTTTTTGAGCTGGGTATTAAGGATCTTAAAATTTAATCCCTAATGCTATGAACAACGATATTCAAGCATATAATGACACTCAGTTACCTGCGGAGAAAGAAATTTGCGATCTGCTTTCACAGGAGATCAACCGGCATTTGCCCAAGGCAGAAAACAAGATCTGGCATGCACATCCAGTTTGGTTCCTGGATGGAAACCCCATTGTGGGTTATGGCAAATTAAAAGCTGGTATACAATTGATGTTCTGGAGTGGTGTGAGTTTTGAAGAAGAACTGCTTATCCCTGGTAAAAGTGGAAAATTCAAAGATGCTTCTGTTATGTATACTTCGTCCAATCAAATCAACCCAAAAGATCTCAAACGATGGCTTAAAAAATCAAATGACATTCAATGGGATTATAAAAACATAGTAAAACGAAAAGGGAAATTGGAAAGATTAAAGTAAGGTAAGATGAAAAAAAATCATTTTTTTATATATTTAATCTGCATTTTTGTGCAGTCCCACTTTAGTGATAAATAGAACAATTATTATATGAGCACATCAAAAATAACCATTGAAACAAACGTGAATGCCGACCTGAAAAAAGCCTGGGACTATTGGACCTTGCCAGAGCATATTGTGAATTGGAATTTTGCCTCCGACGACTGGCATTGTCCAAAGGCAGAGAATGATCCAAGAACCGGGGGAAAATTCAAAGCAACGATGGCTTCAAAGGATGGAAAAATGAGTTTTGATTTTGAAGGGATCTATGACGAAGTAATTGACCAGCAGAAAATTTCCTACTCTATGAGTGATGGGAGACAAGTGCATATATCCTTCGAAAAAAATGGAGATGCAACCAAGGTGACCGAGGTATTTGATCCGGAGAATCAAAATTCTGAAGAAATGCAAAGATCGGGTTGGCAATCCATCCTGAATAATTTTAAAAAATACGTTGAATCAGGCCAATAAATAAAAGAACACGATAACCAAACAGCATATATGATGAAAAAAATCGGAATTTATATCATGTTCTCCATATCCTTGTTTACCTTTTCGTGCGGCGGTAAAGGCAGCATGAAAGAGGTTTGTGCATGTGAAGCTTTATTTGCAAATATGAAGGAGCAGGAGATCAACTATAGGCTCAATGATCAAATGTCGACCGAAGATGCCCATACCAAAGTAATGGATGAGAATAAGGCAGCGTATGACAAATGCATCCAGCTGCATAAAGATATGGATGATCACCGGTATTTTAAATTATCTCAAAAATGCCCGTCCAATAAATAGAGGCCCTTCATCCAACGGATCATTCAACCCTACCATCTGATAAAAATCAGGTCGCTTCCTGCACCGTTTTTCTTATTGTTGCAGGGTTTTCTAATTATATAAATCCTCTTATATTTGAAATCAACAACCGATCGCCTATGAACATGTTTGAGGTGAGTAAGGAAAAGAACTGGAAGAGCATTAGCCAAAGCGTATTCATTGTTTTTGGGCTGATCAGTTTGGTTTTCTTTTTCATCATGCACTCGGTGTTCACCGATCCGCAAGCAGATCATAAAATGGCAACCAATGTAGGTATATTCTGGACCTGCATGCTGCTACTATGGCTGGGGTGCAGATGGCGCTATCGGTTGATCAAAAAAAATAAATCCAATAAAATTAAATAAATGACTAAACCAGCACATGTTTTTGGGAGCCATAGCCTAGATAAATCCAAGTGGGATCAATTATCAGATGATGAAAAAATGGAATTAGTTGAAATTGACCGGCTCATAGGTGGCTTAGCATTTCACAATAATATGATCATCTCTTCCAGTGAAGACGGAAGCATTCGCTCTACTTCCATGAATGGAGAGATAAAGATCATCGCTGAATTCGATCTTCCCATTAATTTTATTTCACTCAACCAGGACAAAACCTTACTTCTTGCCTGTTGTGATGACGGAAAGGTATATGTATATGAAACGGTGCATTTTTCCAGATTATATCAATTGGATGGTATGGATGATTCAGGGGTAAGGAAAGCCGTCTTTTCTAACAACGGAAACATCCTGGTGTCTGCCAATTCGGGGCAAGTGGGTATATGGAATGTGGAGAATGGTAAGATGAAAATGTTTAAGAAGCATAAGGCAGCGGTGGATGCCATCGCCATACATCCCCAAAAGGAAATCGCAGTAACCAACGACATGGAGGGAAGGACCATTGTATGGGATATGGAGAAGCTAAAAGTGATCAAAGAACTGACCGATAAAAAAGGGGTTTACGTAGCCGGCATTCTTCAATATGGTGCTAATTCAGTTTGTTGGACCGATGAGTACCTCATCCTTGGCAACGAAACCATCGAAATATATGACCACGAGTTTAAAAAGATCCATCAAATAAAAGGATTACCCCATAGTCCAATGGGGATGACCATTATGAACGGTATTCTTTGGGGAGGCTCCAATTATTTGAAGGGATGGGAACTGGGTACTTGGAAAGAAATATTTTCCCAAAATATCAAATCATCTATTTATAGTATTTCCCATGATCATAACAACATGCTTCTTACAGGTCATGCAGAGGGTGAAATATCTGTCTGGGACATGGGAAGTTTGGAGAAGAAGGAAATACCCATGGCACACAGTGGCTCTGTAAAATTTGTTATTTCCAATGATGAATACATGATCACTGCAGCAGATGATAAATCTATTATTGTATGGGATAAAACCTGTAAGCCGGTAAAACGGTATTTTGGAATAGAAAGGGAAATTGGGGTGTGTTGTTTTCTATCCAAAGAAGAAATAGTGATCATTGACGATACATATGCAAAAGTGTTGAACATTCAATCCATGGAAATTACCAGGCAAGTGAAATTAGGGAAATATTTTACTTATGAAGGTAGTTTCCTGTATGGGGATGAATTGTACATCTCCTCGGTATCCAACTACCCAAGGATCCTGAATTTAAAAACCTGGAAACTGAGTGAAGTTCCATTTAAAACAGCTTTATACGACTCTTCCCAAATAATAAATGGCCAATTGATTTATTGTGGATATACGTCGGTGCCTGATGAGTTTACTAAAAAGTTCCGGGGGAAACGTAAAGATGATAGCCTGGTAGAGGCTCCTTTGGTTTTGTTTGACTTGAATTCAAAAACCTTTTTAAAAGAATTCTGGTTTGCAGCAGATAATTGTTTTGCCGGTTATGAAGATGATGAGGAGGATCTCTATGCACACCATGCCATTTTTAACCAGGATACTATTGTTGCAGGATATTCAACGGGTGAGATCGCCAAATGGGACATAGCTTCAGGAGGATTTCTTCTTTCAGAATATGGATTTGAAGATGGGATCAATCGTTTATATGCAACCACAAAGGGAAATTATGTGGTCGCTACTCCACCCAGCTATGAAGCTATCGTGCTGGATAAAGACCTGAATGTGATTACCGGGGTAGAATTTGAAACCCCAATTATGGTCAAGCATTATAGTGCCATCAATAACCAGGTGATCATTTCTAATGAGAACGAGGGGGAGATCCTCTTCCTGGATGCGGACACCATGGAAGTAGAAAGAAGAGAATCTTACACGGAATATCTCTATGAAGTGCATGAATTCAACGGTAAATATTTCATGTTCGGCAACGGAAATTTCAGCGTGTATGATATTAAAATATAAGCCATGGCACAACCTGAACATTCAAAAATCATCCATCAAGTAGCCAGCAAAATTCTAAAGCCACATGGCTTGGTGCGAAAAGGGCAGTCAAGGACCTGGTACGATGACCATGGTTGGTATACCACTATTGTTGAATTTCAACCTCATAAATGGGAGCATGGGGCATTTTTGAATGTAGGTGTAAATTTTCATTGGTACGAACAGGATTATGAATCATTTGACATGGGATACCGGGAAACGGGTTTTGAAAAATTTGAAAGTGCTGAGCAGTTTGTAGGAAGAATAGAACCCATGGTACAATTGGCGTTAGATAAAGTATTGGCTTATCGTGAACAGTTATCGGATCCAGAACAAGCCAAACAAACCATCCTCAACTACACCTTTACAAGTGAAGAACAATGGGGCTATTTTCATAAGGGAGTTATTTGTGGGATAACAGGAGATCTGGATGGGCTTAATCATTATTTTGAGCACTTGCTGGCGGATGATTATGAGGTTGAATGGTTCGAGGAACTCAAATCCTGTGTAAGAAAACTCAAAGAAATGACCCATGACGCAGTCAGATTCAAAAAGGAAATAAATAATACGATCCTTACCTCCAGAAAATTAAAGAAACTGAAGGAAGTTGAACTTACCACCGGGTGGTAGATCCTTCAGGCTCTCTACAAAATACATATCAATTTCTCCCTTACCCTTGGCTTCTATTTTCCCACGGTAAGTACAAACACATAGATTTTTCACCAGGGCATACGTGTCTCCTGAAATATTTATTTTGCCAGCTTCACTATTGGATTCCATCCTGGAGGCCACATTTACCGTATCACCCCAGATATCATATGCGAATTTTCTGACCCCAACGATTCCAGCAATCACAGGTCCGGAATGGATCCCAATGCGAATTTCAAAAAATGGTTTTCCGGTTGCTTCTTTTTCTGCCCGTAACTTATTCATAAAGGTGAGAATATCAAACGCCGCCTTGAGTACATCAATCGCATTGGAGGTATTACTCACCGGTAAACCTCCTACAGCCATATAGGCATCACCAATGGTCTTGATCTTTTCAATATTATGTTTTTCCATGATATGATCAATCCCTTTAAAACATTGGTCGATCTCAGCCACCAACTCTTTAGGTGATAATTTTTCAGCAAAAGTGGTGAATCCTTTGAAATCGGTAAACAATACAGTTACATGTTCAAATTGTTTGGCTTCGGCACTCCCCTTCTTCTTTAATTCCATCGCTGTTTCGTAGGGAAGAATATTTAACAGCAACTCATCTGAACGTTTCTTTCCTCTAAAAACCACCAGCACCAAAACACCTAATAGAATTAATATTCCTGCCACAGCAAATAACCCGATCCGCTGGTTTTGGATATGGTATTCCTTGGCTGCCTGTTCCTGTTCGTGCTCCAAGCTATCTGCCAATTGCTCCTTCTCATAATTGAATCCCAATTCCTTTTCCACCATAAGTCGCTCCCGGTCCTTGTTCACCAAAGAATCACGGAGATGCACAAAATTCTCATAAAATTTTAAGGCCTCGGGATATGCTCCACTTCCTTTTTTACTCAGGTACATACATTCACAAGCATCCCGGATCAAAGGCGGAAGCTTCATTTGAGTGGCCAGGTCCAATGCCTGCATACACAATTTTTCAGAAACCGAATAATTCCGGAGCCGGTTATAGGCAAGTCCTTTATTCAGATAACCAATAATGGAATATCGCCTAGATTGTAATCCTTCAAAAATATCGATGGCTTTTTGGGTAATATTAATGGACAAGGGATATAAAACATTGAAAGCAGAATCTACCTGCCCTCTATTTTCATATTCTATCCCTTTCTCATAATACACAAATCCAATGTTACCCAACGCAATTCCCAGCTGTAAACGGTTATTCACGGTATCGATATACAACATACTTTCCTCGTAAATATCAATGGCCTTGTCATATTGGAACAAGGAGGCATATATATTCCCCAACAAGGACATGGATTTGGCTATCCTGGAAGGTTCGTTTATTTTATAATTGATCCGAAGTGCATCCGAATGATAAATCAATGCCTTGTTATAGTCTCCCTGGTGCTCATAAATTTGTCCGATGTTATTATAGCAATCTGCAATATCAGCGGAATCGGCCGCTGCAGTGGCTATTTTTAATGCAAAATGGGCTTCTTCCAATGCCTGGGGATAGTTGCCGGTATGTTGCAACACGGTGGCTTTCAATAAATGGTTCTTTGCTTTTAACTCCTCATCATTCATATTTTCCAACAAAGCAGTGGCAGCATTCAGCACCTGAAAGGCACTATCGGGATTGGTATTATTTAAAATAATAGCGACCTCATGTAAGGCCTTCACTCTTTCATCAGGTGAAAATTTATTGCTATACGCTATATCCATCAAAGACTCCATATTCGGATCCTGAGAGAAAGCGGGTTGTATGATAAGGAATAGGAAAAAAAATATCGAAAATAACTTCATATAAATATGTATGGAATGTGTGGACTCATCATGGGTATTTTCTATGGTAAATGTAAAAATATCATGGAGAAAATCACTATCCATGTAGCTAAATGTAATGCGGGGTTCATCAACTTGCACCCCACTGCTAAGCAGTCCTGAGTTTCAGATACCAGAGGTCATGCACAACTTACCTGGGGTGATGGATGCCTGGCGTAGGGGCCCCAAAAAAAACTTAGAAATACGGGACTTGTGATTTAAGACACAAATCTATAACGGTAATTCTCGTAGGTCTTATTAAAATGTTATTATCTTGCTTTTAATTCCATATCGAATCTTTGACTATGACCGTAGAACTTTTTAACAAGGAATTTGAAGGGCACCTTGCTCAGCTCAAATCATATTTGGTAAGAATTACCGCCAGTGTGGCGGATGCTGAAGATATTGCACAGGACACTTATTTAAAAGGTGTAGAAAAAATAAATACGTTCAGAGGGGAATCTTCCCTGAAAACATGGTTATTTACCATTGCATCGAACCTGGCCAAGGATAATTTGAAGGCACAAAAACGCTGGACAGAAAATGTAACCGATATTACCAAAGCAGCTGCTATGTCGAATCCGGATTTTTTTAAGGAGGCTATGCAGATAAGAATGACCTCACCTCAAGGTCAATTTGAAGCCAAGGAACATATTGCTTTTTGTTTTACATGTATTTCAAAATCATTACCACTGGAACAGCAGCTCTGTATATTCCTGAAAGAGGTATATGAATTTAAAGTGAATGAGATCACTACTATATTGGATACTACAGAAGCCATGGTAAAATATTATTTGCATACCGGGAGATCCAAAATGATCCATATTTTTGATGGTAGATGTGCCTTGATCAATAAAGAAGGAATTTGTCATCAATGTTCTGAATTGAACGGCATCTTTAATCCCAAGCAAAATACCCAGGAGGAGCTGATGAAAATTGACCTGGTAAAAGAAGCTGAGAAGGGTGAAAAGGAACATTTATTTGACCTGAGAATGCGAATCTTGAAAGAAATCGACCCCTTTCAATCGAAAGCAGCAGAACTACAACTACATCATTTAGAGCATAATAGGAAGGTTATGGAAAAATATCCGGATTAAATCCTATCGTTTTGTTTGACCCAATCGTCAAAAGAGTATCAAACAAAAAATAGAAGTTAAAACATTCCTATGATGTCAACAACAGAAAAACCAGATGGAAAAGCCACCACTGTAAAAACCACCTTTCATCGTGAAACCCGTATAAGTACGGAGATCAAAGCTGATCCGGCCATTATATGGGCCTTGTTAACCAAAGCATCAGATTATACCCGGTGGAACTCGACGGTAACCTCTATAGAAGGGAATATTGTTTTGAATGAAAAACTCAAATTGAAATCGGTGCTTGATGCTAAACGGACCTTTACATTAAAAGTAAAAGAATTTGAACCCGAAAAAAGATTGGTTTGGGGCGATGGGCAAGGAAACAGGGTTTATACGCTAACAAAAAGTGAAAATGGAATGGTGAAATTTTCTATGATTGAAAGGATCGGCGGATTCATGTTTCCCTTGTATGGTAAAATGATCCCCCCTTTTGATGCATCCTTTGAGCAATTTGCTGCCGATCTGAAGAAAGAAGCCGAACTCATTATGAACTCTAAATAATCAACCAAATGAAAACCGTAAAAGTAACGTATACTACCAAGGCTGAATTTGCAGATCAGAATCAAGTCAATATTCGCCAGGTAATGGCAGATCTGCAAAAATTAAATCATCCTGGTATCAATTACAATGCCTGCCTGCTGGCGGATGGAAAGACATTTATCCATACAGCATTTTTTAACTCGGAAGATGACAATAAGATTCTCTTTGAACTCCCTTCATTCAAATATTTTCAGGAAGAACTGAAAGCCAGTGGCCCGGAAATGCCACCAAAACAAGAATTATTATCTTTAGTGGGCTCATCCTGTAATATTTTTAACTCATAAACTATTTGAACAATGAAAAATAAGATCGGAACAAAAGAAAAACCGTTGGTTTTAAAAACACCTCCTCTATCATCAGAATATACCATGCATGTGGACGAAAAAGATGGCAAAGAAATATTGGTATGTACGGTAGGTAAAACTGTTTTGCATTATGATTATCGTTGCCTTACTGATCTTCATGCCATGTTAAAAAAGCATGGGGATTGGATGGAACTGGGGAGTGCAGACGAACAAAAACCAGCCAAAGATGGAACCGTGGAAGCATGGGGACGATCCCCTAAAAATCCAGTGGGTGGGTGGTATGGTTTAAAGAAAGGACTTCGCGGAAGATTTGGAATGTATATCCCCCCCTTAATGGAAGCCTTGGGTCTGGCAGAGGTGACCCACGAAGCCAAAGGAAATAAGATGAAAGCCAAATAAGAAATAGTGAAATCAGAAACTTAGTTAATCACAACTTTCTTCACCCAACTTTGGTTGTTAGATTGAATAGTGATGAAATAAACTCCACTTTTCAAGTGAGACAGGTCTATATCATTTGAGGTTGCTAAATTGTTCATCTGGTAAACTACTTTTCCAAATATATCTGTTACCATCAGATCGCTATAGGCATCTGCACCAAGGATCTTAAATATTCCCAGGTTAGGATTCGGATAGATGGTAAGATTCATACCGGCGCAATTCACAGAGATCGGATCGAAATATTTAAAGTCGCCATTTATATCGGTCTGCCTTAAGCGATAATAGGTATTTCCTGAGCGGGGTGTATGATCCGTAAAGGAATATTCCTGAATAACATTGCTATTGATAGCCCCTTGGATGGTTCCCAGTGTTTCGAACTGAACAAGATCGTTGCTTCTTTCTACGCTAAAATAATTGTTGTTGATCTCGGAGGAGGTTGCCCAAAACAAGTCCACTTGATCGTTACTGCAAATTCCATCAAAAGATAAAAGTTCAATAGGTAATGGAGGAGTGCATGTAACCGCAGTACTGCAAGGTGTGCAATTCGGAACCATGCGGATGGCATCATTGGTTACTGTCCACTGGGTGGGTGCATTTCTTCCCGCTTGTGCCCATGCGTTGGTTCCTGTTACATTATTGTATCCTTCAATTGCCTGACCACCATTCCAACCTGCACAAATAGGTTTGCTGCCAATATGTATTTCAGCGCAATTAGTAGTTTCGAATAACTTTAACTGACCCGTGAATAACATTCCGGTGCAGGAATACATAGGTACATTGTTCCAGGTAACTACAAACCTTCGGTTAGGCGCTATGCCTAATGTTTGGTAACTCACAGTGCCGCCTCCAGGAGGATAAATATCCTGCCATGGAGATAACAAGCCTCTCATGATCTCAGCTGGGTTATTGGTAGGAATAGGTGCAGTAATCCAATAAGGTGAAAAACCGGATGCTAATCCAAGATCGAAATCTACATAACTATTCGAGGAAATAAGTAATTGGGTGTAGTTGGTCCCATCCATGCAAAAACTAAAGCCGATATTGACTACCGGTGAATATTGATCATCACCCAAAACCAGAAAAGTTCCACCCACAGGATCGGGAGCATAGGGAATCGCTCCCCCCGAATAACAGAAGGGTGGAGGAGGTGGAGGAAGTGGGCCTGGAATAAACAATTGACAATCATTGGCGGGTGTTGCCCAGCTTTGGGAATGTCTTCCAGGAACCGGAGTTGCTCCCTGGATCTGATCAAAAATTCCCATGGTTGCTGTTCTGCCTATATGATTGTTATTCGCCGATAAGATCCTGATCTCATTTGAGGTCTCATATAATTGAACTTGTACACTTGCCATATTATTCGATGTACAGCAATATCCAACATTGTTATAATTCAATACAAAAATTCTATTGGGTGCAACTCCACTTGTGAAATAATCCACCGTTCCACCAACCGTATACATATCATCCCAGCTCCAGGCGATCATGTTAGGAAAGCCAGCTGCAGGCAATAACTGACCTGAACAGCAACCACTCCCGACAGCATTAAAACTTAAAAAACCATTGGAGCTTACATAACATTGGGTATAATTGGTGGCATAAAAGTTAAAGGTAAATCCCAGGGGTACGGCTCCTGATACGATATCATCCCCAGTTGGAAGTGGGGTTCCCACACCGGCAATAGGTGCATATCCGCAGGCATTAATGGTATAGGTCATTTGTGCTTGCGCAACTTGTGAGATGGCCAATAGGCATCCCAGCAAAAATAATTTCCTTTTCATACTAAATTGATTATTCAGTTTAATACTTCGGGTCCTAATACAATGAGGTCATGGTAAATCAAAACAGTGTAATAATGGACTGCTCTAATGTAGGTATTTTTAATCTTTATTTAAAGATTTAGATATGAAGACTTTTCAAACACCTCAATTATCAAGGAAAAGTTGTACCTCCAGAATTACCTAAACCGAAATAGTAAATTAATTATAAGTAACTTCGGCAACGCCAGCAATAAAAAACAAAAGCTGTGGAAGAAAAAACACCCAGAGAAATACTCGAACAGTTTTACAAAGACAATCACCTGGAATTGGATGGAGGTCAAAGGAGTTCAAGTGTTCGGATAGAAATGTCAAAAAAAATTTATTTTTATTTTCCGAATTTTGACGCCAGGAGAAAAGCGTTGATCAAACATGATATCCATCATTTGGTGACAGGCTATTCGGCCTCCTCTCTGGCCGGGGAAAGTGAAATAAGTGCATGGGAGATTGCTTCAGGATGTAGAAAATATTGGGCAGCCTTTTTAATTGATACAAGTGGATTTATGTTAGGGATCCCACTCAATTTTCGAAATCTCCTCAAGGCATTTGCAAGAGGGAGAAGAACCAAATGTTTATACCACGATACACTGTCGAATGATGAAGCACTTGATATGAAGATGGATGCATTAAGATCCTATTTATTATTGGACCAACATCCTAAAGACTGCCGGCCAACTTTGGTTGATTTCCTTTTGTTTTCTCTATTTGCTTTTTGGGGGCTGTTGGTTTCCACTCTTTCTATCGTGTTAATCCCATTTCTTGTTTTCTATACTATCTATATGACCTTCAGCTCTAAAAAGCAATCAACGCTGAACCAATAGTCGTAAATAATTAAATATATTTGTAGGATGAAGAGGTGGAATCTAATGAGACAATGTTTATTCGTGTTCTACGCTTTATTTATTTGCGTTGGCATATTTCCGCAGCAAATGCAAGTTCGGATCCTGGATAATAGTCCTGCAGATGAAAAAAAACAAAAGAAACGCCAGGAATGGTTTTATAAAGTGAAGCATGATTCTTCTGTAGTAAATATTGAAACTGCCAGATGGAGAGCTTTTGAAAATACAAAAACAGAACTGCTAAAATCTCAACGATTAACACTGGTAGCCGATTGGCAAACGTGCGGACCTAGCCATCAAGCTGGAAGAATGTTAACCTTGGCATTCGATCCAATCAATAGTTCCACGATATATGCAGGATCTTCAACCGGAGGTTTATGGAAAACTACCAACAGCGGTAATTCCTGGTTACCTCTTACCGATAATCTTCCTTCCCTTGGCATAGGTGCGGTTTCCATAAATCCACAAGACAACAATATGTTGTTGATTGGAACCGGTGAAGGATTTTTATTAAGTACCTGGTTCCAATACGGTATTGGTGTGCTTAAATCTACAGATGCTGGTCTAACATGGAACCCCACCTCCCTGGCTGTTGCTGATTCACTTCAATTTGCTTCTTTGGATCTTGAATGGGACCCGGTGAATCCGGCCAATGTATACTTAGCAACCACGGATGGCATATATGTATCGCAGGATTATGGTGATAACTGGACATTGGAATTACCCGGAGTAGGAACATCTATTGAGATCAATAAGCAAAGTCCGAATATGGTGTATGCCTCTTTGCAGGATTATCAAACTTCGGCAGGTGGAATTCATAAATCCACTGATTATGGGCAGACATGGCAAATGCTGGGAAGTAATTTGCCTCCTTCCGATTCGATTGGATTTACTACCCTAAGTATGTGTGATAGTTTTCCGAATACGATCTATGCCGGGATATCAGAATCTGCAACGAGCAGCGAATCTGGACAGTTGCAAGGATTGTATAAAACAACGGATGGAGGAAATACATGGAATTTGTTGCCTTTCTCGGTTGATTTTTACTGTTATCCAACTCCGAGTGATGTATGCCAAGGTTGGTATGCCAATGTTACCAAAGTTTCTCCTATCGATACCAATACAGTTTGGGCAGGAGGAATATTTTTGTATAAATCAACAGATGGGGGTATCAGCTGGAATTATGGAGATGATGCACCCTTGGAAGATCCTCCCTGGATGCATCCTGACCATCATTATCTGGCCATTGACCCAATGAATACCAATATTATGTATTCACTACATGATGGAGGTATTTTCAGATCAACAAATGCCGGAACAAGTTGGACAAATAAAAATGATGGTTTGATGACCACGCAGTTTTATTATACCTCGTCAGCACCATCTGATCCTAACAGGGTAATCGGTGGAACACAGGACAACGGACTCTGGTACAATAATAATTTCAACACGTCAACAGTTTACAATCAATTTGAAAGGGGAGATGGATTTGCTTGTGAATTTGATCCCACGGACCCTTCTATTATTTATGCAACAGAATTATATAGTGGCAGAATGAAAAGCACCAATGGGGGATTAAGTTACAATCTAATCAATACTGGATTAACAGAAGCAACCACTTTTGTAACACCTCTGGTATTAGATCCGATCAATAACCAGGTATTGTATACAGCCACAGATTATAGAATATATAAATCAACCAATGCAGGGACAAATTGGAATCCGGTATATACAGCTCCCTATATTACCATATTTGAAATAGATCCTGTTAATCCCGATATTATATATGGTTGCATCGATCCTGCCGTAAGTGTATCTTATATTTATCGTTCTACTAATGCTGGAGCCTCATGGATTCAAATAGCCAATCCGGGAAATAAAGTTACCGATATTGAAGCTGACCCTCTTACATCTGGTACATTGTACGCCTCCAGATCAAAACATTCCCCATACCAACAATTATTTAAATCTGTAGATTTCGGGAATACCTGGACCACGATAGCCGATAATTTTCCTCAGATACCGGTGAACACCATCGCCATTAGTTCACATAACCATGATCATATTTATGTGGGTACTGATCTGGGGGTTTATCTTTCTATAGATGGAGGTTCTACCTGGGATAGTTATAATGATAATCTTCCGAATGTAATTGTTCAGGATATGCATTATTACGCTCCGGATAGTACATTAAGATGCGGAACACATGGAAGGGGTATCTGGAAAACAAAAGCAGCAGATCCAACCATTATTTCGGTTGAAGAGGTTGATCTACCAACTAACATGGATATATCCATATATCCCAATCCATCCATCGATCATACCACCATTTCCTATACAGTTAATCATCCGGGCATCGTAAATATAAAAGTGCTTAATCAGTTAGGCCAAGAAGTAAATCAATTGGCAAATTCAAAACATGGGGAAGGAAGCTATTTAATTGATTGGAACTGCAGAAATGCTAACGGGCAAAAATTGGCCAATGGGATCTACTATATCCGGTTCATCCAACAGAACCGCGCCTTTTCCATAAAAATCCTTATAGGGAGTTAAGAAGTTTGTGAACCTTTTCAGTTGCAAACTGTATATTTGGTATACAAACCTGGTTAAGTAACCCTGATGAAAAATAATTGGCTGGTCCTTGTTTTTACAGCATTGATCGTTTCTTGCGGGTCACCTCAAAAAAACGAGGTAGACCAATGGGATAGTACCAAAACTTATTATACCAAAAAGGACCTTCAACCCAAAATGGGCTCAATGGGCATTATTCATCCAAGCGGCTGTAAATATGTGATCAGATTTTGTGATACCCTTGTGAATGGAATGATATTAGGAGATAGTGCTTCCATAGCCCAAAAAATTGGAACCAATCCTCCAAAAATCGCAGGTGCCGAAAAAATGGATTTCCCGGAGAATTGTTTACGTACAAGGATTCTCACCAAATCAAATAGCCAAATGCTAACGATTTATTTTTTTGAGGGATTTGGGGTTCCATTAAAGGAAGTTCAAATCGAATATTGTGATCCCGGGATTGCCGGTAATAAAACATTGTCAATTAATGACGAAGAATTTATAACCGGCAAGGGAATAAAACTGGGAATGACTGAAAAAGAAGTGGTTGGTTTGTTCGGAAAACCAAATGAAACGGCTATTACCAAAAATACAAAAAAGTATTCCTATCAGGAATACAACGGGTTTAATTATGGTGATTATTATTTTGAGAATGGAATTTTGGTGAAATTCAGGTTTGGAAAAAGATTCGTGATATGCACATAAAAGAATGAGATACTGGTTGCTTATAATATTCTTATTGTTCTTGGGCACTTTACTGAAAGCTCAATGTTCGGGAAACCTGTTCAAGAGCGGATCATTCACCCATGCCGTTGGAGAAGATGTCCATCCGGAAGAATGGAGTACCGGTTCCACTCCGGATGTGAATGATACTTCCGCTACTCTGCATACTACATCTGGATATCAATGGATAGGTAAACCACTCCCCTCTTTTGATGGAGGTACATGGCAGAATCTTTATAGTCAGCGGGAATACCTTGAACAAACCGTGTATGTGACCAAAGGAGAAGCCTATACCATCCGTTTTGAATATGCCGCCCAAGGTATAGAGATCCCAGGGTCCACCATCTTTAAAGATCCTGTGGGTATATATATATTTATTGACGGTGAATTGGCTTATACCAGTCCGGATGATAAAACCCAATATACCTGGGAAAAGGGATGCTACCAATTCATTGCCAGGTCCGACACCATGACCATTCGATTTTGTGCATCCATAGAACAATATGTTGGGCTGGATGGAGTTTGTTTGATTGCGGGAAAACAATGTGGCCGGCCTGCTCCTTATTAGAATCCGGATACATCAACTATATTTGTCAAGGAAAAAGATTGAAATGAAAAAGTTTTTTTTATTCTTTATGGCCATTGCTTTTCTGACAGCTTGTGGTAATAACAGCTCCAGTAAAAAACAGAAAAAAAATACAATCATTCAAAAAGATCTTACCATTTATGAATATAATTGGTCGAAAGAAATGTCCTATTATTATAAAAAAAAAATAGCTGTGTACGGTTTTATCTGGATGGATACTATTACAGATGAGCTGCCAAAAGGCTCATATACCATATACGAAAGACCCAATTGCTACCAATGCGGAGAAGTGAAGGTATATACCGAAATCCCTTTGAAGATATCAGAAATAGAAGATACTACCATAGAAAACAATAGCCGCAAGGGCCAATGGAGATTGGCTAAAGTAACTGCCTCCGTTAATAATCAGGAAGTGGCTATCATCGACAGGTTTGATCTGGCGGAATATTCGTACCCTGATTATATGAATTCGGGATATCAGAAAATTGATAATGAATATATCAGTGCTTCTCCTACGGATGGTGATCGGGTATACGTTGAAGGATACATTAAAACGGACCCCTTAGGTTTTCGTGGTGAATATCAATATTTACAAATAGATGGTTCAGGAGTAAAAAAGGACATCGTCCTCTATATTAAAAGTGGAACCAAACCCAACCAGGCGGAGGTGTTGGTGAATAACTTTGACCAGGCTAATAGGAATATAAGGGACAAGAACGGTGAATCGACCGAAGGGAAAAAACTGCGACTGTTTGGTATATGGGCCAACTATATGAACCCTGAAAACGTAGATGCAGCTGGTATGATCTATGTAGAAATGATGGAAGCAATCCAATAATGAAACAGGAACTTGCTTATATTGCCCTGGTAGTAAAAGATTATGATGAAGCCATTCAATTCTATACCCAAAAACTCCATTTTGATTTGGTAGAAGATACCCAGCTAAGCGAAACCAAACGATGGGTACTCATTTCACCACCCGGATCCAAAGGTTGCCAGCTATTATTAGCAAAAGCAGCTAACGAAGAACAGGCATTCAGAGTGGGTGATCAAACGGGTGGCAGGGTATTTCTTTTTCTACGTACCGATGATTTCTGGAGGGATTATCAAGACATGCAAGGAAATGGAATTGAATTTATCAGGGAACCAGTAAAAGAAGAATGGGGAACAGTAGCTGTTTTTAAAGACCTGTATGGCAATCTATGGGATTTAATAGGACCTATTTAAATCAGAATTAAATATTTCAACCCAAAAATCTTATTTTTATCTTTCTCTAATAGATCCGCCTAATATCTTCCTATGAAAAATAAATTTGACGAGTATTACGAAAAAAAAAACATTTATGAACTGATGATCTTACTGGTAGATCATCGAATGGAAACTTCTGCCTTGGATTCAGAATGGCATGAGGGTCTAAAAGAACATTTATCAAAAAAAAAGAAGACAACTGAGCACGAAAAACTCATTGAACATATTTTGCAAACGGACCCTGCAATCATCAGGAGTGAAAATATAAGAGCCAGCATCAACCAGGAATATGAGGCAATGATCAATGCTGATCCCAATAAAAAGATGGGCAAAGCCATTTTAGGTACCATCAATTATATCCTGGCGATTATTTTTGCCGGAGCGGGATACCTTTTCATTCATTTCGTGATTGAGATTTGGAAAGGTAATAACAAGGGCTACCAAACCGTTGTACAAGCAAAGTCTTTTGACTTTTTAGCAGGATTTATAGCGGCACTCATTATTTTTATTTCACTTTACTGTATTTACAACCAGTTAAAAAAAACCGGCGAAGCACTCCTGAATGGCAAGCAGAGCTAAACGCATTTAACTGATTAATAATTGTTATTTATAGGAATTTGAAGGTTTTCTTTTGTATATTCGTAAGGTTATGCGCATCATCGTCATCTTCCTATTATCATTTCTATGCTTGTTGGCGGTTGCTCCGGTTTTAAAGCAATTTACATGCGCTACTTCCTGCACAGCCGAAGCAAAAAAAGAAACCTGCTGTATTAGCTCGAAGGAGGATTGCCCTATACAAACTTCTGAAAAAAATGCCTCAACCGGATGTTGTCCTTATGGTATTTGCTGTAATATTTGCATGTGTTGCTATTCCCCTCCCTCTTCTATCCAAATTGTAAATCCATTGACGGATATATTAAAAATACACCCAGAGAATGAAGGGTCGTTAGCTGGATATTTATCTGATTGCTGGCATCCGCCAGAGATGGTTTAAATCAAGTGATATTAAACTATTTATTAATCAATAATCTTTCAAAAAATGATAAAATTAGCTTTAGGGCTTGGAGCAACTTTGGTTGCTGCTGCCATCGTTTGTAGCTGCGGTTGTGGCTGCTGCTAAAAAGTAAAAAATTCCGGCCCACCCATGGTGAGGCCGGAATTTTTTTGTGGTATCGGTGAGACCTGACCTGCGGTTCTCAAAAGAGAAAAAGGCCCTGGATATCCAGGACCTTTTCTACACACACAAGGAAAATTAACGAAGATTATTGCATTAGGAAAAACTTTCTCGATACTGATACCTCATTGATCCGTGCATTTAAAATATAAATACCTGCGTTCAATCCGGAAGTATAAATAGTATAAGACCTGCTTCCGGGATCCTGGTTTTCATACAATGTATGCTGAACTATTTTTCCGTCAAGGGTGATTAACTTGAATTGAATATCCGCTCTTTCCTCCAGTTCGAATTGGACATCAACGAATTGCCCCAATGGAAAAGGACGAACCTCTAAATCAGCATATGGTTCTTTTGATTCATCAATACTTGCCGCGCTGGTAGATGAAATCATCAACGAATTTTTGTATACATAATCCAGGGAGTTGGCATTGTTCCCATTGGCACAAACACCGGTAAAATAAAATGTAATGTTGCCTACGTTAGTTGTTGGAGCCTTCCAATTAAAAGTAAAGATTGCTGAATCTGCAAATGCTCCCCCGTTTAACTTATGGGTCATGTTCTTTCTACCATTGGATGCAGTGAGCTGCTGGGTCCGTAAGCCGTCAGTCACAATAAACGTTCCAGTATTGGAATTGCCCGTGTTCAATGCTTCCAATCCAAAACCAAAAAGGCTGGTGCCCGGTTTGGCAACAACCACCGAGATCTGATATGTTGAATCAGGTTCATATTGATCATTGGGCATATTAGTGCGAATATTTATGCTTCCTGTCCCGGAATTTAAGGGATAAGAGTTGTGACAATTATTACAAGTATTTTCTCCTGGTGAACCCGTATAACCAGCCTTTCCACTTTTAGCAAGAAAAGTAAAACTCAACAACCCAATGTTGACGATCAGGAACAATATAAATGCCATTCTTTTTTTCATGGAAGAAATCATTTTCAATTCACTATTAACAACGCAAATATATAGGTGTGGGTTGCTCTGTTCCAAAATTGTATTTTTAGGAATTTATGTACTAATTACTGATATTCAAATATTTACAATTAAAAAAATCAATACATGTACAAATTTTGGGCTGTTTTGTACATGAAGAACAGAAAAGGAAAAAGATTAACTTTGGGTTTAACTGACGTAATGGTATTTCATCTACATATTCCATCTTTTCCACTCAACCAGTTTGTAGAAAGCTTTATTTATTATAAAAATTACCAGCCCGAACATTCAATTGACAGGTTCTTGCCTGATGGGAATATTAACCTGGTGATCGATCTGAAAGAAGAACCTCAATATATTTATGATAACCATACACTGAAAGAGATTCAAGCTTGCAAAAAAGTGTGGTTCTCAGGAATAAGAAATCATTTTATTACTATTCCATCTGGAAGGGACAGTGAAATGTTCATTGTTAACTTCTTAAAAGGCAAAGCGTATTCTTTTGCCAGGACACCCTTATATGAATTGACAGATCATGTGGTAGACGGAGAGCTCGTACTTACCAGCCAGATATTAGAGTTAAGGGAATTGTTATTGGAAGAACCAGATCCATTCAAAAAATTTGCCATTGCAGAAAAAAACTTTCTCCATGCTTTTGGCAAATACTTTGAGGAAAATCCTTTCATCCATTATGCGGTCCAACAAATCATCGCTGCCCCTGACATTACCAGCATAGATTCGATCTGCCGAAAAGTGGGTTATTCTCAGAAACATATGATCCATATGTTTAAAAAGCATGTGGGATTAACCCCAAAATCATTTTTAAAGGTGATCAGGTTTCAGAAAGTCATCGAGGAAATCGAAAGAAAGAACCCAATACATTGGAGCAGGTTAGCTATTGACACGGGCTATTATGACCAGGCACATTTTATTTCGGATTTTAAGAATTTCTCAGGTTTTACTCCAAAAGAATATATGCTGATGAAGAACCATATGCTCAATTATGTGCCCGTGAAGTGAGGAATGGATGGCCGAGGTAAAATTTTTCCAATCATTTTCAAAAAAACATCTGTATTATTGCAACCGATCAATTTTGATATCTTATGGCTAATAAAACACCCGCAGAATACGAACAGGAATTCATCAGTTCGGTAAAGGAAAAAACCGGAAAAACCCTGGATCAATGGCTTTCAATAGCTAAAAAGTCGGGCATTTCAAAACATAAAGAAATGGTGGACCATTTTAAAAAGGAATATTCATTGAACCATCTTCAAGCTACTCTTCTTACGGGTATCCATAATAATAAGGGTAAGCCTTTTTATTCGAACGAAGAGAACCTGCTGGAGATACAATTGGAAAAATGCAAAGATCTCCGACCCTTGTTTGAATATATATCGGCGCAGCTATTGGAAAAATTTCCCGGAACCCAAATGATTGCCAAAAAAACCTATATTTCATTTACCGCGAAGCGGGAATTTGCAGCCATCAATGTAAAACCCAAAGAGATCAGGCTTGGTATGGACCTGGGCACCCAACCCTTTAAAGCCCCTATTGAAAAATCAAAACTAACTGGCCCCATGCCCCGGATTTCGCATATGGTGATCATTACCGAAAAGAACCAGTTGAATAAAGGGATCATGGATGCGATCACCGAATCCTATAAAAAAGTAAATTCGTAAAATGAAAAGAATCTTCTATCTCCTTCCCATTGTTATATGGATCAGTGCCTGTGGTTCAAAAAAGACCGCCAGTGAACAGGAAAACAAAGAAAAAAAATACAAGATCGCCTATAATGTATGGGCCCCCGATAGCGCTGCACCAGATAATTATGAGATATTCTGTATGAATACAGACGGAAGTGACAACAAGAATATCACCCATCATAAAGATGTAGCCTGGACTTATTACGCATATAAAGACAGGCTCTATTTTATCAGCGACCGCGATACCGCTTACAGGAACTATCTTCTATATACAATGGATGCCAACGGTAATGATATTAAAAAGGTAACTGACCTGAGGCTGGAAGATTCATGGATGAGTTGCAGGAACGATGGAAAGGAATTGGTGGTTTCAGGAAGGGTAGATAAGAACATCAGGTACCAATTATATTTAGTGAATACAGAGGATGGCACCTATCGGCAAATTACCGATGATACTGCAGCATTCTTTCGTGATCCAGTATTTTCTCCTGACGGAAAACAAATTGTTTGTGCTTATCAGAAAAACAAAAGGGATAAAAGCCAGCATGAGGAATTGTATATCATGAATGCAGACGGGACCAACATGGTTCAATTGACCCATTATCCGGAAAATGATTCAGGTTTGTATACTCATCATTATAAAGCCGGTCCTCCAAAATGGCATCCAACAGAAAATTTCGTCTCCTATCATTCATACCAAAATGGGAAAAACAGTTTGTATGCCGTTACTCCAGATGGAAAAAAACAATGGAGGCTCACCGAAACCAAGCAGGATGAAGGTTGGCATGATTGGAGCAGTGATGGAAAATGGCTTGCCATGGATTTGCTGGACAAGCAGACAAAAAAATACCAGATAGGATTGATGAATTGGCAAACCAAAGAGCTCAAAATACTTACCGATACTATCTATACCTATCAACAATCACCTGTTTTCCTGGAAATAGGTCAATAGAATCACGAATAATGTACTTTTGTTTTGCAGATTAAATACAAAACATATGCATTGGATCATCCTTGTTGTTGCCGGTTTATTTGAAGTAGGTTTTACTACCTGTCTTGGTAAAGCCAAAGAAACCAGCGGTACCACTTCTATTTTATGGATCATTGGTTTTTTTATCAGCCTTGCTATTAGCATGTATCTATTATACAAAGCTACCCAGCAATTGCCCATGGGAACTGCCTATGCAGTATGGACAGGGATTGGAGCAGTAGGAACAGTGTTAATAGGAATTTTCTTTTTTAGGGAACCGGTTACTTTCTGGAGGGTATTTTTCATTGCCACCTTGATCGGATCGATCGTGGGATTGAAAATGGTTTCGAATCATTAACAACGAACTACGAATCTTGACAGAACCGGTTCGTGGTTCGCAGGTTCGTATGGTTTTATTCGTACTTCGGTGGAAATAAAAAGATATAGCGTCGGAAAGTCACCTTAACTTTTCATCACTGCTTTGGCAGCATCCATGCCTGAGATATACGCTCCTTCCATAAATCCTTGCCATTCGGCTAAATGCTCACCGGCGAAAAATATATTACCTGATCTTTCGATCAGCTCTTCACGATGACCGAACCATTGTGCAGTATCGTAGATCGCATAAGCTCCTTGTGTATGTGTATCCCCACCCCAATAATAACTGATCAGGTCATTCATCATTGGCTTGATATCACCAAAGATGGGTTGGAGGCAATGGGCCAACTCTTTCATTTTTTTCTCTTTCGGCATTTTCGACAATACATACGCTTTGTCTCCTATGGCATAAGAGGTGAGAATTCCTTTTTTGTTCTCCTGTAATTTGGAGGAATGGAAAAAATAATGACCCAGGGTGTCTGTCATCATATCGAATGATTCATCTTTCCAGAATCTTTCTGAAAACAACATGCTCGTTTTTACAATGCGGCAATATTGTAACTGATCCAGGGCATCTTTTTTCGAAGAGGCAAAGCCTGGTTCCCATTTAATTTTCGACATGGCAAAAGTAGGCAGGCAACATATGATCCTATCCCCTTCGAATGTAGCCCCATTGGAACAAGTTACTTTCATTTTTTTCTTGTTCTGACTGACCACGGTTACCACATGTTCGAGTTTGATCTTATCCTCGCCGGCATTTTTGGCCAAGACATTGATCATACCCGTATTTCCTCCCTGGGTCCAATAATCCATTTCATTTTTTTCGGATGAAAAAGCGTATTCTCCCAAAGCAACATAAGCAGAAACATTACGAATTGTTTCGCCAAAATCTGTACTGTCGATCAATTCGCGCAGCTCAATATTTTTTTCTGACATCCCAATTTTCTGCAAATAACGCCAGTAGTCGATCTTGTCCAATGGCTGAAGGGCCTTCGTTTCATTGTCCTTCATATATTGAAGTGCAGCCTGGAATTTACTGATAGATTCATCGTAACCCCATTGGCCCACTTCGGAATATTTTTCGTCCATGAATAAACGGGTCTCGTAGGTATGATCCAACATAGTAAGCTTGGCGTCATCGTTGAGTTTTTGTAATTCAGTATGACTCTTTCCTATCCATTCGGCACCTAATTCACAGGTAAGTCCATCCATCGCATAAGTAAATACACGACCACCCACTCTTTTTCTTGCTTCCAGTATGATATAATCGTAACCAGCTTCTTTCAATTGTTTGGCGGCACCCAACCCTGAAAAGCCGCTGCCCAAAATAATGGTAAACGGTTTTTTCTTCGGTAAATTACTTGCTAGTAGTGTGTTAGGTGTAAGCGCTGTTCCAACAGCGGCTAGTCCGGTGGCTTGTAAAAAGGATCTGCGTTTCATGAATTGATTGGTTTCAATTTTCAAATACAATAAAAGGGCCAAAATTTTCTCCCCCTTTTATTTAGGCTTGGTTGATGTTATGACAATATACTTCTGGCGATCACAATTTTTTGAATTTCCGAAGTTCCTTCACCGATCGTCATCAACTTCGAATCACGTAAGTATTTTTCGGCAGGGAATTCTTTGGTATAACCATACCCACCCATGATCTGCACAGCCTCATTTCCGCATTTTACCGAAACTTCTGAAGCAAAATATTTTGCAAAGGCCCCTTCTTTGGTTACTCTTTGTCCCCTATTCTTTAAATCAGCGGCCTTCATGGTTAATAACTCAGCTGCTTCGATCTCGGTAGCCATATCAGCTAACTTAAATGCGATAGCCTGGAAATTAGCAATAGGTTCTCCAAACTGTTCTCTTTCTTTTGCATATTTTACCGACGCCTCAAAAGCTCCACGGGCAATACCCAAAGATACCGATGCAATGGAAATACGCCCCCCATCCAATACTTGCATGGCTTGCTTAAATCCTTTACCTACCTCACCAATCACATTGGCATCAGGTATACGTACATTGTCAAATATCAATTCAGCTGTTTCGCTGGCACGAACTCCTAATTTATCTTTGATCTTTACCGCGGAAAATCCAGGTGTTCCTTTTTCGATAATAAAAGCAGTGATCCCATTAGAATCCAATAGATCACCTGTACGGATTAACACCACAGCTACATCACCAGATAATCCATGTGTGATCCAGTTTTTAGTTCCGTTGATCACCCATTCATTTCCCTCTTTACGGGCAGTACACTTCATCCGCATAGCATCCGAACCGGTATTGGCCTCCGTTAATCCCCAGGCACCAATCCATTCTCCGCTTGCCAGTTTAGGCAAATATTTTTGTTTCTGCTCTTCACTTGCATGGTAATAAATATGTCCTACACATAAGGAATTATGGGCTGCAACGGATAAACAAAGCCCACCGCAAAATTTACCCAACTCCGTTAAGGCAGTTACATATTCAAAATATCCAAACCCACTTCCTCCGTATTTTTCAGGGATAAAAATTCCCAGTAATCCCATCTCCCCTAGTTTTTTCATTACTTCAACAGGAAAATATTCTTCGTGGTCCCATCTGAATACATGGGGTTTTATTTCTTTTTCGCCAAAATCTTTGATCATTTTGGCTATCATTTCCTGATTTTCATTGAGGGAAAAATCCATTCTCTTTTCTGTTAATACGGTTTCGTTATACATGCAGCAGACTCATTTTCGTTGCTAATATATACCTAAAAACTGATTAAACTATGCACAGGTTTTCCAAAACTCTGAAGTTTCTGGTCCCCACCTAAAAAGGAAAGGCTCACCAGGAAAGAAAACCCGGCCACCTGAGCGCCGTTTTGTTTGATCAAATGGGCTGCAGCAGTTGCTGAGCCACCGGTTGCCAACACATCATCATGGATCAGCACCTGCATTCCCGGGGAAGTGCAGTCCACATGCATTTCTATGGTCGCTGTCCCATATTCCAGGTCATAGGTGGTGGATATTTTTTCGCCGGGGAGTTTTCCGGCTTTGCGGATCGGTATAAAAGGGAGTTGAAGGGCCCGGGCCAGCAGGATCCCCGTTAGGAACCCCCGTGCTTCAATGCCTGCTACAGCATCCAGCTTGACATGCTTAAACTGCGAACGGATCTCTTCCACACATTCTTCCAGAATGGCAGGATTGGAATATAGAGGCGTAATATCTTTAAAAAGGATACCAGGTTTGGGAAAATCAGGAACATCCCTGATAATGGAAGAAAGTTTAAAAGACACCATGTTTTCTTAGTGGATAAAACTTAAATAGGGTACAAGTTTAACATATAAGGTCTCATCTACCAAACCGGATCTCTTAAAATCTTCAGCACTGTTAAATATCCCATGTTTTTTACGGTAGTCGATAATGGACGAAGCTAACTTGCGAATATAAGGATGCTGATACAACTCATTGTTATCCGCCAGGTTGATAGGGATCTTTTTTAATGAATAGGTAGTGATGAAACAATGTGATTGGATGGTGTTAAACGTTTCCTCCTTCAAACCCCATACCTCCTTTAACTGATCTACCGAATGAAAACCACCTAACTGGTCCCTGTATTGAATGATCCTGTCGGCCAGCTTATCCCCAATCCCATTCAACAAGACCCAATCTTCTTTGGGTGCATGGTTGATATCGATGCTCAAAGGTGTATGTTCCGGATTAACCTCATCGTTCATTTCTGCAAATATCAAATAGGGTTCAATCTTTTGATAGAACTTATCGGATATAACAAATTGTTTTTTCACATCTTCTTTTTTCCTGAACTTGCCTCCCTTGGCCTCATAGTTCTTGATCACCTGCGCTTGTTTTTCGGACAGACCCATTTCTATCCAGATCTCCAGCGGTAAGCCGTTGGGATCAAACGGTTTCATCTGGAAATCACTATATGAAGTTCTTTCCGACCTGTAACGGTTATACTTTTTATATTCCTTTTTTTCATCGATCGAATCGATCGTAGCAGAAGCCATAAATGAATCCACCTCCGTTTTATACAGGGTAAAATCAAATTTTTCTTTTCTGTTCAAAAATACAGGCATCAGAAAATAAATGACTACTAAAGCAACCAGGATGATCAACAATACACGAATACCTTTCAACTCAACCTGATTAAATGAAAAATAATCCCTGAAGAATTTTTTCATAGACAAAAAGGCTAAATAAAGAAATTTTCGAAAATCGGATCAGCACATCAGCAGCTGATTTCCTATACTGCAAGATAAACATTTTTTAGGTGTGCAATACATGTTTTTTAGCTGTATAAATGCTTGTGAATGAAAGGCATGCTTTATATCAAATCCCATCTCCTCCCATTTTTTAACAATCCCGTTCGATTCAGCATGAAGTTCTTGCATCATTCGGATACTTCGTTCACAAAGATTTTCATTCAATTTTTCCTTCCCGTAGGCAAACATGAACGGTGCTATGGTATTGATAAATATATTTTCTATGGATGAAGTCCCTAACTTTTTTTTCTGAGCCATCGCCACCTGATCAAATTGGTAATGGGTCTTCCAATAATCATGCAATGTAATCTCGAATAAGGCTTCTACTTCCTTTTTTGATCCTACTTCCATGCACCTTGAAAACAAAGAAGTAGAACCATGTAGCAGTGCCGCAAACTCTGCAATGCGCAGCGTTGGGAAATTCGCAGGACGCATGGTGGCAAATTTCCAAAGGGATTCATTGATGGGCTCTAATTGATAGGCTTTTTTTAAGTAGCCATATTCTTTCTTCAATTGGTTAGGATATTCTTCCTCAAAACTATTGTTCAACATACCTGCCTGACCAAACAACAAAGCCTCCAGTTGTAAAATATTGGGTTTATGCTTGGCCAGTATTTGCAAGGGAAGGCTTTTGGCCAGGATATGAAATGGAAGCGAATTGGTCTTGAATCCGAAATTACGGGCCATGTATTCGTAAAATGTTTGCTCCCAATTGTTCTGATTGAGCAGGAGGTCCTGGTGGATATATCGGGTCTTGTCTTCCAGCCGTTCTATATATAACCGATGTATAAAGGGAATGATCTTTTGTTTATCCACACCTGCTAACATGTTTTCGCAAGAGATCCATTTTTTACCCATCAGCAGGTTATTGTATTTTGCGATCACCGAAGGTGAGATCAAGGGCCTTAACTCCAGGGTAGGTATTACATATCCTAACTGGTTCACAATTTCTTCGTCATGTTCATAGACCACATGAAGCACCACATTGTTATAGGCAGGATCGAATTGATGCCCATGTTGCATCCATTCGGAGGAGGAATAATGGACCTCTATGTTTCCAACCCAAAGTGTATCATCGATCATGAGTTTTGAATTGAAGAAATCAGGACCGGCATCCTTGTTTTGAGATCCGGGTCTGATCAGTTTAATAGACTGTCCATCAACAGTTTGAAGATCCTCTGATTTAAACAGAGAGGTCTGCCAGATAAATTGTAAAAACTCTTCTTTCACTGTATTCTTTCATTAATTTGGTTTTACTTGGTTTTCCTGAGAAATTGAGAAATTCTAAAAAACTTGTCAATCTTTCTTTCATAATATATTATATTTAGCCTTGAAAACAAAAAAAATATTTCTCCCATGCAATTAAAAGAGCACCACGTACATATTATGATTGGTTGTGCTGATGCCCGCGATTTTAGCCAGGTGCATTTGGATGCCATTCAGAATACCATCGACCGGTATAAAGAAGAAAAAAAAATCTATTGTGAGTTTCATACCATCAGAGCCGCCGGCAGTTTTTTAACCTCTGATGTAATTGGTGATATCAAGAGAGTTATTGAAAATACCCTCCGGGATTCCAGCTATGGATTAAAGGACATTCATTTCTATGTACATATTTTATCACATGGACATTTGACCCGCGATTCGAAAGGAGGGCCGGCAGATCATATTTACGACCTGAGTATTGTAAAAGATTCTCCTCTCAACTGTGGTATGCTTCATGCTACTGAAGTAGCTATCGAGATCGAAAAAATGATCCTCGAAGAAAAACCGGAATTATTGCTGAATGGCAAGTTGGAAATTATTGATACGGAAGAAGAGTTACGTCTCCTCTTAAAAGAATATTATGCCTACGATGGATATCTTGCCGGTGACTGGATCACCAGCATCGATAATTTAAGAGCACATCCCCGGAAACAACGCACCATTCTCAACAAGATCATCGAGAAAGACCCGGAGCTCCGGAGATTAAATATCCAGATCACTGCTGCCATCAACGATTATTCAATCCATAATTATATCCGCACCGATGGTGGTCAGCCTCATGTTCCTTTCTGGTATGATGTGCAAGCCTATTTGCATGAACATAGTATCAACGAAAGAAGCAAGGAAGAGATCCTGATCAAACAATCGGAAAAGCAAAAGCCGCTGGCCGGCTTATTTTGTTTAACGGACCCGTGGATGAGAAGCCGAAGCCTGGCAGCGGATTATTATCTATCCTTAAAGAACATGGAAAGCCAGGAAGATTATCTTCCCAATACTATTTTTAATTTCTCCGGCTCCTCTTTTGATATTCCAGGCAGCCCCTTTGGCCCCTATGTAATTACAGGTTTTTATTATGCAGTGGTCAATCTACAGTTGACCGACTGGATGGTAATGGGCTATCATACAGAGGATACCGCCAGAATGATGAAGAAACTTCAGAATGATATCATCATGAACCTAATCATTAAAAAATACAAGGTCAACCTCATTCCGGTGAACCAGAAAGAGCTGATGCAGCAAGTTTAAAGATTCCGGTATAAAAATTGCCACGAATGATTAAATTTGTAGGGCATTTGATAGTCTATAGTTATACATGAAAAGAATCACTGTACTTTTTAGTTTATGTTTAGCTTTCATTGGGATGAATGGCTTCTCCCAAAGCAACTATTGGTCACAGCAATATGGCTCCCGTTCTTCATTAATGGGTGGATGCGTAGTTGGTGGAGTGCAGGATAATTCGGCCTTATATTATAATCCAGGTGGTATTGCCTATATTGATAGCTCTCATTTAAATGTATCTGCCAACGCATATGGAATGGATTTTATGCAGTTGAAAAACGGGGCGGGTACCAATCTCGACCTGAATTCTATGAAGATCCTGGTATATCCCCAGTTCATTTCGGGTATGGTGAAATTTAAGTTCGTTCCCAAATTAAAACTGGCCTATGGTCTGCTTACCAGGTATAGGAGCGAAGTAAAAATGCATGCGGATATGACCTATCCGAATTATCCCATCATCGTTACTCCTTACGATACCGCCCAATATTATTATGGAACTTTTGATTATGAACTCAGTTCCATTACTCAATGGGGAGGATTCGCGATCGGATATAAATTCACTCCTTTCTTTGCATTTGGTGTTACCACCTTTGTATCCTATTCGCATTACGATGGATTCAGGAAAACTTTTGCTACGGCCGATGTAGACCATCCTGATCCGGATTCAGTATATATGGCAAAATTCAGCAGCTATGAATACAATAATGTAGATCATTTCGGACTTTTATGGAAACTGGGTTTCCAGTTTAACTGGGAGAAATTTAAACTGGGTATTACACTTACCACTCCCAATATTTCTTTGTTTGGATTTACAAGAATTGGAAGAACACTTGAATACAATAACCAGGACCGTTTTCTCCCTGACTCACTTCCTATAGGAAGATTTCCCAGTTGGTTGGTTTCGGATGATAAGAACAATTTGAGAACACAAATGCGGAGCCCCTTCAGCATTAGTTTTGGAATGGAATATGATTTTCCAAAGACCAATTCAAAGATCACTTTTACTGGAGAATATTTTTTCCCCGTCCCCGATTATAGGATCGCCCAAAGCGACGATACAGTACTTATCAGACCTACGGATCAATATAACAACCTCCCCTACAAACAACCTTTTATGGAATTGAATGCCAGTCATTCGCCGGTGCTGAATGTTGGACTTGGCTTCGAACAAAAGATTGGTAAAAGGACCACCTTGTATTTAGGTGCAAGAACCGATTTTAACAATGGATTCCAAGCAGCCAATAACAAAGCGATCATCTCCAACCGACTCAACCAGGCCTATAACCATTACCTGCACTTTAGCGGGGGAATAACCTATAAAAAAGGGGGTAGCGATATTACCTTCGGTTTAAATTATGGTGTAGGTGCAACCGCTTTCAAACGTCAGCTCATTAATTTAACGGAACCACAGATCTCCATTACACCTGAGGGAGATTATTTAGCCTTACAAGGTTTGCAGGATGAAACCATCCGGGCGAATGTGCATTCTATTTCGCTCATCATTGGGTATACCTATTATTTGAAAAGATAGGTTTCAATTGATGATTTTAGGGCGGCTCTCTTTTTATTTTCACCGAAGTACGAATAAAACAATACGAACTTACAAACTACAAGCCATCAATCGTGCGGTTCGTAGTTCGTAGGTTCGCAAAACCTGTCTGCCAGCAGGCAGGAGTTCGTACTTCGGTGCCAACAAATAGGATATCACTCCTATACCTGGCGCAACCCTTCATTTATATTCAAATCTCAATACACAGGTTACATTTGTATAACTATGTGTAATGGTTTCTATCAGGTTCAAGAAAGAATAGGTATATACATCCGTAAAACTTCCTCCATCGGGGCATTCAGTTCCCATGCCAGTGCTGATCACTTGATACCTCACCAATCGGTTGTTTGGATCATAGTTCCATATTTTTTCCTGTAAAAGGGTCCCTGTCTCGCCGTCAAAATATTTTTCGTTCGTGGGCTGATTGTTTCGATTATAAGCAATTTGAGTGGAAGAATGAAGAAGGTCTTTCCTTTTGGTTGTGGTTAAGGAAGAATCCATTGAATCGTTATATACAATTTCTGATTTATAATAGGATATGTTGTTCTCTCCAAAATAATACTGCTGTACTTCTTCAATGGGTCGCCCTAGTTTATTGTACTTATAAGATGAATAATTACTCTTAGCATCTGGCATTTTGACAAATTTTGGGCCGAGCTCTTTTACTTTTACGATCCTTCCTTTCGCTTGGGTATAGATCCATTTTTGTTGCATAAAATCGTATTTAGTTCCCAGGCTGTCTAAGTAGTAGAAGTTTTTGGCTAAAATATGGTTCTTTTTATTTCGGGTATATTCATAGATAATATGGGGTTTTCCAAAATCACCAAAGAGGGTCTGCGACATCACGTATCCATCTTCATTAAATTGAAAGGCCATTTCCTTGAATTCGTAGTCAACTGTTTTTAATATGGTATCCCATGAGTTTTTCGATTCTCTTTTAGAAGTAGTATAGATGGTAAGTTCATGGATATGGTTCTTTTGAATGATCTCCGGAGGGAATAGGTTCTCAAAATCATCTCTGAATTCAAGAGGGGCATAGGTACAACAATCACAAATGGTATATTGGGCAAACAGGTTCAATGCCGCCAAAGAGAAAAATAAAAGTATCAAGTGCTTGATCATGTTGTAAACCAAAAGCCAAATTATGCAAAAAAGGGAGTGGTTAGTTCAAAAAAGCCTGACTTAGTAAACGGATTTCATTAACTTGTAGTGTTTTAATCTCAACAAATATGAAAAATAAGATATTTATTATAGTATCCCTGCTCATTTTGCTAGCATCCTGCGCTCCAGGCGCCCATGCCCCTTTGGAAGATCATTTACTGGCATATAACTGGAAGATCACCTATATGAAACATGCGAATGTGGATGAAACCCCCACTTTTGCTTTATATACTTTCAATTTCGAAGGGAACGAGGTAGTACATGCCATCAGACCCGATTCCACCTTCCATGGTACCTGGTACAGGACCAACGCAAGTCAGGATAATCCCAAGGTGCTCCTGGATTTTGGTGGACATTTCCAACTGTTTATGCTGCTACATGATTGGCAGCAGGAAAACAGGACAGATCATATCATTCAGTTGGTAGATAATATGGCGGCCTCTGGTGATGCAGCGGTAACGTTCGAAAGAATTCCGTAACCCTCTATTCTTTTATTTCAACATATTTATCCTCTTCATCATCCGGATAGGGTTCTAAATGACAATGCCCGGCATCGTAAATTTCGCCCGACATTTTATCTATTTTATACCATGATTCCTGGTAATCCGAAGTCCTTTCAATTTGGTAATGTCCTTCCTTATCACGAATGATAAGATATCCATCCATGTATTGCCCAAAGGTTTTTCTATCCTCCTGCACATTTTCTCCATTCAGGGCATCTATCACGAATTGGATATGTTGTTCTGCTTCCTTGGTCATGAAATAAAAAGGATCAGTCAAAGATCCCGATTCAAGGTCGGAAGGATTAGAAAATATGCTATAGGAAATTCCTCCACCTATGATATCCACCTCTACATCGTAAAAATGAGACGAATTGAAGGGTATAAATTTTACGGGGTTGGAAAATTCAACCATGATACGGGTGGTATTGGCCTTTACCATGATCCGATCAAATGCGTTTATGTCAATTTTAGCATCGATATGTTCCTGAATAATGCGGATCCCCATCTGGATCATATGGTCCCTTCCTAATTGTTTTATTTTTTCTATGTTGGTGCTCATTGAAATATAAGATAGGGGCTACTTTACTGAATTAATCTTTCTTGTCTCAGATTCTGATAATTTATAAAAAGGTGTCCCCTTAGAATCAAAATGATTACTAATAGATTCATAATAACATTCCGTTTCGTCACCGGTCAATTGGGTGGCAGTTACATTCACCACCGTTTTGGTCTTCACATCCATGGACAAGCAGGCAGTCACTAAATACACAAAGGAGTCCGTATAACCTTCTATTTTTTTATCCAGCTCAACCTTGATCACACCCCCAGTACAAAAAACCCCGCAATAACCTTTAGAAATACCCACAATGGTTCCTTGAACCTGAATGGTCTGGGGAAGTTTTGAAGATGGATCGTGAAACACAATATTTTGTCCAAATAAAGGTGCGGCTATCAAAGAAAAGATACATATATAGAATATTTTCATGGTATGAATTTAATATATTTCAGCCTTTATTTAACTTGATAGTTTGTACTGAAAGTATAATTGATTAACTGTCCTGTAACAGGATTCACCAGCCTGACCACCCCAGCACAAGTTCTTGTACCCGTTCCTGATGTTGGAATGGAAATATGCCCCCTGCCATTGCTGAATTTTTCTGGTGGTAGCTGTACGCCTCCCCTCACTTCACCTGCGATAGTATCAACAGAGGTTCCATATATGATGAGGGGTTTGACATGAGTACTGTATGCTGCTAAAATTACATCCGCTTCAAACATAGAACCAGCATTGACAACGGTGGATTTGGGTACAATAACCGCCATTACAGCATCAAATTTAAAGGAGGTAGCCGATGTCTGGTCCAAAAAATAACCTAGCACTTCATTCTCCGCACTTCGTACGATGATTTGCCACCTGGTTAGCTCAACCAATGCCGCCGAAAGTGGCAGGTCGTAAAAATGGAACATTTCCCATGCAGCGGATTCTGCGTCATCTGATGAATCAAAGTAAAGGGTGGAAAGTTTCTTTTTCATTTTTTCTTTATGGTATTTCGATACCACAAAGGATAATAGTTTTTCTCGATACTTTTCAAGTCTATCTTTTAGTTCATGTGCTTTTCCAGTGGTTCCAGGAGGATGATCCGTTCCAAAGAAGTGGGTAGGTCTGCTGGAATTTCCTTTTCTCACTACCGTTAAGGGATTCAAGACCCTTTCCTTAGCTTTGGCTTGATCACAACCATCAGTCGTTGCCACCAGCTCAATCTTCATCTCCTCGATCCAATCATTCAGCTCTTTGGCTAAGGTCCCGACCTCCAACGCATTTTGCTGGAGATTCTTGATCCTTGCATCCTTGGGAGATATGACGGTTTGATTCGACAATTCATGGATGATCCCCATATTCGATTCTTCGGTATTTTCCTTTTGTTGCATCAATCCTATGTTAATGACGGCGAAAGACCGTAAACCCCTGCTTCTTTCCAACGACCTTTGATGTGCATCGTATATATATATACAAACTACGATACTTAAAATGGACAAGATAACGATGCGGACTAGCCTGCTTTTAGTATTGGTTGAGTTATTCATCAAAAAATAATTTTAAATGGTTCGTTGTTTTAGGTAAATGGTAACCTAATGATATCGAAAATTTCTAAACTTTCTATGAATTGTGAAAGTCCAGCAATTAAAATAATCGTTAGGAATCCCAGTTCATTTCTATAGCTTTTAAGATCTTTTGCCAGCAGCACAATATATGCTCCAATCGGAATGATCATGGCCAGCCCCAGGATCCTTAAATCGTTCCGATGAAATACAGGAACCAGGTATATGAACAGGACCCAACCTGCCGAAAAAAGGATCAGCACTCGTTTTGATATTCTGATGTCATTTTTTACGAAGCCGTAAATGATACTCATCACCAGTGTCAATCCAAAAACCAGTCCTCCTGCAAATTTGATTTGCTTCACAGTAATAAAGGTGAGCACAAGTGCAATTACTTGTGCACCCAGAATGACAAGCGAAAAAATGTCCTTCGTTTGAAACAGCTGGTATACTCCAAAGAGTACCGCAAGTGCAAAGAGCATTTTATAGATCAATGGAACAGGATTTGTAAATAGGGTTAGTTATAAATATAGAAACTTTCCATTCATACGGTGAGGCGGTTGATTGGTTTCAAAATTTTAAAAAATCCTGGCAGAATGGGGATATTTGCAGAATATGTTAGACGCCACCATATTTCGCCAGTTTGAGCTGATAATTATGTCCTGTTCCATATTTTTTACAAAAAACTGTCTAATGGATCCATTCTATTTACATCGAATTCGGTGAATTTTAAGATCTGGCAGTAGGCATTGATGATAAGAAACAATATATAATTCCTGTTTATTACCGATACAATTCTTAAATATTGCCACCTTAGCTAACTTTTCAATAACGCTATACTGTTTGGCATTCTCAATGATCACCTTATTTTCGCGGGTATCATCACAAGCCATTCCTGTATCAATAACTTTGACATGAAACGTATCAAGCTTTTCATCCATTTTGTAATTCAACGGAGCTTTGTTAGGGGTCTTTGCTTTTTTGAATTCAACAGCGTTTTCAGATATCAATAGGTCCCAGCCCGGAATCTTTACAACAGGCTTGTCACCAGGAACAAAATACACCTCATTGTCATAACCGACGTTATAATAAAACTCGGACTCAGGATCATAATATTTATCACCATCAGCTTCGATGAGTAGCTTAATGTCAAACTCATCCTTGTTAATTTGGGATTCTTGTTTAACTTCCTTTTTTTGACCCGGGTCTACCATTTTCTCTTTATCATTCAGTACTGGTGAATCGACTGATTTTTCAGCCGACTTTCCGCATGCGGCCAGAAGAATTATTATTACGTAGAAGATTCGATTCATGAATTATAGTTACACCTAACGACCTCAAATTTTACAAAGTGGCCGGACTTTAAATGTACAAAACTTTAATCAAATCTAAAAAGACTAGCAGGGCTTAAATTATTTAAAAAGGCCCAAGCGGGTTAAGTGCAGAAGTATTGATTTTAGAGGGATCTAGGAGATTTTGTAAGTTGTAAGTTAGCTGCTGGCTTTTAATATCTTCATTTCAGATTTTTGTTTAGCAGTCAGTGGTACGTCATACAATTCAATTGCCAATGTAGAATCATTTAGATTCTCAAAAAGAATGTTCTTTATTTTTTCTTTTTCGAATAGATCTACAACTTTTTGAGTACAAAAACGATACATTGTCGTATCGCCGTTTTGATCTGGGTTACTCATAAATAAGTCAGAACCATCCCAATAATCTTTGTCAAAGTAAAAACCTTTGATATGAGGTTCAATATATATACCAATTTTGTCCAAAACTATTGAGCTTTTAGAATAATCTCTATATCCACAACGCCCTGTTATAATCAGTCCAAAATATTTTTGGTCGATCAACTCGTTCTTTTTTGAGCGGATTTGAACCTTATAAGTTTTCCAACCAGTAATTCCGTTTGACTTAAACAAGTCTATTATTCTTTCGCTTACGACCAACGGGTATGCATTGGTAGTCCATATAATATCATACAGGGTTTTTCCACCCATTGCATGCTTTATAGTAACAATTCCCTTTACATCTTTTTCTCCTCGTGAAATTTCAGGCTCAGCCAAGGCATACTTTGCAATTTCACCTCTAAATGGTCTATTAGAAAGCCAATCTGAGATTTCAAATATTTTGTTGTAGTCAATCATTTTTTTCAGCTTGCAGCTAACGAAACCAAATTTTATAAAGTTGCCGGTATTAAAGGTACAAAACTTTAATCATATCTAAAAAGACCAGCAAGGCGTAAATTATTTTAATACGCCCAAGCGGGTGAAGTGCTGAAAGCTTTGATATATAATGGTTGTAGGCAATTTTATAAAATTGGAGTTAGCTAACGCCTCTTCAAAATTCATCACATCATTTTAATTTTTCCACGCCTAACTTCGTTTCCTACTTCTTTTCTAAAATTCACAGGGTTCAGTCCGCTAAGGCATTCCCAAACAATATTGATAGGCATAAGTTGAATTCGTTCATTTCCTATGTCAATGTAGGGATAGTCTCCACCGTAAAACTTTTCGTTAATTTGCCAGTTCCCTTTTACACGAAGTCTAAGCACCTCTCCGATATAAGCAACAAGATTGTCATATATGTTTTCAACGGCCTTGTCCACATTATACTTTTCAGTCATGTCGGATAATATGTCTAAACTCTCATAACTTTTATCAAGAATCTTAGGGTCTATCTTTAAGTCGATTGATAAGTCTAAAATAAGGTCATCAATCTTGTCAATAAGGGTTGCTTTGTGCTTCGAATAATGGCGCCAGTGAGGTACAGATCCATTTATGCCAAGTTCATTATCTTTTTGTAGTCGCTTGTTCCAGTTTATTGACCTCAATAATTCGTCTTTGGCATATACAAATCCTTTTCCTCCAAATTTTTCATTAGGAGCCAGCACGAAAAGAAATCTGTCACCAGGCAATTCATAAATGAGATTTTCTTCAACAAGTCCCGAAGGATAAGTCCTCGTAAAAAAGTTCGAATACTCCTCATGAAGTTTGCCTTCCAAGTCAATAATTGCTTGAACTTCTTTTTTTGTCAGTTTTTTTCTTGTTGACATTTAGGTGTTAGCTAACTACCGATTGCAGTACCTAAATTTACGCTAATTCTTATCATTTCAAGAGGTTGATCAAATTAGTTTTGTTCAAAACCGGTTGAAAAATCAAAAAATCATTTATGAACAGGTTGACAGGAATGTTGGAATGGGCTGATCTTTCAATTTATTCCCTCTCCGTCACTCCCTCTGATCGTAACACCGCTCTGATTTCCACATTCGTTGGAACGGCTGAGAAGAGCCTTTCGTCAAGATCTAGCGGCCCAGATAGGAGCAAGTAGCCAGATGATGACACCCAAAGAAAGACTTGAGATGTTAGACCTTAGATGTTAGATAAAGTCTGATGTCTAAAAGTGCAGCGGTCTAACTTCTTTATTATTCTTTCTCTTTAGATTTTCCTTTGATGGATGCTTCCACCATATCCCACATTTCCTTGGGGATCATATTGCCCACCCAGGTAAATTCTCCCCCATTCTGCATCCATTCTCCCCCATCGATGGTGATCACATCTCCATTGATATAGGCTGAATAATCACTCATTAAATAGGCGGCAAGATTGGCCAATTCCTGGTGTTCCCCTACCCTGCCTACCGGAATTTTATTGTTGATGTCCAATGCATCCATGAATTCTTTAGGAAATAAACGATCCCATGCTCCTTTGGTGGGGAAAGGTCCGGGTGCAACGGCATTGAACCTTAATCCATATTTTCCCCATTCCACTGCCAATGATTTGGTCATGGCCAATACTCCCGCCTTCGCACAGGCCGAAGGAACCACATATCCACTCCCTACCCATGCATAGGTAGTTACTATGCTCAACACGGATGCCTTGATGTTTTTTTCAATCCAATATTTTCCCAAGGCTAAAGAGCAATTATAAGATCCTTTTAAAACAATGTCCACTACTGTATCAAATGCCCGGTGACTCAACCGTTCGGTTGGACTAATGAAATTCCCGGCCGCATTGTTCACCAATCCATTGATCTCACCATATTTTTCCACTCCTTGTTTGATCACATTTTCCACCTCTTCGTAATTACGAACATCACAGGCATATCCTGTAATATTTCCTCCGGTCTCGGCATGAAGTTCCTCCACCGCCTTGTTGATCTTCTCCAGTTTTCGGCTGCAAATAATGACGTTGGCCCCTAGTTGTAAAAAATATTTCGACATAGATTTACCCAATCCGCTTCCTCCGCCGGTAACCAATATGGTGCGGCCTTTGAGGCTTCCTTCCTTGAGCATGGGTTCAGTATAAGTTGGCATGATGGTTTTAAAATTTTTTGTTTAGACAAACATAGCTATTTTTGGTAAATACTAACCGGTAAACTAAGGCCTTTTTATTATCCTTCCTGATTACCAGTTACTATTTACCAATTACCAAGCAGATGGCATATTTGTCGATATTACAAAGTGGTTTTGGCAGCATAAAAGAGATCATTGAAGGGCTGGCCAAGATCAAAGGTTTGAAATCCGAAAAGTCGGGGGTTAGAAGCTTACTGTTGATCGAACTGGAATTAAATATTTCCTTACTTGTTTACGACTATATTGAAAATGGACTGGATGAAAAAACTACGATCGAACAATTAAAACTCAGTGCCATTCAATCAGCCTTCGATAAAGATTTTGATTTTACCAAGATCAAAAAAGGGAAAATAAAGGCCGACCTCTTACCTAAAGATGAATATTACCTCAAGTTCAAAGAGGATGATATGGAAAAACTTTATAGAAAGATCCATATCAAGATCAATGAACTAAAAAGAAGTGTTGAATTGTATGATGCCTTCAATGAAAAAAAGTTAAGACTGAATGTACGACTCAAGAATTTATTGAAATTACTATTAGTGACTGCCAAATTTATATCTAGTAAACCGTAAATAGTAATTACCAATCACCAAAAGAATGAGAGACCAGCAATTGATCAAGTTCCTCGTAACAGCCCTGGCGGTTTTTATTTCGGGTATGTTATTGCCAGGAGTAGATGTGGCGAATGTATGGGTGGCCATGGTATTGGCTGCTATCCTGGCTTTGCTGAACCGGTTTGTAAAACCCTTATTGATTTTACTCACCATTCCTGCAACGGTTTTTACATTGGGTCTGTTTTTATTCGTGATCAATGGGGTGATCATTTTTATTGCTGATTGGTTGGTGCCCGACCAGTTTTTTAGTGTACGTAATTTCTTGATGGGAATTGTTTTCAGTTTATTGATTGCATTTACTACGAGTATATTGGAGAATTTATTGGGAGTGCAACAGCCGAAGAAGTAGGAGTTGGGTGTAAAAAAAAGGACGGACAATCGTCCGTCCCTACTACCTGTTTATTTAAAAATCTTTGTTAAAGTCAAACATCTGCTTTACCTCAAAAAATCCTTTTTTCCCAACGATCCATTCGGCTGCGATCACTGCACCCAACGCAAATCCCTGGCGGTTATGGGCAATATGTTTTAATTCGATCAGATCTATATCACTCGAATAAGTAACGATATGCGTTCCCGGAACATGTTCTATTCTATCGGCGGTAATTAAAAGATCCGCAGGTGTTGATTTTTCATCCACCCACTGGGTCTTACGGTCGAGCTTTTCCAATATATCCTTGCCCAATGTAATCGCCGTTCCGCTAGGTGCATCCAGTTTCTGGGTATGATGGATCTCGTGAATGCTTGGTTCATAGTCAGGATATTGGTTCATGATCCCGGCCATATATTTATTCAATGCAAAGAAAATATTTACACCTACACTAAAATTACTTCCATAAATCAAACTTCCGTTTTTTTCTTTACATAGGGTCGATACTTTCTCCAGCTGGTCATGCCAACCTGTAGTACCTACTACCAATGGGATGCCTGCATTCATTACCAGCTCAATATTGCTGATCACCGAAAGTGGAGTAGTAAAATCGATCATCACCTCACATAACTGAAGATCTTTTCCGGTGATCGAATCGCGGTTATGCTCATCAATTTTTAAAGGGACCTCATGACCTCTCTGAAGACAGATCGCTTCGATCTCTTTACCCATTTTACCATAACCCAGTAGACCTATTTTCATATAACAAATCTATAAAAATAAGTTTGAGGTTCGACGCTTCACAGTTTGAAGTTTGAAGTCAAACTTCAAACCTTTCAAACCTCAAACTATTTAAAGCTGAGCGTAAGCGAAAGGCCAACGGCTGGCTGGTGATTGTACACATTGAACATAGTGGCAGGAGCCAGTTTCATGCTCAGGTTCGGCCCCACATCAAAGCTTGACAAATGTGCATCCACCACCGCATCAATAATATTGAGGGTCCACAAAGCGGCAGCCACGATGGTAAGAATATTGCGGGTCCGTTCGTAATTATCCCTTTGTGATTTTAAACCACCGGAATTAGAGGCATAGGCCTCAAAACCTGGCAACACCAGGGAATCATTCACGAAGGATCGGTAGGCATCTCTGTATTTCACATATTGGATATGCGAATCCACCAGGAAATAACCGGTGGTTCCCAATGCACCCCAAACAATCGGTAGTTTCCAGTATTTACGGTTATAGATCTGTCCAAGTCCAGGTAAACAAGCACTCATAACTGCTGCTTTCCATGGAATAGTAGGCTTACGTACCTTGGGTCCTTTTTTCTTGTTGGTAGCTGTTGAATCAGAAGATATGAGAAGAGTATCTGTAGACGTGGTAAGTGTATCACTGGTTTGGGCCAATAAAAAATTTCCTGTTTGCAAAAAGATCACAAACAGGAAACCAAAAAATACCTTATAAGGATTATTTTTCAAAACATTCTATAATCTTTTCAAGCTCCTTTTCATTTAAAAAATCGATCAGGATCTTGCCACTGCCATTCTTACCAGGCTGGATACTTACCTTCTTTTTAAGGATATCCGTTAACTTCTGGCTATGAATGGTATATTTTTCGTTCCACTCGCTACTAACGGAGGTATGGGTATCTTTAGTATGGGATTCTATGTTTTTTCCTTTCTTTCCGGCCATGGTCTTGGCAATTTCCTCTACCTGGCGTACAGAAAGGTCTTCATTCAAGATCTGAGTAAGTATTTCCAACTGCTGCTCTTCCGTTCCTGCATTGATAATGGCACGGGCATGTCCCATGGTGATCTTTCCTTTTTTGATCGCTACCTGCACTTCAGTAGGCAGTTTCAATAAACGAAGATAATTGGTAACCGTGCTCCTGTTTTTGGCGATCCTTTCACCCAGTTTTTCCTGGGTAAGACTGCATTCGTCGATCAAACGCTGGTAACTTAAGGCCACATCAATGGCATTTAGGTCTTCACGTTGAATATTTTCTACCAACGCCATCTCCAGCATGGATTGGTCATCCGCTGTTCGGATATAAGCGGGAATTTCAGTAAGTCCGGCCATCTGTGATGCCCTGAATCTTCTTTCTCCCGAAATAAGCTGATATTTATTGTCACCGGTTTTTCTTAAGGTCACCGGTTGAATGATACCGAAAGTTTGAATGGATTCCGCTAATTCTTGTAAAGCTTCCAGTTCAAATTCATTTCTGGGTTGAAATGGATTTGCCTCAATTTGCTTTACAGGTATCATGGCTACCGAGCCATTTACACCATTGGTGGTTACTTTTGCTTTTGGTATTTCCAATACATCTTCATTTCCTCCATTGAGCAGCGCATTCAAGCCACGTCCCAATGCTTGTCTTTTGTTAGTTGCCATCTTCTAAATCCACTAATTTTTTTTTGGTTGTTTCTGTTTTCAGTAAATTGTTCTTTTGTAGTACTTCCCTGGCCAGGTTCAGGTAACTTTGAGCACCTTTCGATTCAGCATCAAACATGATCACTGATTCACCAAAGCTGGGAGCTTCACCTAAGGTGGTGTTACGAGCCACAATGGTATCAAACACCATATCCTGGAAATGGGTACGTACATCTTCCACCACCTGATTGGATAAACGCAAACGTTTATCGTACATGGTGAGCAGGATCCCTTCAATTTCAAGATTGGTATTTAATCGGCTTTGAACGATCTTAATAGTATTCAATAGTTTTCCTAATCCTTCCAATGCGAAATATTCACATTGAACCGGAACAATTACTGAATCTGATGCGGTAAGGGAATTAACGGTGATCAATCCCAAAGACGGAGAACAGTCAATAATAATAAAGTCATAATCCGCTTTGATCTTATTGATCACTTCTTTCATCATATGTTCCCGGTTAGGCAGGTTGATCAGTTCGATCTCTGCACCTACCAGGTCAATATGAGCCGGCATAATATCCAGGTTTGGCGTTTTGGTTTTTAAAATAATTTCAGAAGGTTCTACTTCATTCAATACACATTCATAAATGCTGTTCTTAATGGTTTTATGGTCAAACCCAACTCCGCTGGTAGCATTCGCTTGGGGATCCGCATCTATAATAAGTGTTTTGTATTCTAAAACGGCCAGACCTGCACTCAGGTTAATGGCTGTGGTGGTTTTTCCTACTCCTCCTTTTTGGTTGGCTATTGAAATTACTTTTCCCATTGCTTATCTTGTGGTTTTTAAAAGCTAAATTTGCTCCGTTGTGTTTTTCAGAATTCAAAATTACGGTATTGGGACCTGCAAATTACGTTTTGGACCTTGCAATTTTTGAACACGACCAACTCATAAATCATGAATAATATGATTACAATCGTTTCGGGCAGTTATAGAAAAGATAATTTAACAATATCATTATCAAACATTTATGCAAGCATCCTTGAACAAAAAAATCAGGCTTTTCAGCTTTTAGATTTCAGAACCCTTCCTGTTAGCTTTTTGTATGAAAATGAAATATTTGGAAATCCATCTGAAGAGGTTGATAACTTGTTGAAAAGATATATCATTCAAGCAGATAAATTTATTTTCATCACACCTGAGTATAATGGAAGCTTTCCCGGTATAGTAAAGGCTTTCATCGATATTTGCGAACCCAAATGGTTCGAAGGGAAAAAGGTAGCTCTGGTTGGAGCTTCAACAGGCAGGGCGGGCAACTTAAGAGGAATGGACCACCTCACGTCTATTTTCGAACATTTGGAAATGCATGTGCTTCCACAGAAAGTTCCTGTGTCAAAGATCAAAACGTTGATCAATGAGGATCAGATCATAACAGAAGAAGAGACCCTACAAGCCATTACCAAGCAAATTGATAAATTTATCCAGTTTTAATAAATATTAAAGTACAATGGTAAAACTGTTCGCTGAAAACTACGTGTATATAATCTTGAGCATTTGCATGATTGTATTAGTTATTTTATGGATGCAATCAGGCCTTGATAAAGTACTTGACAGCCGGGGAAATCTCGATTGGCTGAAAGGGCATTTTTCCAAAAGCATGCTGAAAAATATAGTTCCCCTGCTGTTTATTTTGATCACCATTTTTGAATTAAGTGCCGGCATAACTGCCCTCTTAAGCGTGTTTCAAATGTGGATATACGATTCGGTAGAATTGGTCTACCTGGCATGCTGTCTTTCATTGGTTTCATTAACTTCCTTGTTTTTAGGACAGCGGTTAGCCAAGGATTACGGAGGAGCTGCTACTCTTATGGGATATTTTGCCTTTGTTATCCTCATTCTCCTTTTCTTATTCAAAGTTTCTCCTCAAGCTCATTAATTGGGCGCCTGCCCTCCTTCCCACTTGCTATTGCGCAGTCCACCGAGAGCACCGCGTATTTCGCTATATCTTTTTAGTTGTTGGTTGTCTGTTGTTAGTTATTGGTTGTCCAACCATCGATGCTAACAACCAATAACGATCAACCAACAACTAAAAAGAATGACGCTTCACCCGCTGGCGCTATCGATACCCATTTAGATTCTTTAACCTATTTTTTGCGGTTATGTCCCGATATCCCTCTATAATACTGATGATTCGACATGTTCCTATTTGCCTTTTACCTAGAATTTCATACTTTCGTACCCCTTAAAACTTTGGGGAGAGACCATGTGGGCTAAGATTTCATCTATCATATTGCGTAACCGCATACTGATCCTCAGTATTGTTGCTATCATTACGGCCGTGATGTTTTATTTTTCCCGTCGGGTAGAAATGAGCTATCAGATGGCCCAAATACTTCCTCCTTCCGATAAAACTTACCAGGATTATAAATCTTTTCGTGCAGTTTTCGGAGAAGAGGCCAATGTAATTATCCTGGCCATTAAAGATCCGGCATTTTTTAATAAGACCAACCTGGACGCCTGGATGAAATTCGAAAAATCGATCCAGCAAATTCCTTTTGTGGAATGGACCCTTTCACCCGCCAGCAGTTTTACATTAACGCTCAACGATTCCCTCAAGAAATTTGAAAATATACCTCTCATTTCAAAAGTCCCCGAAACAAATGCAGAAGCGGATAGCATCGCTGCCAAATTTGCATCGCTGCCATTCTATAAAGGTGTTCTATGGAATCCCGATTCCAATGCCTATATCATGCTCGCCGGATTAAATAAAGAAGTAATCCATAAAAAGAAAAGAAGTGAGATTGTAGATTCTATTCAAACAAAGGTTCAGATCTTTGAAAAAGCACAAGGCAAAGATGTTCATCTCTCTGGATTACCATTTATCCGAACGGCGATCGTTAAAACCGCAAGAAAAGAAACATTGTTGTTCACTTTATTGGCTGCCGTTGTTTCTTCTATCATATTAATGATCTTTTTTAAATCGATCAGGGTTTTAACCGTCACCTTATTACAAGTAACCATTGGTGTCATTTGGTCATGGGGTACCATGGGTATGCTGGGCTATGATATTACCTCTGTAACCGGAATTATTCCTCCATTGCTGATCGTTATAGGTATTCCCAATGCCATTTATATGGTCACCAAGTATCAGCAGGAATTTTTAAAAGTGGGTAATAAAATAAAGGCGTTGAGCAGGATGATGGAAAAGACCGGCAGGGCGATGTTCCTCATTAATATTACAACAGCGGTGGGGTTTGCCACCCTTATTATTACTCCGGGTCAAATGTTGATGGAATTTGGTGTAGTAGCCACCATCAATTGCATGTTGTTATTCTTTCTTTCATTGGTATTAAATCCTATTCTATTTAGTTATTTACCCAATCCAACTAAAAGGCATACCCGTCACCTTACCAATAAAAGAAGTAATCTATTTATAGAGCTGCAAGTAAAAGTGGTTCAAAAATACCGGGCTGTTATTTATATTGTTTCTGCCATCTTATTGGTTGCTTCTGTAATTGGCATGTTCAGGATCAAACCTTCTGGTAAAGTAGCGGATGATGTACCAAAGCATTCTGAAACTTATGCCGATCTCATGTTTTTTGAAAACAATTTTACTGGAGTAATGCCATTTGAGGTAATGATTGATACCAAGAAAAAAAACAGGGTGATCCTAAGTGGTAATCTATGGAAAAAAGTAGATCAGTTGCAGGATTCTATTTCTTCCTTGAACATGTTCTCTCATCCCGTTTCTATCGTGGAGGTAATGAAGTATGGAAATCAGGCATTTTATAACGGGTCTACTAAACAATACATGGTTCCCAATCAGTTCGACAAAACAAAGGTGTTGGAGTATTTTAGACGTGGACTTGAAGGTAAAGACGATGTTTCGAATCAATCCTATATTGATACCTCGTGGCGCTATATAAGAATAAGGGCGCAGGTAAAAGATATGGGTACGTATGAAATGGATGCCATCGTTAAACGGATCCAACAACAAACCAAAACCATTTTTGCCGATGAAGATGTAGATGTTACCATTACTGGTGCCAGTGTAGTGATCTTAAAAGGCACCCAATATTTACTCCGGAATTTATTATCATCTATTTCGGTGGCCATTATTATCATTGCTTTAATGATGGCCTCTATGTTCAAGAAATTTAAAATGGTACTCATTTCTTTGATTCCGAATGTACTTCCACTTATCTTTACCGCAGGAGCCATGGGATTTTTTGATATTCCCTTAAAGGCATCCACCATCATTATTTATGGAATTGCTTTTGGTATAACGGTCGACTCCACCATTCACTTTTTGGCCAAATACTTACAGGAGCTTAAATATTATAAAGGAGACATCAAAACCTCCACATATTCTTCCATCAGGGAAACGGCGTTAAGTATGGCCTATACTTCTTTGGTTTTGTTTTTTGGATTCTCCGTATTTATCGCATCGGATTTTGGAGGGACCAAAGCATTAGGGATCCTTCTTTCCTTTACATTGCTCATGGGCTTCTTCTGTAACCTTACTTTATTGCCTGCCTTGTTACTTACTTTGAATCGTAAACAGATCGATAAGGATTACGATAAATATGCAGTGATCGACGATGATGATGTGCATGAAGATCCGGAAAAGGCTGAAGACCCCGAAACAGATCCAATATAAGAGGCTTTATAATTTGGTTCCAACTACCACCGGTTTCTTAAAATGAAGTATCTCGCCAGCCGTTCCTATCAGTTCAAAATAAATGATATGAATTCCCACATTTACTTTTCCTCCCTTTTCATCGGTTCCATCCCATACAAAACTTCCTGAGGTGCCCAGGGTTTCATTGTTCACCAATACTTTCTCCAATCTTCCAGTCTGATCGAAGATCCTGAGGGTAGCCACATAACCAGCGGAGGCTAATTGATAATAAATGGTTACATAGTCTTTATATCCATCATTGTCGGGCGAAAAAACCTCAGGGTCAATAGTAAAATCATCGCTGATGATAATATCAGGTGAAAACTGAGAATTCTTATTTCCGGGAGTACCATATCCAACAGTAGATGCTGCAGAATGCCAGTTCATGGGATTTTGAGTAGGTGCATTTGGATCAAGTCTTTCTAGCGAAACTCCATCTGTTGAACCTAATGCACTAAAATGCATTCCATCATTATAAGCAAACATATCGATCCACTGCTGGTTGAAGGTAGATATACCCACAACTCCCGAAGTATTGGTAAAATCCGGTAGATAACTAATGTCCCAATAGCTGGTACTGTCTACAGTAGGATAGCAACTCATTACTTTTTCGTGGTCTTCGGAGATATAAAGGTATTCACCCGGATGTAATAATAAACTTTGAGAAAATACAGGAGTATAACTGGTTAAAATATACGAACTGGTATCCCCCTCCCCTATGATCATTTGAGAAAGATCTATCGCCTTACTACCCCGGTTATATATTTCAACATAATCTATACAATTCGTAGTTGGGTCCGATAATATTTCATTGATGATCACATCGAAATTGTTGGGGAATATCGGAAATGAAAAAGGTAAAGAATCTGCAATGATCAGGTTTCCTTCACAATCAGTAAGTCCTTGAAGACTTATGAAATAAAGAGAATCCATTTGAATAGAATCCTGTAAATGGATCCAATATTTATCCAGTAAGGGGGATTCCCATGCCAAGCCTGTTAAGTTCATCCCTCCTGATAATACAATATCGGTGGTATCGAAGCTGGATGGTAAGATCCCTTCATCGAAGTAAACAAAAACAGTATCCATTCCCCCCAATCCGGTTTTCAATGCATGTGGTTTTATCAAATCGTTTACAATAACGGAATAAGAATTTCGTCTCCCAGGTGATCCACCTGCTGGATCCTGAGAGGCAGTCCAATTGGCATTTCTTAAACAAGGTTTCGTAGGATCAACCATTTCAAGCGACCATCCCCCATCATCCTTTCCGGCAATATCGTAATAAGATATATCATAGGGAGTGGCATGCAACAAAGAACCGTTGGAATGATAAAGTTCAACCATGCCCGACTCATTGGTCATTCCTCCAAAGGAAGGGATGCCGGCAATATTGACTCCAGAGAATAAATTTACATTGTTCTCATGCACCAATACAATAAAACTATCTGCCGGAATAAAATAATTCCCCAGCACATACACATCTCCATTTACTACCAGGTTCCATCCTGTTGTATTGATAGGAAATGATTTGGTGTTATAGACCTCGATATACTCCGACACAGGAAGCATGATAGATGGAGTTTCGTCGATCATCAATTCATGGATCAACAGATCAAAAAGCTGAGGAAAATAATTCACCACATCCACCACGATGGGTGCAGGAAGATTGAGATTATTGCAATCGGTTATCACCGAATCAATCGTAAGTGTGTAAGAAGTATTTGGAGCTAACGGTGCACTTAGAATGAGGATGCAAGAGTCTTCAGCAAGGATTTGAACCCCGGTAAGATTTTGCAAATTGAAATTGGCGGTTATAAAACCAGTGGTATCCATTAATTGGTTGAAGGTAATTAAGAGATGAGTGGAGTCGATCCAAAAATAGTTCACCCCAACAGCGATCAAAGTGGTGTCATAAACAGAATTTTCAGATCCGGGAGTTCCTCCGTTGAGATCATTCGACGCTTTCCAGTTATAGCTTTGAACACAGAACTCCTCAGGATTGATTCGCTCAATGGAATATCCTCCGTCATCCTTGGCCGCATCGTGATACCAACTAAGATCGTAGTTGATATGATCCATCCATGTATTGGCTGAATCATATAATTCTATATTGGTTCCACTATTGTTGAGTCCTGGAAATGAACTGATCCCTATCTTCTCTATAGTGTTGCTAAATGAGGCCGTATCATTCACATCAGCGATCAATACAAAACCTCCCGGAGCTATTGTATGTGAAGGAAGTGTTTTAATAGTAGCACCTACATGGAAGGTCCATTGAAATAAATCAACTGGATACATGGAATTATTTCTGAGTTCGATGTATTCTGCATTCGGTAATCCTATTTGCGGGCTTGGATCTGCCATGAATTCGTTGATCACTATTTCTCCTGGAGAAGCTATATGAATAATGAACGGATAATTAATCGCTGTTGATGTGTTTCCGTTGAGATCGTTCAAGCTGGTAATGGATAAATGATACAATACATCCACCAAAAAATTCCCGCTAGCCGTAATGGTCAATTTTTTTGCATCCAGGCTATCTTCTACCACACTTACCACATTCAGCCCATTATCAAGTGAAAAATTAACGGGTGTAAGGTCAGAACTCAGCACCGGTTCGTTCAGTTGAATGGTCAATATATTACCGGCTACCTGGTGACCCGTAATATTAGGTGCAACCACATCGGTCCAATCGGTTCCGGTGGCAATGATATCATCGAAGAAAAATTTATCTGATCGGGTACTTGTATATTTGCAGTATGCTCCTAAAAAAAAGGTTTCTGTAATGGTACCGTCAAGAAAAGTACCCAGTGAAACAAAGCTGGTACCTCCGGTAGGATCAGCTAATAGCTCCCAGAGGTTTCCGGTCCGGGTTACTTTAACCCGGGTGGTACAGGCAACCAGGTTGAGCATATTATCGGGTCCATCAATGATCTTGGTAAGTGTGGTACCTTCTTGTCTGTATAAACTAATTTCATCATTTACTCTTCCCAATTCTACAAAATAGCCGTTGGTAAGGGTAGAGTTAAAATTGCTTTGGTCGCTTACCAGGTAGAACCTGCAAAAGTTGGCAGAAGAGGGATTAAAGTCCATCCTGGAATAAAATTGCCATTCGGCATTGACCATGGAAGAGGAAGGTGTGCTTAAAAAAGCCACATCTGTAACCACAGGTGCATTCAACCATAATTCAAAGGAGGGATTCACCGTAAATTTTGAATTATCACCCTTCCAGGTTGGATTGGCTGTATAGTTCCCATCGGTAAAATTATCATTTACCTGGCCAAAGCTATGGTTACTGATCAAGATCAGCAGTATGAAAGATATGAGGTTGGTAACTCTATCCATGATAGGTTCTGAACGATTAAAATTAAAAAAAATATCCATAGAACCGGTAAAGGTTTACTTTTGTGCTATTAAATTATCATTATGAAAATAGCGGTTGTTGGTGCTACCGGACTGGTAGGTACTGAAATGCTTAAAGTTTTGGAAGAAAGGAATTTTCCCGTTACCGAACTTATTCCGGTAGCCAGTGAAAGATCCGTAGGTAAGAAGATCAGCTTTAAGGGAAAGGAATATACAATACATTCTATGCAACAAGCCATTGAAGCCAAACCTTCGATTGCCTTATTTTCAGCAGGTGGCAGTACATCATTGGAGTGGGCCCCGGCATTTGCGGATGCAGGGATCACAGTAATAGATAATTCGAGTGCCTGGAGAATGGATCCTGCTAAAAAATTAGTGGTCCCTGAAGTAAATGCCCATGTATTGACGAAGGATGATAAGATCATTGCCAACCCCAATTGCAGCACGATACAAATGGTGGTGATATTGGAACCTCTACATAAAAAATATTCCATAAAAAGAGTGGTAGTATCTACCTATCAATCAGTTACAGGAACCGGTGTGAAAGCGGTTGACCAGCTCATGAATGAACGAAAAGGTATAAAAGGGGAAATGGCTTATAAATACCCCATTGATCTGAATGTAATTCCGCAAATCGATGTCTTTCTGGAAAATGGTTATACCAAAGAAGAAATGAAGATGGTAAATGAAACCAAGAAGATCCTGGGAGATGATTCTATCCGGTTAACGAGCACCACTGTTAGGATTCCGGTAATAGGTGGACATTCGGAAGCAGTGAACATTGAATTCGAAAAAGATTATACACTAACAGATATCCGCAATATATTGTCTGCCGTTCCAGGAGTGATTGTAAAAGATGACCCTTCCAATCAGGTATATCCAATGCCGATCGATTCACATGGACGGGATGAAATTTTTGTGGGTCGCATCAGAAGAGATGAGTCACAACCCAATACGGTAAATATGTGGATCGTTGCTGATAATTTACGTAAAGGTGCAGCCACGAATGCTGTGCAGATCGCTGAATATTTGGTGGAGAAACAATTGGTATAGGCAAATGCACCAGCGCTGCGAAGGGTCTGGCCCTTTACCAATTAGCAATGGACAATATGCAATAAGCAAAGCTTACGCCGGCATGGCGTTGCCTATTGTTTATTGCATATTGCCAATTGGTAAAGGCCGAGCGAACAGCGAGCCCGGAGCAGGCCGCATGAGGGAAGCAGCCGTGAAACGCTGCGCCACCAGAACGACCGTAGCGTAGGTGCCATAAAAAGCCTATTGCTCCCAAACATCATGTTCAAATTTAAAGATCATGTCTTTGATACTTTCCGCTTCTAACAAAGCATCGATCCCTTTTACATATTCTTCGATCCGCCGATCGTAATTATTATCAACCTTATAGATAAGGCTGCTGAACATCCTTTTCATAAACAGGTCATCATACGTAATAGTAGACGCCAAATTGTAGGGGTTATATACCCGTACATCCAGCAGCACTTTTCGAACTTCTGGGAAGTATAACCAATACATATCCATATAATCCCTGAACTCTCCGGTATTTTTATCATATACCGCCATCCGTGGACAGATACCTAAAATGCGGGGCTCCATCACCGATCGCTTCATATCGAAGTACCAATCTTCCTTGATCCGGTATTGTTTTACATTGGCAGGGTCAAAATCGGTGGCATATACTGTATCAATTTCATCATAGGGAGGATAAGGTCGGGTTACCTTACCCGAATCCAAACTGGATCCAATGCTCTTGAGCTCTGCAACGGTCATTTCCACTTTAAAATCATCTCCATTAAAAGGATCATATGCTTTGATCATCGGTGGCTGCTCTCCTCCGATCACGGCCTCCTGCAATACATAAATAAGGCTTTTCCGAAGGTTGTTGGGTTGAAGGGGATAATACATGGTTTGGTTGAGTTTCTCGCGGAGGTCAATGATCCTCCATATCCTTTTTGACCACATGACGTCGGCCTCACGGATATAGGCATAAGGAACCAGCCGTCGGCCGGGGAGTAGAACAGGTTGTGCATAGAGAGAGGGCAAAAGAAGAATACCCGTGCTGATAAATAAAATCAGTCGTTTCATATTTTGGTGAGTTGAACCTATAAAACGAAAAAATGGGTCAATAAATTATCCGAATGTTGTTAAACTAAAAAGCCGTCCTGTTTTAAACGGGACGGCTTTTAGCGTTAAGTGATTTTAGGATTATTGCTCCCAGACATCATGTTCGAACTTGAATATAATGTCTTTGATATTTTCTGCCTCCAACAAGGCATCAATACCTTTCACGTATTCTTCAATACGACGATCGTAGGTATTATCCACTTTATAAATAAGGCTGTTAAACATTCGTTTCATGAACAAATCATCATAAGTAATACGGGCACCGAAGTTATATGGATTGTACACTTCCTCATTTACAAGTACTTTACGTACTTCAGGGAAGTATAACCAATACATATCCTGGTAATCACGAAATTCGCCTGTATTTTTATCGTACACTGCCATCCGTGGGCAAATACCTAAAATACGTGGTTCCATTATAGAACGTTGCTTATCGAAATACCAGTCTTCCTTTACCCTGTATTGCTTTACATTGGCTGGGTCGAAGTCAGTAGTATATACCGTGTCAAACTCATCATAAGGTGGGTATGGACGGGTAACTTTACCTGAATCGACACTTGCACCGATACCTTTGATTTCAGCCACTGTCATTTCAACTTTGAAGTCATCCCCATTAAAAGGATCATAACCTTTGATCATCGCTGGTTTTTCGCCACCGATAACGGCTTCCTGTAAAATGTAGATGAGGTTTTTACGCAAGTTAGTAGGCCTGGTAGGATAATACATCGGCTGATTGATTTTTTCTCTCAGGTCGATGATTCTCCATACTCTGCGGGTCCACATTACATCGGCTTCCCTTAAGTATGGATAAGGAACTACCCTGCGGCTTGGATAATGTATCTTATCATAATACCCATCACGAGGGGTATCAGGATTCAATACAATTCCACCTCCCTGCGCAAAGCTTGATACATTGATCAAACCTGTGAGGGCTAAGCTGAAAATGATGATTAGTTGTTTCATGTTTTTGGCAAATTAAGTTTTTATTGGATGCTAAATACTGCTGACGAAGTCCTTCTCTCACCGCCTGGTACAGTTATTTTAATGTCATCGAAATAAATTTTAGTTCCCTTCGGTAATGTCCTAATCTTGCTGGAAATATCATTTGGTATTTGATTACCATTTACTCCATTTTTAGCGAAGTAAGATCCATTTAAACTAAAGGCAATACTAAAGGAGTTGATCACAGAATATACATCGAAGTCAAAGTCTTCCATTTTAGGGATCAGCGGGTTTCCACTGGCTGCAGAAGCAGCTACTTTTCCACCGGTTTTCTGACCAGCCCAAGTAATTAAAGGAGTTGGTACAGATTTTACCCTGAATTTATAAGATCCCATGCTGGTGGACTTGCCATCTACACTTTTTGCACCCACTGAAATGGTGATCTCTTTTCCAGCACCTGGTTTTACAATATATTTTCCGTTACCTCCGCTCATGGATCCACCAGAAATGTTAACGCTGATGTTATTTGGTGCAACTCCAGGTACTGATACCTCGATAGGATTGTCCAAACCACGATACATTACGTTCATTTTGGTTGCAGAAACAGTAGCAGAAGGAGGCGCTACATTATATTTCGTTCTGAAAGGATAATGGTCTTCTTTACCAGTAACTGGATGGGTCATCGTGATCATACCTTCGCATGTTCTTTCTCCCGCTCCTGAAGCAGGAACAGAGATATGACCTCTACCATCAGCGGTAAATTTATCCGGGGTAAGCTCCTGGCCACCTGCCACATTACCTGTAGCAGAATCGACTGAAGTACCATAAACGATCTTAGGTTTAACAGAAGAGGAATAGGCTGCTAAAAACACATCTGCTTCGAACATGGAACCAGAAGTAACAAAGTTCGATTTTGGAATGATGGCTGCTAATACAGCATCAAACTTAAATGCAGTAGCAGAGATCTGATCATATAAATAGGTCAGGATTTCTGATTCAGCACCACGAACAATGTTTTGCCATTTGGTAAGCTCCACCAAGGCCGCTGATTGTGGCTGGTGGTAGAAGTAGAACATTTCCCAGCTACTTTGCGTTTCGCTTCCTTTATGCTCTTCTTCTTTTGGAACATCAAGGTTCAAAATAGAGAGGTTTTTCTCCACATCTGCTTTCTTTTTGGCGTTTTGTGTTTTAACATGAGAAAGCAATTGCTTTTTATACTCTATTAATTTGCCTTTTAATTCAGCTGCTTTACCTTTATCACCGGGAGCTTCACTGGTACCAAAGAAATTGGTTGTTCTATCGTAATCATCCTTTCGTTCTACTTTGAAGGGATTTTCAACTCTTTCTTTAGCCTTGGTTTCATCCACGGCGTCAGTAGCCATTACCATCTGAATTTTCATCTGCTCGATATACTCATTCAGTTCTTTAGACAGTTTAGCTACTTCCAAAGCCTCATCACGATAACCTGCTATTTTTTGATCATTTTTAGCAATGGTTACCTGATTCTGAAACTCATCGATCGTAGCCGCATTTTTCTGTTCAATATTGGCCTTTTGTTGCAATAAACCAATGTTTACTACCACGAAGGCGTGCAATACTTCTTTTGATATATTTAAGGCCAAAAGGGCTGTTAACACGAGGTACATCATGTTAATCATCTTCTGCCGTGCGGTTAATTTACCACCTGCCATTTTTTCTTATAGTTTAAAGGTTAAACAATAATATTACAAGTATAAATTAAGCGTTTGGACGGAAGTTCATAGCTGAAAGCATGTTACCGTAAACGGTATTCAATGCAGCTAAGTTCTGGCCAAGTACGTGAATTTCTTCTTTGTAACGTTTAGTATCTTCAACAGACTGACTTAAGTACTGAAGCATTTCATTGATGCTAGAATACGCTTTGGCACTGCTTTCCACATATTCTTTAGATCCCTGAATTTGAAGTTCATATACTGAGTTCAAAGCAGAAAGGTTTTTAGATACTCTCGACAATTGTTCTCCATAGTTTTGTCCGTCTTCCATAGAAATGCCGGTTAATGAATTCGCCGCATTTACATATGATTCGGATAATTTATTGACGTTACTTGCAGCCGCTTTAATATTTGTAACAAATGCGGAATTTGCTTCTGCAGCATCACCAATGGTGCTTAACTTGCTGGTGCTATCGCTTAATTTACGCATACCATCACCCAGCGATTCAATCAACTCTGGTCCGATCTTAGCATCGCTTAACAGCTTATCTAATTCCTGCGCTACTGCATCACCGCTGCCGATTTTACCACCTTTTCCATGGCCACCTTCTCCTGGCATACCAGCCAATTCAGGATAAACCAAAGACCAATCTACATCTTCATGTGGTGGCTCCAAAGCCGAAATAGCGAAAATGACTGCCTCCGTTAATAAACCCACGGTAATCGCCAAGTTGGCCCATGGAAAGTGCATGATCTTTCCCCAGGCGCCAATAATTACTACGGACGCGCCGATACCGTAGACGAAATTCATAAGAATCTTACCTTTTCTAGTGTGTAGGAATTTCATAACTGTTCTGTTTTAATTAGGTTAAGTGAATAATTAATTAAGTTAATACACCAAATGTCTCATATATATAGTTGCCGGAGCAATTATACCTTATTTAAAATCGCTCTTATCACGGCCCATAAATGTTTGCACATTACGGATCCCGATATAGCTTTTGCTTGTATCCTGGTATTCATACCAACGGGCACTGGTTTGCATATAGAAACCAATATCCTTCCAGCTTCCACCACGGATCACTTTACGTTTCAATACCGGAGGGTCACTATCTTTTGCATCGTAATGCAAATCAGGATTCAGGTCATGCATAAAGCTGTATCCTGACTCTTCGAAAGCAACACTACACCACTCTGAAACGTTACCAGCCATACAATACAAACCATAATCATTTGGATTGTAAGAATCAACAGGTACGGTATGGAAACCACCATCGTCGATATAATTACCACGCATTGGTTTAAAGTTTCCTAAGAAACAACCTCTGGAGTTACGGATATAAGGACCTCCCCAAGGATATGGACTTAAAGCATTTCCACCCCCAATGTTCCCATTACCACCACGAGCTGCATACTCCCATTCAGCTTCAGTTGGTAAACGGAAATCATGTACCGGGAAGTCTCCATAGTTCACAAGGAAGTTATTCATCAATTCAGTTCTCCAATGACAGAAAGCATTTGCCTGTTTCCAGTTGATACCTACCACCGGATAGTTATCATAAGCTGGATGCCAGAAGTACATTTTGGTCATCGGCTCGTTATACGAATATTCGAAATCACGGATCCAAACCAATGTATCCGGATAGATATTGATCCTTTCCTTACGGAAGAAATCTTTTCTATTCAGTTTTTTGAAGGTTTTTTCACCTGAATTCATATACTGGTTTTTTTCCAATAAATCAGTATAGTTATTCTTATCAGGATATTTTTCTTTGTTGTCCAAAAGGCTATACTTAGAAGCCGCTTTCAGGTCAACCCAAGTGTATTCAAAGATCAATTTATTTACGTCGATCTCCCGTCTTCTATAATAACGTTGATCTTCCGGATAATAAAGGTCTTCCAATGCCTCACGGGTTTCCGGATCATCATCGATCCTGGTTCTCCAGTTCAGCAATGGTGGATCAATCTCCTCGCCATACTCATTCTCTACAATGTAGTAGTCTTCCTCGGAAAGATTTTCTCCAAGCAAGGTTCTGGCTAAAGAGTCCCTTACATAATATACAAACTGGCGGTACTCATTGTTGCTGATCTCTGTCTGGTCCATATAAAAGGCCTGAACAGAAACTGTTTTAGATTGAGTAACAAAGTTTTGCGGAACGTCTTGGTCACTTTCTCCCATGTTATAACTACCCATGGGCATGTAAACCATTCCGTAAGGATCTTCCTGATACCATCTGGGGCGGTTTACAACCCCCACCAGCTGGCCGGTATAATACTCTCTACAGCTGCTGAGTGCCAGAATGGCAATACCTGCTAATACGAGTGATTTCCTCATATAATTGTTGTTTTTGGTGAATTTGTATCTATATAAACGATGCTTCATTTATAATAGTATGTTTTTGTTGTTCTTGCTTGTTTATTAACGGTTTAGGGCACTTGACTAATATCTGGTTCTCATTGAATCTCCGAAACGCACTACGTATCTTTCATATATCTCTCTGTTCTTCTCTATTTTATAACAGAAACGAAGGATGATCTCATGAGATCCAGAGTTGAATGAGTTCAACCTGGAAGTATTGATATCGTAGTTGTATCCAAACAACATACCCATTTTACCTCCATTGAATGAACCATTGTAACCTACGTTGATACCGATGGCATCAATGTAGCGGTAAGTAGCTCCGAAGAAGATTCCATGGGTTCCGTTGATATCGTATAACGCGTTTAAATTGATATCAAAATTAGCCGTGGCAAGGTCTGTACGGATAATCGCATTCGGATTCAGTTTCCAGTTGGTGTTCCCAATATCAAAGGTGTAACCTCCTGTAAAGTACATGTGGCGGGCCTGACGTACATTTAATCCGATAAATTCTGAAGCAGTTAAGTGAAGTACAGAAAACCCTGCATAAAAGTTCGTGTTGTGGTAATACACCCCGGCACTAAAATCAAACCCAAAATTACTGGTAGTTGGACCATTGGGTAATGGTTCAGGCAGACCAGGATAGATCCAGTTAGGGGCAACAATATTTTTATTGGAAAAACCAATGTCGATACCCACGGCCAAGTGACCAGGACCCAAGTCTCTCCTGCGATATGCAGCAGCTACTTTTAAACCATGATCCTGTTGAAAACCAATATAATCGCCATATCCGGTTAACCCAACACCTAACTGATTTTTACCATCTGAGGTGAGGTTAAAAGGCATGTCAGCGGTAAATAACCAGGTATTAGGAGCTCCCGGAAGACCATTCCACTGAAAACGACCCAGGATAGTACCGCAAATACCGTCTTTAGCCCCGGCGTATGCTGGGTTGTAAAGCATTTTGTTGAAATAGAACATGGTATATTGAGGGTCCTGCTGGGCACGCAAGCTGCCAAAAAATCCGGTTAAAAGTACAAGGCTGAGTAGACATTTACGCATATTTTCCGCTCTTTTTAGTATATACAATTTTGACTAAGAGTGTAAATATAGGAAAAAAAAATAATTAATCCACCAAACGTTTAACAATCAATTGTTCATTAAATAGGTCAAAAATCTGGTTATCAATACTTTAATTTTTTAAAAAAAGTGAAAATCCAGACAAAACAGGGGGTAAATGTCAAAAATTATCAGCTTACGCAATTGCGGTAGTTAGTTTTGGGATTATTTTACCATCAAGCACCTAGTTCCTTCCGTTGAAAGTGGCTCCATGACGCACAACCCACTGTTTCCAGAAATATTTTTCTGGTTTGAAACAAAAGCGGAGGATCAGCTCATGAGAACCTCCGTTAAAACTACTCAACCTGGATGTATTGATATCGTAATTATATCCGATCAACATCCCTACTCCCTTTCCCAAAGCCTTGGTATAGCCTATGTCTAGGCCAATTGCATCGATGTAACGATAGGTAGTTCCGAAGAAAATTCCGTCCTTGCCATTGATGTCATAAATGGCATTCATGTTTACATCAAAATTGGCAGTAACCATATCCGTGCGGATAATGGCATTCGGATTCAAACTCCAGCCACTTCTTCCCCCAATTGGAAAGGTATACCCGCCTGTAAAGTACATATGCCGGGCTTGTTTGATGTTGAGATTAATAAACCTTGAACCGGTGATATGAAGAATCGAAACTCCTGCGTAAAAGTTGGTGTTATGGTAATACACACCAGCGCTTAAATCAAACCCAAAACTATTGAGATTGTTTCCGCTGGGGATGCCAGGGTCCACACTAGCAGGTAAGCCGTTAGGGGTGATCCAGGTAGCTCCGGAAATATTTTTGTTCTGAAAACCAATATCTAACCCTATGGCCAGGTGTCCGGGCCCTACGTCCTTTCTACGATAAGCCAATGCTATTTTTAAATCCTGTTCCTGTTGAAATCCTATGTAGTCGCCTATGCATGTAATCCCAATCCCCAATTGGTTCTTATCCTGGAGCTCAATCGGCATGTCTGCCGTTACCAACCAGGTGTTGGGGGCACCTGGAAGGCCTGTCCACTGGAAACGTCCTAACATAGTTCCGCAAATGGCATCTTTCGCTCCTGCATACGCCGGATTATAGAGCATTTTATTAAAATAGAACATGGTGTACTGAGGATCTTGCTGTGCATAGGAATGCGTCAATAACCCTCCAACGAAAATAAGACTGAGAATAGCTCTTTTCATAACAATGAGTTTAAACAATTTGGATTCCAAAAGATGGATACATGAGTAAGTGTATCTATTTCCAAAAAGTAACCCTGTAACTGTAAAAAAAAACAGTAACCGAAGAAAAATTAACAGCTAGGGTGATGAGATCTTATTGATTGAGTTTTTTATAGGTCCGCAACCAGCGGTCGGGAATTTCATTCATACTGGCCACATCATAATCGGTTTCACTGCAGGGCACCAGGTATTCCTTGATCCTGTATTTATCCATTCCCAGATCGCTTACCGGAACTGCCATCCACCATTTCTCGGTAAGCCTGTTTTTATAAAAACTAATTTCCTCGGGATAGCCTTGATAAGCCACTGTATATTTGGTGTATTGATGGTCCTCTACCTCCAATGATTCAGGTTTCCTTAAATAATATCCTTCGATAAAATGCCAGATACATTGGGCCATGAGATGATGATCTGTCCACTCCAGTTTACCATCGGGTTTGATCCCGTAAAAACCGGCAGAACTCATTTTATAACTGAGCCCGCTATATCGTGCCAGCCGGCAAATTTCATCGCTGCTGAATCCGTTGGGTGTTGCAAAAGTACAATGGGGTGCATCTGCATGTTTTACACTTCCCAAGTCAAGACAAAGAAAATCTGCATCCCTGATCACCGGTTCTGAATCCTCCATCCTACTTCTTACTTCACCTAACCGATGCATTTCAAAGTTGAATCCTCTGAAGAGTTCCAGCAATTCAGGTGGAGTAAAATAGGTCTGATAACCAATGTTACTATAATTAAATAAATAGTTATCTCCGTCATTCAATACTTTGCTTAAAAAGTTCCAGGCGGTTAATTGCTCTGAGGCATCTTTGAAGTCCAACGTTGAACTTACATTCACCAGATTACAGAATTTTCCAATCTTTTTATACGCCAGGTACTGGGCATATACTAACTCTTTTCCGCCACCAATAATAACGGGTAGGATCTTGCGTGATAACAACTCCACCAAAAAATCAGATAGCTGATTCACCACTTCGTCTAATGAGGTTTTAACTGATAAATTTCCAAAATCTGCTATACTCACATCATAGTTGCCTTTAAATAACCTATAAAGCCAATACCTCACATTGTCGGGGGTATTATAAATGTTGGCAGCCAGATCCGAATCATCGAATCCAACACCAACAATCCCAATATGATAAAGGTGATTGTCTAGGTCAGGAAATTCCCTGCTCAATCCGAAATAGTCAATATTAGAAGAAAGCTGACTCCGGTTAAAGTCATCAGCCAGCACAAAATTGCCGATCGGCACAAAAAGCTCTTCCCAGTTCTTCATATATATTATATAATAAGGTAAATTCTGAAGTAAAAATAGAGATACTCCTATTGCAATAATAGGTTAGTACTAATAGATATCTACAATGGAATATTAATTACTTTTTTATAGGAAGGTGGCTACCAACCATAGCGTACCCACTATATCAGATCTTATAATTACCTAATCAACAGTTACTTCTTCTTTTTTGACTTGGCCGTTGCTTTCTTGGCTTTAGGGGCAGCCTTCTTAGCTTTGGCTACGGGCTTTTTCTTAGCCGGAGCTGCTTTTTTAGACTTGGAAGTCGCTTTTTGGGACTTGGGTGCCGCCTTTTTCTTAGCTGCTGGCTCCTTTTTTGCTTTGCCTGCTTTCTTCGCCTTATTTGCTTTTGAACTGGCTGCCTTTTTAGATGCAGGTGCTTTTGCATCCGCCTCGGCAATAATTTCCTTGATCCTTATCAGGGTAAGTGCAGCAGGCTCCTCCCCTTTTGGTATTTTATAATTCTCTTTGCCTTGGGCTATATAAGCTCCAAACCTACCTTTTAATACTTTGATATCATCTTCCTCAAAAGCCTGGATGAGCCGGTTGGCATCGGATTCTCTTTTGGCCTTAATAAGTTCGATCGCCTTGGCAGCATCTACTTCCATCGGATCTGTTCCCTTCGGAATAGAAACAAATTTACTATCATGCCTTACATAAGGGCCGAACCGGCCAATACCTACCACCATTTCCTTGTCTTCAAAAGTTCCAATGGGTTTAGGCAGTTTAAACAATTCAAGAGCCTCGGCCAGCGTAATAGATTCAATACTTAAATTCCCTCTTATACTTGCGTATTTGGGTTTTTCCTCATCCTCAATTTCACCGATCTGGGCCATGGGTCCGAACCTGCCAACAAGGGCATAAATATTTTTCTTGGATGCCGGATCTACCCCTAACAATCTTTTACCCGTAACTCTTTTTGATTCTTTTTCAGTAGTCACAATATTTTGGTGGAAAGGATCATAAAATTCCTTGATCATGGCATGCCATTCCACTTTCCCATTAGCGATCTCATCGAATTCCTTTTCAACCAATGCAGTGAAATTAAAATCCATGATCTTGGGGAAATTATCTACCAGGAAATCATTTACAACAGAACCAATATCGGTAGGGAACAATTTATTTTTTTCAGCACCGGTAATTTCAGTCTTTTGCTCTTTCGATATTTTTCCTCCTGAAACCGTAAGTACAGCATAATTTCTTGGCGTACCTTCTCTTTCTTCCTTCACAACGTACTGCCTTTTCTGGATCGTACTAATGGTAGGAGCATAGGTTGAAGGTCTTCCAATGCCTAATTCTTCCAATTTCTTCACCAACGAAGCTTCCGTATACCTGGAAGGAGGCTGGGTAAATCTTTCAATGGCTGTTATTTCTTTATATCCCAAAGCATCGCCTTTTACCACCGGAGGTAGGGTTTGGTCATTGGCATCATCCTCTTTTCCATCTCCATCATCATCGCTGCTTTCCATATATACTTTCAGGAACCCTTCGAATTTGATCACTTCTCCTTTAGCCACAAACTGCAGATCGGATTGTGGAGTGCTGATATATATATTGGTCTTTTCAAGTTTTGCATCACTCATTTGAGAGGCAATACCCCGTTTCCAGATCAACTCATATAACTTCTCAGCGCTGGCATCTTCGCCGGCGGATTGTACATTAAAATCAGTAGGACGTATACATTCGTGGGCTTCCTGGGCACCTTTTGATTTGGTGGTATAATTTCTTTTCTGGTGAAAATCTTTTCCGAACATACTGTGGATCGCTTTCTCCGATGCATCCAACGCAAAATCACTCATATTCACACTATCCGTCCTCATATAAGTAATCTTACCCGCTTCATATAATTTCTGGGCCAACTGCATCGTACGTGCCACCGAAAAACCTAGTTTTCTGTTGGCCTCCTGTTGTAAGGTAGAAGTAGTAAAAGGAGCTGCCGGACTTTTAGTGGCAGGTTTAGTCTCCGTATTATTTACATTAAAAGAATGGCTAATACATGCGCCTAAAAACTTTTCAGCTTCGTTTTGTGTTTTAAACCGCTGGTTGAGTTCGGCTTTAAATGCCCGTGTAGCCTTTGAGGTGGTAAACAAACCGTTTACCCTGAAAAAAGGGTCTACTTTAAATTTATTCCTTTCTCTTTCACGGTCAACAATCAACCTAACCGCCACCGACTGCACTCTCCCTGCACTTAAGCTGGGTCTCACTTTTTTCCAGAGAACCGGTGATAACTCATACCCCACCAATCTATCGAGTATCCTTCTGGCTTGCTGGGCATTAACCAGGTCGTAGTTGATCCCTCTCGGATTTTGGATAGCCTTTGTAATGGCCGATTTGGTGATCTCGTTAAAAACAATCCTTTTGGTTTTTTTTTCCGACAATTCAAGGCTTTGGCTTAGATGCCATGCAATGGCTTCACCTTCACGGTCTTCATCCGATGCCAACCAAACCATGTCGGCTGCTTTGGACATCTTTTTCAGCTCAGCCACTACTTTTTTCTTGTCCTCGGATATTTCGTACATGGGAACAAACCCGTTTTCTATATCTATAGAAATGCCTTTTTCACCTAGGTCGCGAACATGGCCATAGCTGCTTTTCACAGTAAAATCACTTCCGAGATATCCTTCTATTGTCTTGGCCTTGGCAGGCGACTCCACTATAACCAGGTTTTTTGCCATTTGCGGGAACTAAAATTTAAAAATCCCGACAAATAAATGATAAAATGTAATGAAACCCAAATAAGGGGTAGGATTGGGCCGGGGGGCTTTCTTTTGTAAAGCCTTATATTCAGGCCTTTACAAAAGAAAACCTGTCTTCCGCTTTAGAGTTTGCTTATAAATATAGCAGGGCTAAGCAGCCAAGTAGCTCCCCTTGTCCGCTCTTTTCTGCCAAGCCCTGCTAAATATTTATAAACAAACTGCTATCGCTTCAGCCAGTGCCCCAAAAAACGTTTGAGGTTTAAAGTTTGACAATAAACCTTGAACCTTGAACTTTGAACCTTGAACTTATTGAACCGATCTTAATTCTTTACATAAACCCTTAATTCAAGAATAAAATCCTTGATCTCGCGGGTAAGCTGTTCTTTTTGTCCAACAATGTCATGGATAATGCTTCCATAATCATTCTTGAGTCGGGAGGAATACCTACTGTTATCATCTTTTTGAAGCATGATCACATTCAAAGGGTTCACCAGGTTATCATCTACAAAAAAGCTCAGGTGACTATAGGCAACGATCATGTTCTCTATTTGTTCATTCTTTAATTTGTCCCTTCTGTATAATTCGGTGATATACCGGAAAATGGCAAATTTCATTTTTGCAATGCTACAAGGAAGGGCTTTTTTCGACTGAAAAACGGCCGGATGAATTGATTTTTGCAATACCGTACCATACTGGCGGATCATTGCTTCTGCTTTTTCTACAGTCATAATCTTGGGTTTTCTTAATTAATTTAACGTTAAAACAGGGCTTTTAGTTTTCGAATTTTGGGCCATCCGGCTCATTTAACTTCTTTTTATAGCATATTAAAAAAACCTTAAGCGTTAATGATCCTAAACAAATAAGGTCTTCATACACAACTTATACCAGTTATTGTTTTTCTTTGCCTTATGAAACGAGTGGCTGTAATTGGCGCCTCAGGTACCTTAGGAAAGATCATTGCACGGAAGTTACTTTCCATGCCTGAGATTGAATTGGTACAACTTACCCGGAACACCTCTTTGGGTCCTGAAGGCTATCTTGTTTTTGAACCTGAAAAAGATGATTGGAAGAAGTTGGGCCATATAGATATCCTCATTAATGCGGCTGGTATCATCCACGAATCTAAAGACGCTGAATTCGAAAAAGTGCATGTTCACCTGGTACAAAAGATCATCGAAAACCGTCATATCATCGGAGATCCTAAGATCATCCAGGTCTCGGCGCTGGGTGCTGATGAAAAACATCCCATTGCTTTTTTAAGAACAAAAGGAGAGGCAGACTCCATATTGATCAAACAGGCTAATACATTTGTGCTAAGACCCTCCATCGTTTGCACATCGAATGCATTGCTGGTAAAAAAGTTTAAGATGATGTTCGATATCAGCAAATATTTCTTTAACCATGCAGTATTACCAGCCAGTTTCTTAAAAACAAGGATACAGCCCATTATGGAAGAAGATTTTGCCGACACGATTGAATTGCTTTGTACACGGAATGCTGCTGAACCTATCTTGGATCTTCCCGGAGCTGAGCAAATCTCCTTTCAATGGCTCATAGACCTGGCGGGTGAAGTGAGAAAACAAAAAGTAATAGCACTTGAGATCCCTAAAAATCTGGTGGAGGCAGTTACTAAAAATTTCATTTCTATTTGGTTCCCTGGGCTTATCAATTACGATCAATTCCAACTATTATTCAAGGACAATATCGCCGAAAAAAAGTCCATAGAAGATTTTTTAGGCCGCCCGGTAAAAGGTACCCTGGAATTCTGGAAGAAAGAATTTGCGAAGGACTAATAACCGATTACTTTAAAAAAACTTAAGACTGTAAGACATAATGCAGTTACCGATCAGAGTGCTTTGCCATTAGACATAGGAATGAAGGCCAAGTGCTAACTTTGGTTTTGGGTCATAAGTCCTACGTCCTACAGTCTTAAGTCTTTCTTTAAAAGCAACCCTGGTGCCTATTTTACCCATCTTGTAAGTATACGCCCGATTTAGTATCTTTACCCATTATTGGTCCATGAAAGCAAGTCACATTTTTTTCAGCACAGCACTCGTAACCGGATTATTGATCAGTTGTGAACCAACCATTGAACCTCCGGTTGACATGGGTTATAATTATTTCCCGATCGATACCGGGAGGTACTATATATATGATGTGGACTCTATATTTATCGACTGCCCTACTTATAATGATACCACCCACTACCAGGTAAAGGAATATTATGAATCTACTTTTATTGATGCATCCAATAATCCGGCTATCAGGATAGAACGATATTATAGAAGTGATTCCACACAATCATGGCTTACCATGACACCTGATGTATGGTTTTTGAACCGTAACACCACCCGGTTAGAGAAGGTGGAAGAAAATCTTCGTTTTGTAAAAATGACCTATCCTGTTGACATGGATTATTCATGGAATGGGAACGCTTATAATGTATTACCTGCCCAGGATTATTATTACCAGGGGCAGGATGTTGCTCTCAACAATGGGATCTATCAATTCGATAGTACCCTTACAGTTGTTCAGTACCAGGATACCAACCAGATACAATATTATTATTTCACCGAAACCTATGCCCGGAATGTGGGTATGGTGAGAAAACAGGAATATGATATAGAGACTTTGATGGTGGATACCAACGCTTGCGGGCCATGGCCTTATACAGGGCTTCAATGGTATCAGGTACCGAAGCTCTTAAGGATCCAAAAAGGTACAATCGTAAATTACAAAATAATTGATTATGGTTTTGAATAAAAGGGTATTGTTGTTTTTATGTTGTTTTATTCTTTTAACTAATCTATTTTCGCAATCCTATTATAAATTCGCGGTTACCTTTTCTGATAAAAGCCCTGTGGGTTATCCTTATAGCCTTTCCACCCCTACCGATTTCTTATCACAAAGATCCATCGATCGAAGGACCAAGTACAATATTCCACTTAGCACATTAGATCTGCCTGTAGCACCTAGTTATATTGCCGGTGTTTTAGGTATTTCTGATTCACTCAGTTTTTATAACAAAAGCAAATGGATGAATTGCATCGTGGTGGGCACCAGCGATTCCACCTTGGCTGATTCTATTAATAACCTCAGTTATGTTAGCCAGGTACGCTGGATCTTTAAAGGTCCAAAGCCAACCACGGCCAATGATTTTCCGGGTACCTTTGGTCCGGCAGTAACCCTTACAGGTGGTTATGGAATTGATTATGGAAAAGCAGATACCCAGGCAGTGATGATGAGTCTGGATTATTTACATAAAAGAAATTATCATGGAAAAGGTATTGTGATCGCAGTATTGGATGCAGGATTTACCGATGCCGCCGGTATTACCGCTTTTGATCATTTAAGAGATAGCAGCAGAATTTTAGGCACCTGGGATTTTGTAGCCAACGAGCAAAGTGTTACCGGAGATAATGGACATGGGACCAATGTACTTTCATGTATGGGTGGATATATTCCGGGGCAATTTATGGGTACGGCTCCCCAAGCATCCTACTGGCTATTAAGAACCGAAGAAGGAGGCAGCGAAACGGTAAGTGAAGAATATAACTGGTTGGCTGGTGCTGAATTTGCAGACAGTGTCGGAGTTGATATGATCAATAGTTCGTTGGGATATACCACCTTCGATTTTCCGAGCATGGATTATACTTATGCAGATCTAAACGGAAACACCACCATTATTACAAAAGCGGCTGATCTGGTGGCAAGGACCGGAATCCTGGTTTGCAATAGTGCCGGAAATAGCGGAGCAAGTTCCTGGTATTATTTAGGTGCTCCCGCCGATGCCGATAGTATTTTAGCGGTAGGTGCCGTAAAAAGTAACCGCGTAAATGCAAGTTTCAGTTCTTTTGGTCCTTCGGCCGATGGAAGGGTAAAACCCAATGTTTCTGCGATGGGACAAGATGCTTATTTAATAGGTATCCTGGGAATGGTGCAAACAGGAAACGGCACTTCCTTCTCCTCTCCTATTTTATGCGGTGCTGTGGCATGCTTATGGCAAAAACATCCTACCAAAACCAATTTCGAGATCATGAATGCGGTTCAACAAAGTGCCCATACTTTTTCCAGCCCGACTGCCCAATATGGATATGGTATCCCTAATTTTGGTGTGGCTGATAAACTATTGCTGGCCGTTGACTTTAGTGATTATTTCAGCAACCAACATATTATAGTCTATCCAAATCCGGTTACAGGTTTAAATTTTTCATTTGATTTTTACTCAAATCTTACAGAAGAGATCATCATAAGTATTGCGGATGCGGAAGGAAAAACCGTACATACACAATTGTACAGGGTCTACGAAAAAAGCCTGGATACGTATACCATTGCACTTAAAAAAGAACTGTCAAGGGGAGTATATGTGTTGAATATTTATACCAGCCAAAAGACTTTCAGAACAAAGTTTGTTTCTCAGCAATAAAATTAAGCCTATTTAAGATAACCTTTTCTGATACTGCATCGTAGAAACTACCTTAACAACAACTTGCACTATGAGTAAAACTAAAAAAATCTGGATCGGTGTTTTAACCATTCTCCCTGGCTTTTGCTTTGCAGCCTACTTCATATTTATTTTCGCCACAGTTTTTGGAACCATGGCCATGGATGCTGGAAATCATTCAAACGAACCACCGATGGGTTTATTTATTATGATGCCCATAGGTATGCTTATTTTCTTTTTGGGTTTTGCCCTCACCACCGCTATGACCATTTACCATGTGATCCATATAAGTAAGAACGATAAAATGAGCAGCAATGATAAATTGATGTGGATATTAGTAGTGGTTATTCTCAATTGGATCGGGGATGTAGTGTACTGGTATATGAAAATATGGAAAGAGCCAACGGAGAAGCCTGTTACTCAAGCCTAAACATCTTTACCTCCCCTTCTGATCATCCTTTCTTCATTTTTTATCTCCTTGCGATAAAACCGGTATTTTGTTTATACATGGATTGAACTTTTGGCGTTCCTTAGTGTAACTAATAGCGAACAAACAGCAAGGTTATGAGAAAGACTATTCTTATTTTATGTATGATAGCCAGTGGCTATCTCTATGCTCAATCAGGTGAATTAAAAGGAGTTATAAAAGATCCTACCGGTTCAGCGATCCCCTTTGCCAATATCACCCTTCAACAAAAAGATTCGGTTCTATACGGTCAGGCTGCCGATATAGATGGAAAATTCTGGTTCATGGGTATTCCGGAAGGAACCTATGAAGTGCATTTTAAAAGTGCAGGCCTGAAAGAAGAGATCGTAGAAAAGGTATATATCAAAGGTGAAAATATCACCTTCCTGAATACCGAAATGGATAACAATACAGAATTGAAAGAATATGTGGTGTTGACCAATAAGGTTAAAAAATCAGATATCACCATAACCAATGGAACTGATTATCAGGAAATGGCTCCACTATCCACCGGAATTATCAGCTATGGTTATAGTGAAGAGTCCCATGATATCACCCCAGTAGCTACCGGAGGCACCACCTATACATGGAGTGCAGGCTCTCCGGATGCACCAGCAACTTTAGGAGGAGCCAGATACGAGGTAACTGTTACAGATGCTGTAGGTGCTGACACACACCGAGAAGGAGTAGTTTTTACCGATACAAGAGAGGGTGATGTTGATGAAGATAAGTCAGCAGAAAAGATCCTGAACAATAATCCCAATACTAACTTTAATAATTTACTCACTGCCGGTGAAATATCTGATTTCACCAAATGGAATTATTGGCAAAAATTATTGGAAGAAGACTTTAAAGGATATTCGGAGGAGTTAAAAATGAATACCGGAAAGAGATTTACCATCGAAGTATACGATCCTCAGCAAAATCCTATTCCGTTTGCATCGGTTAGTTTATTCTCCGGTAGCCAATTGGTTTGGCAAACAATCACCGACAATACCGGTAAAGCTGAATTATGGACAGGCCTTTCTGAAAACCTAAAATCGAACGACGAATTCAGGGTATCTGTTCAATATAAAGGAAAAACCACCGAAATAAAAAAGCCAAAAGAATTCAAGAAAGGGATCAATAGCTGTACATTGGATATTCCATGCACACAAACAAAACATGGACTGGAAATTGCCGTGGTGGTAGATGCAACCGGCTCCATGGATGATGAGATCAATTATCTAAAGGAAGATTTAACGGATATTTTAACCAAGTCGAAAAGAAAAATTAATGGGGAGCTCACCATTGCCTCTGTCTTTTATCGGGATAAAGGGGAAGAGTATGTAACACGTGAATCAAATTTTACAGCTGATATTAAAGAAGCGGTTAAATTCATCAGTGAGCAATCGGCAAACGGTGGGGGTGATTTTCCTGAAGCGGTGGAAGCCGGACTTGAAGTAGCCATCGACAAATTAAGTTGGTCTGATAAAGAAAATACGAAGATCATGTTCTTATTATTGGATGCACCACCACACCTGGAAGTGGCCAACCTGGTTTCCATCAGGAATAGCATTATCAAAGCTTCTGCCAAAGGAATTAGGATAGTACCTGTTATTTGTAGCGGTGCGGATAAACATCTTGAATATTTAATGAGATCTTCAGCATTGTTCACCAATGGAACCTACGTATTCCTTACTGACCATAGCGGAATTGGAGGTACACACTTAAAACCATCCACAGATAAATACGATGTATACACATTGAATACTTTAATGACCAATATCATCGACCGTTTTACGTTAATGCCATCTTGTGAGAATATTCCTGACAGTGTTGCTGTAACTGAAAATCTGCTTACTTACCTGAATAGGGACGAAGGTACCGAGGAGCCAGAAGATACCTTAACCAAGAAAAAAGAAATCACAGTAACGGTAATGCCCAACCCTTTCGATAATCAAACCAATGTGGTTATCTCTGATCCGGTTACTGGTCAACTTCATTTATATGACATGAATGGAAAATTATTGATCTCCGAACCCGTCAACGATATCAGGAATTATGAATTAAATATGCAACAATTCAGCAGGGGCACTTATTTCATCATTCTGGAGGTAAAGGGAGAAAAGATCGTGAAGAAGATTATTAAAAGCTAATTAAACCTGGACATACATAACCGAGTTTTAGTAATAATTGAATAAATTAGGTTCATAAACCCAGGGTTATGAAAAAGATATCCATTTTAGTTGCAGGCCTGTTCATGATGGCTTATGCCCAAACAGGAAATTTAAAAGGTGTTGTAAAAGACAGTACAGGAGCTACGATTGCTTTTGCCAGCATTGCATTGTACCAGGGAGATTCGTTGATATATGGCCTATTAACGGATACAGATGGGAAATATATCATGATGGGGGTAAAAGCAGGTACCTATGATGTAATGATTGGCAGCATTTCTTACAAAACCAAACTCCTGTCCGATCTTGTGATCAGTCCGGAAAATATGACCGTACTGGATGCGGAGCTAGATCCAGTTGCCACCTTAGAGCTGAGCACATATACAACTACAAAAGTAGCAACCGGAACAACGGGTGGTGTCCATTTCCACAGGTATAGAACCACCTGGAGAGGTGGAGGCCGTGGTAGAGGCCATAGATCGGTTCCTAGATATTATTCTGACGGAGATTCCGACGGTAAATCAGATGGAGCATATAAACGAACCACCTCCAAAACAGACATCCCAAAGGGAAATAACAAGGGAATAGAAAATAAACTCACCGCCGGTGAAATATCGGATTTTACCAAATGGGACGACTGGCAAAAATTGCTGGATAGTGATTTCAAGGCCTACTCTGATCAATTAAAGATCAGCACTGGAAAAAGATTTACGGTAGAAGTATATGATCCGCGACAAAATCCCATTCCATTTGCATCTGTCAATTTATTTTCTGGAACCCGGCTCATTTGGCAAACGATTACGGACAATACAGGAAAGGCAGAATTATGGACCGGGATAGCAGATAATCTGCCCTCAGTTGATAATTTTAAAATACAGGTAGATTATCAGGGAAAGTCGGCAGAAATTGAGAAACCGAAAGAATTTAGCAAAGGTATCAATAGTTGCACCATGGATATTCCTTGCAACCAATCAACACATGGATTGGAAATTGCGATGGTAGTAGATGCTACCGGATCGATGGACGATGAGATCAATTATTTAAAAGAAGATCTCGCGGATATTCTCACCAAATCGAAAAAGAAAATAAATGGTGAGCTAACCATTGCTTCTGTTTTTTACCGGGATAAGGGAGAAGATTATTTAACCCGTGAATCAAACTTCACTTCTAATATTTCGGATGCTGTTAAATTCATCAGTCAACAATCTGCTGATGGAGGGGGTGATTTCCCGGAAGCGGTTGAAGCCGGATTGGAAGTGGCCATTGATAAATTGAAATGGACCGACAAGGAAAACACCAAGATCATGTTTATCCTGCTCGATGCACCTCCACACATGGAAACTGCGAGCCTTGTTTCCATTAAGAACAGTATGGTGAAAGCTTCATCTAAAGGGATCAGGATCGTACCGGTAATTTGTAGTGGGGCTGATAAACATTTGGAATATCTCATGAGATGCATGGCACTCTATACCAATGGGACCTATATCTTCCTCACTGATCACAGCGGAATTGGTGGAACTCATTTAAAACCGTCGACCGATAAATATGATGTATATACAATGAATACGTTGATGACGAATATCATTGACCGTTTTACCATGATGCCTTCTTGTGAAGCTATCCCTGATAGTGTAGCCTTAAACGAAGACCTCATGACTTACCTGGATCGGGATGAAGATGAAGCAGCCGAAGAAGATACCATCAAGAAAAAGAAGGAGAAAAAAGAAATAACGGTTACCGTGATGCCCAATCCATTCGATAACCAAACCAATATAGCCATATCTGATTTGGTAACCGGACAAATCCATATATATGATATGAATGGAAAACTATTGATCTCCGAAGCGGTAAATGATATCCGGAACTACGAATTGAACATGGAACAGTTCAGCCGAGGCACTTACTTCATTATTTTGGAAGTGAAGGGTGAAAAGGTCGTCAAGAAGATCATTAAAAGTTAGGGGTTAACCCCGAGAAGGGTTTTTACATGTTGAGATACATTTGTAAAAAAATCAACATGAAATCGAAAATTACCCTCATCTTCTGTTTCTCTCTATTATTAGGATCTGGTTACACTCAATGCAATACCATCGTACCTCCCTGGCCTGCCAGCCAGCAGATAACAAACGACCAGCATTTATATGGAGAAGGTATGTTTTACTGGATCTGTTCAGGTGTTACGGTAACCTTGGACTCATCCGATGGATCTGTATTCGTGATGGAACCTAACTCCATCCTAAATGTGAATGGTGCATCCGGCGAAATGATCTATGCAAAAGAGAATTGTGTGATCAACAATTATTCCGATGCCACGTTGGCCGTTTCAGTGAATCCCGCAACAGTTACCCTGAATAACAATGGACCAGGAAACATTATTATTGGGAGTTCCTGCCCCAATATTACCTATGATTATAGTATGGTTGGAGGATCTGGAGCTCCGTGTAATGTATTAACATCAACGGAAGAAGAAACCAATCAGGTGTTCACCATCTTTCCGAATCCGGTTGCGGCTGGACAAAATATTACATTATATGCAGAAATCCCTACCCATACACCCTTCTCTGTTCTGATGTATGATGTGTATGGTAAAATGATCAAATCAACTCAGTTAGCAACCAATCAACTATCAACTGAAGGATTGGCTTCAGGAACTTATTACTTATCCGTACAAACCCCATCAGGGACCCAAAGGTCAAAAATCATCATATATTAAAGTGTTAGTAGTAGATCAAGGTGTAAAAAAGGCCGGTGCTGTCAAAGACAGACCGGCTTTTTCCATCTGGTTCAATTGATACCTTAAAAAAATTAATTACATTAGTATAACCAAATCCACTATGGAAAGAATCATAAAAATTTTTATCGCCGATGATCATCCAATTGTAAGAAAAGGACTGATCGAAATCATCCAGGAACAAAACAATATTCAATGTATAGGGGAAGCCAAAGACGGACTTGAAGCATACGAGCAAATATGTAAACTTGAACCTGATCTGGCCATTGTAGACATTGATATGCCCATGATGAATGGCTTGGATGTTTGTAAGAAAGCCATTTCAAAAAATGTTTACACCCGCTTCGTGATCCTCACCATGCATCGGGAAGAAGGGTTTTACAATGAGGCCATGAATATTGGGGTAAGGGGATATCTCTTAAAAGATGCGGTATTGAATGATCTGGTGGAATGTATATATGCTGTACAAAAAGGGGGTACCTATGTAAGTCCGACCCTTCACCAGTTCCTCGAGAAAAGAGAAGCCAAGCAACTGTCAACAGACTGGTCCAGAAAATATGAACTTACCCTTTCCGAGCTCAACGTACTCAAGTTGGTGAGTGAAGGAAAAACCACCAAGGAGATTGCCGAAATTTTGTTTGTTTCAGAAAAGACCATTGAAACACATCGGGGTAATTGTGTAAAAAAACTGGGATTAGAAGGAGGGAAAAATGCCCTTATGAAGTTTTTATTGGAGAACAAGGGTATATTCTAAATGCAAAGCCTGGTAAAAAAAATAGGGATCCTACTTCTTACCACAGCAACTGGTCTTTTACATAGCCAGGAGTTCATGTTCAATAATATTTCCTGGGAACAGGGGCTTATATCAGGAGCCATCTATGATATTTTGCAGGATGAGCAGGGATATCTTTGGATGGCTGGGAGTGATGAACTGGCTATATATGATGGATTGGAAATTAAGCGATGCACCAAAGACAAGGGATGGCCCATGGGAAGTGGGGTGATTTATGACCTGGAAAAGGGTAAAAACAATGGGCTTTGGGTCGGATCGGAAGACACCTGTTTATTTGTTTGTTACAACAAGAACAAAATAACCAAACGATTTGTTTTCTTTAATGAAATTAAAAAAGCCAAGAAGATTCTATTCGACAATGACAATGTCTGGTGCTTTTCCGAAAACAATCTATACCAGATAAGAGATGAGAAAATTATTTATAAAACCCTTATTCCTGCAAACGCAGAATACAATAAAAAGTACGCAGCTATTCTGCACAACGAATCCATTTATATTGGATCCAGGGATAGCGGAGTAATCGTTTTCAATACCAAAACCAGAGAATTTTCAGCTATCACCAATCAGAATGGATTATTGAGCAATACGGTATTCTCGGTTAACAAGGTGGGTGAAAAGTTATTGTTCGGCCATGAAAATGCCGTTTCGGTATTCAGCAAGGGTACAACCATTGGTTTGGTCGAAGGTCTTTCATTAGGACCTATCATGCAAACTTTTATGGATCCGGATCAAAATATCTGGTTATTGGGATTTCTGGGCATAAATATATTTGATGGTAAGGAGATCATCCACAAAATTTCCGCAGCTAATAATCATCTATCCACCAATTCTTTTTATTTCGGATTTCTCGATTCGGAAGAAAACATCTGGCTCGGCGGTAACGGTAGTGGTGCGTATGAAATCAAAAATGTATACTATCATCGGTTTTCCGACCATAACAAAGATATTGATCCCGTTTATGGAGTTGTGCAGGATGAAAAAGGCACCTATTGGTTTGGCTATTTTGGAGTAAATTACTTTTCAAGCCTTCAATATGGTAAGAATGGAGTTCTTATCAGAGATACCATTCCATCTACGGATTCTCCAGGGTTAAATGCTTATGATCCTGTAAATAATACGGTTTGGTATGTTGGACATGAAAATGTGGTCAAGGTGGAGGACAAAAAAACTACCACCTTTACCAATTTGTCTCAATTCTCTTCTTCATCTGTTATAAATGTTTTTTTTAGTGCTTTTGATACCTCCGTCTATATTACCTCCATGGATGGAGTGACCAGGATAAAAGATGAAAAAATCACTCCTTACTATTACAGCAAAAATAACCAGGTGGAACATGGGCTGTTGGTAAGGAAAGGAACAACTACAGATAATGGTATTTATCTGGCCACCGGTGCAGGCTTAAAAAAAATATCAGGAGGCCAAATTATTGATATCCCAGGCTTGAAGGAGGATATTGATGGGAAGATAGAATTAAAGGTTATTTGCTCCGATAAATATCAATCGGTCTGGGCCGATATCGGGGAGAATGAAATCCTTCAGTTCAAGACCAACGTACAAGGTCCTGATAATTATAAAAAGTACAATCTCAAAGATCTATTCAATATAGAAGGTCCGTATAATATTTATTGCAAGGATGATTTTTTTGTTCTCAGATCCTTTACTGATGTATACATTGTTGAACTGAACAGCATATATGCCGGCAAACCCATGTTGATTGATAAAATCGACCAATCAGAAGGGTTAAATCCTGAAACAGCTTATTTTTCTGAATTGTACATTGATCATTCGAATGCCTTATGGATCTGCGGCCTTTATGGAGCACAGCGGTATCAGATAACTAAAAACAAAAAGAACCTTACCGAAACGATCAACCATATCAACCAGATCAGGATCAAGGATGAAGTAATTGATTTCAGCAAATTTTGCACGGGCTACGACGATTTCGATGAATTGCCTGTAAACCTCCAACTTCCTTACAACAAGAATGAGATCACCTTCGAATACCTGGCAGTAACACATAAAGGGCATGAAAAAGTATTTTATAGAACCCGTCTTTTAGGATTGCAGGAAAACTGGAGCAATCCATTCCAGGACCGGCATATTACTTATAACAATCTTTCGGCTGGTAAGTATACCTTTCAGCTCATGTCGTGCAACAACGATGGTATCTGGAACAAAGAACCCTATTCATTTAGTTTCAGCATTCAGCCCCCCTGGTATCAGCAAACCTGGTTCAGGGTATTGATGACCTTTGCACTTGCCGGTTGTATCTATTTAATATTTTTATGGAGGATCAGGAGTCTTCGCAAAGCCAAGGAGCGGCAAGAAAAGCTTACACAAGCCATTCTTGAGTCACAGGAAGAAGAAAGAAAAAGGATCGCCAGAGAATTGCATGATGGAGTTGGGCAAGAATTGTCGATGCTGAAGGTAAGTGCTGAAAAACAAAAGAACGAGATCATCGAAAAGAAAGTGAACAAGATCATTGAAGATATCCGCCTTCTTTCCAGAAACATACACCCTCATTATTTTGAAAAACTAGGGCTTACAAAAGCGGTTGAAATGCTACTCGAGGAAACCCAGCAACATAGCACCATTTATTGGGTACACGAATTAGAAAACATCGACGGTTATTTCGACACCAAAAGCCAACTCATGATCTTTAGAATGGTACAGGAATGTATCAACAATATTATCAAGCATAGTGAAGCTAAAAATGCCAAGGTTAGTTTTCAGCTCAAGCCAAAAGAAATACGTATCCTTATTCAGGACAATGGTAAAGGCTTTCATTTAGATCAGGAGAAACTCAACTCTCTTGGACTTTCGACGATTAAAGAAAGGATAAAATCGCTCAATGGCAATCTCCAGATCAGGACCAAACCACAACAAGGTACCCAAACGGAGATCACCTTACCCATTCAAAAATAAAACCGGGGTTAACCCGTATAGAATGCACCACCTGTTCATATTTCTTTGTAAAAAAGAAAAACATGAACAAAAAACCATCGAGTGTTTGTATTTACCTGGTAGGATTTACCATATTGGTGATCGTATTGTTCATCTATAATATGTATTTATAAATGAAAAACATCGGCCCCCTCATTCCTAAAGTGATCGCATTCATACTTTCTATTTTATTCGCTTGCTGTTTATTGCTCCAGATGGACCGATAGGTCTTTTACAATAAATAAACGGCATCTCCTCCATCTTTCATTTCTACCGAAACATGCTCCTGCAGGTTCGTGGATAAGGATAAGCCAATATAGTCAGCTCTTACTGGAAAAAGCTTATGGTCACGATCAACCAAAACCACTGTATGTAATTGCTTAATGGAATATTCTAGAAAATATTTGATCCCATAGATCATGGTGCGCCCTGTATTCAATACATCATCCACCAACACAACGGATTTTCCAGCAAATTCACAACCTCCTTTTTCGCAAACCAATTCGCTGTTCAGGGGATTATCTTTATTTACTTTCAAAGTCGCCAATCCTATTTTTTTACCGGTTACCTCCTTGAGTTTCTCTGCTAATCGCTGGGCCAGCAGTGCGCCGTTAGGTTCGATACCCGCTACAATGATCTCTTCTTCCTGGTAATTAGCTTCATAGATCTGATAAGCCAACCTATTTAATTTTTGCTGGATCTGTAGGTGATCTAAAATGAGGGTCTTCAAGTTTGCTTTGTATTTACTGCAATTTTACGACTTTTTTTTCTTTTTCGACAGCATAAATTTTTTGGATACATCTACCACAAAATGTCCTTTTAAGAATTTTCGGCCTAAAAGTATGGTATGGCGCATGTTGCTGCGGTCGGTCAATGAAAATTCAGTCATCAGCGAATGTCCGTTCAATTGCACAAGCATTCTCACAAAATACCTTTCTTCAATATGTCCGCTAGAGCTTTTAACCAGTTTTTTCTTGGACACAGGCACTTTAATTTCCGGGGCGTTTTTTACCTTATTCTTGTATACCAACGGAACAAACCTCACATATTCCACATTGTCCTTTTCGGTAATACCTAAAATATGACAATGCAATGATGAGCTATAGGCACCTGTATCCACCTTTGCAACAAGGTTTTTCAGGCCATATTCATTGAAGTGGATCTTTTCTTTTCTGCCAATTACCTTTTTTACTTTTTTTACGTAGGCAACCATGCTAACAAAAATGAGCAAAATTTAAACTTGCGTTTTTATATTGTTAATTAAATATTAAGGAAGTGATGTTAATTTCTTCGGCTTGGGCCGCTGTTACTGAGGTTTAGCCCAATGCCCTAGGACCGGCGTCCTGATCGCTATGGAGAGGGACGTTAAAGTGTCTGGCTCGCGGGGTTCACCGGCTACCCTCTTCCCAGCCTGGTAGCAAAATCCCATGAAGGGCGGGTCCTCCCGATAGCTATCGGGAAAGAATCCATCCATACGAACCGTGGATGATGAATATTTCCAGTCGCAGCAGGCATTTCGGGTTACTAATCGTAAATTGTCGATCGTCAATCGTACATGAGATAATATCTCTATCTTTATCATATGCAATGGTTTAACCGTAAAACCTCTATTCTCATCCTCCTGGTTTTATCAGCTGCTACGGCTTTCTTTGGTGTTGGAGTAAGCAAGTCAAGTTTCGATTATGATTTTGAGAAATTTTTTCCACCGGGTGATCAGGAGACTGAATTTTTCGAAAAATTCAGAGAAAACTTTGAAAATGATTACGATTTCCTGTTGATTGGCCTAAGCTCTCCCAAAGGAATCTACGATACCACTTTTCTTCAAAAGGTGAACAAGTTGACCGATACCTTAAAAACCATTCCTTATGTGGTAGATGTTACCTCCATTACCAACCTGAGTATGCCGGTGGTAGCAGGGGGAAGCAGGGGTTCTAAAAAATATGTGCATTTACATAATGACTCTTTGCTCAAGATAGATTCAATTCGGCTCAACCAAACCAACGAATTTTCAGGGAGCCTCATATCCAACGACCAGAAGACCACTTGTATTTTTTTACAGACGGAAGAAAAACTATCCAAAAATAAATCAGATCAACTCATTGATCAAATAGAAAAAACAGTAGCGATCTCGGACATAGAGGAAGTGCACATGGCAGGTAAGATCAAGGCCCAGCAAGTATATCTCAGCCGGATGCAAAAAGAGATCATTCTATTTTTGGCCATTGCCATTGTACTGGTGATCATATTCCTGGCCGTTACTTTCCAATCGTTTTATAGTATACTGGTGCCTTTGGTAGTGGTGTTGGGTTCGGTTACCTGGCAACTAGGTATCATGCATTTTGTGGGCAAAAAAATTGACATCCTTACCGTTTTACTCCCTACCATCTTATTCATCGTAGGTATGAGTGATGTGATCCATATCCTTTCCAAATATATGGAGGAACTCAGGGCTGGATTAACCAAAAAACCGGCTTTGATCAAAACCATCAAAGAAGTAGGATTTGCTACTTTTCTTACCTCCCTCATTACCGCTATCGGATTTTTTACATTGATCACGGCCAATATTTCCCCTATTCGTGAATTTGGTATCTATACCGGGTTTGGAGTATTGATCGCCTATTTCCTTTCTATCACTTTGTTACCATCTGTATTGTTATTGTTACCTCCTCCTAAGGTAGTACATAATCCCAAATATGATGGGATCTGGAACAGGGTCCTTCACCGACAGTTACTATGGGTGTTTCGTCATAAAAAAATGGTGTTGGTCATTACATTCCTGGCTTTTGTGGGTTGTGGCAGTGGCATTTATTTTCTGAAGGTAAATAATTTATTGCTCGAAGACCTCAGTGCAAAAGAACCCCTGCGAAAAGAGTTTTTGTTTTTTGAAAAGAATTTTTCGGGAGGAAGGCCCTTTGAAATGTATATAGAAGTAAAGGATACTACCCAGGAAATCCTTTCCTATGCCTCTATCCAGGAATTAAAAAAACTGGAGGACGTAGCCACTCAAAAATTCGAATTAGGATTTGTTATTTCGCCCATAGCTCTTATTAAAAGGTTCAACCGCTCCATGAATTCAGGGTTGAATGATTATTATAAACTACCGGCAACAGAAAAAGAGCACAATGTCCTTTTGGACCAAATAAAAATGTCGGGTCTGCTCGATAGCGCGGATGTACAAAAATTTATTTCAGCCGACCTGCGAAAGGCAAGGATCAGTGGAAAAATGCATGACCTCGGAAGCTATAAAGTGCGGAGCATGGAAAAAGACTTTTTAGCGTCGGTACCTCCTCTTCAGCATGTTAATTATCGGCTCACCGGTAGCGCAAGGTTAGTTGATCAGAATATTTCATACCTGGCTGTAAATCTTATGCAAGGATTAGCATCAGGTATTCTCATCGTTGCTATTATTTTTGGTTTTATGTACCGGTCATGGAAAATGATCGTCATCGCATTAACGGTAAACATTATTCCTATGGTCTGTATTGCAGGGATCATGGGATATTTAGGCATTGATATCAAGGTTTCTACGTCCATGATATTTACCATTGCCTTTGGTATTGCCGAAGATGATACCATACATTTCCTGAGTCGGTTCCAGATCGAACGACAGAACGGAAGGTCAACCCTTTATGCCATTAAACGAAGTTTTTTAAGTACCGGAAAAGCGATGATCCTCACTTCCATTGTACTTTGTGCAGGATTTGTTACCATGGTCTCTTCCAGTTTTATGAGCATTTTCTATGTAGGTTTTTTACTATCGCTTACTTTATTTATTGCGGTGGTGGCAGACCTCTGCCTGCTCCCCATATTCTTACTTACCATCAAAAATAAGAAGGCGGTTAAAACATAACCGGAATAGCGGCCCGGATGGAAGCGGCATCCTTTTATTGACAACGAAGTACGAACTTTTTACGAACCTACGAACCGAACAATTGATGATTCGTAGTTCGTAGGTTCGTATCGTTTTATTCGTACTTCGGTGGAAATAAAATATATAGCAAACAGCCGGGGATGCCGCCCTACTTATTGTACTTTCTGATCAAAAAGTCTATGTATTTTTTTAAATCCCCTTTACCCTCCTTCTGGAACTCCGCTTCGAATACATCCTGCATGCTGTTGTATTGTCTGAATACGATAAAAGTAGCATTGTTGGGTAGCTTTTCCTTGAATTTATTTTTAAAACGTAGAGGATCAAAAAAGGTAATGGTATCGATTCCAGCCACCACCATTTCAATATATTGTTGCTTCAAGGCTTTTTTTTGAATGGTATCCGCCTGAATGAACCCAGGGGTAGCGTACAAACTATCCATCATTTTTGCACTTTGAATAAAGTGCATCGAGAACTTTTCATAATCACTGGCTGATTCAATATACTCTTTATACTCAGGAGAACTGATCCCATATTTATATTGCAAAAAAAGATGAGCACCTTTATCTCCAATAAAGTTGGCCAGGTTTTCACTCAGATCCACATTGTTCTTAATAAAAATAGTTCCGTGCGATAATTCATGAATGATCACCTCCGCAATATCTCCGGGCGACTCCTCCAGCATACTGCTCATAATAGGATCCCTGAACCAACCCAGGGTACTCCATGCATTTACGATCCTTATCCTTGATTCATAACCGAGTTTTTCAATCCTGGCTGCTTCCTCATTGGCTTCCTCCTTCGTAAAAAATCCTTTATAGGTTACCTCACCTACGATAGGGAATTTCCATTTCATAGGTTTCAGCGCATATTTCTCGGAACCCGTTACCACATACATCATGGGTTTTCCTTTTTGATCATATAGTTTTTTATAGTTGGGTGAAGGCTGAAAACCCAATTCATCCACCGTAAATTTTTTGATCTCCTGGATCAGTAATATTTTTTGTTTGAGTGAATCCGGATAGTGGGGATCCTCCAGATAGCGCTCGATCTTTTTGCTACCCATCAATATTTTGAGCTGCCCCTGCCCCATTCTCATACCATAATCCACGAGATCATAATTGGCGGTCACCACCAAGGCTGTGATACCGGCAAAGTATTTCAGCAATAAATATTTAAGGGAGATGATCATGTTTCTTACATTAAATGTAAGTAAAAAAAGAAACTATCTGGAATGTAACACCAAATTAATGGCTCCTGATTTTTTATAATCGGAGGTTAAACTCACCAGTTGTTCTTGCCCATTTACCATCACCGAAACATTGGCGGCAATAGCTATTCCTTTATTCTCATTCATTAATTCCATCGATAAATGGTTATCACCCTGGGAAGATACAGTCAAATCAAATTCCACTTTGGTATCTGAGAGGAGGGTATTATCCAATATTTTCACTCCATTAAAGATAAATGATACCCTGCTCCTATGATCTGTTGAAGGAAGCCAAACACTAAGTCTAAGTTTATTTTGGTCTACGGAAATGGTATGCTGTAATTCAACAGGTCTCAAATTTAAAGGTATGCGTATATTGGAATTCGAAGGTGCATTTGTGGAAGGGTTGCTTACCATCAAATCGTGCTTATAGGGAACAGTGGCAAAATCATTCAGGCTGCTGGGTAAATAACTGGCATCCGAAAATTCAATCACTCCGTCTTTCAATTGTCCAACCACGCTCCTGCCTGAAACATTCGCATACACATATCCATTTACCATGGCAAAACCACCGCCGGAGACTTCATCTTTTAATCCGGTAAGGGGAATTTCCCTGATCACCTTTCCACCAGGATCATATTCCACCAGTTTTTTTAGTTTGTTGTGCAGTAAATAAAAATGATCTTGGGTGTCCGCTACTATGTCATATGGACCGCAAAAATTTGGATCCAACGATAAGACCAATTGGATTTCTTCATTGCCATCATATCTGTATACTTTTGAACCAACACCATCCAATATGTATACATACTTTTTACCGCCACCTAAATTAACATAGGAAAAGTGGTTAGTACTCACCCATTTTTTCCCATCATAATAGTAAATAAGGCTCATCACCGTAGTATAAAAGGTCAAAGTTTCAGGCATTCGTGGATTGGATGCTATGGTTAATCCTGTAGAGCCCATCGGCATTTTTAATGAAAATTCATGGGACTTATTGGTCACGGGATCCAATTCATAAATAATTTCATTATTTAACCAATATACATATTGCGGATTGATCGATTGTGAAAAAACTAGTTGTGATGCCAAACCTACTATTAGCATCATACATCCGATTAATTTATTCACAGATCTATTCATATCTTATTCCGGGACGTAGGTAAAGTTCAATGCCCCGGATGTTTTCATATCCGACTTCAAGGTAAGCCTCTGTTCCTTTCCATCGATAATTACAGCAACAGCGGCTGTGTTGGGTGAGAATTTACCCAAATTCAAGGCATACAGAATTAAATAGTTATTGGGGTTACTGGGACTTATTTTAACTTTCAGCTTTAGTTTCTCCTTTACAACTTCATAATTTTCTAAGATCCATTTTCCATTCAGGTTGAGGGAAATGCTATCACCATCTGGCATAGATTGGTCCCATATCTGGATTTCAAATTCAGGCGTATTGACTGTAATGGTGCTTTGTAATACAACATTTCGCTCTTTGATCGTTAATGGGATATTTCCATCCGTAAAGATCACATCCTTGTCAACAATCACCGTATCTTTTTCCTTAGGAACAAAAACATCCAAGGGGCAGGAAGCAAAATCGTTCATATTTTGAGGCAAGGCGGTGGTTCTCGTAAAAACGATCACTCCGTTCCTCATTTCACCTATAACAGATGCCCCGGAAACATTGGCATAAATAACCCCATTCCTATATGCAAACCCTCCACCAGAGGGTTGATCGCTCAGCCCAGCCAATTCATACTCTTTGATCACTTTTCCCGTAGGATCATATTGGATCAGTTTTTTTCTTCTCACATGCATGAGGTAAAAATTTCCCTTGTTGTCACAAACCACGTCATAAGGACCAGCAAAGTTACCGTTCACTCCACCCAGATCCAGCAATAAGGTGGCGTCCCCTTTCCTGGTATATTTATAAACCTTCGAGTTCACTCCATCCAATATATACATATAGTCCCCTCCGCCTGCAATGTTTACCGTGGTTACATTATGATTGGTATTTACCCATTGGGAACCATCGTAATAATACATGTAATTGGCTACGGTGGTATAGAAGGTCAGCGTGTTTTTTCTTTTAAAGTCTGGAGCAATGGCAAGACCTGATGAGTTGGGTGGTGTTACAAGGGAATAATGTGAATAGGTTTGGGTGGAAGGATCAAAGTCCACAATAATACTTCCTGCTTCTAACCAATAAATATGATCACAATTGATCGACTGAGCGGACAAGGCTCCTATCGGAAGAAATAAAAGGAAAGCGAACAGGGCTGATCTATACATTGATTTCATTTTTACAAAGATATGAATACTATTCGGGTTCATATATAAAATTAAGTGCTCCGGATGACTTTAAATCAGAGGTAAGGCTGAGTTTATGCTGTTGGCCATTGATCAATACCGATACCGCAGCCGTATTGGGGGAGATCTTACCCAGGTTATGGGCGAACAGGATCAGGTAATTATTGGGGCTATCCGCATGGATACTCACCTTCATCTTTAACTTGGCCTTCACCACCTCGTAATTCTCCAGGATCCATTTTCCATTCAGGTTCAAAGAAATGCTGTCGCCATCGGGCATAGATATATCCCATATTTCTATTTCAAATTCGGGTTCATGCACGGTAATACTGCTCTGAAGTTTTACTTCGCGGTCCTTAATGCTTAAGGGAATATTTCCATCCGTAAATACCACATCTTTGATCACTTCAGCCGTATCGATCTTAACTGTATCGGGTTTTTTCTCCGGTTCATACATCTCAAGGGGGCAAGAGGCAAAATCATCCACTGAATTCGGTATAAGTCCGGTAGGCGTGAACCTGATCACTCCTCCTTTAAAAACCCCGATCATAGAACCACTGGTAAAATTTCCATAGATCACATTGTCCCTATAAGCAAATCCACCACCCGAAGTCTGTCCGCTTAACCCTTCCAGTCTATATTGCTTCAATACTTTTCCCTCTGGATCATACTGCACCATTTTGTTCATTTTGGTGAAAATGAGATAGAAATTTCCTTTACTATCTGCCACCAGGTCGAACGGGCCCGCAAATGAATTAAATTTTAAAAGTTCTTTGGCATTTTCTTTTCCATCATATCTGAATAATTTCGAATTGATACCATCCAGAATGTAGATATAATTACCACCACCCGCCAGGTTTACCGATCCACTCAAATGTCCGGTGTTGATCCATGTTTTCCCATCATAATAATTGATCCTTTCATTCACTACACAGTAAAAAGTGAGTTCTTTGCCACCTCCGTTAATATTGGGTGCTATGGCTATCCCGCTTGCGCCCGGAGGGCTATTGAAACCGGTATATTTGGATATTTCCATCAAAGGATCATACTCGAAAATCTCAGAATTGTTTACCCAATAGATATGATCGCATTCAATTTTTTGTGCAAAAGAGAATGATTGGAAAAAAATCAGAAAAAGTAAAAAAGCAATAAATGCTTTGTTAATATTCATTTCTATTCAGGTACATAAGAAAAATTCAATGCTCCGGATTTTGATAAACTGGAGCTCAATTGTAACCGGTATTTTTTCTCCCCAATCAATACTTGCACAGCTGCGGTATTGGGAGAAAATTTCCCCAGGTTATGCGCATACAGGATCAAATAATTATTGGATGCATTCGGATTGATCTTTACATGCAATCTCAATTTCTCTTTGATCACCTCGTATTCCTGCAAGATCCATTCCCCATTAATATTCAATGAAATGCTATCCCCATCGGCCATCGATTGATCCCATACTTCTATATCGAATTCAGGTTGATTCACTGTGATGGTACTTTGCAATTCCACATCCCTGTCTTTAATTTTTACTGGAATATTGTTTTCGGTAAAAATTACATCAACAATTACCGGTGTAGTATCTTTCGGTGGTTGCTCAAATCCCCAGAAAAGGAGCTTGCCGTCATATCCCCCGGTCACAAGAATTGAATCGTTGTTCCAGAATAAAAAATTTCGTACAGCATCTGTATGACCCGTCAAAACCTGTTTTCTTTCCAGATCGGTGGTCCAAATGTTCACATTGTTACCATCATCTCCGGTTACCAACATCTTTTCGTTATTGGATAGCACCAGTTTACTGAAGCCGATATAGGAGGGCCGGGTCCCGGCCAATACAGTTTTAACTAAACTATACCTGCTTCCATTGCTGGTCAATTTCATTAAGTGGGCATCACCCCAAACATACAATGCATCTTTGGTAGATGTAAAATTATTCAATGAGTTAGGAAGTTCCATTCGGTACTCCAATCTCTTGTTCGCAATATCATAAAAAGAAAGGAACCTGTTTTTGGTATAAATAATATACTTACCAGAATAATCCATATTCCCATCCGTAATATTAGATCCTGATTCCATAGGTCTTTCATCGTTATAAGCGATCTCCGCCTTGTCGCCCATCTTGGTATTAATTCTGTAGAGGGCACCATAGGGCTGGGCATACATAAATGTTTCCGCATCATAAGTCCGGTTGGTATTTGATCCTCCAAAATAAAGAACCCCCTCCGAAGTAATACAGGCAAAGCTGTTGGAATTGGTAGGTACCGGATATGTCTTGAGCACTTTCATAGATGGATACTCGATCACACAAACTTTGCTATCATCGCTTGAAGTGATCAGCTTTTTCCCGGATCTATCAAAAATAATTGAATTGATCTGCCCACCATGTGGATGGGTTTCGCTGATGATCTTATGCGTTTTCATATCCCAGCAAACCAGGTATCCGTCATGATGGCCACTGATCATGGTCATCCCGTCAGGAGCCAATACCAATGATTCAATGGGAGAATTATGGTCTGTTTTGGTTTCAAGCAGAATATAATCCTGGCTATATACAGGGGCATATAAGCCAATGGCTAATAAAAGTATAACGGAAATTTTTTTTATGATATACATGTGTTGTTGGATTATAGATTAGTTGTGGGTTAGTAAAGCAGGTTATGGTTTATATATAAAATTCAATGCTCCGGATTTCTTCAGATCAGAACTCAACTCCAATCTATACTTTTTATCCCCGATCAATACCTGCACGGCTGCTGTATTCGGCGAAAATTTCCCCAGGTTATGGGCAAACAGGATCAAATAATTGTTACTGGCACTCGGGTCTATTACGATATGGATCTTTCGTTTTTCTTTCACCACCATATACTCCTCCAATATCCAATCTCCATTCAAATTCAATGAAATGCTATCTCCATCCACCAGGGACTGGTCCCAAACCTCAATATCAAATTCAGGCTGGTCCACGGTTACCGTGCTTTGTAGTATTACTTCTCGATCTTTAATGGTTACAGGAATATTGTTCTCGGTAAATATAACGTCATGAACCACGGGTATAGTATGAGCTGTATCGGGTTTGATTTCCACACTATCCTTTACGAATACAAATTTCATAGTATCCTCTACCACCACTACGGTATCCCGTATTTCAACAATCGTATCTTTTGGAATATTGTCCTGCCTGTCTAACCGGTCTTTTATCTCCTGATATCCCCATATCTTGATCGTACCATCATATCCGGCGGTAACAATGATGCTATCACTGTCTCCAAACGCAAATGCTCTTACCACATCCGAATGGCCCAATAGGACCTGGGTTTTCGATAAGGTGGAAGTGTTCCAAACATTTACACGCCGGTCATCATCCCCAGTGATCATATACTTGCCGGATTTTGAAAATGCAAATTTGCTGTAGCCTGAATTGATAGGATCATTGGCACCCGCAATGGTAGTGGTAATTGAATAATTGTCTTTCACGTTCATTTTAGATATATATCCATCGCCCCATAAATAAATATAGTTCTTAGTACACGAAAGGTTATTCAAATTGGTTTCGGATGATTTTCTAAATCCCATTTTATTGGCATTGATATCCCAAAAATATACATAGTAGCCCTTGGTATATGCCACATACTTCCTGGAAGCATCCAGGTTGCCATCTGTAATCCCCCAGGTATTGGTACTATAGTCTGAACTCTCTGTTGCATCGTTATACAATAACAATGGGTCCGATTTACCGTCTACATTCACTTGGTACAAACCTGTAAATTCATTGGTCTTGATAAAGGAATTGCTGGATGATTTACTATATCCTCCAAAATAAATGCTTCTTTCATCCGGGGCTAATACGGCAAAGTTGACTGAACTATAGGGCGAGCTATAAGAATTAATGGGTTTACGGGTTGTAAAGTTCCAAAGTTTAACTTTATAGTCATCGCCGGCTGTTACAAACTTGGTTCCGGATTTATTGAACAATAGGCAATTGATACCACCGGTATGCCCTTTTACCTTATAAAGCATTTTCATACTGTCTACCACATCCCAGAAGATGATATATCCATCCCGGTCAGCAGTTACCGCAGTTCTTCCATCCGGTGAGATCTCCAAGCATTCAATGGGGGCATGATGATTGGTATACGTTTTTAATAGAACAAATGGTTTTTGGGCCTGACTGAATTGAAACAAGATGAAAAATAATAAGAACAGGATTGGTTTTCTCATAGCATTGAACAGTGAATAGTGTACAAATTTCTAAATTTTTACGTTGGGATATAATATATTTTGTGAATTTTAACGAGTAATACACCTAATAGTTCTAAAAGATCAAAATGAGGCTTCCATTTTTAAGAATTTTAAGCATTTGTTTTTTCAGCATTTCCACTGTATTTGCGCAGTCTGGGCTGCAAACCTATCTAAATGGGTTGCCTTCCAAAACCGGTATAGAAACTGCTTTGATCGGGATATCCGTTAAAAGCTCGGATGGAACCAAAATAGCCGGCTATAACGAGGACCTTCTGCTGTCGCCTGCCTCCTGTCAGAAACTGGTGACCACCTCCACCGCTTTGCTCATGTTCGGACCCGATTTTCAATTCAAAACATATCTTCAATACGACGGAAGCTTTGATGCCAACAGTGGAACACTTAAGGGAAATATTTTTTTAAGAGGCGGTGGAGACCCTACGCTGGGTTCAGAAAAGTTCTCCTCGACTTTGGTTGATACCCTCCTTAGTAAACTCATTGCGAAAGTGAAAGCCCTTGGGGTAAAAAAGATCGAAGGACAGGTCATTGGGGATGATGAAATATTCGAATCTATTATGGCACCCGGGACCTGGGATTGGGGGGATATTGGTCAATACTACGGCGCTGGTCCTTCAGGGCTTACCATCTGTGATAATATGGTTTGTTATTATCTCAAATCCGGCAACGAGAACAGTCCTACTAAATTTATCCGGATGCAGCCCTATGTACCTAATATTACAGTGATCAATGATGTAAAAAGCGGGGTAAGCAAAAGCGGGGATGATTCGTTCATCTTTGGCTCGGAGTATAGTTATTATCGCCACATTGTTGGCACAGTAAGTGGCAATGAAGAGGAATTCAAAGTAAAAGGGTCCATTCCGGATCCTGCCTGGTATGCTGCTTATATACTCGATAGTGTTTTAAGGGCAAATTCAGTTACCATTACCAAGTTGCCTACCACTACCCGCATCATGAAAGAAAATAAAATGAAATATACCTCTAATGATAGCCGGACAAAAATAGCTACGGTTTATTCTCCGGTATTAAAAAACATCATCAAACAGGTGAATGTACATAGCAATAATTTATATGCCGAACAATTGCATAAATACATTGCTTATTCACAAAATGGTTTCGGTTCAAATATTTCGGCCAACGAGTTCATACAAACCTATTGGGCAAATAAAGGAATTCCTTCGAATGAACTGATCCCGGTTGATGGAAGCGGATTGAGCAGAAGCAATGCGATCTCTGCCTCAGCATTAACGGATCTTCTTATAAAAATGCAGTCAGAAAAATATTATAGTGATTTTCTATCAAGCCTGCCCGTTTCTGGAAAAAGCGGGACCATGATAAGTTTTGGAAAGGGGACTATTTTGGAAAATAATCTAACCGCCAAAAGCGGCTCTATGACCCGTGTTAGGTCTTATGCCGGTTATGTAAAGGCGAAAACTGGAAAAAATCTTGTATTCACCATCTTGTTCAATAATTATACCTGCAAGAATACAGAGATCCGAAAAATTTGTGAGGAAGTGATCGTAAAGATCGCGGAACTGAATTGAGTGGTATAGGGTGTTGAAGTTCCACAACCTCAAACTTTCACCCCCCCCTTACTTCTTCTTATTCAATAATAGATCATCCGCATTTTGTGTAATGAAGATCGTCATCTTTCGATAGGCTATATTTTTTCGTTCATCCATCACCTCTATTTCAAAAACATGGGGGCCAGGAGACAATCCATCGGGCAAAGGAGTGGTAAGAAGATCTTCTTTGAATTCGTATTCCGTTAAATGCCAAACTCCGTCAATATATACGTTGTATTTATAAATATCCGAGAGTTCATCTGTGGCAATGGTGGTAACCGTAGAATTATACATCACATACATACTATCACGGATGCTCATTTTCTTAATAACAGGCCGAACGGTATCAGCCCAAACAGAAAAACTTCCAAAATCCTTCAGTTCCACTTTTAGATAACCATCTTTTACAGAGATAGGATGATAGTATTTCATCTTTCCTTCTTTTCCATAATAAACCACACATAATTTATCGTCAGGAACCTGCGAATTGTTGATCTTGAGTTCCACTTGATAAGCATTGTGGATAGGAATATATCTATTACCAATGGTAAAATTCATTTGACCAAATTCATTGGATGTTGCGGTAACCGTAGGTGGAAGTCCTCCCTTCAGGTTTTCGAATAGGGTATAGGCGGGTATGGTTACCTTTATTTCTCCGCTGCTGCTCGACTCCTTATATTCCTGATCATATCGAAGCCCGGCTGATGGATCGACACCAAGTCCCCCACTTCCCTGTGTAAAGTTAACTTTGAAAGAAAACTCCACCGTGTTTTTATAAAAATCAAGGAGTTTGATCTTGATGGTATGTACACCTGAAGTTAAGGTCCTGGAAAGGTCTTGTAAGTTTTTATTATAAATATCCAAAGGATTGCTTGGCTCATACCATAGCTTTTCATAATAATTGCTCGTTTTTACCCAATATTCATAATCCATATGATAATCACTGCTTCGCTGATCATCAATCTTCAATTTATCCATTTTGAATTCAAAGGCCAGTTGATCATCCACGAACAATTGTGCATGATGAACTGAGTTATTGAATCCACTTCCATTTTGCGGATCAACTGCGTTATATGCGAATCGCCAAAAGCTATTGGCCGTAAAGGTGCTTCCACCACTTATATAATAGTTCCCATATTTATCTTTTTTCACAGCATAGGTTACTGGATCTTTACCTGAAGTATAAAACCTCAATCCCTTTAATACGGGTTTTTTTGTATCCGATATTTTAATCCCAAATAACATGGGGTTATATACATAATTGTTGGTACTATCCCGGATTTCAAAATGCAGATGAGGCCCTTGGCTTCCGCCACTATTGCCTGAATAAGCAATTACTTGTCCTTTATATACCGGTATGAGTCCGGCTTCGGGAAAGATCTCGAATTCATAGGACTTGAGCTTATATTGCATTTGTTTCACATAAGCGTCAATAGGCGATGCATATTTGCTTAAGTGTCCATAATGACTTACATACCCATCCGGATGCTGGATCTGGATGAGTTTGCCATATCCATAATGGGATACTTTGATCCTTTTTACCCAACCTGCTTCAATGGCATAGATGTTCCAGCCTTCCTTGCGCTGGGTTCTAAAGTCGAGTCCCAAGTGGAAATGATGGCTTCGCATCACACAAAATCCTCCTGAAATATCAGGACTCAAATCCATGGGTTGCCGGTCGTACTGCGGATAGTTTTGCCCTTGTATGCAAGTAAAGCAGCAGAAAATGAAGAGGATGGTATGAAGGGGTTTTAATGCCATTTTGATCTATTATACGAACGTGAGGGGTACAAGGATTATTATTAAAGTTTTGTCCCGTAAAAATATTGTTTATTTCAAATGGTTCCTTAATTTTGTACTTTAACTTTTCAGCCGTAAAGATTTGAAGCTAAATGAGTAATTACTCATCCATTATTACCAGTTTAAATTCAAAGATTGAGAAACTTATCTTCCTTCATCGCAGTTTAGAAGAGGAAAAAATGAGACTCAATGCTGAAAAACAGGATTTATTAAAAATTATACAGGAACTAAAAATAAAAAGCAATTATTTAGAAGAACAGAATAAAGCAATTAGAATGGCAAAGGACCTCAAGGAAGAAGGAGGAGATTCGCTGGATCTTAAGCTCAAAATCAATGAGTTGGTTCGCGAAGTGGATAAAGCCCTGGCCCTGCTAAACAGATAAGAGAATCATGGAAGACCTGTCGATCAAATTAACCGTTGCTAACCGAACCTATCCGCTTACCATCAAGGCAGAGCAGGAGGAATATATGCGGAAAGCGGCCACCCTGATCAACGAAAGGATGAAAGTATATGAAGCCAATTATTCGGTAAAAGACCACCAGGACCTCATTGCAATGTGTGCCCTGGAGTTTGCCTCCAAATTTCTGGAAACGGAAAACCGAAGATCTGCCATTGATGAATCTGTTAGCGACCAATTGGAAGAAATGGAAAAATTCCTCTCCCAATATCTCAGCCAGTATTAGATCCTTGCCCATTCAATTGACTATTCATAAAATCAATTGACGTATGGACACACCAACATTAATTAGCATCATTGCCGGAATCGGGGGCTTAGCCTTTGGTACTATTATAGCCTTCTTTATTATTAAAGGAGCCAATAAAAAGAAAACTGAAGAGCTTCTCAAAAAGGCAGAAGCTGAAGGAGAAGTGATCAAGGAGAAAAAGATCCTGCAAGCCAAGGAAAAGTTCATCCAGCTTAAATCGGAACACGACAAGCAGGTACATGAAAAGAACAAAGGCATATCAGACTCCGAAAACCGCATCAAGCAAAAGGAACAGCAGCTCAATAACAAGATAGAAGAATATAAAAAGAAGGAGCTGGAAATAGAAAATGTTAAAAAGGACATCATTGATCAAAAAGAGATCTATGAAAAACGCCGTCAGGATGTAGAAAAAGTACATATACGCCAGGTACAGCAATTAGAGGCGTTGGCCAACCTGAGCAAAGAAGATGCCAAGGCCCAATTGGTAGAAGCATTAAAGGCTGAAGCCAAAACCAACGCCCTGGCCTATATCCAGGAGATCATGGAAGAAGCCAAACTCAATGCCAGCAAAGAAGCCAAAAAAGTGGTATTACAAACCATTCAACGGGTTGGTGTTGAAGCTTCCGTTGAAAATGCCATTACGGTTTTTAACATCGAATCAGATGAGATCAAAGGAAGGATCATTGGGCGTGAAGGAAGAAATATCAGGGCCCTGGAAGCCGCTACCGGTGTTGAAATCATCATTGATGACACTCCAGAAGCCATTGTATTGTCGTGCTTTGATCCCGTAAAACGGGAAATTGCACGTTTAGCCCTTCATCAGTTGGTAATGGATGGACGTATCCACCCAGCACGTATTGAGGAAGTGGTTCAAAAAGTACAAAAACAGATCGATGAAGAGATCATGGAGATTGGCAAACGAACCACTATCGACTTAGGAATTCATGGTTTGCATTCCGACCTGATCCGTCATGTGGGTAAAATGCGTTACCGTTCCTCATATGGCCAAAATTTATTACAACATAGCCGTGAGGTGGCCAATTTATGTTCCATTATGGCAGCAGAACTAGGTTTGAATCCAAAGATTGCCAAACGTGCAGGATTGTTACATGATATTGGAAAAGTACCAGATGGTGAGACCGAAATGCCCCATGCTATTTATGGAATGAAGTTGGCAGAAAAATATAAAGAGAAACCAGAAATTTGTAATGCCATCGGTGCTCACCACGATGAGGTAGAAATGACCTCTTTATACGCACCTATTGTTCAGGTATGTGATGCCATTTCAGGAGCAAGACCTGGAGCAAGACGTGAGATGACGGAGAATTATATCAAACGTATCAAAGAATTGGAATCATTGGCATTGGAATATCCGGGTGTACTAAAAAGCTATGCCATCCAAGCCGGACGAGAATTACGTGTGTTGGTAGAATCCGATAAGGTAACAGATGCAGAAAGTGATGCATTGGCATTTACCATATCTAACCGCATTCAAACAGAAATGACCTATCCCGGACAAGTAAAAGTAACGGTGATCAGGGAGAGGAGATCTGTTGCAGTAGCGAAGTAGTTGAGTTTTGGATAACCCTTTTAGTGAATATACCTGATGCCTGTTTTTGACAAGTTCAGGCACCCATGCTGGTTGTTCGCGACAAAAATTTTTATTTGGGCTACCAGTTTATAATTTAGCAATGAATAATCACTATATCTTATGAAAAAAATATTCTACCTCATTCTTTTAGGATTTACTTCAAACGTATTTTCACAATGTACCGATTTGTTTTTTAGCGAATACCTGGAAGGGACCAGTAACAATAAAGCGCTCGAGATATATAATCCCACTTCTTCTGCCGTTAATCTTGCTGGTTATATAATATATAGATCGAATAATGGAAGCCCTGTCTACCAGGACTCACTATTTTTATCAGGAACCATTCCTGCAGGGGGAGTTTATGTGGTGGGCAATCCTTCCGCCGTAGCAGCAATTCTGGCAGTGTCCGACACTTTGCATACCGTCACATTTTTTAATGGAGATGATGTATTGCATTTAAGACATAATGGGATATTGCTAGATGTAATTGGTGAGTTGGGGGTTGATCCTGGCACTAACTGGCCTGTAGGTAGCGGTGCAACCAGTGAGTTTACATTGGTAAGAATGGCATCCATCCAACAGGGTAATACAAATTGGACAATAAATGCTACCGAATGGGATGTATATCCTCAAAATGAAATGACACATATTGGCAACCATACCATGACTCCATGTTGTATTGCTCCTGTTGCATCTGTTCAAGGTCAGTTAGATGCAGACTGCAATGGCGATAGTACCGGGATGGCTACGGTCCAGGGTGGGCCGGATACGAGTTGTACTTATCAATGGTTCCCTTATGGGGGGACCAACGATACTGCCTTTAACCTTGCGGCAGGTACATTTACCTGTATCGTAACGAATGCCTGCGGCAGCGATACAGTTTCAGTGATTATTTCTGAACCCACTCCCCTCGCCGCAAGTTTAAATTCTGCCACGGATGAAACCTGCAATGCAAGTAACGGAAATTTGAGTATCAATGTTGGAGGTGGAACGCCTGGATATTCCTATAACTGGTTATCTGGTGGAACTACGTCAACGATTACCAACTTAGATGGAGGTAGCTACCATTGTGATATTTCGGATACCAATGGTTGTACAACTACTTTTGATCATACGATCTTAGATATTCCACCAACAACCGTTACCCTTAGTTTAGCAGGCACAGATTCAGTTTGTAGCGATGCGTTGGCCATTACATTGAGTGGAGAAAGTCCTTTAGGAGGAACTTTTACGGGTCCTGGAGTAAGTGCTAATCAATTTACGCCATCAGGTTCAAGCCTGGGTTGGAATGTGATCACCTATTCATATACAGATACCAACAGTTGCATTGGAATGGATACCGATAGTATTTTTGTGGAAGTATGTTCCAATGGTTTTGAAGAATCTCATTCTTTTGAGGCAAATATTTATCCCAATCCAACTTCCGGTAAGTTAATTATTCAGGTGCCGGAAGAAATAGCAGCGGCTCATCCGAAATTGGAGATCATTACCATCTTAGGTGAAGCAGTGATCACGTTAACCCTGAACAAAGCTAACCAGGAGATCAATATCGGATCATTGGAAAATGGAATGTATGTGATCCGAATAACCGGAGCTCATCAGGTATACTCCCAAGCTATTATTAAAAAGGATTAGGAAGGTGAATTAATTTTTCACCATCCTCTTCACTACTTTCAACCCATTCGCGTTGGTAAGCCGGATCAGGTAGACTCCTGGACTAACATCACCGATATTCATTTGAATTGAGTTGGTTTGGGTAAAGCATTTCGCTTTCACCACTCTTCCTGTTCCATCCATGATCTCTACCCATATTTTTTCCTGGTCCATTCCCATATCAATGGTAAAATAGTCCATTACAGGATTCGGATAGATCAGCACTTCTGATAATTCATTTTCGTCCACTGACAATCCGGAAATGGTGAAACAGCTGGAAGTATCTGTGCAGCCGTTATCGGTGATCACCAAGGCATAGTTCCCATTACTAACAGGCGCAAAACTCTGGTTGGTTTCTCCCGCCACTGGCAATAATGTTGTGCAATTGATCCATTGATAAGTACCCGTAGCTGATACTGCCGTTAGTACATTGCCGGTTTGGTTCACATTGGCATTTACATTATTAATGGTAAGATTAATAGTGATCATACTATCACACCCAAGACTGTTAGGAATTACATTGTTATAAGTTCCCGAATTCGTATATAGGTTCCCTGCCGGCGATAAATAGGATCCGCATTCAACCGGATTGATGGTGCTGGTAGAACTTGAGTTGATGGTGAGGTTGATCGTGATCACACTATCACAGCCACTACTATTCGGAATGGTGTCTAAATAAGTTCCTGAACTTGATAATACTGCACCACCGGGAGCAAGGTAGGCATCACATTCTACAGGATTAATGGTAGAGGTAGAAGCATTGTTGATGGTGAGATTGATAGAGATCACACTGTCGCAGCCGGTAAAATTAGGTATGGTATCATAATGTAAACCCGTAGAGGAAAGCACCGCTCCGCTGGGAGCCGTATAGCTATTGCATGCGCTAGCATTCACTGAAGAGGTCGAAGCGGAACAACCATTTTCACCCGTGATCAACACATTATCCACCAACCAGGTATCTGTAGATGAACTTGACCTGCACGTAATTCTGAGCATGACTTGGGTAACGGTCCCGGGAAAAACAATTTCACAATTGCTAAAACCTAAAGTGGTTGCTAATCCTGTATTGATAGGTTGAAACAACGCCTCCGTTGCAGGAAGGTAATTCACTTTTGCAACTCCCGTGGCATCGTATGCCCAGAAGCAATTATCATTTACCGCACCTCTAATTCTCAAACGGTTCGAGAAAATTGAACCTCCGTCGGTACTATAAGCCACCAATACGTAATCAAGGTTGTCAGGACCTCCACTGCTGCCGTTAAGATTCATAGCTGCCAGGTTAAAATGTACCCGGATACTATCATAACCTGCCGGTATACTTGTATTGGCAAACTCCAGCAAAAGCCCTCCGCTATTGGTAGTGGTTTCCCATGCACGTGATCCACCAATGCCTATCGGACTGTTGGGTGGAGCAGCAGTAGCAGAACTGAAGCCGTTGCTATTATAAATAACCGGTCCTGTAAAATTCCAGGTTGGCGTGGTTGGTACCAATTCAAAATCTTGTATGGCAAGGGTATCAACATTCAATTGAGCATTTATATGCATTAGAAAAATACATGTAATTGACAATGTAAAAACTTTTTTCATAGTCCTTGGGTGTTTGATGATGGATTAAATATACTCATCTTTTTTTATGTACCTAATTTAGCTGCTAGAAAACAAGTAAAAATCCTTATCATTGCTTCTAAATTCCAGCCTATGCACATCGAAGCCAAACTACAAGAAATGGGGATCATCCTCCCTCCTACCCAGACTCATATGAAAACGATGAACCTCCCATTTAAAAAAGTAAAAGTATTAGGTAACCGGGTACTGGTAAGTGGCCATGTAGGCATTCAGCATGATGGGGCCATTTCGGATATACGTGGAAAAGTGGGTGCAGAAATAAGTCAGGAAGCCGCCAAGAATTATGCAAAGTTAGTAGCCATCTCCATGCTCGGCAGTTTACAGTTGGAATTAGGCGATTTGGATAAAATAAAAGGATGGGTAAAAGTAATTGGGTTTGTAAATTCTGATCCGGATTTTTACAACCACCCCTTTGTGATCAATGGGTTCTCTGAATTTATATTGGAATTATTTGGGGATGAAGTGGGGGCACATACACGTTCGGCGCTGGGCGTTGTGAGCTTACCTTTCAATTGCCCTGTTGAGATCGAGGCAGAGCTGTTTATTTAACAACAAAATTGAAGCAACCTGTCCGACCCATTTAAAAAGTCATAAATGAATTTCAAGGCCGGTTATTCCATCATATATTTGTTGGCATGAAGGATATGGCTACCGGAATATTTTCTTTTAGCTGCAATGCCTGTTCGCAGCGGCATGATATTCCTGCGGAAGATGCAGAGTTCCATCGCATCGATGAGGATGAAGACATAGAGGATCCGGAACATACCTATACCTGGCACCATACGATGGAATGTGTTTGCCAACACCATATAGAGATCGATTACGAAGTATGGGAATATCCTAAAGGTGAATTTTCCAATTCTCAAATAGAGATAGAAGGCGGTACATTGATCGAAGAGTTCGGTTACGATTTTACCGAAACTCCTGATGAAGATGCTTTCGACGATGACGACGGTGACCTGGAATGGTAATCATCCCATTTTAAGTTTTTTTCACTACGTATAATTACATATTCATTTGCGTAATAGTTCACTGCCTATAGGAGATCAATTCTGATCACCTTTGCACTTCAAAAAATAATTTATAAAAATTCAATTAAAATGAAAACACTTGCCATTACTTTAGTTCTTATCCTTATTACATTAACCTCCATGAAAGGGTTTGCAACCAATGGAGCTCCCTTGCAAATTTACAAAGCGATTCCATCCAATTCTCAGGTAGGGTCAGTTGAACCTTTCAGGCTTTATGAAAACGTTGCCCTATTTCCTGGAGGAGATCTAGCTTTACAAAAGTACATCCAACGAAACATGAACTACCCTTTAATTGCCAAACAACAAGGGATCGAAGGTAAAGTAATTATATCCATGGTGATTGATGAATTCGGCTCTGTTTGTGATATTGAAATTATACAAGGCATTGGTGGCGGTTGCGAAGAAGAAGTCATCCGGGTACTTTTATCAATGCCTGATTGGAAACCAACCATCCAGGCTGGTCATTATATAAAAACAAGAAAACTTTTTTCGTTTGACTTTCAATTTTCATAAAATGGTAACTATTATTGAGATCCTTTCATAGACTTTGTTTATTCGTTCATTCATCATACCGGTTCCTTTAGAACGGGTATGATGTTTTCCAATAAGGCCCAGGGCAGGACACAGCATACATTCAAACATTTTTTTTATATTGTAGTCAAATAGAATTTCTCCTGCTATGAAATCGAATCGGCTATTGCTTTCCCTGGTCATTACTGGGTGTACATCTATTATTCATTCAACCCTATCCTTTTCACAGGCGTATAATGTTTGCCAGAATAAAGTCACTAAAAAATATGGGATCTGTTATGCAGACACCATCAGGGTCCCGCAGATCTATGATATTGCCCAATATATTTCGTCACATGAATTTATCGTTGCCAAAGACAATAAATGGGGGACTATTAACAGGTACGGGGCCTATATGATAGATCCTGTTTACGATCAGATCTGGGAATTTTCCAGGGTTCCCAATTCGCTATTGGTAAAACAAGCGGATAAATATGGGATCGTGAACCTAAAAGGAAAGACCATCGTTCCTCTCTACCAATTACAGGAAGGTGAGATCAATACTTTTCAAATCGATGCACATTTATCCTTTGCATTTAAGAACCATACTTACCAGGCCATTGATAAAGGGAAAATGGCCATCTTTACAATGGAAGGAAAAATGCTCTTTGATTTTATCTATCCTTTTGTTCAGGACCTCGAAGTTCCCAATGCAGATAGCACAAAACCTTCGCATTATCTTTTTCTGGTAGGCGAAAAAGGGAAATACTATTTTGTTGATCAGAAGAACCACCGGATGTTCAATAACCTGGAAGTACAAAACATGTTCAGCGTTTACCATGACTCAGGAAACGAATTAAAGGTAGTAGAGGTAAATGGGGAAGAGCATTTGTTGAACGTAGTTACCGGTAAAATGCTCAACAATTCTGAGATGAGCGAAATCCTGGAACCTTTCACCGTGGTTCAGGACATGAACGATAAATTAGGAGCCATTGACAATACGGGTAAGATCAGAATCCCATGCATCTATGATAACCTAACACCCCTTGGAGATGTAGATTACGTTATCACCGAATTAAATGGTAAAAAGGGGTTGATCAACCTCGATGGGGAAGTATTGATAGAGCCTTTGTATGAAATTATTTCAGAAGTATGCTTCAACGGAATGGATCCTACCCTTTATCCATACGAAATTTCCAATGGCGATTGGTATGCCCTGTTTAGCTATGATCGTAAAACAAAAAAAATGGTTCAAAAAACAGATTTTATTTATGAAGATATTACCTGTTTTGAAATAACCAAGGAAGGGTTAAAAGCCTATCTAACTGATTCATTGGGCAGAAAAGGCCTGTTTTTGCCGGATGGAAAGATCCAGATGAATAAATAGGATTTTTTTTAATAAAAAGCTAAATTTGGTTCACAAAAATCCCCTTTATGAAATCAAAAATCATTTTTCTCCTTATTTCTGTTGCCCTTCTTCTTTCCTCCTGTGCCGAAAAAGTAACAGTTTGCACTATCCATAAGGAATATGTAAATGGTTTCCTGTCGGGTGAGTATATTTTTTCAAATGGCAAGCTCCAGCAATACAATCAATATGATACCACCGGAACTATTATAGATTGGTCGTTTACAATCACCCGAAACGGCAGTGGTGCAATTACATCTGTATTGGAATTCGTAGGAACCGATAGCCTCCTATGTGAGGACATCGTTTATATGAATACAAATGGTTTGATAGATTCAATTGCGGTGCATTATGATACCGACGCTGACAATGTGCCGGATAGTACGGGTGAAACGTGGGTATACCAGTATACCGGAAACGATATGAGCTCTGTGGGATATGCTTCTCCGGGAAATCCATTCACACCTGTTCAAACTTATATATGGTCGAACGGCAATTTGGTAGAAGTGCATAATCCCAGCGGATCCTATAGTATATATACCTATTCCGCCTATAAAAGCCCTTACCACATGGTACGAACTGATTTTCAGGCGATGTATAAAGTCCCGGTAACCTTGCTCTCCGAAAATGCACCTAACCATCGCGACCGGTATAACAGCTCACAGGTGCTAATAGAGTCCTACGATTACCAACACACGGTTGATGGCAATAATAACATCGTTTCTACCTATAATACCTTTACCTTAAATACCAATTCATACGAATATACTTGCATCGAGCAATAACTCGCTGTTAAAGGCATTCAAATAAAAAGTCAAATTTCATTTCACAATTCTTAACCCTTGTTTTAAGGGTTTTTAATATAGTTGATATATCAACTATTGATAAGGCAACGTATGTTTGTACTGTGAAAAGAATAAAATTAATACATATGAAAAATCAAATCATTGCTTCAGCCATCGGATTGGTATTTATGATGACCACATCCATCCATTCATTTGCCATAAATGGTCCTACCCTTCCTAAAACTTTGGGTTTAGAGAAAAATATTTCATTTCCGACTACCGAATCTACTTTTCTGGTAATTGAGGAAGATGCCGAATTTCCAGGTGGTGAAGAAGCCCTGATGGAATATTTCGATGATAATATTCAATATCCAATGATCGCCAAGCAACAAGGGATTGTAGGAAAGGTAACGGTTGCCTTAACCATCAATGAATCGGGCACCATTTCTAATATTGAGGTGATCCAGGGGATTGGTGGAGGATGTGAAGAAGAAGTAATCAGGGTGCTTAGTTCCATGCCTACCTGGAAACCAACTAACCAGGCCGGGCATATGATGAAGACCAAAAAGCTTTTTTCTTTTAACTTTCAGCTTTAATTCAAGCTGGATAACAATGGAAAAACTAAGCAGTACTATTTTCTTTCAACTCGACCGGGCCATTAAGTCGTACCGGCAATATGCCCAAAAACGGCTTACTGAAAAAGGATATGCCATCACCATCGATCAATGGTTGGTATTAAAAACCATTCTTGATCATGATGATATTAGTCAGAATGAAATAGCCGAGTATATTTTCAAAGACAAGGCCTCGGTTACCAGGATCATCGATCTTTTAATTACGAAGGGATATTTAAAAAGAGAGCCGTCGACCGAAAACAGAAGAAGGGTACAGCTTACCATTACCAAGGCAGGAAAAGCCATTATTGAAGCCATTTTACCCACCATCCGATCCAACCGGAAAAATGCATTGGTAGGTTGTAATGAGGAAGAGTTGGAAACTATGGGTGTGGTATTGGAAAAAATAATAAAGAATTGCAGCAAATGATAACGGTTCTAGAGATATTGTAAGGGGTTTATTGGTTCAGTTCATTTATCTTTGCTCTGGATGAAAGGAATTCTGCGAACATATGATAGCTACGGAAATTATTATAAATCCAAAGCGGAAATATTTTATCCTATCCATGTAGATGAGCTGAAAGAAATGGTTCAGTTCGCCAAAAACAACCAGCGAAAAATAACCATAGCAGGTAGCTTCCACTCATTTGATAACCAAAATTCGGGATCAGATATGGTGATCTCCTTAAAAAAAATCGACTTTATTCGATTTAATGCGGATGACAAAACCATTGAAGTGGGCCCTGGCGCCAATTGGGGAAAGATCCTAAAAACCGCTTATGCAAATTTTTCCATTCCTTTTACCACAATTACAGGTTCAAAACCCACCGCGGGTGGTACCTTGTCGGCCCATACCAATTCTGTATGGACCCCGGGTTGCGGAAAAGAGGGAAAACATTGTATCGAATTAGACCTCCTCACTCCCAAAGGTGAGTTGATCACCTGCAGCCGAACCGAAAATGCAGATATCTTTTATGGTGTGATCGCCGGTTTAGGCTTGTTGGGATTTATTACAAGGATCAAATATCAATTGTTTTATATTGGAGCTCCCTTTAAGATCGATCTGAGTCCACAATTATACGATACCATAGAAGACATAGAAACCAGGTTTTATATTCGTGAGTCTAAAGAATTTAAAACTGTGGACGACCTGAGATCTCAAGGCTCCTTATTTTATTTTGATGGAAACCAACCTAAGTTTGGTGTATATACCCGTAAATATGTTACCATTCCAAAAAAGCAATCGCATTTTAGTCCTTATCTGTATTTGGGTGCCCTCACCATGTCGGTGATCCGTTTTTTTCCCGAATATGCCAACCGCATCATGGTAAAAGATGAAAAAAGAAGTCCGAAGAAAAAAAGGGTTTTAAAAGGATTAGACAATGTATATTATGGAACCATGTATGCCGAGCCTGATTATTTTTGGTCGAAATATATCAGCAAACTCTTTTTCATATTTGGGTATAAGCCCAAGTTGTACCAGAATTCATACTTTATTCCGTTGGAGGGAAACAAGGTAACTACCTTTACACAGAAGGTTTGTGACCTGTTACTGAAATACGGTTTGCGATTTGGCATGTTCGATATTATGTACATCCCTAAAGACGAACCTTTTGTACTTTCAGCATCGAGGGATATAGATGGATTTTATATCAATACCACTTTCTTTGATACCATCAACGAAAAAAACCTGATGGCCTTTTATCAGGAGCTGAATGAGCTATGTTTTGAGATGAAAGGCAAAATGAACCTGGTAAAGAATTTATTTATTGAGCCTGCTTTGATAGAAAAGATGTATGAAAAAGAGATCCAAGAATTGATCGAATTAAAAAAGAAAACAGATCCGGAAGGATTAATTATTTCCAACTTTTTCAAAGAAAAATTTCCTAGTTATTTTGGGGGAGCTCCAAAGAAGTAGGAATAAGGTTGAACGTTCAAAAGCCCATACAGCATAGCCGTACGGACTCCGAACTTTCTCTGTTTAGGATAGAGCACTCTGAGAAATATGTTGACTATAGCGAATCGGTCGCTATTTCCATGATACCTGTTAAGTATTTACTCGCTTCTTCTCCCATAGTTTTAGCATAGATCTTATCATTCATCATATAGGAGAAATAATTACAATCTCCATTCAAGCTAAAATCTACCTGCATTTTCTTTTTACCCCCTTCATAAAACCAGATGCTGCCATTATCAGTACATTTTTGGGGATCCATGGGCTTTCCATTTATATAGTTCCCCAGTTTTTCAATAGATACCTTATCCTTAATCACAATTTGCGTATTGCTGTCCTTACCCATTTGGTAAAAGGCAATAGAGGCACTGTCGGAATTCTTTACATAATCTTTAATGGTAGAAGGTTTGGGGCCACAGGAAGCAATTAAAAAAACCAAAGCACCCATCATGTATTTAATTTTCATAACTCATAAAATCTTGGGTAAATGTACGTGGGAAGTGAAAATAGGTCAATACCGATATATAGGTAATGATTGGATCTAGTGGTTAACCACTATGCCGGGGCGTTCTTTTGGTAATAAAGGGGATTATAAAGGTGCATAACGCACCGAAAATAATGTTCATATTGATATCCCCTAACATGATCTTCCAGGGGGTAAGACCTTTCATCATCTCCTGAATCTCCGGTTTTTGCTCAAAGCTTTCTCCTGAAAAATTTTCCAAAAAGGCAAAATAACTTTCGGTGAACTGTATATATTGATCAATCACATGCTGGTCGAATAAGATCATAAAAATATACATGGAAAATCCTTTAAAAGTACTCCATACGAGTACGGTAAGCAATCCCGTTAAAAAGCCCTGGGCATAGGTTAAATAGCCGCCGAGCACTTCCCTTCTCACCTTTAGGTTTACCCAAAGGATCGCTACAATAGGTATCCAGAACCCTGTAAACTTGCCAATACTAATTGGGGAAAGCCCTATATAATACATGAGCAGGAACAATGCGAAGGCAGCGATCCCTGCCAAAGTGCCAATATTTAAAGCTTGTTTATACATATAAACCCGGTCAAAATTAATGATTTGATGTATAGCTCTGCCATAATCCGGCTATAATCAATAAAAATTTATACTTTTGCGCTGGGGTAAGTCTTGTACGACCAGCTCCCTCTCAACTCCCCCAGGTCGGGAACGAAGCAAGGGTAAGAGGTTGTAGCGGTGCGATATGAGTAACTTGCCCCTTTTTTTTCCCTTTGATGGGTGCAGGTTTACAAAAAGAGAACTTCATTCCATGTCAAAAAACTTTACCGTAACCATTTTAGGCAGTAGCTCAGCCATCCCCACCAGGGACAGGTTTCCCACCTCCCAGCTGGTAAGTTGTTACAGCCGGCATTACCTGCTTGATTGTGGTGAAGGAACACAAATACAATTACGCAAGTACAAGATCAGTTTTCAACGGATTGACCGGATATTTATTTCTCATTTACATGCTGATCATTTTCTGGGTCTGCCTGGGCTTCTTTCCACGATGGACCTATTGGGAAGGAAAAGTGAAATACATATCCATGTTTTTGAAGAACTGAATATTTTCATGACAGGGTTTTTGCAGGCCACGGCTTCCATCTGGAGCTTTCCTGTGCATATCCACCCTATCCCTAAAAAGCAAGATCTGGTATTATTTGAAAACAACCATATCCAAATAAGCACATTTCCGGTAAAACACGCCGTACCCTGTAACGGATTCCTAGTGAAGGAAAAGCCCCGGCATCCCAATATTAAAAAAGAGATCATTGATCATTACCACCCAACTATCGAGCAAATACATAAGATAAAAAATGGGGATGACCTGGTATTGAGTGATGGTAAAAAACTGGCCAACGCTGATATAACCATTCCTCCTGCTCCGCCCAGGTCTTACGCATTTGTAACAGATACAGTATATACAGAATCTATATTGCCTTTTATTACAGGAGTGGATCTTTTATACCATGAATCTACCTTTACCGAGGATATGAAAGCCAGGGCCAAATCCACCATGCATTCAACTGCAAAAGAAGCGGCAGAAATGGCGATGAAGGCCCAGGTGAAGAAATTAATGATCGGCCATTATTCGGTAAGATATGATAACCTGGAATTGGTATTGAATGAAGCCAAGACGGTGTTTGAAAATACCATCTGCTCGTATGAGGGATTGGAAGTGGAAGTATAAAGGGATTTCAAATCATCATTTGTGGTGGTAAGGACGCAATATATTGCGTCCGAACGATGCCAGAATGGCTTTGAAATAACAAACTGCGCCAGCGATGTGAAGGGGAAGTGTTCCGCCTTTTGGCGGACACCGGAGCGAAGCGCAGCCCGTAACGTAGCGTATGGCGCCCAAAACCCAATATTTAGACCCATTCTTAGAGAAAAATATATCCTAGGGAGCCTATTTTTTGTTTAACTTCGTTATACTTAAAAACGAACAAACATGTTATCCAAAAAAATAGAAAAATTATTGCAGGAACAAATAGAAGTTGAAAGCAATTCATCATACGGGTATTTAGCCGCTGCATCCTGGTGTGATGTAAATGGTTTGGAAGGTGCTGCCGCTTTTTTTTACAAGCAAAGCGATGAAGAAAGGATTCATATGCTGAAGCTTTTCAAATATATCAATGAAAAAGGCGGACATGCAATGGTACCGGTTAACAAGGCTCCTAAAGCAGATTTTAAAAACATCATTGACCTGATCAAATATTTTCATCATAGTGAAAAAGCGGTGAGTGCATCCGTTAATAAATTGGTATATGTAGCGAACCAGGAACAGGATTATACTACCCTGAATTTTCTGCAATGGTATGTTACTGAACAGCACGAAGAAGAAACTTTGGCGAGAACCTTGTTAGATAAGATCAAATTAATAGGAATGGAGGCAAATGGTTTGTATTTGATCGATAACGAAATTGCCAAACATGTAAATAAGAAAAAAAGTACTGCCATTACAATGGGGGCTGGTGAAGGTGGCGCATAATTTCCTGCTGCCCCTCATCCGGTTTTACCCAAATCATCTCTTCATACTTCCTGAACCATGTCATTTGCCGTTTGGCAAATCGGCGGGTATTTTGTTTGATCAAGTGAATGGCGGTAGGTAAATCGGTTTTCCCCTCCAGGTAGGCAAATAATTCTTTGTATCCAACCGTTTGCAATGCATTCAGATTTTTCATGGAAGCCACGTTTTTTACCTCTTCCAACAATCCCTGTTCCATCATTTTATCTACTCTTTGGTTGATCCTTTCATACAATTTTTCCTTCTCCATTTCTATTCCAAAAAGGAATGAACTGAAATTTCTTTCCTTGGTCTTTCCTTTCCGCTGCTGGGAATAAGGTATGCCAGTGCTTAAGGTAACTTCCAATGCTCTTATTAACCGATGTGGATTGTTGAGATCAACATTGTTATAATGTTCAGGGTCTAACTTGGCCAGCATGGTCTGAAGTGTTTCTAATCCTTCTTCTTTATAAATGGCATTGAGTTTATCACGAAGCGCTTCTTCCACTTTTGGCAGTGGGTCGAACCCATACAAGATGGAATCGAGATACATGCCAGATCCACCGGTTAAAATTACATAGTGATGTTTTTGAAAAAGTTTTTCCAGCAACTCAATCGCATCTTTTTCATATTCACCTGCATTGTACTCGGTGTGTATAGAAATATGGCTGATAAAATGATGAGGAACTTCAGCCAGTTGCACGGCTGTAGGTTTTGCTGTGCCAATAGATATTTCCTTATAAAATTGCCTTGAATCGAAGGAAACGATCTCTGTTTTTAAAGCCTTTGCAAGATCAATAGCCAATTGGGTTTTACCAGTGGCCGTTGGTCCGGCAATGACGATCAGATTCCTATACATTTATTGTTGCGTTAACCCCAGTTTCTTTCCAGTTTCTATCATAAATTGAAAGGCCTGATCAGGATCATTTTCGATGATCCCATCCAGGATAGCATCTTTTACGGCTGTTTTGATCTCTCCAATATATTTTGATGGTCCGATGCCAAAAATTTTCATGATCATTTCACCGGTAACCGGAGGTTGAAAATTTCTAATGCGGTCTTTTTCTTCCACTGTCACCACTTTCTCCTTTACCAATTGAAAATTCGCCATGTATTTTTTTACCTTCACCGGATTCTTAGAAGTAATGTCGGCATTACAAAGCATCATCAGATCCTCCAGGTCATCTCCCGCTTCGAATATAAGTCGGCGAACTGCTGAGTCAGTAATATTTTCTTTCGTTAATGCAATGGGGCGTAGATGCAGAGCCACCAATTTTTGTACATATTTCATTTTCTCATTCAATGGTAATGAGAGTCTTTTAAAAATACCAGGAACCATTCTTGCTCCCAGGTCCTCATGACCATGAAATGTCCAGCCCGAACCTTCTTCGAATTTTTTAGTAGCAGGTTTAGCTATATCATGTAAAATAGCCGCCCATCTCAGCCATAGATTGTTGGTATGCTCCGACAAATTATCCAATACTTGCAGGGTATGGAAAAAATTATCCTTGTGTGATTTTCCATTCTGTTTTTCCACACCGGCAAGTGCAACCATCTCGGGAAAAACAAATCCAAGGATACCTGTTTTGTACAATAGCTTGAATCCCTTGGAAGGAACAGGACTCAGGATAATTTTATTGAGTTCATCAACGATCCTTTCTTTGGAAAGTATTTTTACCCTTTCAGCATTTTTTGAAATGGCATCCAATGAATCCTGTTCGATCATAAAATCGAGTTGAGACGAAAAACGGATCCCTCTGAGCATTCGAAGCGGATCATCGGCATAGGTAATGTCCGGATCTAAGGGAGTTCGCAACAGTTTTTGCTGAAGGTCGTTCCATCCGTCGTGCAGATCCACCAATTTCCCAAATGAATCTTTATTGATAGAGATCGCCATGGCATTGATCGTAAAATCACGGCGGTTCACATCATCTTGCAAAGACCCATCTTCTACAATAGGTTTCCTTGACTCAGATCGATAGGATTCTTTACGGGCACCTACAAATTCAATTACATACTCTTTGTAATTGATCAATGCAGTTCCAAAGTTTTTATAGACCACCAGTTTATCTTCCAACCCAAGTTGATGAGCAACTGACTCTGCCAGGGTGATCCCATGCCCTACGGACATAATATCAATATCTTTTGAATCTCTGCCAAGTAATATATCACGTACATAGCCACCTATTACATAGGTGTCTAATTTAAGTTCATCTGCTTTTTGGCCGATCAGCTTAAATATTTCATCATTGAGCGCTATGTTGGTAGGCTTTTTCACAAATAGATACCACAAAAATAAGAGAAATACGCTATTTAGCTGACTTCTGAGGAGCCATATATTTTATCCTTTGTAACATACCATCAGGGTATCGGCGGTTGCCTTGAAGTTAAAGCGGCTTATATATTGCTTGCCGGCTTCGAGCATTTGGGCATGATCCCCTTGAAGCATCCTGGAAATTGTTTGGGCTACTTCTTCCACCTGATTGGTATTGCAATAATAAGCCCCTGGTCCTCCAGCTTCCTCGAAACAACTTCCATGGGTGGTAAGAACGGGTTTCCCATAAGAAATGGCTTCTACAATGGGTAATCCAAATCCTTCATATAAAGACGGGTACACCACCGCTTTTGAAAGTAGGTATAAGCATGCCAACTCATCATCGTTTACAGGATCCATAAAATGTACCTGGTCCTTTAATCCACTATTGATGGAAAAATCAATTAATGATCGGGCAAATCTTGTTTTTCTGCCAACGATCACCAGGTGAATAGAAGGATCTTTCAATTGTTTAAGTGCCCTGATGATCACCTGGATATTTTTTCTATACTCTACCGTGCCTACCTGAAGCAAGAATTTCTCCGGTAACTTATATTTGATCTTTACATTCGCCAATACATCCTCATATTGATGGATGGGTTTCAATAAAATGGGTGGCTCAACCACCCGCAGTTTTTGCGGATCTGTTCCAAACATTTTTTGGATATCTAAAGAAGTGGCTTTGCTGATAGGAGTAATTAAATCAGCATGTTGGGCAGCTGACCTGAGTTTAGATCGATAAAAATAGTCTTCAAATACATTCCGGAAAACATCTTCTTTAAATGGGATCAAATCGTGGATCGTAACCATTTTTCTCGCTTTTGACGCCTGAATGTTTGCAGGCAATTCATTGCTCAACCCATGGTACACATCCAGGTTCAGCTTTTTGATCAGCGGAGTGATCCCATACCTCCTCCAGCAAGAACTAAAGAGTCGGTTTTTCGGTTGAACAATCGTGATATTGGGAAGATCCTTTACTTCGTTATAGAAATCCTTATGTTCAATGGAAGGCGTAAATAAAAAATATTCGTGCTGAGGATAATGCAAAAGCAGGCTGCGAATGATGTTACGGCTATAGTTTCCCAGGCCGGTATAATTCATGAAAGCTCTTTTCGCATCAAATCCTATCCGCATTATACGCCCAGTTTTTCAAGCTCCTTATCAGATAACCTGCGTGAATTGAATAATTTAAAAAACTTCTGCTTTTCTTTTCTATACACTGATTGAAAGGAGAAATTGGTGACCAAATAAGTAAGTGCTATAGGAACCAGCATGATCAGTATATTCCATAACCACCAATCGAAGATCCATACCCTGAAAATAAGGAGAGAAAAATACAAAGCCCCTAATACAATAAAGTTGATAATAGAAAATGGATTCGATAAAATAAGGCGTACAAAAATTTTATTGTTCACCAGGTAAAAATTACCTCGGACCTTAATTTGCCGCTGGAATGTTTTTTTATGGGATTTAATCGCCACAAATTTGTTGGTACCAAACCTACCTGAATAGGGTTTTTCTGTTTTAGCCGGAATGAAGAAATATAGTTTATCCGGATTGACCAAAGAATGTAAGCGTTGGACCACTTCATCCTGAGGTATCTGGCATTCCAATACATATGACCTGGCAGGCAAAAAGAATAAGAGGACTCGCCGGTATCTATGTCGGAGGTATAAGATCATTACTATACAAAAATATAAAAAAACAAATGGGTAAGGGAACCTATAATACCTCCTGTAGTACTGAGGTTGATTTTATGGAGCTCATACCGGGGTTATGGAACTGGAAATATTTAAGTAATTCGGTCAAAAGGCTTCTTCTATCCATTCTGCTCAATTGCATCGGAACCGATGAAAGCATCTGATGTAAATGGTGGCTATCGGTGCTGCTCATATACAGTACTCCGTTATGATCCATATTATTTGCTACGAATTTTCCTTCCTGGATAGAAAATATATTCTCCGTTGCAGAGTAATTATTATACGGAACAAAACCTAGTTCATTCGACATATCCAGTAAAAACTGCAAATGAAAATCAGGATCAAACGGTTCGTCATTCAGCTTTTTAACCTTTTGTTTGATCAGATCAAACAACATGTGGTTATGGTAATCTTCTTTCAAGATCTTTTGTAATACTTCGGCAATAAATAATACTACCGAAGTTTTATGAATATTTCCATAGATTCCTATGGGATGGAAGATAAGCTTGGATTCCTTGATGGTTTGAAGATTTTTATTGGCCTGGTGGTAAATATCCAATGCCAATAAAGATAAAGGCTGGAACAATACTGCTTTATTGGATGATTTTTTTCCCCTGGTCCCTTTCACCATGAAAGAAAGTAATCCAAAGTCAGCAGTAAATATTTTAGCAATGATAGACGTGTCGGAATATGGAAGGGTATGAATAACGATGCCTTCTGTTTTCTGTAGCATTGTTAGTGAATAAACAGGATTTTGGTAACCACTGTTTCAGATGCATCTTCATTGGCACAGTAAACAAGATAAACCCCCGTAGATGGTCTTTTTCCATCATACTTCTTTCCATTCCAAATCGCTTGACCACCTTCGGAGGTTGTTTCGTAAACAATATTACCTGCTATATCCGTAATCTTTACTATGGAGTTATTGGCCATGCCTGTGATAGCAATGGGTCCTTCGTATTCAGGTTTTACTGGATTGGGATAGGCATATACATGCCCGAAACTATTGGTGGCTGCTGTTGCATCACTGCGGAAACAAATAATTCCAACATCAGTTCCAAAACAAACCTCTCCCGATTCATCATCAATGGCAATACATCGTACCACATTCGATAATAATGGACTGTTCTCAGCAGTAAAAGAATGGATGATCTCTCTACCATCACTCGATACCAAACGAACACCTGTTCCCTGGGTGGCTATCCATTTTCTGTTGGCTCCATCCGTTTCAATGTCATTGATAATGGTTTCCTTTAACAAGAGTTCATTCACTCCATCTTCATCTTTGATCACTATCTTTTGTCCATTGATCGTATTGGTTGTTGGAAATACCTGTGACGGAGAAAATATTCTAATACCATCATGGGTCCCCACCCATACTTGACCATCGTTGTCAACTTCGATAGCACGAACATTTAGATTAGGAAGGTCACCACTGTTAAAAGTGCTGGTAAGCAATCGTTGCTGGGTAGGAATGCCGTTACTACTTAATTCAACTACCGCAATTCCTTTACCATCGACCGATACCCAAACCTGGTTATGATCATCAACCGCCACTTTACCTACATTAGACCCAACAGTCGCACCGGCTAGCGGATAGCTAGTAAATGTTCCATTGGTCCTTCTAACCCTTAAAGCTGAATCAGAATTTGAATTGCTGAACCAAAGATTTTTGTCTTCATCAAAAGCCATTCCACCCACCCTGAAGGTCAATGAACTGATCAAGGTAGTAGAATCGAGAAAAGGATGTACATATTGATTGGTAGCTATATAATTCTGCATTTGATACAAACCTGTACCCCACGACCCGGAGAAAACATGACCCGCATCATCGGGATCCACCGCTAAGGTCACAATATCGGTATGGCTGGTCCAATATCCGAAATTGGGAATGTTCAGCCATTTCCAGTCGTTGTTCCTGCGATAATACATTTGGGTGGTGAGATATGAATTTACATAGGTAAGACTTATTCCACCCCCGGCTACCCACATATCTCCTTTTACGATCTGCATGTCCCAAACATTTTTGCTAAAGGGCCCATCGATATAATGAACTGCACAATTCCCTCCCTGGTAGCTGATCATTCCGCTGCCGGTAAAGGCTACCCAAACTCCTCCTCCATTGTCAAAATCCATTTTTTCTGAACGATCGAAACAACCCGGAAGAATATCATACGCAAAGGTCCCATTGATATCATATATCTTAGCATGATCAACAGCTAGTATGCCCAAATTATTCGAGTTTGATGCAATATCCATGATCCTGGGGTTCCATCCTGGCTGAAAAATGGAAGAGCTGGTTCCGTCCGACACAAAAACTGTATCAGAATTGTCGGTTAAACTGGTGAGATAATTAGAATAATTAAAATATAAATTCCCATTATGTGCTGCAATCGTGTTATAGGTACCTGCCGGCAGACCAGGCATTAATTGCCAGAACGATAAATCCTTGATATTGGAATTGTAAGGAACTTTATAAACTCCTTGAGAAGTAGCGAAATAATAATAATTGTTCATGATAGTAGCATCATAACAAACTTCACCGGCAAAACCTATATCATCACTGAATTTTACGTCGGTTTTAATGATCTCCAATCTCATGTCAACGATCACCACTCCAAATCCACAACTTAAAATGGCGCTATCACCGGCCATGGTGATATTATATATTTTTTTATCACCGGAGATACTATAGTTCTTGATCTGGGGCAGATTGACGATCTCACCTGGTTTAATGATGTCCAGATTGGCATCATCGTATGCAATAATGGTGGCATTGAGTTTGGAAGAATAGCCTAAAGCTGTCACCCCAATACCGGCATAACCACCGGGTTTGGTATATTTCTCGACCTCATTGGTAACATAATCAAAGGAAAATAAGCCTTCTTTGGTACCGCAAAAAGCAGTGGTCCCGGCCAGGGAAACGGCTGTCCCGTTTGTATAAGTTTGAAAAGTCTCCCACTGGCCTATGCCGATCTGTGCAGGCAGCTGGTTCAAAAAGCAAAGCCCGGCCAGTAAAAAAATCAGGTTCTTCATAACGCAATATTAACTGTCAAAATTAAATATTATTGTGAATATCCGGTCACTAATGGGTTCCCTTTTAAAATAGACACCGTAAACCGGGTTACATGACAACTACAGCCCTGAGGGTTCCAGATATATACCTTTAAAAAATGCTCTTTCAGGTCCACCCGGATATCATTTAAAGATTCACCTATCACCAAATATCTGTGGATATTAAACCTATCCCCTCTATACCTGGGCAACGAATCCTTTTCAAAGTTATCATACACTCCGTATTGATAGGATAATTTTCTGGATCTCCAGAAAACCGACTCTTTTTCATTCTCAATGGAGAGCACCATTTCCAGGTCACAACGATCAGCACCGGTAATAGTTGCAGAAGCAAAAATGCGATCAAAAGGTTTTAAGTTCAGGTCCGAGAGTTTTATTTTGAAAGAAGGTGAAAAGGCTTCTTCCGAAAAAAGGGTATATTCAGAAAAAGGTCCGCCGTTTTCATCTGTTTTTTCAAACACCTTGGTTTCGGAGTTCAGACCGTATTCGAACAATGGCTGAAAAGGGTCTATGGGAATCTCAGCATCCATCTTTGATAAACTAAAATGCATTAGCTCACTGTTCATATAATATCTAACCTCTTGTAAATGGTAAAACCTGTTCCTGATCATAAAAGGGATTTCCATATTACTCCGGTCGTTGGTAAATGCATAAATAAAACCAACAGACTTGCATGTATCGATATATTTCCTTAAAAAATTCAAGTTATCATACATATCGGTAATATAGAGATCTGGTTTTTTATCTTTTAGGTAATAATCAATATAAAATGGGTTGTTCACCGCTACTACCGTAGTTACCGAATCAGATTCATGTTCTTCTATATAAGCGGCGATCTTTTTGAATTCAGCAAAGTGAATGGGAGCAAATGCAGAATAAGTATATAAAGTACTGCTTAAAAAAACCATGATCAAGCCAACATATACCCATTTTATCATTTTTGATTGGACCCAGCTGGTTTCGAAGCCTGAAAAAAACAAGCCCAATAGATAGGGCATTAAAAAGAATCCTGCAGAGTATTGCAAAAGGGGATTCACTTTTACTGAATAGAAATATAAGATCATATAAGGAGTAACCGATAAAAATCCAAGTAGTAAAAGTTTCCTGATCACAGGTTGAGTGGGTTTCATGAGGATAGAAGCAAAAGCCACCAGGAGAAAAAAGCCAAGAATGATGGCAGACCGGTCGAAATATTCAAACCACATATCTATGATAAACGCATTGTTCGCTTTTCCCAGCCAGGCACCAATCCCACCCACCGATAGATGATATTTTGTAATCGTATAATGGGGGGCAAAGGCCAACAAGGAAAAGAATGCTGCTACTAATATTTTCCACCATAGCCTGGGCGAAGAAAATACAAAAGTGGCTGCACCTAAAATAGCGATCTGTAACAGGGCCAGGTAATGTGTATAAGCTGCCAATATGCAGCATAGGGTAAAAAACAGCAGGTATTTGAATCCCTTTTCTTTATCTATAAATATCCGGATCCAATAATAAGTAGCGGCTGAAGTGAATAAGATCCCAAAAGCATAAGGGCGGGCAAAGTATCCCATTTGAATGCTGAATCCTGCGAATGCTAGTATGATCGTAACCATATAAGCCGCAAATTCTCCAGATAATTTTTTCATGGAAAAAAATACATAACCCAAAGAACAGGTAGTTGCCAGGATAAAAGGAAGTCGGACGAAAACCTCGCCTTTTGGTACCAACTGAACATAATAATAGAGGAATAACTGCACAAGAGCCGGATGGTTATCTACCTGGACTCCCCAATACATGAGATCATAAAAATTGGAATATTGTAACCTGTATAAAGCGCTTAATTCATCATTAGAAAAAGATTGAACATGACCGGCAACAAGGCGGATAATAAAAGCCAGCAACAAGATGATACATAGAATTGGATAATTTCTGATCAGGCGCTGAATCATGCTTAAAGATATAAAAAAGGAGAATGCGGCAGGGATAGCAGCGACATCCTTTTATTGACAACGAAGTACGAACTGGTACGAACTTACGAACTACGAATCTTGTCCAAAGCGGTTGGTAGTTCGTAAGTTCGTATGGTTTTATTCGTACTTCGGTGGAAATAAAAAGATATAGCGGATAACAGCTGGGCTCAGGCGCCCCTAAAAATTACCTGATCAAATTCACATGACCATAGATCACACGATCTTTACCTTGACCATCGGTATAGTCCACTTTATAGGCATATACTCCCTGAGGATATAAAGATTTATCCGTTTTCGCTCCATTCCAGGTAAGATCACCATCGCTGTCTACATGCAATTCTTCACCCCAGCGATTGAATATTCTCAATGTTCCGTTGGTAAATCCTAATCCATACACCTGAAAAATATCATTCAGCCCATCTGCATTCCCTGGCGTAAATGTATTAGGTATATAAATATATGAATCCATGTGAACGGTGATCTGGTGTACCGTTGAATCTATACAGCCATTTGGATTGGTTACGATAAGTGTAACGGTATAAGTACCTGCACTACCAAAGGTATGCAATGGTTCTTCCTCTGTTGAAGTACTTCCATCACCAAAATCCCAGAAATAAGTAGCTCCTGGAGGAATGGAGGTATTAATGAAACCCACTTCTCCATCCACCGCAGTAAAATGATGCAGGAAAGCTGCATTCACCGGATCAACGGTTACCAATACTGATTCGCTATCTGTTTCTCCACAAACATCCAGTACGGTTACGGTAACTGTTTGGGTATTGGTGGCAATAAAATTAACGCTTTGTGAATTTGATCCCGTGGTCCAGCTATACGTTTCTCCACCATTCCCTCCGGTAAACTGTGCATTCAATATTACCAGACTTCCTTCACAAACGATCGTATCATTGGATGCTGTAACATCGATCGGGTTTGCATTGATGATGCTAATGGTTAATGAATCCGTTGCTGTTTGTCCACAGAAATCGGTTACTGTTACCTGATGTACTCCTGCTGTAAATACAGTGGTAGAGGCCGAGCCACTTCCACCACTCCATAGATAGGTTAATGCTGGAATTCCACCATTGGCCACTGCATTTAGCTGGGCCCCATTTTGAAGGGTGCTGCAATCCAATGTCTGGTCCAATCCTGCATCCACTGTTAAGGCAGGTGGCTCATCAATATAAAAAGTATAGGTGTTCGATTGTTGTGCTCCACAAGAAGTAATATTGGTCACTGTGATGGTAATGGTTTCTATCCCCTCTGGAATTCCGTCGGCAATGGCAGTTACCGGGATGGTAATAGAATCCTGGTTGGCAGCAAAGTTCAATGTACCGTTCAAACCTGTATAATCAGTTCCTGTGGTCGCAGTTCCTGTTAAGGTATAGGTCATACTAGCTGCCTGCGTAATATCTCCAAATCTAACAAAAGTAACATCCGCTCCATTGCATCCTTCATAGAGAATAGTATCATTGGTACTCCAGTTTACATTCGATGAAATATTCACACCCCCTGCGCTTGAGAAAGAACCTGCTTCCAGGAATACCCCCGAATCGTATGCATTATCACTTGCATCCGCAATCGCAATTTTGATATGGTAGGTCTCCCCACAAATAACAGGATATACTGCGGTAAGAATGGTTGTCAATCCGTCGTATACCACATCCAAGCCTCCATTGATATTATCCACAAAATATTGGCAATTAGTGCAAGGCCCACCTGAAACACCGAATGAATATCCATTATTCACGGTAAAAATACTTACCGGAGTTGATCCACCTGGTATTAAAGCAATATTGGTTTGAGCCAAAGGAGTGGTTATACCAGTCAAATAAAATCCGAAAACGTCATTTACACCACCCACACCACCCTGGCTTACAAAGTCGTTATATTCTTCTGATCCGAAACGATACCTGAATTTTACGGTATCACTTTGAGGTACGAAATCAAATTCGAGTACCGCAGCATCGTTGGTTTGAGCAAAAGGATCGTTGGTAAGGGTTTGTAACATAATATCCAGGTCAGGATCTCCTGAAGTTCCCCAACCACCGGTTGAAACACTTTGAAAATTTAAAGAAGGCCCCATAGGTCCGTCTGCTCCCCCACCCCATCCTAAAGGGTCATTGGCCAGGTAAGAACCTGTCGTTAAAAACACCCCCCCCGTCATCCCAAAATTACTGGGCTGACTAATGGTAAACTCACTGATACTATTAACATAACCAGTATAGGTAACATTGGTGGCCGTTATTCCCCCACCCAATAATACATTGTTCACTAACTGCGTTGGGGTCAATGTGCCATTGGTGGATACCTGTGCATTGGTATGAGCCGAAAAATAGACGAGGATAGTAAGGATTCCTAGGGCTTTGATATAGTTGGTCTGCATCTAAATATTGCTTTTCTAGTATTATAAAGAGGGAACAATCGTTGATATAGTTGCAAATTTAAGAAAACAAAATATGAACAGCAGGGGATTAACCCCTATTATTCTACATTTGAACAGGAAAATACAATTAATGAGCTATGATTTACGAGTTTGAAGGTTATATACCGGTGGTCGACCCCTCCTCTTTTATTCATCCGCAGGCCGCAGTTACAGGCAATGTAATCATTGGTAAAAATGTATATATCGGTCCAGGGGCGGCCATCCGTGGTGATTGGGGCCAGATCATTATCGAAGATGGGTGCAATGTTCAGGAAAATTGTACTGTCCATATGTTCCCGGGGACCACTGTCTACCTTCGTAAAAATGCACATATAGGTCATGGGGCCATTATTCACGGGGCTGAGATTGGCGAAAACTGTTTAATAGGAATGAATGCGGTGGTCATGGATGAAGTAAAACTGGGCAATGAATGTATTGTAGGGGCTCTTTGTTTTATCCCGGCAGAGATGGAAATTCCGGCCAGAAAAGTGGTGGTGGGCAATCCCGCCAAGATCGTAAAGGATGTAAGTGATGAGATGATCCGTTGGAAAACCGAAGGGACCAAGATCTATCAGCAATTGCCGGCAGATTGTTATAATAGCTTAAAAGCTTGCGAACCGTTGAGAGAAGTTCCTGCTGATCGGAAAATCCAGGACAAAGGATATAAAACCTGGAAAGAAAGTAAATAAGAAGGTCCGATGCTACCCACCTTTCAAACTGCTGCCACAAAATAATCTCTACAACCTCTCTACAAGTTCTTAATTTTTTCCCAACGGCCTTATTGAGAAGAACTACCAATCAGTTAATCCCTAAATTTGGCATGTTAATTGAAATATTCAAAAACATAATAAACCAATTAATATATAGGTTATGAACAAACATGTACTTTTAGTTTTAGCTTTTGTATTATTTTCAGTAAGTAGTTTTTCGCAAACTACTTGTACTGTTCCCGTAAGTAATACATTTTTCCAGAGAGAATATGGAACCATCAGCTCAACGGTTAACACTACCTCCAAACTAACCTATGCTATTAACCTCGCCAATAATAACTGCTTGAGTTCTTCTCAGGTAAAACAGATCACCATGCTTTTTTTTGGCGACCAGGATAAATTGGAGTTCAGTAAGGCTGCCTATAAAAATACGGTGGATAAAGAGAATTTCTATGATGTATATGACGCCTTCGCCTATTTTTCAACGGTATTTCGTTTACATGATTACGTGGCTGCACAAAGAATGCAAACCAATACCAATACATATACAACGACAACTACTATCAATGCCTACGATTATCCTGTATACACCTATCCCGAATTCACTAACTATTTCGGAATGACCGGATGTAATTATCCGATGGATGAATCTGCTTTTTATACCAGCTATACCGGATATAAATTCAATAAAATGTCGGACAACGCCAAAGCCACTGTTGTGAAGGATTTCATCAATATGAATTGTTTAAGCACTGCACAGATCATGAAACTGACCAGCATTTTCAGCATGGAAAGTATGAGGCTGGATATATTGAAATCTGCTTACTTAAGGGCATACGACCGAGGCAACTACGGATATGCAGATCAATTATTGCCTACTTCTACGTATAAAATTGATTTCAATAATTTTCTCAAAGGAAATTCAACCACTACTACCACAACCACCATTATTTCGGTGGCTTGTACGGTTACGCAAACAGATATGACGGATATCAAGAATTCGATCAAAAATACCTCCTTCGATAGTGGGAAGATAACCTTGGCAAAACAGGTTTTATCGGCAAAAAAATGCTTTACCGTAAGTCAGATCAAAGAAATCCTGGGATTATTTTCCTTCGATGATTCGAAGTTGGAAGTAGCAAAATACGCCTATGATTTTTGCAGTGATCGATCGAACTACTATCAGGTAAATGATGTATTCCAATTTTCCAGCAGTAAAGATGATCTCACCAAATACGTTCAGGGAAGACAGTAAATTCATTCTAAAATTTGAGATTCGAAATTTGAAATTTCGAATCTCAAATTTTAGAATATCAAATTAATAAGCTGGTTGTTTGAGAATATTTTTGATGGCTCCTCCCGTTAATTTAGGGACTACATGACAGGTATTCCGTTGAAGACAATATTCAATATCCTTTTCGAGATGCAGGTTTTTTAAACGGTTACGATGGGATGAATTCTCCAGGAATCCAAGCATATCATTCCCCGAAGAAGTGTAGAGTAGTCTTGTAATGATAGCCGCGTCGCTATCGATATCATATTCGAAACCGGAGTTCAGCAATGCATCCACAACAGCACCTGCGAATAAAGAATCCTCCAGATTCAACCTGTTCTTCCAACCCGAACAAAGGATCATCACATCCTGGTTTTCGTTGATCAACCAGGCAGTAAGTACATCCAGGTTACAAAAAGCACCTATCACCAATGCTCCATCATTTTTGGCAGCATCTATCGCCTGGGTTCCATTGGTGGTAGTTAGTACCAAGGTCTTCCCTATGATCTCAGGGTTGTCAATATAAGATAAAGGAGAATTCCCATATTTGAATCCATCCACCACTTCACCCCCTCTTTCAGCTGCAATGATCACATCATCATCTTCGGCATATCTTTTTGCATCGTGAATGGATGCCACTGGGATCACTTCATTCACACCATTCTGTAGGGCCGTGCAAATAGCCGATGTGGCTCTGAAAATATCCACCACCACGGTAATTCCTTCCTGCTGCCTATATAGCTCATATAAGGCTGGAGATATGCAAACTCTAACGATTGGTTTTTTGCTCAAAATGAAGCGGATTAGTTGTTAATATAAAAAGGAGTTTTTACGATCTTTGCCTGGAGTAACTTTCCCCTCACTTCAACAAAGATAGGTTTATTCTGCTTGATGGTATCTGTGTTTACATAACCCATTCCAATGGCCTTGCCAAGCGATGGGGATTGGGTTCCTGAAGTCACCACTCCAATCTTAATTCCACTTTCATCTTTGATCTCATAGTCATGCCGTGGAATTCCTTTGTCGATCATTTCAAATCCTACTAATTTTCTCGGAGTACCCTCTTCTTTATCTTTGAGGAGATTGGCTTTATTGATAAAATCTTTATTGAATTTAGTGATCCAACCCAATCCTGCCGCTATGGGTGATGTGGTATCGTTGATATCATTTCCATATAGGCAGAAAGCCATTTCTAAGCGAAGTGTATCCCTGGCACCCAAACCAACCGGTAACAACCCGAATTCCTTACCGGCTTCCATGATTGCATCCCATATTTTTTCGGCATCTTCATTCTTCATATAGATCTCGAAGCCGCCTGCACCCGTATACCCAGTATTGGAAATGATCACTCCATCCTCACCTGCAAATTGTCCAATGGCAAAATGATAATAAGGGATCGCACTTAAATCTGTTTTCGTAAGTTTTTGCAAAATTTGAGTGGCTTTTGGGCCTTGAATTGCCAGTAATGACATAAATTCAGAGGCATTTTTGAGCTCAGCACCAAATTTTTCATTCCATTGGTTGATCCAGTTCCAATCTTTTTCGATATTCGATGCATTCACCACCAGCATATATTTGTCGGTATCCATCATATACACCAGAAGATCATCCACAATTCCTCCTTGCTCGTTAGGTAGACAAGAATACTGAACCTTACCAGGACTGAGTTTGGAAACATCATTGGAAGTAACAAACTGCAATAAATCCAATGCCCCCTTGCCCTCCACCAGGAATTCACCCATATGGGAAACATCAAACATTCCGGCTTTGGTCCTTACATTTTCGTGTTCCAACAGAAGGTTAGAGTATTGTATAGGCATGTTATAGCCAGCAAATTCAACCATTTTAGCACCAAGGCCAATATGTTTGTTAGTTAAAGCGGTGTTTTTCATTTTTTAATGAAATATTAAAGGACAAATATATAAGTATATTCATACTTTTAACAATCAATGCATCATACTGCCACTCAATTCATTTTATTAATTTTGCCCATAATTCCCCACTATTGAAACAGGTTTTGTATATAACATATGATGGACTAACGGATGCACTGGGGCAATCACAAATTTTACCCTATATCATTGGGCTTTCAAAAAAAGGTTATCGATTTAGCGTTATTAGCTGCGAAAAACCTGAAAAATTCGAATCAGGCAAAACTTATATACAAGAAATATGTGATGAACATGCCATCGATTGGCATCCACTCCCCTATCGTAAAAAACCTCCGGTGATCTCTACTATTAGGGATGTGCAAACCATAAAAAAGAAAGCATTTGCACTGAATGAACAAAAAAAATTCAGTCTCGTGCATTGTCGAAGTTATATATCCGCTTTGGTAGGATTAGAACTGAAAAGAAAAAAATATGTACCCTTTGTTTTTGATATGCGGGGTTTTTGGGCAGATGAAAGGGTGGATGGCAAACTATGGGATCTTTCGAATCCCATTTATAAATTGGTGTATAAATATTTCAAGTCGAAAGAAGCGGCCTTTGCCCAATATTCCAATGCCATTGTATCACTTACCGAAGCTGGTAAAAAGCTCATGCTGGAATGGCCCACCTTAAAGCATCTCAATAAGATCACCGTTATCCCATGCAGTGTCGATATGGATCTGTTCGATCGAAATGCCCTGAATGGTGAAAAACTTCAATCTATCAAAAATGAAATAGGATCCGATATGGTCATCGGGTATTATGGTTCACTGGGCACCTGGTATATGTTGAATGAGATGCTCGACCAGTTCAAGGAAATAAAAAAACAATATCCAAAGGCTACATTTCTCATGGTAAGCAATGATGACTGGACCAAAGCCATGGATCAGCTATTAGAAAAAAAACAAATTGAAAAGTCTTCCATCCATATTACAAGGGCTAAAAGGGCGGATATGCCTTATTATATTGCAGCTACGCAGGTGGCCTTGTTTTTCATTCAGCCCTGTTTTTCAAAATTGTCCTCTTCTCCAACCAAACATGCGGAGATCATGAGTATGGGCATCCCACTGATCACCAACTCGGGTGTTGGAGATCTTGACCAGATCATCATGAGCACCCATTCGGGCACAATTGTAAAACAATTCAATGAAGAAAACTATCAAATGGCTGCAGAATCGATCTCAGCATTATTGAATACCGATCCTCTTCATATCCGGAATGAATGCAAAAAATACTATGCATTGGATACAGCTGTAAAAAAATATGCTGACATTTATCACCTAATCGGTTAAGTTGAAGAACTCAGGTACATATAAGATGTTGATCATTTGCCCCTATCCTGTGGGTGTGGCTCCCAGTCAGCGACTTAAATATGAGCAATATTTCGAAGCATTTGAAGAAGCGGGCCTCCAGGTAGACATAAAACCCTTTGTTACCAAAAAACTTTGGTCCATCGTTTATAAGAAAGGATATTTCTTTACCAAGTTCATCCAAACAATGATTGGTTATTGGAAAAGATTCTGGCTTATATTTTCATTGAGAAAATACGATATTGTTTATATCCATCTCTGGGTAACTCCGTTCTTCATTCCCCTGTATGAGTGGATTTATTGCATGATAGGAAAAAAGATCGTGTATGATATTGACGATCTTGTTTACTTAAGGGAGAACAAAAGTAAAGCAAACAAAGCAGTGGGATTATTCAAGAGCAGAAAGAAACCCATTTACCTGATGCGAAAAGCAGATCATGTGATTACGTGTACCCCCTATTTAGATGAATTTGTAAAAAAATACAATCCTTATACCACGGATATTTCATCAACTGTGGATACAAAAAAATATACACCAGTAAACACCTATAGCAATGGTGAACCCATCATCCTTGGATGGAGCGGAAGTATTACCACCTCCAAATACTTTTACTTGTTAGAAGAGGTATTGGTGGACCTGTCAAAGAAATACCCGATCAAGGTACTCCTCATGGGAGATCCCCATATCCATATAGAAGGATTAAATATAGAGGCCATTGCCTGGAGTGAAGAAGTGGAATTAAAAACACTTCAGCAATTTGATATTGGGTTATATCCTTTACCTGATGAAGAATGGGTATTAGGTAAAAGCGGTTTAAAGGCCATCCAATATATGGCACTCGGCATACCCACTGTTGCAACCGCATTAGGTGCCAATTTCAGGGTGATAGATCATGAAGAATCAGGCATGCTGGTAAAAACGAAAGAGGAGTGGACCCAAGCCCTTTCTCAACTCATTGAATCACCTTCGTTACGAGAAAAGATAGGGAAAAAAGGAAGAGAGAAAATTGAAAAGGAATTTTCTATCGATGCCAATAAAAAAGCCTACCTGGAAGTATTGATGCAAATGGTAAAAAAATAATTATTTTACTTCCCGTACTTCTTCATATTCTCCTCCAGTGGCATAAGTCCGTTGATGATCTCATCCACATCTTCTTTTGTTCCACTTATAAAGGGGGCCCTCTCAAACGGAATGTTTTCATCCATGATCAACCGGTAGGTAAATAATTTTCGAAGCAACGAAGCGTTGAGATTTTTACAGATCTTCAGCATTTTTACATTAAAATCACCAATCCATGTAATAATGGTATCCTGATAGGGAGTATGTCCGATGATGTTGATCCCTCCGAACTTTAACATGGCCCCTTCTACTCCATGGCCTTGGTACTCGGGTATTACACCAAATACCACCCCATACATGGTGGTACTTCCTACAAACTTCTTGTAGAAAAGGAATTTTAATTTGCCCCAGAGATTCAAGTTTCCATTTACATGTTTAAAGATCTGATTCAATTCAGGGAGATTGATATAAAAGGCAATAGGTTTATTATCGTAAAATGCAAAAAGAGTGATCCTCACATCCTTCACCGGCTTAATGGCCTTCATGATCTTTAATGCTTGGTCATATTTCATGGATTTGAATCCTTCATGTTTTCCCCATGCATCGTTATATACTGCAAGAAAATATTCGGCCAATTGTTCATCTGAATAACCTTTTACGTTGGTTACTTTGAATTTGGGGTCTTTCCATAACACAGCAGCTTTTCTTTGAAAAACTTCATCGGCATCCCTCTTCAGGTCTCTCCAAAACAAGTATTGCTCGTAATAAACTTTGAACCCAAACTCCTCAAAAAAGGTCTGGTAATAAGGTGGATTAAAGTTGACCTGATAGGTGGGTGGATAGTCAAAATTTTGTACCAGCAATCCCCAATATTCATTTTTCTCCCCGAAATTAATCGGCCCATCAATGGCTTTCATACCTTTGGTAAGTAAATATCTTTTGGCAGTGCCTAATAATAGAAAAGCTGCCTCCCTGTTATTGATACTTTCAAAAAAACCGATGCCCCCGGTAGGTTGCTTGAATGATTTATAATATTTAGGATCAATAAACGCTGCAATTCTGCCGATGAGTTCTCCTTTCTCATTTTTGAGGATCCAACGTTTAGCTTCCCCCCCCCTGAATGCTTTATTTTTTTTGGGGTCAAAAACCTTTTCTATATCCTGCTTTAAATGAGGTATCCAGTTTTTAAAATCTTTATAAATGAGAAAGGGAACCCGATGAAACGCCTTGATCTCCGCTTTATCCTTTACCTCAATGATTTCCATAGATCGTTTTATTGATACACAAAATTAATATTATTGGCTTTTTATTAGCATTTTTGTATTCATAAATGAAAAACAAGGTAGTAATTATTACAGGTGGAACCAGTGGTATTGGAAAAGCCATTGCCCTGGCCTTCGCCAAACGTGGCTCCAGCGTTGTTATCTCAGGCAGGAATGCCGAAACCCTCCAGCAAGCAGAACAAGAACTGAAAGCATTTACTCCCGATATACTGGCTATACAAGCAGATGTTAGCCTGGAAAATGATTGTGTTAGACTGATCAATGAAACCCTGAACAGATTCGGCAAAATCGATATTCTCATCAACAATGCCGGTATATCCATGCGGGCATTGTTCAATGAATTGGATTTGGATGTACTTAGAAAACTCATGGATACTAATTTCTGGGGAACCGTTTATTGCACCAGGTATGCCATTCAACCCCTTTTAAAAAGCAAAGGCACCATTGTAGGGATTTCTTCCATTGCGGGTATTAAAGGCTTACCGGCAAGATCAGGTTATTCTGCTTCCAAATTTGCCATGAATGGTTTTTTAGAAGCGCTGAGAATTGAAAATTTAAAGACCGGTTTGCACGTATTGATCTGCTGCCCAGGCTTTACTGCAAGTAATATAAGGAATACTGCTTTGGCCAAAGATGGAAAAGTACAAGGTGAATCGCCGCGGGATGAAGCCAAAATGATGCAACCCGAAGAAGTAGCTGAAGCATTGATCAAGGCCATTGAAAAAAGGAAAAGAACATTGATCCTTACCTCTCAGGGTAAACTTACCTATTTTATGAATAAGTTCTTTTCACGTTGGTTGGATAAAAAGGTATATGCTCACCTGGCGAAGGAAACCGACTCTCCATTAAAATAAATTAATATTGTTTGATCTCCAGGTAATCCACCCTGAGGATACTGCTGGTATTTGCGAAGAGTCCCACCCCATTCCCATACCAGGTCTTTGGAGAACCAATTTTGGTCATATACACATCATTCACATAAAAATAAATATAACCATCCCGCTGTTTCAGAAATAGCTTAGTACCGGTTGTTGAATCCAGGTCGAATATATTGAGCGGTAACGGTTCGTTCTTGATGATGGTTTGTCGATAAAGTTTATAGTCATACCACCAGGTCATTTTTAAATTTGGGCATACAATGAAGTAATGACTGTTTCCGCGGTCGAGTTCACCTACTGTGAGTCCAAAACTATTCTGGTATCCATCCAGTGTAATCACTTTGATCCTGATCTCTATGTCCCAGGGTTGATGAATATCGAGCTTGTTTTTGATCACCAATAAATTCTTTTCGGGTTTTTCCTTGGTTTTATAATTGAGCTCATAATATCCATTCTCGATCTTTGCGTCATAATATTCATTGTTTCCGGTCCACCATTTGTTTTTGTTATCGCTAAAATCATCTCTCCATTGCTTGGATTGGGCAAAGGAAAAAATGGGAATAAGTGCACATGTGAATAAAAACCCGATTTTCATACCATTCATTTACCCAAAAAAACTATAAATGATTTACATTGTAAAAAAATAGCTGATCAATTTATTTGCAGGTTATGAACAATACGTATGATAAACTGACCCGGTACTGCTTATATCGTGAAAGGTGCACCTCCGAGATTATACAAAAGATGTACGAATGGAAGGTGGAGGTAGAATATCATGAAGAACTGATCAGATTATTGAAGGAGGAAAAGTTCCTGGATGATGAGAGGTTTATAAAAGCATATATCAATGCCAAAATATATTTGAAAAAATGGGGGAAGAGGAAGATAGAAGCCGAATTGTCGATGAAAAAAATAAAAAAAGAAAGCATCCGACAAGCTTTCCAGGAAGTAGATGATGATATATATATCCAAAACCTGGACCACCTGGCGGAGAGGAAATGGAATTCCTTATCGAAAAAAGCAGCTCGTGAAAGACAGGCTTCGCTTTTCAGATACTTAAGTGGCAAAGGATACGAAAGTGATTTGATCGTAGATTGGATGAAGAAGCAAGCACCATCAAAATGAAACTTAGATGTTAGACATTAGAAAGACATCTAATGTCTTTTTATCTTATAACAGCTCCCAACATTTTCTGAGACTCACGGATATTTCCGTTCACGTCGATCTTGAAGTTTTTTACAGCTACCTGGTTTAATCCTGTTCTTCTATTTTCGCTGTCATATCCATAATCGTCCGGATTCTTTTCCCATTCCTGGGTAAAATATTTTACTTCTACCGACATACCATCCTTCAATACTGCAGTTCGGAGAGAATCGGAATAATATTCCAACCCGGCTATTTTTTCGAAATCAATCACTGTTCCTTTTTCCGGTTCGTAGGTGGCCAGGTACACATGTACCGGTGGCTTATCCGACCACATCCCGGCTTGCGAGTATAACAAGGCTACATATTTATTATTCTCCGTTACTTTACCTACATAAAAATATTCGTCACCCACATCCCGGCTAAATTCTGAATTCACCATACCCGGAACAAAGGCATCGTAGTCATAAGAAATCGTTTTTTCGAAATCCACTTTCTGACTGGTTGCTTCATCTAAAGTATAAGGAAGGGTAAGAGAGGCAAAATGAGTTTTATACATGCTAAATAAAACGGCATCCGAAGAAGTATTACCAGCCATGGATGTTTTCACAGTTTCGTTAAAATTCGGGTCTTTTCGGGTAAACGCCAAATCTTCATCACTCATGATATGTTCAAGATTAATATATCCATTTTCAATTGCCAGTTCCAGATATTTTAACGAGTTCTCTCCATCTTCCAACATAGAATAGGCACAAGCTATATTATACAGGACCACAGAAACCGGCTCATATTCCAAAACTTCTGCCATATGATAGGCATCAATTGCTCCTTTAAAATCCTTTTTATCCATGTATGCATTTCCCAGTTCATAATAGGTTTTTGAAAACGGATAAACGCCAATTGAATTTTTGAAAGTTGAAATGGCACTGTCGATCTGATTTCTGTTCCTGTATTGATCCACTCCCGTTAAAAATTCTTTTTTAGCCGCTTGCTGAGAGTTTTTATCTGCTGTTTCAATAAATTTGAGAACAACATCCTTATTAAAAATGTCGGCCTGAGCTAACAGGTTTTTATTGCCATTCTGATCAGTTGTGTTGGTATCTTTTTTACCGCCACATGCAACTAACAACAGCCCAACGGCTACTATAATAATAGAGGACTTTTTCATGATGCGTTGTATTTACCGTTAAAAGTAAGGAATAATGCACCAAAATGAAAAAATTGGACCAAGGGCTTTATATTTTTTTAATGTAAGGTAAAAGTTGAAGGGAGGATTTGATGGATGGTGAAAAACATATTTTTGGTTTAAAGCCTGGAGAAGATACATTTGTAAAAAAAAGAATGTTGAGAATGAGTAAATTAATTGCATTAGTGCTAACCCTATCCAGTTCCCTTCTATTTGCTCAGAAGTACCAGGTAATTACCGACACGCTTGGGTATGACTGTGGTTTTAGAGGACTATGTGCAGTTAATAATAAGCTCGTTTGGGCATGTGGCAGTAAAGGTACCGTAGGCAAATCAACCGATGGGGGTGAAACCTGGAAATTCCAGAAGATCCTCGATAGTACCAAGTCGGAGATAAGAGATATTGAAGCATGGGATGAGAACAATGCCATTGTATTGAGTGTAAAAGACCCTGCACAGATCTTAAAGACCACTGATGGTGGGGTTACCTGGAAAGAGGTGTACACAGCTAACAAGTTCGAAACTTTTTTAAATGGATTTGCATTTTGGGACAAGAATCGTGGAATTGCCTATGGAGATCCCATCCATGGGCATTTTGAAATTCTTACTACTACTGATGGGGGTGAAACCTGGGTAGAGTTGGCCAAAGAACATTCCCCGAAGGCAACTAAAAATGAGGCAGGGTTTGCTGCCAGCGGAACCGGCATCGTTGTTGGAAAGAAAGGAAAAGTTTGGTTTGCCACCGGGGGGAACGCTTCCCATGTGTTTGTATCCAACGATTATGGAGCCACATGGAAGCATCATGAGACCCATATGACTCATGGCATGAGCAGTAAAGGCATCAATAGCCTCGTATTTGTAGATGATAAGATCGGTGTAGCAGTGGGAGGTGATTTTACCGCTCCTGATATCAGTGAGAAAAACTATTCGGTAACTACAGATGGAGGGATCAGCTGGCATATCCCGGATAAGCATCAACACCCAAGCGGATATAGGAGCTGTGTCGAGTATATTTCGAAAAACACTTTTGTAGCCGTTGGTAAAAATGGGATAGACATTTCATACGATGGTGGCTACAATTGGGAAATCGTATCACACCAGGGATTTTTAACCATCGATGAAGCCTCCAAAGGAACCACCATTTTCTTAGCTGGTACCCAGGTGATCGGAAGGCTGATCATTCAGAAATAAGAGTTATCAGCTAATCTCAAAAAAAGTTTGGGATTAAATGAATTAATTTTACATTTGCACTCCATTTTTGGAATCTAATTCCATGAATTCTTTGGCTTATAAATACCGATTCCGTAGCTCAGCTGGTAGAGCATTACACTTTTAATGTAGGGGTCCTGGGTTCGAGTCCCAGCGGGATCACAGATGGATCAAAAGCCTGGTTGCAATAGCAACCAGGCTTTTTTGTTTGGACGAACGATGAAAGCGATAGCTTTCGTAAGTGAGTACAAGCAAAAAATGGTTCGCGGTAGCGACCCGGATTTTGATTTTGACAATGGAAACAAATGGGTCCGGCAGAGCGGAGCGATGCCAATCCCCGCGGGATCGCCAAAAACTATTCTAAAACCATCGTAAATACCCGGATTTTTGCTTGATGTTCCTGAAGGGTCATATCCCCTACTTCCATTTTTGTCAAAAGAACCCCCATTCCATCCCTAAAAACTTATGAACAACTTCTTAAGATCCAGGGCAGATTCCATCAAACCTCATTTCATCCAATGATAGGAGCATACTCCATTTTTTCAAGGAGAAGGGAATCAATTCCGGTGTAATTCTACGTAGTGGGTTCGGTAATTACGTAGTGAATTACTGAACTCCCGTTCAGCAAACGGTGAAGAGCTGCACCTACATTTGTGATATAAAATTTTAAAAAATAAATGATGAAAAAAATAAATGGAGTCTTACTATCAGCGATACTTTTTCTAAGTATCATGCCTACATTCTCCCAAAACGTATTAAAAGTAAATGCAGAAGGAGGAGAAGATTACACTACTATCAGTGCTGCGATTGCAGCTGCAGAAGACGGAGATATTATTCAAGTATATGGGGTAATTACAGGAGATGGAATTCCAGTACAAGGTATTTTGATCGACAAAAACATTACCATCCAGGGACAGGGAACAGACGATACTTATATACAAGGTAGCTTGATTGAAGCAGACGAGAGCATTAATCAACGGGTTTTTACCATTGCCAAGGGAGTTACGGTTACACTAAGAGATATGACGATACGTCATGGTTTTTTAAATGGTAATATAAAATCAGAAGCAGGTGCAGCTATAAAAAATATGGGGAACCTGGTGTTGAGAAATTGCTCGGTTAAAAGAAACATGGTTCTTCGAAGTGATTGTTTAAGTGAAGGAGGTATTTACAATGCAGGTAATGCCATGTTAGCTGTTGATGAAACAGATCCTGCACAAGATGTGGTATCAGGTTTTTAAACATCATAAAAAAAATACAGAACTTATTTGCGCTGATCATTGATACAGGTTATATACCCAGATTGCGAATCATCGCCAAACAATTGTTATCAGTTATCACGGAGTTCAGTTAAAAGAAAAGGCACCTTGGGTAGAGGGGTGCTTTTTCTTTTTTACCTAATTTTCCTTTTCGTCAAAAAATCATGCCCAAGCCTCCATAAGTTAAAGTACTGAAAATCAGCATGTTTTTTAAGATTTTTTTAAGCATTTTGCATAAAAAAAAGAAATATTTTTATCGTAGAACTACGATACCTGTATCGTAGTTCTACGATAAAAAAAATACATAATTTACTGGTATACAATGTTTTAATAAACTGTGTCATCAATCGGTGTTTTGTTTTTGGATGTCCAGAGGATATATTTAGAGGATAAACATTTAAACACTTAATAATATGGCATTTACAGGACACGAAGACCACACCATTCCCATTGAGGAAGGTGCAGCATTAACCGCAGAGTTCAGAAAAAAATTTTCAACCCAACCTAAGGGTTATTTCTTTAGCAAAGACACTATCCAGAGCATGCTTGACCAAACCGGCAGCGTGGGGATCCGTTTTTATTTTGGTGCAGCTAGCGATGGAAAACTAAAACTGGTATTTGTTGGGGTAGAATCTAACGAAAACGATATAATTACAGAGACGGTAGGAGATAGTGGATTCTTATGCCCACCTAATTGTGGTTCAACCAACGTATTAAATTCATAACAAAAACCCAACCAAGCAGTATGACGATAGCCTATATAATGTTGTTTTCAACAATGGCTATCGTTATTGCTTTTTTCTTCAGGCGAAGACTTATTTCATCCAACTTTTTATTCTTTGCAATATGTCTTAATTTATTTGTGTTTGAAACTATCATGTTTCTGACATCCTTTTATCACACAAAGAATCACATCATAGCCAATATCAATACACTTATTTATTATCCACTAGCGGTTTTGCTGGTCTTTAATATATGGGGATTCGTTAAAGGCAAAAGTAAAACATTATCTATTTTTCAATTTTCAATTCTAGGTTTTATTGCTATTGGATGGATAATCGAAAACTTTGTTATCGAGGATTTTGGTCTTTATAATACTTTCCTCACTGCCTTTGTATCGATGATACTCGTATTAATTTCTATTTACTTGATAAATGTTATCATCTTTGTAAAAAGCACAAGCATCATTAAAGACAGTGATACCCTTTTATTGATTGGTATGCTTATCAGGTCTTTTTTTAGTGGATTGATCCTGTTTATAAATTATCGAATGAATTATAGTAATGAATTTTATAGAGATATATTGATTTTGGTTAATCTGGCCTACACGGTTGCCAATGTTTTCTTCTTATTTTCAATAATATGCTTACCCAAGAACAAGAAATATACTTGGCCATTCTAATAGCGGTCTCCTTCCTGATATTGGTATTGATCTTTTTCATTATCAACCTGATGGTCAACCAGCGAAAAATAAGGCGGTTACAAAAAACCCTTATTTCCGCCGAGATCATAACGCTTGAAAATGAACGCAAAAGATTTTCCCAGGACCTGCATGATGAAGTAGGTCCGAATTTATCCGCCTTATTACTCTATGTAAATGTATTGGAAACCGTAGACGAGGAGAGTGAAGAGATCAAGGCAAAAGTAGAAGAGATCATCAATATTACCCTCGACCAGGTAAGGGCCATTTCCAGAAATATCGTTCCCAAGTATATACAGGAACAAGGATTAAAAGTTTCTCTCGAAAACATGCTTGGAAATCTTAACCAGGCATTGAATGGTAAAATTTTGATCGTACTGGACCTAGTTTCAACTCCTACCCAATTGAATGAATTAGAAAACCTCAATATTTACAGGATCATCCAGGAGGCTGTTAACAATGCGATCAAACATTCCGGAGCCAAAGAGATCAGGGTGCATACTTCCGTCACCGGAAATAAGGCATCAGTGGTAATTTCAGATAATGGCAAGGGCTTTGAGTTTTCGGGACTTAACGGTAATAATTCCAAAGCTGGGATTGGATTGAAGAATATTCAGAACCGGGTGATTTTTTTAGGTGGACAATTAAATATATATTCGCAGAAAGGTAAAGGCACTCAGATAGTTGCCGAAATACCCATTCTGCATGAGCAAAATAACAGATAGCGAAAAAATACATAAGGTAGTCATTGTCGATGATCATGAAATTTTCAGGCAAGGACTTAAGACCCTTATAAAAGGATTTGATAATTTATCAGTAATTGGTTCTTTGACAGATGGGAAACAACTTGAATCATTCTTAGAAAAAAAAGTACCCGATATTATCATCATGGATATTCACATGCCATTTGTGGATGGAATAGCCGCCAGTAAATATGTACATGAGAATTTTCCTCAAGTAAAGATCATTGCCCTCACCATGTACAGTGATAGTTATACGATTGACAAGGCTTTCAAAGCAGGAGCCTCTGCCTTTCTTACAAAAGCAATCACTAAAAAAACATTTTGTGAGGCGATCAAACATGTATTAGCAGATATCCCCTATATAAGTGCTGACGCGGCTATTAATTATACCATTAGCCACCTTGACATTAAAGATCCTTCGAAGGAGGAAAAGGAAATATCGAGAATGATCAAAAGCGCCAAAGAGATCGAAAGAAATTCGGAGTTCACAGATAGAGATATTGCCATGGTAAGATATATTTCAAAAGGCTGCACCAGCGCAGAAATAGGTGAAATGTTGAACCTGAGCCCCCGATCGATCGAAAAATACAGGGCCGAACTGATGAAAAAACTGAAAGTGAAAAACTCCACCGAACTTGTCAAACTTTTTATCGACAAAGGGTTATTATGATCCCTGGTTATACCAACACTGATAAAGGAGGTAGAAGCCGGGAAAAATAAAATATCAAAAGGCCCAATTTTTTTCCCGGCTCGGGAGTATTATAGATTTTTAGACGATTCTTCTATGATAGGAAGGCCTTGTAAAGATATTTATTATGTGTATTTTTATGTTCACGATACAAACATATACCAAGTATTTTACTGGCTACGAATGTATTAATACCCGCTTCACTACGTAAATACCGAACCTCCCGGGCGGAATATACGTAATTTGATAGGTGAAGCATGGTATTGGAATGATCAAATACAATGATCTAATAACTATTCTTGTTTATAAGGTATTGATTTGTAAAAGATTATAGGAGTATATACAGTAGTTCCCCTTAAATGCAGATTTTACACTTTTCGCAGTAGTTGGCTTAAATTTGACGTATAGAATTAAAACAAAATAACTTACAACTATAACAAATTAAAGCCTAGAAATAATGATAACAACTTTAACTGAAAACCGATTTAATATGATGAAAAAGAGTCCAAAGATCTTCCAAAGAAATGGGAGAGTAAAGATCATGATCGTAGAAGATCATGAAATGTTCCGCGATGGAATGGGAATCATTATCTCGCAGATCGAAAACTTCGAGCTGGCAGCAGCCGTTGGATCTGGCAAGGATATGAAAAGATTTCTCAAAGATGGCGGAGAAACCCAAGTGGTACTCATGGACGTAAAGCTAAAGGGAGAGGATGGAATTGAATTGACCGAGTGGATCAAGGATAACTATCCCGACATTTTAGTAGTAGCTCTCACCATGAATGAAGACCCGAATATCATTTTAAGGATGCTATCTGCAGGTGCTTCAGGCTATTTGCTGAAGAATGCCACCAAGAATGACCTGAAAGAGGCGGTTGATACTGTTTTGAACGGCAATGAATATTATAGTCCTGAAGCAGCTTTCCAAGTGATCAACAAGATCTCTGCCAAGGAAAAAAGCAATATTGCCGGCGTTGAGCTGGGAGGCTTTTCATTAAGGGAAGTTCAAATCATACGAATGGTATGTGATGGAAAGAACAACAGTGAAATTGCGGATAAGCTTTGTTTAAGCACCAGAACCGTTGAAAAGCATCGCTATAACATTATGAAAAAAATGGAAGTAAAATCCGCTGCGGAAATGGTAGTATATGCTATCAAGAATAATCTATATAATGCTTAACATAGTATATGATCCTATAATATAATGAAAAAAAAAATCATTGTAATCGATGACCATCAAATCATTCGGGATGGATTGAACGCTATCTTTAAAACAAATAAGCATTATGAAGTGATCGCTGATTTTGATAATGAGGAAGATCTGTTTAACTTTTTAAAGACCAATACACCTGACCTGATCCTGATGGACCTGCATTTGAACAGCGCCAATGGCTTGGAATTGACGAGAAGATCTAAAATGGAATATCCAGAGGTAAAAGTGATCATGCATACCATGTCGGATAATATGTACAATATTGAAGAGGCCAGGAAAATAGGAGCTGAAGGATATGTTTTAAAAAGTGGAGGCCAGAAAAAACTAGAGGATGCCTTGAATAAGGTATCTGCTGGAGAAAAACATTACCAGTTTAACTGATATTAGGCATAACTAACCCCTAATTCAAGAAATATTCATGAGGAATATTGACTTTCAGGTTTTATTTGAATCTGCCCCTGGGTTATATCTCATTCTATTGCCTGATTTTACTATAGTTGCCGTGAGTGATGCCTATGCAAATGCTACCATGACCAAAAGAGAAGAGATTGTGGGTCGTGGATTGTTTGATGTTTTCCCTGACAATCCGGATGATCCTTCTGCAGATGGAGTTTCTAACCTTCTTTTTTCACTGAATTCAGTATTGAAAAACAAAACAGCCCATACCATGGCTGTGCAGAAGTATGATATCAGGCGACCCGATGGAAGTTTTGAGGAAAGATTTTGGAGTCCTCGAAATAGCCCGGTACTCAATGATAAGAAAGAGGTAAGATACATCATCCATTGTGTAGAAGACGTTACCCAACGTCAACATAACCTAAATAAAATAAAATCCACCGAGCTTTTGCTACAGTCATGCATTGAAAGCTTGAAGGATACACTGGTCTTTTCCGTTGATAAAGAATATCGATACCTCAATTTTAATGCTGCCCATCAACAAGCTACCCAGCGAGTATATGGAGTAAAGCTGGAACCCCAGATGAGTTTACTGGAGGGCATAACGAATGAAGAAGACAGGAAAAAAGCCAAATTAAATATTGATAGAGCACTCTCCGGTGAATGGCATACAACTACTGAAGAATATGGAGAAGTAGAACGTTACTTCTTTGAAACACGGTATAATCCGGTGATCAATGATATGAACGAAGTGATTGGGGTAACTGTTTTCGCCGTAAATGTTACCGAAAGAAAAAAAGCAGAAATCGAACTTCATGAAACGAACCATTTCCTAGATGCCATTATCGAGAATATTCCCAATATGTTATTTGTGAAAGATGCCAACGAGCTAAGGTTCTTAAGAATGAATGCTGCAGGTGAAAAATTATTAGGTTTCCCAAGAAAAAATCTTATTGGTAAAAATGACCATGATTTTTTTCCAAAGGAACAAGCCGAATTCTTTATTCAAAAAGACAGGGAGGTTCTTAACAATAACGAGATCATTGATATTCCAGAAGAAAAAATAAGCACTGTGTATGGTGACCGCTGGTTGCACACCAAAAAAATCATCATAAATGACCAACAGGGGGATCCTCTTTATTTGCTGGGAATTTCGGAAGACATCACCCAAAAAAAGGAAGCCGAAGAAGAGATCATACAAATGAATATAAGGCTGGCAGATGCCAACAGGGAATTGGAAGCTTTTAGTTATTCTGTTTCCCATGACCTGAAAGCGCCCTTGAGATCCCTTCAGGGATTTTCTAGAGCACTGTTGGAACAATATGACGGAAAATTTGATGAGGATGCCGACCGGTGGCTTCATTTTATTGAAGACAATGCCAATAGGATGGGTGGGTTAATTGATGATATCCTGGGTTTCTCAAAAGTGAGCAGAACAGAGTTAAAAATGAGTTTAACCAATATGAGAGCATTGGCTCAGGAAGTATTCAATGAGTTGCTTATTCATTATCCGGGTAAAAAGGTACTGTTCGATCTGGGAGACCTTCCTGATATTTCAGCAGACAGTATAATGTTGAAACAAGTTTGGCAAAACCTGATCTCGAATGCACTAAAGTACTCATCCAAACAAGAAACTATTCGTATCCATATTACCTGGAAGAAGGAAAAAAAACATATCGTCTATAGTGTCAACGATAACGGGGTAGGTTTTGACCCCAAATATTCCGACAAACTTTTTAAGGTTTTTCAACGCTTGCATTCGAATGAAGAATTCGAGGGTACCGGAGTAGGTCTTGCAATAGTCAACAGGATCATTCAAAAACACAATGGATGGATAAAAGCATCCAGCAAATTAGGCCAGGGATCAAAATTTACTTTCGCGTTACCCATCTAACCAAAAAAATAGAAACTATGAGCACAGAATTTTCAAAACATGTTGTCGACATATTACTGGTTGAAGATAGAACCGAGGATGCCGAATTGGCGCTAATGGCTTTAAAAAAATACAACCTGGTGAACAAGGTCGAATGGGTAAGAGACGGAGAAGAGGCCCTGGAGTTTATTTTCGCCGAGGGTCGCTATAAAGACCGAAACATTGAAGACAAACCTAAAATGATCTTATTGGACCTAAAAATGCCCAAAGTGGATGGCATTGAAGTGCTGCAAAAAGTGAGGGCTGATGAAAGGGTTAAATTTATTCCGATCGTTATCCTTACCACTTCGAAAGAGGAGCAGGATATTTTGAATGCCTATCATTTAAATGTGAACGCTTATATGGTGAAACCTGTTGAGTTCAATGGGTTCGTGGAAGCCATTAAATCAATGGGACTGTTTTGGGTGTTACTTAACCAACGACCCTATTGATCAACCACCTAACGGAAGAAAAAACGGATGAAAGTAATTCTTATAGATGACAATGATTCGGATGCGGAGTTGGCTAAACTTGCGTTAAGAGATCTGAAGGATATTCAGTTGGTTCATGTAAGGAATTTTGCCAACTTTAAAAAAGCTTTTAACCCGGATCGCTTTGCTGCAGTCATTTCGGATTATAACTTGTCGGGAGCACTGGGTACCGATATCCTGGACTATGTAAGATCCTTGGATCCTGAATTTCCCTTTATCATTATTTCGGGTGCATTAGGGGAAGAAAGGGCCGTGGAAATACTTAGGCAGGGAGCTACAGATTATGTACTGAAGGATAACATTCAAAAACTTCCATTAGCCCTGAACAGGGCCATTAATGAAGGTAATTATAAAAAAGCCGAAAAACAGGCCAACAATAAATTAAGGATCAGCGAGGAAAAGCTCAACTCCATCAATTCCAACTCTCCTGATCTCATGAATACGGTCGACAGGAATGGGATCATTACTTATTCCAACCGGGTCCTGGATGGCTTTAGCATGGAGGAAGTTATCGGACATTCTGTATTGGATTTTATTCCAGATGCAAACAAAAAAATATACAAGCTGCATTTATCCCAGGCATTTAAGGGAATTTCGCAGGAATTTGAAATGCTGGGCTACGGAAAAAACAGGGTACCGGCATGGTACACCATTCGAATGGCGGCAGAAGAAACTTCCGATAAAATTAACTCTGTATTGATTATTTCTACTGACATCACCTCCAGAAAAGAGGCATCACTAAAAGAGGAGGTGATCAATAATATTTCGAAGGAACTCAACGAAAATACTTCCATTTCGAGTTTCCTAAAAAAAATTCGCCTGGAGTTAAACAAGGTTTTTTCAACAGAAAATTTTTATGTAAGCACCTATGACAGACCTACAGATGAGGTCACTTTTATTTTTCATTATATCAAGAATAAGCCCGACAAACAAGTACCCTTTTCAAGAAAAAAAGGAAATGGTCTTTCTGAATACATCATTAGAACCGGAAAGAGTTTATTACTTACCGGTGATCACATCATCGGCTTTCAAAAGAAAAACCGGATACATGCACATTATAAAGATACCGTATGCTGGATGGGAGTACCCATTGCAGTTGAGCAGGAAGTGGTGGGAGCTATTGCGGTTTTATCCTATAAAGATGAATATGCGTTTAGGGATAAAGACAAAGAACTGCTTTCTTTTGTAGGATCCCAGATCGGCGCCTTTATCGCCAGAAAGCAGGCCGAGGAAAAATTAAAAGACAGTCAGGTAAAATGGGATTCCCTCGTACAAAATTCAGGAGATTTTATACTTACCCTATCAACGGATAATACCATTAATTTTGTGAATAAGTTCCCTGATCACTTTACTGGAAAGGGGATCACGATGGAACAGCTGATTGGACAAAAATACGAAACCCTGGTTTCCCCTTCTCACCTGGCCCAGGTACGAAAGCAGCTTCAAAAAAGCCTCAAACAGAAGATCACCTCCTCATATATCATGGAAGGCAGGTTTGCAAATAATTATTATGATTGTACAGCCACTCCTCTTGTTCAGGAAGGGAAACTGCAAGGTCTGATCATTATCATGAAAAATATTACAGATCTGATCGTAGCTCAAAAAAAAATAAAAGAAAGCGAAGAGAAATTTAAATCAGTCATCCAGGATCAAACAGAATATATAGTCCGTTGGAAACCCTCCGGAGAGATCATTTTTGCCAATCAAAGTTATGTTGATTTTAGTGGTATTACCTTGGAGGAATTATATAAAACGAACTATTACTCATTGGTACCTGAAAAGGAACTCAAGAGATTTAAAAATAAAATAAAATCCCTGACACCAGAAAATCCAGTGCAGGTGGATTCCCATCAGGCAAGTAAAGGAAAAAAAGGTAGCTTTTGGCATGAATGGGTTGACCGGGCTTTTTTCGATGAAAAAGGTCAGGTGGTCCAATATCAATCCGTAGGACGGGATATTAGTTTACAAAAACATGCTGAGCTGGAGATCAGAAGAAGTGAAAACAGGTATAGGTCGTTGTTTGGAAAAATGCATGAAGGTTTGTTGGTCTCCGCCGAAGATGGAACCATAAAACTGGTCAACGCCCAGTTTGCAAAAATGCTGGGGTACTCGGTGGATGAACTCATCGGTAAAAATGGCTATCAGTTATTGGTGGACAAAGAAGATAGAAGCTTAGTAAAGGCTAAAATAAAGGATCGGAAAAAAGGGGTTTCCGAAAGCTATGAGATCAAAATGGTGAAAAAGAACAGGGAATATTTATATGTTAATTTCAGTGCTTCTCCGGTATATAATGAAAAAGATGAATTTACTGGTATTATGTCGATCGTTTCGGACATTTCAGACCGAAGGGCTGCCGAAAAAAAATTAAGGATCTCCTACAACGAAATAAAGAACAACCAAAAAATAAGCAGTGCTGTTATCCAGGGTAAAAGTCTTGCGGAAATTTCCCAGATCATTGTGGATGGTTTGATCAGTTCTTCCAATATCAAGTCCAGCCAATTATATTTTATCGATGATGAGAAAAAAAGCTTGGAATTATTGGGAGAAGGCTCCGATGATCCCAAGTTCAAAAAGCAAAAAGGGTCTCCGGTATATTCTATCAACGATATTTTTCCGAGTGAATCATTGTTTATGCAGGTGATTGAAAAAAAACAAATGATCATCACCACCGATGAGAACGAAATAAAAAAACTCATCACAGGTTCCTCAAAAAATACTGATCTGGTCGATCCATTTCCCTGGATACCGGATATTCCCAAGATCAGAACCTTTGGTATTTTACCCATTACTGCCAACGATATCATCCTGGGGATCATTATTTTCACTTCAGCCGAAGTGTTAAGTACTGCAGAGTTGGAATCCATCATTCGATCTTCGCAACAGGCAGCCACTGCATTGGCCAAAAAGAAAACAGAAGAAGAACTAAGGATCTATAAAGATAACCTGGAAAAACTGGTGGAGATCAGGACCCATACCTTGAACGAACTCAACAGCGAGCTGGAAGCATTCAATTATTCAGTATCACATGATTTAAGAACACCCGTAAGAGCCATAGATATTTATCGTGGATTATTGGCCGAAGAGTTGAAGAATTCCGAACTGATCACTTATATTAACCAGATAGAGAAATGTACCCTGGAGATGAATGAGCTGATCAAATCATTGCTTGAATTCTCCAAAATGACCAAGACTCCCCTAAGCATAGAACAGGTGGATCTGAATGGGCTGGTGGCAAATCTATTTGAAACACAAAAAGAATACGAACGTTCGCCAAATGCTGTATTAAACCTAAAGAAAATGCCCAAAGTAACCGCCGACAGGAAACTGATCACAATCGTTTTCAATAACTTATTGTCGAATGCTATCAAATATTCCTCCAAAAATAAGAAGCCTGTGGTTGAAGTGGGATATACAGAAGATCCCGTTAACTATATTATATATGTTAAAGACAATGGGGTAGGTTTCAATAGCAAACTCACTAACAAGTTGTTCAAACCCTTTTCCAGGTTGCACCATGGCGACCAGTTCAAGGGAATGGGAGCCGGTTTGGCCATTGTTGAGAGGATATTAAGAAGGCATAGTGGAAAAATATATGCCGAATCCGAAGTAAATAAAGGAGCTATTTTCTATTTTACACTGCCCAAAGTGTCAAACCATGAGCCCCAATGAAAAAAAAAATAATTATTGTTGATGACCATCAGATCATCCGGGATGGACTCAAAGCCATTTTCAAAAAAAATAAGAATTACGAAATAGTGGCCGACTTCGACAATGAGGATGGACTTTTTGCATACATAGGATCCAATCCTGTTGACATTATTTTAATGGACATCCATTTAAACAGTGCCAATGGTATAGATCTTACCCGAAGGGTAAAAAAAGAACTCCCTTCCATTAAAGTGATCATGCATACCATGTCAGACGATATGCATAACCTGGAAACATGTAAAAAGTTAGGGGCCGAAGGTTATGTATTAAAAAGTTCAGGCCAGAAAGACCTGGAAAGAGCCTTGGATACCGTTTCGGGTGGAGGTAAATTCTATTTGAAATAAGGTAGTTTTTGGGGTTGGCTATCTCCCAATGAAGTGTAACCTACGGGTATACTTGAGTTATACCCCCGTGAATTCCACAACTCTTTTACACAGTTATGTAATAGTAAAAGGTATACAAAGAATCAACTTTGTGAGGTGAGTTTTTTCACCGATAAATTTAGCTAACATGAAAAGCAACCTATTTCCTTTAGTAACATGGGGTATCCTTTTTTTCATTCCCCAGATGGGATTCGCCCAAGCACCCAACCTAGGTATGAGTTCCGATTTTGCAGTATTTACTTCAGTTGGAGCTTTTGACAATCTTGGGGCATCATCTATTATGGGTGATGTGGGAACTGATGTAGGAGCATTCACAGGATTTCCACCCGGTGCATTTACCGGATCATCACATATAGCAGATCCTACCTCTACACAAACAGCCATCGATGTGGATGTTGCATATAGTTTTTTAGTAGGGGTCCCTTGCGATACTGCTATTGCAGTGAGCTTAGGAGGAGGCCAGATACTCGGTCCAAAAGTTTACTGTTTGGGAGCTGCTTCTACATTAACCGGAAATTTAATATTGGACGGCCAAGGTAGTCCAAATGCTATATTTATTTTCAAAATAGATGGAGCATTTTCCACAAGTACATTTTCAAATATAGTTTTGGTTGATTCAGCCGTTTCGTGCAACGTATATTGGCAAATTAATGGAGCTTTCATTTTAGGTGACAATTCAGTTTTTCAAGGTACAGTGATCAACAACGGTGCGATTAGCTTGTTAGAAGCCTCCTCAGTTTTTGGCAGGGTGCTTTCACGCCAAGGAGCCATTGATTTGCACAATAACGATGTGAACAACATTTGTTCAAGCAATCCACCTTTACCAATAGAATTAATTTCATTTAATGCCAGCTGTAATAATCAAAATGTGGATTTAAAGTGGAGTACCTCTTCCGAAACCAATAACGACTATTTTTCAATAGAACATTGTTCAGATGCAATAAATTGGGAAGTAGCAGGTATTGTTGATGGTATGGGCATTTCAAATATATTGGTGAACTATTCTTTTACTGATATTAATCCCCACGATAATGATTCTTATTACCGCCTCAAACAAACCGATTTTGATGGCAACTTTAAGTACTATTCTCTTATTTCTCTGGAAAATTGCGGAGGAACTTTAAATGCGGTAAATATTTATCCCAACCCAACAAACGGAGTGTTCAGCCTGCTCCTTGAAGAAAGCAAAAGCGAGGTGCAATCTATTTCTATCTATAATACCTTGGGCATGAATATCTATCATTCTTTCAACTATCAACCAATTATTGATCTATCGAATCAAAAAAATGGGATTTATTTTCTTCACGTAAATCTACCGTCAGGTACCATCATCAAAAAATTGATCATTAAAAAGTAGTCTTATGTCCAAAAGTGAAGCATCCCGATAGCCATCTGGATAAAGTCTTTTTTATTAGGATGCCTTTTTCGGCTACTTAGGCAGAGAGGACTACTACCGAGCATAAGCTCAACAAAGAGCCACTGTTTCAAAATAAAGTTGTATTTAAAAAAAAGCTTAACTTCGTTTACAAATCACACGGAATGAAAATATCACTTTTATCGATTTTAATCGGGACTACCTTCATTTATGGCCAAACTACAGGTATAATTGAATCCCAAAAATATACATTAGGAAATCCGGCTAGTTTCTATTCAGGAGCTGTTAAAATAAATGACTCCGAATATGCTATTGGCAGCTTTATAACCGACTTAGATGGCAATATCAAAGCAAATATTCCTTCGTACCTAGTGGACGATTTTGCTTTTTCAAATAAAGGAATTTATGTCCCATACGAAACTAAGATTATTGTTACAAGGGCATTTGCATTTGTTGATTACCCTATAATGAATTCCATTAAATCACCCGGAAAAGCAAAAAAAGTGGATATGGAAAGAACAAAATCCGATGCTTATCTCTCAAACGAAAAATGCTATGATATGCCCTCTAGTTCTTACTACTTTATGTCTGCAAGCGAAAAAGTATCCGATTATTGCCTATTTGTATGGTACAACAATCTAAAGATAATTGAAAATGAGAAAGTAATACATGAAATAGAAATAAAAGCCGGTGGTCGTAAATTAACACAAATTCATACTACCGAAGGAATTTATTATGCCCTATATGTTAGTGCCAAAAAATTAACCATTGTAAAGGTCGATCTTAAGACAGGTGTTGACCAGTATGTAACGATTGATAATAAGCATGAATATTATTCCAATGCTAAAATAGAAACAGTTGATGATCATATTCAGGTCGGGGTATTCTTTGGAACATGTGATGAAAAGGGAGGGCAAACGGCGGAAGGTTTCATGTATCTTACCATTAAATCCGCCGATTTATCTCTAATTGATAAGAGTGAGATATTAGTGCCTACCGAATATCTGGAAAAGCTCGATTTTTGCGATAATATCTTAAAGTCCCCGGAAGTTTTAGATATTCAAAATTCGGGGAATGATGCGTATTTCTTAACAACTAATTATTCTGGAGATTTTGGACCTTTAGCAATTTGGAAGGTTGGAGAGGGGGAACTGGAATTTCTATCGACCATAGTAGCTGAAGATAAAGCCTATATTAGATCAGCCAAGTTATTTAGCTTTAATAGCAAGACCTATCTCTTATATACACTGAATGAGGGAAAATATCCTCAAAAAGTAACGGAATGGGTCAAATTGGCAGAAATAGACGGGTCTGAAGTATCGGATATGAATTTAAAGATACAAACATCAGAATCCGTGGGAGGATCATTTAATACACATTGTTCTTTTATGACCAACAATGGTCAAATAGTTGTTGCTGCAAATAATGGTTATAATACCTGCTACCTTCTAAAGATTCAGTTATAAATCGTGAACAAAAACTAGCCCTGATGGAAGTGATAGCTGGGTGGCTGCGAGTATTAGCAGCATTTATACTGGGTGAGTAGATAAAAGAATACCAGACCGGTATTAATGCTGCTTATATGAGCAGGGAGCCACTAAAACGGACAGCGGGAATAGCTAATAAAAAAAATGGAATCTCTGGGATTTGCTCCAATACTGACGCTTAGGTCAGCATTCGGCTATTCTAAACTTTGATTTCGTTTCATTCATCAAAGCTAAGAATAGCTCCAAAATAAGTAAAGGCCACCCGAAAGTGACCTTTATACCCACAACTAAAAGAACGAAACCAATCTAGAAATAAAAACAACTAACTGAAGATCTTTTTCGTTCCTTACCTAGCATGAGTCCTATCATAATTTCATGACTGCCCCATTGTTTAAGTACCAACCCATTGGTGGGGAAATCGTATGCATAACCAATGATCCATTTTTTACCTGCCTTGAAATTGGCATTTACTCCGATGGATTCATTATATCTATAATTAATACCTACTAGAAATTTATCGTAAAAAACAACTGAACTGCTGATATCGAATGTTACCGGAGAATTTACCACCAACCTTACCATAGCTGAGGTACGCAATTTGATGGTATTGGTGAGCTTAAAAGAATATCCTCCCGACAAATATATATGCTGGTTCCTGAAATTATGCCGGTTAAGTGCTGATGTATCATATACCGCCAATTGGTTTTGCAAGATCCGGGGCACCGATACACCGGCAAAAAATTCTTCTCCATAGTAATAAACCCCTCCCCCAAAATTCGGGTTATAAATCATTTGGTTGATCCTGAACGGATCGTTTACATCATCTTCATTTACATATAAGTTGGAAAAGGATAATTGTTCAATATCGATACCCCCACTCATCCCAAATGCCAGGCGATGGTTTTTGCGGTTGAGTTTGATATTGTATCCAAAATTAACATAGGCACTCTGGATCAGCCGTGCTCCAATAATATCATTGATAAAATGGGCCCCTATTCCAAAACTTTTTTTCTTGAACCCGGTATTAAAAGAAAGATACTGGGTCATAGGTGCTCCTTTGATCCCTATCCACTGGAAACGACTGCCCGCTTGTATGCTGGTATAAGGGAAGGTGCCGGCAAATGCTGGATTATACAGCATAGGATTGTTGATATAAAGGGAGGATTGTGGTTCCTGCTGGGCAAATGTTTTGGTAAAGTTCATCAACCATACACAAGCCAGGCAGGTTGATAGTCGTAATAGTTTTTTCATCAGTTGTTTTTTTATTTCTATTACAAATGTCCATAGAATATGGCATCATCCAGGGTGTATATTTTACCCGTTTTACTAAGTAAATTCCGCACTTTTTTGAAAGAGTTTGACCCCACCGAAGTCAGATGGAATATGGATTGAAACAGGTATGAAAAAAAACCGACCCCGCTAGAAGTGGGTCGGTTACCTTCTATTTATTCAAGAAATTAAGCCATATAAGCCTGGCTGCCATTAGCGATCAGATCGATTGCTTTTTCCAGGGCATATTGGCCCCCGGATTTAAGCACATAGCCTTCAGCTCCCGTTTTTTTGGTCTCGTTGATATAATAACTTTCACACGACATGGTATGCATAATGATCTTTACCGAAGGGAAACTGAGCTTCGCTTTTTTTGCAATGTCAATCCCATTGGATTTTTCCAGGTGGATATCCAGTAAAATAATATCCGCTTCTCCGCCATTTAAGTAACTGAAGAGATCTTCTTCGTTATCGAAGTCCGCTACCACCTCGTATTTATGGTTACGACCCAGGATCAATTTTAGTCCTTGCCTTAGAATTTTGTGGTCATCGATAATAATAATTCTCTTTTTCATTTTAGTTGAGTTTAAATATTTATTTATATATGTATTAATTGTATGTTATTAATAAACGAGTTCAATATACCCGGTCAATACTTTGTTGTTTTCTCCCAGTTCAATGGTATAGAAATAGGTACCTGATGGAAGATGACCCACACTAAATGTGTCCTTGGTGTTAGGTATACCCCTGAATTCATCATTGTATCCATGTTTATTGTATACAAGTCCACCCCATCTGTTATAAACCTTTACATCATTATCAGGATATAATCTGTACAGATCAATGATCTCCCAGTTATCACTTAAGCCATCATTATTTGGAGTTAATAGTTCAGGAACATTGATATGATCGATACAAGCAAGTTCTGCAGCTATGGAATCCTTACATCCATTGAAATCTGTTACCACTACCTGGTTCCATCCATTGAATGCATCATATCTATCTTCAGAGGTGGATTGATCACTCCAATCATACGATAATTCACCTGTTCCACCCCAGGCAGTGATGCCAATAATACCTTCAGCTACTCCACATTTACCTGGGATCACAGTATCTAATGTTAACATCAATAGTCCTGGCTCATGAATATCGAACTCAGCTGTATCGGAACAAAGTGATTCGAAACCTGGTATAGCAACTATACTGGTATAATGACCCGGAGATAATTGATCAATGGTAATGTCCATCGTTCTTTGCTCTCCATTAGGATAGATCCATGTTTGTACAAAATTAGTATCCACATCGATCAGTTCAACCGTGATGCTTCCATCATTTAATCCATAACAGGTAACATCAATAGCTGTTCCGTTCTGATCCATTTGAGATTCGAAACCGAAGATCCTTTCATCATCCACAATACATACAGGTGAATAAACAACGGTAGCTGTAACTGTATCCACACCATTGATCATTACCGAAGGATTGGTTGTTCCGTTCGACCAGGTAATGGTCTCATATCTTCCAAAACCGGTAGAGGTTTGTTCATAAGGAAGGGTATGGCAGGTTAAAATGGTATCAGGACCTAATCCATTGATAGGATCTCCAGGAATAAAATACCAATTTGCATTGTTCCCCAGGTCCTCTCCTCCTACTCCAACAAGATAATTGGTAGCACTGCAAGTTCCTAAGATCCCTTCAATATCACTTAAACGGGCATGCTCCACCAATAAATGGCAGCTAGGATTTTTTATATAAGCTCGTGTGCCTGGAACGGTAGATATGATGGTTGTTCTATAGCAAGGAGATCCTTTTGAATATAAAAGGTCGTTGATGGTTTGGGTATGATTGCTACCCAGGCTATATACTTTTCCTTCTGCCAGGATCAATGTATCGATACTATTGTTTCCGATGATAAATCCACTTGGTTCAAACTCTATATGACGAAAATGAGGTAGGCCTGTTCCACTGTAATATTCCGAGTGTAATCCTGCAAGACCGTTGGGATAAGAATAATATAATCTCCCATAATTGATCTGTGTAAGATTGCCAAAAATATACATGATCGAACTCATTCCGGAGAAATGGATGCTAGAACTATCAGCCATTAATGTAGAAACGTCGTTCAATAAATAATTAGTAAATGATCCGGCGATATCCAATTTTGAGTTACCAAAATTCACGATGTTATTATGATACATAGGTGCATAGTCATGGCGTATGCTCAAATGGTTAACGGCTATGCTATTTCCTAAGGATGAAAAGCTTCCGGCCAGAAGTTCAACCTTATATCCTGCACAGTTCATCTCATCTAACAACGTATATTTCCCCAGGTTATAGAAAGCGATAGAACCTCTGTAAACAACATGGTTAAAAGTCAATGACCTGTGACCCGGGCTTCTGAACAATAAGTTTCCATCGAATGTTGCATCCAGGTTGTTATCGAAAAGTAAACCTCCATAATTGTTCATTTCAAATTGATTGTTACCTGCCAAAAACCTATTCAATCCACTTCCGGGTAACCAGGCCATTCCATTGAAGTTGGCATTTTCATTGATATAAACCGTATCAGAAACAGGGAAAGAGATATTGGTAAATACTACACTGTCATTAAATCCAGGGATACATCCGTTTGTATTATACAGGAACTCATCGTTGTTATTACCAGCATGTGGATATACTCCAATGTTCCAGTTCACACCTTCCGACCAATAAGTAGTGTTTCCTTCACCGTTCCAATAAAATACCCGGGGTAAATTAGGCGATGTAAAATTGAAGTTGGTATTGTTCCCACCATCAACTCCGTTGATCACATTGAATGGAACATTGTTTCCGGAGGCTTGGATATTTTCGATCCATACATTACTAAAATCCAACGCCACAGACCCGCTTGAATGAATGGAGGAATGATTTGCCAGGCTGGTAGAACTTATAAATGACAATTCATTACAGGGCCCATGTTGATGGATTAGTTTTTTGCTGATATCGAACATCTTTCCTTGCTCAAATTCATACCTGAAGTTTCCGGTGATCACCAATGTATCCATGCCCGACATGGTAGCACTCGGCATGTTACTTCCATTCACAAATTTCCCATTGCCTTCCATAGTAACTTTGTTAAATTGGGTCTTGGTGTTGAAAATGATCAAAGGTTGAGTGGTTTGGTTCATGAACCTGAGATTATAAAAATCCAAATGCTTGGTTCCATCAATCTTGAATTCATGGGGTAAATTGAGGAGATGTTCGAATAGGAAAGTAGAGGTGCCTGCCTGAAGGGTCAAACTATCAGAATATATATATACACCACCATTCGATAAATTCGGATGTCCCATACGAAGTGTTGAAGTAGAAAGATCCAATCCTCTTTTAGACGCCAGGTTTTTAACCCCTCTTGACATTAAATTGGATACATGAACTTCGTGTCCATTGGTTTTAAAAGTTCCAATGAGTTGGAAGATGGCTTTCTGACCATCCATGCAATTTAGATCACTTAGTAATTCCCAGCTACCTCTGTTCATCATATGAATATCATTCAACAATTTAAATGATCCCAAATGAATGGTCTCGTTCGATCTGCTCCATAAATAAACCGCATATTCAAGTCGGTAATCCTCTAATCCTCTTAGGTCAAGACTTCCTGCTATATTTAAAGTAAAAGTATTGGAACCATTTTGAGCCAATACAGGTTTTGCACTGATGGCTGGATCCACGATGAGATCATTACAAAAAGCATGGTCGTTTACATGAACAGTATCACCGGTACTAAATCCTGAGGCGAGGTTTAAAATAGCATGATCACTCAATCCGGGAATGCAACCGGATGATGGTCCACCACTCGTGTATGACCAGTGGTTACCATCACTCCAGTTGCCTGCACCGTTTATCCAATAAAAAGTCATTGGATTTGTTTGCATAAACGAAATATTAGTATTGTTCCCTAGATCTGCTCCCTGATAAACGGTCAATGATCCGGAATTTAACCGGATATTGGCTAGAGAAGCTTTTGATAAATAAATGGGATTAAGGGCATTAAAAACTACCTGGTTATAGCTTACTTCCGCTCCATCCGTAAACAGGATCTCTCCGGTGCAACCCATGGGTGTATTAATGGCAAAAAAATCGTAATGAGACACCTGAGGAGTAGGTGTTAGCCTAACGATGGCCGGAGCATGAAGGATGTTAAATTCTTTAATGGAAAAGGATTGGTTAAAGTTATCTTTGTTACCAACAATACTAATATCCTTAGATGCGTTCAATTTTGCAATGAACAGATCGGTATTATCACCTGCTATCGCAATGGTTGTTTTATTCAGTGCATTTACAATATTAAAGACAGCATCTTCATCGGCATACGCCAATAATTGAATGGTTACAATCGAATTTGCCGAGTTAAAACCTCCATTTTGGATCAGACCCAGGCTAAATATATTTACAGTTATTTCGGAGTTCTCTATATTTAATGTGCGGTTGCTGCTGCCATTTACGACCGACATTGAATTGGCCATTACAGGATACCCATTGGTTATAAATACACCACTGTATACGTTTACACTCCCGGTGGGCATGAAAAGTTTATTGTTCAGGTATGCATTGGCATTTGATTTAATATTGATATGGTTCAATTCAATAATGGTAGAATCCGAATGGTTAAAATGGCAGTCATAGTTACCCACCACTTCAATACCTCCTGTACCATATATCTTTGAATTTCCGGAGATGTTCAGGTCTCCGGCAAGAATAAGTTCCCAGCCGTATCCAATCTGCAATTGAAAACCTATACCATTATATGTAAGTTTTTTGCAAGAGGCATTGGCTCCGTCCACCACGATCTCGGTTAACCAGGTGGATGGGATCACTACCTCATCGTTATTATTAGGAACAATAGCTGGACTCCAGTTTAATACGTGGTTCCAATTATTACTATGGTTCCCCGTCCAGGTAATGGTAGCGGCATTTATTGATTGAAAGGCAATAATTCCAGCGACCAGGACCAATAGTTTTTTCATAGTTAGTTGTGTTTTCATTTTTTTATTTCGTTTTGCTAGATCAAAAGTATACCGGGTTGACTACTGCCTGTTTTTCTTATTTTGCTGCAAATGGTACGTATATATACCCCATTGAAAAAAGGAACAATTTTCTGGAAGCCTTGAATAGATTGAGATATGGCTTTTTATACTGGTAAAAGGTTTCGTATTTTACATAGTGAATTGCAATTGGGTTCGGTTTTTACTTAGTTGGATGTACCGCTACGGCATCACTTTGTGAACATAATACATTTATTATCAATATATTACGTTCATTTTTTTGAACAAGGCCGGGTCATTGGCAACGGAGAACTTTACATCAGGGAGCTCCCCGTTAAAGGGTATATTACTGTTAATTATGAGCAAATTACAGTTGACCCTGGATTATAATTGATTTAATAATTCTACCTTTGTGGCTCATTAATGTTACCACATGGCTAATATTACTTTCAAGACACAGTATAGCGAATTTGCAGTTGCTTTGCGGGAAGAAACTCAGAACTACTTTAAATCAAACAATATTTCAAAAACGGGTAACTGGAAGTTATATTCCAAGACCGCAATCCTGTTTTCAATAGCAGTAAGCTGCTATGGGTTATTGGTTTTTGCCAATTTGCATTGGGCCATTAACCTTCTATTGTGTGCTCTCCTGGGGATCGATATGGCGGCTATTGGATTTAATGTGATGCATGACGGAGCTCACGGAAGTTACTCAAAAAAACAATGGGTCAATGATTTGATGGCTTATTCCTTAAACTTAATGGGAGGAAGTTCTTTTCTATGGAAAATGAAACATAATGTGATCCATCATAACCTTACCAATATAGAAGGCCATGATGATGACATAGATATTCGGCCATTGATCAGGACAAATGAAAATCAACCTAAAAAATGGGTTCATAAATACCAGCATTATTATTTTATCTTTTTATACTCCTTAACTTCTGTTTGGTGGGTATATGTGAGGGATTTTATGAAATATTTTTCCGGAAAAATTGCCGGCCAGCCTCTTAAAAATATGACCGTTGGTGAACATTTTATTTTCTGGATCAGCAAACTGATTTATTTCTTCCTTTTCCTCGCGGTACCTATTTATTTTGTAGGGTTGGGTCCCACCATGGTAGGCTATTTCACCATGTTGGCCATTCAGGGGATTATCCTGGCAGTAGTATTTCAATTGGCGCATGTGGTGGAAGATACCACCTTCCCTATGCCAGATGAAGCCACCAATAAAATTGAAAACACCGTGCTGATGCATCAGATGGAAACCACCGCTAACTTTTGCACCAAGAATAAATTTATGCATTGGTATACGGGTGGATTAAATTTTCAGATAGAGCACCATTTGTTTCCTAAAATCAGCCATGTACATTACGATCAATTAAGTAAGATCGTACAGGATCTTTGTAAAAAATACAATATCAACTACAAAGAATACCCCACTTTCTTCAAGGCTGTAAAATCGCATGTGATGCATTTAAAAATGGTGGGAAGGGCATGATTTCGGTTTTTGAGAAATTCTCAAAATGAAAAAACTCCCCTCAAAATAATAACTATTTCCAAAATACTTTGAAGCATGCAGGACCATTTTTAAAAAATGGCTCCTTTCTTTCTTCATGAACCACCCATCATTTCAACCCTTTTACTTATTGCCGAGTTACCTTTCTACCATTTTAAAACCATGTATGAATAATCTGGATTCGTTCTTGATGCATAACACCAGAATCAAACAATTATTTAAATCATGGAAACGCTCTATATTATTATAGGATTATTTTCACTGGCTGCCCTGCTGGGGCTTATCCTCCTTTCTTATGTTTTGCGCAGCAAATCAACACCCAAAGCCATTGCCTTCCTTCATGGGCCGGCAGCTGCTGTTGCGTTGGTAATACTTATTGTATATACCATTAACCATGACAGGATGTTTATTGCCAGTATTGTGTTATTTGTTCTGGCCGCGATCGGAGGTCTTATTCTACTGATAAAAGACATCACCGGCAAAGGCAAACCTCTGCCCAAATGGCTGGCAATTCTGCATGGATTAACTGCGGTGTCTGGCTTTACTGTATTGCTGGTAAACGCATTTGCATGATCAGCGCTAAGGGAAAAGTGTAAATTGCAAGTAATGGATCTTTAATCCATCCTTCAACCATATTTTCTCGTAAAAAGTTTGCACCTCCACCAAAGGTCCGGAGTTATAATCTTGGTACACGTCTTCACTCATCGTATGCAATTTTAGACCTTCGGCTTTAATTACCTCATGTAGGGTATAATCAAAAAGAAAACGGCTGTCCGTTTTTAAGTGGACAATACAATTCTTATGAGCAAATTCCCTGTATTTTTCAAGAAGGGCAAGAGAGGTCAATCTCTTTTTTGATTTTCCTTCCCTGGGCTGAGGATCTGGAAAAGTGATCCATAATTCGTCTATTCCATCCTCCTGATTGAAAAAAGAAGTAATATTATGGATACGTGTTCGAATAAAAGCAATGTTGGTGAGCTTTTCATCGTAGGCTATACGGGCCCCTTTCCATAACCTGGCTCCTTTGATATCAATGCCTATATAATTTCTTTCAGGATATCTTTTGGCCAAGTCAACCGTATATTCGCCACCTCCGCAGCCAAGTTCCAATGTAATCGGATGGTCGTTCTTAAAAAATGAATGCCACTTACCTTTCATCTCATGATCAACCTCCACCAATTCCTTCTGCACCGGTTGAAATACATGGTCGAAGGTGGCATTTTCAGCAAACCTTTTTAATTTGTTCTTTCCCATATAGGTATCAACTATTCCAATTTTTTTGAAATGGTTTTTATGGAGATCTCATCTACTACTGCAGCACCAGATAGGTTATAACAATCAAAGATGGCTTCGGCAACATGTTCCGGTTGAATAAATTCCTCCTCGTTGGGCTGGTCGCCCCACGACGCAGTGATCGTAGAGGAGGGCAATACCATGGTTGCTTTGACTTTATGCTCACGGGCATACTCAAAGAGTAACTGGTGCCAGGTCCTCAATGCATGCTTGGAAATAGTATAGTTGGCAGCAGATTCTCTTAAGCGAACGCTTAATAAACTGCCAAGAGTAAAAATATGTCCTTTTTTCTGAGCTTGAAATACGGGCATTAAAGCTGAAGTAAGGTAATGGGCCGACATGAGGTTTACATTTAATTGCTCCACTAATTTATCCGCTGGGTTTTCAAATAAATTCCCAACCATATATTGACCTACATTATTAACTAATACATCTACGCTTTTAGTATTTGATTTTATGTATTCTGCAAAAAGGACCACATCCGATTTTTTACCAAAATCGGCCACCTTCATAAATACTTTTATTTTAAAGCGGGGTTCCCATTCATTTTTTAAAGCGATCAGGTCAGCATTGCTGCGGGCTGTAATAAAAAGATCAAAACCTGCCTGGGCGAATCTCTCTGCTATAGCTTTCCCAATTCCCTGAGTAGCACCTGTAATGACTGCAGTCATGGTAGTTGGTAATTAGTAATTCGTAATTCGGGAGAATTGGGATCCGAAGTGTTCTTTAATATGCAGCCTTGATTCTTCATTTAAACTTATTATGCATTCACCTTGTCTTTTTGAACTTTATTGCGGTAGACATTTTTCTCGAGATATTCAATAATTTTTCCGGCAATATTAATTCCGGTGGCTTTTTCAATTCCTTCCAGTCCGGGGGAAGAATTTACCTCCATTACCAAAGGTCCACGTTTAGATTGTAACATATCCACCCCAGCCACTCCCAGGCCTAAAGCTTTAGCGGCTGCTATGGCAATTTCTTTTTCTTCTCTTGATAATTTAATGACCTCTGCTTTTCCACCTCTATGTAAATTACTTCTGAACTCTCCTTCTTTGGCTTGTCTCTTCATTGCACCTACTACTCTCCCATCCACCACAAAAGCCCTGATGTCGGCTCCCTTTGCTTCTTTGATAAACTCTTGCACAATGATCCTGGCTTTTAATCCATGAAAAGATTCGATCACCGACGAGGCGGCATTTTTATTTTCAGCGAGTACCACCCCAATACCTTGGGTCCCCTCCAATAATTTTATGATCAAAGGAAAACTTCCAATCTCCGAAAAGATCTCTTCTACATTTGTTGAATAATTGGTAAAAACTGTTTTCGGCAATCCAATGGAGGCCCTTGATAATATTTGCAGACTTCTCAATTTATCACGGCTACGAATAATGGCCTGACTTTCATTGGCCGTAAATACTTTACGCATTTCGAACTGACGTGCAACTGCAGAACCATAAAATGTTACAGAGGCTCCAATTCGGGGAATGATTGCATCTACATCATCTAAGTAACGGTTTTTATAAAATATGCGTGGATTCTTTTTCTCAATAACAATATTGCACTTTAAATGATCCACCACTTCGGTTTTATGACCTCGTGTTAATCCTTCTTCCACCAATCTTTTGGTAGAATATAAATGGGAGTTCCTTGACAGGATAGCTATGTGCATAGATGAGTCGGGGGCCGGTTATAATTAATTAAATATATTTAAATTCGGGCAACAAAGATAATTTTTACTTTAATTTTTCATTGCTTTTATGACGGTCATGATCTCTATCTGTTTTCTTTTTCAGATTTTCTTCCAATGCTACGGTTAAATTAACACCTGTTTGATTGGCCAGACAGAGCAAAACCCAGAGTACATCGGCCATTTCATCGCTTAAAGAGCCCGGCTGCTCCTGTTTTTTAAAAGATTGGTCTCCATAAGTTCGGGCCATGATGCGGGCCAACTCCCCCACTTCTTCGGTAAGAATAGCCATATTGGTTAGTTCGCTAAAATATCTTACGCCATGTTCTTTGATCCATAGATCCACTTTTTCCTGCGCTAATTCTATTGTCATTATTCCTTCATTTTAGAATCCATTACAATGGTTACGGGTCCATCATTGATCAGAGCCACCTTCATATCGGCGGCGAAAGTACCTGTAAATACCTTACTACCACAGTCTTTTTCAAGTTCCATACAAAACATTTCGTACATCAATTTGGCAAATTCCGGTTTGGCGGCTCCGGTAAAGGAGGGCCTGTTACCCTTTTTAGTGCTGGCATACAACGTAAACTGGGAGATCACGAGTACTTTTGCATCCAAAAGGTCCGCCAGTGAGAGGTTCATTTTGCCCTCTTTATCACTAAAAATACGCATTCTGGAGATTTTAAATGACAGGTACTGAACGTCCTCTAGTGTATCATCTTCCTCAATTCCGACAAAAACAACTAAACCTTTCTTAATTTTAGATTTTACCGCTCCCTTTATCGTTACAGAAGCCTCTGAAACCCTTTGTAAAACAATTCTCATTTTTATTCGTTTATATAAACAGAAAAAGGTTGATAACAATTGTTAAGATGCAACCTTGCTCTTATCTTTAACATCTAATTTAGTAGCAAAATCCAAGCCCCATGTCAGGAAATACAAATATAGAGATCAAACATGTAATTTTACCCTTTGATTTCTCAAACTCAGCCAAAAATGCACTGGAACACGCAATATCGATTGCGAAGAAGTTCCGGGCAGACCTTACGCTATTGAGCGTGATGGACAGTTATTCTTCCCAATGCCTTCAATACAGAGGCACTAAATACGTTGAATTCGAGGCATTAGCCAAAGAAAGACTCAATGAGCACGTAAAACAGATCTATACCTTCAACAAAATTGAATGTGTAGTTACCGAAACTAAATGGAGCAGAGCCGTTAGTCAGTTATCCGATCAAAAAGCTAATTCAATCATCGTACTAGGAATCGGTGGTAAAGGAAGAGACGGATTTTTTGATGGTTCTCATGCCTACCGCATCGTAGATTCACTGAATGTACCTTTGCTGGTTGTCAAAGAAGGTCAGCAAGTTAAAGAGTATAAGATGATTACCACTCCATTGGACGAGACTTTCCATACCAGGGAGAAGCTACCCTATGTTTCATTGATGGCCAGCGCATACGAAGCCAAAGTTTCTGTAATTGGTTTGCAAATGCATACGGATAATGATTCTGCTAAACATATGCAAGCCATTATGCGCCAGGCATCCCAGTATATACAGATGAAGGTGAAAGCCTATCAGGATAAAATAATCTCTTCTAAAAATGAAGTATCGGACCTTGTAAAGCATGCCTCCGAAGATAAAACAGACTTATTGGTCATCATGAGTTCCCATGAAAAATCTCTAGCCAATTTATTTTCAGGCCCTTATGCTCAACAAGTAACTGATAAATCAAATTCTCCTGTTCTCATCTGCCCTATTAGGGTATCCTTGGTAATGGGTGCGGTAAGTATTTAATAAAAATATAATATATTATTTTCGGAGCGTCCTTGATGGGCGCTTTTTTTTACCATAGCCATTTGATATGATTAATAACCTAAAACCGATATTTTGCTTATCATTTTTCTGGCTTCATTTTTCATTTATATCTGCTCAAATTGATGAACCTTTCGGAATTAAATTAAATAACAACCGAATGAAACTCGGTATCCCCATCATTAAACAAAATTTCACCAAGTATCATCATGCCAATGATACTATCAATCGCACCATTATTAAAGGTACTTATTATGTTAATCCTGTTTCATGGATAGACTCAACAGCCACCCATCGCAATTTTGGCTATTACGATGGTAAGAAAATTTACTTTACAGACAAAGAGATGCTTGCCGAGGAAGATTATTATTTCGGAAATCGCAATACAAAGGCGGATAGCCAATATTATGCTCTTCATCCTTTAGGCCCCTACCCATCCACAGAGGAGCTATTGCTTTATTATAGATGTTACATCTTAGGAGAAAGAGATGCGATCACTGTTACTTATGTTTATAAGCAAGAGGGTAAATTTAAAAACTTCTCTTTGGGTTTCAACTGTGAACTTTATCATACTGATAAAAATACATTTGAAAAGATTCATTTATCCACGGCTGAAGAATTACTAAAAAACTGGGGATTAGCCCGGCTCAATTATTAAAACTCAAACTTGAAATTGAATACCGGCATAATACCGAACATATAATTCGTGCGAATATCATTGATGTAAGGATCAAAAACATAACTGTTGATATTCTTCCGGTTAATTACATTTTGTACATCAAGTGAAATACCAAATGCCCATTTATTAAAATTGAACTTTAGTAATACAGAAGCGTCCCACCTAAAATAATCAGGTAATTTTTCAGTAAAGGCCTCCCCTTCTACTTCCACCTGCCTTCCTTGGGCCTGCGAAGCTGCCAGGTCGATAGGGTTATAGCGGTTTCCTCCACGCCAGATGATGCGGGTATTAATAGCCAGGGAATGGACTTTCTTTTTCCCAAACTTAATTTCATACCCTCCTAACCAATTGAACATATAATTGCCATTAAAGCGGGTCGACCTCCATACATCATCCCCCATGGTATATTCTGAATTGAAAACAGACGCAGTGAACAGGAAAAAATAATTTTTGGATAAAAACTTTTCCAGTGTAATTTCCACTCCATAATTCCTGCCAAGTCCTTTATTGATAAAAGTTTTATCTGTATAGCCTGAGCTGAGGTTCAATGCTGAAATAATGCTTCCACTATCGTTATCAACAGGTACATTGTAGAGGTACTGAAAATACACCTCCGTTTTGAAGCGGAAGTTATCATAGAAAGACCAATCGTATCCCCCTACCACATGTATGGATTTACTTAAGTCAAGATTAATATTAGGTTGCGTAAAAGTTACGGAATCTGTCTGCACCCTGCTCATATAGGTAGAAATAGGTTCTACTCTGCTATGAATACCTGCACCTAATGAAAGGGAATGTTTTGGATGTAGTTTATATTTAACCGCCCATCGTGGTTCAATACTATAAGAATTGTTAAACAAGAAATAAAGCACATGTAAACCGGTAACCATTTCCACCTTATTGGTGGCTTTGTATTTCCAGTTAAAATACCCCTGCAACAACCCTCCACTTCCATCATCATCAAAAAAAGTGGCCACCTTATTCATATCGAATCGTAAGCCTTCCGAAAAAATATCGAAAAATAAATGGCTATAATATACCCCCGCTTTAATGGTATTTTGGGCATTGAATTTATGATTTACAAAACTATGTGACCTAATGGCATAATATTCATATTTTTCGTAATAGGCTTTTTGTAACACATAATTATTATCCAGCGAATCCAAACCATAAGCATTGTTCTCGTATGAAAATGAAATAATATTCTTTAGATAGGTTTTATTGTTTTTAAAACCATAGGTATGGGTAATCCCCGTAGCTGCCACCCATGATATCCTGTCATCTTCGAAGCGTTCCCTTCTTTCGCTCCAGGACAATGAATCTTTTACGGCAATCTCACCTGCTGTATTGTTACCTCCAATTCCCCAAAATGAAAGTACACCTGCTTTCTTCATAGGGAAATTAAAGTTGAAGGAAAGATCCTGGAAAACGGGAACCTGGCCATTATCTACAATAGGTAATCCCAATAAATTAAACAATTGCAAAGTGGAATAACGATAGTTGATCAAATAACTCCCGTCATACTTTTTACTAAAAGGTCCCTCGAGCATTACTTGTGCACCCAAAACACCAAATTGAAATGCATAATGCCGTTTTTTATAATTCCCTTTTCTGAATTTAATATCAAAAACTCCTGATAAAGCATTTCCATAATCTGCAGAAAAAGCCCCGGTCATAAAATCACTATTATCCAATACCTGGGAACTTAAAATAGATATACCTCCACCCGTAGATCCTTCTCCACTGCTAAAATGATTGGGATTAGGGATCTCAATACCTTCTATTCTCCATAGCAATCCACGTGAACTGTTTCCCCTAACAATGATCTCATTGCTGGCATCATTGCTGGTAGATATACCCGCAAAAGATAGGGACATCCGTGCAGGATCATTGAAACTGGCTGAATACCGCTGGGTTTCCTCTACTGAAAAAGTCCTTACACTTACCGTCGACATTTCGTTGATCGGTTTATCCTTGTCCTGTTTGGCCACCACATTGGCTTCCTTCAGTTCATTGATAGATTCGGTCAATTCAACATGGAGGTTGGTTTCTTTCCCTGCCCCTACCGTTACCTGTGGGATAATAATAGTTTCATAGCCTATATAGGTAACCTGTATATCGTATTTCCCATATTTAACCTCCTTCAATTGAAATTTTCCGTCAAAATCAGAGGAAGTGGATACCTGGGGATCAGTGCCCAATACTACGATAATGGCACCTTGTAAAGCTGCCTTGCTTTCCTTGTCAACAATTTCCCCAATAATGCTTTGACTAAACTGGCTATGGGCTTGCTGGGCTAACAAGCTGAAAATAAAAACGAAAAAAAATCCCAATTTTTTCATAAAGCCATTAACAAGAAGATCTACATGATTACATTTACAGCCTAAAATTAATAATAGCCATGAAGAAAGTTCTAATTATTTGCTCCCTATATCTATTGATAAATGGATTACAAGCACAAATATCCATGCCTCAACCCAGTCCCCTGGGTACCATTACCCAAAAAGTGGGTTTAACCGATGTGAGCATCACCTATTCACGTCCAAGTGCCAAAGGCCGAAAAGTGTTTGGGGATGTGGTGCCCTATGGCGAAATGTGGAGAACGGGTGCCAACCGATCGGTAAAATTCAGCATATCTGATTCGGTGACCATTGGAGGAAAGAAGATTGGGAAAGGGGATTATTCACTCTTTACCATTCCAACGGAAAAAGAATGGACCATTATTATCAACAAAGCGGTTGATTTAAGTGGCACCAGTGGATATAAACAGGAGGAGGATGCGGTAAGATTTACGGTTACACCTGCAACCAATCAATTTACCGAAACATTTACCTTCAATTTCGGGAACCTTACAAATACTTCGGCCGATGTGGAAATGTTATGGGAAAATACCCGGATAGCTTTTAAAATTGAAGTATCGGTGGATGATAAAGTAATGAAGAATATCCAAACAGCTCTAAATCCTTCGGCCAGCAGTTATTACCAGGCAGCACGTTATTATTACGAAACCGATAGGGATAGCAAACAAGCACTGGACTGGGTAAATAAATCGTTGGAGATCGGTGGAGAGAAATATTGGATCCTACGTGTAAAATCATTGATCCAGGCCAAACTTTTGGATTACCAGGGAGCCATCGCTACGGCTGAAAAAAGTAAATCGCTGGCTCAGGCCGATGATGATGGCGCCTACGTAAAAATGAATGAGGAAAGCATCAAGGAATGGCAAGCCAAGTTAAACCAGGGTAACAAGGGAGGTAAGACAAAATAATAGGCATAAACAGCCCCTATCCGGAGTTCAGGGTTTCCCGTTCAACGTTCAAGGTCCTTTATTGGCCCTGAAAAAATTGAACTTTGAACCTGAAACTTTGAACCTCTTGAACTTCTGCGTGTAAATACTCTATATTTCCACGTAGCACCATGAAGAAATACAGTGTTAGCCTATCGTTCCAATGTTCAGAAAATTGGGAACAGATGATGCCAACCCATCAAGGCCGGCATTGCGGGGCCTGCAACAAAGTAGTGATCGACTTCTCCAATATGAAGGATGAAGACATTATCCAATATCTTTTAAAAAATACAAATTCCTGCGGAAGATTTTATAAAGCCCAATTGGCCCAACCTATGGTCATGCATCTCCCCCGGCGAAAATCCAATTGGCCAGCCATTGCCGCCATGCTAATTGCTGGTTTGGTAAGCATAGCCCCCGGATATTCTGAGACCATTCATGGAAACCTAGACCCAAGGGAGCACCACAGCGTATTCAAGCCCGAGAAAGAACCCATGAAAACCGAACCAGGCACCACCAGCGGTTATGAATTTACTTTGAGGTTATTCAAGATAAATTCAGACCAGAGGGTCTATAATGGATGGATCAAAATAGAGGGGCTGGGAACTTATATGTCGGATACAAAGGGGAATATACTTATTAAAGCGAATAGCCAGGAATTGCCCGAGGTGATCCAGCTTACTATTACGGCCCCAGGTTACGAACATAAACAAGTAACCATCTACAGAAAAGATTTAAAAGGTTCGGCCAACGCCGATATATACCTCAACGAAATGGAAATGGTAGCAGGAATTGTTGCCATTGATGGAAAATAATGTAACGGACTATGAAAACATACAAAATAAGTATTCCCAAACCCTGCACTGAAAATTGGGACCGGATGACTCAAACCGACAAAGGCAAGCATTGTGCCTCATGCAATAAGGTGGTCATCGATTTTTCTAAAATGAAGGACCAGGAGATCATCGATGTGATGTTAAAGCATCATGGGAAAAAAGTTTGTGGAAACTTTTTCAATACGCAGATTGAAAAACCCATCCGTTATATCATCCCGCAAAAACATATCAAATGGCCCGCCATAGCTGCCATGTTGGTGGCTGGAATATTCCACCTAATGCCATTAACAGGATCTGCCCAAACCAATACGAATGTTACTTTGCACTCCAGTTCTCTTTCCATTGAACGGAATAATGAAACTCCCAAAGAAACAAAGACTGAGCCCGGTAAAGACAGCTTAATCACATATACGATCAAGATCATTGCGAAAGAAGGGAAGACCCCTATTGTAGATGCATCGGTAACCATCGATCAGATTGGAACCTTTACCAGTGATAAAAATGGGAAGATCACATTTAGTATAGCCGAAGGAAAAATCCCTGAATTGGTTCAGGTACAGATTACCGCCAGTGGATATAATTATCAATCCATGCAGATCCAGAAAAATAAGATCCTCCAATCAAAAAAAATAGAAGTGTTGATGACGGTAAGAGAAGAATATATGCTGAGAGGAGATATCAGCATTGAAGAAACTCGTTAGTACATAGGCCATGAAAAAATATAAAGTAACCCTGGGGAATCCCTGCACATTTGGATGGCAAAATATGAGTCAGGCAGAAAAGGGTGGCCGTCATTGCTCCCAATGTGATAAGACGGTGGTGGATTTTACGACCATGACGGATGAACAAGTGATCCAATATTTATTGACACATAAAAATGTTTGCGGACATTTCAATCAATCACAATTGGGCAGGACCATGATCTTGCATGCTCCCAAGAGAAAAAAAATATTTCATTGGCCATCGATAGCAGCTATGCTGGTAGCCGGAGTTTTTCAATGTATGCCCTCCCATTTGCAGGCGCAACAAACCATCACTGCGGTACAACCCAAATCAACTTCCATTTTAAGAGATCATCAAACAACTAAAAACAAGACTGTCCCAGAACAAAAAACCAACGAAGACAGTTTGGTGACCATCAAAGTAAAAGTGGTAGATGGTCAAACTAAAAAACCAGTATCCAATGCCCAGCTAAAAATCAGTGGGGTCTGGTCGCATACAACCAACAAAAAGGGCGATTGCTCATTTACGGTACTTTCTGGTCAAATACCTGAGTATGTACAGGTAGAGGTAATGGCTGATGGTTATTACTATTTCCACCATGTGGTGGACCTAAAAACCTTTACAAAGACACCTTTCTACCAGGTGGAAATCTGGTACAATGATCCGAATCAATGGGTAGACGGAGGGGAGATTTATATAGAACCGAATTAACATTTAGGGTGTTGCATTTTAGGTTCCTAACTCCTAAATTGTGGTAAATTTAGCTTATGAAAAAAGGCCTTACCCTTCTTGTCATTCTTCTATGCGGATTTATATTTTCAAGCTATGGTCAAAACAGGACCCACCGATTGGTGAGCAGAACCGAGAATGAGGTAAAGAAAACAGGTGGACCCTCAAAAACATTTACGCTAACACTTATCAACGCCAAACATAAATTTCCAATTAAAAATGTTCAAGTGCGAATAAAAGAATTCAACCTTGAATTAACTTCCGATAGCCTTGGAATGGTTTCGTTTGAGATCAAGGATGATTTAATGGAGTATGAAAAGGTAACGGTAGAATTTGTTCATTATAAATATCATTTAACAACCCTTTCTATACGTTTGAAAGAACATGACAGCAAAACCATTCGGCTTATCCGCAGTCGTTGGGTGATAGATGGCTGTCCTAGTTTTTAAAAAAATGACCTATAAAAAAATACATATCCCCGATCCTTGCCAGCAGAAATGGAGCCAGATGCTACCTGAAGGTAAAGGACGCCATTGTGATACCTGCGGTTCCATCGTGATCGACTTTAGTAAAATGAGTGATGAGGAGTTGATCAAAACAGTTGAGAGCAAAAAATACGAATGTGGAAAGTTCAGCAATGAGCAGCTGGAAAAATTATACTATATAGAAGAAACGAGGAAGGAAACCTGCCTGCCGGCAAGGCAGGGAAAAAAATATTGGATGGCCATTGCAGCATCTATTGTGGCCGGCATGTTCCAGGTATCTGGTTCGTATTCCCAAATCCCCACTGGTACAACTACCCATCCACTCATCCATAAAAGTACATCCATCGAAAGGAATGACGATCCTGAAACACCTACAGCACCGGTAGTAAAAGAAGAGGTCCAGGATGAGATCAACCTGGTGATACAAAGTGCGGTATCAAGAAAAGGAATTCCTGGTATCTCCATCATTATTGATGATTTAAATATTGATAGTATATCGGGAGCAGAAGGTGTGTTGACCATTTCCCCAGATAAAAACTGGGACCTGAACCAGGTCATTACCATCAAGGTGGACCACCCTGCTTCAAAAGGATCTCGTTCATATAAGCATTATGGGAAGGGGCATTATAAAGCAAAAACCATTCGGATCAAATTAAAAAAACTGATCAATGAAGAAAAGATAATCCTGTTGAACCTGAAAAAATTTAGAATGCCCAAGCGCAATTACATCATGGGCAGGTATATTTAACCAACCACTATGGCATATAAAAGAATTACCATTCCTGATCCTTGTTCTGAAAAATTCAGCAGGATGGTGCCTAAGGGTAAAGGCCGTTATTGCGATAAATGTAATTCTATTGTGATCGACTTTAGTAAAATGACGGATGAAGAGTTGATCAAAACGGTTGCCAGTAAAAAATATGAATGTGGAAAATTCAGCAATGAGCAGCTTGAAAAATTATATTATATAGAAGAAAGCAGGAAGGAAACCTGCCTGCCGGCAAGGCAGGGAAAAAAATATTGGATGGCTATTGCCGCATCCATCGTAGCCGGTATGTTCCAGGTATCAAGTTCGTATTCGCAAACTCCCACCACTACCACACATCAACTCATCCATAAGAGTACGTCCATAGAAAGAAACGATCAGCCGGAATCACCCAGTGCTCCATTAGTAAAAGAAGAAGTAAAGGATGAAATCAACCTGGTGATACAACATGCGGAGACCAAAAAAGGGATAGGAGGCATATCCATTGTTATCGAGGACCTGAATATTGATAGTAACTCAGGAGCCGATGGAGTACTCACCATTTTTCCCGATAAAAGTTGGGACCTGGATCAAGTGATCACGATCAAGGTTTATCACAATATTTTCAGAAAAAATTCTCATTTATATAAACGCCATAAAGGTCGGTATAAATCAAAAACCATTAAGATCAAGTTGAAAAAATTGATCAATGAAGAGAAAATCATTTTATTGAATCCTAAAAAAAGAAAAAGACCACGTCGTACTTATTTGGTTGGTAAATATTATAATTAAATACTATGGCATTAAAAAAAATCACTATCCATGAACATTGCCCGGAGAAATTAAGCAAAATGCTACCGAAGGGAGAAGGAAGACATTGCACCAAATGCGATTCCATTGTGATCGATTTTAGAAAAATGACGGATGCCGAATTGATCAAGACCATATCAAGCGGAAAATACCATTGCGGAAGGTTTACCGGTGAACAGCTTGAAAAAATGTATTACTTCGAAGAAACCAGGAAGGAAAGAAAAAAATACTGGGTAGCCATTGCAGCTTCTATTGTGGCCGGTATGTTCCAGGTCTCCACCTCCTATTCTCAAACACCTACCACCACGAATACTCATCGGTTGATCAATAAAAGTACTTCGATCATTCGGGATGGAGAGGAAGTGCAAGTAGAAAAACCGGTAGAAAAAATCAAAGAAAAGACCAACAAGTTTGTAGTTGAAGTAATACATGGTGAAACGAAAAAAGGTTTAAAAGATATCCAGATCCTCATTGAAGACCTGGAAATTACTGCTACTACTGATGAGAACGGGTTATTTATTTACGAATTACCCAAAAACGTTCGGCTCGACCAGATGATCACGATCAAAGTGGCCCATTCGGAATATAAAAGCAAATGGGGTGGTTATTATAAAGCCAAAACCATTAAAGTGAGGCTGGAAAATATTCTGAATAAAACCCGTGTGGTAATATTAAACAGAACAAAATACAAGAGCGGAAGAAAACATGGGGGATGGGGTGGACTTTATTATATGTAAAAACGATGGCCGATAAAAAATTAGATATTAAAAAACCATGCTCCCAAAAATGGGATGAGATGACACCATTGGGTGATGCCCGTTATTGCAACTCATGCAACCATATCATCCATGATTTCTCCAACATGAGCAATCAGGAGCTTTTACAAATGCTGCAAAGCGGAAAGTATAGTTGTGGGATGTTCGATCAAAAACAAATGGGAATGATCTACCAGGTGCAACAGGTTCAACAAGCCAGCAAAAAATATTGGAATGCGATTGCCGCTGCGATTGTTGCCGGAATGTTGCAGGTTTCTACCGGTTATTCTCAAACTCCTGGTCAGTCAAACATATTGATGCCTAAAAGCCAGTCTATTTTAAGGGTTGGAACGGAGAACCGGGTAAATACCGAACAACTCATTCCAACCACAGAAAAAGCAACCGTGAATGCTGTAAATGCCGACACCGCTAAATCAACCGTAACGCAGAAATCGAAATTTAGTTTTCGACTCGTAGATGCCGATACGAAGAAACCATTGCAATATGTAAAAGTGGAAGTAATGGGGTTTAGCGGATTCACCGACAGCCTGGGCCGGATTGATTTTGAGTTGGAATACAATACCGAAAATGGCTCAAGGGTGTTCATTCAATCCGCTTTACACGAATATGAAGATCAAACTACAGAAACCCATTTGGAAATTTGTCTGAATAAACTCACCGTTATCTATCTTCGCAAAAAGAAAAAAGAAGAAAGGTATATGATCCTTGGTCAATGGGGATAATAAAAAAACTAAATGCATAAAAAAAGGCTCCTTCCGGAGCCTTTTTTTATGATATATATTGTTATGCTTTGAATTTACTACGGAATACATTGTCCCAGAACGGGCTGCTTACACCAAATCCTCTTTCAGGATCATTGTAATGGTGTTTCATATGGTATTTTTTAAGCCTCTGAAACCATCCCCACTGCCAGGTAGCATGGTGGGTGGCATAGTGTAACTCATCATACAATAAATACCCCATCACCATTCCTGCAAATACACTTTCCCCGTACTGAGCTCCGCCAATTAGCCAGGTGAGTAAATAAAAGAAGGCTGCTAAAGGCAATGAAAGGCTCGGTGGCATTACTAATCTTAAACTATCGTTTGGATAATCATGATGTACACCATGCATGATGAACATGAATCGTTTGCCTGCTTCGCTGGTTGGATGATAATGGAATACGAACCTATGCAATAAATATTCCAGCGCCGACCATATAAAAATGCCGCCTACAAAGAGACCTGCAAACAGATACCATTCATTGTGTAAAACTGCGATTGAACGGTAGCCCAAGACAATCATTACAGGCACATACATCGCCAGGGGAACCCAAAACGGGGTCCTGGAAAAAAGGTCCATAAAGTTGCTTTTGAACATTCTTACCGACTCATCCTTATGAGAAACAAAGAGTTTCTTTTTTACTGGAGCTTCCTGCGTTGATACATTCTCTTGCATAGAAGAATTTTGTTTAATGCAAAGGTAAGAAAATTTAGGATTATTCGTGTTGTTCCTATTTGCATTAAGAACTCATGCTCTCACCGCCTCGGCTAAGCATGAGGCGGTTCGGGTCGGGATTTTAAGATGGAGGAATTGGGGGTTTTATAACAAATTCGACCAATAACCTGGGCATGGCCTGGGGTGAAGCCTGCCTGTCAAGGTGAAAGCTAACGCATAGGCAGGCAGGTGGCACCCCACAGCCCCAGGCATTAGTAACCCTTGAGTTGCAAAAAGCGAGTGGCCATGAGCTCTTTTGCAGCCTAGGGTTACTTATTGGCTGGAGAAAGGGGTAGAGCGGAACACCCAAGGATGGGCTTGTGGGAAATGCCCAATAAAAAAGACATAGGACTTATGATATAAAAGTCCTAAGTCTTAAGTCCTTTATCTTGTGTCCTAACCAATACCTAAAACAGGTGAAAATGCATACCAGGAACCTGATAGGCTGTTGAGTTGATTATATTTGCTGCAAATTTTAGAAAAGATGAAATATAGTACTCTGATCTTATGCTTATTAGGATTTATTTTGGCCAGTTGTGGGGGCAAGAAAAACAATTCAAAAGAAAATGGAAAGGATAGCACCAAAACCGAAACGGTGATAGATACATGCAGGTATGAGCAGGAAAAGCATTTGGCTAATATTAAAATGCTAACCAACGGCGGAGATAATGCAGAAGCTTATTGGAGTTTTGATGGTACTAAATTCTGCTTTCAGTATACCAATAAAGCCGACAATGTTCTTTGCGACCAGATCTATATGTTTACCCTGGCCGATGGTAATATGATGGATAAGGAGCCTACTTTGATCTCTACCGGAAAAGGAAGGACCACCTGTTCTTATTTTTTACCAGGCGATTCGTTGATATTGTACGCAAGTACGCATAAGGCAGGGGATGAATGCCCCCCAACTCCCGAAAGAAAAAAAGGTGCTTATTATTGGCCGGTATACGAAACCATGGATATTTATGTAAGCAATTTGAAGGGAGAGATCGTGAGCCAGCTTACCAATAAAAAAGGATATGATGCTGAAGCAACCGTAAGTCCCAAAGGAGATAAAATTGTATTTACCAGCGACCGAAGCGGGGACTTGGAATTATATACCATGAATATTGATGGAAGTGATGTAAAACAAATTACCAATGAATTGGGTTATGACGGGGGTGCCTTTTTCTCACCCGATGGCACTAAAATTGTATACAGAGCCAGCCGTCCTACCGCTGATACCTCGGTGGCCAAATACAAAGACCTGTTGAAAAAACATTTGGTTGAACCCAGCGACATGGAAATTTTTGTTTGTAACGTAGATGGATCGGATAAAAAGCAAATTACCAAGCTAGGTAAAGCCAACTGGGCCCCTTTCTTTCATCCTTCGGGAAATAAGATCATTTTCTCAAGTAACCATCAATCACCTAAAGAGTTTATGTTCAACTTATGGATGATCAACCTGGATGGTAGCGGATTGGAACAAATTACTTTTGATCCGGTATTTGATGCTTTTCCGATGTTCTCCCCTGATGGAAAAAAGATCTTGTTCAGCAGCAACCGTAACAATGGAGGGACCAGGAATACGAATTTGTTTGTTGCTGATTGGGTAGAATAATTTGTAATTTAACATCCGATATTAAATCGGATGCGATCATTGACGATGAAGACCGAAATAACAAGAATGAAACAATCACCGGTATGGATAGAAAAGCTTAAGAGCCGATGGAAAGTAAAAAGTGCTTTCCAGGTGTTTATCATTTTACTTGTATTTGCTTGCACAGGAACTACCGTTGCTCTTCTTAAAAGACCTTTATTCCATTTACTGTTTCCAACCGGAGACATTCCTACCTGGGTGAGTATCCTGTATTGGGTATTGATCCTGCCTATTTATAACCTGATCCTCCTGTTGTATGGATTTATATTTGGGCAGTTCAAGTTCTTCTGGGAATTCGAGAAACGAATGTTCAGAAGGATTATTGGAAAAAAATAAGGGGACTCCTCCCCTTATCTCTTTATAGTGATGAAAAAAATTACTGTTTAACTATTTTCCAGGACTCTACTCCCCTAGCAGTTTCCATCCTGATAAAATAAATTCCACTGGTGAGGTTACGAAAATCCAATCTGCAATCTTGACCATGAAAGCTGGAGTTTCTTAAAATGATCTGACCTGTTTCATTATAAACCATGATATCCATCGTGGATTGCTCTGCATTAAAATGAATGTTTAAAAAATCCACCACGGGATTAGGATAAAGTTGTATCCCTGATGTATTTTCATTCGGACTTAGACCGATGGTGTTGGGAGCACTTAATTTCTGTACATATATTTCACCCACCCCACTTCCAAACTGGTTCGACATTTCAAACACTCCAGATCCTGGATCGAAATCAACAAATCCATTGAATTGACCGGCAGCACAAATATTGTTCTCATAATCCGAAAGAATGAACTTTCCTTTTGAAAAGCCCGAACTTGTCTGCGTGTTGGCACCGGCCCATATAAAATCACCGTTCGGATTAAGGGATAACATATAGGCAGTTCCAAAGCCACAATTGATATGAAAGGCAGAAGCTCCCGGATCAAAATCGATCAATCCTCCGAAAGCAAAACCAGTTGCATGAATATTTCCATTTAAACCAATTGCCACCGCATTTCCTTCATCATCTCCCGAACCTCCGATGCTTTTTGCCCATGCAAAGGTCCCATCGTTATTGAGTTTCATCAAATATACATCTGCTCCACCATTAGAACTGAGGTGATGGATACCTACTCCTGGATCAAAGTCAACCGTTGACAGAAAAGATCCGGTAATTAATACTCCAGACGTAGGATCTGCTTGTATATATGGCAAATTTCCCAAACTGAAATCGGCCTTATAACTGGTAGCCCATAAAAAGTTACCTGAAGGATCCAGTTTACATATATATACCGGTTTGGCCGTATCTATCAGGATATAAGATCCTATACCCGGATCAAAATCAACTGCGCCAAAAAGGCGGCCAGCAGTATAGATGTTTCCAGAATTATCAATTGAGATCGAGTAATTAATAGCGGAGGATGCTGCCTGAAATTCTTTTACCCATATATAATTTCCATCCGTATCAAATTTTAAAATAAATCCGTTCGAACCCACAGCAGTCAGTGCAGTTGTATCAGGTCCAGGATCAAAGTCAACCTGTCCGGAAAAACTTCCCGCCGGATAAATATTTCCATTTGCATCAACATCCATACTCCATGGAATTATATTGGTGGATTGAATGCTTTTCACCCAATCAAAACTTCCGGAAGCATCCAGCTTCAATACAAACATGTCGTAAGAAGAAGAAATAAGATGAAAAACACCAATTCCCGGATCAAAATCTACTGTATCAGTAAAATTACCGGCCAGGTAAACATTGTCTGATAAATCCACCTCGACCCGGGTTGAAATGCTACTAGCCGTTCCTGTATCGAATGTCCTCGACCAGATATAATTTCCCGCTGAATCAATTTTTAAAATGAATACGCTATTGTTTCCATACACCTTGTGTACGGCTGGTCCGGGATCAAAGTCGACCGTGTCATTAAAGATCCCTGCAAGATATACGTTGCTGTTGATATCAACCGCCATGGAGGTTACGTTGGAAAAAGAATTGGAACTCACCAGGTTTTTAGCCCAGGTTAGATTTTGGGAAGATCCAGCATGAATGCTTAACAGAAGACATGTAAAAATGGCAAATAATTGGGGGGAAGTTCTTTTGGAGGGCGAAAAGGGTTTGTTTTGGAAACTTGGTATAGTAACTTTCATTCATGTTTTGTAATGGTTAGCAAATCCAAGTTACTAACTAAAATAAACACGAAATCGAACCTTAACAAGACTTAGTAAGTTCGATTTATATTTCCATTTTTATAATCAACTGTTTTATACGATGCAAGCATTTTTGGGTCAAATTTCTTTTTAAAGGAAATTTAGATTTGAAATAACTATTAACATTACGCTACAGAAAAAGTGAAAACCTCAGTTTTCCACTTTTCTTATTTACTATAAAAAGTACTGCCAGCACATAAACCCATATTTATAGCATGGAGGCCCCTTTGTTGAATTCGCCCAAATAATAAGCCAAATCGAAGCCATATGACTAAAATCCCATCTTTGGTGACCCAGACCGGGCAAGGCTAGATTATTAACAATCAGATATTTAATAACTATTCCATTTTTTTCTAGGTTGGTTTTTAAATAAAATTTAGATTTGAAGTAACATTTAACAACCTGGTGCGTCATATTATAAAAGCAAATGGAAAACGTTAAAAAACAGCTTCGGTTCTTCAAGATTTTAGTAGGAGTATTGCTGGTTGTAGTAGTGGCCCAATGCTCTTTCTGGCTCAACCAATTTGCCGGCTCTACACGAGCTGGATATAATCCGGTGCAAAAAGTAAAAATGCTTCAGCAACAACCTAGAGTGGTTGCTCCAGCCATTATCTCTTTTTTAAACCTGATTGGTAAATAATCGCTCAACTAAATTTGGCCAATATCTTCTCGGCGAGATGGTAACTCATTTTATAATTTGATTCATGGGTCCAGCCGGCAATATGTGGAGTAATAATCACATTATCTGCTTTTAATAGGTATTGTATAGGCTCAGGCATTTTCGCAATATTCATATGCTCAAAAGAATCGGATTCATATTCCAATACATCCAGGCATGCTCCCAATACTTTTTTTGATTGGAGTGCTTTCACCAGGTCGGAGGTATTCAAATTCTTGCCTCGTGATGTATTAATCATATAAATAGGTTTTTTGAATTTAGAAATAAAATCTTCGTTTACCAGATAATAGGTTTCCTCGGTTAAAGGGATGTGTAGACTTAAGATATCAGCTTTTTCGAAGATCTCCTCCATTTTCACATTTTTCACGAATGGGTCTTTGATCTCTCCTTTATACTTATCATATACCAATATCTCACATTCGAAACCGGAAAGTTTCTTTGCGAACTTAGAACCCGTATTTCCATAGCCAATTAATCCAATGGTTTTTCCCATGAGTTCATGCCCTCTGTTTTCTGCTCTGATCCAAACCCCTTGCCTTACTTCGATATCTGCTTTCTTTAAATGATTCAATAACATCAGCAACATACCGATGGCCTGCTCCCCTACCGCATCCCTATTCCCTTCAGGACTGTTGAAACATTCGATTCCCAATTTTTGTGCATAGGAAACATCAATATTTTCCATACCTGCACCGGCACGGGCAATAAATTTTAACTGCTTGCAATGGTCCAGCATGTTTTTATCCAGCATAAATTTACTTCGGATAATAAATCCATCATAGTTACCGGCAATGGAAATAAATTTTTCCCTATCAAAAGAAGTAAAATGAGAAATATCAAAACCCTTTTCGGTAAGTTTCTCTTCTAAATATGGGTGTACAGTGTCTACAAATAAAATTTTCATGGATATTACTCAACCTACAAATACAACAGGCTGACCGAGGTATTTTTGATAGAGTTTTTCGATCACCTCTTGCATCCCTTTGGATTTATGTTGATAAAAGTAGACAATTATTAAATAATTCCAACCATCGGTAGCCGGCAATACCAGGGTGGTCAACTCATGGGCCCTTAATTCATCGAGGAACTCGTTCATTTTTTTGCTGTTCGTCAACAAATGCATATCATGAAGAAAGGTGATCCAGTTTATTTGATGGTTCTTACTTAAAATCTGTAGAAGTTTTTCCTTTTCGATCTCATTGCTTTTAATTTCGAAAGGTTTATCAACCCTTAGAATGAGTTTTCCCTGGTCTTTCAGCAGTTGAGCATATTGCAATGAATTATCCACTTCGTTGAAAAAATATTCTCCTTCGTTTTCCCTTAAAATGGCATAGATATAACTGGCAGCATGATCAAAAACATTTCCTGCAAATATTTTTTCGAAAACACCTATAGCCCATTCATCCGAATAACGGAACCTCTTAGCAGTTTCTTTTATAATGATGGCTGCCGCAATATGTTCGGGATACTTCAGGTCATAACTTTTGATACGAACCTCCATTCCCGTGGGTTGTAAAAAGTACTTGGCACATTTTTTATAAGTGAGATTCAGAATGGAATTGTCCTCTTCTTGAGGCAAAATAATTTTTCTATTGTCTAAAAAAACAACACCTCCGGATGAAGGCATCCAGTCAAGCTCATAATCAAAACCGGTGGGTATACTCAAGCGCAGATCAAGGTCGGCGATGGGTGATATTTTTACGGGAATAAACATACTACAATATCGTTATAGCTAAGCAGATATTGCATCCCTAACAGATGAAGAAATGAACAAGGAAATATGAATAAAATGTAAATCTCAAAAAGGGTAATTGACTGGTGGTCAGCAATTAGTGCATTCTACTACTTTTTACCGTTCAGGAAGATCTCCCTTAAATGCTCTATTTCGAGCTTGATCTTATCATCGTCAAACGCAGCGATCAACCTTTGCTTCTCTCTTGGAGTGAGGTGAAAACTCATGGATATTTCCTTGTCTTTGATCACCTCTCCCAATCTATATTCGACCACATCTACCGGAACATCTACTACTTCATCGATCATTTGTATCAACTGGTCGTTTTCCTGCAAATGGATCTTGCTTACATTTCCCACTAATCCACCTAATGGAGATACCAGGTCCTGCAACAAAGAAGTATTTCTTTGCTTCTCATAGTTCACCCTTTTTCCGTCAAAGATTCGGATCATTACGATTCCACTGGTATTCTCGTTGATCCACTTACGCATATGAAAAATATATTGCATCGACGTTCGGGTTCCGTAATTATCCCTCATACCGGCATCCATGATTTCAAGTAACGGGCTGCTGGGCAATGAAACTACCGGCAGCACATAAGGAAAGGTTGCGTTCATCCGGATTGCAGAGGTAAATTTCAGGTTATAAGGATTATGATTCTTAAACAACCTGGTAAATTCAATGTTCTCAATATAGGCGTGACGATTGTCGGCTGTATTGTTATAACTCATAAAAGAAACAGGTTGACTGGAGATAATGAGTCTCTTGGCATCGTTTGTAATAGAAGGGGAAAACATCATCATCGGTATAATGGCATTTCTTTCCGGCTCGGTATAATCCCCTAATCTTTTATCGAGAACATAGTTCGTGTTTTCATTTAATTTTCGCTCGAAGGCATAACCCCGATCCTTAGGATATGTATAGTTCCCTTCGGTAAAATGCTGCCATCGGAGGAAAAGATCGTTCAATGCCATGGAAGTGGCAATTGGATTCAACATATCTTTTGACACATTCTCACTCCACTTCGGATCATAGATATTGTCGATCACTCCCATCTGCTGCTGCAAATACAATTCGCGTAGATAAGAGGCTCCTATCATTCCACCTGATGAACCGGTGATAAGCACAGTATTTTGCAGTAATTTCCCTTGCAGTTGATGATCAGAAACCTGGATACAATAAAAGGTCCATAAGGCCGATTTTAATCCTCCTCCACTGCAATTGATAAATACAATTTTAGGTTTGGATGAAATCGTTGGATTAACATAAGCCTTTTTCTTCCAGTTGTTCAGGATCTCTTCGTGATAAGCGATGTCTTTTTCCATGCACCCACTTTCCCGTATTTCTTTCGTCATCGCTTCAGGATCATAAATAGCTGGTTTTTCGTAGTCCAATCCATATGCATAATTAATGGCCCTAAAGTTACTATGCATCGAAAGCCAATTCAATGCAAAAACAATTCCGATAAAAAATACAGTGGACCAGCCTCTCATAAAAAAGTGAACAGCGGCAACTACCATCATTCCCATAGTACCCAGCAAAAGTAAACTGGCTGCCGCCGGTAGCTCAAAATATTTATTTTCCCTGAAAACCCCCAGTAAGATCAAGGAAGCAAAAACCAGGATGGCAAAAATAGAAGCCATGATATGGTTTTGTTGGAACACCATTAACAATTTAGCCCTGTCAATATGTTCTGTTTTTTTACAACGTGAGATACGGCCAATATTACAAAGGTAAGTTTCTACTGGCCATTCATCCCGGTATTTGCTTCTGCGTGTAACCTGAGAAATGAAATGACGCCTGAAAATACCCAGTTTAAAAGAAGTTAGCATGGCCAGGGTTGAGCCTTCGTCTTCATCGGCCGATTTGCCAAAAATATTTTTAAAGTCTTTATTGAGTAATTGAAAGTATAATGCGGATAATAAAATAAACGCCAGCGTGCCCCCTAAAAATGCTACCATATTCAATAATATTGGCCATGGTTGCATCAATTCATAATACCTTAAGTGATGGTAAATATTAAATAAGTAAACAATTAATACAGTTGATGGAATAATAAAATTATTGGAACAGTATTTAATAAAGGGTCGTTTAAGGGTGGCCAAAAAAGTAAATCGATGGCTGTTGATCACATAACTGGATACATTGAATGCGGTCATAAACCCACCCAATGCAAAACCAACCAGGGCGTATGAATAGGTACTCACCTGCCCCAGGTATTCTGGTACAATAAATAAATAGGAAATCCCTAGTCCAACTCCAACCCGATTACTTACAAATCCAAAAACAACGATCCAAATGAGAAGAAGTACCTGGTTACGCTGCAAATGCAACATGAGTAATTGAAAAGGGAAGAAATAGATAATTCCTCGAGACGTAGGATGCGATATGAACTTCTTCAACATGGTATGATTCTCCCTAAAAATTACAGCCCGCCTAACATATACAAACGTTAAACACCGATTTTTTGATTCACTATGGTCAAAATATTTTCTACCTGTTTCTGGGTAGCATCTGCTATTTTCTGCCCTTTGGCCAACATATCTGTGGCAAATGATTTGTCTTCCAAACCTGCAGCATTGATCTTTACATTCAGGAAAGCCCCTCCAACACCAGCTTGTGCACAAAGAGCTCCCACCCCTATATCACTAATGGACGATTTCATTCCATCCTTAGCCATTGTCTCTATGATCTCCAGGCTTTCAAAAATGGTTTGCATCACCAAAAAAGGAATTTCGGTAGCATATTTGGTAGCTTCCTGAACGGCCTGCTTCCTGGATTTTTTTTCCTGATCCGAGTTATTAGGTAATTGAAATGCAGCCATGATCCTATTAAAAGCTGCCGTATCTTCATCCACCAGGTGGATGAGTTTGTTCTTGAGTTGCTGACCCTTTTCAGCCCAGTTGCTATAGAATTCCCATTTCTCATCCCATCCTCGTTTGTGTGAAGATAAATTAGCCACCATAGTTGCCAGGGATGCTCCCATCGCTCCGCACAGAGCAGCTACCGAACCTCCACCCGGTGCAGGTGATTCGGAAGATGTTTCATCCGCAAATTTTTCGACCGACATCGACACCAGTTTCTTATCCGCTTCATCCCTGATCAAATATTCAATGATCTTTTTCTGGGGATCAAAAGGTTTTAACTCATCCAGACCTAAAGATTTTACAGCGATTTTTATGAGCTCGCTTTCCGGAACTCCAATACTTCGTTGTTGCTTTTGTAAAAAATATTTTCCGGCATCCAATAAGGATTGTAAAGGGATCAAGCCCACCAATTCAGACCCGGTTACTCTGATCCCACGAGCCAGAGCTTTGCTACAAACCTCGTCGAATGCCTGATGTACAGTGGTTACCGTTACATCCGTTAAATTCATTGAGATTTGTGCCACTCCATATTCCTCAATAAACCAACCAATGGCTTTTACTGATTTTAAAGTTCCAGGAATTCGAATGGGTTCTCCGTTGCTATCCAATATATTTTTTCCATTGGCATCCGTTTTTACTCTTCCCTGTTCTCTTACATCAAAAGCAATAGCGTTGGCACGACGGGTGCTGGTAGTATTTAAATTGATATTATAGGCAATCAAAAAATTACGTGCTCCAATAACGGTTGCGCCACATTTTGAGTTGAAGGTGGCCGGACCAAAATCGGGCTTCCAATGAGGATCCACTATTTTTTTGGCCAATCCCTCATACTCGCCGGCACGAATATCTGCCAGGTTTTTTCGTTGCGGATTTTTTGCTGCAGACTCATAAAAATAGCCACTGATCCCTAATTCTTTTCCTACTCTTTCTCCCAATTGATGGGCATAACCAACGCATTCTTCCATGGTAACATTACTAATAGGTACCAATGGGCATACATCGGTTGCTCCCATCCGTGGATGCTCGCCGGTATGTTTGCACATATCGATCAATTCGCTGGCTGTTTTAATGGCCTGGAAAGCAGCTTCGATCACACGTTCAGGTTCACCTACCATGGTCATCACTGTTCGATTCGTGGCCTTTCCGGGATCAACATCTAATAGTTTTACGCCATCCACCGACATAATGGAGGCGGCTATTTTATCGATGATATGCTGATCTCTGCCTTCAGAGAAATTCGGAACACATTCAATTAAGCGTTTCATGGATGTATTTTTGTTGGTCAAATGTAGCAATCCTTCTTATATTTTGGGGCGGCGTGGCCGGACGTTCGATGTTCAAGGTTTCGTTGAACTTTCAACCGTCTTGCACTGCCCCAGGGGTGGCAATGTACCTGGAATATCCGGCAGAAAAGCCGGGGAGAAGGAATGCTGCCCGGATAACTATCCGGAATGGGGCTCGGCCAGGTCTGGGTACAGGGCCCCTTAATTTGGGATTTAAGCCCAAAACCACTACTTTAGATATATAATAACACCATTTTATGATGCGTAAAACTCTACTTACAGTAGTATTAACTGGCCTTTTTGGATTTACACAAGCTCAGCAACCCGACATTCTACCCATAGGTTTTTATCCGGGAGAAGAATTGTTGATGGAAGCTTACCTTCAAAACATTTACAATAACCCCTCACGTGCCATCACCACCCCTCCTGGGTTGCCATCAAGGACGGCAGCCCAATGGGAAGAAGTGCAGGCATTGGTAATTACCTGGACTGGTTTCCCCACCATTTTAGCCCAAATCGTGGACGCCGCTCAGGAAGAATGTACGGTAATCATCCATTGCTCCGATTCGAACACAGTTAAATCGGATCTAGTGGCCAGCAGTGTGCCGTTGACCAATATTAAGTATATCGAAGTAGCTTATAATTCCATCTGGATCCGCGATTACGGAGCAAATACTTGTTACTTAAATGACGTGGATTCGCTGGTTTTGGTGGATTGGATCTATAACCGTCCTCGTCCGGATGATGATGTTATCCCCGAAGCATATTCAGCCCTTTTAGGTATCCCCCTGTTCTCCACTACAGTTGCTCCTAATAACTTAATGAATACTGGAGGGAACTGGATGATAGATGGAATGGGTACCGCGTTGGCTTCAGAACTTATCCTGGATGAAAATGATGGTTCGGGAAGCTATGCACTCCCCTATCCAACCCATAGCGAAACAGTGATCAATCAAATTGTAGATGATTACCATGGTATCAATCGTTATGCTAAAATGACGGTATTACCTAACGACGGAATACATCATATTGATATGCATATGAAATTTTTGGATGAGAAAACCATTCTGGTGGGTGAATTTCCATTAGGAATATCGGATGGTCCGCAAATGGAAGCTAACCTACAATACATATTAACCAATTATAATAATGCCTTTGGAAATCCATATAATATTGTAAGGGTACCCATGCCACCAAGCACAGGAGGTAATTATGCTCCGGTAGCTTCTTATCGGACCTATTCCAATTTTGTGATCGTCAATAAAACAGTGATCATGCCAGGTTACCGTACCGAATATGATACCACTGCTTTGCGTATTGTGAAAGAAAATATGCCGGGTTATAATGTAGTAATGATCGATGCAGATAATACTGGAGCCAATATTATTTCACAAGGTGGAGTGATCCATTGTATTACACATACGGTGGGAGTAAAAGATCCTCTTCGCATTGTACATGATAACCTTGCCGATACCTATGATGATACCAATCCTTATCAGGTAGATGCCATTGTTCAGCATAAAACAGGCATTTCCAATGCCACTTTATATTGGACAACTGATACCACTCAGGCATATACAGCTGTAAGTATGAGTTTAACCGGAATACCTACAGATACCTGGACAGGTTATATTCCGGCACAGGCTATAGGCACCACCGTTTATTACTATATACATGCCCAAGCCAATAGTGGCAAACAACAAGTTCGCCCTATGGTAGCTCCTGATGGTATCTGGCAATTTGATGTATTGGATGATGGTAGCTCCAGTGTAGAAGATAATTTGGCCAATGTATTTAGTGCTGGACTGTTCCCCAATCCAAGTCATGGAATTACATGCATTCCATTTCATACGGATAGAAAATTAAATGGTAATATGTACGTAACAGACATGAATGGAAAAATAGTACATGAAATTTATACTGGTGATTTTAAAATGGGAGAAAGTAAATTCTTTATCAATACTGAGACCTGGAGTGCTGGCGTATATATGGTGGTTGCCAATACCAATGAAGGTGTAATGAGCCAGAAATTATTAGTGAGGTAGTTCACGAGCTTGAACCATCTTAAAAAAGCGCATCCACCTTTGGCGGATGCGCTTTTTATTGCATATCATTCAGCTGTTTGCACCTACTATTAGGATGTTTACGACATTCTTTATTTGAGCCCAAGATTTTTTCTTTATTTTTGTTATAAATCATTCAACACAGGATTTATGAAAAAACTATTTACAATTATCTTATTAACGGTTACCTTAAATTTCCTTCAGGCACAAGCATATATTCAAACCCCTATGCCTGCTCAATCGGGCACCAATACGCCTAACGTAAGAGGTTATTTTTTTACAGCACAAAGCTGCTTTACCATTACGGGTGTTGAAGTACCTACTGATGCCAGCAGTGGGAGTCAAAGTATCGCCATTCTGAGAATGCCGGTAACACCACCTGTTTTTTCCACAACCACTAATGTCTTCGACATTCTCTACTTTACACAGAATAATGCCACTCCAGGTATAATTGGTGGATTGAATATACTAGTTAACCAGGGAGATATTATTGGAGTGCTTGGTTATAGGGGAACTATTAATTCATATGGGAATTTAACCGGGTTCACAACCATTGAAGGGATCTCAACTCCAATCGCAAGGATGGGCATGCAATTCCCATTAACTACCACACCTCCTCAGCAAATATGGTCTGAACCATCTTCCATGAATATCAGCAGGGTTTGGTTATATTATGATTCAACAATGTTGTACACCCTGAATTATTCAAACATAGGAGCTGACTATACTTTTAGCGATGGTACAGACACCATGTACACCAGTTTATATACTGTTTGGGATTATGGGGATGGCAGTCCCTTGGATACCAATTATAATCCAACACATACGTATGTAAGCAGTGGCATTTTTAATGTTTGCGCCTATATCAATACAACATGTGGTATTGATACGGTATGTACTTCAGTTAACGTTTGTCTAGGATCTCCAACTGCAGCATTTAGTGACAACACCGCAGCAGGTACTTTAACCACTACATTCACGGATCTGTCGACCAACGCAAGTGGTTGGTATTGGGATTTCGGAGATGGAAATACCTCAACCTCCCAAAATCCAGTACATAACTATGCCTCCGTAGGATGGTATACTATTACCCTGATCGCATCCAATCCATGCAGCCCGAATGATACCATTATAGATTCCATTCTCGTTTGTACTCCTCCCGTTGTCGGCTTCACTTATACAGTGGCACCTGATTCGGTTGACTTTACCAACTTAACAGTATACGGAAGCACTTCTTCATGGGATTTTGGGGATGGTAATACATCTACCTCAACAAATCCTACGTATGCATATGCCGCAAATGGTACATATAATGCATGCCTGATTTCAACCAATATATGTGGAGCAGATACCATTTGTATGGCCATAACTGCTTGTCCCAATAATCCCACCCCGGGCTTTAGTTATACCAATGCGGTATTTGATGCCAACTTTACGAATACAACTACCTTCAGCACTTCGGTATTATGGAATTTTGGGGATGGAAACACATCCACAACCGCCAGTCCAACTCATACCTATGCTGTTGCTGGCAACTACTGGGTTTGTTTAACAGCTTATGATGAATGTGGAGATTCTGCCACCTTTTGTGATTCGGTGAGCATAGCAGGAAATGTGGGGATGGAAGAATTCAACGAACAACCTGCATTGAATACCTACCCAAATCCAACTACCGGACAGGCTAACATCATACTTAATTGTCCTAAAAAAACAGAAGGTAAACTATATATTACTGATATGACTGGAAAAATAGTGACCATGATCTATTCAGGAGTATTTCAGCAGGGATCCAGTCAATATAGTCTTCATGCCAATACATGGCCGAGAGGAGTTTATTTATTGGTTTGGGAAACTGATCAATGGAAATCGAGTAAAAAAATCGTGGTGAACTAAAATTCAATCGAATAATAAAAAAAATAGCCCCGATCATTATCGGGGCTATTTTTTTTATTATGTGTACCCATTTATTTACAAACTTTTCTTGGCTGATTTATATAATTTGAAAAAATCATCCAAACTAACATAACCTGCCTTGTCACTTACTTTGGCTTCAACAGTTCCAGCAGCTACATCATATCTGAACATAGTAATGGGATCTGCATCGCAACCAGAGTTAGAAATCATCCATCCTTCGTTGGTGGGTTTACCATCCGCTAAAATCACATAGGCATTATAGCCACTAGGACAACGACTAAATGATTCTTTTAGATCTATCGAACAAATATTGTGGTTTTCCAGTTTTCTAATTACATGAGATTTTAAAAACTTTGCCTCCTCTTTAGTTAACTCATCACCCCAGATACCGGTATAGTCGCTGGCATAAAAGGCAGCTTCTCTTGATTCCCGATCATTGATGGTCTTTTTCATTTCTGTTACCAATTCTTCGGTATTTACCCTATTCACCTCTACCAATACATTGTTGGAGGTGCTTGGATCAGAACTATTGGTGATGGCGTAGGTTTTTACTGTGATTTTATTCTTTGCCGGTTCTTTATGGTCATTTATTCCGATCATTTTATCGGCGGTAAAAGCCACTACAGGACAAAATAGCAACACTGCAAGGATTTTTCGATTCATGACTGATGGTTTTAAGGGTTTACACTATCAACGCTGAAAGGTTCAAAAAGATACCGGATCTCTACAGCTTTTTGGGAATAATTAACAATAGTATTTCAGCAACGATAAGGTTGGGCAACCAGCTCACCCAGGCAGAACTGGCTTCTACATAATGAAATGGAACATGGAAAACCTTCGAAGCAATGGGTACATAAAGCCGCAGGATAACTGCGGCAAAGGTAAGAGCAAAACTCCGGGTCATCCATGCCCGATGGGCCTGAATGTTTTTCTTTCGGATAGTTTCGTAGGCCATATAAGTAGTAAACACCCATAGCAAAGCCATCACGGTAAAGCCGATTACTGCAACCACTCCTCCTTCGGCATAGAAAGCCATGAAAAGACCTGATGGCCCAGCCAGGAACAAAATGGACGCCAGGTATATCTTTCCCAAGGTCCTATGCCATTTAATGAACTTGTTTCTGATCCTTTTAACAAATTGAAAAGGGCCCAGCAACAAAGCAATCATTCCACCCGTAATATGAATGTAGAAAGCCGTTCTCCAGAATACATTGAAAACCACCTCCTGTTTTTTTTCAAGGAAGTTATAGTCCGCCACATTATAATAATAAAAATAAAGTGTGGTTGTGCTGAACAGGAAAACCGAAAATCCGGTAATGATCAACCAACCAAATCGAAGAAAAGAATTTTGTATGATGGATGAATTCATTTGTAAATGATCCATGTAAAGTAACGCCATTTATTGAATAAAAGATACATCCTGCCAAAATCTTTCTGTAATATTAGGTGCTTATCTCTTCAGTCAAAAAAGCAATTCTTTTATAATATTAACTTAAAACAGGGTGTTTGTTAATTTTGTCCAAACCAGTGATATCAATGGTTACAGATGTTTTGCTGTTAATCTATGGTTAAGAAAAAAATGGGATATATATAGCCCTTAGTTTTGAATAAAAATCAATGAATATGAAAACACAAGCAGCGAAAATTCTTGCAACGGGTCTCTTAATGGCAGCCATGGTGGGCACCACACAGGCCCAAAGTTTTACTGACCCGGTTTTTACACCGGTTACTACGGTAGTAGATTTTGGGGAGGTAGACTCCAAGTCAGATCCTGGCTTCAGGATCTTAACTTTTACCAATGATGGAGCATCCCCATTAACGATTACGGATATTAAAAAATCCTGTGGATGCACCACACCTGAATGGCCAAAAGAACCTATTAAGCCAGGTAAAACAGGCCAGATAAAAGTGGCTTATGACATCAGTAGGATCGGGATCATCAGTAAAACCATTACTGTTATTACCAACGAGCCGGATGGGAAAGATGCAGATGGAAATATTCTGTACAAACAACATACTATCCAGGTAAAAGGAAACGTGAAATAAATAGGCAATTGGCAATTGATAAGAAATACTGAATTCTCGAATTCAGTATTTCTCTGGATTGTTAATCATGTGGTGTAATAATTTGCTTATTGCCTATTATTTCTTCCACTTAATAGTACAACCCAGAGCTTTGGTAGTGGTCTCAGTTGGTTTATTTCCAGCCAACAATGCATTCACAGCATCTTCAGTGAATTTTTTATCCGCATTGGCTGCATCATCCGGATTGTTATCAATTCCACCCATATATTCCAAGATCAATTTTGACTTCTGGCGGTTGACAATAAATACATGTGGGGTCTTGGTTGCTCCGAAATCTTTCGCCACTTGTTGGGTATCATCCAAAACATAAGGAAAAGTATACCCTTTTTCTTTGGCTGTTTTAACCATGTTCTCGAAACTATCATCAGGAACAATTTTGGGATCATTCGGGTTAATAGCAATTACCGGATAACCCAAAGGACTGTATTTTTTATCCAGGTCCATGATCCTTTGCTCATACGCCTTTGCAAATGGACAATGGTTGCATGTAAAGATGATGATGAATCCCTTGGCATCCTTGTAATCCTTCATGCTTACCATCTTATTGTCGATGTTCTTTAAAGAAAAATCCTTCACCTCATCTCCTATTTTATAGGATTGTGAAAAGAGAAGTGATGTTCCTGTAGCTAAAAATAAAACTAGTTTCCTCATTGTTGAATGTATTTAATGATAATTGATTTTAAAGTTTCATAATCTGTTGATCCTTCAAAGAACCAAACTTTTTCTCCTTTATAATAAATGGCCGTAACCGGAATAGAGCCTGTCCATGAAATATCCACCTGATCGATCCACTCATTCGGATCCTGATCGGTAATATGTACCACCTGTGATTGTAAATGATGTTTTTGAATGAAGGCAGGCACCAACGAATCAGCCTTGGAATGAAAGTCAAGGTTGGCAAGAATCATGTTCACCTTACTGGCTTTAAAATCTGCATAAACTTTTTCAAATTCGGGTAATTCAGCCACACAAGGCCTGCACCAGGTTGCCCAAAAGTTAAGTACCGTAATATGCTCCTTATCGTTTAATATCTGAGCTTTCAGATCAGCCAAAGAGGAATACTGTAAAGTGGATTGATTATATAGCTGGCCGGTAGATAAAATAAATATGAAGATCCCTAAATAGGCTTTCCAATTCATAGTTTAAAAGTACAAGAATTGTATTCATAGAAAGAATGATTCTTTAGTATTTAACAATCTTTTCATAAATTTATCTACTCATTCAAATATCAAGGGCTATTCGTTGATTTATTATATTTTTGTTCTATTAAATAACATTGTTATGTACAAGACCATATTAGAAGTTGAAGGAAAAGTTTATTCCCTATCGAGTATCAATTTAAATACTTACAACAGAGGTTCAGGATATGATCCATCACCCAATGACCAAACCATTCAATTCCAGATCCGAACCGTTAAAATGGACCAGTTTATCTGGGATTGGGTCAATAGCCCGAACATTACCAAGAAAAACGGTAAAATAAAATTGTTAAACGCGGATGATAATTCGGTATTACAAACCATCCTTTTTGAAGATGGATTTTCCAATTCTTTCAATATGAGCTTTTACCAGGCCAATGAATATAGCAATGAAACCAGCATAACCATAGCTGCTGCGAAAATTACAATCCAGGTAAACCAAGCTACCACTTCTCCAGCGGCAAAGAAAGACTAATGGGGAATTAAAAGATGAAAATTTAAAATTAAAAATGCAAAAAGAGTCCACCTCATTTTGCATTTTTAATTGGATAGTTGTTTTTTCTTTCTCAAACTTAGTTTATCTCCAGGTTTGATCACACTTCCATACCACATATTATTTTTCTTCATCAAGGATTCCATCTTCATTCCATATTGATGTGCTATACTGTAAAATGTTTCGCCTGATTTTACTTCATGGTATTTATATGCCGGCTCCGCAGAGTTTCTCTTAGGTTCCAAAAAAATAAGTTCGCCTTCATATAGGACATCTCCAGGCCCAATTTCGTTGTAGCGTTCCAATTGTTTTACATTTAATTCAAATTCGGTAGCCAACTGGTCTTTGGTTTGGCCTTTTTTTATCCTGATAGCTTTTAGCCCGTTAATATAGATCAGTTTCCCTTTTTCCTGACCTGATTGATCATTGTTATTATTGTTGTTATTATTATTGTTGTTGTTTGTATTGTTGTTGTTCACATTGGCGGGATCTAATGCCAGTTGATCATATTCATACAACTTATATTTTTCAATGAGGTCTATCAGCAACGTGGCATACTTAGGATTGGTGGCATAACCAGCTTCTTTCAAACCGTTTGCCCAACCTTTATAATCCGTGATCTCCAGATTAAACAATCCTTGATATCTTTCCCTACCGGATAAAAAGTCAGCATGGTCATTATAGGAATCCAATACAGATTTATATTTTCTGAAACATTCATTAGGAGCATCATCATCAATATAATAGGTCCCCCCCTCCCAGCCTTTATGGCATTTTATTCCAAAATGGTTATTGGCCTTGGTTGCCAATGTACTATTGCCATTCCCGCTTTCCAAAAGACCCTGGGCAAGCGTAATACTGGCCGGAACTTTCTTTACCAGCATATTTTCTACAGCCCAATCCTTGTATAATTTAACATAGTCTTCGGCAGTAATCTTTTGAGCATTAGCAGAAATGGTGATACATAAAATGGAAGTAAAGAGGATATGTTTCATGGTGAATCTAAATTCCATATAAAATTAACTCAAAGCCTTCCAGCCTTCAACCCGAGGGGTCTTAACTTGTAAACAGACGATTGTGCAAATCAGGAAATCCTTTGATACCCTGTAATCCACCAGTATGTATAGCCACAATATGGTCTCCTTTTCCGAACTTTCCTTTCTTCATCATTTCAAAAAGACCATACATCATCTTACCAGTATAAACGGGATCTAACCTGATTTTATTTTGCAGATGAAATTCAACGATAAAATTTTCGAGCTCTGGACAGGATTTTGCAAAGCCTCCAAAGCTATACTCATGTGTTAAAGATAGTTGAGGATGCTCCTTCACCCAATGTAGAAAACTTGCACTATGTTGGGTAGATTCTCTTAACGCCGAAAACCCAATGATCCGCTTTTCAGGAACAGACGCAGCCACCCCTTTCATAGTAGTGCCAGTACCCACTGCTAATGCAATATAATCCACCTTCATATTGATTTCTGCCATCATTTCTTTACAACCTTCCACACCTAATTCGTTTTCGCCTCCTAATGGGATAAAGTAAGCATCCCTTCCTGCCGGCAAGGCAGGCATATAGTCAAGTAAAAGATGACTAACCGAATTGGGCAATTGGTCGAAATCCTTCCTGGGGATAAAAATGAGTTTCATGCCCTGATCCTTGCAAAACCTGAGCGTATCACTCCAGGCATTCGGCTCCTCACCTCTGATAAATCCAATGGTTTTAAAGCCTAAAAGCCTTCCGGATGCTGCTGTTGCAGCCAAATGATTGCTCCATGGGCCACCGGCGGTAATTAAGGTGCTTGCTTTTCTTCGTTTTGCTTCCTCTATATTAAATTTCAGTTTCCTCCATTTATTTCCGCTGATATCCGGATGGATCAGGTCGTCTCTTTTTAAATAAAGTTGAACCCCCAATTCAACTCCTGGATGAAATTCAATAAGATCAGTACGGGAAGGTATTTCCAGAAAATCCATACACAAATATAAGGAAGTTTGAAGTCGGAAGACGGAAGTCCGAAGAAGCTTCGATCTTCATACTTCCATCTTCAGACTTCCGACTTTTTCGTACCTTTACATTATGGACGAAAATGAGTTGAACGGTAAGAAGGAATTGGATCCGGAGGATTTTTATTTATCGGAGGAAGGTTATATCGTTTTTACCGAAAAGTATCATTTAAAAAGAGGCTATTGTTGCAAAAGCGGCTGCCGGCATTGTCCCTATGGCTATAATAAAAAAACAGGAAGAATGGATCTGCCTAAGAAATGAACATGAGTTTATTGATAATTGAAGGAAGGCTTAACGGAACGTAGCCTGAATAAAGATAATTTTACAAAAAACGAATCATGAGAATCGTAAGGGACCAAATGGGATATTCAATTGCCATTCCATCCAAGATCAATCGGATCGTTTGTCTGGTGCCCAGTATTACCGAACTTCTTTGTGATCTGGGTTTGGAGGATAAAATAGTAGGTATTACCAAATTCTGTATACATCCAACATCTTGTTATGAAACCAAAGTGCGAATTGGGGGTACCAAGGACTTCGATATAGAATCCATTCGATTACTGAGCCCTGATATTATTATTGCCAATAAGGAAGAAAACCAAAAAGACCTGCTCATAAAACTCAAAAAATATTTCCCTGTTTGGATCAGTGATGTTGAAACCATCGAACAAGCGCTTGAAATGATTGATATGCTCGGAGATGTTTTTAAAAGACCCATTGAAGCTAAAGACCTGGTAAAAAAGATTAATTTTAATTTTGATAAAATTGATGCCCCCGATAAAGATATCTATGCTGCTTACTTGATCTGGAGAAAACCTTATATGAGTATCAACAGCCATACTTATATACATCATATCCTGCAGAAATGTGGTATTAAAAATGTTTTTTCGGCAAGTCCGGCCAGATACCCCAGAATTGATGCCGATCTGCTGCAAAAGGCAAAACCGGATATCATTTTACTCTCCTCGGAACCCTACCCATTTAAAGAAAAACATTTTGGTGAATTGCAGGAGATATGTCCGAATGCACGTATTTTTCTCGTGAATGGTGAAATGTTCAGCTGGTATGGATCCAGGATGCTTAAATCACCTGTTTACCTGAACAAGCTTAACCGCAAGATCATGCAATTGAAAGCCAGTTATTCATAACCTGGTATTTTAAAATGAATCAGACGTAAAAAAGACCCGAAAATACTAGCAAATCTTTTTATTCGTTATAACTCATCCTTTAGCTGTGAATGTTTTTGTAAATTTGTTCTAATGAAAAGAATCGGTTACATATTCATCATCCTTGCCTTGGGCTATAGCTGTAAGGTAAGCGTTAGTTTGACCGGAGCTGATGTGGATGAAAACATAAAGACTGCCACTATTGAGATTTTTGAGAACCAGGCAGCATTGACCAATCCTAATTTTCCAAGAATCGTTACCGAAGGTTTAAGAGAAAAATTTATCCGTCAGACCAAATTGAAACTGGTGACCGAAGGAGGGGATGTGAATTTCAGAGGGGCCATTACTGGTTATTCAACTGCCCCGGTAGCCATATCAGGAGCTGAAACCGCCTCCCTTACCCGTCTTACCATTTCGGTTTCCGTGGAATATTCCAACAAACTGGATGAATCCAAAAATTTCAACCAAACCTTTAGCCGGTTCGCCGACTTTAATTCAACCCAAAACCTGAACCAGGTAGAAGATGCTTTAATGACTGAGATCAGCGAGCAATTGGTTCAGGATATCTTTAACAGGGCCTTTCTGAACTGGTGATCACCCATGGGTAATCCATTTATCATTAACCGTTATTCGTTCATTGGTTAACTGATATAGCAATTGTAAATAACGGTTAACGATCAACGGATTTCAGCAAAAATCACTACCTTAGCTGTCCTTTTTAACAGGGTATATGTCATACACAGAGAATTATAATATTGAAGAAATATTTTTTGAGCCTACCACCGAAAGTAAGGGGAATGACGCCAATACCTTCCTGGACTGGCTTCAATTGAGCAAGAAAGAGAATTTTAATAAACATTATAAAATCAAGCATCAGCAGGAGCTGATCCATCACTTTATAGAAACTTCTCCCAAAATACAGCCGGTGAAAGCTGCCTTGAATAGCATGGCAACTGACCTGGAAACCACATCCACGAAGGCAAACAAAGGAAACCAGTCGGATATGATCGTATCGGAAACCCTGGCCAAGATCTATTACGAGCAGAAAAAATATCATCTTGCCATAGAGACCTACAAAAAGCTGCGCCTGGTATATCCTGAAAAGACCAAATATTTTAGTGCCCTTATTAAAGAACTGGAAAAGGAATTGAACGAGGGATAAGCCTTCTGCCCAAGCTGGCTGCTCCTATAAAGCTTCTCCCGGAAGCTTTTTTAACTCGGCCTTGCTTGGTTTATCCGGAAAAAAGCAGTTACTTTGCCTCCCTTATTAAGGAAATAGTTAGACGAATAATCAGATACTTAAAAGAATATGTTATTAGCTACCATCATCATTTTTATTGTTGCCGCTTTGTTGGTTTTAGTAGTATTGGTGCAAAACTCAAAAGGTGGAGGGATTGCCAGTAATGTAGGCATCTCTAACCAGGTAATGGGTGTTCAGCGTTCAAGCGAGAATATCGAAAAGATCACCTGGTGGTTAGTGGGTATCCTGGCTATTTTATGTGTTGCCAGTGGATTCGTTTTTAACGTAAAAAGCGCCACAACAGGCCCTAAAAGCAATGCTTATGAGCCATTGAAAACTCAATATGACTTGCCAGAAGCTCCGGCTATTGACCCTAATTTACAACCAAACCAAAATGGACCAGGTGGGCAACAACAACCCAACAATGGTCAACCTCCTATTCAATAATTTCTACTATAAAATATTGAAACCCCGCAATAGCGGGGTTTTTTGTTTACCGGAGGGATCATCCACCAAGGGATACTGATGCGTTGATCAGCATCTTAGCGGAGTAACCATTCATTCACTTCACTCCTGAATGCTAACGACCGGAATGGTGGATCGCAGGAGCCGGCCTTAGCCCTGCATGAGGAAAAAGGGCTGCCGGAGAAAGCCCCTTTTTACCATAGCAGGGATTAGGCCGGGAACGAGGACCTTAATGAAGGGCCCGGCCCTGAGTGGGCTGAGATTCGGCCGGTGGGAATCGAAGGGGCTGGCAAAACGAAAAAATGGCAGAAAATTAAACCCAGCGCCTGCCAGAAACAGTAGGAAATACCGTATATTCGCAGCCCCAAGAGAAAAAATGTCAGCAAAATCGGAATGGCATAAAATATGACTAAGGGCTTGTATAAACCTGTTTAACTTAAATATTATATAGTTATGAGTAACATTAAAGTAACCCCCTTACACGACAGGGTAATTGTTGAAGCTGCTGCCGCTGAAGAAAAAACATCCAGCGGAATTATTATTCCCGACACAGCTAAAGAAAAACCACAACGCGGAAAAATTATCGCAGTGGGTACCGGAAAAAAAGATGAACCAATGACCGTAAAAGTTGGTGATACCGTATTGTATGGCAAATACTCAGGTACTGAAGTACAAATTGAAGGAAAAGATTATTTGATCATGCGTGAAAGCGACATATTCGCTGTTATCTAACTAAGTTCAAAGTTGGACGTTTGAAAATTTGAAGTTGAACTTCAAACATCGAACCGCCAACTTCAAATCATTTATTAAAATCAAGATTTAAAAACTAAAAAATAAAAACCATGGCAAAGCAAATAACATTTGATGTAGATGCTAGAGAAAAACTAAAAAAAGGGGTGGATGCTTTAGCAAATGCTGTTAAAGTAACCTTGGGTCCTAAAGGACGTAATGTAATTATTGATAAAAAATTTGGTGCTCCGGTTATTACCAAAGATGGTGTTACGGTTGCCAAAGAAATTGAATTATCGGATCCCATTGAAAACATGGGAGCTCAAATGCTAAAAGAAGTGGCCAGTAAAACCGCTGATCTTGCAGGTGATGGTACCACTACAGCTACTGTATTGGCACAAGCTATTGTAACTGCCGGTTTAAAACATGTGGCTGCAGGTGCAAATCCAATGGACCTGAAACGTGGAATTGATAAAGCCGTAGAAGCTGTGGTGGCTGCATTGAAAAAAATGAGCAAAACAGTGGGAGATGATTTCCAGAAAATTGAACAGGTAGCTACCATCTCAGCGAACAACGATAACAATATCGGTAAATTGATTGCCCAGGCAATGGAAAAAGTAGGAAAAGATGGAGTAATTACTGTTGAAGAAGCTAAAGGAACCGAAACTGAAGTAAAAACAGTGGAAGGTATGCAATTCGACCGTGGATATTTGTCACCATATTTTGTTACGAATCCTGAAAAAATGGAAGCTGAATTGGAAAATGCATATATCCTTATTTATGATAAGAAGATCAGCAGCATGAAAGAATTGCTTCCTATCCTGGAAAAAACCGTACAAACCGGTCGTCCTTTATTGATCATCTCTGAAGAAGTAGATGGTGAAGCATTGGCAACTCTGGTGGTAAATAAATTGCGTGGTTCATTAAAAGTAGCTGCGGTAAAAGCTCCAGGTTTTGGTGATAGAAGAAAAGCGATGTTGGAAGACATTGCCATCCTTACCGGTGGAACGGTGATCAGCGAAGAACGTGGTTATAAATTAGAAAATGCAGATCTTTCCTATTTAGGTCAGGCCGAAAAAATAACCATTGATAAAGACAATACTACTATTGTGAATGGTGTAGGTTCGAAAGACAATATCACTTCCAGAATTAACGAGATCAAAGCACAGATAGAAGCTACTACCAGCGATTATGATAAAGAAAAATTGCAGGAGCGCTTGGCTAAATTAGCCGGTGGTGTAGCTGTATTATATATTGGTGCTGCCACTGAAGTGGAAATGAAAGAAAAGAAAGACCGTGTGGATGATGCATTGGCTGCTACCAGAGCTGCCGTAGAAGAAGGAATTGTACCAGGTGGTGGAGTTGCTTATGTACGTGCTATTGATTCATTGGAGAAATTAAAAACCTTGAATGAAGACGAAGGATTTGGAGTGAACATTGTGAAGATCTCCTTGGAGTCTCCTTTACGCCAGATTGTGGCGAATGCAGGTTTGGAAGGTTCTATTATTATCCATAAGATCAAAGAAGGAAAAGATGATTTCGGTTTCAATGCAAGAACAGAAGTTTTCGAAAATATGTATGCAGCAGGGGTGATCGATCCAACTAAAGTAGGTCGTATTGCATTGGAAAATGCAGCTTCAATTGCAGGTATGTTATTGACTACCGAATGTGTATTGAGCGAAGAAAAAGAAGATAAACCTGCCATGAGCATGCCAGGTGGCATGGGTGGTGGTATGGATGGAATGTACTAGGAGACTTTGATTTCAAAAGCGCCAGCGCATTGAAATCAACTAGTCGACTATACCCTGACGCTCCGGTCAGGATCCCCATACATAAAACGAAATATAAAACCGTCCCGGTTTAACCGGGACGGTTTTTTTATTGCACCACCAGCTTCCCCTTTTTTACCATCCTTCCTCCATCGAAAATAAGAAATGAATAATACCCTGGATGAATAGCATCCAAATAAACCATGGAGATTTTTAGAGGCCGACGATATACTAGTTTCCCTATTTGATCATATAGTTCAATATGATAATTTTCACTCATCATTGCTGAGGGTATTTGAATATAACAATCCCCATGATTCGGATTCGGGTAAACAGAAATTTGGTCGGCCAGGTTTTCCTCTATACTTACACTTCCATAAAAACATGGTAAATAATAATCCAGGATAGAATCCACATTTGCACTGTTCAAATGAAAGCCTCCATGTGTTCCTATCGGATCCTGGATAAAAACATCCACAGTAGCTCCTTTAGAACTAAGCCAGTTGGAGGTGGTCATCATACCAGGACAACCACTTTGGGTATAATTGGTATCCAGGTTTCCGCAATACAAGGCCCATCTCTTTCCGGCGAAAGGAGTGGATCCATAAACATTGTTATCTATATCCGTATATAGAGGATAACCCGGCTGATAAGCACCGGCATTGGAAATAGTAGTGCAGAAATAGTTGTTCCCCGACAAGGCATCATATAAATTAATGGCATAACTCCTGGCCGATCCTCTGCTGAAACCATGCAACAAAGCTTTACCTGAAGGGTAATTAAAAGAGGCCAAAGCCGATTCGATGGTGTTGTAGATAATGGTATCTAACGAATAATCATTCGGTGGCAGGGCTGCACCTCCTCTGTACCACTGTATCGCCACAATACCACAATTATTAGCAACTGCATAGGGATGCCATAAAAAAAATTCATTGAAAACATTTCCGTTGGAACCATGCAAGGTAACAATCAAAGGCAAGGTATCCGGCTGTGATGTATTGGGAAACCATTGTAAATAAAAGATGGAGCTATCAGGACTGCTAAAAAAGGATGCCCCATTATTCAGCGCATAGTTTCCCCGTGAGGTATCAGCATTAAAAGTTTCCATGTATAAAGCCTGGGCAACCGGGGAAAGGACCTGGGCAAATACATGGCTTAAAAATAGGAATGGAACAAGGAGGATCCATTTTCTCATATCACGCTGGTTTAGATCTTTGACGCGGAATAGGTTAAATGGTTTAATAATGGGGCCATCCCTTTGAGAAACTCAAGAGGCTTTATTTCAGTTGGATTTAAAAAAATCATATCTTTATTCTTATCAAAAATGAAGGAGGATGAGTCGCCGGAAACAGTGAACCTGATCATTCCTTGAAAAATAAGACCTATGATGAAAAGAATCTTCTCCGTAATTGTATGCATGGTAATTGTTTTTAATGGTCTTCATTCGCAATGCCAGACAACCATATTCTCCGACAACTTTGAGGCCAGCACTTCCGTTGATCCCATGTGGGTGCAAAACGGCCCCTATACGCGGACCATTTTAACGAGTGGATCACCGCAGGGGATCAATCATTTACAGCAAGTTGGAAGCGGTTCACATTATGATGGCATGAGGGGAGATTTTCCCAGCAGTACACCTAGCCATGTTAGTTATTGGGGAAAATCACCAGCATCACCGAATAATTGTGGCTATTTTGTTCTTGGAGATGCAGGAACACCCACCAATAACGGGATCGTATTTGCTTACTTTACTTCAGCAGGGAGTTTACGTTTTTATAACAATACGGTTAATTACGAAATACCGGTTACCAACAATACCTGGTATTATGTAGAACTCAGGAACATTAATTTTACCGCAAAAACTTTTGATCTATGGATCAACGGAGTTTTGCACCAAACTGCTTATGCCTTTAGAAGCATGGGATCCATAAATGTGAACCAGGTGCATCTATATAATTACCTGGGCTCAACCGACGGTTATTATGATGACATCCTGATCTCTAATGGAACGGATACCATTGATCCGGTGATCACTGCTCCATCGAATGTTAGCGGCTATGCAGATGCGGGTTTGTGTTCCAGTTCTACCGTAGTTTTAGGAACACCGATTGCATCGGATAATTGCGGAGTGGCAAGTATCACCAACGATGCCCCAGGAATTTTTCCGGTGGGAATTACAAATGTTACCTGGACAGTTATCGACAGCGCCGGGAACTCCAGCACCGATCTTCAAATGGTTACCATTGCCGATACTGTTGCCCCTACCCTTACTGCTCCCGCCGATACAATGATCGCAGCCAACAACAGTGGATGCACCGGCTCCTTAATTTTAGGAACACCCGTATTCAGTGATAATTGCCTGGTATCGGTTTCCAATGATGCTCCTTCCACTTTTCCGGTAGGTACCACCATTGTTACCTGGACCGCCACTGATTCGTCAGGAAATATAACTATCCAAACCCAAAACGTTACCGTGATTGATAGCATGTTTACCGTTGGATTGGGAAGCACGGTAAGCTGTTTTGGTATGAGTGATGGAAACATCGATTTAACCATTACTGGTGGTAACCTACCCATCAGCTTTAACTGGAACAGTGGCACGTATACTACTGAAGATCTTTCGAATATTCCTGCAGGCAACTATATCGGCATCATTACCGATAATATAGGTTGCACGGATACGGTTTCCATATTCATTAGTGAGCCGGCACAGATCAATACCACGGTAAATCTTGCAGGGGCCACTATCACCGCTCAGCAAGCCTCAGCCACTTACCAATGGATTGACTGCAACAATGGAAATTCACCTATCGCAGGCCAAACCAACCAGGCATTTACAGCCACTTCTAATGGAAGCTATGCGGTAATTGTTACCGTAGGGGCCTGCTCCGATACCAGCAATTGTATAGTGATCAATAATCTCTCCGTTGAAAACGATGAGCCGTCTTTTCTGTATGCATACCCGAATCCATCCAATGGCATTGTAAATCTTACACTCACCAAAGATATACAAGCAGGTATTGTAAAGATCATCGATCTTACCGGGAAAATACTTTTTACAAAAACTGATTTGAATGGAGCTGCTTTTAGTTTTGATATTTCAGCTTATCGCAAAGGGATCTATATCCTGCAAATACAAGAAGGATTAAAAAACCATAGTATCAAACTGATTAGAAATTAAAGAGATTCGATAAAGATCATAAAAAGACCGTTGGGAGATCCAACGGTCTTTTTTTATTCATCCTTCTGGGTGATTCTTGTTAATTGCATACTACCTTCTTGTTAACACCGTTTGCCAAGTAAAATCAGCACCCATGAAAAGAAGTTTCCTTTCTGCACTAGGTATTTTCTGCTTCCTTTTACTTTCCTGCGAACAGGAAGAAATTTCTACGAACAACACAAACAATAATGATTCAATCCCAGCGCTGATCGATTCCTCACAACTGGAGCATAACCTGGAATGGAACGGACATTATTACCTGCTGGAATTTGATTCGGCTTATGCCACTTTTAATCATTCCCGCAGTTCACAAGGAGATAGTCCCGAAGCTATGTTTTATAGTTTCTTTTCTGATAAGTATACCGATCAGCAGGCTATCCTCATGATCCATCCTTATGTCAATCCCTATGGCAACTACTCACCATACGGATATGATCCGGTTGCAACCCAGGAGTTATTACCAGGTTGTTCTACGTTGCTCCAACATCCGATGGAGCAAGATGATTTCGTAGGATTTAAAGTCTACTTGAACGATCAGAAAATTATTCCGGCGGTTTGTCCACAGAATTGTAATAATTGTGGAGATTATTCCATAGATGTTCCTCTCTTCGATGTGTACGATTTTGAGGGGGATCTTTGGGTCAATTATGAACTTTCTATCATTGGAAGATGCCTTCAACTGGATCTAAAAGGAAAACTAAGAGCACAAAGCTAATTGATATACTATGAAAAAAATTACCTACATTTTAATCGTTTTAAGTTCGGTTATCCTCCTATCCTGCGAACCGGAAGAAATTTCTACGAACAACACAACCAACAATGATTCGATACCAGCGCTGATCGATTCATCCCAATTGGAACATAACCTGGAATGGAACGGCCACTATTACCTGCTGGAATTTGACATGGCCTATGCGTACCTTACCGATTATAATGATAGATCTATGGAAGGAGGCGCTCCTTCTAACCTGGTCTTTACTTCCTTTTACAAGGATAAATATTCAAATTTAATGTTTGAGCTCAAGGTGAACATAGGACAGGTAATCTGGTCCTCCACCAATTATGAGATCTATAACGCAGCTGCGGTGCAGGAGGAATTGAACAAAACGGAAACCAAACTTACCCAGCTCTATACTTATTCTTATACGAATTATGGTACCCGTTTCCTGATGGAGGGAGAAGGTGACCTTTTCCGGGATCAAGCCGATCTAGTGATGACGGTAAATTCCTTTGCTACTTATTATGATAATAACGGAAGGTGGGCAAGGTTCAACTATGTGGTTGAGGGAGAAAATATCTTCCTTGACTTGAATGGTAGACTGCTAGGTCAGAATGAATAGATTTCCTTAGGGTGCCAGCCCTTTCCCTTCTCCCGTCCCAATGGCCAGCCGGGCGGACAGCGATGGCGCCTGCCAACCGTATCTTACAAATAATTGGTTTATTACATATATTTATATGGAATTTCCCGTTATAAAAATCAACACCCGGCCATGCTTAAAAAATCCCTGCCTATATTATTCCTCACCTTACTGGCTATTGGATGCAAGCCATCACCCAAAATAAAAGATGTAGAGCAGGAAAATGGGTTTTACTTATGGAAGACCCGTTGGAATTTCGATAAGGATGCCTACCAGGTCCTGGAGACCCATCATACCCAAGTGATTTACCTTCGATTATTTGATGTGGATTTCGATGAAAAAAGTAAAGCCGTTGCTCCTCTGGGAGAGTTGCAATACTATTATCAGGATAATTCACCTTACGAAAAGTACCAGGTAATCCCCACCATCTTTATTACCAATCATACTTTCAAGAACATTGAAAAAGAAAATATAGATGACTTGGCCAATAGGATCTATAAAAAGATCATCAGCCATTTCGGTGAAATGGGAGAAAGGGCTACTGAAAATTATAGTTACTCCTCAGAATCAGAAAATTCACCCTTTGTAGAAACCAGTAAAGACTTCAGAGAACTGGTGCTAAAAGACTCGTTGGCCAGGTATTATTACAACCAGGTGAAAGAAATTCAGTTTGACTGCGATTGGACAGAAACAACCAAAGACAAGTATTTTCAGTTCTTAACCGCTATTCAGCGTAAATTCAAAGAAAAGACCATCTCCAGTACGATCCGTTTATACCAATACAAATATCCTGAAAAAGCCGGGGTACCCCCAGTAAAAAAAGGGATGCTCATGTGTTATAATGTTGGTGATGTTAGAGACGCGGATGGGCCCAACTCTATTTTTAATAAAAAAGAGATCCTAAAGTATTTTACCAACAAAGATCCTTATCCACTTCCATTGGATTATGCCTTTCCTATTTTTGAATGGGGTGCGGTTTATAGAAATAATCAATTGGTCAAACTTCTGCCCTTGGAATGTTTTTACATTTCCGATGAATATTACCGGCTTATTTCATTGCCCAAGGAAGTCATGAAATATGAAATTATTGATGTTCCTTACTTATATGGAACAGATTTTACATTTGAGAAAGGTGATATCCTGAAAATTGAATCCATTAATTACGATGATGTGGTTGCAGTAGCCTCAAAAGTTTCCAGCATCAATACCAATCCAAACCCTAAAATAATCCTTTTCGATTTTGACCCTGAAAATGTAAAAAAACATGAGTCTGGCATTAAAAAGATTTTCGATTGCTTTTAGCATACTTCTACCGATGGCTAACCGTAGTTACGCCTGTTGGTGGGGTACCTCCTACGAGGATGTAAGGTACCTCATCTTCAATCCCAATATCGTGAACAACGATGCATGGAGAAATTTTTATTATACCACCCATCTGTATTATCTTCAGGATCATAGCAGTGAGAAGGATGAAAGAGCCTTAACCAAAGAATGGAAAAAAAAGCTCGGCCTCTCTGCCAGCGAAGAAGATATCTATACTTATTTATTCAAACTGGATAAAGAAAATAAAGAAACATATACCGACTTGAAAGCCGAATTCGACAAAAATAAACCCTGGGGAGAATTTGTTGACTTTGCGAAAAAATGCGAAAGCAGCATTAGCACAGATGACCCTTGGCAAGGAATTCATACCGACTCATTGGAATCATCCAGGGAAGAATTAGCCAAACAAGGAATAACATTGTTGAACAAACAAACGGATCCATTCTGGAAAAAAAAATATGCCTTCCAGGTATTGAGACTTGCTTACTATAATGCGAATCTTGAATTGTTCAACCAAATGTATACCGGTTATTTCGATTTTAGAAATTATAAGTCACCGCTGGATATGTGGGCTGCTAATTATAAATCCATGACGTTGGAATATAATGGCGAAAAGGATTCGGCTAACTTTATACATGCCATGGTATTTAGCAACTCCAGCAACAAAATGCTGGTATCACATCAATGGTATAGAACCAGAAATTTCGAAACTCAACTCAGCATGGCAGCAAATGTGCAGGAAGAATCCAACCTGTACATGATAAGAGCACTTAAAAAATACGACAATGCCATTGAGGATATCCTGAAAGTATACGAGCTCAATCCTTCACATCCACTCCTGCCTTTAGCCCTTACCCGCGAAATGAATAAAATAGAAGATGTATATGGCACCTACCAGATCAGTTCAGGTTGGGAAGATGAAGGGGGATTTCTGAATAATTCGGATAGCAGCTACCTCCGGTTAAATAAGGTCCTGTATATCCACCGGTTTTATGAAGAAGTAAAGAAAATGGAAAAGATCAAAAGATCGTATCCCAATTTCTACCACCTTCTACTCACCAACCTCGCTATTATGAACAGGGATATCACAGTAGCCAAAAACAGCCTGGCCCAGGTAAGTGAAAAAGATAGTGCAGATATTTTTCAAAAGAAAGTACTCGGTATTATTCTCAATGTGGTTACCACAGATATTACAACGGATGCTTCACAAAATTTTATTGGCAACGAACTTGGTTATCTCATCAAGATCAAATCTAAACAATTTGAGTCCCAAAGGATGTTGCATTCTTTATTCCGTTACCTTCAAAGGGCGTTTGAACAAAAGAACCAACCCTATAAAGCCAAGTTGCTTTCTTACATAGCCAGGGAAAAGTTATGCAGTTCAGGTGAATGGAGTTCATCTAACTATGCAGTGATAAAAGAACTGGATGAAATGGGTACAGATAAAGAAGTAATTCAAATTATCCGCTTATTTAATGACCCTGAAAAGAATAAACTGGAAGAGATCATGCTTTCACCTTATCCGCATGAATATTATTTCTGGGAATTATTAGGCACGATCTATCTTCGACAAAATAACCTGGAAAAATCGGTGGAGGCATTTAAAAAGATCCCTAAAGATGTTTGGGCATTTACCTTTGATGTACAGGAAAACCTGGCATTGAATCCGTTTACACTATCATTTTTAAATAAATATGATGTTCAATACATGTATTGGGATAAAGGAGAGATTGTGGATAGCTTATACAAACTGGAATTTAAAAAAGGGAAAACATCCAAGGATTATAGACTCCTGGCCAATGCCTGGTTCAATTTCTCTAAATTTGGCAACTCATGGTATATGTTGGATTACTATAGGAGCGGTGATTTCAATTTCGGAGATGATTGGTACAAGCCAAGTGATTTGAGATGGAGGATCAATAAACTGGCATTGATGAATAGTATCAATTATTATAAAAAGGGATTGCAAACCAGTAAGAACGAGGAAGAAAAAACTGAAATGATCTATATGATCGCCTTTTGTTATTATATGCTGGATGACCGAAACAATTATATTCCCTGGGCACGTCAATATGAACAGATGGAAAATACTGTTTTCTACAGGATAGAATCATGCGACATCACCCCAATGTATGATGACAATAAATACCTGGATAAGTTTTTTACCAAATAAATGTATCGTTCAAGCCAAAAATCCGCTTCAGCTTTTTTTCCATTAATTAAACTTTAATCTCTCCTTTTTGGGCCTTTAAGAATCTAGGTCCTTACTGGTTTATATGCCCATCAAGGTGGCTCCCAGTGCTGAAATATCCATTTTTATGAAGGTAACAAAAAAAGAGCTGGGTTACCTTTTAACCAAAATGATACTTAAGGTTAGAATCATCATTTTAATCAATTCTGTATCCTTTCATCATTAACAACATTAAAATACTAAACCGAAATATATGATCGTTACACTTGATATAAATTACTACAAACTACAAACCGGGCTTATGACAACCAAAAACATTTTAGCCGTACTCGTATTTACTATGATCCTCAGTTGCGGGAACGTAGATCAAAGTACCATCCGTCAACTCTCCTCCAAAGGTGAAACCGCCAACTCTCCACTTCAGCTTACTTCCCATCAAACTTATCCGCAAGAACCATCTACACTTATTAAAAAGGAAAAAGGGAATGTAAAGAAAGCAACTGTCAAGGAAAATTCAATCGATGAAACACATCTTTATACTCGAGGTGATATTGTTTCCCCGGCTCCTCAATACGATATCAGACCAACCGTGCATTATATCAACGCCAGTACGGGTGGCCAGTTCTCCTATATGGAAACCGGAAGTACGGTTACCATTCCACCAGATGCATTGGTAGATAAAGATGGAAATGAAGTGAATGGAATGGTGCAGATCGAGTACAGGGAATTTCACACTCCTAAAGACATTTTCTTCAGTGGGATCCCGATGGATTTTGAGGTGAATGGTGAAACGCAATATTTTGAGTCGGCCGGAATGTTAGAAATCAATGCCTACCATGAAGGAGAAAAACTATACCTGAAAGATGGCAAGGAAATAGGTTTTAGCATGAGTACCGATAATACCAATGAAGAGGTAATGCTCTATGAATTGAATCCGAAAACCAGGAAATGGAAAGAGCTGAGTAAGCCCGAGGTAGTGAATAAAGTAGTGGCACCAAGAAAGGTATGGGGACCCGTATATAAAACCGTTAAAGAAAAGGTAGCCAAACGGAAGACCATTCAATTTGAAATAGAGAATTTCCAAATTGGCAAAGATCCGGATACCCAAGAACGGCAAAAATTTATTACTTTCAGAATGGGCATATTCCACGATCTTTATAGAAGCAAATTAAAGAAAAGCACCAGGGCTGAAAGAGCCGCCGCCAGAACTTTTAATCGGATCTCTTTTGAAGTGATGGGTTATAATCGGAAAGCGTTTAAAAAATTATTGGCTGATTTTAATGGCTCTTCGAACCAGCGTTATTTGTATCAGCTGGCATCATCCACTGATATTTTCTTAACCGACCCAGAATTCCCGGATAAATTCACCATTACTTTTAAAAATAATCAATCAGAAGTGAGCTTAAAAGCCAGAATTATTTATGACCGGCCCTTAAGTCCCAAAATGAAGAAAAAATATTTTGACCAATTAGTGAGCTTTAACATCAATGAATTTGGAGGCAGATATTATGATAAATATGATTATAATTCAGTAATTGATCATTATGACAGCTTAGTGGTATCGGATTTTGTGAACCAAAACCTTGTTCAACGTGAATTCACCAGCAGGAGCTTCGGGATATTGAATTGTGATCAACCACAAAAACTACCTACAGGTATGGTGGCCGACGCAGCATTCTATATTCAGGATAAAAAAATTAAACCCGGAACAGTTACCCTGGTCGATTTTAAAAAGAACTGTCTGTTTACTTATTATAGCGATGCTTTCGAGAAATTTAAATTCAATCCTGATTCAAAGAATTTTATTTTTACCATGTTACAGGATGGAAATGTAGCTTTTATTATGCCGGATGAGTTTCAAGCCATTCAAACCAATGGTAAAATGAAAGTTCCTATGCATTTGGTAAATGTGGAAGAACTGGAAAAGGTAATGGAAGAACTCTTTCCTTCTAAATCTCAAAAAGATTTTGAGATTTAACAAATAAAATGGTTTCATAAAAGGGGGAAGTAAGGTTTACTTCCCCTTTTTTATTAGTCATGGTCTGTTTTTTAGTACAAAAAATCATATATTTACTATAACAATAAAACCATGGTCTATGAAAAGAACACTACTTTATAGTATCGCTTCTATCTTATTGGTTACGGCTCCGTTATATGCACAAACCGTTACATCTGATACTTGTATTGTTTCAGGAGGCAGCGGGAACATCGTTGTCTTTGCCAATTATGATGGTGGTGTGTTGAATATCAATGTAGATCAAAACATCCCCAACCTAAAAATTGGTATATGCACCTATGAGCCGGTTACGATCAATATTTCCGGCACTTTTGCAGCCAATGTAACAGAAGTAAGGTATGCAGGTTATGTAACCACCAGCAACAACCATTGCCCTAACTCACCCGGAACAACTACCATTAACGGAGCAGGAGCAGCAGCAACCAGTGTTAATTTTTTACCTCCGGCCACTTTAAGTAATCCGAATGGATATAATTTAATCGTTTGCGGATACTCCTGTGATAACAATTCTAACCAGGGCGGATGCAATACAGCTGATCAGATCCAAGATTATTTTATAAACGCTATGGGTGGTTCATTGTATTCCTATTTTACTCAATACGGTTGCTGGAGTGTTGCTCCTTATAATGTTTCAGGAGGGAGCAATTGTCCTATTGTTACTGTAAATGATACCACCATCAGTGCTTTTACCGCCACTTCTTCTGCGGTATGTGTTGGTGCAACCGCTAACTTCACAGATCTTTCACCTGGAGCAATCGGCTGGACCTGGACCGCAGCCGGAAGCACCATTCCTACTTCCACCAGCCAAAACCTAACGGGTGTTAGCTGGAACAGTCCGGGAACGTATACAGTTACGCTTACGGCCAATGATGGAAACGGTTTATGTTCTACTTCTCAAACGGTGACTGTTTTCCCAAATCCAAATGTGAATGTATACACAACTGCCAATCCAATATGTATCGGAGATACGGTTGTTTTATCCGCAACCGGTGCTACAACTTATGCCTGGCAACCAGGTGGACCCATGGCATCTTCGTGGCAAGTAAACCCAGCTTTAAGCACTTGGTATTATGCGACCGGAACAGATGGAAATTCATGTACCAATACTGATTCGATATTTATAACCGTATTTACGACCCCACCCACACCAACGATTGTTTATAGCGGTGGTATTCTTACTGCATCCCCGTTTGCCCCTACTTATCAATGGTATTTCAATGGAAATCCTATACCAGGCGCTACTGGATCCACCTATACCCCTACTCAAAATGGTGATTATACAGTAAGTTATGTAAACACCAGTGGGTGCAGCTCAGGCATTTCTGCCCCAACCACTGTGGCTGATATTGGAGCTGGTATCAATAACTCAGAAATAGAGGTATTGGAAATATTCCCCAACCCAGGCACTGGAATTTTTTACATCAATGTTCCCACAATGATGGAATGGAATATAGAAGTAACTGATCTATTGGGTAAAACAGTTTATTCGAAAAATATTTCGAATAGCAATATGTATGCTCTTGATTTAACCGGGTATTCAAAAGGAGTATATGATATCAGGTTAAGAAATGGAAGAAATACTTTGTTCGGAAAAGTGATATTGCAATAGGATGGTTCGACAAGCTCATCATGACCCCAATTTTCATTTGTGTCATGGTGAGCTTGTCGGATTGGCCTTATAAAAAAACCTTATAAGATGTTTTTCTTGAATGCATAATAAATACCTTCCCACCTTTCAGGACTTAAGCACCCCTCAGCTTGTCTGTATGCTTGATGAGGCCTATAAATATGAGCCAGAAGCGATAGAGGCTGTACAACTCATCATAGCACAAAGAAATATTACGGAACAAGCCATCGAATCAGCTAGGCATGAAGCTGTACTTCTTCAAAAAGAACAAGAAAAACAATTCGATAGAAAAATAGTGATTTATTTAAGAAGAGAGTGGAAAGAGATCAATGAGATCTTTTTCAAACTTAGGAAATTGGAGACTAAAGATGTTTTTGTGCTTTTTTTTACCCTGGCCTGTATCCTTATTTTCTACCACTCCATTAATAAATGGCAGGAGCTTCGCATGGACATATTTATTGCCGAACAGGAAAGATTCGACAGAGGGATGCCATGGATTGAAAAAATGTTCAATTATCTACTGGTTTTGTTTTTGCCGGCATGTGCCATTTTATTAGGAATTAAAAAAAGAGTGGGGTGGAGTTTGATGATCGTTGGTATGTCGTTTTTCATTCCAAGATTGCTGATGAGCTATTATACTTATCTACATCAACCGGTTTTTATGCACTTTTACTATATCCTGCCCAAAAATTACCTATTGGATTATATCATCACTCCTATCCTATTCGGATTGATCATTTATAAGTTAAGTACATTGAAAATGAGGAATTACCTGAACATTAAAAAAGATCAGGTTATTCTAACTGCGGTGGTTAGCGGAATTGCTTTTATAACCCCGTGGTTTTTTGCTATTTTAAAATTCCTTGCAAGAATATATGATGATTGAAAGATATTAATCACCATTAATTTGTACTACATAACTTTTATTCCAGCTTTGTGCATCTGCAGCACTTGATTTTAAAGTGATCTGTAACTGAAGGTCTGCACCGGCCAATCTTTGTTGGAAATTGGTCACCATATCACCGGTGAACTGATTGTTGATAGATACCGCATTATAGCTTGGATTATTGTTAGTAGGAAATGTGAGGCTAAAACCGATCACTTTATACTCAGGATTCCCAAAAGTTAATTTGGAATTGGTATTTACCTGACTGGCTGCAATAGAAACATTGGTACTTCCGATACCCGGTAATTCGATTGTTTGTGAATGAATGAATAAAGAGCCTGCCAATAAAACGATTGAAAGTAGTAATGTTTTCATAACCGAAGAGTTTAAAGATGTTGATAGTTACTAATTTAAACGTAGAAGATCTTCAAAAAGATGCTTCTCTTAAAACACAATATACGTCTATATACCAATAACTTAGAATTATTTTTCGTTAATTTTTTATTAAGGCTGCAGCTGGGTTGGTAAAAAAAATCAAAAGGGTTTCTCTTTATACTGTTAATCAATGATTTGTAATATCGCACATTTGAATTAGATTTGAATTAAAATATACCATTATGAAAATTTTCTTTATCACAATTATTGGAGCATTCATATTTTCTTCAGACCTGTATAGCCAATGTGGTCCTGTTTTTTATGATGGTTTCGAATCCGGTGCCTATACACCTACCTGGAATATTGGAGCTGGCCTCACCAGCGGGGCGGTAACCACAACCTCTCCGGCAGTAGGTACTTATAGGTTAGAAGGATATGGAGGTACATCTACTCATTTAACGGGATTCAGCACAACCATAGCTCCGGCTACTCCACCTACCATAAGTTGGTGGATCAACCCACAAGGTGCGGTAGCAACCAATTATTTTCTTGCAGGAAACTCCTCCATCAGTGCTACCAACTGCATTGTTTTTTGTTATTGGCAAGGGGGGACTAATATCCGGTTTGTATCATCAACAACCTATCAGTTCCCAACTGTCGCGAATCAATGGTACCATATTGAAATGAGAAATATTAACTGGGGGGCACATACTTTTGATATTTATATCGATAATGTTCTTCATTATACCAGCTTTCCATTCAGGAGCGCAACCCAAAACGATGTAAGCAATATTCACTTGTATAATTTTGGTAATGGAACCGGTATATGGGATGAGGTGATTATAGGGGATGGCTCACCGTTGGTCCTGAGCAATACCTCCACTGACGCTTTATGTAACGGATCTGCTGATGGCTCCATTGATCTTACCTCCTCCAGCGGAAATCCAGGACCACTCAGTTTTAATTGGAATACCGGCCCTACCACTGAAGATCTGAGTGGTATTCCTGCCGGCGTATATTCGGTGATCGTTACAGATAGTATAGGGTGTTCAGATTCTATTACCAATATTACCATTTCAGAACCAGCAGCTATTGGTGCATCGTTTAATTTTACGGAACCCGACTGTAATAATGGTAGTAATGGTAGCGCCAACATCAACGCTACCGGAGGTACTCCAGGATATACTTACTTATGGTCGACACTTGATAATACCCCGGCAATTGCTAATTTATCCGCAGGCACATATATCTGTACTATCACAGATACGAATAATTGCATCCATGTTGATTCGTTGATGGTAACCGAACCTGCTCCCATCAATTTTTTATTCTCTGCTACCAACCCCAGTTCATGCGGTGGTAATGAAGGATCAATAGATGCTACCATTTCGGGGGGAACGCCGGGTTATTCATTTAACTGGAGCAACGGACCCATCTCAGAAGATAATTTTGCTTTATTTGAAGGAAGCTATACATTAACAGTTACTGATACGAATGGTTGTACGGATTCATCGAGTGTTACATTAACAGATCCAACACCTACCAGTGTAACTTTAAGTATTCCCGAAGATTCTGTTTGTATTAACCATTCATCTTTTGCATTAACAGGCTCTTCTATTCCGGGAGGTACGTATAGTGGACCGGGAGTAAGTGCAAATAATTTCGACCCCGGAATCGCCGGAATCGGTTCATCAGCCATCTTATATACTTATACAGATCCAAATAATTGTATATCCACCGCAACGGATAACATCATCGTTAGCTCCTGTTTAGGTGTTGAACCGAATCAATTGAATGGGATGTTTAACATCTATCCTAATCCTGCTTCGGAATACTTCCATATATCGAATACTACAAATACAAATGAGTATACCTGGGAACTTTGCAATGATCTTGGGCAAATAATTCGATCTGGAAAACTTACGGGAGAAAACTACCAAATAGATGTTTCCACTTTTCAACCAGGTATTTACCTGCTGATCATAAAAAACGAAACAGAGAAAACAACCAGCAAACTGATCATTCAATAATAGTATGATGAACATTGATGATTTACAGAAAATTTGTAAAAAATTAAAAGGGACCACGGAAGACATTAAATGGGAAAACCATTTGTGCATGTGTGTTGGGACTAAGATGTACCTGGTACTCGGATTGGACCAACATCCAACTACGGCTTCATTTAAAGTATCAGACGAGGAGTTCGGTGAATTGAGCCAAAGAGATGGGTTTATGCCAGCGCCTTATATGGCCCGGAACAAATGGGTATTTGTGGATGATATTAAAAGATTAGGTAAAAAAGAATGGGAATATTTTGCAGGTCAGTCTTATGCATTGGTAAAATCGAAACTGACCAAAAAGTTACAAAAAGAGCTGGGTATATAATATTGGCATATAAATTGTTTAACCACCTATAAAACCATGTTATGAAAAAAACTTACCTACTAGCCATGATAGCTGTGGCTTTCATTGTTTCTTGTGCTCCTTCCGAAACCATCTCGGGAACCTACCATGGGCAGTATACCAACAATGTGCTCATTCTTCCGAATGCTACAGCTACGATCACCAAAGTGGATGCAAATACCATCAATCTTACTTTATCTGAATCCAGTATTAGCCCGGTTACCATCCAGAATATTCATGTAACTGCTGATGGCAACAGCTTTGCTCTGGTAAAAACAGGTTTTATTGATGTGTTAAGTGGGGCTGTAGAAGGGAACGAACTCAGTATTTCGTATAGCTATTTGGGTGGGGTGATCACTTTTGTAGGGACAAAATAGCAAGGGACTAGTTCTCCTCATCTACATCCTTGTCAATTATTTTAAGTTCAATATCCATCCTACTGTTATGGTTATTCAATTCTATTTCCATTAATGTCCTTACATCCCTGCCATTGAGTTCGCCGGGATTCCACCGTGGTCCTTGAAGAATAACTTTTGCCAACACAACACCAGCTCCGTTTCCAATATTATCGCTGATGATCCTTACTTCTTCCACCTCGCCAAATTTTTGAACAATAAATTGAATACGAATGATTCCAGCAGGCATCTTATATTCATCAAATCGCAGGTTTATATATTCATATAAAGAGGCCTCTCCTCCAGGAAACTCAGGTTGCTGTTCCGAAAAAACATATACCTCATCTTCAATCGCTACAGGAACAGCCAGGTCAAAAATAAATTTTGAAGCATGTTGATCCGTTCGTATGGAGATGGTATCGGAACTATTACAATATTTTTTCTCTTCAAACAGATCGCCTTCCATTCCATATTCACGATAAATACATAGTTGCCCCTGTTGGTCAAATATCTTTTCTCTTGCTCCTAGGCCTCCTGGTAGTGTGGTATTCAGCCAGTATAAAGCATGCAGGTTACCATTGGGCCAGTAAATCCTTTTTTCATTCTTATTATCATCAAAAATAAATTCAGTAGTACCATTGGGATAGATTTTTTTTACATATACAAGTACGGAGTACTCATGCTCATAATCATCGTAGCTATATTTCTGAAGCCTGTATTTCCTCATTTCTGTTATTTTTCCATAAGCATCGTAATAGGTCCAGGTACTGTCTTCTCTTCCATCTTTAAAATAGCCTTTGAAAAACAATTTCCCTTTCTTATAAATGGTATATTTCCCCGTTGGCGAACCCCAATCATTTAATGCAAAGGATGCGATCCTGACCGAATCCTGCGAATATATATTCACAGTATTCAATTCGGGGGTTAAATACTCTCCATAGGTTTTAGTGGAGGTGATTCCGGTAAATCCAGAAGTATCGGCTGAAATATCATCAAAACCTTCCAGTTTATAAACGATCTGCTCCGAATCTGTTGATTTATCATGCTCCCAATATGGACCTAACAATGAATCGTTTTTATAAGTATGCATTTCGTCGTAAGATTCACCATATTCATACCATCTTCCTTCTTTTTTGCCAAATTGGTAGCTACCTATAAGCCTTGATGTATTTTTTTGATTATACTGTAAATAAGGACCATGAAATTGTCCCATATGATAAGAAGCCTTGATTACATAATCGTTCCTATAATTATAATATTTTTCTGTTGAGTCATAATATGCTCCATGTAAGGTATCATTTACATAATTACTTAGGTGGATGATCTTGCCATCCTCCGTATAGGTGATAAAAGAGCCATTTTTGAGATCATTGGTAAAATTCTCTTCCTTATATCTTTGGTTGCTGTAATGGTACTCAACAAAATGTCCAGCCTTTAGACCATTCTGATAGTTTTCCAGTTTCTTGATCCTTCCATTATAAAAGTAAGTGGTGCAAGGTCCGTGCTTCACATCGTTCAAATAGGTCGACCGGCTTATTAATGTAGTGCCTGCATACTCCCATGCCGGCCCGCTCTTTATTTCATTTTTAAGTGTATAAATTTCTTTATCGTTCAGGTAGCGTCCTTTGAAAAAAGCACAAATGCTATCCCTGATCCCGTTTTTATAAAATCCTCTTTCCAGGGTATCCTTTGCTTTGTTGCCGTCTTGTAAGTTTTTGAAGTACTCATAGTTTCTTATGTAATACTCGTAACGATCGCTATCGTTCCCCTTGAAATAAATAACTGTTTTGAACAAAGCATATCTTCCGTTCAATTCCCCATTGACGTAGGTCACTTCTTTTTCCAGTTCACCTTCCATGTTCCAGTACTTCCAACCTCCATTCAGTTGGCCCTTCAACATTTCTCCCTCCGATTTCTTCAGACCCATGAAATGATAATCCACATATTTACCCGTTAATTCACCCTGTACATAATTTTCTTCTTTGATGAGTTGTCCTGATCTGTTCCAGTGTTTCCAGGGACCATGCTTTTGCTTTTTCCAAATATATCCGTCGGCTTTTTTGAAATTCATCTCATCATATTCCACCACATACTTACCTTTTTGGGAAAAGACCATAGGAATGGTAAAGAGTATCATAAGGCTTGTGAAAAATTTCATGCCAGAAAATTAGAAATAAGTGGGCAAAAAAGGAAAAACAAATTTAACCGCTTATCGGGTTCCTCTACCTATCCGGCAGGATGGGAGCAGCCCCCAAAAATCATTTTTCAAATTTTCGGAAAAAATCAGGGATATGGTCTATAATATCAGATGCGATCAAAGAAGTTTTAGAAAGTTTTTCGGCCGCCATATCACCTGCATATCCATGCAGATATACACCCAGCAAAGCAGCATGCAAGGGAGAATATCCTTGTGCACATAAGGAAGTAATGATCCCTGTTAAAACATCGCCGCTACCTGCGGTTGCCATGCCATTGTTGCCGGTGGTATTAAAAAAACAAAGCCCACCTGGCGTAGTAATGCTTGTATGGTGACCTTTTAAAACCACGTATACTCCATGCTTCTTGGAAAAAGCTACCTGTGTTGTGAATCGCTCAAATCCAGTTAAATGCTTTTGGGTAAGCCTGTCGAATTCGCCAGGATGGGGAGTAAGAATGGTACTTCCATTTACAAATGCCAGCCAGGTTTTATTTTCCGACAGAATATTCAATCCATCTGCATCTATCACCAATGGTTGAGACGCATTTTGTACAAGTTGTTTTAATACATGAGCTGTTGCAGGATTTTTATCGATCCCAGGACCAAAACCAATTGCATGATAATTGGTAATATTTTTCACGGGTGTTGCTATATGGTCTTCATTTTCATCGGCCACCACCATGGCTTCAGGAAATTTGGAATGTACTTCCACAGCTGCAGCAGAAGGAACCTGCAGCGTAAGCAATCCACATCCTGTTCTTAAAGCAGCCTTGGCCGATAAAATGGCCGCACCTATCTTGCCTTTGCTTCCGGCACAGATAAATGCATGACCAAAACTTCCTTTATGTGCAAAGGAATTTCTGGGTCGGATCAGGTCGCTGATCATCTTTTCCTCCAAGGCATAATACAAGGTTTCTTCCTGCTCAATAAACTCCCTGTTCAACTGAATATCCACCACCTTCCAATTACCTACGAATGGCTCATTCTCCGAAAAAAAGAAAGATAATTTAGGAAATTGAATGGTGAGGGTAAGGTTTGCCCGAACGGTATTCTCTACATTGCTCTTATGATCAACATCTGCCGATAACCCAGAGGGAATATCAACCGATACTTTAAAATTCGGTGCATTGTTGAGTTGGATCACCAATTCTTTTGCCAAGCCTTCCAATGGACGATTCAATCCACTCCCAAAAAGTGCATCGATAAATAAAGTTTCTTTCGGCTCATTTATTTTTTTAATGTCGTCCGACTCTCTTAGATAGATCAACTCATTTCCTGTGGCCTTGTACCTTTCGATATTGATCTTCAGTTCTTCCGAAAAATTTGTTGTATCCAGTATAAAAGCCCTTACTTCACGGTTTTTTTGTTTTAACAAGCGGGCCATCACCAATCCATCACCTCCATTGTTACCAGGGCCAATAAAAACTACATATTGTTTTGTTTTGGGGAAAATAAGCAGAAGCTCTTCAGTGAGCCTCTCCCCTGCTCTTTCCATCAGATCCACCGATAAGATGGGTTCATGCAGGATGGTGAATTGATCTGCTGATTTAATTTGTGCCGAAGAAAATATTTTCATGAGATGAGCTGGTGATGTATTTGTGATACCTGAACAATCAGGTCCTCTTCTTTTTCATCGTTATGTATGATGAAGGTAGCATATTTGATCCTTTCTTCATCTTTCATTTGGGCATGGATCCTCTTTTCCACTTCTTCTTTTTTTGCGCCGTCCCTTTGCATGACTCTTTTTATACGCTCTTCTAAAGGGCTCACCACTACAATGATTTCCTGGCAATCCTGATAAGACCCAGACTCGATAAGAATGGCAGCTTCTCTTATACAGTAAGGGAAATGTTGACCTGAGACCCATTCTGCAAAACGTTTTTTTACCAAAGGATGGATCAGGTTGTTCAAAGCAATCCTCTTTAAGGGGTCTGTAAAAATAATAGCTGCCACTTTTGATCTGATTACATTTCCATGAAAATCAGTAATGTCATCACTCCTGAGGATATCCATGGTTTGGCGAATCACTTCCGGATCCCGATATAACTCTTTGGCTTCGTAGTCAGCATTGAATATAGGTACTCCCAGCGACGAAAATATATTGCTTACAGTAGTTTTTCCACTTCCGATTCCTCCGGTAAGGCCTACAATTTTCATGAATTATCTTTTTGATTTTATTTTATATTCAACCGATGCCGGTTCAATTTCGAGTACTTTCACAAAGACGGGTTTTTTCCCCACCGAAAGTAATAATTTGTTGGTGGATGCCTGGGTTCCGGGGAATGGTGCATCCACCTGGAACTGGGCAGCAATAATGCTTTCGTAAGAGGATACCGGCACCAACAACTTTAAGCTTACCGCATCCGGAATGGTATTCAATTCATACCCTGAAGGAACATTCACCGGAGTGATCTTGAGCTCGATCCTTTTTTCTGTATATTGAGATATGGGTATACGGATATCAACGTGATTGATATTGTAGGTAATTCCATCCAAAGTTTCCAAACCGGTCTTCCCCTGATAGGTTTCCTTTTGGTCCTTTAGCTGTACCGTAAGCGTATGCACCTCGTTAATGCCCATGACGCGTTGCCTGGAACCGGAAATGATAATTGAATCCGGATCAATGAACAGCTCATCGGAAGGATAATATTCTTTTTGGTAAGTAATATCAGCAACCAACTTAACCGGAACTTTTTTTACAAACTTTTTTTCAAACCGGATACTGAAGGTATCAGGGAATATTTTTCTGATCTTGATGTTACCTCCCAAAGATCTGGATATCTCATTCAAGTAAGAATTCATATTCATAGAATAACTCTTGCCGGGTAAAAAAGGGGCCTGATTGTTCAGCAATGTAACATCCAGGACTTTATGTTCAGAAGTAAAATGCCTCCATAACAAAGTAAATCCAGTAGCCTCAATAGTGGTTTCCACCGAGCTGGGTAATGAATTGGTGGTAACCATATCATAGGGAAGATTGGTAAACCTCACAGGGATATTAACCACGGTCGTTTGAACTCTGTTCAGGTCGTTCAGCAGCCAAAGAAATGTACTTACCGATAAACAAACGGTAAAAACAAAGATCTTTCTTCTGATATGGAACCTGGTTTGAACGGGCATGGCAAGAGATCACATAAGCAAATGTAATCAATCCGCCGGATATGTGGGTGAATAGTTACCTGCTATTAATGAATTTTAAAACAGGTAACTAACAAAAAATAACAGGATTATTAGGCCTTTTTCTCCTCTAGTTTCTTGGCATCCTCCTTTTTGGTTCCGCCATTTTTATTGGCATCCGCCAAAGCCATGGTAGTCTCCATAGATACGGCTGATTTTTCCAATTTTACAAGAGTTTTATCGAATAGCTCGACAATGAAAGTGGTGTCTTCCACTTCTACAATTTTACCATGAAGACCACCTATGGTAACGATCTTATCGCCTTTGCCGATCTCTTCTCTGAATTGTTTTTGTTTTTTGGCTTTCCTCATTTGTGGCCTGATCATGAAAAAATAAAATACCAGCATAATGGGGATCAAGAACATGAATTGTTCGAGGCCACTTCCACCGCCTTCTTTGCCACCGGCCATCAATGAAATAAATAATTGGATCATATACTTTGTTTAAACTATTGTTATTTAACTATTACATCACCTACAATTTGTAAGGTGACCTGGTTAGGTTGTGTGTTACAGGTTAAAGTAACCGTTTTGGTTTGGTGACCTTCTTTGTTTGTGCTGTCAAATTTCACATGTACCTTATCGGACTTACCTGGTCTGATGGGATCTTTAGGCCATTCAGGAACGGTACAACCACAGCTTCCTTCGGCATTATAGATCACCAAATCATTTTTACCGGTATTCGTAAATTTAAAATCATACTCCACTACCTGTCCCTGAATAATTTCTCCGAAATTGAACTGGGTCTCCTCAAAACTAATGGCCGCTAACTTAGATGGGTCACCTTTACCATCAGCGGTTAAGGGATTGTTTACAATATCCGAATTAACTCCACTCTTCTTTTTACCACATGCTAATAATAAAGAAGAAGCTACCACAAATAATAACAAGATTCTTCTGTTCATATACTGTTTCTTTTTTTAAGTTATCTAAATATTTTTTATCCGTTTTGTTCCCCCAGGCTTGTCAAAGATTAATTATCTATTAATCCTCTACCTGTTTTTACCACCTTACCGTCTGCTTTCAATTCCGCCACTAATTTATCCAAAATTCCATTAATAAACACGCTGCTTTTAGGGGTACTGAATGACTTTGCCAGTTCAATATACTCATTCAGGCTCACTTTTATGGGGATATTTTCAAAATTTAACACTTCGCAAATGGCCATCTTCATTAACATAATGTCCATCACTGCAATTCTTTCCAGCTCCCAGTTTTGTGCTTTATTTTTGATCCACTCTTCGTATTCATCGCTATGACGGATTACTTTGCGGAATAATTCTAAGGCAAACTCCCTGTCCTCCTCACGATCTTTATAAAGCGGCAATAGTTCCACTTCCTTGTCTTCCTGAAGATTTTTGATAGTCTTTGAAACCGCCGGATTCACCACAAAAATATCATCATACCAATGGATGTTCAACTCTTCGTAGTACCCTTCCACAAATTCGTTGTCAAAAACATAGTTTTTATAAATATGCTGAAGGAATTCGATATCATCCTCCATAGAGGTTTGTGGTAACCTGAAATACTTTTTATACTCTTCTGTGCCCCGGATTCTTCGAAAGATCTTGTTCATTTGGTCAGTATTTACTGACCAGGAGATTTTTTTCTCCTTCAGCAATTTGCCCAATATTTCGTTTTTGGTAATGGCATTTACCGCTTTGCTTCTTGTAAAATTGGTTTGGGGAAGAAGATCATCCTCCGTAGGAAAATATTTGCTTTTGGCTTCATCTCTCTCCTTATAGGCTTCGTTCTGAAGCTCCACTAAAAATGCCAACTGATACAAATACAGATCATAGATTTTTTCCATGGACTGTAGCAAGTTGTTTTCTTCTGCAGTTAATTGCTCACTTCCTGATTGGAAATGAGAATAAATAGCCTGCAATACTTTTACCCTGATATGTCTCCTGTTTAGCATTTAAATGAACCCGGTTGTAAGAACTTATAGTTGATAATAATATTTTATAAATGTGAATTTATTTTGGCCATCTGATCAATCCTTCTTTGCGCATAATGTATGGCTGCTTCTCCATTGGTCATGTTATTTTCGGATGCGTATTTGAATATTTCCAGTGTAACCGCATAAATAAACTCGGCTTTTTTAAGAGCAGCTTCCTTGTTATAACCCATGATCTCTCCATATACGTTGATCAATCCTCCTGAATTAATTAAAAAATCGGGTGCATAAACAATCCCTTTCTGAATCAACTGCTCTCCATTCACTTTTTCAACTTTGAGCTGATTATTTGCGGCACCGGCCACAATGGTACATTTTAACTTTTCGATCGTCTCATTATTCAAGGTTCCACCCAAAGCGCATGGAGCATAAATATCCATGGGGGTTTCGTATATTTTTTTAGGATCTATTACCTGAACGATGGGATATTTATGGGTGCATTCCTGCAGGTTATCTTCGAAAATATCAGCCACCAAAACTTTGGCGCCTTCCTTCACCAGGTGGCCCACCAAATATTGCCCAACATGGCCGCAACCTTGAACAGCTACCGTCTTTCCTTTCAGGTCATCAGATCCATAAACATGTTTAGCCGAGGCCTTCATCCCCATGTAAACCCCATAGGCTGTAACAGGAGATGGATCCCCAGTACCGCCTAAGTACTCCGGTAAACCGGTTACGTGATCGGTTTCCATGCTGATGTATTCAATGTCAGCCGTGCCCATACCTACATCCTCGGCGGTAATATATTTACCTCCCAGGCTATCCACAAATTTTCCAAATCTTCTTAATAATGCCTCATTTTTTTGGGTCCTTGAATCCCCTATGATCACTGCTTTGCCTCCTCCCAGGTTCAATCCTGAGATAGCGGCTTTAAAGGTCATTCCCCTGGATAAACGAAGCACGTCTTCCAATGCCTCCGCGTCATTAGCATAATGCCACATACGGGTACCCCCCAAAGCGGGTCCTAAAACGGTATTATGAATCCCTATAATGGCTTTTAACCCGGTGGTTGCATCGTTACAAAAAACTACCTGCTCATGGTTCATCACACCCATGTCCTTCAATACATTCAATTCAACCGCGTTTGGCTTATCGATCGTTTGCATATTATAAAAGTATTTTAAATCTACGTCTTTAGTTAAAAGTGATAATTTTGTTAACCTTTACAGGAGTTGGCAAAGATAAACATATTTAAATACGAATATACCCCTTTAAAACATTATAAATAATTAAGAAATTTAGCATTTTGAGATCACTAGGTTCACTCAATCACTATTTCTGGAAATATAAATACTTGTTTTTCTCGGGGTTAATATGCATAGTCCTTTCCAACTTTTTTGCCATCTATCCGGCCCGGATCATTCAACAGCTCGTAGATGCGGTGATTGACCAGATCCTGATCAACCAACTATTCCTTGGTACTCCCCAATATGGTGCACTCATCCGTCAATCTGTTATTTTAACCAGCTATTTTGCCCTGCTAATGCTGGCCATGGCATTGCTTAAAGGGGTCTTTATGTTCCTCATGCGCCAAACCATTATCATTATGTCGCGGCACGTGGAATATGACCTTAAAAACGCCATTTATTCACATTACCAGAAGTTGCATACTGGTTTTTTTAAAGCCAATAGTACCGGTGATCTAATGAACAGGATCAGCGAAGATGTAGGACGGGTGAGAATGTATATCGGTCCGGCCATTATGTATACCTCCGGATTGATCATACTTTTTTTATTGGTGGTTCCCATTATGTTCAGCACCAGCCCAAAACTCACTTTGTTTGTATTAATGCCATTGCCCATTATGTCGATTGCCGTTTACCTGGTTAACAGCAATATTTTACGGAAAAGTGAAAAGGTGCAGCAGCAATTAAGCCGGATCAGCAGTTTTGTGCAGGAAGCATTTTCAGGTATCCGAATATTAAAAGCCTATAATAGGCTGGAACATTTTGGGCTGGAGTTCGATAAAGAAACAGATGAATACCAAAAAAGAAACCTGGAGTTAGTAAAATTCAACGCCATCTTTTTTCCTTTGATCATGTTGTTGATCGGGTTTAGTACGTTACTGGCCATTTATGTTGGAGGAATGGAGGTGGCCAAAGGAAATATTTCACCCGGTGTAATTGCCGAATTCATTATTTATGTAAACATGCTTACCTGGCCTATGGCTATGATTGGTTGGGTAACTTCCCTCATGCAGAGAGCTGCTGCATCACAGATCCGTATCAATGAGTTCCTCCATACCGCACCTGAGATCGTCAATCATAATCAGGAGGTTTATCCGGTGAATGGAAAAATAGAATTCAACCAGGTAAATTTTACTTACCAAGAAACAGGAATTCAATCCATCAAAGACCTCAGCTTCCAAATTGAGCCAGGTGAAACATTGGCCATATTAGGACGCACCGGATCGGGCAAATCAACCGTTGCAGAATTACTCAACCGTTTTTATGATCCTGATTCAGGAAATATCCATATTGATGGCAAACCTTTAGCTGAGCATAATATTTATTTGATGAGAAAAGAAACAGGATATGTTTCGCAGGAAGTATTCTTATTTTCCGATACTATCTATAACAATATTGCATTTGGTTTGCACGATATGAATTACTCTAAAGAGGAAGAAGAGAAATTAGTGATCCAGGCCGCCAAGGATGCAGACGTCTACGATAATATCATGGGCTTTAAGGATGGATTTCAAACCAGGATCGGTGAAAGAGGCATTACATTATCAGGGGGGCAAAAACAAAGGATCACTATTGCCAGGGCGATTATTAAACAACCCAAGATCCTCATTTTCGACGATTGTTTATCAGCGGTGGATACCGAAACAGAAGAAAAGATCCTGCAAAACCTGGTCCGTATCATGAAAGGAAAAACATGTATCCTCATCAGTCATCGGATCAGTACGGTAAAAATGGCGGATAAAATTCTGGTACTTGATCATGGTAGCATAGCCGAACAAGGAACCCATCAGGAATTAATGCTTCAAAAAGGAATTTATTTCGATCTCTATCAAAAACAATTGATAGAAGATCAGCAGGAGATGGTTTAAGGCGCCATGCCCTATGCTCCGGGCTCTGGTACTCCTTTCAGTCGTACTCCCCCTTCGCAGCGGTGGCGCAGTTTTAGGCTTGATGAACCTCACCGAAAATAGTAACGACGGGCAATTGCCCGTCGCTACTAACACAACAAAATATTCGTTACATTTAATTCATGAAAAAAATTGTCCTGGCCGGAGGTACCGGTTTTGTTGGAAAATACCTGGAGAAAAAATTTTCCGAGGCAGGTTACCAAGTGGTGATCATTTCACGTCAACCATTCCATATTGAATGGAGCGACCAGGATTTATTGGTAGATGCGTTGGAAGGAGCCGAATTATTGATCAACCTGGCAGGTAAATCGGTGAATTGCCGATACAACCAAACCAATATGGATGAGATCATGAATTCCAGGGTACAAACCACCACTCAGTTAGGTGAAGCCATCTTAAAATGTAAAAACCCGCCTACCCTATGGATCAATTCAAGCACAGCAACTATTTATAGACATGCAGAAGATCATGCACAAACGGAAAGCACGGGAGAAATTGGAAAAGGATTTTCGGTGAATGTGGCAACAGCATGGGAAAAAGCACTTTTTGATTTTAAACTACCTCAAACACGCCAGGTGGCTTTACGTATTGCCATCGTTTTGGGAAAAGATGGCGGAGTGATCAAACCTTTTACCAACCTGGTAAAATGGGGGCTGGGTGGAAAACAGGGAAATGGAAAACAAATGTTCAGTTGGTTGCATATTGAAGATCTTTACCAAATGGTCCTGTTCATTCAAAAAAACCCTAGGTACCATGGTGTTTTCAATTGCTCCTCTCCCAATGCTGTAACCAATTCGGTATTGATGCAGACCTTCCGCAAACTCATGGGAGCATGGATAGGACTGCCGGCACCGAAGTGGATGTTGAAAATAGGAGCAGCAGTTATTGGAACCGAAACAGAACTGATATTGAAAAGCAGATGGGTAGCCCCGGAAAAACTTCTGAGTTTAGGGTATGAATTTAAATATCCAGAATTGGAAGGAGCATTAAAAGAAATTTTAAATAAAAAATAAAATGAGAACACCAGGATTCCTTTTCCTTTTATCAATTTTTTCTCTTTTGTCTTGTGGTACGGGCTCAAAACAGAAAGCTGCTGTCAGTGATACGGCTTTCTATTCAGTGAAGATCCCGGATAAGATGAATATGAAAAATGAAAAGCCCCGTATTATTACCCTTACAAAGGACAAACGATTTCATTTTATCAGTTTTGGGAAATTTTCTACCCCTACCACCGTTAGCATATCAACCATAGCAAATCCAAACGATTCTGCTAATTATGCGCTTGGAACTGCATTGTTAATCAATTTCCCACCAGAAACAGAAACTTTGATTGATATTACAAAAAAGAACCCTGCTACCTATATGATAAACTTTACTGCCGATGCAGAGGGATGTTCATTTAAATTAACTATTCAAAAATGAAGTGATGAATACTAACAAAACATATCTAGATAGTATTAAAAAAAGGTTCGTAGATTATAAATCCCTGGGCGAAAAAGCGATAGAGCAACTAGACCCGGAATTGCTTTTCAAATCTTTTAACGAAGACTCCAATTCTATTGCCACTATTGTAAAACACTTATGGGGAAATATGCTGTCACGGTGGACCAACTTTCTTATTGAAGATGGAGAAAAACCCTGGAGAGAAAGAGATGCCGAATTTGAAAACGATATCCCATCAAAAGAAGAACTGATGAAAAAATGGAATGAAGGATGGGATTGCTTGTTCAATACATTGAATGCATTAAAGCCTGAACAATTGTTAGATATCGTAACCATCCGGGGTGAAAAGCATACGGTATTAGATGCCATCAATCGGCAGTTGGCACATTATCCGTATCATATCGGACAAATCGTATATGCGGCTAAGATGTTAAAAGGTGGTGGATTTACGAGTCTATCCATCCCAAAAGGACAGTCGAAGCAATTCAATGCAGGAATGATTGGAAAAGAAAAAAAGTAAATGAAAATCGACTCCATATTCGTGATCAAACATCAAAGATTGCTTCATTTGAAAAGTGGTGAACAAATCGTTAAAACCTATTCCATTTCGTTGGGCAAAGAACCGGTAGGTAAAAAAGAATTGGAGGGAGATAACAAAACTCCTGAAGGAGAGTATACCATCTATCATAAATCAGATAAAAGTGAGTTCCACAAAAGTTTGGGAATTTCATATCCAAATGCCCATGAAAAAGAGCATGCCGAAAAACAGGGAAAAATGGCGGGAGGGCAGATCCGGATCCACGGATTTAAAAATGATTTTACGGGTGACCAGACAGAAGAAAAAAAAACAGATTGGACAGGAGGCTGTATAGCAGTTACAAATGCTGAAATGGATGAGATCTACGCAATGGTAGAAGTTGGGATAAAAATTAATATTCAACCATGAAATCCCCGCATAAAATATCCTTTTTGTTTTTATGCATAGGCTTTATCGTGTCTGCTACTTATCAATACTACCGGTCTACCATTCATGAAATACCCATTTACGATGATTTTTGGATAAAAGAAATATTGATCTATGCAGGGATGTTGGGAATCTCTGCTATTTCGTTGGTAAACAAAAACTGGGCTTCCAAATTTATCATTGTTTTTTGTTTGGCGGCCTGCGGTATTGGATTCGGGTTTTATTTACCGGTGGTCTATCCGCAAAGGACTAATAACTGGATTGATACCGGGGAGTCGATAGTATATCTTGCGTGCCTACTGTTAGCTGGTGTTTTTTCTTATCTTGGTTTAAGAAAAAGAAAAGCTTGATCTACCTTAAACCTATTGATTATTCGAAAGTCTTACATAAAAACAAGCATGAAAAGGATTTATTTGCCCGCAGTTATTTCCCTTCTTACATTATTATACTCATGTGCTCCACAACCAGGAAAGGGCACCCCGGATTTTACCATTGCTTACGATACCATTAGCGGAGTAGATCCTAACCTGCTTAGTCTGGACATTTATAATGAGGGTATAGCAGGTCCTGCCCCGGTGGTTATATGGGTGCATGGAGGTGCATGGGTGTTTGGAGACAAAAGCAATTCGATGGAATTTAAAGAAGATCTTTTTAAAGCACAAGGTTATCTATTGGTGAGCATTAACTACCGACTTTCTACTTCTGGCAGTGGCATCCAACATCCAACACATGTTCAGGATGTTGCCAAAGCCGTTGCCTGGGTATACAATAACATCCAGCAATATGGAGGTGATTCCACCAGAATAGCCATACTTGGCCATAGTACCGGTGCACAGCTTTCGGCCCTGGTTTGTACAGATGAAACTTATTTACAAACTCATGGATTAGATCTGTCCATTATTCAAGGATGCGGTAGCTTTGATACCGAAGGATATAATATTCCATATGCCATGACCTATGGATCAGATGAAAATGGGGTTTATACCAACGCCTTTGGAACAAATCCCACGGTTTGGGCCAATGCCTCTCCTACCTTACATGTAGAACCAGGAAAAAACATTCCCTCTCAGTTTATCTTTGCCAGAAGAGGTGGAAATGTCCGTAAGCAAGTTTTGGATGAATTTTCCGATTCTTTAAACGGTATAGGAGTAACTACCACCATCATTGATGCCACCTCTCTCAGTCATGAACAAGTGAATGATCATATTGGTGCTGAGAGTGACCATATCATGACAGATCCCATCATGAATTTTCTACAAGTTGTCTTTAATTAAATAGTCTTGTATCTTTGAATGGACTTCTATAAAATTTAACCATCACCGGTTTAATTTTATGCAGTATGATTTTTCATGAATAGATTAAGCATTTTAATTATTGTTATCCTTTCAATGGGTTTGTTCTCATGTGTAGGAGAAATCATCGGCAGTGGTGCTGTTTCTACCCAAACCTATACGCCGGTCTCCAATTTCACCAAGGTATCCGTCGATCACAACATCGATGTGCTGATCACGTATGGTACAACAAAAAAAGTACATGTTACGGGTTATGATAACCTATTGGAGCATATCAAGATCTCCGCCACAGGAGGAACATTGCGCATTGGTATGAAAGATGAAAATACTTACCAAAATATGAACGTTACCGCAACCGTGGTAATGCCAGGTTTTACCGAGCTGATCGTTACACATGAAGGAAATATTACGGTTGATACATTGTATCCATCCAATGTTCCTAACCTAACACTGCGCTCTGAGGGATCAGGAAATATCGAATTCATTTCGGACCTTAGCATCGGTACCTTAAATGCCTATATGAACAATACAGGCTCCATTGAAATAAGTGGGCTGGTAATGGACCAAACCATTCTCATGAGTGGATCGGGTGATTACCATGCATTTGATCTTCGTTCAAATAACAGCACCGTGGATCTCAGTGGATCAGGAAATGCAGAAGTAAATGTAAAGATGCTTTTAAACGCCATTATCAGCGGTAGTGGCAACATTTCTTATAAAAGATATCCCAGCATCAACAGTACCCTTACCGGTACCGGTTTGCTCATCGATGCCAATTAAAACCGGCCAGGGATAGGAGTGGTGTCCTTTTTAGTTGTTGGTTGTTAGTTATTGGTTGTTAGCCCCGAATGGTCCGAAAACCAATAACTAACAACAAACAACCAACAACTAAAAAGATATAGCGTACCGCCCGGTGGCGGCCCAGTATAGCTTAGGATTTGCGGCGACACAGCCTTAATTATACTTGCCCGGCAGGCCGCCTATTAATAATCGCAAAAAAGCATAACAAAAAGCCCTTTAAGTCCTATAAATCTTATCTTTGCGGGCAATTTTTTAGTAAAATGAAAGATAAAAAGACGATTATTGGTATCCTGCTGATCGTAGTGATCATGGTGGCTTGGGGATGGTGGATGGCGCCTACGAAAGCGGAAAGGGAACAGGCAGCTGCCAAAAAGAAAAGGTTTAATGACAGTGTGCTATTGGCAGAACGCAACCAATTCATCGCCGACTCTATTGAATTCACAAAAGCAACCCTTCCTGATACCCTAGCCAATGTTGATTCTACGATATTAAATCTGCCTGATAGTATAAGAAAAGATACCCTGGAAAAAATTAAATTACAGGATGCCAAGGGTAAATTTGGGGCTTTTGCCACCCATGGAACTGGAAATGCAGAACTGATCACGGTTGAAACGGAAAAATTCCTGCTCACCTTTAATACAAAAGGTGGAGTGATCTACAGGGCCCAGATGCTGGGATATCAAACTTATAACAGCCGGTTTATTGCCAAGAAAAATGATACACTGGATCTTTGGATCCCTAATGAAACCAACTTTAGTACCACCCTCCCCATTGCCGGTGCAGGGATAGAAACCAGCGAACTTTATTTTTCTACCCGTGCGAAAAGCACCAAAATAAAAGGGGATGAAAAAACTACCTTAAGCTTTAGGGTTTTTGCAAATAACGATAGTAGCAAGTACCTGGAATATAATTATACGATCTCCGGTAACAATTACATGATCGATTTTGACATCAATACCGTTGGTCTCCACGAAATGATCGATCCTGGTACCGGTGAGATCCCTTTTACCTGGACCATGGCTACCCCTTCGCAGGAACATGAAGTGGATAAAGAAAGAGAGAACAGCAATATATATTATCAAAAGCAAGATGGCGATGTAAGTCAGTTAAAAGGTGGAGTAAAAGGTACAAAGGGGGTGATGAAAGAAGTAAAATTCGCCTTGAAATGGGTTTCTTTCAAGCAACAATTCTTTTCAGCGGCGTTGATCCCAAACGACGGTTTTAAGGGGAATATGTATAGAATGTCAACTACTCGTCATGAAGAAGCAGACCTGAAACGAAACAAAACCTTTGCCGCCGAATTGGGATTACCTTATCTCTTTGCTCCTAAAGAAACATTCAAGATGAGAATGTACCTGGGACCAAACCACAGAAAAACATTGGTAAAATATGATCTTGGTTTGGAAGACCAAATCGACATTGGTTCGTTCTTCCTAATAGAATGGATCAACTTAGGGGTAATTGTGGTATTTAACTTCTTTGCAAAACTTGGATGGAACTACGGTATCATTATTCTCATGCTTACGCTGATCATTAAACTGATCACTATGCCACTTACGTATAAAACATTTGTATCCTCTGCTAAAATGAGGCTGTTAAAACCAGATATTGATGCCTTGGGTGAAAAGTTCAAGCCTGAAGAAGCCATGGCTAAACAACAAGCGGTGATGCAGCTCTACCGAAAGGCCGGCGTAAGCCCTTTGAGTGGATGTATTCCTGCCTTGCTGCAAATGCCAATTTTATTTGCGATGATCGCCTTCTTCCCGGGTGCTTTTGAATTACGCCAGGAAGGATTGCTTTGGGCCAATGACCTTTCTACCTACGATTCAATTTTAGATCTTCCTTTTAATATTCCTGCTTATGGAAATCACGTGAGCTTATTCGCTTTGTTGATGACCATCAGTACGATTTTCTATACCAAAATGAACAGTAGCCAGATGACGGCTACCGGAGGTATGCAGGCACAGCAAATGAAAATCATGATGTACCTGATGCCGGTTGTATTCCTGGTGTTCCTCAATAGCTATAGTGCTGCATTGAGCTATTATTATTTCTTAAGTAACCTGATCAGTATTTTGTTGATGTTGTTCATCCGGAAATTCATGATCGATGAGAAAAAATTACATGCCCAGATAGAAGAGAACAAAAAGAAAGCTCCTAAAAAATCTAAATGGATGACCCGGATGGAAGAGATCCAAAAAGCCAGGACCGAGCAAATGAGGCAACAGCAAAAGGGCGGGAATAAAGGAAAGAAGAAGTAGAAAAGGATCTAAACAGGTTAATAGCTGATCAACATATCCACCAATCCATCAATCACCAACTGGGTTTTCGTGATCGTTGCTTTTCCTGAAACCACCTTTGTTTTTGTGGAAGATGGTTTACCATCAACCGTGATCGTTTCGGTGACCTTATACCGAACGTTCAGCACAACCTGATCGGCATTCTTGGAAGCTAGTTTAAAGTCGCCATACATTTTTCGTTGAGAATCAACCAATGTAACTTTTTTACCATAAGTAATGGTGCTGCCTGTAGTACTTGCCTCCCATGTAAAATTAGATCTGAAGATCACCGTGGACTTCTGAAATACTCTTTTATCTACATATTGTTGTGGAATAGAATTGACATTTATTACCTTAAAAGTATCGGTATTAAGAACCGTATAATCATATGCGTAAGACACCTGATTATTTAGGATCGTACTTAACGGAGTGGTCGCTACAGAATCTTTCAATCTTGTATTGCGCAGATAGATCGAATCAGGTTCTATGGTATACCACCTGGCCCCATCAAAACCTTGGATCTCCCCCAGCCCACCAATATTTGAACCGGGGGCAAATTTATGAAAGTATAAAGTAAAGGTACGTGCAACAAAAGGCTCGGTCATATTGATCTCATTTAGCCCAGGTTGAAGGATATATTTCTGTTGTTTTTTTCCATTGATCTCAAATCCGATCTCAGCACTTGCTGGATAATTTAAATAATCAGTGGGTCCATTGTAGATCCTTAGCTTGGTAAAAGGAGTGAAATCGGGGAAAATAAAAATGATCTTGCCTTCTGCATCCGCTTTTACGAAATAGGCAGCCGTTCCACTGTTCCCATCGAACATATTGAACCTTTCCTCCGGTGCAGCTATAAAGGCACCTTGAATAGTGGCCTTGCGAACCGGTGGCATTCTCATGGGGAGTTTTTTTCCGTTCTTATCATAAAACTCAATTTCCGAAACACCAAAAGGTTTACTATTGTATCGGGTGATCAGGTTTTTTTTGGTAACCTGGATGGTGCTGGTAGAATCATTGATAATAGGCAGCTTTACTTCATTTAATCCATCCGTCTCTCCTGCCACAATTTTTATTTTCCTGAAGTCTTTGGGTAGAGGAATAGGCGCCCCGGAGGGAAAATTCCCTACCAATGAATCATTGATATATACCGAAACCATGGCAATCCTGGCTACGATCATATCGTTGGAAATAAAAATTTTACAGGTGGTGGCGGGAATATTTTTCACCTCCATGAGAATATATTCACCGGTATTTAATCCGGTATTGCTGCTCCACCAGGTGTCCGTGCTCCCATCCATCAGTGCATAGAAGCCAAATTTTTCAGAAGGCTCTCTTTGTGAACTGGTATACACGAAAACAGGGTATAGGTTGGTATCGGGACCTTTCTGGATATACTTATTATAAAAGGCGGTATCCAGCTCAGCCTGTTTGAATTCGGGCCTGGTTTGAAGGGGACTGCCACAGCTTATGAGCAATACAAAAGTGAATAAATAAATGGCATAATATCTGCACATACTGATGGTATGTTATATTTTAGCACTAATATATTATAAAAACGATGAAAACGCTGCTCTTCACCTCATCTTTGCTTTTAATTAACTGTTCGGCCAACAAGGCGCTGGATCAAAAAAATAGTACTAACCCTAATACGCAGGTTTTTACCCTTCCTGTTGATACTCCAAAAATTGAAGTAGACGAAAACTATTTATTGGGTCAGTTTGATCCTGCCACACATCCTGATTTTATGCCCATTGAACAGCAGCATACTACTAAAAGCAGTGCATATCTTCGAAAAGACACGTATGCGGCTTTTGTAAACATGCACAACGCTGCTAAAAAAGATGGGATCACTTTGCTGATCGTATCGGCCACACGAAATTTTTATGCTCAAAAAGGGATTTGGGAAAGCAAATGGACCGGAAGTACCATTGTATCCGGTAAAAACCTGGCCAAAGAGGTAAAAGACACCATTGAACGTGCAAAATATATTTTATTGTATAGCTCAATGCCCGGTACAAGTCGCCATCATTGGGGCACAGATATCGACATCAACAACCTCAATGATAATTATTTTTTAAGTGGTCAGGGCAAAAAAGAATATGAATGGCTTACAGCTCATGCGCATGAATATGGTTTCTGCCAACCTTATTCGAAAAAAGGAACAGATAGGGAAACAGGTTATGAAGAAGAGAAATGGCATTGGAGTTATATGCCAGTCTCAGGCCAGCTGATTCAACAATATGAAGCAAAGATCACCTATGCCCGCATCAAGGGATTTAAAGGAAGCGGAACAGGAAAGGTGATCGATGTGATCAAAAATTATGTCTTGGGAATAGCCGGAAAGTGTAAATAGGAAAGGCTTTATATTAGATGATTACACCTATTTTTTTACATTTACGTTCTAAGACCTAAACTAACAACTAATGGGACCAACTACATTGTCGGGAGAAACTTCATTACTTATACAATTAATTGGTTGCTTTATTAGTTGATTACTTTATGATGAACAAAACCCTTCTCCTATTATTACTTTGTATTTTTCCCATACATCTCGCAAAAGCTCAATCTTTAAGATTGGGACTACCTATAGGACATACCTTATCCATACACTATGCACAATATAGTCCAGATGCAAGGTTAATAGTAACAGCTTCCTCGGACGAGTCAGCCAAGATATGGGAAGCTAGAACCGGTAAATTGCTTCATACTTTATTAGGGCATACTTCTACGGTTTCCAGTGCCAGATTTCACCCTGATGGAAATTTAGTTGTTACTTCTTCGACCGACCAAACGGCAAAAATATGGAATGTAAAGACCGGAGAACTTCTTTTTACCTTAGAAGAAGAAACGAGAACGGTTGATATGGCTAATTTTAGTCCAACCGGAGAAAGTATTCTCACTACGAATGATAGTTTAACCAAGATATGGGATTTAAATGGTCAATTATTGCAAATATTACATGGCCACAATGCGGAAAAAATCAACACATTTTATACCCATGATGCAGGGAAATTTGCGGTTATTAATAATAGTACAGTAAATATCTGTGATATTGAATCCGGCAGAGTGATCCACACATTAACTGGGCATTATGGGAAGATACACAGTGTAAAATTTATTCCAGGCACCAAAAAAATAGCTACTTCCGCAGAGGATATGACTGTAAAGATATGGGATATTGAAAGTGGTCAATTACTACAATCATTTTCCGACTCTATTAGTCAAGTTACTCGCTTGTTTGTAGTAAATTCTGATAGCTTATTGGCTTATTCTGCCGCTGGGTCCATTCAAATATGGGGGATCAATACAGGCAAATTGATCAGAATCATCGAAATGCCCAAAAATGATGACGTTCTATGCATGAATATGAGTCCGGATAAAGAACATATTCTAACAGGTTTTCACGGGTACCATGCCAGAGTTTGGGATATACATACGGGGAGTTTAATCACTACTCTTGGAGGGCATACAAGCAGGATCAGCAGTGCAGAATACGATTCGAGTGAGAAAAGGCTCGTTACTACTTCTTATGATGGGATAGGTAAAATATGGGATATGCAAAGCGGAAAAATCCTGCATCGATTAATTGGTCATACTGAATTGGCATTATGCTCTGCCTTCAGTCCGGATGGGAAATATGTTATAACTGGGGCATCTGATAATACCGCAAAAATCTGGGATGCTCAACATGGGACACTATTATATACCATAGATAATGGAGATTGGATCAGGGACGTGCAATTTAGCGCTGACGGTTTATTTATATTAACCGCTTCTGATGATATGATGGCAAAAATCTGGAAGACCTCAAATGGAAAACTGGTTCGAACCTTGAATGGTCATAAAAGCTGGGCACTTGTTGCAAGTTTCAGTCCGGATGGAAAAAACATCGTTACCGCATCACTTGATAGTACTGCCAAAGTGTGGAATGCAGAAAACGGAAATCTATTACATCATTTCGAACAAAATTTAGAGGGTATTTATAAGGCCGCTTATAGTCCGAACGGTAAAAGGATAATTACCGGGACTACAAAGGGTAACGCATATATATATGATGCTGAAAATGGTAAAAATATACATATACTACAAGGTCATAATGATTTTGTATCAAAAGTAGTGTACAGTCCTGATGGTAAAAAGATCATAACAACTGATCTGAAAAAGATCGTTAAGATTTGGGATGCAGAAACATATGGGCTCTTACAAACAATCGAGCTGAAAGGTCTTTTAATGGGAGTATCCTGGACAACAAATATGGTGATATCAGAAAATAACTCGCAATTATTTTTAAATGATGTTTCAACCGGTAAGGAAATTCTTTCCTGGATCGCAATTGACAGTATTGATTGGGTAGTTACCCACCCCTCAGGGCTTTTTGATGCTTCTCCAGGTGCAATGGATAAATTATACTGGGTACAAGGTCTTGACATTATTGATTTTTTTCAATTAAAGGAACGTTATTACGAGCCGGGACTCTGGGAAAAAATAATGAAAGGTGAAGAGCTTCGATCGGTTGAAGGATTAAATGGAAAAATTGATTTATACCCAGAAATAAGCCTATCGGGAATTGACCCAAATGGGAATCTGAAAATTGATCTGAAAAATCGTGGTGGAGGAATTGGGAAAATAAAAGTATATATCAATGGAAAAGAAATAGCTGATGATGTTCGTCCAGCAAAGTTTGAGGCAAATGCGTCCTCTATCAGTATAAATATTGAAGTAAAAGATCACCCTTTCCTTATTATAGGGGATACCAATCTTATTGAAGTGAAAGCTTACAATGGTGAAAACTGGGTGATCAGTCGCGCCGAGTCCGTTGTATATGTTGATCCAAGAAAGAATGAAAACTCAAACCCACATCTTTATTTGGTTTCAATTGGTGTTTCTGATTATTCAGGAAATAAGATTGATTTGAAATTTCCCTCTAAAGATGCTGAAGATATATACAATGCACTTTCAGTTGGAGCAAATAGGTTATTTGGAACTTCACAAACGCATGGGTATTTAATCAATTCAACCCAAATTGAAAAAAGACCTACCAAAGATAAAATCAAAAGTATATTTGAAGAGATTAGCCAGAAAGCTACCTCTAATGATGTTATTCTGATCTATTTGTCTGGTCATGGAATCAATTGGGGTGGTGATGAAGGTGACTTTTATTTTTTAACCGAAGAGGCATGGAGTGCTTCAGCAGATTCATATAATGACGAAGCTATTAGAAACAAATCAGGAATTTCAAGCTCCGAGTTTACCAACTGGATAAAAAAAATTCCAGCCTTAAAACAAGTTCTTATCATTGATGCCTGCGCCTCAGGAAGAGTAGTAGAGGATCTTGTGGCCCAAAGAGATATTTCATCCAATACAATTCGGTCCTTAGACCGAATGAAGGACAGAACGGGTTTACATATTATTACGGGTTGTGCCGCCGACGCTGTTAGCTACGAAGCCTCCAGGTACGGACAGGGTGTTCTCACCTATTCATTGTTAGAAGGCATGAAAGGAGTTTCATTGCGTGAAGGAAGATTTTTAGATATTATCCAATGGTTTCAATATGCAAGAGAAAGAGTTCCCATATTAGCGAGTGGGATTGGTGGCATTCAGGAACCCCAGATCATCAGTCCTCATGGTTCAGAAAGTTTTGATGTTGGTCAACTGGAAGAAGAAGATAAAAAACTGGTGCCACTTTCGGGAATAAAGCCGATGTATATCCGATCTAATTTTCAGGATGAGGATGAATTAGATGATATTTTAGGCTTGGGTAACAAAATGGATGAGGCCCTGAACGAATATAGTGCAAAAGGGAATGAAAGTACCATCGTTTTTGTAGATGTAAAAGAATTTCCCGATGCTTATAAATTGATTGGTAGATACAAAAGAGAAATAGATAAAATTACCTTGACACTAAGAGTAAAGCAAGGACAAGAAGTGATCGCAAATCTTACCCTATCCGGCTCTACTGCGGATGATATAGTAAAACAGCTTCTTAAAAAGATCAATGATTTTTAGTATGGTTCGTTTCCTAGCCTTGCTAGCCGTCAGGATGTAGGCTGCCCAAAAAAATAAGACCCAATCTTACGAATGGGTCTTACTCCTTTGTTTGTCGAACAATTAAAAATTATTTTTTCTTACCATAGTACATAATCCCTGTGATCAGTTGAGAACTATGGTTTACTGTTATGATCATTGATTGAGATGGATATAAATATTGATCAGAACTGGCTGATGTATTTTTAAAATATGGACTTCCATAGATTTTATCCAGATGATCAGCGGTCATTCCCAATTTAAGTCCTCTGGAAGTGGAATATGTTTCATTTTCCACTTCAAAGAAGAATACATCTCGGTAAATAGTCTGAGAAAACATAGAACGAAAAGTGAAAATAGTTCCACCTGGTTTTCTTTCGGTCCATAGAACGAATTTTTCATGATAGGGATCTATCCTGGTTTCCTGGGCAGAACGATAGGAGGCAAAGAAATCATTTACTCTTACCCCAAAAATCTTCTCTGCAGTATCCACCGGCCATTTCAGACTGGTCATCGCCTCATCCATATTAGAATTGGCTCCATTCATGGCATCGTTATTCAGGATGGCCGAGTTATCCTTTAGTTTGATCGCTTTCTTGAAAGCATCTGTTCTTTTCTTGATATCTCCTTTTAAATGATAGCTGAATGCTTCCAGCTGATAATAAATAGGGAGAAATAGTTCCTTATCGGCTATTAAAGAATAAATGATCTTCAGTTTATCAGATAAAGCTCCTTCTTCCTTTAGCATAAAATGCACCATCGCAATATTGATATTTGCCGGAACATAGCTTTTATTTGACTTTAATGCCAGAGAAAAAGCCTCTTTCGATTTTTCCAATAACTGTATAGCCTCTGTTGCCAATTCCTGGGTACTTGGGGTCAATCCTTTGGTACCCACAATTTCACTCATATCAATGGAAGATGCATTTTCATCAATGATCAAAGGATAGAGTAATTTGTTAAGAGGCTCATAAAAATAAGGTTGTGCCTGCAGGAAATAGATCACACCAAGGTTATTCAACACATTCGGGGTTTTGATATTCTCATGGACCAAATGATCCAGGCAATATCCTGCCGATTCGTAATAAACATATTGTGTTTCGCCTGGGAAATATTTACCCATGAGGGTGAAATAGTTGGCGATCCTGAACAAAGGGATCAAAGAAACCACTTTGTCTTTGGCTGCACCTGATATTTTCTTTCTTTGATCTAAAGGAGGATAACCGGGCAACTGGGTGGGAAGTTCATACCATACATAGATACTGTCTAATAAGGCTCCCGCCACTTTCCAGCTCTGGTAACCTGCATTCAAGGAATAGAAAAATCCCATCTCATCGGCCTGCGTTTCATATACCGGTAAAAGTTGTTGCTCCGTTTCACTGAGTTTTCTACTCCATTCTACGCTGGCATAAGCCGATGTAAAATTTGAGATCCAGGCATGATTCTGATAGTAATGAGCCAATTCATGCGATAACACATGTGCCATAGCGTTGGTAGAATCAGCACCAAATCTTCTGCACAATTGAATAAGCCTGCTTCCCACTTTAATTTCACCCGTACTATAAGTTTCCGCAACCAAATAATCGCTTTCAACTATAGTTAATGTTGGTTTTGTTCCATAAACATTGCTTACCGAACTCACCAACCGGTTGAATACATCCCTGCAATAGTTGTTAGACCATGCAGGGATGTTAACCATCAATATCAATATGAAACAAACTTTTCTCATGAATCAATGAATGATTGCTTATTTTTTTCTAGTTACAAGATCCTTAAAGGTTCCGTGAGCCGGGTCACCCATTTTAGAGGCAACAAAATCGGTAACATTTGCAGAAGCCAGGTCGCCCAAATATTTTCCACCACTGTATCTTCCAATGAAAATATTATTCGCTGCATCAATGTATACGATATATCCATCCCAAGTACCATCTTTCAGGTTACCAATCTGCCAGCCACCATCTGCCGTTTTAAGAACTGCAGCACCAAAATAGCTTCCTTCAGCAAAAAATGTTTCCAGAGAGCTTCCATCTGAGAAGAATTTTTTACCTACTCCACTTTCAACACCATCTTTAAACTCTCCTTCATAGATAGTACCATTGTTATACTTTCTTTCGCCTTTTCCATTCAAACAATCACCACTTGTACAACTAGCATCCACATAGTTCGTATTTGCTGAGGGTACCAATTCAGTAAAGCTTGGACGGGCATTGTTCGAGAATCCGTATTTTTTACCGGTAGTGAATTTATCATAAGCCCAGATACCTCCCCAAACTTGTCCGGAAGAAGAAACTTCAATTCCTTTTCCGTGGTATTGACCTGCTGAGAAATAACCAATATGTACAGTACCACTGGCAAAAGTATATTTACCTAAACCATCATAGTCTCCGTTAGCAAAATTACCTTCATATACATCACCAGAAGCAAATTTGAACCTTCCGTAACCTGAGAAAGTACCATTTTTCATCATTCCTTCGAAAGAGTTTCCACTTTCATAAGTAATTTTTGCATATCCTGATTGGAATTTATCTCCAGAGTAATTAACTCCGCCATAACTTCCATCTGAATAGTAGAAAGTCGCATCTCCATCTCTGGCACCTGCTTTCCAAGCTCCGTCATAAGTTGCTCCGCTGGCCCATGCATAAACTCCATAACCGTCATACTGACCATTGGTAAAGAATCCTTCATACATATCACCATTGTCAAACTTTGCTATACCATAACCATTGTTGCAATCACCATATAAACAACCGGTAGTAGCAGTTGTGGTTGGGGCTGGATAAAAGTCAAGGAAAATAATTTGATACACATATTTTTGAAGATCAGCATATCTTACCCAGATATATCCATTATCACCGAAAGAAGAACCCCATGAGTTCATGATCTCAAAAGCACCACCGTATTTTTTGTCATCATAGCTCACAATAGTCATCGCATGACGGGCATGTTGGTAATTCATATTAGAAGACTGAACTTTAGCCGGATCAGCTTTTTCTTCTGAACTAAGGTCCCACACTGATTTGCCGGTGAGGTCGTGAAATGAAGGGGGTACATACATAGCAAAAATTGGCACAATATTGCTGGCCAATAATTTCTTTACATCATCAATATTAAAAGGAGTGGTTTTGTTGAAGAATGTTCTGAAACCAGTTTCATCCTCGTTAAAATCCTCTGAAAAACTATACGATTGATAGGCTTCCTTGATACGATAATTCTTGGCTCCATCCGACATATATTTGTCGTTCGTAGTAGCACAGTTGATCAACGGAAGATAGAATTTTTTTGTCCCGTTTTCGATCAGCCATTGTGTGATCTCATAGAATCCGTTTCCAGAAGCACAAGCATCAGTAACTGTTTTACTATTATTATGTGTATAATAAGGACAAAATGCCAAAGAAGTGATCACATTCCTGTTGGTGATCTTCATACTATAGGCATATTGAGTGGTCATGGCCGAATAGGCGGTTGCCCATGAGGCGCATGTGCTATAACTTCCTTGGCTTTTAGGATAAGGAGTATAGCTCTTCATACTATAGGAGGCAGGCAAAGTACCTGAAAATCCCAAGGAAGATGAGTTTTTCTGTTTGAATTTGTTGGCTGACTTACTAGGTGGGTTCAATCCCGTTCCCAACTGCGCAAAAGCTTGCCCTACGAAGAACAAAACAGATAACGATAAGATTACTTTTTTCATAATGATCAATTTTTAATTGTTTTAAGTTAAAATGTTAGTATTAATTGTTTAGGTAAATATACGTTTACTCAGGGCAAAGTTTCTTACTCATTTTTTGGTATTTCTTATCCGAGGCAGGATCAGGGAGGGTTGACTTAAACTCCTCTATGTCTTCACACCTCAATCCCAGGTCCAGGGCCTTCTTGAAGAAATCGTAAAAATCCTTTTTACCCATTTTTCGGTAGCAGATGGCCTGGTATAAATAGAATTTATGGTTGATCGGATACATGCTGATACCCATTTTACAAACAATGTCCAGCTTATCATTATAACCTAAGAAAGTAAGTTGGTAGGCGGCAAATTGAAGATATTCTTCTGTTTTAACGCTGTGCTTATTGATCGGCTCCAATACAAACCTCATAATGGTATCTTTAGAGCAATCAAAATCCCATAGATGGCCCACCAATTTTTTATAGTATGCAACATTGTATTTATCGATCTTAATGGCCAGAATAGCATTTTTAATACATTTATCCTTGTTTGATAACTTGTTATAGCACTGGGCAAGGCTTGAATATACCCATGAGCTGATCACCCCCTTTTTAATCATGTTTTCAAAAAGGAAGACTGCATCCTTGTATTTTTCGTTCTGCATGAGATCATAGGCTTTCCACATAGTGGTTAGCTTATTATCGGGAAACTTCTTCTCCGCCAGTTTTAAATAAAATTCGGCGGAATCTTTATTCCCCATCTCAAAATATGCGAAATATAAATTGGCCGGGTTATAACCAGGATCGATCGTTAATAAATATTTACCATATATGATCGACTGATCCCAATACCCCAATTGTTCATATATATCTATCAACGAATAATAGGTACTCGTATAAAACGGGTCCGCTTTGATCACCGATTCCAATAATCGGATGGCATCCGCTGTTTCATTTAATTTATGTTGCATTTCGGCCACCTTCACCAAATAATATAAATTGGTGGTATCATCATCATACAGTTCCCAATAGTATTTTTTTGCATTTCCATAATCCTGGATAGCTTCATAATAGCCGGCATACATAGCATTGAATTTTTTATACTCGGGATCCAATGCATAAGCTATATCAAAATAGTAGTTTGAAAGCGAATCTTTTTGTAGCTTTCTATAAAGCGAAAAAAGTCCAATATACGCATCAATCAAGCTGGTATCTTTACTAATAGCCCGGTGGTAATGAATAAGCGCAAGCCCCGAACTGTCAATATCCTTATAAAAATCTCCTAATACCAAGTGATTATACCCCCTGGGGTTTTTCTTGATCATTTCTTCCATGCAGTAAATAGCATCGGACCTTCTACCCGTAGTAATATAAATATTTGATTTTTGTACATAAGGTGCATGCCATTTGGGAACCAGCGCAATCGATTTATTGTAGTTAACCACAGCGGAATCATAATTCAGGAATTTTTCATAAATCAATCCTTTAGAATAAAACAAATAAGCACCGTTAGGTCGTAACGCAATTGCACTGTCTATTTTTGCCAAAGCAATATTCCTGGAGGAGACCTTGTACATTAAGTACTGAGATTCCAGAAACAAGGCTTTTGTCTTAAAATTGGAATAATAAGGATCATCCGCCGGTATAATTGCAAGTCCTTTAACCATATATTCATATGCCTCCTTAAAAGTAGCAGAGTTAAAATCCGCATGCGAACCATTCAGATAATTATTGAGCACATCCTGTCCCTTTGCATTCAATGCAGATAAAAGTTCCGATTCAGCATCGTAGAAGATCGGTTTACCATCTGCTACTTTTTTAAGCTCCTGGTAGTAATGATAAGCAGATGCATTGGCAGGTGTTAGAATATTATTGTCGGCCACGGCTCCAATCAAATTATTATAGATCCTCAAGGTAACTGTGTCTTCATCATAGGCATCACCACCTGATTTTTTAGTGGCGTAGGCAATCACATCACTGGTATCTTTAACTCCGTTATTGAACTCTTTGAGACGCTTAAGTGTTTCTGCATCCACATGAGCAATCACCGAATCCTCATGATGATCACAACAAGTGGTCGGGACCTGCCGGGTTTTCTCCTCGCTAAACGCATAGGACTCTTTCTTTACTTCAGTTTTTACATAAGTAAACAATTCCCCTGCAGTAATCTTTCCATTTTCATTCACATCTGCCATCCCCATCCAGCCTTGGATCAAAAACCAGGTAAAAACCCCATGTCCATGACCCCATCTTTCATCTTCCTGCGATTTTTGATCAGGCAGGCAGGAATTCAGCATCATTTCTCCGTCATTTTTTTCCATTACTTTCTCAAAAGTAATCCCAAAATCATTTTTAGTTGAAACCTCATTGGTTCTGCAGGCATCGGTGATAACCATGGCACTTACCCCTTTGGCCATGATCAGTTTGATCCTGCGTTTGAGCTGGTCCATGTCGATACCGGTTTCAAAATAATCCGCAGGGTTGGCATCATAAGGTAAAAGGAAAACATTTTCAGAATTAACCGCATCACCATGACCCGAAAAATAAAAAATAACCCTGTCTCCTGATTTAGGAACATTAGATATCCATCCAATCGCAGAACGTATATTTGTTACAGTAGCGCTGTCATTAATAAAACATTTTATATTTTCTTTTTTAAGGCTTCCACCCGCTTTTGACATTAATAGCTTTTTAAAAGCAATGGCATCATCGTCGGCATACTTTAAATGCTTTACATCTGGTTGTTTGTATTTGGCTACGCCAACAATAAGCGCATAGGTTTGTTTGGTTTGTGCAGAAAGCAAGGTAGCACTTGATGTGCAAGAGATCACAACAATTATAGCAGCTAATATTTTCTTCACTGATCTCATTACTCTTCTATTTTTCCGGTGTTATTAGCAATTGATCCTCTTGTCTTAGCAATTGGTTGTACAAAGCGGTATCCACTTTAGCAAATTCTAAATCTTCCTTGTCGGTGCAGCAGAATGTTGGAATCTGTTTTGTTATTCTCGAACTCATATCATAAGTCTCAGACCTTACATGCTTTTTCACATAGTTTGCCAGTTCCCCAAACGTAATCGACAGGTTTTTATCCTCATCTGCAAATCCCATTGCACCCTTTGTTAAATAATAAGTAAATACCCCATGCCCATTTCCCCATTTAACATCTTCAAAAGAATCTTGGTTTGGTATGCAGGATATAAATTGCATTTCACCGGACATTTTTTCTAAAATATCGTTCTGCAGGTATTTTGCTCCGATGGAGGGTGCATCCACAATCAATACCGGATGGACTCCTTTTGAAACCATTGTTTTTATGAGGGCCTTTACAAGTAACATGTCCAGATTGGAGGATCCTAAAGGATCATCCTGTTCGGTTTTAGCATCAAACGGAAACAAATGATAAGATTCGGAACTAATTGCATTGCCGTGACCCGAATAAAAGAAAAATACACGGTCACCTGTTTTTGAGGTATGTAGCATCCAGCTTAATCCGTCATGTATGTTTTTCAGCGAAGCAGAATCATTTATAAATACCTTGATATTTTGCTTATTTAGCTTGAATGCATCCGACAATAAAAGATTCTCAAACAAAAGGGCATCATCATCCGCATATTTCAAATGTTTAATATTAGGATCTGCAAATTTAGAAACACCAATCACCAAAGCATATGTTTGTGAAGTTTGTGCAGAAAGCATAGACGCAAATATTCCGCAACAAACAAATAAGGTAAAGGTAAACACTCTGTTTTTCATTTCTTAACTATAAAAAAGATTTTCCATCTCCTCTATACGTGGTGGTGAAGGCCGAGATGTTGTCTTTTTTAAGTACGCTAAGATAGTTAAAATGTTCACATAGTTCACCAGCCTTTGCATGCCTGAAAAGAACCGGATCTCCTATTTTTAAGGGTATATTTCCATCATAAACGAAGGGGGTCTGAACCTCTCCGAAACCCTCGTATTTAATGGGCTTTATGCCTTCCGGCAGGTAGGGGTACGGCTGCTTTAAAGCACCTGTTTTACCCGAGGCAATATAGCCCCCACCGGAGCATGTAAAATACCTATTTCTCGGTACCCTAACAATCTGCAAAACAAAGCCCATTGCCGGCAAATGCTTAAACCCTGAATAATGATCAAACAACCCGGGCGAATAAAAACCGCTACCCACTGTTACCTCGGTTACCCATGGTTCCGAAGAGCTGGATTCAATGCTACCTGTACCACCAGCGTTTACAATTTCCAATACATAACCTTCCTGTGTCAACCAGCTCACAATTTCCTTCCTTCTCTCCGTATAGTCCTTATTGGAACGCTTTTTTAAAATTTTGATCACCGCATTTTTTAATCCTTCACCCGGTTGCCGGTCAGCTGTCCCCGCGGTCTGTGCCTCATACCCCATTACTCCTGAAATAGAAATATGGGGTAGACTCTTTAACTTTTCTACCAGTTTTTTTACATCGGTTAAGGTATGCAACGGCGACCGATAAACACCAAAATGTATTCCTGGAAAATCAGTTGACATATCGATGTCGATGCAAGTTTTAAAAACGATCCCTTTTTCTTCACCTATTTTATTCAACAATACTGCCTGATCCAAATCATCGATCATTGGATAGATCCTTTTTCCCAATTTCACCTGGTCAGCCACCAAACCTAACTCCACTTTATTCATAGACGGATAACCAATCAAGAGGTTATCAAAACCTTCCTCTGCTAACCAAGCTGCTTCTCCAGCCGAATAGCACATCACTCCTTCGAAACTGGTATTGGATGCCAAAATATATTCCATAATATAACGGCAACGGATCGACTTGGAAGCAATTCTCATTTTTTTACTTCCGGCCCTTTTTAAAATGGCATGAATGTTTTCATCCAGCAAATCCATATCCACAAAAGCTGCAGGCAATGGTTGATCCTTGAAAATTTGATGATAAGTTTGGTATGTTTTATTTTTTACCACAAAGTAAAGCTAGGCATTTTTACGTCCTTTCTTTGGTTGATACGTCCTCAAAGCTATTTCTTTTTCCGAAAACTGGTGGTATTTTAAACCTCTGTCTAGGTTTCTATTCTCTTTAGGCATCGCAAATTCCTGGGCCAGTTTACGGTATTCGGTCATAAAAGCGGCATGGGTCCATTGGCCATAAACGGTATGCCCTCCTTCATAACATTGGGCCTGGTATTCTTCCCAGGTGGTACAGTAGCCCAAATAGTTGTTGGCATAAGAACATATGATCACATGGTCAATTCCGGCAGGTTTCAATTCTTCTGCTATCATTTTTTCCAAACGACTACCAGCAATGGTGGTAAGTTCACCAGGAAACCCAACAAAACAGATATTCCCTAGCCTTACCAATTGAATAGGCAGAATATGGGCTGTCCATGGAAATTCTCTCAATGCTCCTCTATTATACTCCGTCTTCATTTCACCAATACCTTTCTCAATAAATTTGGGGAAAATGATCTTATCGATCATATGAGTTCCTAATAAAATACCTTTACCGGTTTCAAAAACAATATGTTTTGGGCGCTGTAATTGGTATTTTCTTTTTACATCTTTTCTATAGTCTTCGTTTTTTATGGCTCCAATCATCTTCTCTCCTATCCTAATGAAGTAACTACAGGATATTCCCAACATATTTACAAATAACCCGGCCCCTTTGCCATCAACGGGAGTTCCATTCAAAAAAGCCATCCCATGGCAGGCATAACTTGTTTCCGCATCTTCGCGACCAAAAGCAAAATTCGGATCCACTTTCATATTGGCGAAATCATGCGATACCAATTCCGAATCTATCCCTCCATCCAGTTTTTCCGTTTTGCCAGCATCCTCCCAAATCTCTTTGGCTTTATAATACTGTAAACGTCCATTGAATTTTGCATTTTCAACATCGTCATTATAAGGTCCCTTACTCCAAGGATATTTTTTTTGTTTTTGTTTTCCACGCCCATGGAAGTTGGGCGAAACATCACCAGCCACCTTTTGTGCAAAAATGGCAACAAAGTTCCCACCCACATCCTCTTCAAAAAATGCAGAAGCATACCCTTTATTGTCACTCCCCATTTTGTTTACTTTATTGCCTAAACTGGTGGTATGTACTCCAAAAAAATTGATTTGGGCCAAGGGGTTTCCTTCCAGATCATCAATTCGCAATAGATCCATGGTTCTATCCACCGCCATATGTACCTCAAACTTGGTCTTTTTTTTCACTTCCGGATTTCTATTGTAAGCCCTAATGGATCTATTGAAGGCTACATCAATATCAGATTCAAATTCCCCCCTGCTCGCTTTCAGTTGAACCGGTTGAACATTCGCATACGCTTTCACGATTGAATCCGTAATTCCATTCACAACTGCTGCAAAGATCTCTGGCCTGAAACCCGGGGTGGTAAAATTATAAAATGGATGGTGGGAAAACCCCCCTGGGCCACTATGCGTATGCTGACTGGTGATCATCAATTGACCATCTTCAGGTAATATATCCGGATTGATCTCTCTTAATTTCTTCATCACTTCCACCCGAATAATATCTGTGGTAAATGAAAGCTCGCAATTCACAAAAACAAATCGGTTCTGGTTTCCTACTTCCGAAAAATATACGGTCCTAACGAAGAGTGAAGTTAGTTTGCCCTGCATGATATTAAAGGCTCGACCATATCCAAGCATCCCCACCCCTGGGAAATAAACATCTAATTCCGTTTTAGATACTCCTGCCTGAAACATTTTTGGTAAGGTGATTTGTGCAAATATAACATTGTAAAAACAATTCTGCATGCAGAATATCTCCCTGGCGATTATTAATTCTTTAAATCTTGTTAAGGCTGCCCAGGCCGTGTTATGCAGTAGTCCCCTTATGCAAAACCATGGCTGCAGGTATGGCCTGGCAAACATGCCTTATACTCGGCCATGCACTTGGCCATCCGGTTTTGCATTTCGGGGTGCTACTGCTCTCACCTCTGACGGGTCCAATACTCATCAGAGTCGTCGGACCGGCGGAAGATCTGTTCCGGTCTGCCTTTAATTTCTAATTTTGCAGCTGGAACATTTGAAATGGCAGCGCAGGTATTTTTAAAAAAAGGAAAGGAAGCCTCCCCACTCCGCAAACATCATTGGATTTTTTCTGGAGCTATTGCTCATCAGTCAAAAGATCTAATGGATGGCGAAGCGGTTGAGGTATTCGATTTTCACAAGAACAAAATAGCCACCGGTTTTTTTAATGAGGGATCCATTGCTGTAAAGATCCTGGCTTTCGGAGATCAATTGATTAACCGTGATTTCTTTACTGATAAATTTGAAACCGCTTTAGCCATCAGGAAAAAAGCCGGACTTATCAATAATCCCGAGACCAATGCATATAGGATCATTCATGCAGAAGGTGATGGCCTTCCCGGATTGGTAATTGATAATTATGATGGCCATTTGGTGATACAAGTCCATCATCAATATATCCTGAACAACCTGGATTTGATCATCGATCCATTGAAACAAATATTACCTGATATCAAAAATATCTACCTAAAGTTCACCCAAAAATTTAAATCTGATGCAGACCCTTTTTATCAGGGTAATTTGGAAGAAACCCTGATCCGGGAAAACGGCATCAACTTTCATGTAAATTGGGCAAAAGGACAAAAAACCGGATTCTTTTTAGACCAAAGAGATAACCGACATTTATTAGGCAAGTTCAGCGCCGGCAAAAAGCTTCTCAATACTTTTTGTTATACCGGAGGTTTTAGTTTATATGCTTTAAAAAATGGGGTCGAGCATGTTTCATCGATTGATTCATCTGCATTTGCCTTGGAGGGGCTGGATAAGAATCTGGTTGCTAACCAGCTATCCGATGCTCAACACCAATCCATCCAGCAGGATGCTCTGGAGTATCTTACCAAAACGGAAGATAAGTTTAACCTGATGATCTTAGATCCTCCTGCATTTGCTAAATCCATTTCTTCCAGGCATAAAGCCATCATGGCTTATAAAAGGATCAATGCCTTGGCTATGAAAAAAATTGAAAAGGAAGGTATCCTCTTTAGTTTTTCATGTTCCCAGGTGATTGATAAATTTACATTCGCGAATACTGTACTATCAGCAGCCATAGAATCAGGACGGCAAGTGAGTATCCTTCATCAAATGGGTCAGCCTGCAGACCATCCGGTCAACATTTTTCATCCTGAAACCGAGTACTTAAAGGGATTGGTATTATTTATAAAATAAATGCTCAAGACAAATATTTCATATAACGAAATTTTTAAACTGGCTTTACCTATTTATGGAGGTTTGCTGGCCTCTCAATCCATCATTGTTGCCGATACTTTTTTTCTGGGCAAGGTTGATTCGGTGCAACAAAGTGCAGCAGGTATTGCGGGATTATTTTATACCATTTTCTTTATTATTGGGTATGGATTTTCTATGGGTGGACAAATATTGATTGCCCGGCGGATTGGTGAGAACAGGATACCTGAGGTGGGAAAGATCTTTTGGAATATGATGAATATTGCCATGATCTATGCATTGTTGGTATTTATTTTTTTTAAGTTCTTTTCTTATGGCCTTTTTTATTCCATTCTCGATTCCAAAGAAGTAGCAATGAACGCCACCAGTTATTTGGAAAACCGTGCGTTCGGATTTTTCGGAACCCAATTGGCCTGGTGCTTTTGTGCATATAATATAGGCAGAGGAAATTCAATGGCAGTTACCATCGCATCTGTGATCAATGCACTGGTAAATATCATACTTGCCTACCTTCTTATTTTCGGCAAAGCAGGTTTCCCCAAGATGGATATCAAAGGTGCAGCCTTGGCAGGAGGTATAGCCGATACGTGCTATGGCCTTACCTATATAGTTTATTCCTTCATTAACAAGGAATTTAAAACCTATCATATCAACAGATTTGTTTTTATTACCAAAGAACATGTCAATCAGCTCATCAAAGTGAGCTTCTGGTTAGTTATACAATATACCTTATCCATTGTTGCCTGGTTCCTGTTTTTTGTATGGATAGAAAATACCGGAAAAATAAATTTCGAGGTATCCATTATCGTACGTAGCATCTATTCTGTATTTCTCATGTCGCCTATCGCATTGTCCTCCGCTACCAATAGCCTCGTTAGTAATCTTATCGGCCAAAAAAAGGAAGTGGAAGTGATCCCACTTATTTATAAAGTGATCAAAGTGAGTTTTATCTATGTGATCCTGGTTACACCCCTTCTTTTAATTTTTCCAGACTTTTTTATTGGAGCATTTACCAACGACCAGACCCTGGTCCCTTTTGCAAGAGCACCTTTAATAACCGTATTTGTTGCGATGGTATTTTTCTCCATTTCCTCTATTTTTTTTCAATCTGTATCGGGCACCGGAAATACATTGATTGCTTTGCTCATTGAATCGGTTTGTATTGCCATATACCTGGTATTTTCCTATCTGGTCACCCATCCAGGTCATTCGGTGCCCCTTTGGTTTATATGGGTAGCTGAGGTAATCTATATGCTCACCTTTGGTATATTTTCAGCACTTTATATGCATTCAGGCCGTTGGAAGAAGTTGAGGATATAGCAACAAGTTGTGTTTTTTATCGTTTATAAGATATTGTTAAATATATTTATATTAAGGTGGTTTTGACCTATTTATTGTAAATTCACCTAACAAAACCGACATGAGGTATATTTTTACCATACTTGCTTTTTTAGGTAGTACAGTTTGGGGTTTTTCCCAGGATCATATTATTACCAAAGAAGGAAAGGATCTTACGGTAACCATCCAGTCTATTGGTGAAACAGATGTAACCTTCATCATGTTTAACGACACCAATAAGACCCAGTACTTAATGGAGAAAAAGGAGATTGAAAAAATTATTTTCGCTAACGGGGCAGAAGAAAGGTTTACCGATGGAAACAACGAAACCATTATCAAGAACAATGCTACCAATCGCAATAAAGATCCTGATAAAATATATACTACCGATGGAAAAGTGATCTATTGTGAAGTGGTAGAGAAAAAAAGATTTGGAGTAAATTATATTCCCACCAAGAGTTCCGACAATTATGTTGAATATTTAGCGAATACAAAGATCGACCGGATTGAGTATGCCAATGGTGAGATAGAATATATTTCGGGCACTCCGGATAATCCTAAAAAAAGAAAGGACGCCAAGGATTTTAGTTATCTAAGTCCACATTATCTTTCTATCAATGTGGGTCCCGCCATTCCATTTGGGTTGCTGGGAACGGTTTCACCTGCTGCTTCAAGCAGTATCTATACAGGAATAGATGTGAATATTGATGCCAATTATTATTTATTTAGAGGAATGGGGTTCGGGATCATGGGGGGCTATACTTACAACCCTTATAATGGTTTACAGCAGGCAGCATTGGCACAAAGTCAGGTACCAGCTACGGCTACCAATGTGAGTATTACCGTGGATGGATGGCACAATGCTTATATCATGGCAGGATTGGGTTATTACAATGAGTATCGAAGATTTTTGCTAGACTATAAGGGTATGTTCGGGGCCTTCTTTAGTTTTTATCCCGCCGCTAAAGCTACCTATACTGATAATGGGGTAACTCAAACCAGCATTTATACCGACCAATCAACTTCCTTTATTTTTGGAGGACAGATCAGCGCCAGGTATTTTATCACCAGAAAATTCCAGGTCAAATTCAATCTATGCACCTTATTCGGAAGAGCCAATTTCCAGGGATTGATCCGAAGAGATTATCAAAATGGACAACAGGTATCCGAACAACTAGCGGGTGCACTTGCACCTGTTAACCTTTCCTGGATCAACGTTTCAGTTGGCGTGGTCTATACATTAGGAAAATAACCCATCAGCATGCGGAAATAATCATTGAGAAGAAATGGATATGGGTATTATATTCAAAGTGTTGGCTGCTCTTATGCTGGCCTTTATCTGGGGAGCATATCTCCGAAAGATCAACATTTTCAGCAAAGTAAAATGGACACAGGTCCTCATCACCATTTTTGTGGGTGGCATTACTACAGTGGTAGTCATCCTATTTGATCTTCCTGAGTTCAAAGGGGTCGATCAACAACATATACTCACCCAGAAACTGATCTACTATCTGTACAACGTAGCTTTAATGGAAGAGGTCTGTAAGTTCGCCGGCCTTTTACTGGTCATCATCATTTTTCAACGCTGGTTTCGGGAAGAACCTAATTATATTATTTATGCCTCTTTGGTGGCATTGGGTTTCGCCACCGTCGAAAATTTCATCTATTTCTATAAACATGGAGTCTCCATCATTTATATGCGGGGGATGATGGGAACCGTTGCACATATTATTGGTACCAGCATCATTGCCGGCTTTATGGTTGTTGGGTTAAGAAAAAATATAGCCACAGCCGCCTTGTATTCCTTCTTTGGTGCTATCGTGGCTACAGTGATCCATGGGCTTTATAATTTTTTCATATCCCTGGATGCGATCAGCTTTAGTATTTTCAATATAGAGATTAAAATTTTGCCGGTGGTGTTTTTTGCCATCACCATATTGATTTACGCAGTGGAAATTGAGATCTGGTCGAGGGTGATGAATAATTTCCTGAACTTTTCAAGAAGAGTGAATTTAAAAAAATCCATCGACCGGAATACATTGCAAAGATTTCTCTTGCTCTCCTTTTTCTCGGCTGGGGTTATTCACGTTGCGGGCCTTTTGTATGAAAAAGGATGGGAGGAGGGTATCAAAAACAATTTGTATTTGCTTTCGCTTGAATTCATCATCACACTTATTTTAATCGTTCGGATCACCCGTTTTACCATTATCCCTCAACATTGGACAACCATCTATCCAGTATTACCGGTTACCATTCGCAGGGGAAAGTTCCAGCGGTCCATTATTCCTACTTCACCCAGGTTTTTTCTGAAAATAAGGGGAGATGAGTTTAACGAATATCCATTTACATCCTTGATTGATGAGGTAGTCAAGTTAACCTCCCTTCCTCAAAAAGGAATTGATTTTGATATGGATGTGAATGTTAAAATGATCACAAAAAAATTCATTGGGCCAAAAAAAGAATTGTACTATCTCTGCGAAATCCTCGATTTTCATACCATTCATCCACAATACAACTCCAGGTATGTGCTTATCAGACCTAAAAACTACGGGAAGAAATTTACCAGTGGTGTTCCGATAGTTGGGTTGATTGCTTTAAAAGGTTTTGTTGACCTGGACAATATTGGCCCAAAAGACTGTAAGTTCATCAACTGGATGGGAATGAAGAAAGAAGGTAAGAAAAAACCCTCTCAAAGAATGATGGAGATGTTGAAATAAATTTACTCTACAGAAAAAGCTCCATTGGCAATGGTTATAAAGTCCCGATAACTAATATAGAAAAAACCGGCATTCCCCCAGCTTGTGCCATAGCTGTTCATTAATTCCAAGCAGCCCCCGAACTTTTCATCATCATAACCAATAATGGTAACATTATGTGGATATGAATAAGTACTTAGTTTTTGATCCAGCTCCTTTTCGGTAGGCTCCCAAAGATCTTTTACATCAAAAAAAGAGGGTCGATAGGTATTTTGCTCGCCTGCATCTTTAGGAATAAACCCCACCAAAATATTACAAACAACCGGATGATTATTGGTCAATGCTGATTTGATGGAGCCGATTACTTTGCTAAACGTGGTGTCCCCATATTCAAAAAGCCGGTAAAAATTTTTAATCCTTACTTCCTTGGCTTTAAGGGTCATATCCTCGGTAGGTTGTGTAGTGCAGTCAAGCATAAATTCACTCCTCTTGATAGAACCAGTCGTTTGTAAAAACTCGATGGCATCATCTAGAACCACTCCAAGCATACAACCATTGTCACTCTTTTCTTTCAACGTATTATATAAAAAATAAGGATCAAAAGCGGCTTTGTTGATCTTTTCAGTATCAGTTAATTTATTTTTAATTGCATAGAGTATGGTATGACTTGCATAAGCTACCGACCAACCTGTACACGTAGCTGTATAGCCCTGGTCAGGTGGCGAAGGACAATATTTTTTAAGGGAATAGCTAGCAGGAAAAGATTTGGAAAATCCGCTTGATTGGGGATACAATTTTACTTTTGAATAAGCTTCAGAACTAAAATCTCCTCCGGAGTTGAGAGGATAATTGGTTTTTTGGCTATAACCTATAGCACACCAACAAATGATAATGAGGGTCCACTTTTTCATGGAACAAATGTAAAAAAATATTAAAACAAATGGAGGACTTTAATGGCTTCTTCTATATGTTTTGTTGCCTCCCGTGAGTTAAATATATAACGGATCACCCCTTTTTTATCGATTACAAAAGTTACCCTACCGGGAACAAATAAAAATGAATTAGGGACATTGTATAGTTTTCTCACTTTTGCTCCCGAGTCACTTAACAAAGTAAAAGGCAACTGGAATTTAGAAGCAAACCTGAAGTGGCTGGAACTATTATCAGAGCTAACGCCTATTACTTCAGCCCCGGCTTCCCTGAACTCATCGTACTTATCCCTGAAGCCACAAGCTTCAGCTGTGCAACCTGCAGTATCATCTTTAGGATAAAAGTACAAAACTACATTGCTCTTATTCTTGAAATCGGATAGCCTCACAACTTCCCCATGCTGATCCCTTAAAACGAAATCAGGGGCAAAATCACCTATTTGAAGATTCCTGCTCATGTGGTTATACCTACACTCCTTATTTAAACATGAAAGTTACGCAGATGTTTTGTTATTAACTCTGAAAATAGCTTAAATAAAAAGGGGATAACCTTTTTTAAGTTATCCCCTTCTCTTTAGTTAACAATATTATTCTTTGTATCGGGTCCAGGAGGAAGTACGGCCCAACATTCCGAAGTTACAGATACTACCCCTGAGATCGAGATGATCATCATCTTTCATCGTAATTTTGCCACAATAGGTTTTACCTTTTTTAGGATCGTAGATATTTCCTCCTTTAAAAATGCCTTTACCTTCATACTCAAAATCCTTCATGATCCTTAATCCGATCCGGGGCTGGTTCCTCAGGTTAGGATCAGGATTGTTTACGTCCACTTTAGGCTTTCCATTTTCATCGTTGGGCTCTTTCATCCAAATGGTCTTTCCAAAATATTTACTTCCTATTTTTTCAATTTTTACGCGGGCCGACCCATCTTCTACCGTCCATACACCTAATAGTTTATCTGCTTCGGCGGTTTGAGCCATCATAGCATGCGAAGCCATGAGCAGGAACGATATGATCATTATTTTTTTCATATTACTTATGTTTTGGGGGGTTATTTAGATTCTTTAGCCGAAAATTTTACTTTTAACTCAGCATTCATTAGATAGGATAAGCTATCTGCATTCGTAATATTTGCATCAATAATTAAAAAGATGCTAGGTTCAGAAAAATATTTAGACAAGTTTGCTTTTTCTGTAACCGACGCTGAAATACTTGCCTGACCTTTTGGAACCGGATTAATAATTCCCAGTTTGGTCATATCATTTACATCAGAAAAGAAGTTAACTGTAAAACTTTCGAAATTATCGAAGTTACGACCTCCCTCCATGTTGAACTTAAATTCTTCGATGGTAATATGCTTGATCTTGCTTCTATCAGCCTTGTTGGCTTTAAAAACTGAATCCAGGTCGAGCTTTAATTCTGCCTGGATGGTATTAGGACCAGGAGTAATGGGAGCCTCTACTTTGATTTTAACGTCTTTAATATCATGTGTAAACTCGTTTACTTTACCACTTCCGCAAGCGGTTAACATAGCTGCAAATATGATAGCAGCAAATAAAGACTGTTTTTTCATATCCTAGTATAATTTAAATTGAATGGCCAAAGATAATAAAGAAGTTCAATGGTTCAATAGTTGAAAAATGAATGGTTGAATATTGGGGTGCCATGTCCCTCTCATGCCTTATCTACCTACGCAACCGCTGTCTGCCTGGCTGGCCATTCGGATCGGTGAAGGGCCTGCCTGCTAAGGCGCAAGGCCGATCCGTCGGCAGGTAGGCTTGGCCTGCGGCTTGGCAGGCAGGAATCTAAATAAAATCTAAAGGGTCGAACGACCTCCTCAAAATAGAGGCATCGTCCACCTTTAACACCTTCCTCAAAATAGTTGAATAGATATTCCTAAAATCGATCTTGTAGATCAGGTCCCCTTGATCCAGGTTTTTGAGATCAGGTGTTTCATTATATACTCCTGGTTTTGTTAACGCCCCATTGATAATAAAAACGTTGTTAGCTGTACCATGGTCTGTTCCTCCACTGGCATTTTGTTCTACCCTCCTGCCAAATTCCGAAAATGTCATGATCACCACATCATTCATCTTTCCATTGTCTTTTAGGTCTTGAACAAATGCAGTAACTGCTTCGGAATATTGTCCCAATAAATTATTTTGCTTACCCAATTGACTAAAATGTGTATCGAAACCCGTATGCTCACAATAATACACCGAAGTTTCGCATCCACTTACCACCAATTCAGCGATGGTTTTTAAATGTTTCCCTAATTCCGAATTCGGATAGGATTGTTTGGAATTGTAAATAGTTGACTGATCATACAAGTACTGAGCAGAAGACTTGGTATCGGCTAAAGTTTTATATAAAAAATCGAGATTCGCATTGCCTGTGTTGGTGTTGGTAACCACATCCAGGTTTTTCACCGAATCATATAACATTTTGGGACTCGTAACACCCAGCGCATTCTTATTTTCGCCTTTCACCGCCAGGCTCAGGGTATCATCAATTTCTAACACGGCATGAACCGGTTTCCCATTGTTACATTGGGCATCCAGGTAACGCCCCAGCCAGCCAGAATACCAAAACTCAGAACTCGATGAACCCGAATGCCAGATATCCATGCTCCGGAAATGTGACCTGTCGGGGTTTGGATAGCCCACATTATTGATAATGGTTAGAAATCCCTGGTCATAGATATCCTTTAATCCGGATAAGGCCGGATGAAAACCAAGACTGTCGGTTAGCTTCAGCACGTCAGCTTCTGCAATCCCAATGGTAGGTCGCAATGAATAATAATCATCGTTTCTAAAAGGGACTACGGTATTCAATCCGTCGTTACCGCCTGATAGTTGGATCACGACTAAGATCTTTCCATCATAAGGCAGCGCTTTCATAGAAAAAGCCCTGAGAAAATTAGGCATCATCACAGATGTACTGGCCAAAGAAGACATTTTTATAAAGTTTCTTCTGTTCATATCGTCCGATTTAACAAAGTTGATATTCAGGTTGCCTTAACAACTCCTGCACATATTGAATGGTGAAGAGTTGGGTATCTTCTGTTTCGGGAGTATTCAATTGATTCGCTAACCCATTTTCGCAAATAATAAAAAGGTCAGTCAATATTTTTTTTGCTTCTTTTTTAGGTTTGCTCTCAGTAAGCTTATACAAATGCGACATGGTAATGGTAGCACCCATTTTTTTAAACTTTCCTTTGTAAGAAGTGGTTTCAGCCTGGTCTTTGTCCATGATATCAAACTCGGAATTGTTAAAAATATGATCTGACAACTTCAGTCGAAACAATAATGTTGAACTGTCTATCCAGGGTTTTCCATCCTTCCATCCAGCTACGTTAGGTGGATGGCCCAGGATCTGGCCCAGGATCTTTTGAATAAAAAACAATACCTCTTCATCCTTAAAATCCAAAGCAAAAGATCTTCGAATACCCGAAAGCAACTCAATGGGTGATTTGATATGCGTACCTATGTTCTGTTTTTCGTAAAACCAATCTGACAGAAATATTTTTTTCATCAGGGCTGTGGTATCGTAGTTATTGTTAAAATAGAAATCCGCCAATTCTTTCACCCTGGTCTCATCTATATTTTCATTCACAAACCAGGCATATATCTTCGAAACGATCCTGTAAGCAGTTTTAGGATTATCCAATAAGGCATTGATGATATCTTCTCCCTCGAAGTTTTTGGTAACCCCCATAAAAGTTTTGACGCCATTATCATGTTGTGGGTCCCTGAGTTCGAAATTCCCTTCTTCGTCGTAGTTCCAACCGGTAAATGCCCTGGCAGCTTCCTTAATATCATCTTCCGAATAATTTCCGATGCCAATGGTATACAACTCCATCACTTCCCTGGCAAAGTTCTCGTTGGGATGTTTTTTCCGGTTCTGTGTATTATTCAAAAAAACCAACATAGCCGCATCTTTAGAAATAATATGTAACATATCCCGAAAACTTCCTAAGGCATATTGCCTGAGTTTATTCACATGCAATTGCATCATATACGCAAAGGGAACAAAACAGGCAAAATGATCATGCCAGAAAAGGGCCATCTTCTCTCTGAATTGGTCCTCGGAATAAACGAGCAGCCTCTGCCACTGAAGATTCATATCCTTTAATTCTTCCAGGTTGATCTTTTTAAGGTTCTCCTTTTCCTCTTTATTCAGGTTTTTGAATTTGTCCATGAAGTTCGCATCCGGTTTGGTGGCAATATCTACCGGGGTAAAGGTGATTTTCGGATTGAACAGGTCCTTTACCAGATCCTCTCTGGATTGCTTGAGATATTTGTCAACCTGGCTAAGATCGGTACCGAAACCTGCTCTCCACATTAAATGATGCAAATGCTTAATATCCATAATCGGGAGGATTTAATAGTATGACTTAAAAAATGGTCCAGGGTTTAAAATTAAAACCGTTGACTGAAGTCAACGGCAATAGAGACTGAAGTCAACGGCAATAGATCAGAAACGTTGTTCTGATGACTCCTTACTTTTTTATCTTCAATTTAAGCTCTTCGAGGCTTTTGTTCAAGGCTTCAATTTCTTTTACCTTGTTTTCCTGGTCAATCTTGTTCTTATCGATCTGTTCCTGCAGCTTTTTACCGTCTTCTACCAGTTTATCATAGGTTTTTTGGGTATCCTTGATGGTTTCTTCCTGTGCTTTGATATCGAGGTTTAGCTTATATTGTTCGGCATATGTAATGAATTTCTCCAAAAATGCATGGACATTATCCACCAATTTATTCTCCTCTTTCGAAAGGAAGTTGGTATTTCCTTTGGAAACCGTCATAGATATAGCTGACCGGGTCTTATCGAGTTTCTCAATTTTCACATAAATATCAATACTTTCAAAGTGAATATCAGGCACCAATACTGCGGTATATACATCGTAGCCTTTGGCGGGTTTAGCCTTTATTGCCAATTCATCACATTTTTTGTTCCAGGCATCCTGTAATATTTTCTGGTCGAAATTGAATTCAATATTGAATCCCATCCGGTCGGACTCCAATACACTCATCCGAACCTCACGAACAGTTTGGGAGTGGGTAAATGCAACAAAGCCTAGCAAGATCATTAAAGTAAAAATCGTTTTTTTCATAATGCGATGTAATTAGATACTACAAATTTAATTTTTTTGAGGTATGATAAAAATATTATTGCCCTTTCAATATCAGAAATTGTACCATATCACGATATATCTGAACGGATGAAGGTTTTCGTTTATATCTTAACATATAGATAACAAAGTTTTTAAGGTCCTGCATCCCGGTTAGCTTCAAACCGTATCTTTGAGCTATGGATAGCAATACCCCTATACGCCTGGATCAATACTTGGTTGACCGTGGATTGGCTGAAACCCGGAACAAGGCCGTGTGGATGATTGAGCAAGGCTGGGTAAGCATCAACGGAAAAGCACAGGCCCAAAAATCGTTTCGGGTATCTGAAAATGACATGGTGGTAATTGTTCCTAATAGGCGTATTTATGTTAGTCAGGGAGGGTATAAGTTGGAAAAAGCCCTTGTATCATTCAACATTGACTTGAACGATAAAACAGTTTTAGATATAGGAGCAAGCACAGGTGGATTTACAGATTGTGCCTTGCAGCACGGAGCGCAGATGGTAGTGGCTGTTGATATTGGCGAAGGCCAGTTACACCCAACTTTACAAAAGAATCCAAAAGTGATATCGTTGGAAAAAACCGATATAAGAACATTGGATCAAGATCTGCTTCCCGTAAAAAAGTTCGATCTCATCCTTGTGGATGTTTCATTCATTAGCCTGGAATTTATTTTTTCTCATCTGGCCGACCTTTTAGCTAAAAAAGGAATGGTGATTGCTTTACTCAAGCCTCAATTTGAACAAAAGGAAAGAAGAAAACATAAAGGGGGGATCATCAAACATGAAAAAGTAAGATTAGAGGCAATCGAAAGAGTGCAGGAGCATATCCTCAACCATGGATTTAGTATTCAACAGATGGTCCCTACGGATGCTGATGGAAAAGAAAAAAATATAGAATACTTGCTTCTGCTAATACCCCAAAAAACGGCATAAAAAAACCCCTCACATCACCGTAAGGGGTTTGATATTATTCATACAAAGCTTTTTCAATATTCATCTTCGTTGAAAAAGAAATCATCTTTTGTAGGATAGTCAGGCCAGATATCTTCAATACTTTCGAAAGGGTCGCCATCATCCTCCAGTTCCTGCAGGTTTTCAATTACCTCAAGAGGGGCTCCACTTCGCATCGCAAAATCTATCAATTCATCCTTAGAAGCTGGCCAGGGCGCATCTTCCAGATATGAGGCTAATTCTAATGTCCAATACATAGCTGTCGGGTTTAAAAAATTACTTGAAAAAACGCCAAAACAAGCAAATTGTTACCTGTTATGGGGTGCAAAAATTAAAAAGTACATTGAATTTAAGAAATGCTTTTTTCAACTATTTGTTAAAAATATTATTTCCTGGGCAGCCAGGGCTGTTCAGAGGCACCCATATTTTTAGCCGTCAATCTGGCCAAAGTGAACAAATAATCGCTGAGACGATTTAAATACTTGATTATCAGAGAATCAACCTCATTTTGGGAGGAAAGGTGCACCGTCAACCTTTCTGCCCTTCTGCAAACACATCTGGCAATATGAATAAAAGAAACCGTAGTATGTCCACCCGGCAAAATGAAATTTTTCATGGGTGGTAATTCCTTATCCATCCTATCAATTTCTTTCTCCAATAATTCGAGGTCCTCAGCCAGCAATGATGGTACTGAAAGGTTCTTCTTGCCTGGTTGCACTGCTAATATTGAACCTATGGTAAAAAGCCTGTCCTGAATCTCCAATAAAACTTTTATTGAATCATGATCAAGCGGCTGGTCCCGTATCAAACCGATATAACTGTTCAACTCATCCACGGTGCCATACGCTTCGATCCTTAGATCATATTTAGCCACCCTGGCACCTCCATATAAACCTGTAGTACCATCATCCCCGGTTTTGGTATAGATCTTAAATGCCATGCCTTATTTTAATTGAAATGATTTTACCGGTTCATTGATCACATCGCTTTCAATCATCCCATCTCTCAATCTGATGATCCTACTGGTATGTTTGGCAATGTCCTCTTCATGTGTTACAATAATGATCGTGTTTCCTTTGCTGTGCAATTCGTGAAACAAGCCCATGATCTCGTAGGAGGTTTTCGAGTCAAGGTTTCCTGTGGGCTCATCTGCCAATAAAAGAGAGGGGGTGTTCACCAAAGCCCGGGCAATTGCCACCCGTTGTCTTTGTCCTCCTGAAAGTTCATTGGGTTTATGTTTCATTCTATCTGCAAGTCCCACCTGGTCCAATGCATGCTTCGCTTTTGCTATTCGGTCGGATTTCGAAAGGCCGGCATACACCAATGGCAAAGCTACATTCTCCAAAGCAGTATATCTTGGCAATAAATTAAAGGTTTGGAAAATAAATCCGATCTCTTTGTTCCGAACTTCAGCCAGTTGATTATCCGACATCTTACTCACATCCTTTCCGTTCAAAAAATACTGACCTCCTGAAGGGGTATCTAAACATCCAACGATATTCATAAAGGTGGATTTACCACTTCCGGATGGACCCATGAAGGCAACATATTCATTCTTGTTCACTTCAATATTGATCCCATGGAGTACTTTGATCACTTCTTTACCCATGATGAACTGGCGGGTAATATTCACGGTTCGTATAACAGGTTGCATCAACTTTTAATTGAATGTATGCCACAAATTAAAGTATAAAAAAACTAAGAACCAGTACCTAACTCATAATAATGGTGAATTTAACCTTCATTTTTTAACATCTTTAGCAGTAATGTCCGGTTGATTTTAGAAACAGGAATCTTGTCCTTATTGGCTAACTCTACTATTCCTTCATTATAATATGCGTTAATGCAGTTTGTATTGATCAAATGAGATTTATGGACCATTACAAATCCATGATTGTTCAATAAACTACTGAATAAGCCAATGCTGTATGAGCTGGTAACTGGGTCCTCATTTAAAAAATAGATTTTTGTATATCCACTAAACCCCTCACATCTTACAATTGCCTGGATCTCCCTAACAAGATATCCGTTGGCAAAGGGAATGGTAATTTTACTGGAAGATGTCGGTGATGCAGACTTTCTTTTCGCCTGTAAGTTATTGATCGCATTTAATACGGTAAGTTTAAACTCATTGTCATCAATTGGCTTTAAAACATAGCCTATCGCACATTGTTTAATTGCCTCCAGTGCATGCTCGCCATAAGCTGTTACAAAAACGAGTTCAAAACTTGGGGATAAAATATGGTCAAGCAATTCAAACCCACTATAACCCGGCATTTTTACGTCAAGAAAAAGAAGGTCGGGGCTTTGTTGGTTAATTTGCTCAATGGCTGTGGCGGGATTATTATACTTCGCTATTACCTCAATCTGAGGAAAATATTTTTTGATCTTTATTTCCAGAATGGATAATGCATTTTCCTCATCATCCACCAGAATGGCTCTGATGTTATTGCTCATGTCGTATGGTTAGTATTATAATTGTTCCCTTATCCTTCTTATTCTCGTCGAGGTATGTTTTTTCTTTTTTAATAAAAAACTCACCCGTTTGATTGATCAAATTGATCCTTTCTTTTATCACCTGAGTCGAGGAGATCTTATCCGACTCCTTATCTACAAACCCGGTACCATCGTCCACAATTTTTACCTGATAAGTTTTATTGTCAACATAATTGAATTCTATGATTAAATGCCCCCTTCCCTCTTTATGAAACAACCCATGAGCCAACGAGTTTTCTGCATGAGGCTGAAGGATCATGGAAGGTATATAGGTGTTTTTAATGTTGATCCTAGGATCGACAATGATCTCAATAAATATCTTTTCTCCAAAACGTATCTTTTCAATATCCAGGTAATCCTTTAAAAGACCTATTTCTTTCTCCAAAGTAATACTTTGCAAATGGCTATAGTCAAAAACATTCCGAATATGTTTTGATAAAAGAACTAGGTATTTTTCAGAAAGCTCTTTTTCATTGTTATTGATAAAAAGTTGAATAGAATTAAATGTATTAAATATAAAATGAGGGTTTAACTTACTTCTAAGGGCATATAACTCCATATTGATCAGTTTATTCTCTGCCTTGTACCTTGAATTTCTTTTTTTAATAATAGAAGATGCCACTAAAAAAACGACCAGTATTACAACCCCAAAACCCAATAAACTCATAACAACAATAAATTCTGTTCTTTCAAACCATCTGGGTTTAATAACAATGCTGATGCTTTCTTCATCAAAATTGCCGTTATATCCCAATGTTCTTATCCGGATAGTGTATTCCCCTGGTTTTAATCCTCCTAACGACAAGTTTTTAGAGTTAAGGTGCTCCCAGTTGCTGCTTATGGGCTCTATTTTATAATAATTCTTTAACTGCTTATGTTCATTTAAATAGGTAATATCGAAATTGAGATTAATCACATTATTGCCTTTGTTCGTTACCACAATTTTAGAATGTCTCTGATAAATAGAATCGTTCACCGAAATGGAGGTGAATATAATATTGGGATTATCCTTTAATCTAAGAGCATTCAAATTTAATATGCACAAGCCCTTATCAGTGGCACAATAAATAGAATCATTCAAAACAACAATATCATTCACAATATTGCTTATCAGTCCATTCGATCTTAAAATAGATCTACCTGGAACGAGTCTATCTCCTGCATCCAACAACTCATGAGCCCCAAAATTTGAAGATAGCCAAACCGAATTATTGTCACACAAACTAAAATGGTAAATAATTAAACCGTCAGTGCTGGATATTTTATGCAATCCCTCTTTATAGAAATAAGCCCCATAACCGTCTGTGCCAACCAATAAATAATCCTTATAACGAACCAAGGTAGTTATAGAAATATTGTTTAAATAATTGATATCAATAAAATTATTATGCCAAAAAAGTTTAGGGCCGGAAGTAGTGCCCAGAATAATGTGGTCTTTGTACTTCTCAATTGAATAAATCCCCGGCCTTCTTTGATGAATGATGGTTTTACCTTTTACGTATGCCACAAAAAAATTCGATGCTGCTGCATAAAAATCTTCTCCATCATTAAATAGGTATTTACACGAAGTCAAATTGTGAAAAGCGTTTATTTTTAAGCCCACCATATATGCCAGACCTCGATGGCTCTGTCTTCTAAAAACAGTCCCGTCATAAAAGCAAAAATCCCTATCGGTTAGAATTTTTAAGCTATCACTGCCTAAAGAATCTAATTGGTAAAAATATAAACTATCAAGCCCTATAAATTTAGACGTTAGATCTGTATTTATTGTATACAGCCCGCTGTTTTCTATTGCGGCATGTAATTCACCGTTCCAATGTCTTAACTTTTGTACATCTTGTCCCATAAACAAGGTGGTCGAATTATTATAAGTAGCGTATTTGTAAATACCGTCATTAAAGGTGTTTATCCAAACATTTCCACCGTTATCCTCAAAATATCCTTTCGCTATGCTCTCCATAGAGGCAAAAGGTTTGATGAGTTGGATGAAATGCCCTTCTTGCAGTTTATACTTACCATTCGCACCATTGAGTATGATCGATCCATTTTCGAAAAAAAAGTATACATCCTGTAGCTTGCCCTGTTGTAGGTCTTTCTCCAGGTCTATAATTCTTAAAGTGTGTGCATTGATATTGTATTGATAAAAAATATGATCAGCCAATAAGTAGAAATATTCTCTTTCAATAAAAATTCCTTGTCCCGCTACGTTTATCTCTGGAATACTAAAGGATGAAATAATGTCCAAATTATTATTCAACACTATCATTCTATTTTTTAAACCAAGAATGATACGATCAATGATCGGATTGCCAAAAAAGCTTATCCATCCTCTATTATCGTATCTTTCCCTAGCAATGTTTTCCTTTTGCGGGTCCAGACACAATTTTCTCCATGTGCCATTTAACAAATAAAAGCTGCAGAACGTGTCAAAAAAGCCAACACTTTTTCCATAAAAAAAATACCGTGTAGGATTCATTACATTCCCATCCTCACTTGGGAATCTATATACTTTGCCGTTTTGTATATAACCCAGCTCTCTGCTTCTTCCGAAATACCACATTTTCCCATCATCCGTATAATATAATTTCCAAATATCGTTCAGTGGCAGGCCATTTTTTGTAGTATAGGTGGTGAAATTTTCACCGTTATACATAGCAATGCCTCGGTCCGTTGCGCACCAGATAAATCCGTCCTTATCCAACGTCACCATATATACCTTGTTCGATGGTAGTCCATTGTCTTGGGTATAATGAATAAACTCCTGAGAAAAACCCGCATTTGACATACAAACACCAGCTATGCATAGAAACAGACATATATGCAGGCGAAGGAGTTTGGTGATGGTTGAAAATATCATCTCAATTATACGAACTAATGTGTTAGACTGACAAAATATGAGTTTTTGGTGAGATGGTCAATAGTGTCAAGAATCCAAGGAGGCAGGGATGTATATCCCCGCCCTGAATTGGATCAAATCTATTATATTGGTTTAGTCTATCATGTGTCTTTCGAACAAAGTTTATTTAGGTATTCCAAATATATGTAAAGCTTGAGGCAAGCAGAGATGCCATTCGATGAAATAGCCTTCTGGTTTGATCAAGTAGGGGTTTGATCCGATGATAGAATGAATGAGTTAATTGAGAAAAAACTCCTTACTTCCGTTTAAAATGGACCTCAGGTACATGATAACAAGGGAAATGCCAATTCCGAATACAAATATTACCAGCACTAATACACAGCCCATAGAACCTAAAATGGCCGACTGCCTTTCATCATCAGCCGGGAGCTTGTTCTTATTTTCTTCCGTCATTCTTTGGAAGGATTTCGAGAGATTTAATATAACCGCTGGGCACATCATAGCTCAGCTTTAGGAATTTTAAATTATACTTAGGCAACCGCAGCACTGTTCCAAACTGCGCCACTTGTATATTGGCAGATGCAAGGGTTTTATTATTCCAGATGATCTTAAAAGTGGCTGTTTCAGGAATACGGTACGATAATCCTCCTTCATCAGCTTGATCACTTTTACCCTTTTTCTTATAAAGTTTCTGGTTGTTAATATTAAAATAATTGATCCCCTGAGTGGTTTTATCTACCGTTTGAACAATATAGACCGTTTCCATCATTAATTTCAAAGAATCATTTACACCCACATTCGAATTGAACCTGAATAACGGTTGAAAACCAACATTGTTAATATCGGGCTTATAATAGAAACGGTAGGTGATCTTTTCGGTTTCTGAATAACCCAGGAAGAGTTTAAAATATTCGTTTTCCAATTCGTTTAGTTCTCTCAGCATGGTATTCAGCGTACCACTTTCAAAAGCGATATCTTCGTTAAAAGAGATCAAAGCATACTTACTTGCCCGGATCTCCGATATTTTTGCTGCGGCTTCACGGGCACTTTGTTCCAGGGAGTTTTTTACCAAGATCCGGTTAATGCTTCTTTTCTCCACTACCACACTGTCGTCCAATATCTGTCGTTGATAAACGGTATCCAATTTTTCACGAATATTGATCAGGTTGAGCAGTTTTTGCTTTTCTACCCCCTCTGATTTTTGTGAATCTTTTTCCTGTTTCAATTCCAGCTTTTCTTCCTTGGAAGTGGGCACATTTATATTTCTTAATAAGCCATTTTCCTCCATTTCTACTAAGGAGGAGAACCTTTTTTCCGTTTCAATATAGTATAGTTGCTCGGGGTCGGGCTCCGCAACATCTGTAAGAACAATGTTACGGATCTCGTAAAGTGAATATTTCTGTTGAACTCCAGTATAACCTAAATACTGCTCGGCAAAAGAAGCATACGGGCCAGGGATATAATTTGTTTTGGTGATTTCCACATCAATTACCAACGTAGTTCTTGGCAAATAGTAAAAAACCCCTTGCTCCTTCGAACTGGATTCACCGGTAATATGTAGTACATTATAGGTAGGCTTACAAGCCCCGATACATAGGATCAAAACTGCGCAATACAAGTAGTTTTTCAATTTCACTTTATTGGTCTTAAGGCTACAAAATTAGTTATTTTAACGGGATTTGGAAGGTTTTATTGGGGGCCTTCGCTTTTAGCCACCTCTATAAGGGGGCTGGCTTCCAGATATCTAACCCGAAGGACGCTACCTGCTGTTTAAAGTTCAAGGCTCAAAGTTCGAGGTTCAAGGCCAATAACTTTGAACGTGGAACTTTGAACCTTTTTGAACTTTATTGTAACCTTTCCGGGCCGACCCTTCTCTAAATATTCAGTAACTTTATCATATGGGTACAGCTGTCAACCTCGTAGAACAATTCAAAACCTATACCGACCTCCAGATCATAGGCAAAATTTTAAGCGGTGAAAAGGAGTTGTTCGAGATCATTATCAGGAGAAATAACCCTTATTTATATAAAGTGGGGCGGAGCTATGGTTTTAACCATGAAGATACTGAAGACCTGATGCAGGAAGCCTATATCAATGCCTATTTGCACCTGGGTGATTTTAAAAACCTGGCGGAATTTAAAACATGGATGGTGAGGATCATGTTGAACCAATGTTATCAAAAAACACAAAAATCAAGCTATAAAAACGAGATCAGTACCGAAACAACCATCCAAGAAAAATTACCTACCCTCATGAAAAATCATATTCAAGATTCAGAAAAAATGATGATCAACAAAGAGCTGGGTCAAATAATCGAAAGGGCCCTTCTAAAGATTCCACATGATTATAGGATAGTATTTTCTTTAAGAGAATTAAACGGCCTGAGTGTAAAAGAGACTGCAGAAGCCATGAGCATTAGTGAAGTGAATGTGAAGGTGAGACTAAATAGGGCAAAAACCATGTTGAAGAAAGAATTGGAGACCTTGTACTCTCCTCAAGATATCTTCGAATTCAATCTTATTTATTGCGATCGGATCGTCGAAAAAACAATGAGCAGAATTGCTCAATTGGCCTGATCATACCATTTTTTATCATTCCTGATCCCAACAGGCCGAAGCCTACCTATCCAGGTACAGGCTCACCCTTCAGCAGGGCAAGATCTGCATGGAAGGAAAGAAACCCTAAAAAGCGCAAGTTTTAATTCCTATTTTCGTCTAAGCTTAAAACCGCTTTATTGAGAGAAGAAGACCTCATTCAGTCGCTTCAAAATGGCGATGAGAATGCATATCGATCTATTATGGATCAATATGCCAATATGGTATTCAATACTTCTCTCTCCATTATTCAAAATACAGCTGACGCCCAGGATATAACCCAGGAAGTTTTTGTAGAGGTATTTCAGTCTATAAAAAAATTCGAACAAAAAAGCTCCTTAAAAACTTGGATCTATAGAATTACAGTAACCAAGACCCTGGATGAAGTAAAAAAACTCAAAAGCAAGAAGAGAGGCTTTATGTTTACCCGGGTTTTTAAAAACAAAGAAGAAAGATCTATGCCCGATGTCCCTCACTTCCACCACCCCGGTATCGAACTGGAGCAAAAGGAGGCAGCCTCCATTTTATTCCTGGCCATCGAAAAGTTGCCCGATAAACAACGGGTCGCATTTACCCTTCATAAGGTGGAACAGTTGAGTTATAAGGAAATAGCCGACATTCTGAAGATGAGTCTTGCATCTGTTGAGTCGTTGATTTTCAGGGCAAAACAAAATTTACAGCAATCCCTTAAAACTTATTATAAACATCATACATAAAATAAATGGAGTCCGACCGCAAGTTTTTAAAGCCGGATTCGTCAAATCAATATTAAATATGGAAAATAAAGACCTTGAGAGAAAAATAGAAACAGCCCTCGCTAGTTTGGATCATATCCAACGAGCCGAGGCAAATCCATTTCTATTTACCCAGGTAATGGAAAAAATGACATCACCAGCCCCTGGAATATTAAAACCCATGGTGGTATGGCAGTTGGCCGCTTCGATCATTTTAGTTGTAGGGTTAAATCTGGGTCTAGGATTTTATTCGTTCCAAAAAAACTCTTCTCCTCAACAGCCCACCGAGAATGCATATTTCAACAATCATCTTTATTATTACTAAGGGGTATGGAAAAGTCAAAATTCTTAATGATCGTGATCATCTTCCTGCTAATACTGAATATAGGAACCCTTGTTTTCTTTTTTTTCAATCCAGGTGGTAGACCATCAGGTCATCATCGCGGAAAAGGGGGACCTGCCAGTTTTATTATACAAGAATTGGGGTTTGATGAAAAACAGCAAGCAGCTTTTAACGATCTGAAAAAGGAGCACCAATCTCAAATGAAGACAATGATGGATAGCATGAATCTACAAAGAGAGTTATTACCTGACCTAATTGTAAATGGCAATCGTTCAAAAGCTGATTCGGTGTCAACCGCTATAGGAAAGCACCAAAAACAAATTGAAGTTTACACCTATGAGCATTTTGTAAAAGTCTACGCATTGTGTAACGGTGATCAAAAGGAGAAATTTAAAAATATTATCGGAGATATTTTACATATGATGGCACCACCAAAGGGAGGACCACCACCTCGATAGTTGAACAATCATTAAAAAACAATTTATGAGAAGAACATCCATTTTATTGACCACCATTTTATGCATGCAGACCACGTTTGCCCAATTAGGTCCAGAAGTAACTTCATGGATCATTAACACCAATGATACTACCGGCTACGCTGGTATCGAAACCAATGTACAGCAAGTGCAATATTCTTCAGCCTATGTATACGTGTCGGCCACCTGTATACCTGGATATGACATTGGCCCCTGGGCAGGTAATCCCAACATTCCGGCGAATCAAAATTTTATTTTTAAGATCACCCGTACTCCTCAGGAAAATACCGGTACATTAACCGAAACACCACTTGGACATATTGGAGTTTGGAGCAATGGTGTTAGTATGTTCAATGCACAGGATGCATTCAGTTATAACAATCAGGGCGTTTGGAACCAGGATGCCATTCCTAATGAAGGTGCCAGCTTTGATGCATGTTTGGGCCATCCTGCTCCTAACGGGGAATACCATCACCATTTAAATCCTACCTGTTTATACAATGATGTAGACAACTCGGCCCATTCACCCATTATTGGTTATGCTTTCGATGGTTTTCCGATTTATGGAACCTTTGGTTATGATAATCCCAATGGTACCGGTGTGATTAGAAATATGAAAAGCAGTTACCGCCTCAGAAATATAACCGTAAGAAACACTTATTATGATGGCTCCTCGGTGACCGCCGGGCCAAATGTTTCCGCTACGTATCCCCTTGGTACATATATTGAGGACTATGAATACGTGGCTGGATTGGGCGATCTGGATGAACACAATGGAAGGTTCTGCATTACACCCGACTACCCTGGAGGGATCTACGCTTACTTCGTTACGTTGGATTCTATTGGAACAGCGGTGTTCCCCTACACGATAGGGCCCACCTACTACGGAATTGTAACAGCTGGTAATACAGGCCCGGGTTCAGGTCACAATACTCCTTCTGAAACGGTAACCACCTATACACCCACCACCGGAATGGAAGAGGAAGATAATTACCAGGGGGGCCTGGTTTACCCCAATCCTACCACAGAATGGGTACAGATCAATACCACCGAAACCATTGATCTTGTAAATATTTATACCGTTACTGGCAGATTGGTAAAAATGTTGACCAATTATTCCAGCGGGGTACAGATCAACGTCTCCGAATTACCGGATGGGGTTTATATCCTGCAATGGACCATAAATGGAGGAATGCATACCGAAAAGCTGGTAAAGAATTAAAGAACTAGGTTTCATCATTCCACATATGAAGCAGGAATAGACATCCCGGAAGCAATCGGGATGTCTGTGTTTTTGTTTAAATCTTCACAATAACTTTAATTCCGCTTCAACCAAGGGAAACCGGACACATGGGGCATTTTTGAAAATAATAATGTTGCAAATAATCAGGCACATAGTATTTTCGTAACATTAATTATTAACAAAACCCGTTGGTAAATTTGTTTTTTAAGCCTGTTATCGCTTAACTTAGTAACGAAGCACCTGACGGATAAAAGACCGTGATTGTATGAAATTTTTTATTGACACTGCAAACCTGGATCAGATCAAAGAAGCACAAGAGTTAGGTGTACTGGACGGAGTTACAACGAATCCATCTTTGATGGCAAAAGAGGGGATCACCGGGGCCCAGAAAATATTGGATCATTATGTAAAGATCTGCCAAATTGTAACGGGTGGTGATATAAGTGCTGAGGTAATCGCCACAGACTTTAAAGGGATCATTGAAGAAGGGGAAAAACTGGCGGCCCTGCATCCACAAATCGTGGTAAAGGTTCCTATGATAAAAGATGGTGTAAAAGCCCTGAAGTATTTTTCCGATAAAGGAATCAAAACCAATTGTACACTTGTATTTTCATCGGGCCAGGCACTGTTAGCGGCCAAAGCTGGGGCAACCTATGTTTCACCTTTTATAGGCAGGTTAGACGATGTGTCGACCAGCGGGTTAAAATTAATTGAGGAAATCGTTACTATTTATGACAATTATGGATTTGAAACTGAAATCCTGGCAGCCTCCATCAGACACCCCATGCATATTGTGGATTGTGCCTTGGCAGGTGCCGATGTGGTTACATGCCCATTAAGTGCTATAACAGCATTGTTAAACCACCCGTTAACGGATCTAGGTTTGGAAAAATTTTTACAGGATTACCACAAGGGGAATAGTTAATTTTTAAAAAACAAATACTATTCATGCTCTTGCGGTAGTTTAATTAAAAACGAAGAAGTTAAACTAACTAATATAAAACTGCAAGATTATGAAACTCAAAATCTATCCCAAAAATCCCGCTCAACGACATATCTTACAAATAAAAGATGTTTTACTAAAAGGAGGGTTGGTCATTATTCCTACTGATAGCGTTTATGCCGTTGCGTGTTCGGCTGATCAGCCCAAGGCCATTAAAAAACTGGCTCAACTCAAGGGGGGCGATTCTGATAAATCCAACTTGTCGTTTCTGTTTTCCGATCTGAGTATGATCGCAGGATATACCAAGCCCATTCAAAAGGACCATTATAAACTAATGAACCGGCTACTACCGGGCCCATTTACTTTTATCCTTCCATCCAATGGGTTGACCAATAAAATCTTCCCTCAAAGAAAGACGATCGGAATAAGGATCCCTGAAAATAATATCCCATTATTCCTGATCAGGGAAATGGGTATTCCTTTAATTACCACGTCGGTGCATGACAATGACCAAATTCTGGAGTATACCACCGATCCCAAGATCATCATCAGGAACTGGGAAGGAAAGGTGGATATGATCGTTGACGGCGGTTATGGGAACAATGAAGCTTCCACCGTGTTAGACTGTACAGGTGAGGGAATTACAATGATCAGGCAGGGAATTGGGGAAATAGATGAAGTGCTGGCTTAGTTGAGAACTTGTTAATTAATTTCCTGGAAATTAATTAAATCTTAATGAGCCGATAGGATCAATTTTTTAAATTTGTTTATCAGGCTATGAAAAAATTAATCCTCCCACTTACATTCTGCCTTGGCATGGTATCCATGGTAAAAGTTTTTTCCTGTGATTGTAGTCCTATCATCACCGAAGAAAGTTTAGATGACAAGCTATATAGCGGTGCCAATTATGTTTTCTTTACCGGTGAAATTCTTTCCACCACTTCCGCTTTCCACCTGGAAGTAGTGATACAGATAGATGAAATATTTTATGGATCAAAATACATCAAAGACGTATCCAAACCTATTACCGTTTATTTTGACCTAAGGACTGCTTGTGCTATTATTGAGACCAGCGAGATCAAAGCCGGTAATAAGCTATTTATCACATCTACCTATAATACCATGGGCCGTATGCTGATCACCAATAACTGTGATGCATTTTTTCCCAAAGAATTGATTGATACCTATAAATTGAGGGAATACCTTTCCAATCTCAAAAGCCAGGGTTGAAAAATTTCATTCTTATTATAAGTCTTTCTTTTATGGCATCTTATGTCCATGCACAAAAAACAATGGGCGGGATCAGAAGTTATATGAGCCATCACTTGCCACAAGGCTGGATCATCCAACATGATAAAGACAGTTCTCTTGAATTCAAGAAATATACCTCCATGTATGGAACAGTAGGTGTTACAAGAGACAATTGTTGCTTTAATGATACTCTAACATTCTATATTTTCATTGATCATATGAAGCAGGAACAAAGAGATAGTTTTTACCATAAGAACCTGGTGCTTCAGCAAAAAATAGACTCTCTCCAGAAAGTATATATTTCCATCAATACAAAAAACGCTTTTGATGAATACAATGCCAAGATATGGCCGTTACAAAAAGAGATCAAAAGACATAACTATACCAATTATGACCCTTTATTTGTTGCATGGTATCATAGCGAAGAATTTTCTCTCATTGATGTTTCTAAAAGAGAATATGCACAAATGGATAGTATAAGAACTACTTTGTTTTTCCATGTAGAAAGCCAATGAGATCAAAAGCAACTTGCATCATTTTTTTGATCGTTTTTTTATTTTCTATACAGAGAATGATGTCTCAACGATCGTTAATCGATTTTGAAAAATATATGCATGGTCAATTACCCAAAGATTGGAAACAGGTAAAAACCAGTGATAGTTCGTTCCTCTATATAAAAAAGGGTATGGCGCAATATGACCTGGATCCTCCTCAAGATACCCCTGCCGTTTATGGATTTAAAGATTCGTTGACTGTTTTCCTTCAGTTTTTTAAACCCAGAGAGAAATGGCAGGTACGAAGGGATGATTCCATCGCCGTTCTGCTGAAAAATGAAATAGAAAACCTCAACAAAGTCCGGAGAGATTCCATTTATCGGGGTAAACGAGGGTTTTATAGATGGGTATACGATTACAGGAACCTGCATATAAAATATAGGGTCCAGGATTATATAACAATACCAGGCTATGAAATAACGTTATCCAATTCAGAAGGGTATTTTCCCCTGACCCGCTTTTTGGATGAAACTATCTATGACGAAGAAAAAATGATCAGAGCAAAAATCATAGCTTATTTAAAAGAAGAATGAAATTCATACTAACCACCCTCCTATTTATTCTCTTCAGTTCAGGTCTGTACGCCCAATATTCAAAGAAGGCAGTGAGGTTATATATGAAAGATCATGTACCCGTTGACTGGATATTACAACCACAAAACAAAAAGTGGAACTGTGACATGATATTCAAAAAATATATGAGAGTTGATCCGGGCTTAAGTGCCGACTACAATTACGAAGAGAGATATGATACCATCACTTTATATATTACATTGGAACCTGTTCATGGAGGAAAAAAAAGAGAAAAAACCGAACGCATGATCAAGCGGTCGGAAAGAATGATAGATTCCATTATAGCCGACGAAAAACGAAATAGCAAGGGCACCAAAGAAGATTATACAAAATACCATGGAAAGATCGCTAGTGAAAGATTCTTCATAAGAATATTCCATCGCTACATCCATACCCGCCGTTATAGTTTCCGATGGAATTATACCTGGGAAGGAGCAAGTTCAATTGAAACAGGAGAAATAAAAAGCGAAACCAGTGCCATTATACAAACCCTGGAAGATTACTTGAATCAAAAGTAGTTATACCGTCTCAGCCACTTTCTTTCCCACATTGGTTCCGATGGCCACCCCCATTCCACCCATTCTTACTGCAACCATTACATTGTCCTTTATATATTTTACGATCGGGCTCTTCTCCTCTCCTACTCCCATGGTGCCGCTCCATTCGTAATCAATGGAAAATTCTTTTCCTGGTAAAACGGTTTCTTTTAATAATTCAAACAAATAACCAAAGATCTTTTCATTCCTTTCCATGCTGGTGGTTTGCTCATTATCCGCATCCAGGTTGCGACCTCCTCCCAACAATACCCTGTTCCCAACATTTCTGAAATAATCAAATCCTTCGTTGTGGTGAAAAGTCCCCCGGATCTGTAAACCATGAATAGGTGAAGTAACCAATACCTGACCACGTGCAGGGAATACTTCCAGCTCCGGCACCAACGCTTTGGCAAATCCGTTGACCGTAATAATTAGTTTTTTTGTTTTGATCTCCACGTGATTCTCAGCATGCAATATAACCTGGTGGTTGGAATTTTCGAAGCGATGAATGTTGATCCCGGTGATGATCTCCACCCCTACTTCCCTGCATAATTTCACCAGGTTCCTGATCAATAAGCCACTATGTAACTGGCCTTCCCACGGGTTAAAGAACATTCCCACAATTCCCTTCAATCCCAATTCTGCAGATTTGTTTTTCTCCGCTACCTGATAAACATGTGATCTTATATTCAATACATCCTGCAATTCAGTATTCAATTCATTCAATTTTGAAAGATATTCTTCGTAGGTGCTTTTTTCCGACTCTTTAAATATTTCATACCCGCCAAAATTCTCATATTGGATCGCATCCGGTCCATGCAGTTGAATAAGGGCATTCAATCCATCAAATCTTTCTTTCACCAGGGCGTAGGCCTTATCTTTTCCTGTTTTTTTTATATCACTTAATATCTCAGAAGGACTTCCGAAACAGGAGAATCCGGCATTACGGGTAGTGGCTCCATGTGGTAAAAATCCTCTTTCGAGTACCACCACTTTTTTTTGAGGATATTTTTTTTTGATAAAATATGCCGACGATAATCCGACAATCCCACTTCCAATAATGGTGATATCGATATCTTTTAACCAGACATCATGTTCCCAATAACTGATATACGAATGCGGCATAAATATATGATTGTAAAGATAAATAAGTTCGTTGATTCTTTACCTGCCTGCCGTCAGGAAGGCGCTACGGCAAGTTGGAAGGGTAGCCGGGAAAGGCATCCTGCAAATTATTTATGCGTATGCCGGTTTCAGTGATTTTCTGTTCACCAAATAATAACTGCCGAACAAAACACCAACATACAACAGATCACCCAATATCTGGTTGAAAAAGAAACTTCCAATAAATACTCCTTCAGAAGTTCTAATAAATGGAATGCCTGCCATTAAACAATTAAAATACCCCGTTATGCCGGTTCCATATAGATCTCCCTCTGTATAACAGAAAGAATTGGTGATGATATAAAACAATATGGAAGATGATAAAGTAACCCCAATTAATTTAGGTAGCCTGACTTTTCCCCTCAACAAATTTCCCAATAAGAAAACAATGATCAAACTTACATATACTCCCAAGGCGGTCGGGGTTATAAAATAACTCATTCCATTGGTGGCTGCATTTTCTTTAAAAGCGTTCACAAACAGATCGCTGATGAACCAACATGCCATGGGAAGAACAAATCCCATCCATCTCTTTGGCAGATAAGCCACACTAAAAAGTGTAATCCCAATCATGGGAGCAAAATTTAATGGATGAGGTAATAACCTTGATAAAGTAGCGATTACTACACTGGAGATGACAAATAAAATAATGTTCTTCTTCATATAAATGATCAATTATTTCTACAGCAAATATACAAAAATTACTGCGGAATACATCATATGAAATGTTTCTGGTAAAAGGCCAGTGCATTCTCACTGAAGATCTTATCTGCAATTTCCTGAGGCTTTAATCCATACCAATATTCTTTCCCATGTTTTGTTTTATCCAAATAAGTGATCAACTGATCGTAGAATTCAGGCAGCCTGCTACTTTTTTCATAACAATCAACGTGGGGAATAGCTCCATCATAATCTGTTCCTAAAGTGATCATATCCCAAGCCGATGGTTCACCCACCGCCTGGATCATCTGGATCACATTATCCATAAATGCTTCTGCATAGGCATCTTTTATTTCCTGCCGGTCAGTTATTTTAACAAGCTTGTCGAAAAACTTACGACCCGCCATTTTATACTTATCCATCATAATACCCACCAATCCTCCACTTTCGTAAATGATCCGGGTTTCTTCATCCGAAATATTTATGCTCCAGCGATTAAAATGATGTTGGGTCATTTTTTTGTGATTGTCTTTCTTTAGCACCGAAGAGCTCATGGTTTTATAACCATTCACCCCTGTATGACTACAAATAATAGGTATCTTATCTGAATTTGAAATCCGGTTATAAGATCGGATCCAATTGTAATAGTGTACCCGCCCCTTCAAGCTCATATGTTTGGTATCTATAATGATCCGTTTCCCATTCTGCCTGCTCACCAATTCGCGTGAAGCAATGATCCCTAAGCCCGTAAACCCAAGATCCATACCCTTGTTCTGATTCACCAATCCCAGACTCAATAGGCCAGAAAAACTTCGGCTATGTCCACAGAGTCCATTATAAAAATGATGACAAAGGTTCATGGTAAAGGGGGGGACTTCCCATTCCTTTACCTCACCGATATGCTGAATGAGTTTAGCCCTCATTTCGCTTTTAGTTAGTTTTCCGCTTAGCATGGCCTTGTCAAAAAATACATGGGCCCCTTCCACCGAAAGAACTACCGCCAGGGTATGGGGTCCTTTATTTAAGATCCCTCTTAGGTGTTTATAGTCGGTAGCCAGTTCATATTCATACTTGCCGCAAGGACTTTTTCCCTGATTATCAAGCATATATCTATATTCTTGCTGTAGCAGGCTATAATAATCATCGTTATTTCTGAGGTATTTAATGGCATCCAATCCGTAGCCCGTTATGATCTCCGCCATATTGTCCCGGCCTTTCTGGTTGGTAACAAATTCGGCCAGGTTCCTGAAATCAAGGAAGCCTGTTTCCATAGGATAGAGCGAAACAGTGGGTATTCTTACATTTCCCTCTATGAGGTCATAAAAATTGGCTTGGGAAAACTTGGCCACCTCATCAGAATTCTTGAGTGAAAACTTGGCTGTAGTACCTTTATGATCGGTTTTATGCACCATATAATCCCAAATGTTCCTGGTAGGACGGGGATAGCCGCTATAAAAAGATTTGAGGTTGGAGTGTTGGTGGATGTCGGCAAAAGGGCCATTGGGCTTGATCATGGTGAATTTACATTATAAAAAACAGCATGAAAATATGAAATTTGGGCGGGTTTCATTTGATAAGAATTAAAAAAAGTTGTAACATTGCAGCCCCAATTAACGGGGTATTGATATGGACGCAGTAAAATATGTACAGGATACTTTTGTAAAAGGAACAGAGCTTCCTCAGTTCAAAGCAGGTGACACAGTAAGTGTTGACTATAAGATTGTTGAAGGAAATAAAGAGCGTATCCAAACTTTTCAGGGGGTAGTATTGCAAAGAAAAGGAAGTGGATCTACGGCCACATTTACCGTACGGAAGATTTCAAATGGTGTTGGTGTAGAAAGGATTTTCCCTATCTCTTCTCCCTTTGTAGTTTCGGTTGAAGTATTAAAAACAGGAAAAGTTCGCAGAGCCAGGTTATTTTACCTACGCAATGTAAGTGGTAAAGCAGCTCGTATCAAAGAAAAAATGATGGTTACTACCGAGTAACTCGGTCTTACTTAAATATATTGAAAGCCTTCCCGGTTAAACCGGGAGGGCTTTTTTATTTGGGGCAAGCTTCTCCCCAGCACGCTCCGGGGTTCAATAACACTTTCCATCGTCCGTCAACCTTACCCGTCCGAATGGTAGGCCAGGCGGACATCGCCGGAGCTTGCTACAAACCATTGAATTCTTCCTATATTTATTTAAACATTACTCAAAAGGATCCTATGAAAAAGCTACCCCTATTCATCCTGATGATTTCTTTTTGCTGGATTTCCTGTGGAAAAACAACCAGGTCTCAAAACAACAGCAATGATCCGGTTGGCCCAATATCAAAAGACACTTCCTTATTTGGTCTTACCATTCCGAAAGACTACCTGGATGAACTCAATTCGGTTGCCGGTAAATCTCCTCAACAACTCAGGATCAATTATGGGTCAAGCTATGAGAATGGTAAAGAAATACCGAATGATTCCCTGATCAACGGAATTGAATGGTTTAAACTATCCGAAAAAGATGCCGATAAGATGATCGACCGTTTCCAGAAAAAATTGATAGGAGCTAATATTTATCTTTTTAAAAAAAATATTGGGTTTGATGATGTGAGTTTTGATGAATTAAGTAACGGAACTTATGAAACCTATTACGATCTGGCAGCTTATCCTGATGATGATGTGTACACCATCATCCAGTTATGGGATGTAAACGGCATCAACTATGATATAGAAAATGAAGATGTGATCAAAAAGATCAAAGAATGGGACGAAAAATATGGTATAGAAATTAATACCATAGATATGGATAGGATCCATGGAAAATTCAGACAAAAGATTCCGGTTAAAGAAATGGCAAAAGAGATCTATGCTTTTTGTCCGGATGTAATTGATCAAGGCTATGGTTCCATGGAAGAGTTTCAAAAGGACCTTGAGAATACCAATGCATTTTGGATGTGGTGGGATTAGATGATAAAAAAAAGCAAAAAAAAGTAACTGGGGTGTTGAAATATATGAAGTAGAAGTTCTATTCTCTAGTTCTCCAACCCCTTTTCTTTTAGAATAATTTCAGAGTTGATAGGTCCTCCACCCCATTCAACCAAAGTAAAACCAGTCCGGGTAAATGGAACAAAAACCTGGGGAGAAACACTTCCGGGCTTATCCATAGATTTATAATACATAAACACCCGAAGCATGGCATCTGGTTTAGGATCGATCTCCATGGTGGAAATCTCATCATAAGCATCCCCCACCTTAAAATGAATGAAGTTGTATTTATTCTCTTTCAATATAGGATACCAATAAACAATGAATTCGTTATATTCCTTGGGAACCATTCCCATTTCACTTAGTTTATCCTGTAAGAAAAGATGGGCGCTGTCGCCTTTAACCACAAAACCTTCGGTGTAAATGAGTTTTTTTGGGGCAGGACCATCATCCTTACCCTCCCAAAACAAATAAGAATATTCCTTGTTATCAACAGGGTCAACGAGCTTCCCATCGGGATGAGCAATTACTTCCCATCCATTCTTATATGCAGGATAGGTAACGGTAAGTTCCCCCGCATAGTTCAGCTTTAATTTTATTAAACTTTTCGCCTCAGGATATAAATAGATCACCGGTTTATATCTATGCTTGCCACCCCCACAGGAGCATTTTCCATAGCGCATGACCATTAGCCCCGCGAGCAGGATGAGGAACATAGACGGCATATATATTTTTGATCTCATCGTTTTTCAGTTGATATGTATAAATTTAGTGAACATCCCCATATATCCAAAGCCTATCTCCACCTCGGCCCTTGTTTTTGATCTAATCTTCCTTTAAGTTTGACCATACAAAAGTATGTCCAATGGATAGAAGCAAACGTGTATTCCTGGTAGTTTTCTTTTTATTTCTGGTGCTGAAAGGCTTTGCGGTTACCTCCCCAATCAGCGCTTTTGAGGTTCTGTTAACGACTTTCCCAGAGGGTTTTGCCGACCGTAAATTCAATGATGGGGATACCGAGAACAGTGTAAGGGAAGAAGCCAAAACCACTTATGTTTTGTCTCCGAAGAAAACATTCAGTACAGTAAAGGATTTTTTACTATTTCTTCAATCAATTGAAGCATCAGATACAGAAATGAGGGAAATAACCTTCATTAAAAAAAATCCGAGAGTTACGCAGGAAAAATATTTTATCACCATCCGCAGAGCATATCTATATACTTTTTCTATAGAAGAAGACAACGATATCCATATGATATTTGGTGACAGCAAAACCAATATAAGTTCTGCTACCACCATGAACGGTGAAATATCAGGGCTTCCGGTACTATTCAAAAAACATGAAAAGCAAATCAAGAAGATCCGGCAAAAAGCCATCAGACTATTGGAGGGATATGCCAAATGTAACAGTACCACCGACGAACCTTTATATATTCCCATTAAAGTAAGCGGATCGATTTTTTATGATTATCAGCATAAATCCAAGCCTGCCAAATGTGGTTGTTGCGCTGCTTCGGGAACAGCATGGGAAATACATCCCATCTATAATCTGGAAATACTGGATTAGATTGGATTCAATAAAGCAAGAAAATGCCCCGCGACCAGACTGGGCCATGTACATATTCAATTGTTAAAAAAGTAGTGAAATGAAACCGGCAAGCATAAGTGACCTAAAAAAAGACCTGATGAACATGTCGTCAGTTGAAGTAGCAGAGCTTTGTATCCGGCTGGCCAAATACAAAAAGGAAAACAAAGAACTGCTGACCTACTTACTATATGAGGCGGAGCATGAAGAAACCTATATTGAAAATATTAAAAAGGAAGTGGATCAACATTTCAAAGAGATCAACTATACCAATATTTATTTTGCAAAAAAAAGTATGCGAAAGATCTTGAGGATCATTAATAAGTATATTAGATATTCAGGCTTAAAACAAACGGAGGTTGAACTACTCATATTTTATTGTTTGCATTTAAAGAATGCCAAAGTTTCCATTCATACCAGCAATGCACTTACAAACCTCTATCAACGTCAAATAGAAAAGATTAAAAAATCGTTAGCTACTTTACACGAAGATCTCCAATATGACTATCAGGATAAATTAGAAGAATTAAGTTCGTTTAAGCACCCCGGATAGAAGCGGTCCGTCCGAACGTTTCGTTCGATACGGACGGGCATCCTTTTATCTCATCGAGGTACGAACTTTTTACGAACCTACGAACCACCGCTAGAGAGGTTCTTATTTCGTAGGTTCGTATGGTTTTCTTCGTACTTCGGTGGGTAAAAAGATATAGCGGATAGCAGGAAAGGTGCCCCAAAAAATATTATCTTTATTCCATTAATGCTAGAAAAAAAGAAAAGGATCATTGTTAGCGTAATCAACGATCTGGTAACCGATCAAAGAGTAAGTCGTACATGTAACGAACTACACCAACTGGGTTACGAGGTTTTATTGGTGGGACGAAAACTCCCTGCTTCTCTTCCCATGCCCGAGGTGCCCTATCAATTCATCAGAATGAATCTTATCTTTAAAAAAGGCGCTTTGTTCTATGCTTTTTTTAACTGGAGATTGTTTTGGCTGCTTGTTTTTAAAAAAGCAGACATCCTTTGGAGCAATGACCTGGATACCCTATTGGCCAATTATTGTGCAAGTCGTTTAAAAAGGGTAAAGCTGATATTTGACAGCCATGAATATTTTACTGAGGTACCAGAACTTGAACATAATGCATTTGCCAAAAGCGTATGGAAGAAAATAGAGGGATGGATCGTTCCCAAACTACACTATTGTATTACGGTGAACGAAAGCATTGCACAGCTATTTCAAGAAAAATATAACAAAAAATTTGAAGTGATCCGGAATGTACCCCGTAAAAATACATTGGAAAGATCCGTTACACGAAGAGATTTGAATCTGCCCGATGATAAACACATCATTATTTTACAAGGTAGTGGGATTAATGTGGATAGAGGATCGGAGGAATTAGTTGAAGCATTTAAGCTGTTACCTGCCCATTTTCATTTGTTGATCGTAGGAAGCGGGGATGTGCTGAACACCTTAAAAAGAATGGTAAAAGATGCTTCGATGGAAGACAAAGTGACTTTTATCGGCAAACAACCTTATTCAGTGTTGGTCCAATATACCATGAATGCCGATGCCGGTGTAACATTGGACAAAGACACCAATATCAATTATCGCTTTAGCCTACCCAATAAAATTTTCGATTATATCCAATGCGGCATACCTGTTATCTCTTCGAACCTTGTGGAACTAAGAAAAATAGTGGATACCTACCAGGTAGGAGCCATTGTGCCGGAAGTAACCCCTGAGTCGATTGCCACAACTATTGAAGAGATGTTTGCTGATCAGGAAAAATACCATGCCATGAAATCGAACATACCTCTTGCCGCATATGAACTTAATTGGGAAATGGAAAAAAAAGTATTGATCTCCATAATGGAGAAAACCTGAGAAAGGTTCCCTATTTTCATCGATTAAAAACGATATAGTTGACCATAAAAAAGATTGGGTTCTCATGATATGAATCAGTTTTAATCTTAATTTTACTTAATAATTTGGCCTGGATGAAGTACTTAGGAATTTGCTGGATCATTTGTCTTTTTTTTATTTCAAATATATATGCCAACGAGGTATTATATTTTTGGAGTGGTGGAATTACTTCCAATTCAGGCAAAGTAAATGCCGTTCTTAAATCCCCTGCCGAAAAAGTTAGGTTGGTGGTGGAAGTAGGATATGCTCCTGATGGTTTCGATGACACACCTATTTATTCAGGCTATGCGACCGCCAATGAAGCAAATGGGAATGCGGTTTCCCTGGAACTTACCAACCTGAAACCAAACACACTCTATTACTATGCTTTTGAGATAGATGGTAAAAAAGATGAGAACCAAGAGCATAAAGGAAGTTTTACGACATTTGCTGCCGGTGCCTTTTCCTTCAAATTTGTAGCAGGTTCTTGTAATTTTTTTCCGAACAACCGTGTATATGATAAAATGAGGGCACAAAAACCTCTTTTTTTATTAATGCCGGGTGATCTTCATTATGCCAATCCATCTTCATCACAAATAGAACCCCATAGAACAGCTTATGAAGAAAAAGTGTTACAGCAGCCCCGTGAAGCTAAATTTTTACAAAATATTCCGATTGCATATATATGGGACGACCACGATTTTTGTGGAGATAACAATGATGGCAGCGCCGGATGTGGTGTCGCAGCTTATAAAGCCTATAAAGAATATGTCCCCTTCTATCCCTTAGGAGCACCCGAAGAAAGCCATGCGATCTATCAGGCATTTACAGTTGGGCGGGTACACTTTATCATGACCGATCTTCGTTCAGAAAGAAAGTCGGGAGATATCATGAGCCTGGACCAAAAGAACTGGTTCAAAAAGGAAGTGATGTTAGCCAAAATGAATAATCAACTAATCTGCTGGGTAAGTTCTGTATCTTTTTCGGGCAATGGAAGTGATAATTGGGGTTCATATCCTGCCACGCGAACCGAGTTGGCCAATTTTTTCCGAGATAGCAATATTGTAAACATGTTCATTATATCCGGAGATGCCCATATGCTGGCGGTTGATAACGGAACTCATGCGGATTTTTCGGATGGGAAAAATAATCCCAACTACTACCCTATTTTACAAACAGCCGCTTTGAATAATGTAGGTTCTGATAAAGGAGGAGAGTATAGCGAAGGGGGAACATTTCCAAATCCTCCTTTTAGTTCTCAATGGTCGACCGTGGAAGTAAGAGATAATGGGACTCATTTTATTTGTGTTCGTTTTACCTGCTACCGGATGGACTTAGTCACCAAAAAACAGAAAGTGCTCATATCATACGAATTTTGCAGGAACTTATTGACGGACTATTCTCCCATTATTTTGAATACCACTCAACCCCTGGATGTATTGCCCGAAGGAGAAAGTTTTGTATTGAACCTGAAGCTTAACTATGTGGGAAAGGGAAATATCCGGATTATTGACGATAAAGGCAAAATATTGTTCAACCAGAAAGATGCTGTCATTAATAATTCCTATCGATTAGATGCAACAAATATTATTTCAGGGGGTATAATGTACTACCTCATTATTGATACAGAAAAGCAGAGTTTTATTTCAACCTTAGATTTTACCTATTGATCCCATCTTGTAAAATATTAGCTTTTTGTCTTTCCACTCTTTTATTTACCTATTCTTATTCCCAATCCTTCGAGCATAGAAAATTCAAATATGACTGGGATGATGAAATAAAAATAAGCCTGGCCCAATCTGAGAGGTACAATGGATACGATGCGGTTATATTACACGAGGAGACTACTTTAGATATTGGCCTTCAGCATATTAAGAGGTACCAGGTCATACAATTCAACAATGAAAGGGCAATAGAGTCACATAATTTATTCAGGATACCCATCGTGATGGATCCGCATGAAGCGGCCATTCAAAATATTCACCGTCATGATTCCGCCAGCTTCCCTAAACTTCTATATGAAAAAATAAATTTTTTTGATGCAAGAATTATTCGAAAGGGAGAGTTTGTGAAAGCCATTCTTGATGAAGTAGCATTCAGAAGGGAAGAACGGACCGGGGAATACCTGCTCCCCTATTATGTGCATTATTTCTATGTGAGAAACCTGGAACCCGGTGATCAACTGGAAGTGATCATCAGTCATCATTGGCCTTTAAACACCATTCGGTATTATATCAATGAGATCATCCCAAAACAGGAATCCTATATAACGATCAAGCAAGCTTACCTGGATAAAATCAATATATATACAAATGATTCGTTGTGTAAATTAATTAGTTCAGAAAAATCGGAAGATGGGACTGCCTACAAAGTTGTTTACGAAGACCTTCTTCCGATAAATCCTCAGCTGAGTCCATTTGTGAATACCTTGCCGAGAATAGAGTTTTATTATGATAAAACAGCAGAACGGTCCAACAAATTTTTTGGTGCTGATGTGATTGATACGACCACATGGAGAAAATATTTATACTGGTGGGTAAGAAGGATCGATCCCCTCGAACCACGTACCTGGGAAGTATACGATGACCAATCTTACAGAACTACCTTATTTTATAAGAAACTGAAAGCCCTGGCACCAGATACAACAGATGGCGCAAACCTGATGAGCTTTATTCATAACTATACTGCTGACCATCTGGATTTCAAAAACGATTTCAATTTTTTTATTCACGAGGAACCTGGATTTGTGGATATGGGCACCTATTTACAAAAAGGTATTCTACGAGAGTCGGCTCGATACACCTACTACTATCATATGCTGGACCGGATCGATGATCCTTATTATTGGGTCTTTCTCCAGGATCGGCGTGTGTTTTGTTTGGATACCTCCATCTTTACGCCATTCAGTGTAGATTATACTGCTTATGGAATGTATAACAACGATTCGGCTATTTATATATTCTATCCTAAGGGACATAGATTTGGTTGGTACACGAATGAATTGCCTTTCTATTTTAGGGGTGAAAAAGCTTTCATGGTACCTCAAACCATTCCCAGAAAAATGTACGAAAGGGAAGATTACCTCATCGGCTATCCTTTAATATACCTGGAACCTACACCTTACAACTCCAATAAAAAGGTAAATAAATCAGTGGTGGAGATTTCCCTTGGTAACAAAACCAGTAGTATAGAATCGGAAATCTTTCTAAGCGGACAATTCTCTACCCTTACACGAGGCTATTATCAATATGGATGGATGGATTCAACCATATCACCCACTTATTATGCCAATATTCATAAAAAGGTCCCTGGCTCTATTACCAAACTCATCACAGCCGATAAAAATTTCCCATTTCCCCATAGCTTTACGGTTACAACGCTTGCTTGCCAGAATATTTTCACCACCATCGACGGGGCTTTTATAATAGATCTATCTCATTTGATCAATATTCATTATGAAGACCTCCATCCGGCTTATTTTAAATCGGATTTCAGGCACGACTTCATGGGTAAGGAAGAATATATCATTGAGCTGAATTTTGACCAACTGGTAGAAATCGAGAACCTTGAATCTTATACCAAAGAAGTAAAAACAGATGGTCTTTTATTTTCGAGCAGTTTGGTAAAGTTGGCCGATAATCAATACGGACTTAAAGTAGTATGGGATATCAGGGAGGAAAAAACAGTTGTAAAAAATTTAACTGTTCTTCAGGAAGCTTTTGCACTGATTAAAAAAAGCACCTTATTAAAGATCAAATTCAGGAAGCAATAATGGCAGCGTTATTATTAAAGTATTGAATATTAGATTCTTATTAAACCAAGTGATTCTAATAGGTCCTCCCCTTATTGTTTAAGAATTATTTCATCTATATTAGTAATCCATTCTAATGAAAAAGGTAACGACCAGTATATTTATTCTTTTAATAGGCTTAGCTGCCTTTTCTTGTTCAGATCCTACTGGCCCTGGAACAAATTTCCAATTGATCAATTCCCAAAACAGTACCCTTCAATCTGAAACGATTAATAAAATATTCGTGGACAACAATAATGTTTGGGTTGCAACGGAAAATGGATTTGATAAATATGATGGAGCCAACTGGGCCCATTTCGATTCCTCCTTATATTCATTTCCGAGCAATGTTATGTACACGATCGCAACTGATCAGTCGGGAATTCTTTGGATTGGGACCAAGAATGGTTTGGTGAAATACGACGGAACTATATGGACTACCTACAATACTTCGAATTCAGGTTTACCCGCGAATAAGATCAGGTCACTCGTTGTTGACCAAAATAATGATCTATGGGTAGGTACCTATAGTGGAGGTGGCCTGGCCAAATTTGACGGAAACAGTTGGACTACCTATACCCCCTCCAATTCCCCTCTGCCCAATAATTCTGTAGGTACATTGGCGGTGGATCTTCAAAATAATATTTGGATTGGAACCGGAGCAGGCGTAGCAAAATTTGATGGAGGTACCAACTGGACCGAATATAACGTAAGTAACTCCGGTTTGCCTAACAATAATATTTATTCTATAGCTATTGATAACAATGGAACTAAATGGATCGGCACCAATGGTGGACTATCCAGTTTCGATGATGTGAATTGGGTTACCTATAATTCTTCCAATTCGGGTTTACCTATTAATTTGGTAAGACCGGTGGTTGTTATTCAAAATAATCATATGTGGATCGGAACAGAAGGAAAAGGAGTAGTTAATTTTGATCTGACCAATTGGATCATTTTCGATGGATCCAATTCAAACCTTCCGGATGATTATATCAATACCATTGCTATTGATGCCTCAGGAAAAAAATGGATAGGCACCAAAGATGCTGGAATAGCCATTATTGATTAGACCGCTTTTTTGTTGTTGGTTATTGGTTGTTGGTTGCTCGTTATTGGTTATTAGCAAGGATATCTACAAAACCAATAACTAAAAACTATCACTCGTTAATTTTTTATCAGTTTGGATGTTTTTCTAACTCCATTCATTTCCGTCGTGATAAAATAGAGTCCGGGCTCTAATTCGCTGATATCTATTCCATGTTTTTTCTCAAGGATCATGGAGGTGAATACTACCCTGCCTGTTTCATCTGTAATAACCAGGTCATAAGGTTGATCGAATTCGGTTTCCACCGTAATTAAATGGCTGGCCGGATTTGGATATACCAACAGTTCATTTTCGTTGATACTTGCAGGACGGGAAATTTGAATTGGATCAAAAACCTGATGCTGACCATCGTAATCTGTTTGGGTTAATTGATAATAAGTAACGGGGTAAGGTGAGTCATGATTGAATTCATAATGATTCACCAGATTTGAACTACCCGCCCCATCTATATTGGCAAGAAATTCCCAATTAATTGCATCGGAGCTGTATTCAATGGTAAAATATTCATTGTTGATCTCTGTTGAGGTGGTCCATTCCAAATCGTTCAGTCGTGTGTTGGAATTATACGATCCTGTAAAGCTTAAAAGTTCCACCGGTAAAGGAACAATCGGTAATGGCCAGTTGGCAAAATCTCCAGGGCTTAAGGATAAAGTCAAAGGACCTCCATAGGTAATATTGGTTCCGGTAATGGTTCCCCATGCAGGAACACCTCCGATATCCGCATATAGTTTACCATTGATGAAAGCAAAACCTCCACCTGCGTAGCCAACCGGAAAACCAATCAAATTATAAGTAGCAAGTAAAGCACCCGAAGGATTATATTGTTTCAAAGTATAAGGTGGCGCATCGGTTTTCAATACGAAAAAGTTTCCACTTGCATCACCGGTAACATCATAGGGTCCACCAATACTTGTTGCAGGTAGCGTAACAATCAATACTGCCGGACCAGTTCCGTTATACCGGTAGATCTGACCAGAGCCTCCATTAAAAGTATATATATAGGGTCCTGCACCGCCGAAATTGACGGCGTTTGCAGCATGGCCTGTATTCACCCATGTAGAGCCATTATAATAATGGAAGTTCCCTCCTACGATGGTATAAAAGGTCATAGCCGGACCCGCAAAAAAATTATTGTTCACTGCCAGACCTATATTTCCAGCAGGTAATGAAATTGTATTCAATGTACTTGTATTCGATGTACAATTATAATTATAGATCTGAGTTCCTCCGGTTGTATGGTAATAAAAATATCCCGTACTTGGTAATTGAGCATTTAACTTAAATGCGAACAAGAGCATAACGGTGGTAGAAAAAACAAAAAATCGGATCGTATTTGTTTTCATCATGAGCTCTGTTAATTGAATTTATATTCCAGTCTTTGCGCACCTTCGTACTGATAAGTTGGTGAAATAGAAAATTTCTTCGCATCAAAACTAATTTCCAGTACCATGATCGTTCCATCGGTACTAGCCATTTCATATTTCCATCCATTGGTTGAAGGATTCAATTCCTTTTTAACAACATGATAAATAGACTCCATGCTTCCCACTTGTTGAATCACCGTTGACTGCAAAGCATCAATCGTTAAAATAGATTCTTCCTCTATTTCATTTACAATATTGAATTTCTGGCTCTGAACATTGTAAACGTATACGTTTTTTGAATAGCAATGACAAACTGATTGTGCATTGGATAAAATAACAGAGGATGCAAAAAGAAAAGCAACGACAAGAATTCTTTTCATAAATGAAGTATATTGGGTGTTTGGTATTTTAAAGGTAAGAATAAAAAAAGGGAGGGCTTCGGAATTCCATTTAAACCCTTGCGGTAGTATGCAACCATCTGATATACAGTCATTTATTTTTTACATAAATGATAAAAATGTCAAATAATCAATTCTCTAAAACGAATTAGCGTATAGGCTAAAAATGCATTTTTATAATTTTAAACCTGATTTATTTCCTTTCAAAAATACTTCGATCGCATTTCTAACAAATCCCCATCCATATCCTGTGAGTTGGACAAAAGCGGCGCGTATGCTGAGCAGTCCGATGTATACACTTTTATTTTTGATAGTCGAGTCTATCCATATCAGGAAGAAATAAAAAAGAAGGCTGCTACTCCAGGCAAGCCCTGCATAAAAATGTACAAAATAAAGTATCCATCCCAAATAGAAATAGCATAAAAAGGCAAATGGGAATAAGTGGGTCACTTTTAACTCACTTCTATGTCGTTGAAATAAATTGATACGGGCAGCCCCAAAGCGAAAAACCTGTTGATAGAATTTTTTAAAATTGGTCCTTCTTTTATGAAATACATAAGCTGCAGGGATCAATCCGCTTTTATAACCTTCCTTCAGAATTCTAATGCTTAGATCAATATCTTCGGCGCATCTAAAATGAATATCATATCCCTTTACTTTTTCAAACACCGATCTTTTCATTCCCATATTAAATCCCCTGGGATGAAAAACACCTACATGCGTTTTTTTTCCCCTTATCCCACCTGTGGTAAACAAAGAGGTCATACTATAGCTAATGGCTTTTTGAACGGGGGTAAAGTTTTTATCCGCAGCATCTGGCCCACCAAAAAGATCATAGTCTTTTTCCTTCAACACTTTGTCTACCTCCTTCAAATATTGAGGGGGAATGATACAATCAGAGTCTAAAAAGATCAGGTATTCGCCTTTAGCTGATTTTGCACCTAGGTTTCGGGCATCACTTACGGGTAAAAACTCTTCGTATAAAAAGGTAAAATGGATCCTTTCCTTATATTTATTGGCAACCTCTTCCAGGCTTTTTTTGGGGGTTCCGTCGGCAATGATCACTTCAAACTCTTTATATTCCTGTCGGGTAAGACTGTCCATAAATTCATCCACTTCATCAGGGCGACCGAAGGTTGGAATGATGAGGGAATATTTGGGTGTGTTAGACAAACTATTTTTTGGGTTAGCAACTCTTCTTCGAAGTACGAACATATACGAACCTACGAACTACGAATCGGTGTTGATATTTACAATTCTTTTAAATTTAATGCCTTCCTTTGTAAAATTAATAAGAATGGCCAACTTACATTTTGATAATTTGAGATAATTCAAAACCTGTTCTATATGTGATTTTGAAAAAAGGTTATCCTTCTTTAATTCTACTATTACTTTTTTATCAACCAGAAAATCTAAAATTCCTTTTCCAACAATTTCATTTTTAAACTTTAACTGGTATGGTATTTGTTCCTCAAAAGCTATTTTTCTAATCCCAAAAGCTATACCAAGTGATTTTTGATAAACTTTTTCCAAATGCCCCGGTCCCAACTCATCCCAAACCTCATAGGCACAACCAATAATCTCATAACTTAATTCTGGATAAACTAAATCATTTCGTTTTAAAGGTGGTTTCATTTTCTAGTACCTCTTCGTAGATTCGTGTCAATTCAAATTGTTCGTTAGTTTTTTCGTACTTCGTAGGTTCGTATAAGTTCGTACTTCGTTGTAACTATTCAGACCCTAGCTTCTGTTTTATCCTATATAAGTTTTTGTCAGGGGCGTTCCTGGAAACCAACTCTGCTATAAAACCCGTAAGAAATAATTGAACACCAATAATAGCCAGCACAAGGGCTACATAGAACAAAGGATTTTCAGCAATCTTAGGCATTCGATGACCGTTATACTCTGCCAACAATTTTTGGCCCGCCATGATCAGCACGATGATAAATCCCAATAAAAACATAACGGTACCCCAACTGCCAAAAAAATGCATGGGTCTTTTCCCAAACTTCGAAACAAACATGATAGATAAAAGATCCAGGGGGCCACGTATAAACCTTTCCAGTCCTCCAAACTTGGTCTTACCAAATTTACGTGCCTGATGCTGAACTACCTTTTCACCTATTTTTTTAAACCCGGCCCATTTGGCGATCACCGGTATATAGCGATGCATTTCACCATATACCTCTATATTTTTTATTACCTCATACCTATATGCTTTCAGTCCGCAATTCATATCATGCAACTTAATGCCCGACATTCTTCGTGTAACACCGTTATAAATTTTTGTAGGAATGGTCTTGGTGATAGGATCATGTCTTTTCTTTTTCCATCCGCTTACAATGTCATATCCCTCCTCTGTGATCATCTTATACAACCCGGGGATTTCGTCAGGACTGTCCTGCAGGTCAGCGTCCAAAGTAATCACCACTTTGCCTTCGGCATGTTCAAACCCAACATTTAAGCCGGCAGATTTTCCATAATTCCTGCGGAAGCTAATGGCTTTAATATTCGGATTTTTTAAGTGAAGAGACTGGATCACCTCCCAACTCCGGTCATTACTTCCATCATCCACCATCACAATCTCGTAGGAGTATTTATTTTCCAACATTACTTTTTCGATCCAGGTGACTAATTCTGGCAACGATTCTTCTTCATTATAAAGTGGAATAACAATAGATATGTCTTTCAGATCCTGCATTATATACTACAAAGTAAGTGATTTTTTTTGTTTTTAGCCCGCCCGGATGAACTCCTTTCGGATGGGGGCCTTGCCCGCCTCCACCATTCTCAATCCACTACCCACGTCGGTCACTAGGCTTCCCTCCCGATAACTATCGGGCCTGCCGTCGCTCTGCCCGTACCAAACTAAAATTTGCTTTTAACATCCCTAACCCAGACCTTTGAATCCTACAACTTTTAACCTTCGTACATGATCGCCAATACCCCCTCTCCACCCTATTATGCAGTTATCTTCACTTCCATTAGAACCGAAGAAGATAGAAATTATGAAAAGATTGCCGAAAGAATGCAAGAACTCGCCAAAAAACAGGAGGGATTTTTGGGAGTAGAATCCGCAAGAAGTGAAGTGGGAATTACCGTTTCTTACTGGAAAGACCTGGAGAGCATTAAAAAGTGGAAAGAACAGGCAGAGCATATGGTAGCTCAAGAAATGGGGCGAACCTATTTTTACACAAATTATAAAACACGCATTAGTTTAGTGCAAAAAGATTATATTTTTGAAAAAAATAACTCATGAGAATTACATTTACAGGTATTATTGTGCTCCTATTCCTTACAGGAATCAATGCTCAGCATAATCACCTGAAAGAACTTGGGCTAAAAGGGAAGATCAAAAAACTTACTTGTATTTATTATGCCGAAGGGGTCATCAAAAATAATACCTGGGTTGCAAAAGACAGCGCAAAGTTTGCCTATAAAACCATTACTTACTATAACCGCTCCCAATTTATCGACTCTGTGCAAACCTATGTAAGTCATAGCAGCAAAGAAAAGTTGTTAAGTGTAAAAAGATATACGTATGATAAAAACAATATGGCCACGGGAACAGAATATAACTACCTGGATGATCTCAATTATTCATTAACCATTCAGTGGCTTGATAAAAATACTTATATAGAGCAGGCAAAGGATGCATCCGGCAAAAACAGCATGAATTCCAAAATATATTTAGACAATCAGTTCCATATTATCAAAAGAGAAGATCAGTTGTATAGAGATGGTGAATTGTTTGATCATTCTATTACCGAAACAAAATTCAATCCCGATAATACCGAGCATGCACTTTCTATTACAGAAAATAAAATAAATAATATGGAGTTTTCGATGGATGAGTATGTGGACCAGCGTGATAGCAATGGGAACCCCATTAAAAAATCATACAAAGATGGGATCAATAGTTATCGATCCATTAAGTATTTTATTATTGAATATTCTGAGTAACTTAGTACAACTAAATAACTGAACCATGAAAAAAATCTTACTATCTTTTATTGTTGTGATCCTGGCCCATTTACACCTGGATGCTCAGGCATGTGCAGGCTTTTATGACGGTTTTGAATCTGGAACTTATATGCCTACCTGGCAGGTGGGTACCGGGACCTATACAAGAACGGTTACCACCGTTAGCCCTGGCGTGGGTAATTATAGTTTCGAACAAGCCTCGGTAGGAGCGAATAGTTTTTACCAGGGCACCTATACTCTTTTCGCTCCTTTTCAACCCAATTATATCAGCTGGTATGCAAAAACGAATACTACCAGTGCCGCCAATGGATATATGGTGGCGGGTGATGGAAACATAGCCGCGGACAACGGGATCATATTTTGTTACTTTAATGCAACCAGTGGCTTACGGTTTTTTAATACCACAGGTTATAACCATCCCATCTCCGCCAATACCTGGTACCATATTGAAGCCAGAGATATCAATTATGTAGCCCGGCATATGGATATATATGTTGACGGGGTTCTTATTCTTACGGATTGGGGATTTCGTTCTCCATCAGCCACTACTTTCGACCGGATACATTTGTTTAGCTTAAGTGCAGCAACCGTTAATTATGATGAATTTGTATTTGGTTACCAGGCACCCGTGATCAATTCATTCAGTGTAACCAATATTGATTGCTTTGGGAATAATAACGGGGTGGTAGATATTACAGCAACTGCTGGTCCCATCAACGGGTATTTACAATATTCCTGGAGTAACAGCGCCACTACCCAGGATATTTCAGGTTTGAATGCAGGCAACTATATTGTTACTATTACCGATAGCGTGGGTTGTGTTACCGTAGATTCTTTTATGGTATATGAACCTGCTCCGCTCAATTCATCCGGCATCACTACCGATGCTTTGTGCAATGGAGATGCAAATGGTACGGTTGATCTAACTGCAACGGGTGGTTCATTGGGGTCTGGCTATACCTATTCATGGAGCAATGGATTTACAACAGAAGATATCACCAATATAACAGCAGGAAGTTATACAGTAACTATTACCGACAGTGCCGGATGTACTTTAGCCGATACTTTTGCGGTGAATGAGCCCACCGCCATCAATATTGGCGCTTTCATTACTGATTTGAATTGCAATGGGGATTCTTCAGGTGCCATTGATCTAACTACATCGGGTGGAAATCCAGGATATACTTATAACTGGAACAACACGGCCACCACTGAAGACATTTCAGGTTTAGCTTCAGGAAATTATATAGTAGCCATTGCAGATACAAACGGCTGTACCCATTCCGACACTTTATTTGTATCCGAACCCGCTCCTGTATCTTCCAGCGCAATAGTTACCAATGACAATGGTACCAGCAACGGAGCCATTGACCTTACAGCTTCTGGTGGAACTCCGGGGTACACCTATCTTTGGAGCAATTCTTCCACCACGGAAGATCTGTCTGGTCTGGCTGCAGGCAATTATATCGTTACCATCACTGATAACAATGGATGCCAGGGCTTTGATACTTTGGTGGTATATTCGACCGCTGGAAATGTAGAAAATTCGGAACTATATGCCAAAGTATGGCCAAGCCCGTTTCATGATGTGATCAATATTCAACTTACCTCTACTTCTGTTTCTTCTTCCGCATGGATTGTTTCCGATATAAATGGAAAGATCATCGCCAATGATATCATTTCTCCTTTAGAAACTAATATACAGATCCAGGTAGATGAAAGTTTATCCGATGGGATTTATTTCCTAACGATTGTTCAAGAAGAAAAAAGGGCAGTTATTAAACTGGTTAAAAACTAGGACGATAAAATGAACTGGCCGTTCACTTTATTTTTTTATTTTCTGTTGAGCATCTCAAGTATTTCAGTATCCTTTTCCCAATATTCGGAATTAAGGGAATATGGATTTAAAGGGAGGGTAAAGTCGATGGTAACAACCCAGTATCAATTGATCACCTACAAGAAAGATGATTATACACCAATAGATACATCCATGTGGAATTGGAAGAGTAGATTGTTCTTCAATACCAGCGGGAATGTAGATTCCATCACTGGCTGTGTGAATTATGCCAATTATGTACCGTCGGATGATAATAATACCAATTGTTATAAGACACTGTATTATTATAATATGATAGGTAAAAAACAAACAGGATTGGACATAGGGGATGTTGGCAGCGATAAAAAAAATCCAATCGTGGTAGAATGGCCCAATGAACATCAATATATAGAAAGAACCTATACTCCAAACCTGGAATTAAAAACCGAAAACACGGTTTGGCTCAATAGGAATTTCAGGGATTCGGCTGGAACATCCTTATTTTATAGTCAAGGGGAACTTATATCAAACACTACATTTATGAGTGATTTTAATGAGAAAGGAGAACTTATTCGAAACATCGGAAAAGACCTAGTAACTGGCATAACAGATACTACCTATTATAAAATTAAATCGTATGATCACGAGGGGAACCCAACGGTAATTTATTTATATGAAGGGAATAGCACAGAACCAAAAGCCATTAACATAAGAAAATATCAGTATTATCGCGATTGAAAAATAAACAACCTCTGTTTTCGTTTCGTAAAATATGATCTGCAAAACCCCCATCATTCTATGCCTCACTTCCACTCTGCTGCTGCATGCTCAATATACTTTAAAAGAAGAATCTTATCCATTGAATATTAAGACCCTTAAAAACACTTATTACTATAATGATAGTTTATACCAAGAATCAACGATCCATTTTAATGAAAAGGGACAAAAATCATATACGGAATATTATCTCGTAGGTCTGAATAACTATGGCACCTGGATCAAAAGTACCACCGGATGGGTAAAATATTATTATAACAAGTTTGATAGCCTGCGGTGTGTGGTAGATTATAACCGACCCATTATGTATTCAATGATCGTAACGGAAAAAGACAGTAGCCTATATGTATACGATAAGAAACATGTTCTATCAAAGATCGTGACACATTCCATTCGACCGGCCATGAATAGAACTACCGTATCCGAAGAATACTATTTTCATCCCAACGATTCTATCAGCATCTGGGGAAGGGATTGGCAGACTTCTGGTTATGATACAACCTTCAAAAGGATTTATACAAGTAATGACACCATTATTCATCAGCATATAACCCATTCCTACCGGGATCGTATGGAGGCCTTTTACTGGGTAGATAGCAGATTAATGAAGCAGATGAAATACGAAGAAGATCTTACCACTAAGTCGTTTACGATTAAAGAAATGATATTGTTTACCTATTTCCCCGATTCTTCTTATATCAAGCTAACAGTGTTTCCAGTGGAGGCAGGGAGAAAGTATGCTTTCTATCAGGAAGAAAAATATGATAAACAGGGACGAACTGAATATATTAATCTCTATAGCGATCATGAAATAAGGGAGGATAGAAAAAACTTCACTGAGTTTCAGTATGAATTTAACGATGATGGGACCTTATCCGCTACTATAGTTACTCAAAGAAACTCAACCGGTTATTATTCATATAAAAAAAACAGGTACTACTATACTTACTATTGAAAAAAACTATATTTACAGGTATCAATGGAGCAAGAGCCATATCCTAAAGTCTATTTATATCGCCGCATTGTGCAGGCCAAGTTATTTATTGACCAACACTATGCTAAAAATATAGACCTGGATAATATTGCCGATGAAGCGTATTTCTCAAAGTTTCATTTTATCCGGTTGTTTAAAAAGGCGTATGGTAAAACTCCACATCAATATTTAACCTATGTACGCATTGAACAAGCCAAAATTTTGTTGAAGCGCCCCATACAGGTTTCAGAAGTTTGCTTCGCTGTAGGTTTTAGTAGCATTAGCTCATTTACTGGTTTGTTTAAAAAAGTAACCGGCATTACTCCATCCGCTTATATGATCCAACAGGAAAAAATCCGTTTGGAGATCAAAAAAGCGCCTCTTACTTATATTCCAGGCTGTTTTGCCGAAATGAAAGGATGGACCCCACTTTATAATAAAACCGGGCCAGAAGAAAAAAGCAATTTTCAAGAAGTGGAATAAATTTTTCCTGCTCACCTTTGTCTTCAACTTAATAACAAACGATATGATAGGAAAATTATCACATGTAAGCATATTTGTGCTGGATCAGGACAGTGCTTATGATTTTTATGTAAATACCCTGGGGTTCAAAGTGCATACAGATGCTGCCATGGGTCCGGGGGCTCGTTGGCTTACCGTTACACCACCTGAGCAACCCGATCTAGAAATTACACTCATGGCCATTAGCGAAGGGATGATGTTTAAAAAAGAATCGGCAGAGGTCATGCGTGACCTGGTAAAAAAAGGAACTTTTGGCTTCGGGGTTTTTGAATGCAATGATATTTATGCCACCTATGAAGAATTAAAGGCCAAGGGAGTTGAATTTATCAAACCGCCCAAAGAAGAATTTTATGGGATCGAAGCTTTGTTCAAAGATGATTCAGGGAATTGGTTCAGTTTAGGACAAAAGAAATAATACAATAGCCCATGATTTAAATCATGGGCTATTGTATTATTCATTCCTGAAGATGATTTGCCCATCAATGGCATCCACCATGATCTTCTTGTCTTTGTCAACGGTTCCACCTAATATCATCCGGCTCAATTCGTTTAACACTTTTCGCTGTAATACTCTTTTGAGGGGTCTAGCACCAAACTGGGGATCATATCCCAATTCACTTAACCATTCAATGGCTTGTGGGGTAGCTTCCAGATCGATACCATTATTGTTTTTCATCATATCGGTAATTTGTTTGAACTGGATCTGTACGATTTGGTGGATATTGTCCCTATCCAATGGAAGGAACATCACCGTTTCGTCTATCCTGTTCAAGAATTCCGGACGCATGGTTTTGCGAAGCAATTCAAACACCTCATTCTTCGTTCTGGCAATAATAGCCTCACGGTCCTTATCAAGATCTGCAAAATTTTCCTGGATGATATGACTTCCCAAATTCGAGGTAAGGATAATGATGGTGTTTTTAAAATTAGCTGTACGACCTTTATTGTCTGTTAACCTTCCATCATCCAATACTTGCAATAAAATGTTGAATACATCCGGATGTGCTTTTTCGATCTCATCCAGGAGAATTACACTATAAGGTTTACGTCGCACAGCTTCGGTGAGCTGGCCACCCTCATCATAACCCACATATCCCGGAGGGGCACCTACCAAACGGCTTACCGAATGTTTCTCCTGGTATTCACTCATGTCAATACGGGTAATGGCATTTTCGTTATCGAACAAAACTTCCGCCAATGCTTTGGCCAATTCTGTTTTACCTACACCGGTAGTTCCAAGGAAAATGAAAGAACCAATGGGTCTTTTCGGATCTTGCAAACCTGCACGGTTTCGGCGCACTGCATCTGCCACTGCTTCAATGGCCTCTTCCTGGCCAACTACACGCTTATGAAGTTCGTCTTCCAACTGCAATAATTTTTCTCTTTCGCTTTGCAACATTTTAGAAACCGGAATGCCGGTCCATTTCGCAATGATCTCTGCTATATCCTCTGCATCCACCTCCTCCTTGATCATAGCAGAATTGGATTGAATTTCTGCCAGTTGCTTCTGTGAAAATTCAAGGGCGGTTTCCTTTTCTTTGATGCGACCATACCGAATCTCAGCTACTTTACCATAATCTCCGTTCCTCTCGGCAGTATCCGCTTCAAATTTCAGAGATTCAATATCGGATTTTATTTTTTGGATTTGTTCCACAATATCTTTTTCTTGCTTCCATTTGGCCTGCAATCCATTTCTCTCCTCATTCAGGTTTGCCAGTTCTTCACTTAATTTAGACAACTTGGTATTGTTCCCTTCGCGCTTAATGGCTTCTCTTTCAATTTCCAACTGCATGATCTTACGCTCTATCTTTTCCAGCTCTTCGGGTTTAGAATTGATCTCAATCCGCAGTTTTGCGGCTGCTTCATCGATCAGGTCGATGGCTTTGTCAGGTAAAAATCGGTCTGTAATATAACGGATAGATAATTCCACCGCCGAGATGATCGCATCATCCTTGATACGTACCTTATGGTGTGTTTCGTATTTTTCTTTGATGCCTCGAAGAATAGAGACACTATCTTCGGGCGAAGGCTCGTCTACATATACTTTTTGGAAACGACGTTCCAGGGCTTTATCATTTTCGAAGAATTTCTGGTATTCATTCAAGGTGGTTGCACCAATGGCCCTTAATTCGCCCCGGGCAAGTGCCGGCTTCATAATATTAGCCGCATCCATGGCACCTTGGCCACCACCTGCCCCCACCAATGTATGGATCTCGTCGATAAACAAAACAATATTTCCACTGGATTCCTGTACTTCTTTCACCACCGCTTTTAATCTTTCTTCGAACTCACCTTTATATTTGGCACCTGCGATCAAGGCACCCATATCTAAACTGTATAATATTTTATCTTTTAAGTTCTCTGGGACATCGCCATTGATGATCCGATGTGCCAATCCTTCGGCGATGGCTGTTTTACCAACACCCGGTTCACCTATCAATATCGGATTGTTCTTGGTCCTTCTGCTTAGTATATGCAAAACCCTGCGGATCTCTTCATCTCTTCCGATCACCGGGTCCAATTTACCATCCCTCGCCAGCATATTTAAGTTCCTGGCAAATTTATCCAATGAATTATAGGTTTCTTCCGCACTTTGACTGGTTACTTTGTTTCCTTTTCGAAGTTCGGTGATGGCAGCCTTCATGGCCTTTTCCGTTACCCCTCTATCCTTCAATAAATGAGCTACACTGTCTTTGCCATGTAAAATGGCCAGCACCAGGTGTTCAATGGAAACATATTCATCCTTAAATTCCTTTAAATAAGAAGTTGCCCTTTGCAAGGCCTGGTTGGCATCCTGGCTCAGATAAGGTTGACCGCCTGATACCTTGGCATAACCTTGTACAATAGTTTCCAATCCCTTTTCTATCAGTTCGGGTTGGATATTTAATTTTTTTAATAGAAAAGGAAGTACATTTTCATCTACTTCGAAGATGGCTTTTAATATATGACCGGTCTCAATGGCTTGCTGGCCATTTTCAAAAGCTATTTGCGAAGCCTGTTGAATAGCTTCCTGCGATTTGGTGGTGAAATTATTTAAGTTCATTGTTCTATGCGTAATTTGATTAGCTATTAAGCAATAAATGCACCATAAAGGTAAATGAGGTATTTAAAGGACAAAATGACCTTTATCAGCTTTGAAGCAAGACAATTTAGCACGAAATCAGCTTAGAAACTGATTTTTTGACAGTTTTTAAAGGTCCCTTTGGGGTCTTCTCCATTATCCCGGCCCGGCCCAGGCCATTCTGCTAAGCCCGTCCACTCAGCAGAGCCGAGCATGACTGGTCTTCACCACGTCATGGATTTAGCTACAAACAGGGCAGACATCAAATTAACAAAAGCTGGCTTTATTTTTGCTAGAATTATATAACCGATAATTCCTAATCCCATGAAAAGAGGTAACCTCGTTAAGGTTTTTATATTCCTTTTTTTATTTCCACTTTTTTCCTACGCACAGAACAACTTTCAAATTGAAAAGAAAAAAGAACATTATGGTATTCGCGATGGAAAAAAATGGAGAGTACGACCTAAATACGATCAGATTATTCAAGTCTCTGTCGAATGCTATATCCTTCAAAAGGATGACCATTATGGATTATACTACCATGACCCAATTGAACGCTATGATTTTTATGGGAATGATGTGTATAAACTCATTCGTCCAATATATACCGGCCTTAACAAGCCGGTGAATGGAGTATTTTCAATGTCGGATGAAACAGGCTTATTTGCATTGTATGATGCTCAAGGAAAAAGGGCATCAGATTTTGTATTTAAGGAAATTAAGCACCATCCAACCCATACTTTCTGCAAAAACAGGATGGACCAATGGGCCTTGTACTCGGGCAGTCTTTATTATTCTTATTTTCTAGCGGATTCCATTTTCCCGCTGGATAACAGTACGCTTGCCTTCATTGGTAGACAACAAGATGGCGGTTATAACTCGATGGCTGTAGTTTACAAGAATGGAAAAGTGATATCTAATCTTGATTATAACCCAGATTTTGGAAAAAAGAAAACATGGATTCAAAGAGGCAAAACTTTCGCCATTGCTGATGAGAATGCATACTTCTCAGAAATATGGTATATAGGTTTGGAAACCTTGCCAAATGGCAACTATCTTGTTCAAACTTCATCTAAAGAGTACGGAATCCTGAATGCCGACATGGATCCTGTTTTACCAACTATGTACAGCGATTTCAAGGTCCTCCCTAACGGAAACTATCTTTTAAGAAAGACAGGTGGCGGGTTCGGAATCTTCACTTCCGAATTAGATACGATCATACAACCAATTTTTCACAAGATTGTATTTCAGGGTAAATATATATTAGGGAAACAACATTATTATAATGGTGACGATTTCTATCTGTTTAACGAAAAAGGAGAGCCCCTGCTACAAGATTATGACCTGATCGAAGAAATTGCTCCGGGAAGGTACCTTTGCCAGAAATCAGACGAAATAAGCTACAACAGAACCGTCATAAAAAAACCCAAATTCACCATATATCAATGTAACAAAGGTTTTACCGATATGGATCTTGAAGTAAAACCTAAATTGAAAGAAGGGTTTTATCGAATCGATAAGTCAACCACTTATTATTATATGAATAAGGAAATGACAAAGCGATCTAAAGAATTTCCGGTAGGTTATATTCAAAGAACCGGGTATAGAAAAGGAAGCTGGTTAACCGTACTCTTTAAAGCCATCACGGTTATTCCATTGGTTGTGGATCTGATTACAGGGTCCAATCCTAGCGGTGCAGGATCTTACTCGTACGAAGAAAAAGTATATGGAGAGGACTTTCAGAATGGGTTAGCAAAAATTACACAGAAAAATGAAAAAGGGATCATTAAGTTCGGGTTGATTGACACTAGTCTGAAGGTGATCATCCCAGGAACATATGCGAATTTTACAGTATATGATGAGTTTATATTTGCACAAAAAACAGATAAATGGGGATTGGTTGATCGCCAAGGCCACGTATTAACCAATTTCATTTATGAGGATTATTATGAGCCTTACGAGGGTTTCATCATTTTCTATACTGGATCTTATTATCATCTTTTCACCTCCAAAGGAGAAAAAACCAAAGTGCCGGCTTTTACTTCTTATGAATATAATTATAACGGAGAACTGGTCATCACTACCAAAGAGAGTAAGAAATATACTGTTACGAATGATGGGGAATTTATTCCCCTAGAAAGGTAGACCAGACGATACATCGTATATTGCTTTACATTGGACAAGAAATAGTCATTTCTTGTCCTAGTTCAATTTTTATCTTCTTTTACAACCTCACCTTTGTACTATTATTTTAATAACCGTTAAATCAATAATACAATGACAACAACTAAATGGTCTTTAGACCCAGCACATTCTGAAGTGAATTTTAAAGTAAAGCACCTCATGATCTCTACCGTTACCGGTAAAATTGAAAAGTTCAACGTGAATGTAGATGCATCAGGTGATGATTTTACCAATGCGAAAATATCTTTCGAGGCCGATATGAAAAGCCTGAGCACAAATAACGAACAAAGGGATACGCATTTAAAATCCCCTGACTTCTTTGATGTGGAAAAATTCCCAAAGATGAAATTCGAATCTAATGCGGTTACTAAAAATTCGGATGGAAATTATACCATCAAAGGTAACCTTACTATTAAAGACGTTACCAAGCCATTGGAAATTCCGGTTGAGTTTGGTGGTTCAGCCAAAGACCCTTGGGGAAATTCCAAGGCAGGTTTCAGTATTGAGACCAAGATCAACCGGGAGGACTTTGGATTGACCTGGAATGCAGCTTTGGAAACCGGAGGTGTTTTGGTAGGTACTGATGTGAAGGTTTCTGCTGAGATCCAATTATTGGCGCAAGTGGAGCAAACCGCTTAGTATAACACTCCTTGCTTGAACAAAAAAAGGCTTTCAAACATTGAAAGCCTTTCTATTGAATCATATCTATTATTTATTCATCCTCTGGTACCATTTCATCCTCTGATGCTTCTTCCTCAAAATCAACCAATTTTATTTCGTATCCTTCGCTCAGGATAGTTTTGTAACGATTGGCATCTTTCAGGATACTAATCGCTTCCTTCAGTTCTGCATCGGTTACAAAAGAAGCTTCGATCCTGCCCTTTTGGAAATAATACCTGCTCACTATTTCTTCAGTAATAAACTCCATGATTTCCGGCTTGAATTTCTGCAGGTCATTGCTTTTGGTTGCTTTCTTTTTGGAATACAACGCATCAAACTCACCTGATAGTTCTGAAAAATATTTTTCCTTCTCAGCTATTTCCTTGAACTGATCCAATAATTTTTCACTTTCCGTTTTGTACTCATAGCTCTTGCCTTGAAGGAAGGTAATAAAGTCATTGTAGTCTGCATCTGTAAAAACAAAATCCCTGGCCGAAGTAATTTGTGGATGCTTGCTTTTATAAATAGTGGCATAATCAAAAATATGATTGTTGATCACCAGACTACGTAAAATATTGCTGTATTTACGTGGCTTTACCGAAACATCCGGATAAACTCCTCCACCGTCATAAACGATACGTCCGGTTTTGGTTTTAAACTTAGATCTCAATGAATCGGGAATCGAACCTACACTTCCGTCCGAATTTCTATGTGAATAATCTAAGGCCTGGATACATCTTCCACTCGGAATATAATATTTGGAAGTGGTGAGTTTAAGCTGGCAATTATAGATCAGCGGACGGGTAGTTTGTACCAATCCCTTTCCAAAACTACGCTGGCCGATAATTACTCCACGATCAAGATCCTGAATAGTGCCCGCAACAATTTCAGAGGCAGAAGCAGAACCACGATCTACCAATACCGCTAGTGGAACATTGGCATCTGTAGCGGCATTAATGGTTTTATAGGTTTTATTCCATTCGTTCACTTTTCCTTTGGTGCTTACTACATTTTGGTTTTTATCCACAAAAACGTTTACTACATTGATCGCTTCGCGTAACAATCCTCCCGGATTTCCCCTTAGATCCAATACCAATCCTTTCATTCCCGGATTTTTTTGTTTCAGGTCAGTTAAAGCTGCTTGTACATCACCACCGGCATTGGTAGTAAATCCACGGAGCTTGATATAACCAATCTCGTTATCCACCATTCCATAAAAGGGAACGTTGGGTATTTTTATTTCTTCTCTGGTAAGTGTAATTTCAATTTCATTGGCTTCCCCTTCTCTTTTAACTTTCATTTTTACCGAGGTATTGGGAGCTCCCCTTAAAAATTTCACCACATCATCGGTGCTTTTTCCTTTGGTACTTTGTCCGGCCACTTCCACGATCAGGTCCCCGGCAATCAATCCTGCTTTTTGAGCCGGGCTGTTTTCATAGGGCTCCGTTATTACCACATAATCTCCTTTTTTGCGGACCACAGCACCAATACCACCATATTGACCGGTTGTATTCATCCGATGATCTTCCACCATCGACTCAGGAATGTATACGGTGTAGGGATCAAGTGATTCTAACATGGAGTCCATCCCCTTTTTAGTAAGTTCACCGGGTTTAATTTCATCTACATAGTAAATATTGAGCTCTTTCATAACGGCTGAAAAAATTTCGAGGTTTTTGGAGATCTCGAAATAATTATCAAAACTCACCAGCGCCATCATGGTAACCCCGGTAAAGGCACCCATCAAATACCAACGAGCCTTTTTAGTTAGTTTTCTCATGTATCAATTGTTTAAGTAAGGAATTCTTGATCATCGTTCTTAAGAACGTAATATTACGGCTAAATTGTGTGATTCGAAAGACAGGCACTTATTAATTTATTTGAAATTCTGTTAATATTACGGGTATGAAATGGGGTCCAGCTTTAGACCTAGCCCTTGGCAATTCTTTCCAAGCCCTGAGTAACTGATCTTTCAATTTGCTGATAAGGCAACATTTCGTTGCCTATATAAACCAGGGCCAGATGGTATTTATGGGTAAGGGCAAACTTATGGAGCCGATAGGCTTCCCTTAGCCTGCGTTTGATCAGGTTCCTGTCAACTGCATTTTTAAATTTTTTCTTGGAAACAGACACCAATACCTGTGTATCCTTCAGGTCAGGCATAAGAAGGTAGTAAAATACAATAGGATGGTTCAAAAAAGAGGAACCGACTTTATATAAGTTCTCAATATCTTTTTCGGAGCAAAGTTTTTCTTCTTTGCCAAAAGTATTTTTTAGAATGTTCAAATAAAATAAAGGGTTATCTTTTCTTTTTAGTGGCCGGCTTCTTTTTTGCAACCGGTTTAGCCTTTCTAGTATTCTTTACCACCTTTTTACGAGCAGGTTTAGCAGCAGGTTTTTTCTTTTTAACGGCCTTCTTTACAGGCTTGGTTTTAGACTTAGGGGTTGCTTTTTTAATAGGTTTCTTCGCAACCGTTTTTTTCTTGGGCAAAGCTTTTTTAGTTGGAGCCTTTTTCTTTGGAGCAGTTTTTTTAGCTGTTGCTTTTTTAGGGGCCACTTTTTTTACAACCACTTTCTTTACAGGAGCAGGTTTCTTTCCTTCTGCTTTTTTAGCCGACTTGCTAACAGTAAGCTTCGGCTCCTTATCAACCACAGGTTTGGTTTCTGTTTTCTCAGCAGGTTTAACAGCGGTTCCATTTGTATTGGCGGTCTGGACCGGAAAATTAACCATAGGTTTTACTTCTCCGTTTTTGGCATTGAATTCTTTGATATATAGATCCAAAGCCATGGTCATAGAGGGAGCATTCGGCAATGGAGCAGCCAGGTCAACACGTAAACCCCTTGAGGTAGCTGCGGCATAAGTGGTGGTTCCAAATACCCCAATCCTAATATTTCCCTGTTTGAAATCAGGGTAGTTTTCAAATAAAGATTGGATCCCGGTAGGGCTGAAGAAAACAATCATTTCATAGCCCGCAGGAACATCCACTGATCTCATATCGCTACATACTGTTCTATATAAAATAGCCTGGGTAAAATTTATTTTATTGGCATCCAGGTAAGTAGTGGTCTTATCGGTTGCTTTATCAGAACATACGAATAAAAATTTTTCGTCCTTATTTTTTCTGATAGGTTCCGCCAACTCATCTATATTTTGTTGGGCAAAGAAAATTTTTCTTTTGCGGTACTGGATATATTTCTGCAGGTAAAGCGCAATCGCTTCTGTTAAGCAAAAGTATTTGGTTTTTTCGGGAACAGAATACCTCAACTCATTGGCCATTCTAAAATAATGGTCAACCGCGTTTCTGCTATTCAATATGATACAGTTATAGTGTGATATATCTATTCTTTGTTTTCTGAATTCGCCTGCAGGAATACCTTCAACATGGATAAAAGGTTTAAAATCCAGAACAACTTTATGTTTCACGGGGATATCTAACCAGGGTGACTTATCAGATTCCGGTCTTGGCTGGCTAATCAGGATTCGCTTCAACTTCATTTAGGTTCGTTCGTTTAGTTATGTATAAGCATAAATACTCACCACTTTATAAATCAAAAATAAGGGCAGGATTTCCAAAGTGCAAAAGTATAAAAAAATGTAAAGCAAAGCACTCATATCCCTGAAGGGGGTATTTTGTATAAGTTTTACTAATTGATATCCCATAGCTAAACCGAAACAAGTAAAGAAAGCTGTATTAAAATAGGGCTCAAGCTGGGGTATATGAATGGCCTGCTGGAGAGCCAGGGGCAATAAAAGAAGGAACAAAAACGAATGGGTTAGATAGGAAATAAAAATATGCTTTCTGGTTTCCTGCTGGATCATGAATATATTCCCCAATACAAGGATCAAGGTATTCCTGAATAGTGGTACAACCGCAAACCCAGCCATCACCAAAATACTGGTACCAATGAACTGAATGGACGAATCGACCCCCAGCTTGGCCATTAGCCAAACAGCTGCCACACAACCTACTACCATAGATTGTAGCAAGTAAACAACGGGTACCGTTGGCATAAATCCCGGGTTCTCCTCGGCGAAATAGTCCTTAAATTTTCTTTTATCAAAAAGGGAAAGAAAATACCTTAAAAGCCTGTTTTTAGAGGAGGTAAAAATAATGGCAAGGCTCCCAAATAAAATGAGCAAAACCAGCGCCGACATGATCAACTGAGTAGTAGGTTTCTGGGCTGTTTCTGGAGTTCCGGTTTTTCCGGGAGTATGGTAAATATTTAAAAATGATTCCTTAAAAACTGTATCGGGCCTCTCCATCCGGTGCAATTTAAAAGTGTCTACCTGCCCCCATTCTACCTGGTGTGCTATTGCGGAATCAATATTAAATAACACCAGCTCAGGCGTATCAATTGGATTAAATCTCTTGGCAGGCAACGCATCAATGTCGAGCCAGATGGTATCCAAATGCAGTGAATCCCTAAATACAAAAGCTTGTGGTTGATCCTGTTGAGGCATGCACAAAGTTACATCTTTAGCTATATACCTTCATGAGACCCGAAAAAAATTATTCACCCAAAATTTCAGTCAGAAGGGGCTTCATCCTGTCGGTAACTTTATTGGCCCATTTTTGAGCTGTTTTACCGTAATAATGGGCCATCGTTATGGTATCATGCCCCAAAATATCGTCACTCCTCACCAAGTGTATATTTGAATTCTCTTTTACTGTCTTTTCAATCATTTTATATCTCTCTGTATTCCCTTTCCTTTTAAAAGGGCCTATCCAAATAATAGGTATAGTAGCATGGTAGGATCTTATGATGTCGACCAATGCCTGGTGGGCATTTACATTATTACTTCCCAATGAAAAAACCACCAGGTCGGGCATCCAATACGACATCATTTCGGGGAGTTTCCCCATCCATGTTTTTCCAATGATCCCGTTGGTGCCGGAAGAAGATTTTTCAAGGATAATGATGTCTGACTTTTTTTTATGGTCTTCTTGCTCTTCTTTTTCAACACCTGCACAACTAAACCGTATTTTATAACCGCAACAAAAATTCTTTAACGTCATGGTAAAGTGCTTACTTCCTGCACCTGATATAGCAATAGAAAAAACATCATATTTATTGGTTTCATGCAAATTCGTATGCACATACTCACCAAAATGTCCCACAAAATGCGAATCGCCTAAAATCAAAACATTTTTAATGGCAAAACTGGGTATAAACAACCCGCTAAAAAGGGAAAAAAAGATGAGGATTTTAATTTTCATGCATTTAAGCACGTTAGTTGGTTCTGCAAAATTAGAATAAAACATCCAAACTATTTCAAGGATCGTTCCAATTTAATAAAACGATCATCAACATTTCAGGGATGTGTTTTGAGTAGTCTTTTTTTAAACCTCGAAACATCCCAATCAGGCATAATGGCTGTTCCCAGCTGTATATTATTCAGAAGGTCGGCAGCAGCGGCAGGACCAACCATTAAACCTCTGCTTCCGAATCCGTTCAGGATACCTATTCCCTTATACCCTGGATGCCAGCCCACCACAGGTCGCCTATCGGATATGGCGGGTCTTACCCCAGCTTTCTGGTCAAGAATTTCATATGGACGACCATTCCCTATGATATCCCGAAGGTCCTTTTCCAATTCCATTCTTCCTTTGTCTGACGTATTGAAACTCAGGTCATCCCATTCGTAGGTAGCTCCACAAATAAAAATTTCATTTCCAAGTGGCAACAAAACTACTTTTTTATGTATGGCGACCTTTAGATGAAGGTCAGGGATTTTAACGATGAGTATTTCGCCTTTACAAGGATTGAAAGGAACTTTTTGGAAAAAGAAGTTTTGGGCACCATGAAATCCATCCGTAAAAATGATGGGATGAAACGACTGGGTTGTATGCTCCCAACTTTTGGCTGTTTGTATGAGATCCTTTGAATTCAAGTCTGTCCATTCAATTTTCTCTTTAAAAAAATCCCTGACCCCGTCCACAAATTCGGGTATTGATACAAAGAATGCAGGGTGGACCTTGATGCCATTGATGTAACCGGGTCCTACCTGTGGAAGAATAGATGGGTCAGGATCTCCGGTGGTATATTTCCAAAGGGTAGTTATTTCCACATTTTGTCTCCACTGGATCAACTCCTCCTGATCAACCACCAAATGATAAATGGGCATTTCAGTATAAAAAGAACGTCCAAGCTTTTCCTGCCAATTCATAAAGAAGGATTTGGACAATTCAAAAAACTCATCTGATTTCCAGGCAGGAACCTTATTCCTGAAATGCACCGGATTGCACATTCCGTAGGCTGCATATGAAGCAGAGGGGATATGACGGCTAATGATCCATTTGAAATCGACCCCTCTTGAGTGGGACTCTGCCGCTAAAATAGCCCCTGCCAAGCCTCCACCTACAATCAGCATTTGATCCATCCCTCAAAAATAACCCAAAGTATTTATTAGTTTTGCAAGGTCGTTAGAAATTTATTTGATGAACATTATTATCCCTATGGCGGGTATGGGCAAAAGAATGAGGCCACATACCCTAACAGTTCCAAAACCATTGATCCCCATCGCCGGAAAGCCGATCGTACAGCGTTTGGTGGAGGATATTGCCAAAGTATGTAACGAAAAGATCGATGAAGTGGCCTTTATCGTAGGTGACTTTGGAGTGGAAGTGGAAGCCAAACTCCTTTACATTGCTGAAAAAGTAGGAGCTCGTGGCACCATATATTATCAGGAGGAGGCTTTAGGTACGGCACATGCTATACTTTGCGCCGAACAAGCCCTGGAAGGAAAAGTAGTGATTGCCTTTGCCGACACGTTATTTTCTGCCGACTTTAAGCTAGATACCGGTCATGAAGGCATTATTTGGGTACACAGGGTAGAAGATCCAAGCCAGTTTGGGGTGGTAAAACTCAATGATAAGGGAGAGATCACTGAGTTTATTGAGAAACCCAGAGAATTTATTACGGATCTGGCCATTATTGGTATCTATTACTTTAAAGACGGTGAATCTCTTAAAAAGGAGCTACAATACCTCATTGATAACAATATCAAGGAAAAGGGCGAATTTCAACTCACCAATGCCCTTGAAAATATGAAGTTAAAAGGGGTCAAGTTTATTACCGGGCAGGTAAACGAATGGTTGGATTGCGGGAATAAAGACGCCACCATCTTTACCAATCAAAGAGTGCTCGAAATTGTTAAAGTAACCGAAAATCTGGTCTCTCAGAAAATATTGAACAGCAATAGCGTTATTATAGAGCCATGTTACATTGGGGCTGATGTACAACTGATCAATTCGGTGATCGGTCCACATGTTTCCATTGGAGCAGGAAGCATTATTGAAAAATCCATCATCACGAACTCTATCATCCAAAACCAAACAACCATTATCAACTCAGTTATATCCAATTCAATGATAGGTAACAATGCTATCTATAAGCAAAAAGGTTCTGAACTAAGTTTAGGGGATTACTCCACCATCGAATAAATGAAATTCAAATTTTTCATATCGTATTTTATCATGACCGGATGGTTGATCCTCTCCGCAGGTTCATCCATCCATGCTCAAAACGAAAGTGGCGAAGATGGAGTGCTTACCGCCAAGGAGGTTGAAGTGATCTCTTATTATTATGATGCCACCACCCAAAAAATATTAGGAAATGAAAAGGAAGCACTTTCCCTTTTCTTACTCTGCATTGCTAAAGATCCAAAAAACGCCGGTGCTTATTTTGAAGTAGCTTCTCTTTATAACCAACTGAAACAACCTACCGTAGGAGTTAGCTATGCCAAGCAGGCCGCTGATCTGGAACCTAAGAACAAATGGTTTCTCGTTCTATATGCTGATCTATTGGTACAAACAGGTAAAATAAAGCAAGCATCCAAAGTATATGATCAATTATTAAAAATTGCGCCTGATGACCAGGATTACCAACTTCAAAAGGCCGATATCCTCATTTACCTCAAACAATATAAAGGCGCCATTGCTATTTATGATAAGCTCGAAAAAAAGCTGGGAATCATCCCGGAGATCATTTTACAGAAACAAAAGCTATACCTGGCACAGGGAAAATACGATGCGGCCGAAAAAGAAATGGAGAGGTTGATTGCTGCTTTTCCAAATGAACCGGAATATTATGGAATGTTCGCGGAGTTCTACTTAAATATCAATAAAAAAGAAAAAGCAATGGTTATGTTCCAGAAAGTGTTGGAACTGGATCCTACCAATCCCATCATCCATCTGGCCATGGCCAATTATTATCAGGATAATAACCAGCCAGAAAAAGCGTATGAGTATCTCAAGCTGGCATTCAATAACCCAGAAGTTGAGATCGACAATAAAATAAAGATCATGCTTTCTTATTATGAATTATCTGCCAATAATGCTCAACGAAAAAAGGAGGCGGAAGAGTTGATGGATATTCTTTTAAAAGTACATCCTGAAGAACCGAAGGCCTGGTCGATGAAAGGTGATTTTCTGCTTCGCGATGAAAAAATAGATGAAGCCATTCTTGCATTTGAAAAGGTGGTTGAATATCAGGCTGACAAATATCCGGTATGGAACCAATTGCTTCAATTATATGCCGAAAAGGGCATGTATGATAAACTGGAAAGCCAAAGTGCCAAGGCCATTGAACTTTTTCCAAGTATGCCTTTGTTCTATTATTACCATGGTTATGGAAATTATCTGAAAGGTAACTATGAGATCTCGCTTGAATCCTATCAATCAGGAAAAGACCTCATCGTAAATGATCCTATGATGAAGATTAAATTCCTGGTAGGCATGGCTGAAGTGTATGGAGAATTAAAAAAATGGAGTGAAGCAGAAGCAAATTATGAATCCGCCTTGGCCATCCAGGGTAATAATACGCTGGCATTAAAAAGTTATTCCTATTATTTGTGTAATACTTCAAAAACACCCAATCTTACAAAGGCAAGAGAGTTGATAGACCGGGCAAAAAAAATTGAGCCGTCTAATTACGAAGTATTACATGTGATCGCATGGATTGAGTACAAGTCAGGCAACCTTCCAGAGGCGTTGAACATGATTCAAAGCTGCATTCAAAATGGAGGGAATGCTTATGCAATTGTATTGGAGCACTACGGAGATATCCTATTCAAGTCAGGCCAGGTATCCAAAGCTGTTGAAGAATGGGAAAAGGCAAAAACTGCATTAGGGAAGCATTCTCCATTACTTGATCAGAAGATCCAACAGCAAAAACTAGTTGAATAAAAACTGCATGAAAAAATCCTTACTCCTTTGTCTAACGGTTTTTTTATTGCTGGTAGTGGATAGTAGTTGTAAAACCAGAAAACCAACCATTGAAGTAAGAGACCAGGTAAAACCAAGTACAAAAAGTCCCGGCCAGTTTGTTGGTAATGATAGAGCCTTTGAATGGTTCGACGGAAAATTCAATGCAGATATTAACAACAATGGAAAACCTAACAGTGTAAAAGGTAGGGTAAGGATAAGAAAGGATAGTTTGATCTGGATCCAGATCAAACCTGAAGTAGCCATCATAGAAGCGTTTCGGATATTAATTTCACCCGACAGTGTTCAGTTTGTCGACTATCTCAACAAAAAATACTTCATGGATAAATTTTCAGCCATTGAAGAATTTATCAATTATGATGTTTCCTTTCAGATGGTACAAAATATATTTATGGGAAATCCCACCTTTATTTTTGATATCAATAGCTTTAAATGTTTCCAAAACCGGGAAGGTGAGGATATCCTTGCCAGCTCGGATTTTAAAACTTACCTGGATGCAAGACATAACAAACCTCCGGCTAACTATTTATTTCAGGCACTTTGGTTCAGCAACAACCTGCATAAACGCAACCTCATGTATGATCCAGCCAACAGAATGGAAATGGATCTTCAATACCTAGAGTTCGAATCCATTGATTCTATCATGTTCCCTAAAACCACCCAGCTAACCGTTATTGGAGACTCTGCCAATACCCGGTTCAATTTTACTTATACAAAAACAGAATTGAATTCAATTCTTGAATTCCCTTTTTCGATCCCAGAGAATTACGAGCCTATATTTTTGGTAAAATGAAAATTTTAGACTCAAAATATTCTAGGTATATTTTGTTTCTCCTATTCATTTTTACATTGATCTGGTCTGTTCTTATTATGCCGCTTGCTTTGAGGAAGGTTGCCCATGCCACTGGTAGTTCAACCATGCTGGATACCCAACCAACTTCAGAACCAACAGGAACCTACCAATATCTCGAAAGGGTGGGTGAAGAAGGAAGGCAGGTACTCCTATCCATTTATCAATTCGAAGATTTTGTTTTCCCCATAGCTTACGGATCATTTTTCTTTTTCGCTATTGCCTACTGGCTCCGAAAAAGTTTTCCTGATAAAAGGTTTCTCCTGCTCCTTTCATGTATACCTCTGCTCATGGTATATTTTGATTTTGCTGAAAACTTTACGATTGTTCGTTTGATCAACCATTACCCAAACCAACTCACTTCAACCGCCAAAACATTGGGTACTTATACGCTGGTAAAATGGATACTGGGACTTATATCGGGAGGTATTTTTATCGGTTCATTCCTGATCTTTGTTGTAAAAAAGATCCAACCTTCAAAAAAATGATGGATGTAACTATTTCTTGGGTGGTTTAAAATCTTCACAAGCTGCACCTCCTCCACTTTTGCCATGCTTGCCTTTCTTACCGCTTTTATTTCCACCGCCCATCACATTATTACCACCTCGTTGTTTCTTATGCGGAATGATCAAACGTAATGCCATATGCACATCAATATCCGCATATTCCCTTTTGATCAGGTGACCCAGGATATCACCTGTACCAATCACCAATGGACCTAACCTTAAAGATATTCCTAAATTGGGTGCATTTAAATACTGGCTGACCCATATGGGCATATAAACTCCGAACCACTTGATCTCCCAACGTGGAGTAATGGTTAATTGATAGAGGAAATGGTTTTTAAAGGCCGTAGTTTTTCCTTGGTTAAAACCCATCGTTAAACTTGTATGCAAACCCAGGTTGTAGTTAAATCTAACATCACCAAACATATTCACATGGGCCGGCATGGCCATGGTCATATCACCATCTGTTCCATTCATTTGAAAGTTTGCTTGCAGAATGGCGTTGGCTGCAGCAATGCTATTTACTCCGTCGAAAACGGATAAAGGAAGGGAATCGACATTTACAAAAAAGTCTCTTGTTTGTGGTGCTCTTTCATAGAATATGGCACCTAGGTCATTAAAGGCCAATCCAAATTTATATTTATACCTGGTTTGATCAGGAGCAAAAATTCCTGGCCACTTGGTTACCTTATTGCTTCTTCTTCTGTATAAACCTCGTTTTGTTTTTTTATTGGGGATATATTCAAACGTAAAGCCAATATCGAAAGCTACTCCAGGTGCATTAAAATCGAAAGCAAATTCCTGGTTGTATAAATGGTCGTTCATTCCATATTGAACATTGGTATTAAATATCCCAAGGGTATCGTCATTGTAAAAATTATATCTATAGTCCCTGATACCCAGTCCAAATGCATTCAAACCTTGCAATAATTTAAAGGTGATCCCTCCCTTAAACCTATACCGGTCGTTCATATAAATGGTTCTTGCATAGCTAAAATCATATTCCATCCATGCATTGGCACTTACACTCATAAAATCATTTTGATGAAATTGGTCCCAATACAGGGGATAATCCAATCCTTCGTAAATGAGCCTGGCCAAAGGTCGATCAACGTTATCAGCATTTACAAATATCCTGGGTCTTGCACAAAACCCAATAGCATCTCTTTTAGTGATTTGTAAAAGGAAAGCGGGGGATTGAACATTTGCATGAATAATGGCTGATTTATGGCCAATACCTCCATTCAACCGAATATACCTGTCCGCAAAATTCGGATCATTAAAGGCAGTTACGGGATCGGTAATGGTATTGCTATGCACAAAAATATAGTTGTTCTCCACATGCATATTGGCTGCAATGATAGAAATATCGAGTTTTCCATAATTGGTTTGTGTGATCAAAGCCGGATTGTATTGCACTGCATTGATACCTGCATAGTTACTTGTGTTATATCCAAGCCATTCCTGGGCATAGATCGTTTGGCCCAATAGGAAAAGCAGAAAGGATAATATGAGGTGAGATCGTTTCAGATGAATATATAAGGGCTTATTAAAAAACGAGCAAATGTATCAAAAATTATGTTGGGTGCCCTTCGCCAAGTTTTTCGTTGCTTTCTTCTATTTGGCTAACAAGCTCAGGATGACATATAAGACTGTGTCATCTGAGTTTGTCGATAGAAAGGGATTCCGCTAAAAAAGGAAAATTAAATAGCTGAAAACTGTTTTAAGTGGTGTAGGGCGTGTTTATGCAAAAGCTGCACCCATTCGGCATAATTGAGGTAACCGAAAAAAGGGTTGGTGGTTCTTTTATCATGATCGCCTTTAAAGAAGGTGTGAAAATCGGCGATCTCATTGTCTAATTCCAAAATGGCATCTTCCAGAAACTCATTTCTCACCGGGGGGGGCTCTTCGGCCAGCAAAACATTTTTGGTATTCTCTTTAAAAGGCTTATCACTCATCATGAACTGATAGCTCAGCTCTAGCCTTTCTGGAGGAGTAATTATTTTATTTTCTTTGTTTTTTTCGTTGGCTATTCTTATAGAATCCGTCATATGCTCAACCATTTGGTGAACATTCATTTTTCCCCAAACCGGTTCCTGGTCCTCATCAATGGTTTTAACAAGCAGGATAAATTCGTTGAGGAGGAATTCTTCTTTTTCGGTGTTTAGCTGCATGGTATTATTAAATATATGAATGCAAGATACAAAAGAAATTTATTTTTATAAAAGCATCAAGCCCAAAAAAATAAGCAAAAAAGAAGGTTCAGAAATTCAGTGTTTTTACGGGGTAGGCCAGTTTGAGGTTGGATTATTTCCTTCTACCCTTAAAAGGTTTTTTTTTAGGCATTCTGGAATTAGGAGAGGTGGGATCATATGCAGGCTGATCTCCCATACCTTCCGGAACTATTATCTTAGGAATATCCTTTCCCAGAAATTTTTCTATCGTAGAAAATTTTCTCTGCTCCTGAACACTCACCAGGGTAATGGCGGTTCCCTCTGCTTCTGCACGGGCAGTTCTGCCAATGCGATGCACATAATCCTCTCCATCATGCGGAACATCAAAATTGATAACAAGGTCGATATTATCAATATCTATTCCGCGGCTTAAAATATCTGTTGCAACCAGAACTGGAAGCTGACCACTTTTATATTGCATCAGGATATCTTCTCTACGATCCTGTTCCAAATCGCTATGGATTTCATCCGCTTTTATTCCATTTTTTTTAAGGTCCCGGGTAAGTTGCTTCACGTTCAATTTGCTGCTGCAAAAAATGAGCACCGTCTTGTGTTTTTTTTCTCTAAGTAAATGGAGTACCAGAGGGATCTTTTGGGGTTCATATACTAAATATGCCTGTTGGACAATCTTTTCTGGTGGTTTGTTGATGGCTACATTTATCTCTACCGGTTCAACCAATATCTTTTTCGCAAGTGACCTGATCTTTGGCACCATGGTAGCTGAAAACAAAAGATTCTGACGTGTTTTTGGCAAATGGTCAATAATGAACATAATATCATCGAAAAAACCCATATCCAGCATCCGATCTGCTTCGTCCAATACTAAATACTCCAGGTTAGCCAGTTTAACATAACCCATTTTTATATGGTACATCATTTTACCAGGTGTACAAACAACAATATCTGCTCCTGTGCTCAAAGCTTTTTTCTCCTGCATAAATGCATGGCCATCACTTCCTCCATATACCGCAATGGAGCTAATCCCTGTAAAATAAGATAACCCTTCCAGATGCTGTTGAATTTGAATGGCTAGTTCACGGGTAGGAACGATCACCAGTGAGCTAATGGCGTGGGGATCGTGCTTTCGGGTTATTATTTTATGAATAAGGGGAAGTAAAAAAGCAGCCGTTTTACCCGTACCGGTTTGGGCAGATGCGATCATATCCTTGCCTTTCAGTATAAGCGGAATTACTTGCTCTTGGATGGGGGTGGCTTCGTCATAATTGGAGGCTTCTATGCCTTCCATTAATCGCTCATCAAAATCAAATTCAGTAAATTTCAAAAAAATCTTTTTTCCAGGTTTAACTTGTCTTACTTGATACTAATAAAACATAAAGATACTAAAATAAAAGAGCCATCCTGACAGTAGCGTCAGAATGGCCTTATCAAGTATGATGAGCAGTGATGGTTATTTTTTGATCACCTCTTTGTTACGGGTGTATTGCTTCACAATTTTATTGTACTCACTTATATTGTTTCCTCTGATCAGCATGAGCATCTCTTCTGGAATAGGATCAAATCTAATTTTTTCCCCATCCCACCATAAAGCAGTTGGTTGATCAATATTGTTGTTCTCATTGAACATAACCCCCTCCAATTTTTGATCGAAGTTATCATTTGCAATTTCAGGCGACACTTCTGATTTAATATCAGTCCTGGTTGCTGATAAACTCCAGCAAAAATCAATGGTAGCATTTCCACCATTGTTTTCCTTTACCACGATTCCTTCCTTCGTAATTTTTTCCACATATAATCCATTGCTTTGGCCCATGGGTGTGATGTTGATCACGATAGAATTGAGATCTATCACATTTGTAAGATCCGCACTTAACCGGATGATGGCAGTTCCATTTTCCAGTTTGGTCTTTCCTTTTTGTTGAATATCTGCAGTTAATGAAACCGGTGCATAGGCAATGGTTCTTGATTCTGTATTGTTATCAATTAAAGAAATGATTAGATCGTTGGTGACTGATTTACCATCTGTATACGTAGCAAACCTATCTCCTGAAAATGCGGTTCCATACACCATACCTTTTACCCAACCTCCCATCACTCCTCCGTAAATACCTAATCCAATATTATTATTGGGTTTGCTCAAAGGATCCATGTCAGGATAAAGTTTGTAAAACTCTGATGGTAACATCCCAGTCCCGAGTCCAGTAAAATATGCCTGGCCAAAACCATATACCCCATAATCTAATCCACTGAATGCATAGTATCCTAAAGCACCCATCGCTATTCCATAATCATATCCGAATACTCCTCCGGATCGGGTAGTAGTTCCACCACTTCCAAACACCCCAAATTTATATGCTCCGTTAGTTGTTGCATTTCCACTCACACCGCTATGAGCAGCATTAAAACCAGTACCGGCTGTACCATTTACAGAAAGTCCTCTTACACCCGCTCCTGATGCATTGGTTCCATTATACTCACCCTGAACTCCAGCAAAAATAGTGGTACCTGCGGTAACCTGGCCATATACCCCACTTCCATCAAATGCGGAATAGCCATTCGCGGCCCATGGAAAAGTTACGTTGCTCACTGCATTCATCAAATCTCCCGTGATGACCGTATTGAGGCTACCAATAAAAAACTCCCCTAAATTACTCACCCTTCCTCTGTATATATTGTTGGTTCTAAAATCTAAATTTTGGTTATCGGTAGTTCCTATAAAATTCACCCCTGCGGCAACCGTTGTTCCACCATTTGTTCCCGCATTTCCGGTGATCAGCCAACCTGGATTGGTTTGCCAGGCAGGTCCACCCGCGGTTTGAGTAAGTACCTGACCATTTGCACCTGCAGCTACAATCGCTAGTGTTCCATTCACATCGGCATACACCATTCTGTTTCCAACCCCTGCAAGGTTGCTAATTCTTACATTCCCACCGGAAACATGCAAGCGTTCTAAGGGGATGGCAATCCCAATGCCCGCATTTCCTCCCGAGGTTATTCTCATTTTTTCAGTATTGTTTGTCCGGATCACAAAATCCTGAGCATCCACAGTTCCTGCAAAATTCACTGCTGGGTTGGTCCCATAATTACCGCTTGTTTGCCAGGCATTACCTGTATTAAACAATCTTACCCATTGAGCTCCATCCCACCAATAATAACCGGGAGCTACAGCCGTTGCTCCTGCGCCAGCAGTTGCCGTATTGAAGACCAATAACGAAGTAAGAGGTGCAACAACAGGTGCAGCAACATTGGTTGCAGTCAATGCAATTCTGGGGACAAGAACTCCTTTATCGGTGGCATTCACATCGAGCATAGAGGATGCATTCGCCGCTACACCAGTGGTATTAATGGCTACGTTTTGAGAAAAAAGAAAAGATGATAGAAATAGAACTGTAAATAGAGTGGTTAGAATTGGTTTCATAAATTGGGGATTTGTTGCCACTAATTTACATGGAAATATGTAGAATCAATTTTACCAAAAATTAAAAATTTGTTTAACTGAGTAAATGATAAAAAAGGCCCGCAAGCGGGCCTTTTTTAAATAATTGATTATAAATACCCTAAATTAATTTAGGCTTAATTCAGAATAATTTTATGAACAAAGTTTCCGTTGATCGTTTTAACGTTCAGGAAATAGGTACCCGAACTTAATCCAAACCTGTTCATTGTATAAACAGTGCTTTGAATTCCGGTAATACTCATGGCCGTTTTGCCGTTGATGTCTGTAACGAATATGCTTTCTATCATATTATCCTGACCCACTTGAACAAGCATGTTTTCCGTCGCAGGATTAGGATAAACATCGTAATCCACCTCCACTTGATTTTCGACTGATAAGGTTGGATTTGTTAGTACCAGGTACATTCTTGGTGTTAAAAATCCAACAATGGTATCACAATATGCTCTTCCTTTTGCTGCACTCATATTTGGATTTCCACCCATGCCATTTTGATGAACAGCGAGTGCATATACAGCACCTTCCGATAAAGCCTGCTGTGTGGTCAAGGTAGAGTCCCACCATTCCCATGGTGCTGCCTCCTGACTGGTAGAACTTGGAATATCGGCAATTTCAAAAGAGAACAATCCTTCACATGTTGCTGCAGGATTCTGGGTATAAGCTCGTACAGAATAAGGATCGGTAAATACATTGTTCACCCAAATATCATTCAGTCCTTGTTGAACTGCTTTTTTCACCACGGTTCTTGAACCATGCACGAAAACAACCACTTGCCCGGTTGCAGGAACTACCACATTTCCGCTATCGATGGGTGCATACACATCTTTACGACAATGTAAACTGGCTACGGGAACAGCCGGCCAAAAATTGTTCATCCAGCTAATGTCTCCCATTGCTCCACCATAATTGGCAACCATTTGCACCTGGTTTGAATAACCCGGATGGTTATAGTTATTATACGTTCCTCCAACTCCATCCACAAATCCAACCAGATCGGTATTGATAACGGAGTTTCCTAATCCATCCAAAAATTTCGGGAGGGTAGTTTCCACCTGATCATTCAAAAAATTATATGCCAGAGAAATAAATCCTCCTGAACCTTGTCCAATAAGAATGATCCTATTCGGATCTATTTTATATGTATTGGTGGTAGCTGCATCTTTTTTGAAAAAACGAACAGCCGTTTGTGCATCATGAATGGCACGATATACAGCATTTAAGATCTGACGGGTTCTTTCCACTTGTGAACTGGCCAAGGGGTTCCATCCTAAACGATAATTAATGGCCGCCGTAACATATCCCTTCTGGGTAAACCTGTATCCTAGTTCGGTAATGGTACTGTCGTCTTTTCTTCCAACCGGGAATCCATTTACGTAGCGAGGTAAAAAACTACCTGTATGGCATAAGATCACCAATGGTCTCATTTGGGCGGTGTCGGAGCCCGGAGGAGAATAAACATCCATTTGCAGATCGGCCATCTGAGGGTTACTTGAACTTGTGCCGGAGGGTGCCGGTGCGTAATTGAGAAAGTAAAAGTTCTGTCCATATACCACATCAGTGGTTTTTTGTATCTGGCCAACTGTAAAAATATCATCCAAGTATCTTACTTGGGCAATACTGGAAACTACAGCTGAAACTAAAATAACACAGCTAAGTACAATTTTCTTCATAAATGTGGATTAAGATTTGTTTGCCAAAGATAGCATTTTTTGGGGCATTCGTGCACCCAGGGCGATAGCAGCCAGCCAGGATCTCGACTCAGCCGAGAGATGAGGGTGAAAAGCCCCCCATCCCAATTGGTAGAATTATCGTATATTTAGGGAGAAAAATACATATACCCCCTACCTGCCGGGGTGATTTTACATAAAAGATGACAATAAAACTGAACATATTTAGTTATTTCAGATGTGCTAATAAAATTACTATGAGAACCCATTATTTCTTATTCGTATTATTCATTCTATTTACCAAAATCCTTGTTGCCCAAACTTCTTATCCAGTGAACCTGGCGTGGAAAGCTCCATTGGTGCAACAGGATAAATCCTACCTGTTTTTTGAAGGTGCCAATTTTAACCAAAAAGGGTTGCCGGTATATGGTGAATTATTTGAAGACCAGTTTATTGAAAAAGCCGTGCTGGCTGATATCATCACCACCCCCATTCCACCTGAATGGAAAGACCTGATAGAAAATAAAAATGAGTTACCGGCTGAATTTGAAATAAAAACCACTAATAAAGTGGCGAATAGCGGCAACTATTCTGTGTATGAAATATTCCCCTTCAGGCTAAAGGGCGGAGAAATTGAAATTCTTATCAGCGCAACGGTTAACCTGAATTTGAAAGAATCTGAAGTGATTGTGAATAATCAACCCAGGTCTACTTCCAATAGTGTTTTATCAAGCGGGTCATGGCTAAAAGTAGGTGTTCCGCAAAATGGACTCTATAAAATTACGTATAGTCAGATACAATCTGCAGGATTGATAGGTGGAAGTGTTCCCAGCGACAATCTTCAATTGTTCGGAAATGGAGGCGGTACCTTACCGGAAGAGAATAGCAAATTCAGATATGATGATCTGTTTGAAAATGCAATAGAGGTAGTGGATGGTGGTGATGGGAATTTTGATAACAACGATTATATCTTGTTCTATGGACAAGGACCACATCAATGGACCTTTTATTATCCCGACAGCAGCCGGTTCTACCATAACTACAATGTATATGCAGATACTAATTTTTATTTTCTAACGGTAGGAACTTCTACTGGTTTAAGGTTGACCAACAGAGCCAGCCTTCCTGGTGCCCCTACCTATTCTACTTCTACCGGTGATGGATATACTTTCAGAGAAGATGACCTGGAAAGCTTAACACATAGTGGTCGTCAATGGATGGGTGATTATTTTAATTTCTACAATACCTATACCTACGATTTTAACCTTGAGAACATCAGCACTGCCGATACTGCTCTTGTTACCGTGAAGGTAGCATCACGTTGTGTACAATGTAATACAACTATGCAGGTTAAGTACAATAGCTTTACCGTTTTGAGTTTAAGTCCTGCTCAATGCAGTTCAAGTTATACAGCTCCTTATGCTACCAATGGTTATGGCACTGGATCTTCTGTTTTTGGAGGCAGCAATGTATCGCTTACTGTTACAAAAGTAACCGGCGATGAGGCCTGGTTGGATTATATTGAAATTAATTATCGAAAAAATATTACAGCGGGCAGTGGGTTCTCTATTTTCAGTGATAAAAAGTCCCTGGGAGAGACCAATGCAAAATTTACGATTACCAATACCAATTCAGGTCAGCAAATCTGGGATGTTACCAATCCGCTGGTCCCTATCCAACAAAACTTTACTGTTACAGGCACTGATGGTGAATTCCAGGTAAACATGGATACCCTGCGTACTTTTGTGGTCTTCGATCCGGTGGGAGCATTAGGCCCGGCGAGCCTTACACCGGTTGCCAATCAAAACCTGCATGCATTAACCGAATCGAATCCCCCAGCTGATTTTATTATTGTTACACATCCTGCATTTATATCTGCGGCTCAAGACCTGGCCAACTTTCATGCAACACATGATGGGATGGTGGTACATGTAGCCACCCTGGATCAGATCTACAACGAATACTCCTCAGGCAAGCAAGATATTGGTGCGATCAGGGATTATATAAAAATGTATTATGATAAGAATCCAACCGATTATCCAGAATATGTTTTATTATTCGGTGATGGATCATATGATTATAAACCTTACCTGAACAGATTGGATTATGACAATACCAATTTTGTTCCGGCATTTGAAACCGTGGAATCGTTTGACCGGGGAGGAAGCTCCTATTGTTCCGATGATTTTTATGCTTTGCTTGACAACAATGAAGGTTCTACTGGAACCATTGTATTAAGTGCTTCATCTAATATTGATGTGGGTGTAGGAAGAATTCCTGCTAGAAGTTCGGCAGAAGCGCAAGGTGTAGTTGATAAGATAAAATATTATGCCACCAATATTGATTGCATGAGAGATTGGAGAAATATTGTGACCGTGGTGGCCGATGATATGGAAGCTGGATGGGAATCTCAATTCTTATTGGGCAGTGAAACCATCGCTAACCAGATAGATGGGATCAATCAGGTATGGAATATGGATAAGATATACCTGGACGCTTACCAGCAGGTTTCTAATGCTGGACAAAGATATCCGGAAGCTGAAATTGCATTGTATAACAGAGTGAACAAAGGCTCATTGATGATCAATTATATCGGCCATGGTGGTGAAACAGGTATGGCTGCAGAAAGGGTGATACAGGTAGATGATTTTGTTTCGTTGGTGAATGAAAATAGTTTGCCTGCTTTTGCTACGGCTACCTGTACGTTTACAAGGTTTGATAATCCCGCTTTTAATTCTGCTGGAGAGTACCTGATCCAGGAACCTGATAAAGGTGCTATCGGTCTATTTTCAACTATTCGACCCATTTCTATTGTAAATCTTTGGAATGCTAAATTTTATAATGCCACCTTCACCAGGTTACCTAATGGAGAAATGCCTAGAATGGGTGATATTATCCGCCTATCAAAACAACCCAATCCTACCAATGACTGGGGAGAATATAATATCCTATTATTTGGTGATCCTGCATTAAGACTTGCCTATCCTCAAATTACGGTAGTTACTGATTCCATTAACGGAGTTTTTGCCGATACGACCGCAGGTTATGTAGCGGATACTTTAATGGCATCACAACTTGTAACTATTTCAGGTCATATTGAAGATCTTTCAGGTTTGTTCCAAGGTGATTTTGATGGTGATCTGTATACGACCATTTTCGATAAAGCATCTCAATTAACCACACTTGGAAATGATGGAGGCAATCAATTTAATTATGAGCTCCGAAAAAATGTGATCTTTAAAGGTAAAACTTCCATTAAAGATGGATTATTTACCTTCCAGTTTGTGGTTCCGTTGGATATTAATTACCTGGTAGGTGAAGGAAAAATAAGTTATTATGCTACCGATAATGCTACCCGGGATGCACATGGTTATTATTTCAATTTCAATATTGGCGGATCAGAAAACAATTGCTCACCTGATTCCGAAGGTCCGGAAGTTGAAATTTTCATGAATGATACTAACTTCTTAGAAATGGGTATTACCCAATCGGCCACCCATCTTTTGGTAAGGGTAAGCGACGAGAATGGGATCAATACTACCGGTTTAGGTATTGGGCATGATCTGCAGGCCATTATAGATGGTGATATTCAAAATCCAATCATATTAAATGATTATTACCAGGCTGATAACAATAGTTATACCACCGGAACCGCCGAATACCTGTTAACGGGGCTCAGTGAAGGATTCCATACAGTGGAAGTGCAGGTTTGGGATGGTTGTAACAATCCCGCCAATGCCCTGCTGAACTTTGCAGTTACCAACTCGGAACCGGCCCTTATTCATATGGTGGCCTATCCGAACCCCTTCAGCGATAATGTAACCCTTTCGTTTGAACATAATTTCGAGGGCAAGAATGTGGTAGCTACGGTCGATATTATTGACCTAACCGGCCAAGCCGTTAAGAATTTCAGTAAATCCTATGTTCCAGAAGGAAATCGCGAAGTATCAATTAGTTGGGATGGTAGATCAGAAGGGGGAGAAAAAATGAGCTCCGGCCTCTATATTTGCCGGGTAATGCTTGAAGATGAGTTGGGAAACAGGGCTTCAGGATGTTGTAAAGTGGTTTTAGTATACTAAAACCTGCATTATCAACAATAAAACGCAATAAATAGTGTTAGTTAGAAGTTGTTAAATATATTTGTCGAACGGATTTAGAAAGTATGAATTTCAAGTTTTTGTCAAGAACCTTAGTTGTAGCTGCCGTTGTTGGATCAGTAGGAAGCAGCCTGAATGCTCAAACAGTCACCGATGATGATTTATCGGGTTTAGGATCCAGAACCATTACTACTTCAGTCCCCTTTTTAATGATCAATCCAAGTGCCCGTTGGGGTAGCTTAGGTGATATTGGTGTTTGTACCGAAGCGGATGCCGCCTCTATGCACTTTAATGTGGGTAAATTGGCATTGGCTCCAAAGGATATGAGCTTTGATGTTTCCTATAGCCCATGGTTAAGGGCTTTGGTGCCGGATATCAACTTGGCCTATCTTGGATTCTATAAAAAGATCGGTAATAGGACTGCCGTGGGTGCTTCTGTTAGGTATTTCTCATTGGGGGATATCACTTTTACCGATATGGCAGGAAATACCATTGGTAATTATAATCCCAATGAATTTTCTATCGATGTAGGGGCTTCCCTTAAATTAAGCCAGTACTGGAGCGGAGGGATCGCTTTCAAGTTCATATACTCCAACCTTACTTTAGGTCAGAATGTAAACGGACAAGCAACCAATCCCGGATTAGCCGGCGGTGGTGACCTGGGTTTCTTTTTTCAGAACCCTGATAAAAAACTCTTTAAAAAACCAGTAACCTGGAGATTTGGACTTGCCATCAATAATATTGGTTCGAAAGTTAAATATTCCGATGCTCAGGCAAATGGAGATTTTATACCTACTAACCTTAGATTAGGTGGTGGTGGTCAAATTGAATTAGATAAATTCAATAGTTTAAGCTGGCATATTGAAGTAGCCAAGTTATTGGTTCCTTCCAATCCCAACTATTTAACTCAAAGAGATACCAACCCGAATAATCCAACAGATTATGTGATCACGGATGCCCAAGGAAATCCAATGATCGAAAGCGGAATGGATCCGAATAGAAATGCCTTTACTGCCATGTTCACTTCTTTTGGTGATTCACCGTTGGGCTTTGTGGGTGAAATGAGTGAATTTACCCTTGCTACCGGTGTTGAATATTGGTACAATAAATTATTGAGAGTAGGTGCAGGGTTCTTTTATGAATCACCTGAAAACGGGAATCGCCAGTACTTTACTTTAGGTGCCGGCGTACGTTATAAAGTATTTGGATTGGATTTTTCATATCTCATCCCTACTACACAACGTAATCCACTCGAAAATACGTTGAGATTTACCTTGAGCTTCCATTTCGATAAATTTGCCAAAGCCAAAAAAGGTGGCGAGGGTGAAGGCGGTTCAGGCAAAGGGAAAACAAATAAATAATATTTATCTTTTTAAAAAGCCATCCTGACCAAAGCGTCAGGATGGCTTTTTCTATTTCATATACTTCGGTAATAATTAATTTAAGTTAATTGGATATGAAATATATTTTTCCATCGTTGCTCCCTGAAGATCTTCAACATTTATGAAAAAACTAATTACTCATCCCCGGACAAAGATCACTTTCCTGCTGGCAATCATGAGCCTTGTTTGCTTCTTCCTATCCCTTTTCAGGGTCTATAAAACCAACCACTCCCTATTCCTTTTTTTAAATTGGAACTTGTTTTTGGCTTTTATCCCCTGGGCACTCACAAGCACAGTATTGTTAATGCCACGCCTCCAAAAAAGCAAATGGATATTACCACCTTTATTCATTTCCTGGATCCTTTTCTTTCCCAATGCACCTTATATACTTACTGATCTTTTTCATTTAAGAGTGGAAACCAAAGTCCCTATTTGGTATGATCTGATGTTGATCCTTTCCTTTGCCTGGACCGGCTTGTTATTCGGGCTGGTAAGTTTATTTGATATTGAAAAAATACTTAGCCCCTTTGTCCATAAAAGAATCATCACCATCATCTCCGTTTTTCTTCTATTCGTAAGTGGATTTGGGATATATATAGGAAGGTTCCTTAGATGGAATAGCTGGGATATATTAAGAAAGCCCGTCACCCTGTTAGGAGATGTGGCGGATCGGTTCATTGATCCTGCATCTCATCCCAGAACCTGGGCCGTTACTATTTTAATGGGGGTTTTCCTGAATATGATCTACTGGTCGATCAGGTTATTAAGAAGGCCGGAGAGTATCTGATAGATTGCTAAACCGGGCTGTACGTTAAGGATGAGTCGAGACTACGATCCCTGCCGCAATTTTAAGGTTATAGTAAAAATACTGGTTTACGCCACCGATAACCATACATATACGCCGGTTCCAACAACTCCGGAGGCAAGTAAGATCATCATGAGCATGGTGCGAATGCCCAATTGAGCAACTATTCTTTTTACCGGATTTACAACAAGTAATTTCAGCTTTTTAGGATCAATCCTAAAATTTCTTCTGGCTGTCAGAATGTTATTTGAGGCTATTGTTTTCATACAACAAAGATCACCCCTATTCGAGCGGGAACTGTTGTATATCCTTTGAAAAAACTTGCACCATTCACAGGTGGTGAGATAAAAAAAACTGCCTGAAATAAAATCCAGACAGTTTTTATCAGGGAGGCTTAAAGAATTTATAGCCTTTCTATAATAATGCTCAGCTCTTCTTTTGTTTTACCCAGCTTCGCTTGCAACTTTTCCATCATTTCATTTTTTTTGCCTTCCGCAAAAAGCAGGTCCGAATCTATCAGGGTCTTGAATTTTTGCTTAAGCTTGATTTTTTGCTCGTCCCAATTATTTCTAATGGGTGATGCCGACGTTGATGTAGGTTCCATTTTTTATTTGTTTTATAATTTTTAGATATTCGACAAATATAAACCGGTTACCAAGGTCAAGTGTTACAAAATTTTTATATTACTTGCAAAATTTGTAGACCACCGGGTTGAAGGCCGGGCAGATAAGTGAAAATATATCTATCTACGAAGCAGGGTCGATCATTAATACTGCAATACCTTGAGTCTGGGGTCCAGACAATTGGAAAAGGATATTACTTCTTTGATAAATGAATGAATATCCGTAGTATGATCATATACATTGTTATGTCTTTCCTGCAAAACACCGTCGGGGAAAATAGTTGCATATAAACTCCTGATCATATTCAATTGAGCCTCATGCCGGGTCTTTAAAGCTTTCCTCATCTTGGTCACCATCTTCTCCAACTCGTTCAAAGCCTTCTGTTCTGCAGCCTTTACCATGGTCTCCATCGAGGGATCTATTTCTTTGACCCGTTTCAATAAAAGATCATATTGATGATGCAATTGCTTTTCAATACTTTCCACATTGATATCATCCTGGTGATTGATCTTAATATATTCATTCAATATATCATCGATGGGTTTGAAAAAATCGTCCACCTTCAATCCAAACTCCTTTACCTTTCTTAATTTTTTCTCGGGGATCAACAAAAAACAATCCCTTAAAATCAGAGCAGGGTAAAATATATGATTGGCAGAAAAGTTGGTCTTATATTGCAACCAATAGGCTATTTCTGCCGGACCACCTATATAAGCAATGTTAGGCAGAACAGACTCCTGATACATGGGCCTCGTTACTACATTCGGACTGAAATATGCCGGGTTTTTCAATAGTTCATTCTGCAATTCTGTTTTGGTCCAGGAAATTTTACCATCCGCCAATGCATATCCCTCTCCCGCCTTCACAATTCTTTCTCTATACCCTCTGCCGGTATAAAAATAATTGATCTCCCTTGCAAAAACCTGGGGTTTATAGCCATGTTGTTCCAGGTAGGTATTGGTAGATTCTATGTGAACAATGGCGGATGCACCAAATATCTCCTGTGAGATCTTTTCCGAAAACTCTTTCTTTAACTCCTCATCGTCCTGGTCGAGTATCACTAATCCTTCGTCAGCAAACAGCTTGTTCACGATTTCTCTGTGTGCCTCCGCCAAATTCCCCGATTGAGTATAGGTATGAATGATAAATTCAAACGCAGGATCTGACGCATAAGATTCAGCCCACTTTTGTTTGATACCATTCATTAACCCTTCAATCCCCTCCAGATTCATTTTTCCAACAGGACCAAATTTCTCAGGCCCTACCTTCCATTCAAATTTTTCACCCTTCAAAAAGAAATGGTTGATCTCCGCAAAATCGTGGTCCTCGGAGTTCATCCAATAAACCGGAACAAAATTATATCCAGGAATGGCATCCTGCAATTGTTTGGCCAACGAAATAACTGAAGCAATTTTATAGATAAAATAAAGTGGACCGGTAAATAAATTGAGCTGATGACCGGTGGTCACTGTAAAGGTATTTTCCTGTAAGAGCAATTCGATATTGGTACGAAGTGGGTCGGATAAGTACGATTTTGCATGCTGTTGGTGCAAGACTTTATATAGAAGTTTTCGGTCGGTCGAATAGTTTTTGCGTTCTTCAACAGCTCGTTTTAACCCATCAATATCTGGAGAGAAGGTATATAATTTCTTCACCTGATCACTTCCTGACAGGTAATCATGCACCAATGGATCACCAATACCCGCAGTTGTTAAAGTAATATGTTGTAAAAGCTCCAATATTATTTAATTACATTTCCAAAAAGATCAAATTCCTGGGCCGATTCAATTTTTACCTGGGCGAAGTCTCCTATTCTTACAAAGTTAGTTTTAGCATCCACTACCACTTCATTATCTACTTCCGGTGAGTCAAATTCAGTTCTTCCGATGAAATAACCATTTTCTGCTTTATCAAACAATACTTTAAAAGATCTTCCCACCTTTTTCTGGTTCAGTTCATAGGAAATGCCCTGTTGTATTTCCATGAGTTCAGAAGCCCGGGCCTGTTTAACCTCTGTAGGAACATTATCCTCCAACTCATAAGCCCCGGTATTCTCTTCGTGTGAATAAGTGAACACACCCAATCTATCGAACTGAATGTCCTTGATAAACTGGATCATTTCTTCATGCTCCTTTTCGGTTTCACCCGGATAACCGGTGATCAAGGTTGAACGTATAGCAATCCCGGGAACTTTTGCTCGGAATTTTTCCAGAAGATCATAGGTTTTTTGCCTGGTGGTACCCCGCTTCATTGATTTCAGCAAAGGATCGCTGATATGTTGCAATGGGATATCTATATACTTACATACTTTTTCATTACCGGCAATTACTTCCAGTATATTCTCCGGAAATCCACTCGGAAATGCATAATGTAGTCTGATCCAATCAATCCCCTCCACCTTGCTCAGTGCCTCCATCAACTCTGCCAATCTTCTTTCCTTGTAAATATCCAATCCATAATAAGTAGAGTCCTGGGCAATCAACAATAATTCCTTGGTGCCTTGCCTGGCCAGATTTTCTGCGTTTTTTACCAATTGTTCAATGGGTGTGGAAATATGCTTTCCACGCATCAATGGAATGGCACAAAAGGAGCAAGGTCGGTCGCAACCTTCTGAAATTTTAAAATAGGCAAAATGTGATGGGGTGGTCAATAATCTTTCACCTATCAGTTCATGCTTATAATCCGCTTTTAATGTTTTGAGCAATCGAGGCAGGTCACGGGTACCAAAATAGGCATCCACATCGGGGATTTCTTTTTCCAAATCAGGCTTATAACGTTCACTTAAGCAGCCTGTAACATATACTTTGTCTACCAATCCCTGTTGTTTGGCATCTACGTATTGTAGAATGGTGTCAATACTTTCCTGTTTGGCATTTTCAATAAATCCACAAGTGTTGATCACCACAATATTAAAATCCTCCAGGGTGGATTCATGAACTGCTTCGATGTTATTTGCTTTGAGTTGTCCAAGCAATACCTCGGAATCGTAAATATTTTTGGAGCAACCCAAGGTTACTACATTTATTTTATTTTTTTTAAGAGTCTTCGTCTTCAAAATAATCAGGTAAAAAGGGAATCAACAAATTCTTTTTTATCGAATACCTGCAGGTCTTCCATTTTTTCGCCTACACCTATGTATTTCACCGGTATTTTAAACTGGTCAGAGATCCCAATCACTACTCCTCCTTTGGCAGTTCCATCCAATTTAGTAATGGCTAATGCGGTAACATCGGTTGCAGCTGTAAATTGTTTGGCTTGCTCAAAAGCATTCTGGCCTGTAGAACCGTCCAACACGAGCAATACTTCATGCGGTGCATCTGGGATCACCTTTTTCATTACATTTCGTATTTTAGTTAGCTCATTCATCAGGTTGATCTTATTATGCAACCTCCCGGCGGTATCAATGATCACCACATCTGCTCCTTTTGCCACCGCTGAATTGAGTGTATCAAAAGCAACGGATCCCGGATCTGCATTCATGCCTTTTTCCACAATATCTACTCCCACTCTTTCACTCCATATCTTTAACTGCTCTACTGCGGCCGCCCTAAAGGTATCCGCAGCTCCCAACACAACAGATTTTCCAGCTTTTTTAAACTGATGTGACAATTTACCTATGGTGGTGGTTTTGCCCACCCCATTTACCCCCACTACCATGATCACATAGGGCTTCTGGCTTGCAGGCAGATCAAAATTGGAATAGCCATCATCAATCCTATTTTCCGAAAGCAGGGAAGCTATTTCGTCCTTTAAAAGGGTGTTCAACTCATCCGTATTCACATACTTGTCTTTTGAAGCACGTTTTTCAATTCTCTCGATAATTTTAACCGTAGTAGCCACCCCCACATCCGAACTGATCAGGATTTGTTCCAGTTCATCCAATACATCTTCATCAACCCTCGACTTGCCTACAACAGCTCTCTTTAATTTACCAAAGAGGCTTTCCTTGGTCTTCGAAAGTCCTTCATCTAATGCTTGTTTCTTTTCTTTATTGAATAAGCCAAATAATGCCATGTGAACCCAAGTTATTTAAAAACAAAAGAGCTTCCCCAACAGAAGAAGCTCTCAAAAATACAGTATTTGCAAGAATTACTTACTAGCAAAAAAATCTTTAATATGATCTTTATGTACAATTTCTTCTTTAAACTGGTATGCTCCTGATTTTGGAGACTTCACCATTTTAATCACTTTGGTAAAATCTTTACCCTGTCCTGTACGAAGTGTTGCAACGGTCTTCTTAGCCATGACTTATTTTATTTAATTTCTTTATGAACGGTTACTTTCTTAAGGATGCGGTTGAATTTTTTCAATTCAATCCTTTCTGTGGTGTTTTTTTTGTTCTTGGTGGTAATATACCTCGAAGTACCTGGCACACCACTGTTTTTATGCTCAGTGCATTCCAAAATAACCTGTACTCTGTTACCTTTCTTAGCCATTTCGTAAAATCTTTAAAATTTCATTCCCCCAATCAATCGGGGTGGCAAATGTAGGAATTAAATAGGTAATCCGCAAAAAATTACTGCAAAATGATCTTTTTTGCCTTATTGATGTTGCCGTAGGACCAGCGGATCATATAGACTCCCCTGGGCATATCCCCTACCTGAATGATGGCCGAGGTTTCCTCGCCTGTAAGGTCCATTTGCACCGTTTTTACTACCTGGCCGCTTAGATTCAGCATTTCCACATGTAGCTGCCCAGGCAATCCTCCATTCACAATCAATTTAACATATTGCTCAGAAGTAGACTGTAGGATCTGCATATTAAACGCCTTATTTTCATCAATCCCCAATTGGCTCACCTTGATCATCCCTTTCATTTGGTCGTCTTGTACATGTTCTACACATACGTAATAAATATCCCCCAAGGTAGTAGCGACGAAGGTAAACCCGCCGGGAGGACCGTCCAGACCGCCAGGAAGTAAGGTGGTATCATTTGCATTCCAGGTTGCCTGGGATACCTGCTGGGTGCTATGGAAATTAGTGGTAGATATGATAATGGTATCCCCCAAGTTCACCTGTAAAAATGAAGGTACATAGGAAACATTCACAGCAGTGATTACATGCACTTCTGAAAAGGCATTCAAGCTTAAAATAAAGAAGCCAAAAGCGATGAGTATACGTTTTGCCATAGTAAAGGGTATAAGCTACTTACAAATATAGTGCATTTTAATACTGAATACAATAATGGTACCAGTTTGTATTAACAACCTTTATGAATACACAGCAAGAAGAAAAGGGTTCAAAAAAAAGCCCCCTGATGTTACAATCAGGGGGCGATTAATGGTTAAAAAGTTGAATGTTTTATTGAACGGTTGGGATCATTCCTCTTACTCCCATGTCGATCACTGTATCACCATTTAATGGCTCATATAAATTATTTGAACCTGATTCAATCCATTCAAAACTATTATTGATGGATAAGGAAACTTCAATCACCACATCCTGGGTCTCATTTCCTGTAATTGTTAAAGGTGAGGTAAATGACGCAGTTACTATACATGAACCGGCCGGTATGGGTGAAGTAGCAAATAAAGGATTTGGAACGGTGGTAGCTCCCGGAGGTGCCTGACCTGTTACCGAATATACCCCATAAAATGGAATGGTAGTCTCAAATCCCCAATACCCTTGCAAAACGTCTCCGTTTACCGTTACCGACTGGGTATTGATATTATATGAGGTTAAATAGGTTCTATAGCCAATAAAAGAAGCAATGGTTCCAGTACCATCATAAGTAGAAGGCACAGCTGGAGGCCCCACTCTATAAGTAATATCATAGTTTTGGTAAGCCAGTGAAACCCTTAACCAATCATAAGTTCCTGGGGTAACATCCGAAATAGGGATGGAAAAGAACTCCTGGTTATTCCCGGCTTTGGTATTCTGGTCAAAAATAATGGCCGGAGTGGCAGTTTGCGGGGCTAAAAAAAGTACTTCTCCGGTTCCCAAAGCAGTTAAAGCGTTTGGAGCTAACTCAATATAATGGGCACTCATTACATTGAACTGTGGGTGCTGCCCTCTATGATTAGCAGGCATGGAGGCCGGATTTCCTAAATTATCCAATCTTGCCTGGGTACTGTCGAACTTGAATTTAAAAACCAATCTGGGCGGTGCAGGTGTTGGCTCACAAGAAGTAAGTGCAACGGCAACAACAGCCAATAGTGAGAAATACTTGAGTGCTTTCATCATATGTATGTTTGTTTTACAAAACTAAAAAAATTAGACGAATATTGCGTTGAATCAAAAAAAGCATAAAAAAAGCCCCATTAACAGGGGCTTTTTTTAGAAAATAGATTTCTATTAACGATTGATCAAGATTTTGAAAGATTGAGTTTGACCAGCTGGTGATATTAGTTTGATGATATATTGTCCGTTGCTAACTCCTTCGATATTTACAGGAAGTGCTCCTGGAGTGGTGATTTCACGCACTTCAGATTTAAGCATTTTTCCGTTCATATCATAAATTGCAATTTCCAATGTACCGGTAATATCATTCAATGGAATGTATACCATGTTGGTCGCTGGATTTGGATAGGCTGGTGCACCACCTGAAATGGTTGTCACAGGCTCTTCACCTAACCAGTTTTGGTCAAACATTTTTACACCGATAGAAGGAACCACATCGGTTCCAAAACCTGCCCAATACCAGGTACCGTTATCACTGATAGGCGAAATAGGTTGCAAATATTGGTTCAGATGCTCATCATAATCGGTGCTGGTTCCAAATCCTAAATAAATAAAGGCTTCAAACGATTTTACACAGAATAAATACCGCTGATTATTATTTAATATATAAGGACTGGAGAAAGGTGCATACACAATTTGGTTCTGTAAATCGGAAGCATAGGTATATCCTCCATAAACTACCGGGTTCAGGTTATCAAGCGCAATACCGGCATCCAATACGTCTACGAATACATCATTCCACTCGTATAAAATGGTCTCAACATAAATTCCATCTAACGAGTCGGTGGTTGCAGTGGTTGCACTAAAATATAATCCGTCAACAGCTAATCTGTTGGCCAATGAATCACGGAAGTTGATACAAGCCTCAAATTCACCGGTACTTCCACCTGGACGATAACTTGCATTGGTAATGGTCATCAAAGTGTTGGTATCAATAGCGGCATAAGAGAACATGGTATCACTGATCGTAAAGTCAGCTCTTCTTTTATTATCTGCCGGGAAATCATCCACTGAATCGCAAGTAGTGGTATAAGTAAATTTATACAACCCGGCATTATAAGTGGCCATGCTAAAGGTGGGTAATTGTACCCATAGACTATCTCCTGGAAGAATGGTAACCGGTGTTGAAGAATTGGCATAAACAGATCCTCCCATATAAGTGATGTTTCCATTCAGCCTAACATTGGTTTGAGTATTCTGACCATAGTTAAACACCCAAGCTCCAACAACTGCACTGAATTCTGATGAATTTTCACTTGTCCTATGCGGATTGGAAGTAGCTGGAGCAAGGATATAGTCCCTTGGCCACAATCCAATATCATTCGGATAGAATCCCAATTTAGAGCCTATAAAGGCTGTTACGTTTCCAGCGTTGATCTGGTTTTTCAATAAGGCACCATCGGCTTGCGTGATCATCACCACAGGAATGGTAACATTGGCTCCTTGTGCACCAGCTCCCATTGCAATCGGGGCACCTGGAATATTGTTGATGATCACTACGGCAACTGCACCTGCATTTTGTGCATTCAATGCTTTTACGCCGAATTCACAAGTTCCACGATACAGCACTGCTATCTGCCCTGAAACTTGAGCCCCGTTGATCAAGGCATTACATGCCAATGAATCTCCGGTGGTTCCATCGTCTGCAAAAACCAATGTATCAAGAACTGAATTAGCCGGATTATTTAAATCGGGAGTACCCCAACCACCACCTGGATCTGCCCAGGTCATTTCATAATTTCCAACTAAGGGTGGAGGCGTTTCCACATAAAATATCACCTGTGCATTTACCTGTGAAACAAAGCCCAGAACTAGCAAAAAGAATAAAGCTCTTCTCATAATTAGCAATTTTAGTTTTTTTATACTTATTTAAAGATTTTTAAAGATACAATAATAATAAATTAATTCCAAACGAAGTCCTTTGAATTAACTAAAATACTAACTATCTGTTAATTAGGAAATAATAAGGAGTTAAAAATCCCGATAGAACCATTATAATGTACGCATCTAGAATTGCCCTGATATATGAGATTCATTAGATTTGTCTTAACAGAAATATAAGATTCCAAGACATGAAAAAACTATTACTAAGTACTATTATTTTACTGGGCGCTGCTTTCTCCTTTGCACAAAATTCTATTCCTATAGGCTCTTCTTCAAATGCCTATTCAATGCTACGAACTTCTCAAAACCAGGTATTCGTTGATCCGGTGCTGAACACGGTGGGTTTTGTTTATCGGCAGAATGTTTCGGTTTTTGGAGGTGGAAGTGCTTCAAATGGGAGACTCAGGTATTCCATTTCAACCGATGGTGGATTAAACTGGAATATTGATCTGGGTATGCTGAACAATACATATACCAGACCTGCACGTTATCCTCAGTCTTGCTTATATAATCCAACTGGAAATACAAATCCTACCTCCGCCTATATCGTTTGGGGAGGAGCAACACTGGCCACTAATTTCGATGGACATGTAAATGGGACCTGCCCTGTGGTTACCAGCGGGACTCCAACCTCAACAGAAAACTATGATTTTGTTGGAACAAGTACCCTTATTCCCGGTGGTTTAACGGAAAGTACTTCCGGTATTTTCTGGATGGTAGAAAATGCGACCACCAATGATACCACCGTAATAGATTCAATTAATGTATACAAGGGCACCTTTAATATAGGAACTCAAAATGTAGATTGGGTAAAACATATTGCATTGTATGCACCGCATAGCACGTCATTTGATGGAGCTGTGCATTCTTCGCGGCCTAACATGGCTTTTTCTCCCGATGGCCAAATAGGTTATGTAGTATTCCTAGGTGATATCGGTACCTCAGATTCAATCTACAACCCCATTATTTATAAATCAACAAACGGGGGAACTACTTGGGGGCCTGCTCAGGAACTCATTGTAGATAATATTGCCGGAGTGGGTGATAGCATTAAACAATATTTATTTGATACCGGCACTGCTATTGAATCAGCAGGCGAAGTTGGTACTGCTTTTGAATTTGATATTACGGTGGATGCCAACGGAAACCTCCATATTTTTACCACCCTCTGTGCTGTTGAAAGAAGGGATACCACCAATGTGGTTACGGGAGCCAAAGGTTACGTAGTCTATTCAGGCTACCCAAAAAACGCAATAGATATTTATACTACCGATGGAGGTACAACCTGGACCAGTTTCTATGTAGCTCAGATCAATACTTTCAGGACCAGTGTTCCGGAAAACCCTACCCCACTTGCAGTAGATAATTATAACCAGGTCTCAAGGACCACCAATGGAAATGTTATTTTTTATTCATGGTCTGATACGGATACATTGATCCACATGGGAGCAACCACCAACGAAGCACCAAATACATTTATTGCTGCCCGCGACATGACTACAGGTTGGAGAACCTGCTGGAAACAGATCATAGGTGTTACCAATGATGATTTTGCCATTACTCCAACCATGGCACCTTATGTATTGGTCGACAATATTGCCACTCCCAATAAATATACCTTGCCGATCGTTACGCAGGAAGTGCCTTCGGATGCGTTAAGTCCCACCAACTACCATTATGTAGGAGCAGTTGCTTACTTCTGCAAATCTGATTTCTGGGATCCTAACTGGCAAGGAAGTCAAATGGATCTTTCGTGGAGTTTTACCAGTCAATGTTACGATTACCAAAACAATTGTTTTGTAAGCATCGAAGATGCACCCACTATTCAATTCCATTTATATCCAAACCCAACTACGGATATCCTGAACATCCAGATCTCGGATGCCGAAGATATCCGTTCGATCACAGTGGTGAACAATACCGGTCAGGTGGTGAGAACCATTCACCCGAAAATGATGGGAAATGGAAATCTGTTTAATTTAGATGTTAGTGGTTTAGCTGCTGGAATGTATACCATCCATATGAGTACATCCAAGAGTTCTTATGCCAAGAAATTTACCGTAGTAAAATAATTTCCCCAAATCTCCATTGAAAAGGCTGCTCCAGGGCAGCCTTTTTTAGTAATGTTAATTTTCACCTGCTGCGCTTAGCAGGTTTTGGTTCCCGCAGCCCCGATAGCATCCCGATAGCTATCGGGATGCAGATGCCCCCAAAACAATAAAAAAATAATTTGGAAGTTATAAAACTATGTTTAACTTTGTTTTTCAAAGTACTTTTTTATGACCAATGAACTGGAACAACTCAAGGAAATAAAATCCATGATGGAGAAATCCAGCCGTTTTATTAGTTTAAGCGGTTGGAGCGGTGTAGCCGCCGGAACGGTTGCATTAATCGGGGCCGCCCTGGCTTATCCATATGTAGATATAACGGAGCAGGAAACCCTCCGGGGCATATACCGTCGACAGGGATATGACCAGGTAACGGACTATTTCTTTCACCCCCTCTCCTACATCGCTATGGGGACTTTTTTAGTCGCCATGATCAGTGCTTTTATCTTTACTTATATTAAATCGCAAAAACAAAAGATCAACATCTGGGGAAAGATGTCAAGAAAAGTGGCCTTCCATTTCCTGGTCCCATTTGTATCAGGAACTCTCTTCATCATTTACCTGATCGGGAACGAAGACTTTATTTATATTGCTCCCCTTAGTTTAATTGTGTATGGGATCTCCTTGTTCAGCGTTTATAAATTTACTATTCACGAAACCTTATACCTGGCTATGGCCGAGATCGCATTAGGATTAGTTAATTTGCTTTTTTCAGGGTATAGTTTCGTCTTCTGGACCTTTGGATTCGGCCTCTGCCATATTATTTACGGTGTCGCCATGTGGTATAAATACGATCGAAAAGTAAGCTCATAAACCTATGTCGAACTTGATAGATCAATTGAACAAGGTTTTTGACAGCCGAGTCCGGCTTGGCATCATGAGTGCTTTAATGGTAAACGATCATGTAAGTTTTAACCAGCTCAAAGAACTCACGAATGTCACCGATGGAAACCTCGCTTCGCATTTAAAAGGTCTCGAAGAAAATGGATACGTGAGGGTACAAAAAGGTTTTATTGGTCGAAAGACCAATACCACCTACTCTGCCACCAAGTTAGGTGAAAAAGCTTTTAAGGCTCATTTAGATGCACTAGAAAAAATGATTAAAAAATTACAATAATATTTTTTTTGCTTCGTTACTTTGAAATTCAAAGCACTTTTAAAATAGTAAACAATTAAAAACAACATATACAATGAAAAATCAATTCATGCAGTTTTACGACAGGTTCCACATCTTTTTTCGTGGGATCTTTGTATTCTTCCTCATCCTCTTTCTATTGATCCCAAAATTCCTCATCCAGGATCTGGTAAAAGAAAGAGAGAAACGGCAGTTGGAAGTAAAAGATGAAGTAGTAGGAAAATGGGCCTCCGAGCAAACCATCAAAGGTCCTATGCTACTGGTGCCTAAATATAAAAATGGAGTGGATGCCAGAGAAGGTGATGAATATATCTGGATCAAGCCCAACGAACTAAATATAAAAGGAAATATTGACCCGGAGATCAAACATAGGAGTTTGTATAAAGTGGTGCTCTACAAAACACAACTACATTTCCAGGGGAACTTCAAAGACCTTGTTATTGATCGGAATATGGCCACCAATCAAGGCATGCAATGGGAGAAGGCAAAGATCGTCATGAGCATTTCCGACTATACCGGTATGGAAAATGTAATTCAACTCAACTCCAACGATTCCAATTCAGAGTTTGCAGCTAACACCTACGATCTGCAATTTCTCACCAACAGCCTGGCAGCCCCTGTTCGAATGAATACCGATCCAACCATCAAAGACCAATCCTTTTCATTCGATGTACAATTAAAAGGATACGAGCAACTCAACCTGGAACCTTATGCCAAAAAAACTACGGTAGAACTATCCTCTCCCTGGAATATTCCTTCATTCACAGGAAAAATACTTCCTGATAATCAGGTAACGGAAAAAGGGTTCACTGCAACCTGGAACGTAATGGATGTAAAGAAAAGTATTCCAGACCAGTTTGTAGATGCCTATTATGGTGAAGTGTCTGAAAATTTTATGGGAGTAAAATTATTGCAAGGACAGGACCATTATTCCAAAACCGATCGGAGCATAAAATATGCCATCCTCATCATTACACTCACCTTTGTGGTCTATATGTTCATCGAATTATTGCAGAAAAAAAGGATCAATGCTGCCCAATATGTATTGGTGGGAGCAGCCTTGCTAATTTTTTACACCTTGCTGCTTTCCATCAGTGAATATACCGGTTTCAACATGGCATATGCAATAGCAGCATCTGCAGTTATTCTCCAGATCAGCATCTATACCGGGATGGTTTTTAAAAGTATCAAAACGGCCATTGTATTTGGTGTATTGATCTCGGTCTTGTACCTCTTCATCTTCTCCTTGATCCAATTAGAAGATTATGCATTGCTGGCAGGAAGTGTTGGCTTGTTCCTTATTCTTTCCCTCATTATGTTTTTCTCCAGGAAGATACAGTGGAGCAAAAATGGAAAGGACGAGAAGCTGGTATTGAAGGATGAAAAAACGGATCCCATTTCGGGTGTTCCGCAATAGTCCCTGCAGTTGCGTTAACCGTTATTCGTTAACCGATAGCGAATAACGGTTAACGAATAACTAATAAAAACAATATGGAATCAACATTTTATCTAGGTGGAGCAGGAACAGTCATCGTCGTTCTCCTCTTTTGCGTTCCCGCCGTTCAGGCTGCCAGAAAGAACTGGCAATCTACTTCAAAAGGAAGGGTGCTGGCCATCCGTTCCATCGAGGTAGTATACCTTTTACTCATGCCACTCGAAGGGTTTATTTGCTATCATGCATTGGACAATTTCGGGATCGAAAAACCGGTGCTCGATTGGCAATATTACCTGGCCCTCATCAGTATACCTTTTATCATCACAGGATATTTTTTGTCGAGGATCCTCAAGGAAAAACTCCCCCCGTTTTTAAGGGTCATCATTCTCATTCTGTTGGTCATGGGTATTATCCTATGTATAGGAATGTTGTTCCGTTTCTATTTGATTGGTTTTCTGGGTGCTGTTCTCATTCCTTCACCTGGTATCATCTTTTCCTTATTGGCACTCCCCTACTTTAGTTTGTTACCGGTGATTGTTTTACTGGCGACCGAAGCGTATATCCTCATCAATCATCCAATAGTAGAATTAGGCATTGATAAAGAATATGAAAAATAAACTATATCTCCTACTGTTAGGCCTGGTGCTTCTCTTACTTGCATGGTGGATTCAACTTATCCGCAGGGCTTCCTATAAGCATAAAATGAAAACAAAGAAAAATTTTAGATAACAAATACCTAAGTGAAACTGTTGACCATGATACAAAAAAGCGTTTTTATTATTTCCGTAGGATATTTCATCCTATGCTATTTTGGCGTGGTGGTTTTGTTTCTTTTACCCTTGCCATTGGGAAGAAAGGAAAACAAGGAGCATTACCTACCCTTCATGCTTCGCAACCTGCCCTTTGCTTGTATCACTGTTTTATCAGGAACCGTGCAGCTTTACTATTCATTCGGCTATTCATACATCCTTTGCATGCTGATAGCTATGCCAATACTTACCGGTTATTTATTGGTCCGATTCCTGAAAACAATATTTGAATGATCATTTAAAAATATACATATGAATGCACAAGAAAAATCCCTCCGCTATTATATTTCCCTCGTTTTCTTATTTATTCCTGCCTTACTCTTTTTCGTTCTTCTTATTCTCTACAAGGATCATCCAAAACTGGCCATTGATTTTAATTTCCCTTTTGTTCCCTGGCAATTTTTAATCATAGCCGTTTTCGGTTCCATCGCCACAATTGGCGGCGTTCTTGATTGGAAATTTCATAGAAATCCCCTTCATATGAAGATCCCTCCGAAGGAGAGAAAAGCCGAAGCAGTAGCACTCGGGCTCGGAGGTATTCCCATGTTCGTTCTCATGTGGTTGGCCATGATGAGCTCCGTACCTCATTATTTTCTGATCCCTATTTTGGTGGTACTCATTTATACGGTGGTGGTGATTAGTTACGATGAATTTGTTTTTCACCTGAAAAGATGCGGAAGGGTAGAGACCCGCTTCCATCGAATGATCGTATTCGGAAATGGCATTGCCTGGCTCTCATGGTTTCATTTTATATACGGCTGATATGTATTATCAAAAATTAATAAAAGAAGCCATCGCCTTCAGAGATCTCCATCCGGAAAATATCCGGGAATACTCTCCGGGATCCGTATTTAAAAACGGGGCAGAATGGATGTACGAAATGCTGATAAAAATAGGCTTCCCAGAAAAAATGAGCTTCAACAAGGAGGTTCGTTTCAATCATTATGGATTCATCAAGTATAGCATCTGCTTCACCGTTTTCGTCCTTTCGTTCGTGGGCTTTCTTTTCATCCACCCACTACTTATTCCTTTATCCGTACTGGTTTTTTATTTTGCCGAAGTTCATTTTCTCTTCATGTTCCCTCTGCTGGTTTCACAAGTTAAAAACCCGGTCAGGGAATGTGTACGGCTTACCTATAGGATCGGTATTCTAAAAACAGTTTTGAATGTAATGCCCATTAGTTTCTATATGCTCATAGGTTTATTCAACCTAAAAGATCCATTGCGGAACTGGTATATAGGATGTTTATCCATTTTAATCTGGTATAAAAATGAAACTGGAAATAGGATATAACAGCCATATAGAAGTTCGCAAAGAATTCTATTCATATCCAGGCAAACTGGATATCAAGATCATGTACTTGTCTGATCTTCATCTGAACAGATACAGTGGTGAGGCAGTACAAAAAATGATCAGGATCATCCGGGAAGAGGATCCGTCTCTCATCCTTCTCGGAGGCGACTATGTGGATACCAATCGGGGATTAACACATTTGGAAACATTGCTGCACTTCCTATCATCAAGAGAAAATGTATTGGCTATTCCAGGCAACCACGACCATTTTTTTGGCTTGTACAAAATAAAAAACAGGATGCAGGAAAACAATATTGAATGGATCGAGAATGCATCCGTTAGGATTTGCATCAAAGGCCAGTTCATCACCGTTGATGGAAACAGACCGGGTCTGGATCAAAACAACGATGACCTGAAGATCTTATGCCTCCACCAACCCATTAACATACAAAAACACCCGAAAAAATACCATATCGCCCTTGCAGGGCATTTACATGGTTGTCAATTCGTTTTCTGGGGAAATAAAAAGGGTTTGTATCCCGGAAGATTATTCTACAGGTGGAACCTATTAAAAAAAGAAATGGGTAATTGTTATTACTATATAGGAAAAGGACTGGGGGACACCCTGCCACTTCGGTTCAATTGCACAAAAGAAATTTTGGTCATACATACAAAAAAAGAAGTCTCATGAACAACAGGATATTTATATTGCTCACCCTTATCTCTTTTCTGCTTATTATCATATTTACTGGTTTTTGCTACCATACCTATAAAATACATAGCCGGATAGATAGAATTGAAGAAATTCTGGAAAGTCCTCAACGAAATCACTTCCAGCATTTATTACCAGAAAAAAACTACAAAGAAGCCTATTATAGAATGCTCGTTATGAAAACTATTTTAACCGGCTCCCTGTTTTGTGTTTCATTGTTTAGCACGGTTTATTTTTTTATGAGAAAAAGGATCTCCAGGAAAGAAGCCATCTGTAAAAACCGCTACCTATTATTCTTTATCTATCTATTCTTAAGTATCCTCGCTTATTTTACCATGTTCAATATGCATCGGCTTATCCATTTCGATCTGTTGGATAGATCATCCGGTGTATTTATACTCAGTTTGTTTTTTTTAAAATCTGTTTTTTTAGTTCTATCCGCAATAGTATTTAGTAAAATTCAGAATAAGCCAACGATTTTAAAAGTTTTTCAGGTTTTATGGATACTGATCGTATCCGTTGAAGTCCTGTTAACTATTGGCTTAGGGCTATTTTGCTTACTCTGGTTTTTAGGTGGAGGAGTTGCTCATGCATAATAATATTATATACATATAACATGAAAACATCGCAATATTGGCAAAAACATTTTGCCGAAAATCTCAAAAAAGAAAGGATCGATTGGGATCTTCAACCCAATCTTACCAAAAAACAAAGATCAACCATCCTGAAATCACTTCAGGCATGGCAGCTGGGTGAAACTTCGGATGGAATGCATTTGATTGCTGCATCCAAAAAGCATGCAGAAAAAACCAACGACCCAGCCTTCCTCGAAGCCATTTACCTATTCATCAAAGAAGAGCAGAAGCATGGAGAAAACCTGGGTAAATACCTCGACCGGCTTCAGGAACCTAGGATCAAATCGGATTGGGGAGATGGATTGTTCAGAAAGGTGAGGTATTTCAATACGAATATGGAATTATGGACCCTGGCAGTGATCACCGTTGAAAGCACTGCTCAGCTCTTTTATCAATCCTTAAAGGAAGCCACCACCTGCAAACTGCTCAAACAAATTTGTACCGATATTCTGATAGATGAAGCCTATCATATTTCTTTCCAATTCGAACGTTTATCTATGATTACCAAGGATAAATCTCCTACTTCAAAACTCATCAGGTATTGGTTGTACTGGTTCTTTTATTTCTCCACCATTACCGTGGTTTATATAGCCCACCGTAAACTGTTCAGGGCAGGTGGAAATAATTATAACCGCTATTATAGAAAAATGAAATTAAAGTTCGATAAGACCATCCAACGCTTATTCAGACCTAAAAGCAGTGTATACCAAAGCAAATTAAAATGGGAACAAATAGAGTTATGAAAAACGAATCCATCAACATCCTTATCCGAATAACAGGTATCCTGTTTTCGATCGCCTTCTCCCTGGTTACTGTTATGCTTGCCGTGAGACTGGGAATTTTTATGACGGAAAGACATATGGTTGAAAAGTTCCCGGGCGAAATATGCAGTACCACCTATACTCCCTGGTCATATGTGATGGGAATTGCCGGCTATGTATCAACCATCGTAGTTGTCTATGCGTTGGTAAGGTCCTTCCTTCAATCCGACGATTTCTCCTATGTATATATCGCCATCCATTCGGCCTTCTGTTTTCTGTTCTTATTATTTTTTATGGTAATGGTAAAATGAAAAAAACGGTCAGCTTATTTCCATTTATCACGGTCCACTTATAATTGAGAAATAATATGGGTGGTGTAGCAATGGTTTTTTTTATATTTTTTTCTATTGGGGTCTTTATCTCAACGGTTTTTCTAGCAATCTTATACGCAATCTCCCAAATCTCCAGAAAATTGGACTCTATTGTTTCCGTTATTTTAAAGGTGATACTGGGTATTGAAGTCGTAATTGTTATTGTTTGGATTATACATTTTGTATTTTACATCAAAAACCCAATGTCCTATGATTTCAGGCATGAGAATTATATTGATCATGCTTTCTACTTTATACCGATTTTCTTACTATGCATAGTTCCATCCATCGCTTCTTTAATAAAAGAAAAGTGGTACTTTCAATTGCTATATATTTTCCTCTTACTTGGCTCGGTAATGATGTTCATAGAAATTGGTACTTTAATTGGAATTAATCAGGAATGAGTAATCTTTTTTCTTTTTTTTCCCTATACTTGAACCAGAATAATTCTATGCCCAAAATCCTTCAATCCATTTCCATTTCTTCTCCACCTGAGAAGATCTTTGATTTTACCCAGGATTATGATAAAAGACTGATATGGGATACTTTTTTAAAAGAGGCAAGATTAATAGAGGGGGCTAAGGAATCCGCCAAAGGGGTAAAGGCATGGTGTGTTGCAAAAAATGGAATGGGGATGGAAACAGAATATATAAGTTTTAATCGGCCCAAAGTAACCGCTGTAAAAATGACCAAGGGCCCTTTTATGTTCAAATCCTTTGCAGGTTCCTGGCAATTTGAAACCGAAGCACCCAACAAAACCCTGGTTACATTCACCTATTCATTTACACTTCGTTTTCCCTATAGTTTGTTGAGTCCATTCATTCGGTCCAATCTGAATGGAAATGTGAAGCAGAGGTTAGTAGATTTGAAAAATTGCATGGAAATTTCTTCCTGATAGCTAACCGGAAGCGATCGGAAAGCTCAGTATAGCTGCCCTACTCTTTTTTTAAAAAATCTTTACTATGTTCCACCAACTGAGGAAAGAAATCCATGAATAATTTTTCCAGCTCATCATATTCGCGGTTGAAAATATCAATGGTCTCTTTGGCCCAGATAAAATTTTTGCTTCTATAGCTCAACCTTTCAATCGTCCCCTCAATGCCTGGCCTGGTGGCATACATCACAAACCAATTATGTTCTTTCATATAAGGATAGATCCTCTTGAATTTTTCCGGGAAATAGGATTGATGCGCATCCAGATCAGCAAAAGATCTTTTTGAAAACTCCTCCAAACTATCTTCACTAAAACTAGTCCAGTTGGTTCCTAAAAAATGGTCATGGATCACATCGGAGATCACCAATGCATAATGACGAATAGCGGGATAAAATATTTTTCGACTTTGTTTGACCAATTCATGTTGATCAGTATACGCATCAATACTTCTATGCAGGAGGATCCCTTTTTTTATTTCGGGTGGATATTCATTCAGTTGATTCCCCTTAATGGCATCCGCAATCATATTGCCCGTTAGCAGCTGACTGTTATTAAAAGATAAATATGCATGTGCCAGGAAATTCATAGGCAGCTAATGTACTATATTTGGTTCATGGAAAATCATTTTGAAAGTAGCCTTGGGAAGATCTCGTATGATTTCTTCGACAAGGGGCATGAAAAAAATCTATTGTTGATTCATGGATTTATTGAAGACCGGGAAGTATGGGAAAAGGTAGTGACCCCTTTACATGCCAATTTGATCGTGGTGGATCTATTGGGTTTTGGAAAAAGTGTTCCCCAACCTGATTTTGATTTTTCGATGAAGCAGCAGGCAGCATCTATATTAGAGTTATTGGATCATTTACATATCAAGGAGGTTTATGTATTAGGCCATAGCATGGGTGGTTATATTACCCTTGAATTAGCAACTTTGAAACCAGACATCCATATAGGTCTGCTACATTCTACCTGTCTGGCTGATACCGAGGAAAAAAAACATAACCGGAATAAAACCATAGGAGTGCTGGAGAGAGAGCCGGCCGTATTTATCCGTGAATTTTATTGGAGCCTTTTTGCCGAACACCATAAGGATGAATTTGCAGATGTGATCGAAAAACTAAGACTGAAAGCCGAAAACATTCCGGTAAAATATATTATTGAGACCGTGGTAGGCTTGCGGGATAGAAAGAACCATTTGGCCACCTGGACCAAAGCCGAAAAGCATGGACTGGTAGTAGCAGGCACGTATGATAAAATATTCGATGTAAAAGAGCTTGAGAAACTGGTAGATAAGGAAAAAGCCAATTGGCTGGAACTAAAGGATTCGGGGCATATGGGATTGTATGAGGAGCCGGAAGTGCTGACCGAAGAGATCAATGACTGGTTAAATCCTCAATAAAAAAGCCCTTCGGTTGAACCAAAGGGCTTTACAAAAAAATATATCAGATTCTTATTTATCCAGGTCATCAAAATCAACATCGGAGGAAAATCCACCTGTGCTGCTTTCGGAAACTTCCTCTCCGGTATTGTTTTCTCCTGAACCATTATGCTCAGGATTAGGAACATAGACTTGCTCAACTACCGGAGTTGGGTTATTTTGGCGGATATACTCTACCACCTCACTTAAACCGTCAGAAAACTTGATAAAATCCTCTTTATATAAGAAGACCTTATGTTTTTCGTAGAAAAACCCATTACCATCGTGACGTAATCTTCTTTTACTCTCTGTCACTGTTAAATACAGGTTCCCATCTTTTGTCGACTTCACGTCAAAGAAATAAGTTCTTTTTCCAGCTCTTACGGCTTTCGAAAATATCTCCGACTTCCCTTTGTTGTTTCTATCTTCCATATATCTACCTCTATAACACTATGTATGTTGTATTGACAAATATATAAAATATAGCCACTCCAACATATTTTTTAAAGAAATTGATGAACAGCTCATTAACAAAAGCCTAAAGCCTTAAATAATAATAAAATAGCTCCCATTTCATTGAGAATTTCGACTATTTTCACTAGTATTGATAAAATTAACGCCATGAAACGGCTATTACTATTGGTCATATTTACCTATGTAATAGGTTTTACCGCCTATTCACAGCCAAATTTCCTGGTTTCATGCCCGGCTGAAATAAAAATGGTAGGGGTACAAAGCCATTATTTTGTTTCAAAGCGTTGTTTTCTCTTATACTACCCCAATAACTCCTCTTTCAAATTGGCGGTGAATATGAGGGACCTGGCTGACCAAAGCAACGGTCCGTTACCAGGAGATGGGATCGAATACAATACCAATATTGATGATACCAATCACCTCACCTTCGAAGGATTTATTCCTGAAGACAAAATCTGGCCACGGGATAACCTAAAGGAAACCTATACATTCAGCATCACCGGAACGGTAAAATTCCGGGGCATGGAATATGGTACCCAGATCGTTTGCAGCTATGGGGCCAGGATGATCCGGAATCCTGCGCAACCCTCCATTAATGTGAATGTGGAGATCCTCAAAATGGAATTACCCATGTATATCCCTGCCATCAAAGAATTGATCGATAACCTCAAGATCAAAATTGATGATGGGACCGTAAATATGGTCCAAAACTAAAAATCAATCAGGTGCCGGATCAGTTTCAGGTTGGAATTATAGGAGGGGGGCTCGCAGGTCTATGCGCCGCTTTACATTTAAATAAACTCGGAATTTCTTGCATCGTTTGGGAAAAAGGCGAATACCCACGCCATAAAGTATGCGGTGAATATGTATCGAACGAAACCCTGCATTATTTATCCTATCTGGGTTACGATCCTTTCAAGGATGGAGCCGTGAATATTGATGAATTTGAAATATCACATTGGAACGGAAATACTACGCATGCCAAGTTAGACCAGGGAGCTTTTGGTTTAAGCAGATATGTGTTTGACCATGCACTCTATCAACTGGCCATAAAAAATAATATCACGGTCCATCTCCAGGAAAATGTAACCGGCTTTTCGAAAACGGAGGAGCATTACGAAATAAAGACCAGCACGAATCAAACCTATCAGGTACAAATATTGTTGTCGGCCCATGGAAAAAAATCGAATATCGACCGGATCATGGACCGGGAATTTTTTCAGAAGGACAATGACTACCTGGGTGTAAAATATCATTTTAAATACCCCATCCCTTCCAACCTGGTAGCCTTGCATAATTTCGAAACAGGTTATTGCGGAGTATCGATGGTGGAGAATGAGATCACCAATGTATGTTACCTCACCTCAAAATCATCCCTCAAAAAATATGGGTCCATAGAGGAATTGGAAAGCCATTTACTTTGGACCAATCCATTTTTAAAAGATATTTTCACCAATGGGGAAAAATTATTCGATGAACCCAAGACCATCAGTGATTTCTCTTTCAAACCTAAAAAGCCGGTAGAAGACGGAATACTCATGTTGGGAGATGCAGCCGGTTTGATCACTCCCCTCTGCGGAAATGGAATGGCCATGGCCATTCATGCAGCTTTTATTGCCAGTACATTATTGGAAGCATATTTCAATAAAAAGATAAGTGCAGAAGAGCTCAGGCATAAGTATGCAGAAGAATGGAAAAACAACTTTCAGTCAAGACTAGATGTGGGATATAACGTACAAAAATTGTTCGGAAAAAAGAGCATTTCATCTGTTGCATTAAAAAGTTTACAGGTAGCTCCATTTGTTTTACCGGCCATCATCAAAAAAACGCACGGCAAAGATTTTTTTACAAAAGGCTTGCCTGGCAAAGATTTTTTTACAAAAGGCTTGCCTGGCAAAGATTTTTTTAAACAATGAGCAGATTTAAAAACAGGGTGGTAGTACCCGAATACATAGATGATTTTAATATGGTGGGTCAGGCCCTTGATCTCACCCTCCTGGAAATTGAATGGGTAAATAAATACCTGGGGGGCATCAATACCTCCGTATACCCCATTTTAAAATACATACAGGAACATCTGCAACGCAAGGTAACTGTGGTGGATATTGGATGTGGATCAGGAGATATTTTAAAAAAGATCCAAAAGGTGTCAAAACACGTACATATACCGGTGAACCTGGTGGGGGTGGATGCCAATGAACATATCCTTGATTTTGCCAGGGAAAAACATTTTCAACATCAACAGATCCAGTTTGTAAAGGCCGATGTATTGCTCGAAACAGAAAAGATCCCTTTTGCAGATGTGTATATGCTGAATTTGTTCCTTCACCATTTCGAAATGACAGATATCAGGAAGATCTTGAACAACCTGCTGGAGAAGGGTCCTGGGTTGATCGTGGTGAATGATCTTCAGCGAAGCAGGCTGGCATATATCCTTTTTACCCTCTTATGTAAGGTAAAAAGGACCTCCACTGTAACCTTTCACGATGGTAGGCTCTCTATTACAAAGGGTTTCGATAAAAAAGAGATGATCAGCATGGCCGAAGGAATTTCAGGATATGAATATAAGCTCCACTGGAGATGGGCTTTCCGGTGGCAACTCCTATTAATCAAAAAACAATAAAAAACAGTCAAAAAGATAAGAGTATTGAAATAAAGCAGTTATTTAGCCCCTTGAAATTGTAAGATGTCGTCGAAAATACATACTACCCATATTGAACTCCCGGAATTTACAGAAAGTATTGATACAATTATAGAATACGCCCGGCAATGGGTAGGTGATCTCACCGAAAGGGACCAGGAAAAAATTATTCGCTTATTCAAGAATGCACAAGTGGAAAGAAGATATGGGATCATGCCCATCCATGAAATCTTCAGCGAAAAAAGTTTTGAAGAGCGGAATAATATTTATATTAAAGCATCTATTGACCTTTGCGAAAATGCATTGAGACATGCATTGGAAAAATCAGGTACAAAACCAGAGGAAGTGGATATTATCATTACCACCAGCTGTACGGGTATTATGATCCCCTCCGTAGATGCATTTTTAGTGAACAGGTTAAGATTGAGGCAGGACATTGTTCGTTTACCCATCACCGAAATGGGATGCGCCGGTGGAACTTCGGCCCTCATCTATGCCCATGAATTTGCAAAAGCAAATCCTTCGAAGACCATTGCGATTGTCGCCTTCGAATCCCCTACTTCTACTTTTTTGATCGAAGATAAAAGTTTGACCAATGCCATCAGCGCTGCTATTTTTGGTGATGGATGTGCTTGTGCCATCATTAAACCCAGTACGGATGTAAGACCCGTGATCCTGGATACACAGATGTACCATTTTTACGATCAACCCCGGCTCATGGGATTTGATCTGAAAAATTCAGGTTTACAAATTGTATTGGATCCTGAAGTACCTAATCAGATAGAACAACATTTTCAAAAGATCATTTTCCCGTTTATCGAAAAGAACGGATTGAAAATAGAAGACATCAATCAATTCATCTTCCATCCGGGTGGAAAAAAAATTGTTCAGGTGGTTGACGATCTGTTTGCACAATACGGTAAAAATATCAACCCGACCAAAGAAGTATTAAGGGAATATGGAAATATGAGCAGTGCAACGGTTCTCTATGTATTGGATAAATTCATGCAAAAAAATATTGCCAAAGGCGAATACGGACTCATGCTTAGTTTTGGTCCGGGTTTTACGGCTCAAACAGTTCTTCTTCAGTGGCAGTAATTATTTTTCTTGCCAGCGCTTAATAAAAAATGTTTCCCAAAGATATTTACAAGTAGTTCCCGCAGAATATGAATTACTCGCAGATGACGCTGCTCGTTAGGTTCTCGCAGATGAGGCGCCTCGGCGCCTCTGATCTGCGAGTTGATATCTGCCGAAGGGAATGTACGAGGCTAAGAAAAAGTTCTGCGAAAATCTGCGAGATCTGCGGGAAACCATCCACCGAGCGCAGCGCTGGTGGATCAAAGATTCTGCAGGAAACCATCCACCAAGTGCAATGAGCCGACGAAGTGTTAGGCGAATAGGCAAGAACTATATGGTTAAATAAAAAATATTTATCTTGCAAGGGTTATGAGCAACACCCTCAAAAATAAATGGGCCCTCATCCTGGGCGGATCAAGTGGACTTGGATTTGCCACGGCAAAAAAACTGGCGGCCGAAGGGATGAACCTCATCATCGTTCATCGTGATAGAAAGTCGAACGAAAACGAACTCCTTCAAAAATTTGAATCCATCAAGTCACAAGGCAATCAACTTATTTCCTTCAACGAAACTGCATTGGATGCTGAGCTGCGAAAAAAAATAGTGCTCAACATCAAAGAAAAAATAGGGGCGGAGAAAATTTATTGCATGGTACACAGTATCGCGAAAGGAAATTTAAAAAAATTGGTTTCCGATACAGAACCTACCCTGGATAAAACTGATTTTGACATTACCATCCATGCCATGGCTACCAGTTGGTGGGAATGGACCAAAGAATTGCTCGATCAACAACTTTGGGCAGAGGATGCACGTAATATTTCATTTACCAGCGAAGGAAATCAAAAATATATTCCCAATTATACGGCCGTTTCTGCGGCCAAAGCAAGTCTGGAAGTATTGTGCCGGTACATGGCCGTTGAACTGGCTCCGTTAGGAATAAAGACCAACGTGATCCAAAGTGGGGTGGTAAAAACTCCGGCCCTGGAAATGATCCCCGGATCAGAAAAAATGGTGGAATATTCTATGAAGAGAAATCCTTTTAAAAGACTCACCCTTCCAGAGGATATTGCCAATGTGGTATATCTTTTATGCCAGGACGAAGCCAAATGGATCAACGGATCACTTGTAAAAGCAGATGGAGGCGAATCATTGATTTAAGGTAGCGGCCCGGATGGAAGCGGCATCCTTTTTTGTTTGACATGAAAGGTTGTAATCGTTGGGATATCCCACAACATATGTCGTAGGGCAATCCAACGAAAAAAAATGTGATCTGGTGGCAAACAAAAAAGATATAGCGTACAGCCGGACCTGCCTGCCAAGGTGCATGGCCAGCGCGTCGACAGGCAGGTAAGCCGCCCAAAAAACCTTTCAAAAACATTCTTAATTTACAATAAATCGGTACAATATTTGTTATATAAAACTGCCTGCATTAATTATTATATTTGTATAGATGATAGCAACCAGCGTAGAGCAAAATATCTTGGACTGCATGCCCTACAGGGCCCCCTTCAGATTTATTGATGAAATACTAGAGATCGATGATGACCACATTGAAGGCTGCTATACGTTTAAAGAAAATGAATTCTTTTACCGCGGTCATTTCCCTGGAAATCCGGTAACCCCCGGAGTGATCCTCACCGAATGTATGGCGCAAATCGGTTTAGTAGCTTTTGGGATCCATTTATACCGGGCCAACCCCGAGATCATGAAAACTTTACGTGTGTTTTTTACCACCAACCAGGTACATTATTACCGTACGGTTCTTCCCAAAGAAAAAGTAATTGTAAAAGCACATAAATTATATTTCCGTCTCAAAAGCCTGAAATGTGAAGTCACCATGGAAACAGAATCTGGTGAGCTTATCAGCAAAGGGGTCATGGCAGGCATGTTCGCAACGATATAAAGTGTTTGTCCATCAAAACACTTATCTTTACACGAAACATTTAGAATAAATGGAAAGAAGGGTCGTTGTAACTGGAATGGGAGTAGTTGCCCCCAATGCAATTAACCTCGAAGAATTTTCCAATGCCCTTTACCATCAAAAAAGCGGGATCAAAGAAATTGCTGAATTAAAACGCCTGGGCTTCGCATGTACACTGGCAGGGATCCCTGCAGTGACCGAAGAATTAAAAAAGAAATATTTCACGGAGCTTACCTTAAAATTTTTAACCAGCTCTGCCATTGTATATGGTTGTATAGCCGGAGTAGATGCCTGGTTGGATGCCGGCTTCGAATTAAAAGGGACCGATGAGAAGATAGAGCCTTTCTGGAATGCAGGAAGTATTTTTGGTACAGGTATAGCCGGAGTAGAACCTCTGCGGGATGCTTTTTATAAAGTAGACGATATGAATGTACGTCGCCTGGGTGGCAGGGTGATTGAGCAGACCATGAACTCGGGCCCTTCTGCTTTTTTATCAGGATTGATCGGGTTGGGAAATAAAGTCACCAGCAATAGTTCGGCCTGCTCCACAGGTACCGAAGGCGTGATTGATGGATTTGAGTTTATAAAAAATGGCAAAGCAGATATTATGCTTTGTGGCAGCACAGATTGTGACGGTCCTTATATTTGGGGTGGGTTCGATTCCATGTGGGTCACCAACCGTAAAATGAACGACCGGCCTGAAGAAGCATCCAGACCTATGAGTGCAACTGCTTCCGGATTTATTCCCGGTGCCGGCTCCGGTGCTTTGGTATTGGAAGAACTGGAACATGCACAAAAAAGAGGGGCCAGGATCTACGCCGAAATATTGGGCGGACATATCAATAACGGTGGCCAACGCCAGGGAGGTACCATGACCTTCCCTAACAACTATGCGGTGCGTAAATGCATTAGTCAGGCCATGGAGAATGCCGGTGTAAAAGCAGAACAAATAGACCTTATTTGCGGACATCTTACTTCTACCATAGGTGATGTGGCCGAGATTAGGAACTGGTCCGAAGTACTTCAGTTGAAAGGCAAGGATTTCCCTTATGTAAATGCACCCAAGACATTGATCGGTCATTGCCTGGCAGCGGCCGGAAGTATTGAATTGGTAGCGGCCATTCTACAAATGCAAGGGGGATTTATCCACGGCAATAAAAATTCTGTGGACTTTCACCCTGAAATTGCAGCCATTATCGATCGGGAAAAGGCCCCCCTCCAAACCATCCAAAAAGAAATCAATATCGTCGGAAAGTCCAGTTTTGGCTTCGGAGACGTGAATGCAGTCCTGTTTTTTTCGAAATTTTAAGATTTTTTCGGATTTATCATAATTTCTATGACTAAATAGCCGACCCAAAATTCCAATCTTTGTATTCAACGAAAAGTAGCGCAGAGTATGACTAAACCTATACTTCTATTAATTTCCAGTGCATTATTGATTTCCTGTGGGAAAGATGCTTGTAAGGAAAAAGAGACCAGAGTAGAACAGATCAAAGTAGACTATCCTGAAACCAGGAAAGATACCACCGTTCAGGATGATTATTTTGGGACCATCATCAAAGACCCTTACCGCTGGTTAGAAAATGATACCACCCCTGAAACTAAAAAATGGGTGGAAGCTGAGAACAAAGCTACTTTCGGTTATCTTGAACAGATCCCTTATCGCAACGCCATCAAAACCCGGTTAACAGAGATCTGGAATTATCCCAAATATTCAACACCTTTTAAAGAAGGCGGACAGTATTTCTTTTATAAGAACGATGGTTTACAAAACCAATCAGTATTGTATTTCCACAAAGCATTGAGCGATGATCCCAAAGTGCTCATTGATCCGAATAAATTATCGGCGGATGGTACTACTTCACTTTCCGGATTCTCCGTAAGCAAAGATGGAAAATATGCAGGCTATAGTTTAAGCGAAGGAGGCAGCGATTGGCAAACCATTTATGTAATGACCTTAGCCGATCAAAAACAAACCGATGACAAGATCAAATGGGTAAAATTTTCAGGCATCTCCTGGTACCAGGATGGATTTTTCTATTCCAGGTTCCCTGCTCCTACCGGCTCTGAATTAAGCACTGCCAACAGTTACCAAAAAGTATATTACCATAAAATGGGAACTTCCCAAGACAAGGATCTGCTCGTCTTCGAAGATCTTTCCAATCCATTGCATGGTCATTATGCCGGGGTAAGTGAAGATGAAAGATGGCTCATCCTGGTAACTACCACCGGCACCTATGGAAATACCCTCAAGATAAAAGACCTGAAAAAAGGTTTTACCGCACCATGGATCACCATTGTAGATGATTTCAACAACGAGTCGAATGTGATCGACAATGATGGAGATGATATTTATGTAATGACGAATATCGATGCCGATAAATACAGGGTGGTAAAAGTAAATACCAACGATCCTGATCGCAAAAAATGGGTCACCATTATTCCAGAAGAGGAAAATGTGCTCACTGGAATTTCGAATATCGGTGGAAAATGGATGGCCAATTATTTAAAGGATGCTTGCAGCCTGGTAAAAGTTTTCGATTACAGTGGAAAATATTTATACGATGTAGAATTACCTACCCGCGGTACAGCCGGTGGTTTCAGTGGTAAAAAAGATGAGAAGGAAGCCTTTTATGTATTTACCTCCTTCAATATGCCACCTACCATTTATAAATACGATACAGAGGGTAACAAGAGTGAAGTATTCCGTAAATCCGAGATCAAATTCAAAACAGATGATTTTGAAGTGAAGCAGGAATTTTATGCTTCCAAAGACGGAACTAAAATTCCTATGTTCATTGTACATAAAAAAGGATTGAAGTTAAATGGAAAAAATCCAACCCTGTTGTATGGGTATGGTGGATTTGATATCAGTATCCTTCCCTCCTTCCAGATCCAACACATGGTATTCCTCGAAAAAGGAGGTGTATATGCAGTGGCGAATTTACGGGGTGGTGGAGAATACGGGCAGGAATGGCATAAAGCTGGCATGTTATTGAAAAAACAAAATGTATTCGACGATTTTATTGCTGCTGCTGAATATTTGATCGAGAAAAAATATACCAATTCAAAAAAGCTGGCCATTCATGGTCGTTCCAATGGAGGATTATTGGTAGGTGCAGTAATGACCCAACGTCCTGAATTATTTAAAGTGGCATTGCCTGCAGTAGGAGTTTTGGATATGTTGCGTTACCATCAGTTCACCATCGGGCATGCATGGGCAGTTGAATATGGAAGCAGTGACAAGGAGGGAGACTTTAAGAACCTGGTAAAATATTCACCTTTGCATAATATAAAAGAGGGAACAGAGTATCCATGTACAATGGTATTAACGGCAGATCATGATGACAGGGTGGTACCTGCACATTCATTTAAGTTTGCAGCCACCTTGCAGGAAAAACATAAAGGACAAAATCCTATTCTTATCCGCATTGATACCAAAGCGGGTCATGGAGCAGGAAAATCCACCACCATGGCCATTGATGAATGGGCCGATATCTGGGCATTTACCATGTTCAATTTGGGAATGGATTACAAGTGATATTGGATTTTTAGCCAACGCCTCGCAGCCCCGATAGCTATCGGGGTTACTCGTTTATTTCCCGCAGATTTGCCTGCGGCGTTATGTGTTTGCTCTGATTCGCTACCGCGAGGGTTTTACTTTTCTTTGCTTCTCCAAAGAAAAGTAAACAAAAGAAAGGAGCCCCGAAATGCTAACTTTGGGCTTTTGCTTTCACCTTTGCCCAACCGCCGCATAAGCCGCAAAACCCAAAGTTCGCGCCATTTCGGGTTTCGCCTCCCGCAAGCCACATTATCTGCAAGATCATGGGTTAACCAAGTTATCACTTACTTGCTATTTCACGTACAATCTTTATACCCAGAAAATACTATACCCTGTGGTCTGTGGGTTGGGAGCAATCAGAGAAGAAATCAGCCGGATGGGAGGCAACGAAATGGTGGCAGTGCGTGGTGGGTTGTCCGAGTGGATACGGTAGCGCTCGGCAATGCCTGTGGGTTGGAATGTGTAAGGGTAAAGGCATTTGGCCGAGGAGGCATTGCGGGTGTAACGAGGCCGGGAGTTCATTTCGTTGCGATTTTTTTCCTTCTTTTTTTCTAAAAAAAAGAAGCCCCCGGAGGGAAACCGCCGGAGGCAAAAAAGAAAAAATGAATTGCGCCAGCAATCCGAGAAAAAATCTGCTGATAGCATACAAAGAAATGTTGAATGAACGAGGGACTATCCTCCCATTTCTTAAAAACATTTATAGCCCTAGTTAACAACCGTTAACCCCTTATGCGCCTCGACCCCATTCATCTATTTTCGTTCTACACAAAACCAATACAGCGCCATATGAGATCCATCCACTTTTTTTTCATTGCATGTCTCCTTGTTAGTACATCCGCCTGTGGAAAACCCAGGCAAGAACCTACCAAAGCCAATACTTCTATCATCATTGGTGATCCCATGGATTGCGGGATCGACAGCATGGTGATCTTCCCCACAGGTACCTGTTACCTCCCATCGAAAGAAGATAGAAAAAAAGAAAGAACGGAAGACAGTGGAATTTTATCATTTAAGGAAAACACCAAAGAAAAAGGATACAATGATCGCATGGCAAACAAGGAATTCGTAAACAACGATGAGAATATCTTCGATATCCGCAATATTTTATTTCACGATTTGAATACGGGGGTGAGTTATCCTTTATTAAAAGATACGGCCCATATATTGTCTTTTGCTTTGCACAAAGAATTTTCGAATCCGCAGATCTTTTACAGGATCGTGATGAAAGACCATAATGGAGATAAGGTATACAATTCGGCAGACCCCGTGATGTTATTTACTTCCGACCTGAATGGAAAGAACCTGGTACAGGTAACGCCTAACAATGAAAAGTTCATTGATTATTTTTATTATCCAAAAACGCAGAAGATCTTAGTAAAATCGATCATCGACCGGAATGACGATAAAAAATTCACCAATTCCGATGAAACCAATTTCAGGGAATTGAATATCAAAGAACCGGCCTTAGGTCGTGAGATCTTTTCCAAAGAGTTGAAAGATTCATTAAGGATACAGTAATACTTGCTACTTAATACTTAATACTATGTCCATACTTTGGTTCATCATCGAATTGATTCTGGTTATCCTCGCCATCGATTTGCTCTCTGGCATTGTACATTGGGCGGAAGATACATTTGGAACGGAGAAAACTCCCGTAGTGGGTAAATGGATCGTTATTCCGAATGTGGTCCATCACCATAGTCCATTGGAGTTCACCAAAAAATCCTGGTGGGCCAGTTCCTGGGATTTGTTATTGGTTTCGGCATTGGGAATTGTGGTTGCCTGGTGGATTGGACAACTCACCTGGCATATGTGGTTGTTTTGTTTTATTGGTACGAATGCGAACCAATTGCATAAATATGCACATTTACCGAAACATAAAGTTCCGTGGATCGTAAGAATCCTTCAAACTTTGCGCATCCTACAAAATTCGAAGCACCATGCACAGCATCATAGGGGAGAAAAAAACTCGGCTTATTGTGTAGTTACTCCCTATATGAATTTTGTATTAGATAAACTTCGGTTCTGGAGATTGCTGGAAAAAATATTGGTTCCTATTTTTGGAGCGCCGCGGAGGGAGGATATAAAAGCCACGAGTGAACAGAAGCAATAAAAGATTAGATTTCGGTCAAGAAGGTTTTTACTTAGTTTCGGCTTTTCAGTCCTTCAGTTATCCCCAGCAGTTCTTCTTTTTTTCGTTACCACTGGGTCTTACTTTTCTTTGCTTGTCCAAAGAAAAGTAAGCAAAAGAAAAGACCCCCGAAATGCTAACTTTGGGCTTTTGCTTTTCACCTTAACCCAACGCCGCCTAAGCCGCAAAACCCAAAGTTCGCACCATTTCGGGTTTCGCCTCCCGCAGGCTACATTATTTGCGGGATAGTGGGTTTGCCAAGTTCTCACTTACCTGCAATTACCCGTGTTGTTCTTTTTGTCCCAAAAAATCGCAGATCATGTGGCCAGTGTGTTGGGAAAAATCCGAGAAGAAATCTGCCGGAGGTAGGCAACGAAATGGTGGCGGTGCGGGGTGGGTTGTCCGAGTGGATACGGCAGCGCTCGGCAATGCCTGTGCGGTGGACTGCGCAAGGGCAAAAGGCATTTGGCCGAGGAGGCATTGCGGGTGTAACGAGGCCGGGAGTTCATTTCGTTGCGTCCCTGCGAAAGCAGGGATCCCAACCGCACCGACTGGCTCCTCATTCAAAACTTCCACTGGAAGTTTCTCCTTCGGCCCTCTAAAAAAAAGAAGCCCCCGGAGGGAAAAAAGAAAACCCTTCGACATCCCGATAGCTATCGGGATCAGGGAGACAAAAAAAAGGAGGAAAAAAAATTGCATCAGCAATTCAACATACAATGAATCATCATATATTGAAAACGATCCGAAAATTTCTACCCTTCGAAAAGATCACCTATAAAACAGATCTCACAGAATCTGCTATCTCCATCCGCCTGGATGAGATGATCGAAGAAGAAAAAATGTTCACCTGGAAGATCTTTAGCATCGGAACCACAAAAACCTATGCAGGCCAAAGGATCGGACGAAACTTTATCATGAGACGCATCATCCTAGGTCGTAATTCTTTTCTTCCAAGGATCTACGGTACTATCCAACCCATGTATGGAGAAGGTTATACCCTCATCCATATAAAAATGCGTTTACATCCTTTGCCACTTGTATTTATGATTGTTTGGCTCTCCATTGTAGGTTTCGCTGCCCTGGCCTTTACAGCAACGTCTATCATCAACCTGGAATTTAATCCGGGTGTATTGATCCCTTATGGAATGTTCCTTTTTGGTTATTTAATCACTATAGTTGGATTTAAGTTTGAAAGTTCCCGATCAAAAAGGGAGTTAAAGGAAATATTTGAAGCAGAGATATTAGAGTAAATATTTGGGGTTATATCTATTGGTGGCTTTATCATTTATCCCTAAACGTATTGTTTCGCACCACCGGATCCCAGCAGATCCCCGCCTTCGCAGGGAGGGGAATCTTTTTTTCTTTTATAGCAGAGCTTCGATCAACCCTAGTTGATCGAAGCTCTGCTATAATCTTTGAGCGGTTTCCCTCCCAGCGCAGGCTGGGATCACCGGGATCCCGGGCCTTGAAGCTGTATATAAATTATTGAAAAAGATTGACAATAAATAGAAACAAAATATAGGTGTTTTTACCTATACCCCTCCCCTCTCCATTTTCCTATCTTTGCCCAAAGTTGATTAAACCTTTCACCATGAAAAATATAAAACTCGTTTTGATCGCATTTCTATGCATCAACTCCGCGATCGCTCAATCCCACAACGTAACCATAGAGACTTCCCAGGAATCCACCAAAAAAGGAGGCATGTTCTCCTCTTACGATGTACAGGTATTCGACCAGGATGACCAATATATTTATGGACTCGTAAAAAAACCAGGGTTCGGTAAAGTGACCTTTCTTGTTAACACCTACGAAAAAGAAACCTATAATCTATTGACTGAAGTTCCATTTTTCGGAAAAGAATTCATGGGGATCAAAAACCCAAAGATCTGGCAATTCTCCATTGATGAATTGAACGGAAAACCTTTTGGCACTTTCATGCTCATCAATCAAAAAGAAAAAACCAAAACTTTATATGGCCAATTCATGAAAGGCGGGACCTTTGATGGAGATCCGGTAAAACTAACCACCCTCCCCTATGCTTCCGGTTATGCGAATTATTATAACCATACTGCTTATGTGCAAACCTTTAAGAATTCGGATGTATTCTATGTGGAAACCTATTCGTATGACAAGGTAAAAAAAGAAGGTACGAACAAAACCCTTTTTTATGATGAGAAAATGGAGCTATTAGAGGAAAAAGACGTGCAATTACCTTACGAGAAAGATAAAGTGAGAAGTTCTTATAGTGAAATGGACGAAAACGGGAATTTATATTATTTGGTGGAAGTATTGGAGAAGGAGATCACCAAAGCCAATAAAAAAGAAAAACTCAGGCCTGAAGATCTTTCGTATAATTTCGTTATTTTCAACAGGGACCAAAAAGAACCGACTGAAGTAAAATTCCAGATCGATTATTTTATTTCCAGTTGTAAGTTCAGGGTGAAGGAGGGGATCATATATTGCGCCGGATTTTGGGGAAATAAAGGGGAATATGAGATCTCGGGTTCATTCTCCTGTAAGTTCGATGCAGAGAGTGGAGAAGAGATCTCCAGGGATGTAAAAGAGTTCGACAATGATTTTATTGAAGAGTTTTATACAGAGAAGCAGGTAAACAAGGCGGAGAAAAAAGGGAAGGACCTGGAAGTACCCCATATCAAATTTTACGAGATCCTGATCAATTCTGATGGAAGTTATTATATAGTGGGTGAATATGCCTATCAATACCAGGTTTGTCATACCGACAGCAAAGGAAATACTTATTGCTATTGGGTATATGTGCATAACGACATCATTACCTTAAAAATTGACAAAGAAGGAGAAATCGAATGGACCAAAAAGATCCCAAGACGGAGTTCCAGTACTTCTCAATCTTTGGTTCAATATTCCTATAAGCATCTGGGCGATGATATCCTTTATTTATACTACGACAACAAAGACAATTTTAATGTAGAGAATCCCCGCGACGTGAACTACCTGAACTTTGGAAAAGAGGACAAGGTAGAATTGATAGGAGCTACCATTACCACCGATGGGTCCGTTTCCAAGCAATCCATCTACAATAAAAAAGAAACGGGCTACGAGCTCACCATCTTCCCTGGCCTCATGAAGGACTTCGGAAACTCCTTCTATTGCATAGGCATAGAAGAGGCCGGCAAGATCACCACCAAGCGCAAGGTATTGGTGAAACTGAAGATAGACTAGGGATACCAGCAAACATCACTTATTCCAACTAACTCCAGGCATCCGTATTTTCCCGGATGCCTGGTTTTTTTTGTAGGTTTCAGTAAAAGAATTTGTATATATTTATAAGTGCCAATCCATTTACATTCGCTTACAAACGAAAATAATTATTTGTAATCACTTGAAAATAGAAAAGGTACGGCAAACAGTAGTTAGGTACAAGCAATAAATAAAAATAATTCTATGGAAAGAATCGCATTAATGGTTGACCAAATGGGAAGCGGAGAAAATGTATTTGAGCAATTCGCAATCGAATTTGAACAATCAAGTCTACAAGGAGATATAAATATATTTCTTTCGGTAATTCAATCTAAGATTGAAATTATAGAAAACCGACTTCAGGATTTGTCGGAAAAGATTACTGCCGAAAACGAACATGTCGAAAACAAGTACGCTTTTACCATTTCTAAAACCAAAGCAATTTTAAGTATATGGTTACCAGTATTTAGCAATCGAAATATTGATCCTAACATAGTGAATTACTTATCAGCAGAGTTGGATAGGTTGTTGGAGTATGTGGCGCTATCAAACATCGAATCTAAGTCACTAGATCAAATAAAAGACGATTTTAAAACTAAATTCATAGTTACGTCAGATCAAGCTGAAGAGCTGAGAGGCACAATAGCCCAAATTCAACCACATATTTTTGTATCACACGGAAGTTCTGAACGCATAACGATGCGATTTGTTAAGGAATTTGTAACTACTCTGTCTGCTGAATTTATTAAGGCCGAAGAAAAGCCTGCAATTAAATTAGTACATGTAATACAATCTGAAATATCAAATATCCAAGCTGAAATAGTTGATGACGGAGAGAATACGCTTTATTATGGCGAATTAAAAATTTGGATAGACACGAAGGATCCTGCAGAAGCAAATCGTTTTATGAGTGTTGTTGCGGCAGTTTTATCAAGTATTGAAAATGTTGAAATTGAGATTTTGGATGCAGGCGTTGGCAGTATTTGGCAGAAATGGGGAGTAACGATTAAGGGCTGGTTTGCAAAAGAGGAAACAAAACAGATTTTAAATAAAGGGATTAAGGCCGCTGAATATTATAGCATGGACAGGCACATTGCCCCTGTTGAAAAGGATAAAATGGAAACTTCCAAAATGCAAGCAGAAATCAAGCGAATGATGCCTGAGGAACAAACCAAAAAACTCCAAGATATTGAAGTTCAAAAAAGCGAGGAAGAATTAAAATCACTGAAACTTACTAATGTTAAGCAACAACTGGAAATAATTGAAAAACTAAGTGATTTATTTGCACAAGGAATTCTTACGGTTGATTCAGATTTCAGAATAGAATTAAATGGAGCCATTTTAATAATGCAAGAATCAGGTAAAATCATCCCTGGGAAATTAGATGAAATTGACAATAACCTTAACAAGAAAATGATGGACGTACCCAAGGATGATAAAAAGAATAAATCTGAATAGGAATTTTTGCCAGTACCTAACTCCCAATGGCCCACATGCCTTGCATTCCGGTATATTTAAAGATTAAAGAATATAAACCGCTTGGGCGTATTGTAAAAATTTACGCCCTGCTACCATTTGAGATTGGTTAAAGTTTATTATCTTTAAACAAGGCACGTGGCCAATTGCGGGTACGTTAGCTACAATTTAATATGACACGAGAAGATGAAATTAGTAAGGTTCACGGCGGTGGATCTCATGTCGTAATTTTAGGTGCTGGGGCTTCGTTTGCTTCAACATTGCGTAATCCAGAAAAAAATGCAAAGAAACTTCCACTAATGAAGAATATAGTGGACATTGTCGGTTTAAATAAAATTATAAATAGTTTACCACAAGATTATATTGACCTACAGGAAGACTTCGAAAAGTTGTATAGTAAACTTGCTAATGAATCCAAATTTAAATCGGAAAAAGAAGAAATTGAAAAACTTGTTTATTCATATTTTGAAGAGCTAGACCTTCCTGATGAGCCAACCATTTACGACTATTTGGTACTTTCTCTCAGACACAAAAAAGATCTAATCGCCACTTTTAATTGGGATCCTTTTTTATATAAAGCTTATGCTAGAAATGGAGAGTTTGTCCGTGGTCCTGGAATTAATTTTTTACACGGCTGTGTCTCGTTGGGTTATGATGCTGAAGATGATATTGCAGGCCCAGCAGGGTGGTATAACCCTAAAACAAAAAATGAATTTATTCCTACAAAACTGCTATACCCTATTGATAAAAAAAACTACAACTCCGATCCTTATATTAAAGGTCAATGGGGGTCGTTGAGTGAAGAATTAGAAACTGCTGAAAGGGTTACTGTATTTGGTTATTCTGCACCAGTTTCCGATGTTGAGGCAATTGAATTGTTGCAAAAAGGATGGGGAAATGCAGAGGATAGGAATATGGAGCAATTTGAGTTAATAGATGTAAGACCCGAGGATGAGGTTAAACAAGCGTGGAATAAATTTATCCACTCTCATCACTACAGTTACAGTAACAATTACTTCAATTCTTCTCATGCACTGCATCCAAGGAGAACTGTGGAAAGCTATCATCATTGGGCATTACCAGTAACCTATAGTGAGATGTTTCAAGAAGGCAACAGAATCCCAGACAATTTTAAATCTGTAGAAGAGCTATGGGATTGGCATAAACCGTTGATAGAAGCGGAGAAACAATTCTATGGGAATGACTATTATTAAATATAATGCAGGTGTATGAATCCGGGGGATAAGAAAACATATTTTGATGTTTTAAAAAAATTTGAAACCACAGCAAAAAAATCATGTTCGGTTAGCGAAAATTTGGGTGATATTCCAACAACCGAAAGGATTGACTTTGCGCATAAGCTTTATACAAAGTTTTTAATGACATCATTAGGAATTTTGAGGCTGTGTCCCTACAACAGTGCAATGCCATTATCTCATAGATTTTGGGACTTTTTTTCTATTGCCAGTTTGACAAGATCTCTTTTTGAAAACTATGCGGTATTTAGATACATGGCGTTAGAGAATTGTTCAGATGAGGAATATGATTTTAGACTTCAGCTAGCAATTTTTCATTGGGACAACGAAAAATACCAGCTATACAAAGAACTTGATTGGACCGCGGAAATATTGAAAGAGTTCGAGGATGGTTTACCATTGAGGGCTGAGAGACTAAAAAGGCACCCTTTTTTTTCTACAATTAGCAAAGAAAAAAGGAATAAGTTAGTTCAGGGAAAAGTCTTCCTTCTTAAAAGCTATTATGATATTTTGAAGGAAGTCGATTTTGAACAATTGCCAGTAGCAGCAATGTATAGATTCTATTCCAACTACACACATTCAACTGCATTCTCCGTTATGACAATGGATAATGAAAGAGGTCGTGGACTAGAAAATGAAGCGGAAATTGGTCACATCACATACGCTCTAGAGTTTGCAAATCATCTATTGTTTCGAATAACTCAAGAAATTATTGATTTACTTCCTGCGGGCAAGATTAAAGTTTACAAATCAAATTTAGAATACTTTAAGAAAATTTAGTCATGGACGACTACAGAAAGAACAAAACATTAATAATAGCAGCTGACGTACCCGATACTCATGAGGGTGTAGTAGAATTTATAAAAAGAGAATTAGATTGCCCACTTCCAATAAGAGAAGGAGAACCTTTTGATGATTTGAAATATAAACTTCTTGGGTTGTGGAAAGAAATAGTTCGAAATCACTCTATAGATATTGAATGGCATCACATATATGATGATGATGATTATAGGGATTTTGAATTGGATGAAGATTCCTTTGAAGAACTACATCCGCTTGCTGTTAATATCCAAACATGGATAAATGAGGCTCGAGCAAAGTTCCTAGCGAAGGTTAGACCCATCACTCCAACTGTTGCAGATGCCACGATATACCCTAAACATATCCTTAAAAAGAATATTTCAGTTGATGAAATTAAAAAAGTAGCTGTAAAAGAAGATGCTTCATATCTTTTTAATGAAATTACTCCGAATGTAATATCCAAAATAATTCATAAGTCAGCGATAACTTTGTTTGAACCTATAGTGAATCTAGAAAAGATACGATTTAGTGTTTCATGCTCAAAAGAAATTGGCGTAACCAATACTGGCCAGATAACGAACTATCTGATGGTTGAAATTGACTGTATCCAAGCAATTGCACACGCATATCCATGTAGCATCCAGGAGGCTAAAAATAATGTGGCCACATATCCTATGAAAAGTGCAGCAAAGTATGACTATTACTACTTAGATGAGGAAGAAGATCCGGATTTGGAGTTGAACTTATTATTAACTACGTCTATTGTGTTGGAGTAATAAACTGTAGCTAACCGCTAATTAAAAACAGTGCCAGCTAACTCCATTATTTGAAGTTAGTAGCAGTTAAACCGCCTGTGCGTATTAAAATAATGTACGCCTTGCTGGTCTTTTTATATATGGGTAAAGTTTTGTACCTTTAAATCCGGCCACTTTATAAAATTTGAGGTCGTTAGGTACAACCTTAAATTTATGATTAGAAGGTTTATTCTTAATTCTATTTCTTCTCTTTTCGATATTCTGAAAGATATCTGAAGATATCCACAAACATCAATTTCATATAAGGTCCATCATGAACAGGCTTGAACTTTGTCTCAACCTTTTCTGCTCCTATTAAAACAATGTTCTCAATTTTAGTTCGCTCCTCATCGGGCAAGTTCTTTTCAGAATTGAATATCAAAGACAATTCTGCTTCTAATTCTTTTGCAAGCCGTATTAGGTGGAATGTAGAACTAACTATATGGATATTATATACTTTTTCCTTACTTGAGACAAAATGGTGTAAGGTTTCTTTAATATTATTTCGAGTATTAGAGGAATTTCCATCACGCTCAATAGAAAAGGAATATGGAAGTCTCACCTCTGGATTGACATCGATAAGTTCTTGAAGTCTATTGTACATCCGTATTGACTCATCAAGAATATTGGTGGAAGGTGCTCCGTTTGCAATTGGGTTTCCTCCAGACATAACAACAGTCAAATTGGTCCGAAATCTTGGAATCATGTAAAGTGCTGTATATAACCTCCTATTTAACATATGTTCGTCTTGGCAACCTGCCACTAACATTACGTTTTGTACCTCACCATAATCCTCACCACTAAGCCTTTTGCTATTGAGGGTTATTTCGTTCTCAAGAATATCGGTTGTTAACTCCTTATACCCTTTATTCACAAGAATATCTCTACAAACCTTAATTGACTCTGTATCCAGATTCTCATGAATAAAACCACTTTCGAACAGCCTCTGAACAACTGAAGCCGCTAGATCTGCAATCAGGCCTTTAAATCCATCCTTAATATTTGCCTCAACATCCCCCTTGAGACAATCCTCTACAAAATTCTCATCTAATAATTTTTGAAATAGTTCCTTTTTGTGGTAATATACATTATTGTTAAATGTAAATTTTTCGATATATCTATCAAGGTTTATTTTACCATCATGCATTGAGCAAAGGATATCCTTTGCATCTTTATCTTTATTCTCTTCGCCAATGTAGACAGCTTTTCTTAGGTACATTATTTTTCAGGTTAGTTATTTTAGATAAAGATGCTATCCTATAGTCTACCACATCTTCCCCCTCCTCCATAGCCATGTCCGTTACATGATGATGCTTGTCTGATTATTTTTTCCCCAAATGTATTTTCGTATAGTTTTGAGGTTTTCATAAAGCAATCATTAAGCTTTTCTTCGTCTTCCTTCCCAAACATTCCTAGATACGGATAATGATGAATGAATTTTCCAAAAATGTTTTGGCAATCGTTATAATATTTCCAAGTATCTAAAATATGGAAATGCCAAAATTTATCCATTTGCTTAGTGGGGACAATTGATTCATTTGGATATAAATATAAAAGAGTTAAGAATCGCTTATATTCAATTTCTGCTTCCTCACAATGGTTATATGTCCAATTTAAACCTTCCTCTGAATCCATTAACTTCATTTTGACTAAAGACAAATCTAAATCATCAATAATTGAAATTGACGAAACGTGTTCTTTTGTTGTTGAGATCATCTTAATAACAGCTTTTGATTATTACAAATTTACGATAATATTGAATTTAAATCAAGAGTAATTTATGATACCTATAATGCCTGTATCAGACTGATATATTGAGAGTTATTTTAACCGAAAGGCGGCAGTACCTAACTGTATATTTTCCACATTACCTGCAATACAGCCTATTTAAAGCACACTGCTACTAACCCGCCTAGGCATATTTTTAAAATTTACGCCTCGCTATCGTTGTAGTTTGGTTTAAAGTTCCGATATTTATAAACCGGTAACGTGGTAAATAATTCTTCGTTAGCAGTAATGGCAATAAATTCGAAATAAATTATGACATTAAAAATGATGATAATTTTAGAACAATCCCCCTTCTGGGCTTCTCATACAGATTATTGGATTGCAGGGATCTTATCTATTCTCGGAATCGGTGTTTCCGCCTTTGGATTGTATTACTCGATTAAAGCATTTAGTGAAGCAAAACTTGCAAAAAACGCTGCAAACCAAGCAGGAATTGTTGTAAAAACTCAAGAAATAGTGATGGAATTAGAAAGAATATCCAATAGCTGCCAATTAGACGAAAATGTGAATTTTCAACAATGTACTGTTACTTTTAATGATATTAGCGCAAGAGTATATGGAATTTTAGGGATGTATAAATCCGATGAAGAAATAAAAGAAGAAATACAATTAATTCAAGACAATCTAGCAAGTATAAAGACTTCATTAGACACTGCTAATAAATCCAATCCATCAAGCCCATTTAATGACAATGCTATTGCTCCTGCAATTTTAGAAAATTACGTTTACAATATTACTGCACCTCACTTCACCAATTTAATTGGTAGTCTCAGCAAATTAAAAGGAATGTTAAATAGTCGACTTATTAAAAACTCATAATATGGATAATAAAATAACAGAACAGATTGAACGCATTCTTCAAAAAACTAAGGATGGAAAAATTCCTTGGAAGTATTCGAATGCTAACGTTGTGCGCTGGACAAGACAGGATATCGACAGACTGTTCACCGTTACAATTCAAACTCAAACAGTACCAATGGCAATTGGTCAAGTAAGAAAGCAAAATTACACCTTGACAATACAAGCAACGAATCCCAATGAAATTGCTTTACAGATTAATGCGAACACAATGCCATCGTACTATGAGTTACTTAAAACTCTTTTTGAAGAAGCTATGAAAGTTTCTCAAGCATCATCATCTGATATTATTGATAAGCTCTTAGGAGGATTATGACAAATATCCACAACTGCTAACTCCAATTTTATAAAATTGCCTACAGCCCTTATTTCACCCGTGAGTCTCCATTTATGGAGCTCCCAGAAAATTTCTACATTTGATCTAAACCACATAATATGGGCCTCGACATCCATATCGGCGTAAATAACAACGATGAAGTATATTCACATGAATACCATGGGAATGATGAACTTTTTAACCTGCATAGTTTAAGCAGGACCTTTTGTAACCTTATGTGCCGTCAACATGTGATCGGGCATTTGCCGGAATTAGACCAGGTAGGGAAAATAGCGGGAGTAGATATTTCCATATTCTATGATATGGAAGGATATCCGGAGGACTTTGATATAGAGGAGCACCTGGCTTCTGCCGAAACAGAGGCCGAAAAACAAAGTATCCTGGAGAATGTTCAGGAAATAAGAAATACATTGGAAGGAAATATTGACCTAGTCATAAGTACCCTGAATCAATTGATCTCAAAACTTAATGGAATCGATAACCTCCCCTCTTTATTATTGCCCACCGACTTCGAAACCCTGGACAGCAAAAATTATTTTTCCGATTTTACAAAAGATATTGGCGAAGGTTATATAGGCAATAATTTTGGCCAGGACCTCCGTAACTTTAAACGGTTCCTGGAATATGCCAAAGAAAGAGGGACCAAAACCGTTTGGTTCAGTTATGGATAAGAAAACAGGAATATAAAACCTGGTGGAAACTATTCAAGCATTTAAAAATAAATGATCAAAACAAACCTATCCATATTCTTTTTCCTCCTCCTCCTCAGTTGCGGTAGCTCCAACAAGCATGCCAACCAAGACAAGGAAGTGCAAGTGGAAAATACGCCTGATGAGGAATCCGAAGTAAAACGGGATAGCCTTGGCTATCCTGAATATTATGTCCACCCTTCCATTCGCGACATCAAGGATCTTCGGAAGCTTTTAACCAAAGCGGATGAGGTGCGGGGATATAATTTTAATGGGAACAATGGAAACCCCGCTTCGGTAGAATGTGATCATTTGTATGGAATGGGTTTATGCAAGTCGGCCACCAATGAAAAAAAATTATCCAGAACACAAATAAGCAAGTTGATCAACATGACCTGTGATACCACTACCTATACTGGAGAATGGAGTGGCATAGCAGGTGTATGTTTTATCCCTCATATGGGATTTGCATTTTTCCGACATGATTCTGTAATAGCCCAAGTAAATATTTGCTTTATCTGCCAAGGGATCCGAACGGTTCCTTACTACAAGTCCGACGGTTTAACACGCAAGGGAGCACAGAGATATGCTGATCTGGCGAAAGAACTGGGCTTAAAAATAGTGGATGGTGGTTCAGAAATGGAGTATTAGAGTTGTTTCATCCGAAAAGAAATCTGAGAAGAAATCCGAGAAGAAATCTGAGAAGAAATCTGCCGGATGGAGGCAAAGAAATGGTGGGTGTAAGGCGTTGGGTCAGCCGAGCGGATACGGTAGCGCTCGACACAGTTTGCGGCATAGAGGGTGGGCCTTGAAGGAGCAAACTGTTGGTCGAGGAGGCCTGCGGGTGTAGCGAGGTCAGGAGTTCATTTCTTTGCGTCCCTGCGAAAGCAGGGATCCCAACCACACTGCCTGGCTCCTCATTCAAAACTTCCACTGGAAGTTTCTCCTTCGGCCCTCTAAAAAAAGAACCCCGCGGAGCGAAAAAAAACATGGCATACTTTTTTGAGATCTCTCCACTCCCTGCAAGCCGTTCTCCTTGACCCAGGTCGAGATGACAAAAAAGTAGAACCCTCGCGGTAGCGAATCCGAGCAAAAAAAAGAAGCCCCCGGAGGGAAACCGCCGGAGGCAAAAAAAGGAAAAAGAACCCCGCGGAGCGAACAAAACTATGGTAAGCTTTTTTTGAGATCTCTCCACTCCCTGCAAGCCGTTCTCCTTGGCCCAGGTCGAGATGACAAAAAAGTAGAACCCTCGCGGTAGCGAATCCGAGCAAAAAAGAATGAATTGTTCTGCCTGCCGTCAGGCAGGTTAGCAATTCATAAAAAGAAATCCACGGTTTTTTGAGAATGACCAGGTTTTCTGTAAGTTTGAATGAACAAATACGAAATACATCACAACCTTGCCCAACAGACGGGATCATATTGGTAGCTGATCAAAGCACTCTCAACCGTGAAGAATTTTAATTATAAAAGATTTTTTATTGCCACCGGCATCTTGGTCCTGCTGATCCTCCCCTGTTTCTTAACAGCCAAAGCGGAATCTAGCGGGAAATTAGACTCCGACATGGGGATACTCATCCCCTTTGCCAGGTTCTTTTATGTACTCCGGATCCCCACCCATGCTTTGTTGGGGAATATTTTTTTAGGAAATGGGATCTTCCTTTACTTCTTTGGTCTTTTTATTAACTGTTGTATATACGGCTTATTCATCGAGCGGATCGTGTGGTTATATAAAAACAATAAATAGTCGTCAAAAATTCTTCTTATATTTAATTCATATTTTTGATTCTACATTTTAATTACAATACCTATTATGGGACTCTTTGATCTTTTTAAGAAGAAAACGAACGAAGGTGATGCATCACATATTGTTCAACCGGAACGGTCGACCATTGTGCCTATTGAGAAAGTGAAAGAAGGGAGCCATGGTGATCATTGGGCCGGGCTCTTTGGGTTCACTCAATTCTATAACAACCAACAAATGGGAATGGAAATGCTCACTTTGATCAGTCACAAAGGAACCAAGACCCCCATCAATGATCAATATTTCAAACAAGAGCTGGATTATCCCAGCCTAACATTGAAGTCCATCAATTCCCAAAAAGAATTGATCACTGCTTACCCTGTTATTAAAGCCAGTCATTCTATTGCTACGAATACCAAGGTGATAAAGGAATGGCAACATGCCAATAAAACGGAGGCTCAAATCGAGTCCAAAGGAAAAAATACTTTTGGGCTTTCCTTTTTTGCAACAGATTATTTGGAGAATAAAACGCTCTACCAAACCAAGTTTGACCTGAACATACAACTATCCGGAATAGCTTATTCAGTAGCGGGGCCTCCAACCATGGAGCAAATGGCCGAAGATTTTGTAGGTTATTTGCCCAATAGTGAACATGGTAAATTTTCGGTCCTTGATTTCGTTGGTAAGATCCTGGAGTTAAAACCCATTCATGAAACAGAGTTTGGAATAGAAGGGTATATAGCAAAGTTAAGATTGATCCAAATGGAAGAGGAGAAAGACTTTTTCGTGGTAGATACCTTCATCAACAAGGAAAATATGGAAATACCAAGTATTGCTGTAGGTGATAGAATATCCGGTACCATGTGGCTGCAAGGAGAAATAGCTAAATAAAACATTGATACGTCCCTACAACATATCAGACCAAGAAAAGTTAATAGAAATATTCAACCTAAATGTCCCTGCCTTTTTTGATCCATTGGAGCTCAACGATTTTCTTGCGTATCTAGAAACCCAAAGTGATACTTATTTCACCATCGAGTCAGAAGACAGGATCATAGGTGGAATTGGCTATGAGATCAGGGAAAGCGACCGGTCAGGCAGGATCAACTGGATCTTTTTTCATCCGGATTTTTCGGGGAAGGGAGAAGGAAGAAAAGCAGTGAAACATTGTCTAAAGATCCTCCGGTCACATCCCACGGTTGAAGTGCTGATCGTAAGAACCTCCCAGCATGCCTACAAGTTCTTCGAAAAATTTGGTTACCAGCTCATGTATACAGAAAAAGACTATTGGGGAAAGGGGATGGATCTGTATGAAATGGAACATGTAGTGAAGAAGTAAAATAATGTATATTTAGTTCAAATTTCCTGAGCATAATGACCCAACCAATTCCTTCAAATATGAAATATACTTTTAAATCAACTACCATTTTTCTGTTTCTGCTTACATTGTTTTCCTGTAATGGAAATAAAACCTACGATCTTATCGTTGAATTTGACCATGTAGATGGTCTGGACAAGACATCTTTGGTAAAAATCTCTGGTATGGAAGTTGGAAAGGTAAAAAAGATGCAATTGGTGGATAATCAGGTATGGGTAACCGTAGCAATCCAAAATGAAGTGCAAATTTCTAAAAGTGCTGAATTTAAAATCAAAAGTGGAAGTCTGCTTGGAGCAAAGTACATTGATGTGGATATCTTCATCCGTGATCCTGAAAACCTGAAAGATGGTGATCATGTAAGAGGAGAATATGAGGAAGACCCATTTACTTATTTCAACAGCATGCGTTCACTGAATATTGATAGTATGGTGAAGCTCATGATGCAACCTCTTCTTGACTCCATCCCTGTTGAATTTGAAAAAAAATAAAAGAATGTGGAATATATAAATTTACACTGCATAAATAAACATCCATGGGAGTAATTCTTGGGATCATTCTTCGTATCATCACCTTTCCAGGGGTTTTATTGAATACCTATGTTTGTTACCTCACTTGTAAAATGTTGGGTATAAAAGTAAAAGAGATCAATTATGGGGTCATGCTTTTCGGAATGGCGGTAAAAATAGAACCACCGGAGATGTATATTCGCTTATTTGCTTTGATCTTCTGGCCTTATTTGATCATGACAGCCGCTGCCCTCCCCTTTTGTTACCTGGCCTTGTATTTTCACCAGGGATGGGGTTTTGTTTTCTTCTTATGGCTGGCGGTTTCTATGGCGGCCAATGCATTTCCACATCTTGAAATGGCCAATTTACTTTGGAAAAATGGGTTCATCGCCCTGAAACAAAAAAACTATATTGCCATTCTGGGTTTTCCATTGGTGATCATTATTTACGGACTAGCAGTAGCCAAAACCCTTTGGATAGATGTATTGTATGCCTTATTATTAATGGTGATAGTAGAAGATATCTTTTTTAAATAAAAATATATGCCACATTTTATCATTGATTGTTCAGAAAACATTGTCCGCATGAAATCACCTGCGGAGATCATGCAAACAGTATACGATGTAGCAGAATCCACTTCTCTTTTTAAAGAAGGGGATATCAAGGTGAGGATCAATCCATACAAATATTTTAAGCTGGGAGAAGGAAAAGAAAGTTTTATCCATATTTTTGCCAATATCATGGAAGGAAGAAGTGTAGAACAAAAAAGCGATCTTTCCAAAAAAATGATCACCCAATTAAAAACCCTGTTCCCGGAGGTACCTATCCTCTCCATCAATATCCGCGATTTTGAAAAAGCCACCTATTGTAATCGATCAATGATTGAATAAAATGCTGCAACAAACTTTTTTGGCTCTGATCGAAAATTATTCGAACTACCATTCGTTAGCCAAGGAGCTATGGAATGAAATTGAAAAGAATTATTCAAAAAAGAAAAGGTATTACCATAGCCTGGAGCATTTGGCTAATTTGCTGAAGGAATTGAAGGAAGTAAAACCTCAGATCAAGCACTGGAATACGGTTTTATTCTCCCTTTTCTATCATGATGTGGTTTACAATGCATTGAAAAAAGACAATGAAGAGAGAAGTGCAGAGCTAGCGGAGAAAAGAATGCAATCTATAGGTGTCCCCTCCGAAATCATTGAAAATTGCAAGGTCCAGATCCTGGCCACCAAGCAACATCTACCCAATGCGGATATGGATACCAATTATTTTACCGATGCGGATCTTTCTATCCTTGGACAAAGTTGGGAGGTCTATTCCACCTATTATAAAAATGTTCGGAAAGAGTATTCCATGTACCCGGATCTGATCTATAACCCGGGACGTAAAAAAGTGCTTCAACATTTTTTAGCCATGGAAAGGATCTTCAAGACCGAATATTTTTTTGATAAGTTGGAAGCACAAGCCAAACAAAACTTAGAAAAAGAAATAGACCTGCTTTAGCTGACCCTGGAAGGGTCAGATGTTTATAGAAACAAAATTGATGAAGGAATTCATCGACCCCAGCGGGGTCGCACTTTCAAAATCAACCTATCCAATCAAACAAATACTCTTCCTTAAAATCAATTTCAAATTCCTTGAGAAGCGAAATATACTCTTCCCGAAATGTTATTTTTCGGTGATGTTCTTTTTGATTTTGAATATATGTGCAGACATTCCCCATTGACGCTTTGCTGTATGAGAAAGCACCGAATCCCTCCTGCCATTGAAAATGGTTGGATACTAGCCTATAATCATTAATCATCTCGGTACTTGATTTTTTTACTTCTCTGACTAAGTCAGATAAACAACAATTAGGCCTTAAACCAATAAGAAAATGAATATGATTAGCTACTCCATTTATTGCCAACATTTTCTGGCCTTTATTTTGAACAATTCCGGTAATGTATCCATGTAATTTAGCCTCCCACGATTGATGAATAAGGCTTTGCCTATGTTTTACAGCAAAAATGACCTGGATATGGATTTGCGAAAATGTATCTGACATATTTTTTAGCAATTTTAGTTTCTTTAATATAAAGAAAAATTGAAAATCTAGCCAAAAAATGAAAAAAAATGCCAATGAGGTGCGACTCCTCTGGAGTCGGGATTCAATTGATTGCTTTTTGTTACCAATGTTTGACCTCTCTGAGGTCAAGAACTATGTATGGTTCGATGCTAATAAAGCTTGCTTATCAATCGACTCCATAAGAGTCGAATATCAGTAACAAAAAATAGTATAAGCAAAAATGACCCCAGCGAGGTCGCACCTTCAAAAAGAATTGGACCTGCTTTAGCTGACCCCGGAGGGGTCATATATTGGTAAAAATGATAACAAAAAAAAATAACGACCCCAGCGGGGTCGAATATCCAGAACATTCGACCCCGCTGGGGTCGTCCAATTTCGCGTTAATTTTATTTCTACCAATATATGACCCTTCCAGGGTCAATTACTTTGATGATTATGATTAACTTTATTTTCAAATATTGTTTTTATGACAAACGCTTTCCCTTATACCCAGATCAGGATTGCCCGGCCCACCAACCAGTTGGAAAAGGTGGTGGATTTTTATAAAAACGGATTGGGTCTAACCGAGGTCGGAAGTTTTACCAACCATGAAGGATATAGTGGAGTGATGTTGGGATTACCCACCGAAGCGTATCATTTGGAATTTACCCAGCATAAAAATGGAGATCCTTGCCCTGCACCCACCAAAGACCATTTATTGGTCTTTTATTTATCGAATCAGGAAGAAAGGGATTTGATCGCTCAACGGTTATTCAAAATGGGTTATGGGGAAGTGGAGCCTGAAAATCCCTATTGGAAAAAACATGGGATCACCATTGAAGATCCGGATCAATGCAGAATAGTGCTGATGGAATTACCTTACCATGAATTATAAAAAACTATATACTGCCATCAATTACCTGGTGGCGGCGGTTTGGATCGCCAATGGACTTTTCTGCAAAGTATTGAACCTGGTACCCAGGCATGGAGAGATCGTAGCCAGGATCTTAGGAGATGATCTTGCACGACCCATTACCATTGCCATCGGGATTTCGGAAATATGCATGGCTGTCTGGATCCTCAGCGGGATCAAGCGCCGGCTGAATGCCTTCCTGCAGATCATCATCATCGGCACCATGAATACCCTGGAGTTTATATTGGCTCCCGACCTGCTCCTTTGGGGAAAATTCAATTCTCTTTTTGCTTTCCTCTTTATTTGTGTAATTTTCTACAATGAATTTATCCTGAAGAAAAAAATACGTCGGTAAATGTTCGGATTCCTGAAAAATCATCCTTTTGCAGTTGAAGCTTTTTTCGAAAGCTCATTGGTCCTCACCTTTGCACTTCCAAAAGAAGAATTGCAACCTCTCATCCCCGAATGTTTAGAGCTGGACACTTTTCAAGATAAATATGCTTTTGTGGCCATGGCCATGGTGCAAACCAGCGGACTGCGACCCAAAGGTTTTCCAAAATTCATGGGCAATGATTTTTTTCTAATCGGTTTTCGGATCTTCGTGAAATACTATACCAGTGCAGGCAAAAGATTGAGGGGTTTATATATCATCAAATCACAAACCGATAAAAAGAAAATGGAAGTAATGGGAAATATTTTTACCCATTATAATTATACCACTACCGATATTAGCCAGGTGAACGAAAATGGCACAAGAAAGATCTCCTCTACACAATCTGATTTTCAGGTGGAAGTGAAAACAGGGAACGAAGAAAATATTCCCCTACCCTTGGGTTCTCCCTTTGCCGATTGGAAAGAGGCCAGAAGATTTGCCGGCCCTCTCCCTTTTACATTTACTTACAATGCCAAGACAAAAACGGTGCTCATCATTGAAGGGGTGAGGCAGAACTGGAAACCGGCGCCGGTGCAAGTGATCAACTACAATGTTTCATTTTTAAAAAAACTGGAATTAAAGCAACCTATCTTGGCCAATACTTTTATTATCCAGGACATTCCTTATTATTGGAAAAAAGGTAAAAAAGATCTATGGAAAGGATAAGAAAACCCTTCCAGGGAGTAACGAATATCATCCGGTTCAACTGGCATTTTTATGTGATCGCCATCGTTTCCATCCTAATATTGAATATAATTGACCTGATTTTCTATTCCCCTTATCCTTATCTTCTGTTTGTTTTATCTCTCCTGATATTTCTAACCCTTTCTATTTCTCTCCTGGTTTCCTGTTATGTATACGATGGTTCTGATCTTTATCAATTGAATTGGCTGGACCGTATTTCGATCCCCACCGATGGTAAGTTCGTGAATGTGCATGCCGGGTTTGATGAGACCAGTTTATTATTGCAGGCAAAATTTCCAAATGCCAGTTTACAGGTCTTTGATTTTTATGATCCTGTAAAACATACGGAAGTATCCATCCGTCGTGCAAGAAAAGCATATCCGGTCCCGGTAAAAACGGAATCCATCAACACTTCTCATATTCCTATGGGTAACGAGGAGGCCGATGGTATTTTTGTTACGCTGGCAGCCCATGAAATAAGAAATAAAAATGAAAGGGATCTTTTTTTTAAAGAACTGCATAGGATCTTAAAACCATCCGGAAAAATATTGGTAACGGAACATTTGAGGAACCTTCCTAATTTTTTGGCATATAATATTGGATTTTTTCACTTCATGCCCAAGTCGTCCTGGTTAAGTACTTTTGAAAATTCAAGACTTGGGATCTCCGACTCCATCAAGATCACTCCTTTTATTTCTGTTTTTATACTGGAAAAATATGGTACTTCAACTTAAATTCATCGGCGTATTGTTGATGGGTCTGGCACTTATTCATGGCTTCTTTCCCAAATATTTTCATTGGAAGAAAGAATTCGCCGAAGTAAGCCTGATCAACCGGCAAATGATGTATATCCATACCCTGTTCATTGGGATCATGGTTTTTTTGATCGGACTCCTATGTGTAAGCTCTGCTGAAGAATTGGTGACGACAATGCTGGGACATCAGGTATGCTTAGGTATCTGCATTTTCTGGTTTTGCAGGTTGGTGGTCCAGTTTGTGGGTTATTCTCCCAAACTTTGGAAGGGAAAAAGATTTGAGACCTTTATTCATATTTTATTTTCCATACTTTGGTTATATTTGACTACGGTATTTTTCCTTGTATTCTGGAACTAAAACTAATTCGAATGAAAAAAATATGCTTCACCCTGGTTTCTTTTTTGCTTCTCTCCTATTCTTTCTCACAAACCTGCGAGATCTCCGGTGAAGAGGATTGGGAAAAAGTAGAAGTGCGGTTGATGAATACAAGAGAAGAAAAGGTGAATGGGTTTAGCCCCACTGGAGAAGCGGTGATCACGGTTTCACCGAAGGTAAAAAAAATGGAGGATCTGAGCAGGGATGAGTTGGAGAAAATAAAAAAACGGGTAGCGAAGTCTAAAGGATGCATCGTATTCGTAGATATGAATGGCATAACCGACTCCGATCTTTTTCCTACCAGGAGTGAAAACAAACTCTATTTCTATTGGTTTACCCTTAAATAAATCCTGGGTCCAGAAGAGCGTACTAATTAAAAATATTTTGATTTACAGCTATTTAGGGAGCAATTCATGAGTTATTAACCATGGGGTGATTTAACTTGGTCACTCCATAATTATGATTAATTTCACTTCACCATTTTGCTTTTATAAGACCCCTTTCTAGCATGAATAAAATTTTTCCATTCATATTCTTTTACCTGTTGATGGGAGTGGGTATTTACGCCCAGAACTTTTTAAATGGTGAGCTTGCAGGCACCATAGGAGTGAGTTCTACACCTACCAACTGGGCCCAGGTCCCTTTTAATGATCCTTTATCCCAGGCAGATGTGGCTACCGGGGCTACCTCAGATGTTACTGGATCTACCGGGCCAATTGCAGGTAATATCTGCGTGAATCCCTATTCAGGAACTACGGTTGTAACAGGACTTCATATGAGTATTGGTACCAGTGTATGGCACGAAGGGATGCAGCAATCCGTGGCAGGCTTCACCATTGGAAATACTTACCGGATATCTTTTTGGCAAACAGTTACCAAGCAATCCAATGCAACAGACAATACCGGTTCCTGGGCGGTTTACAGAGACGGCGTGCTCATTGCAGTTTCTGCACCTACCACCAGTACTTTACCGGTAGGAAGCACCAGCAGGGTATGGGAAAAAAGGTATATGACTTTTACAGCAACGGCTGCAACACATTTGATCAAGTTTTTACCCATGGATGATGATGCCAATATTGTAAGTCCGGATGGAGTAAGAATGGGAATTGACAGTGTAGAACTGGATCCGTTTTCCCCACTTCCGATTGAATTGATAGCCTTCGACGCACAGTATAAAGATCACCAGGTTGAATTGTCCTGGTCCACCGCAACAGAGATCAACAATGACTATTTTACGATCGAAAGGTCTTCTGATGCGATCCATTTTGAAGAGATCGCAAGAATCGTTGGAGCAGGTAACAGCAATGCCGTTGTGCATTATTCCGATGTGGACCAAGATCCACTATCGGGAACCAGTTTTTATCGTTTGAAGCAAACGGATTATGATGGATTGTTTCAATATTCTGAGATGACCTCAGTTACCATTTCCGAAGAGGAAGCGGTATTGGTTTATCCGAATCCCATCTTAAAAAACAACACCATTACGGTTCAAGGAAATTACGATGCCCATGATCTATTTGAGTTATTAGATGAAATGGGAACAGTGGTGAAGTCTTCCTTGAATTCCAATTCAACCATGGATCTTATCGGAATTCCCACGGGTATATACTTTCTCCGCATCCGATCGAATGAGGAATTAACGATCAAACGGATCGTTATTTATTAAAAATCAAGAATCAATTACGATTGTGTAAGCGCTATGAAGTTCTCTTTGATAGCGGAAATCACCAGGTCCACATTGTTTTTTGCCTGGAATTTTTTCATCAGGTTCTTGCGATGGGTGGCGATGGTATGAGAACTTAAAAATATTTTATCTGCAATTTCTTTATTGGTCAACCCCTGAGAGATCAATTCCAATACTTCAATTTCACGGTCACTTAAATTGATCACTCCATGTTTGCAATCCAACTCGTTGCCACAACAATTGGCTTCATCGTTGTTCAACTTCAATACATTTGAACAAAAGAAATTCTTTCCTCTTAATATAACATGAATGGCATCGATGATCTCGGGCTCATCACATTGTTTTAAAATATATCCGTGAACACCTAGCTTTAAGATCTGAACAATATCCGTTACGTTTTCATTGCTGTCTAATACAAGGATCTTTTGTTTAGGAAGATTCTTCATGATATAGGCAATGGTGTCGATGGCCTTTGCACCTAATACATTTAATCCGATGATAATTACATCAGGTTGATAAGTAAGAGATAAGGCAACGGCTGCCTGGTAATCATCGGTATCTGCTACCACCCTGAACTCTTCCTTATTGTCGAAAATATGACGCAAACCTTGTCTCACCAAGTAATGTGAGTCTGCAATAAGGATATTCACGGGTGTACTCATGTTTTCAATCAATTCTGCACAAATATAGAGCTTTTTATTTATTTAGAAAGATTCTAAATAAAGGAAAGGTTAAATTTTTAAATGCTTATTTATCAATTATATAAGAAGAATGTACCCCGACAGGTAGGCGCTGCGCTTAGCGAGAATGGTTCCCGCGGTTTTTACAAACTGCTGCGCTGCGCTTAGCAGTTAAGTTTCCCGCAGATTACGCAGATTCGCGCTAATTTTTTTGCTTTGCCTCTGCTACCCTATTCAGCGGTTTCCATCTCGCAGATGAGGCGCTGTGGCGCCTCTAATCAGCGAGATGAAAGCCGCCGGATGGCGTAAATCATAGAATAGGAATCGGCGAAGATCTGCGAGATCTGCGGGAACTAAACAGATGAGCCAGCGAAGCTTCAGGTGAATCTGCTGAAACTAAAACCTACTTGAAATGAATTTTCATCATGATTGGTTTTTTGGTCCGAAGGGTGATCAAAGGTTCAATTTCCAAGTGAAAATTTTCCTTTAGCGAAAAATCGAAATGTTTCCATAGAACATACATAGCGATTTGCATTTCGTAAATGGCAAACATTTGTCCGATACATAAACGGGGTCCTCCCCCAAATGGGAAATAGGCAAACTTAGGAATGCTCCCAATATTTTCTTCATTGAACCTTTCCGGTATAAAATCATCCGGGTCTTTCCAATAAGTTTTGCTTCGTTGAATCACGTACACAGGAATTCCATACGTGCATAAAGCAGGTAAAGTATACTCACCTAACTTATCTTCTTTCAATCCTTGCCTGCCAATGATCCATGCAGGAGGATATAACCTCAGTGATTCATCGATCACCATCCGGTGAAATTTCAGTTCACGCAATTGATGCATCGATGGCTTTTCGGCATTCAATGTGCTTATCTCAATTAATAATTTTTCTTTTTCTGCGGGATATGCCCCCAACAAATACCAGGTAAAAGCTAGGGCATTGGCGGTAGTTTCATGCCCAGCAATAAAAATGGTAAGTACTTCATCCATCAGATCCTCCTTGGTCATCTTTTCACCTGTTTCCTCGTCGATGGTATGTACAAACATATCGAGCAGATCATCAAACCTTTCATTGCTCTTCAATCTTTTTTCGATGATAGCAGAAACAATTTCATGAACTTTTTTTACTGCTTTGGCAGATGAACGATTGGATTGTGTTGGCACCCAACGTGGCGGTTGAAAAGGATCACGGATCCGCTTCGCCCCTACTTCTATTACCACTCCCAATGCATGGTTGAGTTCATCAATACCGGCAGCAGAAATATCCGACTGGAAAAGGGTTCGGCTCACAATTTCCAACGCCAGTTTATTGGTTTCGAAAGTAATATTTACCTCATCTCCATCCTTATATTGTTCTTTCCATTGCTTCACGGTATCCAATACCACATCCCCCATGATATTTACCAGGTAAGCAATCCTTTCTTTATGAAAAGCAGGTTGTGCCAGCCGGCGTTGTTTGCGCCAGGTTTCTCCTTCACTGGTTAACAAACCATGGCCCAATAAAACTTTGAGTTCATCATAGCCAAAACTTTTTCGAAAATTCTTATTGTTCTCCTGTAAGATATATTTAATATAATCAGGTTTGAAGACCAGGGTAATATCCCGAAAAGGGGATTGAAGCCAGGTAATATCTCCCAATTCACTATGGCATTTCTTCATGAACTCCATGGGTCCCTTGCGAAACTCAAGGATATGTCCGAATATAGGTTTTGCGCTCGGTAGACCAGGGGGTTTTGACATTAAATTGTAGATTTAGGCGAAAATTACTAAAAATGGCCGAAACATCAGAGCACCATATTAAAACCACAAAAACGGCCCGGTATTTTACCATGGGCACATTCACTGAGCAAACAAAACATGTATGGCTTGTGCTACATGGTTATGGCCAGTTGGGAGAATATTTTATAAAAAATTTTAAAGCTGTTCAGCATGCAGGTAATTTTATTGTTGCCCCCGATGCATTGTCGAGATATTACCTGAATGAAACCACGGGGAGGATAGGCGCCAGCTGGATGACAAAAGAAGACCGGGAAAATGAAATAGAAGATTATTTAAACTACTTGGACTTGCTGATGGGTGAATTGAAAATTCCTAATAATTGTGAAATACATGTGCTGGGGTTTTCTCAAGGCGCTGCAACTGCCTGCAGATGGGCTTTGCATACCGGGTATCCGATAAAAACCCTGGTATCCTGGGCCGGTTTTTTTCCGCCCGATATGCAATGGAACTCACCCAAATACCTGAGTGATGACATGAAAACATATTTATTATACGGTTTACAGGATGAATATGTAAATGAGGAATTAAAAAAACAAATGGAAAAGGTGATGCTTAGTCTTAAAAAGAAGCCAAATATTCTTACATTTGAAGGTAGACACGAAATAGTTGAATCCATTTTGTTCAATCTCGTGAAAACAGTAGAAAAGAAATAAGATGGCAGAAAAGTCACCCCTTAATATCAACAAGCTCTTTAAAAATATCCTCACCATTGCAACGGTGGCACTGGTTGTTTTCTTGCTATGGTATTTTATGAGTATTACCATTTATATTGTAACCGGAGTAATACTTACATTGATTGCCCGTCCGCTTTATATGCAATTGGAAAGAATCCATATCCGTAAGTTCAAGATCCCGGGGTTTGTCAATGCATTGCTCAGTATTTTTTTAATCTGGGCATTTTTAGGAGGGATTGGTGCAGTCATATTCCCCATCATTGTAAAGGAAGGTGTAAAAATTTCGAAGGTGGATCCTGAAAAACTGATCACTCAGTTGGAAAAACCCATCAACCGTACAGTGAGAGAAATGGAAATGCTGGGTCTGATCAACTTTGAACCAATAGATACGGTTCCAAGAGAACCCGTAAAAATTATTGAACGGACCATTGTATACAAATTGCCATGCGATAGTATTTACAATGCCGTATACAATAAAGGAGGGATTTTTGAACCTGAAACGGATACCTTGATAAAAATGTCCAAGACCTTGCCAGCAGTCAACAAGGATTCAATTGAACCAGGAATTGTTCATAGAAAGGAACTGGAAGGTATGATCAAAACATTTTGGTTGAAGTATATCAACGTGCAGAGTTTAAGTAAATGGTTTGGATCGGCTTTTACAACGTTAGGAAATATATTAGCCACCATTGTTTCGGCATCCTTTCTTGCCTTTTTCTTTTTAAGGGATAAAAGCCTGTTCAAAAACATCATCATTACCATTATGCCGGCGAAGTACGAAAAGCAAACCTTGGTGATCATGACTGAAAGTAGAAAAATGCTATCAAGATATTTTATAGGACTTTTACTCGAATTATTGCTGGTAATGTTATGTACGATGATCGGACTCTTGATCATTGGAATGAATCTTGAGCTCGCTATTACCATTGGCTTTTTTGCAGGACTTTTTAATGCTATTCCCTATTTAGGACCAATTATCGGTGCTACGGTTGGAATTTTTCTAGGCATTTCAAACCATCTTGAAATGGATGTATATACCGTTATTTTACCTCTCATAGGAAAAATGGCCATTGTATTTTCCATTGTACAGGTATTAGATAACAACATTTTTCAAACCGTTATTTTTTCCAAAAGCGTCAAGGCACATCCCATAGAAATATTCCTGGTGATTGTTCTGTCAGGCAGTCTGTTCGGATTGGTAGGAATGATCCTGGCCGTTCCGGTATATACGGTACTTCGAATTATTGCAAAACAATTCTTTAACCATTTCAAAATTATTAGGTCGCTTACGCAGAATATGGATGTGGATTAAGAACAACATCAATTGTTAGGAAAAAAAAGAATATTGGTTGCTCCCTTGGATTGGGGTTTGGGTCATGCTGCCAGGTGTATTCCTTTGATTAAAAAATTAATTGAAAAAGATTTCGAAGTAAAATTGGGCGGATCGGGTATTTCAGGAAAGTTATTACAAATGGAATTCCCTGATCTTCCTTATGAAGAAATTCCGGGATATGAGGTCACCTACTCCACAAAGCTGCCTATGTCGATCGCTATGCTTCGCCAGGCACCCGGAATTTTAAGATCCATACAACAGGAAAGGAAATGGCTGGAAGAAAAAATGGAAAGGGAGGAAATAGATGTGGTGATCTCAGACCATCGGTATGGACTTCACCATAAAAATGCACATTGTATTTTCATGGCACATCAATTATTTATTTCATCCGGCAGCAATGATTTGCTCGAACCCGTGCTTTGGAAGATCAACCGATCCTATATCGAAAATTTTAACATGTGCTGGATCCCAGATCTTCCTGGTGAAACCAATGCGTCGGGCAAATTATCCCATAAATTGGCTATTCCATTTCCACATGCTTTTATAGGATTGTTGTCGAGGTTAACACCCAGTCAGCAACACAAAAAAAGGCCTGCCTTGCCGGTAGGCAGGTACCAAGCGGCTTTTATTCTATCCGGTTTAGAACCTTTAAGAACTGAATTCGAACATCTCATCATCGACCAAATGGATCGTTTGACAGAAGGAAAATATATCCTGATCAGAGGGACCAACCAGCATATTAAAAAACAGGTCCCTGAAAATTTAGAGGTGGTGGATATCTCCGATTCGGTTTTTACCAATGAGGTCATTCATGCTTCGGAAATGGTGGTAAGCAGGGCCGGTTATTCTTCCATCATGGATTATCTGGTTGCTGGGTCAAAGGCGTTGCTGGTGCCTACGCCAGGTCAAACAGAGCAGGAATACCTCGCCAGGTATCATACAGAAGCAGGTAATTTTTATAGTACCCTTCAGGACCAGCTGGATCTGGGAAGAGACCTTGCACTGGCCTCCACTTTTCATTCACAATTCATAAATAATCCAAATTTGCTGGATTTAGCCATCGATGAACTAATAAAAACCAGGAATTAGAGTTTTTTAAACGGGATCATTATCAACTCCCTGTAAATTCCCTTAAATTTGCATGATTAGCAGATAAACCAGATATATAATGTCAATGAATAAGAATTCGAGGCTGATTGTTTTCATGCCTATCCTCATGGCAATCGCCACGATCTTTGGAGTGTTCATAGGAAAAAATCTATCCACCTCCGGGGGAGGAACCGGTGGCAGCAAGAATATTTTTTATTCCAATGGAAATCAAAATGAAAAGATCAACCAGATATTGAGTTTAATCGACGAGGAATATGTGGACACGGTAAATACAGACAAGCTTACCGACGAAGCCATTGCTGCCTTGCTGGAACAATTGGATCCACACAGTGCCTATATCCCACCGGTAGATCTGCAAGGGGTAAACGAAGACATGGAAGGAAATTTTGACGGGATCGGAGTTGAGTTCAATATTGTGAACGATACCATTGTGGTGGTAGCTGCCATCTCAGGTGGACCTTCAGAAGCATTAGGTATCCGTTCCGGAGATAGGATCGTGAAAATCGATGGACAGTTAGTTGCAGGTACAAAGATCAAGAATGAAGAAGTGATCAAAAAATTAAGGGGTAAAAAAGGGACCAAAGTTAAAGTGGATATTGCCCGCCGGACGGTAAAAGAATTGATCCCATATACCATTACCAGGGATAAAATTCCTATCTATAGTTTGGATGCATCTTATATGATCAACGAGCAGACAGGTTATATCAAGCTTAACCGCTTTGCCGAAAAAACATATGAAGAATACATGGATGCCTTCAAAAAACTAAAAGGCCTTGGAATGGAAAAAATGATCCTTGACCTGAGAGGAAATCCTGGTGGATATTTAAGCGTGGCCATCGCCATTGCAGATGAATTCCTGAAGAATAAAGAAATGATCGTTTATACCGAAGGGAGAGCCAGAAAAAGAGAAGATTATAAAGCTACCAGCGAAGGTGAATTTGAAGATGGTGCATTGGTGATCCTCATCGATGAAGGATCAGCCTCTGCCTCAGAAATCATTGCCGGCTCCATGCAGGACAATGACAGGGCCGCAATTATTGGGCGAAGATCATTCGGTAAAGGATTGGTGCAGGAACAGTTTGAATTTAAAGATGGATCAGCCATCCGGTTAACGGTGGCCAGGTATTATACGGCATCTAATAGATCCATCCAGCGCCCTTATACCGAAGGAACAGAAAAATATTATGAAGAAGCATATTCAGAGATCCTGAATACCGATCCAAACCATCAATCAAATCCAGGCGATACCTTACATAAATACAAAACCAAATCCGGGCGCACAGTATATGGCGGAGGAGGTATTTCACCCGACGTATATGTTCCGGTAGATACCAGTGGTTATTCAAAATATTATAGCGATGTGATCAGCAAAGGGGTCTCTTATGATTTCTGTTTTAATTATGCAGATAAGAACAGAAATACCCTGTTGAAAAAATACAAGGATTATAGAGAATTTGGAAGGGATATAAACCTGGCGGATAAGATCCTGGTGGAATTTGTGGACTATGCAGACAAAAATGGAGTGGCTCGGAAAGATGCCCAGATCAGGAAGTCAAGGTTGTGGCTCATCAACCGCCTGCAATCCTTGATTGCCCGGAATCTCTGGAAGAACGAAGGCTTCTATTATATCATCAATAAAGATGATCAATATATCCATTCAGCACTGAAATACCTAAACAGGAAATAAGTTTAGGAAATCATGATATAGTAAATTTTTGTACATTGTAATACTAAACAAAAATGTATGAAAAGAACCTTACTCTCGATCGTACCTGTTCTATTAATTGCTAATTCTTTTGCGCAGGTTGATTGCGCCGGAGGCCGGTACTATACCCCTATTTTTTCCAATATTGACTCTACCATGAACATTGTTTATGGAAATGCTGAGTTCACAGCAGGAAATTTCCAGGACCTCAAAATGGACATGTGGTATCCAGCAGGCGATGCGGTACAATACAGACCCGTAGTGGTATTGGCCCATGGCGGAAGTTTTATCGGAGGTACTAAAGCTGATCCAGGAATGGCAAGCCATTGCAGATGGCTGGCCAGCATGGGATATGTGGCTGTAACTATTGATTACCGCTTGGCAAATCCTATTGAGATCATTCTTAGTTCTGATGTAGAATCTACGTATGTAAATATCGTTTATAAAGCAGTGCATGATCAAATGGCGGCTGTTCGTTACCTTCGTAAATCTGTGGCAGTGGATGGAAATCCTTATCAGGTAAATCCTGATCTGGTGATCGTGGGTGGTTTTAGCGCAGGCTCCATCATGGCTCTTCACTTAGCTTACATGGACCAACCTTCTGAATTACATCCTGATATTGTACAAGCAGACGATGGTGGATTCTATGGTGCCAGTGGTAACCCGGGTTATCCGGTAAACCCACAGGCGGTCCTCAATTATTGCGGCGCATTGGCCGATACCATCTATATGAACGCAGGAGATGTACCAGTCATGAGCATTCATGGATACCAGGATGGTACGGTTCCTTATGGAACTGCCATGGCCAATCCCGGGATACCTGTAATGGTGGTAAGTGGAAGTGGATCTATCCATAAAAGGGCATTAAATGTTGGGGTAGATAATCCTTTAAAGACCTATTGGAACGCCGATCATTGTGAGTTCTGGCAAACTCCTCAGCAATCAGATACTACCTATCAATTTGCCGCTGATTTTTTATATGATCAATTATGTATTCAACATTTGTATACCCAACAGTATCCGAATTCTGTTTTCTTTACCGCTTATCCTAACCCTACCACTGAGCAAATGGTGATTGATATCCCAGGTAACGATACAGAGTGGAATTTTTCTGTAACCAATATGGTGGGGCAGGAAGTAAAAACAGGGATCATTCCAAAAGGCCAGAAGGTATATAACCTGGATGTGGTAGGTTTGGAAACCGGAATGTATGTGGTGAATATTCATTCAGGTGTTCGAAAAGCCAGTCAGAAGATCCTCATCAAATAAAATTTTTATCAATAGAAAATGGATGCCCTTCTGTTTAGAAGGGCATTTTTTTTGGGGTGCCACTCATATCCTTGAAGATACTGTTAAACCATTAACTTTGTACAATCATGTTTGGCTCAGATCGAAAACATACAAAAGAAGATCCCTGGCTCCATCTCATTCGTATGGAGCAACTCGACCAGATCGAATCAGCTTCTTTTACAAAACCGCAGATCATTTTTAAACATAGTACCCGTTGTTCTATTAGCTCCATGGCGAAAAACAGAATGGAAGATGGCATGAACGAGCTAAAAGAATATGCGGATGTATATTACCTGGATCTGCTCCGTTATCGAAGTATTTCAAACGAAATTGAAAGTAAGTGGAAGGTTGAACATGAATCTCCGCAGGTGATCATTCTTGTCGATAACCAGGTGGTTTATCATGGGTCTCATCAGATGATCAAAGTAGACGAGGTTAAAAAACATCTAAAATAAAAAAGGCCATCACACCGAAGTGGATGGCCTTTTATTTTTATCAATTCAATCTTATTTGTGAATGATGAATCTTAATTGTGTTGAGCTTCCATTCGCGGTCATTCTCAATACATAAGTTCCTACTCTTAAATTCGTAAGATCAAATGGCAGAATGGTATTTCCACTTACGGAACCAACATATAGTTGATGTACAACTCTTCCTGTCATGTCAAGCACATCCAGCACCAGGTTGTTGGTCTCCAGGTTATCAATTCTTACATTGAACGGACCTGTGTTTGGATTTGGATACAACATCATGGTGGTTGTACTTCCATCAGGATTTGAAATTCCACTTGTAAAGTTCACCTGGATAGTATCGCTATCGGTACAACCAAATATATTGGTTACAGTTACAATATAAGTTCCATTGGCATTTACAGAAATGGTTTGGGTGGTTTCAGTTGTACTCCACAAATAGCTGGTAAATCCTGCACCTGCATCCAATACCGCTGGTGGATTTGCCTGAACGATATCAGCACCCAGGTTCACTGTTGGGTTCGTACCAACAACAATTGGGGCTGTGGCGGTATTCATGCAACCATTCGCATCTGTTCCGGTAACGGTATATGTTGTGGATGAGCCTGGATTAAATGAAACTCCATTTGTAATTCCACCCGACCATACATAAGAGGTAGCTCCTGTTCCAGATAAAGTAACAGATCCACCTGGACAAACGGTATCATTAGGTGTAGCGGTATATCCAACAGTAGGAAGCGGATTAACGGTTACGGTAATCGTATCCATATTTACACAGCTATTGGTATCGGTACCTACCACTATATAGGTCAATGTAGATGCAGGAACAAATCCCACACTGTCCACTACCCCATTATCCCATGAATAGGAAGTAGCACCCGTTCCATACAATGTAACTGAATCAGCAGGACAAATAGAAGTACTCGTTGCATTCGCCACCACCGAAGGTAAAGTAAACGTGTTCACAGCAACGGTATCGTTTGTAGTACAACCCTGATCGGTGATCGCAGTAAATATATAATTGGTGGTACTGGTTACTCCGTTAGCAGCCACTGTATCGTTGGTGGTTGAGCTAAGGAATGTAGAAGGCGACCAGGAATAGGTCATGGCATCTACACCACCTACAATGGTTACAATATAATCTTCCGTTTCACCATATACAGATTGAGGAGCACATGGATCCATATCATTCGTACCAGCATGATCCACATCTCTTACTCTTAATCTTGTAGGACCATTAATTGCATTTACAGGAACAGTAAAGTTGAAAACGGTAGTAGCTGGTGCTGCTCCCAAATCATCCGTTTCACCTAATTTTTCACCAGCATCATTCAGCACTCCATTCATGTTGAAGTCAATCCATGCAGCAACATCGTTGATGTTATATGTTCCAGGACTTAGCGTAATATTATATGAGCTACCTGCAACCAAAGTAGTAGTTGTACTACCCGCAGCAGGATACAAGATATAGTATGGAGTTGGCTCACCTACCGTTGCATTGTTGATGTTGTCCAACTGTACCAGGCTAATATAGTCACCAAAGCCGGTTCCTGTGCCATACACAGGCTGACAATAAGTGAATGCAGCAGGACTTCCAACACCAATCAGTTGTGAGCTATCACCAGGACAGATCCAGGATGGCGTAGCAGTTGCCGAAGCCGTTGGGAATCCTCCAGAAGCAATGGTAGCAGTATCAGAATTTAAACAACCATTCGCACCAGTTCCTGTTACAATATAAACTGTAGGAGCAGATGGACTTGCATCTACGGTACTACCGGTAGTAGCACTCAAGCCTGCAGCCGGAGCCCATGAATAAGATACAGAAGATCCGGAAGCGGTTAAAGTAACCGCAGGACCAGGTGTACAATAACTGGCAACATTTGGACTTACAGAAATAGAAGGTGCAGGGTTAACTGTTATGGTAAGTGTGGTGGTACTCATCGATCCACAATTATCCGTAACAGTTACCGTATAAACTCCTGCATCCGCCAAAGTAATGGCAGGGATCACAGGATTTTGAGAAGTTGAAGTAAAGCTGTTTGGACCAGACCATGAAAAAGAATAAGGTGCTCCGCCGGCAGAAGGAATACTATTCAAGGTTAAACTTGTTGTTTCACAAACCGTATCATTTGGAGTAGCTGAATTGGTAGACGACAATGGATCAATCAGTACAGTTACACTTGCAGTATCGGTACAACCTCCAGCACTGGTAGCACTAAAAATATAAGTAGTGGTGGAAGTAACACCCACTGCATTGGTAGTATCATTGGTTGTTGTAGTCAGGAAGGTGGAAGGGGTCCATGCATAAGAAGCAAATGGATCAGCACCTCCTACAATTGTAATGATATAATCTTCTGTTTCACCATAGGTAGATTGTGCTGCGCATGGATCCATATCATTGGTTGTTGCATGGTCAACATCTCTTACTCTTAAGCGGGTGGTCCCGTTGAATGCTCCTGCAGGAACTGTAAAATTAAATGCGGTGGTGGCAGGCATGGCTCCCAGATTATCCGTTTCTCCCAGTTTTTCACCCGGGTCATTTAAAATTCCGTTCTGGTTATAATCTATCCATGCAGCAAGGTCATTAATCGTATAAGTACCTGGACTCAATGTGATCGTATAACTATTTCCGGCAACCAAAGTGGTGGTAGTGCTTCCGGAAGCAGGATATAAAGTATAATATGGCGCAGCTGATGCTCCGGTAGGATTATTAAGGGTGTTCAATTGAACAAGACTCACAAAATCACCAAAACCTGTACCATTCGTATATACAGGCTGACAGTAATTGAAACTAAAAGATCCTGAACCGATTAATAAAGAGTTTGATCCAGGACATATAGTAGCAGGATTAGCTGTTGCGAAAGCTGTTGGCATCGTGCTAACGTTTACCAATGCTGTAGCAGTTGCAGTGCAACCATTTCCATCAGTTCCGGTAACAGTATAGGTTGTTCCCACTGCTGGAGTTGCATCTACGATGGCACCCGTAGTAGCGCTCAATCCTGCGGCAGGTCCCCATGAATACGTAGAAGCACCTGTAGCAGTTAAGGTAACAGGAGCACCTCCTGGAGTGCAATAAGAAGAAACGGAAGGACTCACTCCAACTACTGGAAGTGTATTCACCGTAACAGTTGCTTCATTTGATAAACCGACAATTGGTCCAAACGAACAAGTGGTTTGGAGTACATAAAAATAAGTTCCTGCCGGGGTTAAAGGTCCGGAAGTATAGGAGGTACTATTAGCTCCTGTACCGCCTGAAACGTTTACATAAGGTCCCCCGGAAACTGTTGATACCATCCATTGATAGGTAATTCCGGTACCGGTAGTAGCTCCGGTAGAAACCAAATTCACCGTTTGGTTCTCACATCTTGTATAAGACGAAGGAGCAATGGTACCACCACTTGCTGAAGAACAAGCGGCAACTGCCACCTCATCAGCTCCTATATCAGGTAATACAGTAGATACGTTTGGACGAACATCATTATCAAAATCGACCGCTACCGGTACAGTAGCATCTCCTTTTTGCTCAACATTTGGTAACTCCAGTGAAGCAAGGTCAAGGTGAAGGTTGGTCAATGAAATGAATGGCGCAGCATTCGATGATGCATAAGAGGCATTGTCGTTGGTACCTGCTACACTTAAAGTACTGGTATAAGCTCTTAAATTGGTGGCAGGAGCCGTGGATCCCGGATTGAAGTTTCCAGGTAAATATAAATTGGCAACACTAGAGGTTGTACTTACCTGCGCAATTCCCTGGCTTGCTGCAGTAGGTCCGCAATAGTATGCATTGTTATTCAATGTTAGGTTCATGGCTGACGTACCTCCTACTGGCAGGTAAAGAGAAACATATGCAAGTTGGGTGGTACCACCGGTCATTGTATTTGAAAAAATATTATTTCTTATATCCATACCTGTCTGGCCGGTATTTACAATAGCACAACAGGCTGCAAGCAGACTTGTTGCAGGTGTACCTGCGCGGAGGCCACTCATTGAAACCGAATTATTGTAGATTTTATGATTGGTAGAACCAGATACACGGATCCCAAATAAGCCGAAGGTGGTTGAAAATGCTGCACCACCTTGCATGTTTCCGGTGATACCATATATGAAATTATTTCTCATAGTTTGGTTAGGACCGCAGTTCACATTGATCCCATAAGCTCCATAAGTTCCGGTATTGTTGTTGTTCATTCCGGCAATGGTGTTTTTTTCTATAATGGCATTTGTTCCGGTTGCGGAGGCATCACCTAAGGCAATCCCCATAGTGGCGCTCGTTACAAACCACTCTATATTTCTAATGGTATTTCCAGAAATCATTGCATTATCAAATCCCTGCAAGGTCATACCACGTGAATAAACTGTGGTAGTATTTCCTGCTGTTGCACTTCCAATCACATTATTGGTAATAGATAAGTTATTTGCAACAGTAGTGGATGAACCTTGTACAGCAATACCTCTTGCACAAACATTGATCATATTGTTATTGGCAACAAAAGCAGTAGCTGTGATCCCAGCACCAACAACTGTTGTAACAGAAGCAATGGCGGATGGGGCAGTTGAAGGATCAACGGTTGATGCACCTCCACCCACTAATAAACCATAGGTAGTATTTTCCGGACCTGTTGTACTGGTAAAAGCTGCTGTATTTCGACCCGTAGCACTACCATTCAGGATACAATTCCTAACGGTATTGGTATTTCCGCTGGTAACCAATGTGGATAAAGCAATACGGATAACACTGGTATAATTGACCGTGCTTGCGGCAGTATTTGTAAAGGTCAAATTCTGATTGGTGCCTCCGGTTAATGGATTATCACCATCAATGATAACGCTATCGGCTCCATTCAGCTCTATCAAGCCTCTGCCCGCAGCTGTTGTTCCTGAAACCAGTATACCATCACTAACCGGAAATATTCTTACAGACTGATACAGGGTTGGACCTGCACCTGATGAGTTTAAAACCGCAGAACCGGGTTCAATAACATTGGCTGTAATAGAAATAAAGATCATACCCTGGTGGGTACCTGCATTAATTGCTGTAAATGCTGCACTTATATTGGGATAAGCTCCTACAGGAACTCCTGCGGTTGCATTCACATTCACCTGGCTCATGGCAGATGGAATATTCGCAAAAAACAATATGCCCAGTAAACTGATGTAGAGATAAATTTTCTTCATGATTATGTTACGAGTATTTTAATTAGGTGGCGAAGGTACTGAAAAGACTGGAGCCAGTCAACCTACTGGTAACAATTTAGTAATATATGACCTAAAGTTTAGTGTCAAATACTGTGTTTAGTTTTTAAAATTATGATTTTCAAATAGTTAAATTAAAGCGCGGTGAAGGCTGAGAAAAGGCCCTTTTCGGTTAACATTCGACTTGAACTGCCAGATTGTCAAAAAAAATAAAAGGCCATCACACCGAAGTGGATGGCCTTTATTTTTATCAATTCATTCTTAGTTACTAATGATGAATCTTAGTTGTGCTGAGTTTCCATTCGCAGTCATTCTCAATACATAAGTTCCTACTCTTAAATTCGTAAGATCAAATGGTAGAATGGTATTTCCACTTACGGAACCAACATATTGGTTATACACAACTCTTCCTGTCATATCAAGTATATCCAGCACCAGGTTGTTGGTCTCCAGGTTATCAATTCTTACATTGAATGGACCCGTGTTTGGATTTGGATATAACATCATGGTGGTTGTACTTCCATCAGGATTTGAAATTCCACTTGTAAAGTTTACCTGGATGGTATCGCTATCGGTACAACCAAATATATTAGTAACTGTTACGATATAAGTTCCATTGGTATTTACAGAAATGGTTTGGGTAGATTCAGATGTACTCCATAAATAACTGGTAAATCCTGCACCTGCATCCAATACCGCCGGTGGATTTGCCTGAACTATATCAGCACCCAGGTTCACAGTTGGATTAGTTCCCACAACGATTGGAGCTGAGGCAGTGCTTGAACAACCATTGGCCCCTGTTCCGGTTACTGTATAGGTTCCTGAACTTGCTGGAGTAAATGAAACTGCATTGGTAATTCCACCAGTCCATGAATAAGAAACCGCACCTGTTCCTGATAAGGTAACAGATCCACCGGGACAAATGGTATCATTCGGACTAACTGTATAACCTACGGTTGGGGAAGTATTCACTACGATCGGTGCTGAAGCTGTATTAGTACATCCATTTACATCGGTTCCGGTTACTGTATAAGTAGTTGATCCGGATGCGGCAAATGGGACCGCATCAGTAATTCCGCCTGTCCAGCCATAAGAACTTGCTCCGGTTCCACTTAAAGTAAGCATGGTTCCGGCACATACTGTATCGTTAGGTGAAACGGTATAACTTACAACAGGGTTTGGATAAGATATAATATCCAATCCAACTACTGATGAATCCGCACAACCGTTCAGATTTGTTTTTACCATATTATAATGACCGGGCAAACTAGCCATATACGTATTTGAGGTAGCACCTCCGATGGGTGAACCATTTAAATACCATTGACTGGTTCCGCCAGATGTTCCAGTAAGTGTTACAGTATCTCCCGGACATAAGGTAGTGTCACCACTTACAGTTACTACCGGAAGTGAATTCACCTGGATAAATGCAGATGCAGTGTTGGTACATCCACCGATATCAGTACCTGTAACTGTATATGAACCACTAGATGGAGGTGTAAATGCTACACCATCCGTAATCCCACCGGTCCAGCTGTAGCTTACAGCTCCTGTTCCGCTTAAGGTAACGTTATCACCTGCGCAAATCGTATCGTTAGGAGAGGCAGTATAGCTCACCGCTGGAGACAGAACAGTAACCGTATCACCTGCTGTAGCGGAGCATCCAAAAATATTGGTGATTGCAACCGTATAGGCAGTGGTAGTAGTTGGTATAACACCGGTTGGATTTTGAGAAGTAGAAGTAAATCCTGCCGGGGCCGAGGTCCAGTTATAAGTAAAGTTTGTTGAGTTTGATGAGATGGTAACATTGTCAATAGACCAGTACCAATCCCAGGTTCCAATATACCTGAACCTTACGTATACATTTGGTTGGTTATCAAAAAGGGCAGGTAAAGCCACATTGGAATTTGTAAAGTTATTTTCTGTTCCAGTGGTGGCGGTAAAGGCGTTGGCAACTGTCCAGCTAATTCCATCCAAAGAAGCTTCTACGATGGCTGAATCTCCTGCATCACCAATATCTCTGTAAAAATGATAAAAATTAACATTGACATTGGAATATCCTGAGGTACTGAATACCGGGGATTGTATATTGGTCCTGGTAGTACTTCCAGACCCTTGCGCATCGCTATTAGATTGTATAAACTGAGAAGCATCGTTGGTGCTATAAGCTGTTCCCCCTGCATAAACAAATCCATTGGGTCTGTCGGTCCATGCTGCATTGGCAGGAGTTCCTCCTGTAGAACTGTTGAACCTGGTCCATGTAGGAGCACCTGAATTAAAATTCTCAGTAAGTAAAATAATTGAATATGGATTAGCTGATGAATTTAAATCGATAGGTGTTCCGTTACAAACTGTATCATTGCTCACTGAGGCTGTTGCTCCTGTTGGCGCAACTCCTACAATTACATTCGTGGTAGCTACCAGCGATGAACAACCATTTGCAATAGCCGTAAATGAATATGTTCCCGCAGCTGCCAGTGGAGCCAAAAGGACCATGTCGTTTTGTGAGGTAGAACTGAAGCCGTTAGGTCCGGACCATGTAAAAGAAGTTCCAATATCCGTGGTACCATTTAATAGTATTGTATCACCTACACAGATAGGAGAGTTAGTTGATGCAGAAGCCGAAGGATTTGCATTCACCGTAACGGTTGCTTCATTTGACAAGCCTGTAAGCGGGCCAAAAGAACAAGTGGTTTGCAAAACATAGTAATAGGTCCCTGCGGTTAAAGCACCGGAAGTATAAGAAGTGGTTGTTGCTCCAGAACCACCAGAAACATTTACATAAGGTCCACCAGATGTTGCTCCTACCATCCATTGATACGTGATACCAGCTCCACCGGTAGCACCGGTAGATGTTAAGGTTACTGTTTGCCCACTGCACCTTGTATAAGATGCCGGAGTAATGGTACCCCCTGTGGCAGTGCTGCAATTCGGGGCTGAAAATTCATCACCTCCGATATCCGGAGTAACAGCGTCTCTTACGTTGGCATCTATATCAGTAGTTATGCCCGCAATAGGAGTTGCTTTCGCATCTACATCCACCGCATTGATCGCACCGTTATTTATATGAAGATCGGTGTTAGAAATAAATGGTGGAACTACATTTGATGCAAAAGACGCATTGTCATTTGTGCCCGCAACACTTAAAGTACTTGTATAGGCACGCATATTAGTAGCTGGTGCAGTTGTTGCAGGATTAAAGTTCCCCGGCAAATAGAAATTAGTTCCGGCAGTCAATCCTGCTTGCCCAATTCCTTGTCTCGCCACATCTGTTCCACAATAGTAAGTATTGTTGTTCAAAGTAAGGTTCATTGCTGAAGTACCACCTGAAGGGAGATAAATTGAAACGTGGGCAATACTTGTTGTACCACCGGTTAAATTATTCGCCAGTATGTTATTCCTTATATCAAGTCCTGTTTGACCAGTACCAGCAACTGCAATACATGAAGTAAGCAAATTGCTATTTGCTGTTCCCAACAATGCTCCAAATAAATTGATGGAATTATAATACATCCTATGACCAGTACCTGCATTGATGCGAATTCCAAAAACTCCATACAAAGGGTCAAAACTAAACCCCCCTGTAATATTCTGGTTGATATCAGAAATAAAATTATTGCGCATGGTTACGTTATTTCCTCCTAATACATTGATACCATAAGCAGCAGTTGTACCAGGGTTCCTATTATATACTTGAGAAATATTGTTCAGTTCAATAGTACCTGAAGCAGCAGTGGTGTTTACCTCAACTCCTACTGTAGTAGTTGCACCAGCAAAACCAGTTAGTATTCCCTGAATATTGGTGATAGTATTACCGCTAATGGTATAGGGGGCACCCGCGTTAGAAATTAAGATGGCTTTAACCGGAAAGGCAAGCGAATTGTTCTGACACATCCCATTAATGGTGTTATTATTAATGTTAATAGCACCGGCGCCTATGTTGTTTGGTAACTCAATACCTGTCATGAGGATACCTACATAAGTAAGGATATTTCTTATACTATTTCCGGTGATGGTAACTGCTGTTGTTCCTCCTACATATATACCTTTAGTATATACTGTATTTGCAGGTGATGTGAAGGGTGGTGTACCCACCAAAGCCGTTTGATCGCCAATAGTATTATTGCTAACCGTAACTCCGGTAGATACCGTCGCATTGGCTCCTAAAAATACAATACCACGGGCACAGGAAATAACCGAACAATTGGTGACTGAAAAATTATTAATAGTAGTTCCCGCTGGAGCTGTATTAGCTGTTACGCTGGTAAGAGCAGCAGGTGCGGTGGTTGCTGTAGCACCTCCATTACCTCCTGCATATACGCCAAAGGTGGTATTTTCACTGCCTGCAGTGGATGTAATTCCAACGGCATTTCTGCTGGTAGCACTTCCTATCAATATACAATTTCTTACCGCTACATCATTAGAAGTTGTTACAGCAGCCGAATTGGCAAATCGTACACAAGATGTAAAAGTAATGGTATTCACAGCAGTATTCTGAATGGTCAAATTCCGGTTAACGCCTCCGGTATTAGGATTATCACCTTCTACTACCACACTGTCACATCCGTTAAATTCTATCAAACCTCTTCCCGTTGCGGTAGGTCCGGAAATACTCACCCCATCAACTATGGGTCCTATGATCACTGATTGGTAAAGAGCGGTTCCTGATCCATTGCTATGCAATACTGCAGGACCTGGTTCCACAACACTGGCAGAAATGCCTATGCGAATGACTCCCTGATGGGTTCCTGCATTGATAGCTGCAAAAGCCGCATTTAATGTTGGATAAGGTGCAAAGGGAACACCTGCTGAGGCAACCACGTTCACCTGACTCATTGCAGATGGAATGTTGGCGAAAAACAATAGGCCGAGTAAACTAATGTAGAGGTAAATCTTCTTCATGATTATGTTGTGAATTTTTAGTAGGGGGCGAAGGTACTCAAAAGATATAAACCGGTCAATCAACTGAATAGCAATTTGGATAATATTTGCCACCATATTCCTTGATTGAAATCATTTACACTAGGACAGTACATTGAATTTCAAATGGTTAAAACTGTTTAGGTAATATGTTCGACACTTTTGATAATATGTCAAACAGGTGAATTATTTTCTCTTGATGGTAAATCTGCCAATTAAAGCTACCACAAGGCTCCCCAATAATCCAAGAATATTTACAATGGATACAGTAACTACCGCGTAAGTAGTTGGACGAAAAGCGGCTTTCATGGATTTTTGGGATTCCTCCATCTGGTCTTTGGGAATCTGACCTTTGAATTGGTTATACCATTCCACTTGCCTTAATTCTAAATAATAGGTATCGATGGCCGAATAATATATATAGAGAAAAATACCTGCGATCACCCCAGCTACCAATGCTACGGTAAGTCCTTTCTTAAAAGCGGCCATCCAATCGTAACCGGTACTTGATCGGATATATTGATTGATAGAATAAAAAATACCAATCAACACCAGGATCAATAAAATGCTCCATTGTGAATTGACCATGACTGTATTTTGAATTCCGGCTATGAATAATACCATTTTAAAAATGATATATAAACCGGCTACTGCTAAACCTACATAACTTGGTTTCATGGATTGGTAATTAGTAATTAGTAACTGGGATGTGGGGAAAACAGATTAATTCGGAAGTTTTATATTTCATCAGATTTATTGGTTTGTTTATTTTCAACTTCAGATTTCTGGACTCCTTCCAAACTTCCCAAGTTTCAAAACCTCCTAAATTCTCCATTTTTCTATTCAGACTATGATTAGGGTACCAATTACCGGTTACCAGTTACCGGTTTACGCATTCATTGAAATGAGGAATTCGTCGTTGTTTTGTGTGGTCCGGATACGATCCATTACAAACTCCATGGCTTCCACCACATTGAAATCAGCCAATAGATTTCTTAATAAATGCATCCTCGCTATGGTATTTGGACTTTCCAACAGATCATCTCTCCGGGTGCTGGAAACCGTGAGATCGATCGCCGGGAACATACGTTTGTTCGCCAATTTACGATCCAATTGTAATTCCATATTACCGGTTCCTTTGAACTCTTCGAAGATCACTTCATCCATCCTCGATCCGGTTTCGATCAATGCGGTTGCCAAAATAGTCAACGAGCCTCCGTCTTCAATTTTACGTGCAGCACCAAAGAATTTTTTAGGTTTTTGCAATGCATTGCTATCCACACCGCCCGTTAAAATTTTACCGGATGCAGGTGCACATGTATTGAATGCACGGGCCAAACGTGTAATAGAGTCGAGCAGGATCACTACATCCTGTCCACATTCCGTCATTCTTTTGGCCTTTTCCAATACAATATTGGCAATCTTTACATGTCGTTCGGCGGGTTCATCGAAAGTAGAAGCCACTACTTCTGCTTTCACGCTTCTGGCCATATCGGTTACCTCTTCCGGCCTTTCATCGATCAATAAAATGATCAGGTAAATTTCCGGATGGTTGGCTGCGATGGCATTCGCTACCTCTTTCAACAAAACAGTTTTACCCACTTTAGGCTGAGCAACGATCAATCCACGCTGACCTTTTCCTATCGGAGTAAAAAGATCCACGATCCTTAATGACAAAGAATCTTTTTTGGCACCACTACTGGTTAAGTGAATTTTTTCGTGAGGAAACAAAGGTGTTAAATAATCAAAGGGTACACGGTCTCTGATCTCATCCGGAGTATATCCATTGATCTCGCTGATCTTGATCAACGGGAAATATTTTTCCCCTTCTTTGGGTGGCCGGATGGTACCTACTACGGTATCCCCTGTTTTTAATCCAAATAATTTTATTTGTGATTGAGAAACGTAAACATCATCAGGTGAGCTCAGGTAATTATAATCAGAACTGCGTAAAAATCCATACCCATCCGGCATGATCTCCAACACTCCTTCACTTTCCACATGGCCATCGAAATTATAGAACTCAAAATTACGTTTATCGTATTGTTGTTTCTGAACATTCTGCTGCGGGTTTTCTTCCATTACCGGAACGTCAGACGTTTCTTTTTTATCCCCAGGTTCCTTCTCCTCACTTTCGGTATAGGTATCATCCGACTCTTCTGTTTCTTCTGTTTTATCAGAGGATTCATCCGTATTCAGGGCCTCAGGATTTTCTGATGCAGTGATGGCAGCCAGGATCTCCTCTTCGGTAGGCTCTGAATCTGAATATTTTTTTTCATCGTCATCAAACAGACCACCTACCCCTAGGTCTTCCTCTTCCACCTTAGGCACTTGCTTTTTATGCTTGCCAATAACTACTTTCTGAGGATTGATACGGCTTCTTTTTTTCTTTCCTTCGTCCCCATTTCCGTTCGTTCCGGATAAAGAGTTTTCTTCTGGACCTTCCATAAATTTGTATAATTAATTCTTTTTTTTCTATTCATCCCGTTCGCTTTACCAGGTCGCTTAACTCATTCAATGGTTTGCTTTTGAGCAAATCCACATCCTACATGAAATAAAAATTATTTTAGTTTTTGCGATTCAATAAAATAAAGACGGGGGAAATGTTACGGATATATGTAATGAAATGATAGTACAATAATACAAATAATATTTGTAATACAAATGTTTTGGTATATTTTTTTAATCCTTTGTATTATTGTGGTAAATTAGCCTGTTTATGCTACAACGAGTTCAAAGTCTGTTACTGGGGTTAGTGGCCCTGTTCCACGTTTTATTGTTTTTTATCCCTGTTTTTGCCTGGAACAACGCCGGGGGTGAAGTGATCAAGATTACTGCCCTGTTTAACCCTCCCTTTATAGTGGTAAACGTAGTTGTTATTCTGTTTAGTATATTTATTATTACCCAATTTAAAAATCGTAAAAAGCAACGGTCCTACACCCTTATTCTGGCCATTATCATTGTTTTATATATAGGACTAGGGATGGTATATATGATCAAATTTACCTTTCAAAATGAATATGTTCTTTTGCCGGGCAAAAGCCTGGGCATCTATTTACAGCTCATCAGCATCATCCTATGTTATGTTGCTGCCAGAAGGATAAAAAAAGACGATGACCTGGTAAAAAGTATCGATAGAATACGTTAAAAGTTCAAGGTTGATGCTTTACTAAACTTCAAACCTCCAACATTTCAAACCTCAAATTCTTCTATTTCCCCATTTGCTCAATGGCCATGAGCATAGGCTCCGGACGCATAAAAGGGATGAAATGATCTTCTTCAGGAATATATGTAAGTATGGCGTCTTTACCTGTTAATTTTCCTTTGGCAAATTCAAAATTCCCTGGGTCTACCAGGTTGTCTTTACCCCCCTGAATGATCGTTACCTTACAATTGATCCTATCCCATTCGGTACTCATTTTTTTCAACTCCAACCGATGGGTAAACAATTCATCATTGCTGGCTTGCAATTCCCGGCTAAAAAATAAATTGATGGGAAATACCTTGTATATCCCCCGATAGAATTCGTTGAACTCCAGATCAGGATCAAAAGATCCTGCTACGCTGATCACCCCTTCCAGTTCATCTCCGTAATCAATCGCTGATTTAATAACGATGGGCCCTCCCATGGAATGCCCCACCAAAATAGGTTTTCTTCCTCCCTTTGATGGCTTACATAATTCCCTGATGGAAGAAGCATTTAATCCAAGATCGGGCTCTCCCTGGTCACCCCCTGAAATCCCATATCCATACCGGTCTACCGCAATCAAGTTAAACTTGTTATAAAAAGCAGCGTATTCTAACACCTCACTGTAATTTCCCCATGCCCCTGGCGACCCATGCACCATGATCACCCTTTGGGCGGTATCGTTCCCTACGGACACATATCCCATCTTGGTATCATTCCAGGTATAGGAGCCGAATTTTAATTCATATCCCGGAGTTTTGCTAATCGTTTTTTGAATTTGCTTTTCGGTGGGCATAAAAAACAATTCAATAAAATAAGAAAAGCTGAACAATGCCAGAAAAAGTGTAAAAACGAAATAGTATAAAACTTTGATCAGTTTCATCGGGAGTTTTCAGTCCATTTATTCTTTTTACCAGGGGGAAAGAAATATTTGAAGTCAACCGAAAAATAGGTTCCGGATTGTGGGATCTGTGAGGGTTGATATCCATAGGGTTGCGGATTGGAGCGTTCAGCAAAACCATCGAAAATAGCAAAGAAGGGGCGATGGAATTGTCCTCCTAAATAAAAATATCCTGCATTATCGGTTCTGAATTCAAATCCAATGGCCGCTTTCATAGAGGGTACACACCATGAATTACGACCTCCATAAGAAACATATTGGATGGTGGTATCTTCTGCATTCTTCACGATGCTGCTGGGGAAAAAATCAATGGATATTCCCACCGCATTATTCATGAACCATTTCCGGCCTAGTTGTACATAAAATAAAGCCATCATCGGTATTTCGAAACCCGTATAATTCATCGATCGGTTATAATAGTCTTCCTCTATTTCGGTATGGATGGGATTTGCCCTTCCCACCTGGGAACTATAATTCCTAGATATATAATAAAGTCCCGTTTGAAAAGAAAAGGTCTTGCTAAAATCAAACCGAAGGCAAGCACCGAAGCGGTAGCTAAAATTCGGAGAAAATTTATACATCGTATCCTGGTAAAACACATTGGGTCGGGCACCAAAATCCGTAGGGATGATCAAACTCAGCTCCGGACCTATGGTAACAAATACTTTTTGTTTTTTCTCATCATCAGGCGAAACCCCTCCCTTGATCTTTTTGTTCTTTTGGGCATTCATTGAAAGACCAGTGAAGAGAATAAAACCGAAAACAAGACATCTTTTGAATCCCACAACTATGTTGTTTATTCTACAAATTTAACGTATTCAACGAATAAATACATGAACATATTTTATATCTTGTCGGTTGTATTTATGAACTATTCACATGGATAGACGGAAATTCATCAAAAACTCTGCCCTCGGGGCTGCCTTTGTGGGACTTGGTCCGGGTCTCCAGTCATTGGCCGCCGGCTCCTCCACCGATCCGGTGATGCTCATCAAAAAGTTTGTTTTTATTTTCCGTGGGGTGGCTTATGCGGATGCCTTTCATGCCTTCAAAAAATTTGATATTCAGCCCGATCTCAATTTTCATCTTCAAAAAGTATCGTGTACAAACCATTCATATACCCACCTCGAAGGGCTCAAAGGTTTAATGGGTGAAAAAATGTTGGGGATCGTTGAAACGCAATTGCAGGACAGGCATACCATACCACATTTACTGGAAGATGTTTTCTCGAGTATAGATAGTCCAGTATGGAATTCTTCCAATGTAGCTTCTTCACATGTTTTTTATCTCCATCATTCCGAAATCGGCCATTCAAGCAATAAGCTTTACAAAGAAAGCCTTGAACTATTCTTTAGTGAACTTTCAAAATATTTTTACAAAGACCCATATAAGATCATTGTAACAGCTGATATTGGCAGAAATGAAAAATTGAATAGCTGCGGAGGGCGGGATCACTCCAATCCGACCAGCCTGGAAACCTTTGCATTGTTTCTGGGGGGCAAAGCTTCTAAATTGGCCGCCAAAAATAAACCGCTGGCTCTAAACCAGGTGCTCAAACAGAAATTTTAATAAAGTATTATTATTCCTGATTACTTACGGATTCAAATCTCCATTGGGGAAAAGTTTTCCTATATTTCGCTCCGGTTAAATGAAAGCAATATGAAAGACAAGATCATTGAAGGGCATCCTTATACTTCCTACCATCATTTTCAGTTTTCTGCAAAAGAAATGAAAGAACGCTCCGAAGAATTTTATGAATGGATGAACAAAAGAAGAACGGTACGTGAATTTTCCTCTGAAGATTTTGATATCAGCATTATAGAGAACATCATTAAAGCCGCTTCAACAGCCCCTTCCGGAGCGAATAAACAACCCTGGACATTTTGCGTGGTAAAACATCCGGCGATCAAAAAAAAGATCAGGGAAGCTGCGGAAAAAGAAGAATATGAAAGTTATAACAAAAGGATGAGTGAAGAATGGCTGAAGGATCTTGCTCCCTTAGGAACAAATTGGCAAAAACCTTTTTTAGAAACGGCTCCTTATCTCATCGTTGTCTTTAAACGTATTTACGAAATAGAAGCAGGAGGACATAAACATCAGAATTATTATGTTCCGGAATCTGTTGGAATTGCTTGTGGATTTTTGTTGGCCGCCATTCATGAAGCCGGACTGGTTGCATTGACCCATACACCCAGTCCTATGAATTTTTTAGCCAAGATCCTAAACCGTCCTGAAAACGAAAGGGCATTTCTGCTGGTACCGGTAGGAAAACCAGTAGAAACTTATGTGCCCAAACTGGAAAGAAAAATGTTGGATGAAATGATGGTGGTCTATAAATGAAAACAGGCCGCCGCATGGTCATACCAGGGAGCATTTCCAGTCACCTTTAAAACATAATGACCCAACATAATAATCGTGGTTCCAAGAGCCAGACCTACGATCCATTTTGAGTTGATATGAATATTTTTAAATAAGGACAAGGTACCAACTACAGAAAACAGGATAAAGGGTAACAGGGCTGGATATAACGCCAGAGAATCCATGAAATCCCCCCTGATCAGGCAAATAAAAGATCTTTGCACTCCACAACCTGGGCACTCAATACCAAAATAATATTTTGAGAAGCAGGTGAGCATATGTGGTTCAGCTTAATCCAGATCGTATCGTCGCATGGTCCTTCTAAAGTCCCTCTGAAGTTCATGCGGAAGTTGACCTGTAAAGCCCAAATAGAAGTAAGTAATAATGATCAAGCAGACGATAATGGAAACAATTAAGCCAATCATATTGAGTATCCTTCCGGTTTTCGCCTTCTTATATGATTTCTCGTTGTATGCTGAAGGATTTTCTTCGTATGCCCGTATCGCTTTGTTCCCAAGCACCAAACCAATGATACTGGTGATCACCCCGGCAAAAGATCCATAGCAAATACAACAGACCGTGCTTACACATACGGAAATGATTCCTAATATAAAAGCTCCGCCTGAATTAGGAACATTCGGACCAGCGTTGGGGTCGGTCATAGGTGGTGGTGGTGTCCAGTTGGTATTCCCGCTGTTATAATTTTCGTTATTCATGGTTAATAGGTTTGATGGGTTAAAATTATATATTTTCTTGGATATTCATAATGGTCCTATCCAGCAGCTGCTCCAACGATCACCATTACTATAATAACTAGTATCAATAAAATCCCCAGGCCCCCAAATATAATACCTATAAGTCCCAGGATCTTTCCAATTTTTGCCAGGGTATGCGAACTGTCGGTATACATTCCAGGGCTGGCCTGGAATTCCCTTTCAGCCGCCCTGCCTTTTGTAAATGCGAATATGCTGAAGAAAAAACCTACGATCCCACATCCAACAAAAATGGAGAGGACCAATCCAATAATTCCCAAAGTCAAACTGAGTGTTGCATCTGGCAGGTCTTGATTGCCCATTTGGGGGGGTACGGGAGGGGTCCAATTGGAATTCCCTATATGCTCATTTTCGTTGTCCATGAAGCGAAAGATTAATTGATAAGTAATACAAATAAAAATCCTCCATTATTGCTAACGGAGGATTTTATTGAATGAGTTTTAATCATGAAGCTTATTTATATCTTCTCATCATTTCCTGGTAATCGTAAGAATTACCGAATGGGTGGAAGATCAGATTCACTATGGCCCATACAGTCCATAAAGCTCCAACAATGATGGCGATCATCGCAAAAGTTTTGGCTGTTTTAGCTTTTTTGTACATGGTTTCGTCATAAGAACTTGGATCAGATTCATATAAGGCCATTGCTTCTTTGCTTTTCATCAAAGCTACAATTCCCAATATTAAACCAACTACGTGAATAAAGCAGCAGCAAATAAAGGATAAGATCATTCCCACTAATCCGAGGGTATAACTGCTCTTCCCGCCTGGAAGTTCCTTCAAACCACCGGTGCCCATATCCGCAGGTGGCGGTGTCCAATTTGTGTTCTCTGTGTTGTTTTCCATAATGTTTATGTTAGTTATATTAATTTATATATTTTAAAACCAGGCTCTTTTGTTTTTCTGATAAGTTTCATAAAACTCCTCATCGGTTTTAGTAAGATAAATAATTCCTTCAATCAAGGCGATCACGCCTGGGATCCAAAAGAAGAGAAAACCAATAAAGAAACACATGGTGGCATATCCAATGAGTGTAACTGCGAGCATGATGGCACCTTCTACATTATACCCCAACACAAATTTATGAACGCCTAAAGAACCTAATAATATGGCGCATAAACCGGCTGCCATTTTTTTATTTTCTGCTGGTTTTTCCGGAAGGCCGGTAAATTGGTTTGGAGGTAATTGATTTGGATCATTAGTTTCCATAATAATAGTTGTTTAGTTGATGAAGTAAATGTAATAAAAATAATTACGAAACAACGGTGGAGGTTACTTTTTTAAATTTAAGGTAATCCCTTATAATCAAGTAACTACCGAAGGGAATAACTATATATATGAGGGGATTTAAGTTCCAGGCTGCTCTAAAATCAAGCTTCAATAGATTGATAAAAGCGGTGGTTAAACCACAGCCCGGACAATGAATATTGAATATTTTATTATACAGACATGGTACAGTAATATTGAATCCGGTGGTTAATTTAAGAATGCAAGCAAAGATCATATAGCCTATCACAGCAGCAGGCAACCATCTTTTCTTTAAATATCCGGATACGGTTTTCATAAAAATAGAGAAAGGGCTTTTCAGCCCTTTCTCTTGTATATGATTCATTGGACTTTTAGGCCTCTAAGTCGCGACCATCTGCCATTTTCATTTTTCCGGTAAGGATCATGATTGCATCATAATAAGACCAGAAAATTCCAACTACACAGAATATCGCTAACACTAATTGAAGCCACCAGTTTTTATAGCCCATCAAGTAACGGTGAATTCCCCATGGAATGATAAAAGCAAGGATTGCCATCATCATTTTTTTCTGTGGTGGTTTTTGCTCGCCACTTGTTGTGTTTGTTGTTTCGTCTGCCATAGTAAATAGATTAATAGTTGTTGCCTACTCTTTTATTGGTTTTCGGCATGCCCAGTTGGTCAATATTTTGCGACTAATTTATATAAATTATTGAAATAGCAAGCCTCAAAATGGATAAACTTATCATAGAATTTATTAAGTGGGCATGATTTCCGAGGTTATGACTGTTGATAACAAAATTCTGTAAATCAAATACTTAAAATCAAAGACCTCCATAGTCCATTTCGTAAAGGCGGGCTGATTCATCGGTACCTATTACTTTTACCAGTTTTAGATACCTGCGTATTTTATATTCAATAAAAGCGTGGATCTTATGCATGGTAGAGATCAATCGATTCGTTTTTTTGGTAGGAATAGCTCTTATATCGGCTTCCAGTAAATGGGTCACCCCTGCTTCTTTGAATTTTTTTCTCCAAACATCACCGTCTTGTGAATCTATCACATACACTCCATACCACATTTTTTTATGTGTGGTTACAAATGAAATGGTAGGTTTCCTGCATGCTACCACGCTTCCTGCCGGTAAATTTTCGGCACACCACTCCCCCATTTCCACATAATTTACCCAATCTTGCGTATACCCATAATAAGGTTCGCTTCCAAGATTCTTTTGCAAAACCGTTAAACTCTCAGGTGCTTTGGCCAATGTATGATAAAAACTCGCCAAGAGTATAACACCCAAAACGGCACCCACCAATCCTTGCAGCATGCCAATTTTTTTCACGATCAGGTATCCTCCATATCCTATGATCATCAACAAAAACGGGAAGAGAATAATGATCAGCCGATCCTGCCTGTTATTTGCATGGATGCCAAAAAATATTCCTCCACACATCACCAGCGTGTATAATACCAGGAAAAATACCTGTTTATTCTCCTTATAGATCCGGAAACTGCTGTATAAGATCAATGCAGTGATAAAAATGGTAACCACCCAGGCCAGCTGTTTTTCATCATTAATGGTAGCTCCATCCTCACTCAATTTATATCGGTCCTGAGGTATAATATGAAGGAACCTGAAGAAATGCATGCTGGAATAGGTCTTCAGATTTTCTCCAAACCTTCCAATAAACCCTGCAGCATCCAGGGTTCCTTGATCGGGCTTATAAGCATCCTTCAGCATCATTTGCTCCCATTGATTGGAAGAGTTGGGTCCGTAGAGAGATTTTTCAAGTTGCCCTACTCCCACTTTTATCAATACAAAACTTATCAGGATATAGAGTGTAAACCGGTATTTTTTTTGAATAATAAAATATAACAACGGGGCAACGATCCCGAAGATCGCCACGGTCTTTGTCATCGTAAGAAAGGTAAATGCAAGCCCTATTCCCAACCATATATACCATCTTTTTTTCAAATCCCCCCAAACGGAAGATTCATATTTTTCAATGGATACTACTTTCATGATCAACCAAAGTACAACGGCTTGTATGAACATATAAAATGCTTCACTCCAGGTTTGGCTTGCATAGTATTGCATATAATCGCTTACCACGGCAAAGCCGACCATAAATACCAAAATAAAATAGGGGAGTTTTTTTCTAAATGTAACCCAGGTAAGAAGAATATGCGCTGTGTAGAATAACAATGAAAAGAGTTTGAAAACCCCGATCTTAAACCCAAAAATTTTCATAAGAGAGGCCAAAACCAGAGGATAACCCGGTCCCTGATAATAAGGGTAAATACCATCGTGAAGAAAATTATAGGCTCGTTCAATATAAGCACTGTCATCTCCACCAATGGAAACCTTCATGTCGAAAAGTAAGATGCTGCAAATAATCGAGAACCCCAACATGCCCCACATGAAGCGCTTTTCGTGTTTGCTGACAAAAATTTCAAATTTTTCGAAAAGGGTCGGGCCTAAAACTTTTATTTCCTTTTGCTTGGCCAATGGTTTTGCTACCGGCTTCGCCTTAGGTTTTGGATTTTGTTTAGACTGTTTTTTCATGGTCCTGAAATTCCAATACTAAAATAGCTTTTTTTGGTCATCATCCTTCTCTAAATCCACTACTTTACCGGTTCCCGTTTTTTTTTCCTTCGGTTCGGGCTTCGGAGGCAGCCAATCCAGCTGCTTAATGTCTTTAAAGTTCAATTTTGTGCCTTTGGCTTTTTCAGTTTTTGAAGGGCAAAAATCGTTGATATTGATATCCTGGGTCATCTTACCCTTAAAAATTCCATAGGTCACCCTCAACATCGGGAAAGTATCAAAGCTTAGTAACAATACTTTGCTTTTATCATGTTCCGTAATAAAATTCACGTTTTTATCATGTACTTCGGGTTGAAATCTTTTTACCCAATATTCTTTTTTCGATCCATCGTAATAAACTGCGGTAATGATCTTCTGCTGACTATGTTTCATGATCACCATCGGATCATCATCGAACTGTAAAATAGTACCCGGTTTAATCACCCTGTAAATTCCGTTGGCACTTATGTTAATGATCTTCTCTTCTTCTTTAAATCCTCCTAAAGAAATTCCTCTCTGCTCAGTATTAATTCGCTTCACAGCCGGATCGTACCAGTATTTTTGTAATTCCAATGTCGATTCGCCTTTCGATTTGCTAACAATTTTACGTATCGGAAATTTGCTCAACACATTTCCCTGAGAATTCCTTCCTTTAACACCTAATTCCGTTAGATCAACATCAAACACCTGCTTTTTCAACTTAGGTCGGGGCTTTAAGAATATGGTAAGAATTTCCGACTCCCCATTTGGATTTACACTGAAATATAAAACCTTGCTTCCTTTTCCACCCTTGGTAAGATCATAATCCTTGTCTCTTATGATACCGGTTACATTGAACCTTTTCATCATAATAGGTCCATTCACACCATCCCTGTACACCATATGATAAATGGTCCTTTCATCATCCTTATGCCAGATGGCTACATGTAAAATACCCTTACCTATATAGGCTTTATCACTCACCTTAGATACTACCATGGTACCATCATCTCTGAACACGATGATATCATCCACGTCAGCGCAATCATCAATAAAGGTAGCTCCTTTTAAACCTGTTCCGGCAAAACCATTTTCATAATCCACATATAATTTTGCACTGCGGATAACAATTTGTTTTACCTCAATGGTTTCAAAACTTCTGATCTCGGTCTTTCTTTCCCTGCCTTTTCCATATTTCTTTTTGAGCTCTTTAAAATATTCTATTGCATATGGAATGAGGTTTTTAAGCTTGTCTTTAACGTCTTTGATCTTTTTCTCCAGTTCTTTGATCTGTGCATTCAGATCTTCGATATCCAGTTTATAGATCCTGCGAACAGGTTTCTCCGTTAGCTTAATAATATCTTCTTGACTAATATCCCTTTTCAGTTTTTTACGGTAAGGAACAAATGCTTTGGCAATTCCTTCCAGTACTTTCTCCCAGGTACCATACTTCTTTTCAAGCTCCTTATATATTTTTTCTTCGAAGAATATTTTTTCCAACGAAGTATAATGCCATTTTTCCTGAAGCTCGGATAAATTGATCTCCAGCTCTTGCTTTAATAATTCAACGGTGTTTCGGGTAGATACTCTTAATATTTCATCCACCGGCATGAAGATGGGCTTGTTCTCCACAATTACACATGAGTTGGGAGAAATGCTCATTTCACAATCCGTAAATGCGTACAAGGCATCCACAGTTACATCCGGACTGATGCCTGGTGTTAGATGGATCAATATTTCAACATGCTCGGCGGTATTATCTTCTACCTTCTTGATCTTTATTTTCCCTTTATCACCTGCACTCACAATTGAATCGATCAGTTGACCCGTAGTAGTTCCAAAAGGAATTTCGGTGATCATGATCGTTTTGTTATCCACGATCGATAATTTGGCCCTTACCCGGATCTTACCACCCCTGATTCCGCTATTATATTTAGTAAAATCAGCCATTCCTCCGGTTGGGAAATCAGGCATGATATGGGTTTTTCTATTCCTTAGAATGTCTACCGAAGCATCGATCAATTCGATAAAATTATGTGGCATGATCTTACAAGCCAACCCTACAGCGATCCCTTCCACTCCTTGTGCAAGCAACAAGGGGAATTTCACCGGTAATGTAACTGGCTCTTTGTTCCTTCCATCATAACTCATGGCCCAGTCGGTGGTTTTGTCATTAAAAACCACATCCAGTCCAAATTTAGTCAAGCGGGCTTCAATATAACGGCTGGCAGCAGCACTGTCGCCGGTAAGAATATTTCCCCAGTTTCCCTGACAATCGATCAAAAGGTCTTTCTGTCCCATTTGGACCATGGCGTCATTAATAGAAGCATCGCCATGGGGATGGTATTTCATTGTATTACCAATTACATTGGCCACCTTATTATACCTTCCGTCCTCCAGCTCATACATCGAATGCAGGATGCGTCTTTGGACGGGCTTTAATCCATCTTCAATAGCCGGTACAGCCCTTTCCAAAATAACATAAGAAGCATAATCCAGGAAATAGGTCTGGTACATTCCGGGAAGAGTTGCCTCCCCATCCCCGCTAAAAAGAGTATCGTGTTCTTCGGCCATTGCTGCGAACTAAATCAGGCAAAAATAATCAGGCAGGTGAATGTTGGGGCATTTTTGGGCGATTTAGTTGCTAACAGGTTGTTATTAACAAGACTTAGGGCCTAAGATCAGGGACCTGGGCCCAGCTCATCCAGGGGGATACCGGAGGGGGATTATCGCCCCGGATCGGTGGCTGGCATTGCGTTTCGCCAGGATCCAACCTGGCAGGACTGCCTGTCGGGGTGCAACGGCAAGGAACGTTATTTGAGGTTTATGCTTTATCGTTGGGTAAGGGTGGGCATCCTTTTTTTTAATCCAGGTCGAAGATCCATGATTTTAAAAAAAAAGAAACCGCCCCAGTTTCCCGAGGCGGCTCTCGTTGTTTCAATTGAAACAACCTTACTCGCTTCTTTTTATCTTACGATAAGCTTTTGAGTATTTACAGTGCTTCCCATGTTGATATTCACAACATATATGCCGGTAGCTAAACCTTGTACATCGAGTGTATAAGAGTTCTTACCTGTTTCATAAGTAATATTGTTAAGGGTTCTTACCACTTTACCTGTTAAGTCAATGATCTGAATGTTTACATCCCCATTGTCTTTGGCATCAAATGAAAGTGTAGTAAATCCATCGGTTGGGTTAGGATATAATGAAAGACCTAATATTTCTACCTCATCTTCAACACCAACAAAGGAAGTGTTCCAACTCCAGCAAGAATGGTTCAAAGCAGGGGAAAGGGCCAATGGACGGGCATCATAATCCGTTAATGAATTCCCAAAAGTGGTGCTCAACAACAATTCTGTAGTTGTATTTAAGGTATCATTGTTATCTCCCATGGCTATGGTAGTAAAAGCACTTGTACCGGTAATACAAAGTGTATCGCTGCTGGAAGCAAGCCTGAAAAAACGTGTTGGGGCCATTTGGGCTAATATATTTCCGCAGAACTCCATGGTATCCAGGCAATAGTTAGCGGAAGTTTTTCTTGCATCCAAATAAAAACCCCCACCTGATGATGGATAACCGGTAAAAATAGAATTGTAAACACTGATACCTGTATTACGACGTAAGTGTAAAGCTCTTCTGTAAAGGGCATTGGTAGTATCAGGATTACCGGTCCAGTTAGGACCAATAATAGTTACATTCGAAAATTCTGCTTTGGTTTTAGGTGCCCTGGTAGATCCTGCAGCATCATTGTCTGATTCAAAACCGTTTGAGCTTGATTGATCGGCATAACGTGAATCACGAACTGAATAAGCGAATTGAACTCTTCCGCTAAATCCGTTATCGCTGTCAAAATCATCGTCCCAGCCGTGGAAAGCAACTAAATTTTTGCAATCAACAACACCACCAAACCACTCAAATGAATCGTCACCAGAAAAAGAAACTTGTATATGGTCAATAGTTGTTCCACTTCCAACAGAATATAAAGAAAGGCCATTCAACTCAGAGTTCGCTCCTCCTAAAGGGATGCCTGCATACTCGATGCGTACATATTGCAATACACCGGAGTTATCTGCATTGTCAGTTCCACCATGCAAACCATCTCTAGTAGCCAAACTTCCAATTCCACCTTCAGCCAATGCATTTGGGCTGGTGGACAGGTTGTTTAAAGCGGCACCACAGATCACCAATCCTCCCCAGTCTCCATAATCTCTTGATCCAATAGGGGCATTGGAGGTAAATACAATGGGTTGTGCGGCTGTGCCCTGTGCCATAATATTCCCATGACGGTTAACGATAAGAGCTCCATTTCCAGAAGCACGGATCACTGTTCCTGGCTCAATAGTTAAAGTAACAGCACTGTCTACATATACAAATATATTATTGATATAGTAAACATTGCTTGCGGTCCAGGTCGTATTAGTTGTAATATCCCCCGTTACATTTACAGTTGTTGAAGGATAAGCAGCATTTTGCGGATCGAAATTAGTCCAGGTATCTGTCCAACGATTAGCAGGAGAGGGAGCAAATGCTCCTGCATAAGATGTGTACTCCCAGAAAGCTTGCGAATAGGCAGAAACTGATAAGATAGTTCCAGCGAGAATGGATAAAACTTTTTTCATGATTTTGATTTTATATTTTGATGCAATGATATAGCTCCCATGTTACCTTGATTGAAATCTTAAATTAACTTTGAATTAAGTAGCTCCGTGTTTTCAACAAAAAATGCAGCAAAAACTACTGCATTTTTAAAATAAGATTACCTGAGTATTAAGCAACCAGTTACTAAAATTTATACCCTACTGAGAAAGAAATTTGCTGACCCATTCTGCGTGCAATGATCTTGCTATCCACTCCATCTTCATAGGTATGATTGCCATTTACATCCTGGTAGAAATAAGCTGTTTGGGCCAGTAGGTCGGTGAAATTCAACCTGAGCTCCAGTTTTTTCTTTAGGAAAGTTTTGGTGATCTGAAGATCCATGATGAATCTTGGATTTTCCCAGATAGCCCCGTACTGATCGTTACCCACTGTAAATATTCTTTGTCCTATATAATTCACAGCCAGGTTCACTCCAAAATCGAATTTACTATCATTATAAGATAATCCGGCATTGATGATATATGGGGATTGTCCTTGCAGAGCTCTTTTTTGATTCACTCCTGCAACACTATCCAGGTTTACCTCAGAATGGATGATGGCAAAATTTCCGGTAAAACTTAAATCATCCAGGAACCGGGCATGCTTGTTTTTAATGAACGAACCAATGGTAAACCTGTACTCCAACTCTCCCCCAACTGCATATGCACTGGGTACATTGAAATAAGTAAACAACCTGGTGCTGCCTGAAGAATACAATACTTTTTCAACCGGATTTTCAAAATACTTGAAAAAGCCGGTTATGGAGATCAATTGTCCACCTGCAGGATACCATTCATAGCGCAGATCCGCATTGGTGATCCTGGTTCTTTTTAAATTTTGGTTACCTGTGGCATACGCATACAATGCATAATCGTAAAAGGTAAAGGGTGCTAACTCCCTTGATTCAGGACGACAAACGGTTTGTGATCCGGATAACCTCAGGTTCATTTTTTCGTTGAAGCCATAGATCAAGTTAATGGAAGGCAGCACATCAATTACATTTGAATCCAGTTTAATGGGTGCACCAGTAGCATAATCAAAAGTGTTTAATTGCTGACGAAAACTTTCCAACCTTGCTCCCCAAATGATCTTAAATTTGTTTTCAAATAAAGCATGTTCAAATTGAACATATCCTGCAATTAATTTCTGAGAAGATTGATAGGTATCAGATTTTCGGGTACCTTCTTTGATCATCAATCCTTCCACTCCCATATTCCTGTCCATAAAGATGGTATCGATCCCCATCACTGATATGGCAGGTATATCGGCGGAGGAGGTTTTGTATTTTACATATCCCAACTGGCGGGCAGAAAATTCTCTTTCTTTGTCCATTAAATATACCCCGGCTTTAAAATCATGTCTGCTCGGACCGATCTTAAAAGGTAAGGTAAAATCAAAAGAACCAGAATACGCATTGTCTAATTGAGAGGAATAAAATCTTCCGGCCTTATCTAATTGAACCCCATTTGAAAATGGAACTGAAAAAAGCTGGGTAGTATCTCCCAAAGCCCTGCGGTATTCCACAATTCTATAATCAGGAACGATCCTACTCATCCTGCTATATCCTCCACTCCATTCAAATTTTATTTTTGATTTAGGAAGAACATGTTCTCCATTCAATTGGGTGGAGAACAATGAATTTTCCGAATACATCATATTGTATGATCTTAGATCAGATCCGTTGACAATATCCTGCCCATCTCTGTAGATATAAGTATCGTTCGAATTTACATTGAATAAATTCTTCAGTGAGATCCGTGTATTGGCTCCATTCTTCTTGGAATATAAAAAAGCCAAGTTCCATATAGCTCCCCAGGAGGTATTGGAATTGTATTGTTGGTCATCATAATGTAAGATCTGTCCGCTTCCATCATAATCATTTCTTTCAACTTCTCTGTAAGTCTGGCGATTGGTATAGGTTAATGCAAACACACTTCCCATTTCAGATTTATGGGTGGCAATGGACCTATTCGCTTTTTTTATCAGGTTGATATTATGTCCCATGGAATACTGAAAGCTAGAACCAGGAGAAGCTAATCTATTATAAGTAGTAAAGTTATTGTTAAGCATTCTTGCATAACGAACCAAAGTATCTTTTAGAAAATTATTTTGGTCTGCAGTGAGTTGTTCATTTGTAGGAAACACTGACGGTAATCCTCTGGTGCCATCATCAATTCCGAAAAAATCGGTGTTCCCACCTTGTGAAGTTTTGAAATCGCTGAAAGTGGTTATGAGATCGAAAGTAGCCCCCAATGAAAACTGGTAATAATTTTTTTCGGGAATATCTTTGGTACGTACCTGGATCAATCCTCCGGCAAATTCACCCGATAAGCTGGGCATGGCCGTTTTAATTACTTTCAGATCACTCAACAGTGCAGCAGGGAAAATATCAAAAGAGAAAGCTTTTCTATCAGGTTCAGAGCTTGGTAATGGAGAACCATTTAAAAACGCGGCATTATACCTATCCGGTAATCCACGAACGATCACAAAATTATCCTGTATAGTAGCTCCACTTACCCTGCGCAAAATATCGGCGGTAGTCCTATCAGCTGTTCTCCTCATCTGGTCGGATGAAATTCCGTCGAACATCACAGCACTATTTTTTTGCTCCAGGATCAATGCGGTGCTGGTTCCACGTACGGCGTCGCTTTTTACCTCATAGCCTCCTAACGTATTTACTGATTCAGGTAAGGTAATATGTATAGGGTCGGTAACCTGCCCCGCCAACACTTCTATTTTCTCCACCAACTTGGACTGGTAGGTAATATAGGTGATCTGTAAGTCATAAACCCCTGGCTCTACTTCAAGTTTAAAAGTTCCATCAATATCTGTGGCGGTCCCTTTGGTGGTTCCTTTGATCCATACCGAAACCCCGATCAGGTCTTCACCCGTTTTTTCATCCACCACTTTTCCAGTGATGGTTCCGGTTTTTTGAAGATAAGCGAATTGAGTGGTAAGAATTGCGAGGAGGAGTAAGGTTATTTTTTTCATATAATTTATAGTGGATATAAATACACTACAAAGTTACTCGGTGTTGATCCATAAGTAATTACTGGTTCTTTATGGAAACATCATGAAATGATTACGGCTGTATTACTCCCATATTAAGGACTTAATATTGGCTTAACATAGGTTGAAGTTGTTCAGATCTTGCTAACAAGCTCCTCAAAGTTGAAACTCGAGCCCAGCCATGAACAATAGTGGAAGCCCAACTTTAATTCCAGTGGGCCTTCGGCTTACTATATATCTCTGATCGGTCATGTTCTTCAAAGATAAACGAACGGTGGTTCTTATTTTGGGGATTTTATAGGAAACATTGGCATCCATTATAAAATATCCAGGGATCTGCCCTTTTCTTCCATCTGCTGTTGGGGTGATGGTATTTAAATCGTCAGAAAATTGGTCGCCTATATAATTCCCACTCAACCTCATGTTCAATCCAAAGCCGGTTTGGAAAAACAAGGCCATATTGGCCATCATTGTCGGAGCATAGGGAAGTTGGTTGTTCACTAGGTTCAGGGTGTCACCTGACTGGAATGCAAATCTATCTCTGGCATAAGCTGCATATTGATAAGTAAATCCTCCTTCCAGTCCCAAACTCATTTTTTTCCAACCCACATGTTTAGCCAGGTCATAAGAAACCGCTAATTCAACTCCTGCATGTCGGGTGGCTCCTCCATTTACAAGTGCCGAAGAAGAGCTACCGCTGGAAACACTTTGAGGCACTACCTGATTAAGGAAATCCATATAAAATCCGGTAACCTCCGCAGTTAAAAAATCTTTTACTTTAAATCTTGCGCCCAACTCAACGTTCCAGCTATCTTCCGGATCTAACTGCACTGCCACACCTGATGTGTTAATGGCATCCTTTACACGTGGAGGTGAAAAGCCTCTATGGAGTCCGGTAAAAATATTTACCCATTCTGCAGGCTTATAGTTCAACCCAATCCCTGGAATAACTGCTCCAATAAAATTTTGACTGCCATATAAAGTATCTAAGCTATTGATCATGTTAAAGGTTCTGTCGAACCAAAAGAATTCCCCTCTTACGCCTATGGTAGCGGTAAGTTTTTTATGTATAAAAATCCTGTCCTGAGCATAAACGGCTAATCCATATCCATTTCTGAACTCATTGGAGGTAGGTGTCCCTACTTCCGAAGAAGGAGTTGCGCCACGCATATGATCTTCATTGGCTCTTTCATAAATAAACCTAACACCTGCATCGATTCTTTGACCTACTTTACCGGTCTTAAAATTCCACGTGAATTTGTTTTCGATTCCGGCTACATGAAAATACCTGTTTTGTATACCGGTGGTATTACGCATATATACTGCCCCTCCCGAGATAGCTGTATCACCCCATACTACACCCGACATATTGGTGGTTGGAGTGGACGAAAACTCCTGGCGCCTCCATTCCCTGGAAGTAGTATATCCAAATACCGAGGTCGTCATCAAAATATTTTTTTTCATTTTCCATTCATGGATCATGGAACCCGAAAACCTGTTTACCTGCATCCTATCATCAGGAGCCATTTGTACAAATAAGTTCTGTCCATTTTCCCACATGTTTTGGGTAAGCCCAATATATGTAGCATTCGACAATTCATTATAAAAACCTGCCTTAAAGATCAATCTGGTTTTTTCTGAAGTATTCAATACCAGTTTTGCTACCACATCATTGATCCTATACCAGGTAGGTCCTGCTTGTTCTCCTTGTTTTCTAATATAACTAATGGTAAATCCTCCATTTTTAAAACCCTGTCCATACGTTACAGCACCTAAAAAATTCAATCCTGTACCTCCCATAAATTTCACATTCAACCTGGTTTTATCAGGCGGATCAAGCGTAATAAAGTTGATAATCCCTCCTACCGTTTGAGGTCCATATAATACTTGCCCGCTTCCTTTGATGATCTCAATTCCACTCATCCTGTCAACAAATGGACTATAATAAGATTCGTTTTCTCCATAGGGACCCATCGCCACAGGAATTCCGTCTTCCATCATATGCACGCCTCGGCTTCTATCTGGGTCCATACCTCTGATCCCTATATTCAATCTCATACCCACCCCTTCCTCATCTGCCACATGAACACCGGGTATTCTTCTTAAAACCTCGTTCAATGTAAATGGCTGAATAGCATTTAATCTTGCCAAATCAATTTTTGAAACTGATCCCGGCAAATAGGTGAACAAACCATCATTCTTATCCAGAAGTGTAAAGGTCTTTAAATCCTGTTGTTTAATTGAATCGGTATTTTCGGTAACTATCTGAGCCAGGATGTATGCAGGAGCAGTACAAGCAGCTAAAAGGACAAATATTTTTTTCATGGTGAAGACAGAATGATTCTCTGGGGCAAAGGTACTGGCTAATAAGTTTTTACCTATCGCCTATTTAGGGTATTTTGGGATTGGGTTATTCGTTAACCGTTATCGTTATTCGTTATTTGGATTCGATGAACAGTTAACGAATAACCTCCTCATGGTTAACCCTTATATTTCCCATTTTTAACAGTTCATGGCATAATAATTGAAACCTGTTCAGTAAATTTGAAGTATCAATCCAAAAAAACCAAGTTATGAAACGTATCATTTTACCCATATTTACGATAGCTTTTGCTGGCCTTGCCCTTACCTCCTGTGACGATAGTGACGGAGGTTTAAGCGATTTCATCAATGCCAGTTCCCCCACCGTTAAAAATACCATTCAACCGGCAGTTGCTGGCGACTACAACAACTGGCTGTTAGGTAACATTGCACAATACGGAAATATTGAAACCCAAACCCCCAATGATTTTACTGCATGGGAATTTTATGTGATCTGCAGCAGTGGGTACATTGAACAGGCCAATAATAGATTTCATTGGACCGGAAATGTAAGCGGGGAAGCGATCCGCATGGATGCATCAGTGGACGATAACTGGAACGAATGGGAATACCGAAGCATTACCTATAATATTACCTATTTCATAAGAACAGCTCGCCCGGATGATACCAACGAATGGGAAATCTTTGGGGCAGCCAATGAATATTTATTTACCATTAAAACTATAAAAACGGGAGAATGGAATAGATGGGAAATTGTAGGAGTTGTTCCTGAAAGTCACCAGCAAAGTTTGATCGGTTTATTCTTTATCCCTGTATATTTTGCGACTACCCAGCCAGTAATGGGGGTATAATCAATCCATTTTTTTATAGAGATCAGGCCTTCGCTGCTTGGTAAGCTCCAATGATTGTTCGAGCCTCCATTCAGCGATGGCTTTGTCGTTTCCGGATAATAGGATCTCGGGAACCTTCATTCCGTTCCACTCTTCCGGGCGGGTATATACAGGCGGAGCCAATAGACCATCCTGGAAACTATCACTCAAAGCACTCATTTCATCGGATATCGCACCTGGTATCAAACGAATAATTGCATCGCAAACCACCGCTGCCGGAATTTCACCTCCTGATAAAACATAGTTGCCAATGCTGATCTCCCGGGTTACATATTTATCCCGTATACGTTGATCGATCCCTTTATAATGTCCGCAAATGATCATGATGTTTTTTTTCATAGATAACTGGTTGGCCATCGACTGGTCAAAAAGTTCACCATCAGGACTCATATAAATAACATCGTCATAAGTATTCAGTTTTAATAAATCCTCAATGCATGCCGCCAGCGGTTCGCAACGCATCACCATTCCTCCTCCTGCCCCATAAGGATAATCATCCACTTGCTTATATGCCCCAATACCATAATTCCTTAAAGGATGAATCTGCAATTCAATCACTTTTTTTTCAATAGCCCGTTGTACAATCGAATTGGTTAAGGGACCGGTCAATAGTTCAGGCAATACTGTTATAATGTCAATCCGCATAATTACCAGGTGTTTGAAGGTGATCTAATCAGTATCAGGCTCAGCGTAAAAATAATCAATATCCATCATTATTCGCCAGAATATCCACTACAACCTGTATATTTGCTGAAATCAGCGTATTTACAACACTCATGGATTTTATTAGTGAAAGAGTAGGATATACTAGAACTACAGAAGATCTTACTGTATATATCAAAGGGTCAAAAAAATCAGACATCAAGAAAATTAATTACCTCAAAGCCTGGGTCATTCTCTGGGCGGCAGCGGGTGGGTTGCTGGTGGTTCAATTGTTTTTACCCTACTCCCTGGGGCAGGCTCAATTCTTTATTGTTGGGTTGATTGGATTCTGGGTCTATTTTTTTTATATCGCGATCAAAGCGTATTATTTCCGTAAATATGGAATGGAAACCATCTATATCAACAACGACAAATTTATGATCAGGCGGGATGTACATTCAAAAAAAGGGAAACCAAAGTGGTTCAAGGCAAATGAAAAAAATCCTTTTAGTTTGGTGGAAGAAAAAAAAGGGGGGCTTAATCATTTATTTTACAATTCATTCTGGATCACCACCGGCGGTACCATTAGTTTCGGGTCCAATAAATCTGATTTCAGGTTTGGGTTACAACTTACGGAAGATGAATCCAAAAAGTTGGTTTCATTATTGAATAAAGCATTGCATATTCAAACACAAAAAAAATAAATTGTGTACGAAAAGAAAACACATCCTTTAGCTCCTAAAAAAGTTTTTTATAAAAGGCTGGGCCGGTCATTTATAGCCGCTGCCGTTTTTATACTCTTTTCGCTTCTTTTGGGTGTATTAGGCTACCATTATATATGCCATTTACCCTGGATCGATTCATTGGTGAACGCATCCATGATCCTGGGAGGCATGGGTGAAGTGGATATGGTGAAAAATAATAGCGGTAAAATATTTATTTCTTTTTATGCACTTTATAGTGGAGTGAGTTTTCTATCCGCTTTTGCAGTCATCATTGCACCTGCCTTACATCGATTGTTACATAAGTTCCATTTAGATGAAGATAAATGAACAGGGATGATATGTTATCAATGATCGGCGCCCATGATAAAAAGAAATGGGATGTGGTGATCATAGGAGGTGGTGCTACCGGTTTAGGCTGTGCTGTAGATGCTGCATCCAGGGGATATAAAACCTTGTTGTTAGAAAAATACGATTTTGCCAAAGGCACTTCATCCAAAGCCACCAAGCTGGTACATGGAGGAGTAAGGTATTTGAAACAGGGTCATTTTAAACTCGTAACCGAAGCATTGAAAGAAAGGGGATATCTATTTAAGAATGCACCTCATCTGATCGTCAACCTTACATTTAATATTCCTGTTTATTCCATTTTTGAGAAGATCTATTATTATATAGGATTATTTATTTATGAATTTCTTTCTGCCAGTTTAAGTTTCGGTCACTCCAAATGGTTATCGAAAAAAAGAATGATAGCAGATATCCCCACCATTCGATCAAAAAAAATCAACGGGGGCATTTCTTACCAGGATGGACAATTCGATGATGCCAGACTGGCGGTGGAATTGATGTTAACCGCTGTTGACCATAACGCCACTGTGATCAATTATACAGAAGTAACCGGTTTGAATAAGAACGAAGAAGGTAAAATAACCGGACTACAGTGTACAGATACCATCACCGGCACAAAAATGCATATACTGGCCAAAACTGTTATCAATGCTACCGGCGTTTTTGTGGATAGTATTTTAAAAATGGACGAACCTTCCACTCCACCTACAGTAGTTGCCAGTCAGGGAAGTCATGTTGTAGTGGATAAAAAATTCCTTCCAGGTAAAAAAGCCCTGATGATCCCTAAAACATCCGATGGAAGAGTTTTGTTTGCCATTCCATGGTATGGAAAATGTTTATTGGGGACCACCGATAACCGAGTGGATAAAATTGAGATCGACCCAAAACCTTTGCAAGAAGAAATTGATTTTATTCTCAATACTGCCCAGAAATATCTTGATCCATCACCAACACGTGCTGATATTTTATCAGCCTTTGCAGGACTCAGGCCCTTGGCTGCTCCTACCGAAAAACAAAAAAGTACCAAAGAGATCTCGAGGAGCCATAAGATCACTGTTTCCAATTCGGGCTTGGTAAATATTATGGGTGGTAAATGGACCACGTATCGCAAGATGGCCGAGGACACAGTAAATGTTGCCGCCAGGAGCGGAAGGTTGATCCACAGTGATTGCAGGACCAAAGATCTGGCTTTGCATGCCTTTGCCTGGCAACGTGACCCACATGATCCGTATTTTAACTATGGATTAGATTCTGACAAGATCCATGCACTGGAACAAAAACATCCGGCCCTCAAGGAATATATACATCCTTTGTTACCTTATACTTTTGCAGAGGTTGAATGGGCCGTGGAAAATGAAATGGCCGTAACGGTGGAAGATGTATTGGCCCGGCGTACCCGTAGTATATTATTAAATGCCCGGGCAGCAAAAGAGGTGGCTCCGGTAATTGCCGAATTTATGGCAAAAAAAATGAAGAAGGATGATACCTGGATCAAAGAGCAGGTAAAGGCATTTGAAAAATTTGCCGAAGGTTATATTTTTTAGTTTTCGGGCGCCCCGCTAATACTTCAATGTAAAATCTTCTTTCGACAGGTTTTTATCAAAAAACAATACTCCCATTTGAAAAATATCGAATGATAAAGTAACTTCTTTTCTGTTCTTTAAAATCTCCCATCCCTCCAACGTATCTTTATTCCAATAAATATCATCCACCACCACCACTGATTTCTGATGCATATATGGCATGGCTTGTAAAACATACCGGATCATAGCTTCCTTGCGATGATTGGCATCAATGAATAAAAAGTCGATCCTGCCTATATGTTCGCATAAAGAACTCCATTCTTCATTCAAATCAAAACAATACTCATACACCGGATGAGCAGCCTCCAGGGTTTGGGGCCAATGGTCTTGAGCAACTGCTAAAATATTTTTATCCGCTTCCACTGTATGTACTGCTCCAAACCTTCCTACTGCCTCGGATAAATAAAGGGTTGTAATGCCAAAGGAGGTTCCCAGTTCTACCACATTTTTAGCTTCCACAAAACGGGTAAGGCGAAATAAAAAACGGGCATACCGGGCCTGCTTGAGGCTCTTTTTCGCCATACTCCCGATGGTCACTTTTTTTATTCTTTGCTTATCTCCACCTGCTCCATAGTCTTCATAGGAAATTTCTTCTTTGATCCCGATGAGGCCTGTTCTAAACATTTCTATTCCCTTAAAAATAATGGGAGTTGTATCAGGCGAATCAACAAACACTTCCTGCATCAATGAGAATAAAAAAGGTGAATGAATGTACTGGATACTTTTTCTTTTGGTAAGGTATTGCAAATATGCAGAAGCTCTGAAGGCAATATTGCTCATACCCTACTTCACCCTGATCTTTTGTCCCAGATAGATCTTATCCGGATTGGTAATTGAATTCCAATTGCAGATCTGTTGAAGTGTGGTGCCATGATCACGTGCAATGGAGTATAAAGTATCTCCCTTTTTGATGACATAATAGGTGGCATTCGGATCCGTTTCCTGTGCGGTATTCGTGTTTGTATTAGCCACTGTGGTATAATTGGGCTTTGAAAGTTCAGCAGGTTGAATTCCCAGGTCCCAGGGTGAAAAAGCTTTTTTATCAAGGATCAATACATTGGTGCTTAATTTTTTATTTTCCCAATCAATAAAAGTAAATGGGTCCAGTGGATGATCCTGGTACCTTACCTCCAGATGTAAATGTGGATTATAACTTCGGCCTGTGCTGCCACCTAATCCCAACAATTCACCTGCTTTTACTTTTTGATCTACTTTTACTTTTATTTTGGATAAATGTCCATAATAGGTTTCCAGTCCGTTATAATGCCGAACAATCACTAAATTGCCAAAACCTCCGGTGTTGAACTGCGCATAACGAACAATACCGTCGAACATATTCAATACAGTATCTCCGGTTTTAAGATCAATATCGAGTCCTTTATGTGTTTTTTTAAAAACCGACCATAAAGTTCCAAACCTGGGTAAACAGAAAGTTTCTTGTTCATTTAATAATTGCACTGCTTTTCCTCCGATGGTATCAGGTGATGGAACAAAATAGCAATAGGTTTGGGTAGTATTCCAGTTACAATAAAATAAATTATCATCCCATTGTGCAATATTAATTGTATGCGATGAAGCCTCGGTCAACGAATCTACCGCTGATTGACCGTACACCATTATGGTGGTGATGCATAATATGCTAAACAGGCTCTTCTTCATCGGTTTTAACGTAGGGGGTAAATATTTCTACGGAATTGATATGGATATTTTTAGCTATCTGATCAGTTGGCAGGTCATCGCTATCGGTGCTGAATGGATCTTCAATTCCTTCTGCGATCAACTCTAAACTGGCGAATACATAAAATACAAAGGGAACGATCAACGCGGTCCAATAATGAAATTCCATTACCATGGCAAAAGGCATGGATAGGATATAGATAAAAATAAATTTTTTAATAAAGAGGCTATATGAATAAGGGATTGGAGTATTCTTTACCCTTTCGCATGCACCCGCAACGGTTTGGAATGTATTGAAGTCGTTGATCAATGTTAGGTATTCTTGATCATGCAATTTGCCATCCCGGTGTAATTGTGTAATGCTTTTCAATATGCAGCTGGCTACATAATTGGGCTGATGCACATCTATCGGATATTTACCTGGTACTTTGTTGTTACGTAAATGCTCCTTTAAAATAGCTGGGAAATCTCCCATCAGCACCGCAAGTTCGGTCCTCGACTGGCGATCACTTTTTGGCAGAAATGTATCGAGCTTAAGACTCATGGTCCGAGTATCATTCACCAATTGTCCCCATAGCCTTCTTCCTTCCCACCAGCGATCGTAGGCGGTATTGGTTCTAAAAACCAATAACATGGAAATAACCAGGGCCAATAAACTATGGAACACGGTTGTTCCTTTATAATCGCCTTCACCTAATTCTTCGTGGGTTAAATATGCAATGATCAAACTGAAAACGGCAATCGACAGCATGATCCAAAACAACCTCCGAAAGGTATCACTCTTGTGAAACTGAAAAATGAGTCCCCACCAATTCTTTGGATCGTATTTTACCATAAATGCTGCAGTTTTTGAGTGGCTAAAATACTATTTATAACCGAGAATTTGCTAAGAAAAAGTGAAGGAGATATAGGAGGAAGAGGCTATTTGATAGGCTGCCGGGCGCAGCTAGTAGCTGGCTGAATCAGCTGGTTTTGTATGAGTTAGCTGCAAAAAGCGGAGGAACGAAGCTCTTTTGCAGCTTAGGAAGACAACCGGCTGGGAAGACACTACTGCGAAGCACGGAGTGCAGCCCCTAAAAACCTTTTGGCCGACAAACAGCTGTTATACCTGCACCAATAAAAGCATTTCACCCTTAGCGATCATGGTGGTCATACTCTTATTAAAATCTGTTTTGGTATAAAATTTACGAATACCGTTGGTTTCGATTTGAACCGAAAGTTCAGGACTATAGATCTTCTTGCCTAACCTGGTTTGCACGGAATGTGTGCCCGGTTCTAATTCAATAAATACGGATTTACCCATACCCAGCCTCATCTTTTTCTCTCCATTTATATAAACATCGTACATAAGAGCTGCATTGGTCAATTCTTTTTCACGCTTCACTACGATCCCTGTTTTTCCGGTAAGATCGGCTGGAAGTTTATTTTTTCTGTTTTGTACCAAATTGTACATGAAAAGAATAAAGAACAGAGGGATGACCAGTATAATAAAACTAAGTCCAACTGGAATCACCAGATTGTAGCTTCCTCCCGGACCGGCAAAAAAATGGATAAAGGTAAGGGCTGGCTGTATTTCTAAAACGGTTGTAACAATAGCAATAAGGGCCGCGAAGAGTACCCATACCAATGTAAATTTTTTCATCCTATGCTTTCTCGAGAATTATTGCATAGCCTTGCCCTACCCCTATGCACATGGTACATAGAGCATAGCGTTTTTGTGATAGCTGAAGCTCTAACGCAGCTGAATAAGTGATGCGGGCCCCACTCATCCCAAGTGGATGCCCTAAAGCGATGGCCCCTCCATTGATATTGATCCTTGGATCGTTATCTGCAATCCCCAGTTGGCGGGTACAACTCAATACCTGGGCGGCAAAGGCTTCATTGATCTCCAGAATATCGATCTGATCGAGGCGAAGACCGGCTCTTTGTAAAACTTTTTTGGTGGCATTTACCGGACCGATCCCCATGATCCGTGGTTCTACTCCTGCCACCGCAGAAGCCACTATCCTGACCTTGGGAGTGAGGTTATATTTTTTAACCGCATCTTCAGAGGCGATCAATAAGGCGGCAGCTCCGTCATTCAATCCACTTGCATTACCTGCAGTAACTGATCCGTCTTTTTTAAATGCGGGTTTTAATCCTGCTAATATTTCTAATGTGGTACTAGCTTTTACAAACTCGTCTTTTGAAAATAATATCGGGTCCCCTTTTTTCTGGGGGATGGGTACCGGAACAATTTCTTTTTCTAACCGTCCATTATTTTGGGCAGCCGTTGATTTTTGCTGACTCCATAATGCAAACTTATCCTGGTCTTCTCTGCTGATATCTGGATAGAGGGTCAATAAATTTTCTGCCGTCTCCCCCATAGCATCCACCCCATACTTTTCTTTCATTTTCGGATTAACAAATCTCCAACCAAAGCTGGTATCGAACATTTGGGCATCGCGTCCATAAGGGGTAGAGGTTTTAGAGATCACCCAAGGACCCCGTGTCATATTCTCCACTCCACCGGCAATAAAAATTTCGCCTCCATCGGTTTGTATGCACCGGGCAGCACTGGCTATGGCCGACATACCGGAAGCACATAAACGGTTCACCGTTTCTCCAGCCACTTCCACGGGAAGATCAGCCAACAATAGAGCCATACGTGCTATATTGCGGTTGTCTTCGCCGGCTTGGTTGGCACAACCCAGGATCACATCTTCGATGGCCTTCAGATCTAAACCAGGAAATTTCTTGACCAATGATAGGATCGCATGGGCCGCCATGTCATCTGGACGAATGGAAGATAGGCTTCCACCAAAGTTACCGATAGGGGTACGGACTCCTTCTATTATATAGGCTTGTTTCACAAGAATTAAAATTATGAGGTAAAAGTAAGAATAAAATGGAGATTAGGTAGAGGTGTTATTACTGTGCTTCGTAGCACGGGATCCCAGCTGGAGCTGGGAATCATGTAAAAACAATTGCTGAGTTTCGAACCACTGGGTGGTTCGAAACTCAGCAATAAAAAATCAAGTCGGTTTCCCAGCTGAAGCTGGGAGACCCGGAGGTGCGAAGCGACCATCTGCCATTTTTAACAAAATAAATTTGGAACTTATTTTTACTTTATCGTAATATTGCAATATATAAATATAAAGATGGGATTAACCAAGACAGATCATTTTACCGATAAGCAAAACGAATTGGCCGTTCTGTTAAAGGCATTGGCCCATCCTGCAAGGATCGCCATTATCGACCTGTTGATCAAAACAGATAATTGCATTTGTGGTGATATTGTAGATGAACTCCCTTTAGCCCAACCAACGGTTTCCCAACATTTAAAGGAACTCAAAAATGCAGGACTTATTAAAGGAAGCATTGAAGGGACTTCCATTTGTTATTGTATTGATGAAAAAACCTGGACCAAGTTTCAAAAGATCCTTCACCAACTATTCGATAAGATAGAACAGAAAAAAAATTGTTGTTAAACTTTAAATAAATCAAACATGCAAAATCCGTTTCCAAGAATGCACGTAAGCTTATATGTAAGCGACATTCAAAAAACCATTGAGTTCTATAACTCCTTTTTCGGACAAGAGCCCTCGAAAGTAAAACCCTATTATTCAAAATACATTTTGGAAGAACCTTCTTTAATTATTTCGTTTGTGGAAAACAAAGAACGGGTACAGGAAAATTTTGGCCATTTGGGTTTTCAGGTAGCATCGGAAGAAGAGTTGAATATGAGATTATGGGAGGCCAAAAAGAAAAACCTGGTGGCTAAGGAAGAGTCGGGAACCAATTGCTGTTATGCCAAACAAGATAAATTCTGGGTAAATGATCCGGATGGGGTACAATGGGAGGTCTATTATTTTCACGAAGATGTGGAATTCAATGATCCTCATTTTGAAAATAAAGAAGCCTCTGCCTGTTGTACGCCTGCAAATAAAGAAAATAAATCGTTGGCAGAACTGGGTGCTGAAAAATCCTGTTGTTAACGATGAAGTCTTTCTATACCATTTCATTGCTCGTACTATCCAATGTTTTTATGACATTGGCATGGTACGGGCATTTGAAATTTGCCGAATGGAAATGGTTCCAGAAAGTAGGACTTGTAGGCATCGTTCTCATTAGTTGGGGGATTGCTCTCTTTGAATACTTTTTCCAGGTACCTGCCAATAAAATAGGGTATAGTGCCAATGGTGGCCCTTTTAGTATCTGGCAATTAAAAGTATTGCAGGAAGTAATTACCCTGGTGGTCTTTACCATTTTTGCTTTGCTCGTCTTTAAAACAGATACCCTTCGTTTCAATCATTTAATTGGTTTTGTTTTTCTCATCCTCGCAGTATTCTTTATCTTTAAAAAATAAATGGTAAAAAAAAACATCCTCGTTTTATGCACAGGCAATAGCTGCCGAAGCCAGATGGCTCATGGCTATCTGGAACACTTTGCCAGGAACAATGCCCATATTTATAGCGCCGGTGTGGAGACCCACGGAGTAAACCCTATGGCTATCGCCATCATGAAAGAAGACGGGATCGATATTTCGCACCATACCTCTAACCATGTGGTTGAATATATGCATATCCCTTTCGACCTGGTGATAACCGTTTGTGACAACGCCAATGAAAAATGCCCTGTATTTCCTTCTGCCGCCAAAAAATTCCACCATAATTTCCCCGATCCGGCTAAATGTATCGGAACGGAAGAGGAGATCCTGCAGGAATTTAGAAGGATAAGAGAAATGATCAAGGAATATTGTAATAGTTTTGTGAAAGAAAATATATGAATAGTAAACAACAACATTGGGAAAATATTTACCAGAACAAACAACCCAACGAGGTAAGCTGGACCCAGGAAGTACCTCAGATCTCCCTGGATCTTATCCATTCACTCGGTTTACCTAAATCTGCCAGTATTATTGATGCAGGTGGTGGAGAAAGCAGGCTCGTAGATTTTTTATTGGAAGAAGGATTTGAAAATATCACGGTGCTCGACATTTCTGCCAATGCCATTGAAAGAGCTAAAAAAAGATTAGGTGAAAAAGCAGCCAAGGTAACCTGGATCGTATCCGACATCCTGGAGTTTCAACCCGATCAAACATACGATTGCTGGCACGACAGGGCGGCCTTTCACTTTTTAACCGCTCCCGAAGATATCCGGAAATATGTTGAATTGGTGAACCGATCGGTGAACAAATACCTGGTGATCGGAACTTTTTCCACCGACGGTCCTTTAAAATGTAGCGGATTGGAAATTACCCAATACAGTGAAAACTCTTTGTCCAATATTTTTCAAAGTTTCACTCAACTAGGTTGCCAAACAGAAAATCATACCACTCCTTTCAATACCCAACAAAATTTTATATTTTGTTCTTTCGAAAAACACCAACCATGAGAAGATATTTTGCAGAAACCATTGGAACTTTTATTTTAATATTCGCGGGTACCGGTTCAGTAATCGTGAACCACCAAACAAACGGGGTATTGGGTTTGCTAGGTATAGCTGTTACCTGGGGAATGGTGGTTTCTGCCATGATCTATACTTTCGGGAATACTTCAGGTGCACATTTGAACCCAGCAGTTACCCTTAGTTTTTGGATGGTAAAATTATTTAAGGGCAAGGATGTGATCCCTTATTTGGTATGCCAGTTGATTGGTGCTTTTGCAGCAAGCCTGGCCTTAAAATTTCTTTTCCCCGATGAAACTTCATTGGGCGAAACCAAACCTGCAGGTACTCCCATGCAATCCTTCGTATTGGAGATCATCATGGGTTTTATTCTAATGATCGTGATCCTTTTCACTTCACAAGGAGCAAAAGAAACAGGTATCTTAGCCGGACTCGCCATTGGTGGAACTATTCTGGTATTGGTTTTATTTGGTGGACCCATTTCCGGAACTTCCTTAAATCCCACCCGCAGCCTAGCACCCGCTATTGTGACAGGTAAACACCTGGAACATTTATGGATCTATTTAACCGCTCCTTTTATTGGAATGTTCGGAGCAGGCATTGTTTGGGGAGTGATGAAGGAGAAGTAGCAATGCATTTGAGATGCCTCCACTCCCCACAAGCCGTATCACCCCATCCCGGGTCGGCATGACAGATGTCAATCATTTCCTCAAATTAAATATGATCCCCGTAGTCCCGTTAAAAACAAAGGGTTTAATACCTCCGGGAGGTGCAGAGTCATACAAGAAATTAAATTCAATTTTAAAACTCAACCGTTTAAAAGCTTTAAACCTTAGCGAATAATTTCCGCTGATCCTGAAATCAGACCAGTCGGTCAACTTGGGTTGATAATACGTAGTCGCCACAAAAGAAAAATTCGGATTCGGATCAATGGTCCAGGAGATATAGGTGCTGAGCCGGTTATTATATTCCATCGTATCAGTAATGGCCTGGTTCTCGTATTCGAACATATACAATGTTCCGGTATACATATGGATCCATTTTTTGTCCAGGAATTTAAATCTGGGTCCCATGCCCACCAAATAACGTAACCGTAGGTTGAGCAACTCATTGTATTGCACCTGTGTAAATGCTTCCAGTCGCAACCATTTGGTGAATTTATGGTTATAGCGGAAGTGAGCCATTCCATCATTCACAAAACGTGAAGTACCTCCATTGGTAAATCTCCAGTTACCGAGTACCATGTATACATCTTTTTTGGTTTTGTATTGAACATGGGCATTGGAGGTAGCGCTTACCAGCAAACTATTGTTTTGGTTCACGGCAAAACCTGCTTCCAATGTACCATCCCATCCGGTGGTATCGGAGTGGATGCGTTGTCCTTCGATGTTCACGATCTGGGAATATGACATGATCGAACAAGCGATAAAGCCTAAGAGAAAAAAATATTCTTTCATAGAGAGGTATTTGAAATCAAAAATAACTAAAAAGAAATTTGTTATGGACTATCGGACCGGAGGATGCCGGATCAAGTGCGGCATCCCTTTAATAAGAAATACAATGCTACGCCTTTATCACCCCCACTACTTCCATCATGGTCCGAAACGCACCAAACTTACCATCGTATTTCTTGATATGTTCTTCCCTTAACTTAGGTGCATATTTTTCTTCATACTCCTTCATCTTCTCCATCGACTCCAATGTATATTGAATACTATAGGTAATCCCCCCCTCTTCTTCTTCAATCAACATCCGACTCATGCGTGATTCTACAAATAAACCAGTAGCTAATACTTCGGGTATATGTACTTCTTTCATCCATTGCAGCCATTCATCATGAACATCTGCGTCGATATTAACGGTTACGTTGTATATGATCATATTTATTTTATTCTTAAAGTTGAATTATAGATTAGTTGTTAGTTGATGGTTATTGGTTGTTAGCCCCGAATGGCAGGAGAACCAATAACTAAAAACCATCAACCAACAACCATAAAGAACCTATCTCCCCATTAACCAAAACCATGCTTCCCTCACATGACCTCTGTCCAATAAAAATTTGGCCATTTCATGATTACCATCGGTGGAGGGAACATTTAAATCATACTGATCCACGAGTTTTTTCCATTCATCCGATTGAAGAAATACCATACTTTCTTCCTTGGTTGGAATATGTTCCATATTTCCTAACTGACCCAAATTATTTCCAGTAAGCACAGCACTCAATCTTATGTCCTCCCCTATTGCATCTACGCCTGCCCCCAACGTCGTTAATGGTTTTTCTACCTCGAACAAAGCATTCCCATTGGCACGTACATACCAGTCGCCACCCAATCTCCCTACTACATCAATTTTGTTCTGGTCTATTTTTCCATTGGCATCCAGGATGTCTTCACTGATATGTATCAATAAAATTTCGCAAATGATGAGATTCCCTGCACCTCCTTCGGTGCCCGTATGAATAATTTCCTGCACTTTACATTCCAACTGTACCGGTGATTCTTTTACTCTATATGGTTTTACTTTTATGGATTCAATAGCCGTAAATCCGGATTTTTCAAATTCGTTGACTCCTTTTGGGTATTCGGTGCTGGCTAATGAAGTTTGTTGGACCATGGCATAGTTCACAATATTGATCACCACTTCACCGGTTTCCATGGCATTTTCTAAGGTATGCTTAATGGTATTATTTTTCACCCTGCGTGCCGGAGAAAAAATGGCGATGGGTGGATTCACACCAAACACATTAAAAAAACTGAATGGGCTTAAATTCGGATTTCCATGCTTGTCCATGGTACTGGCAAAAGCAATGGGACGAGGTGCTACAGCAGCTAATAAATGACTATGTAAAAGTCCGGTGGCAATTTTACCAGGTTCAACCGTGAGCATGTTATTTCAGTATTAAGTATTAAGATATGAGTATTAAGTATAAAGATATGAGTATTGATATATCGGTAGAAGTCTTGCTACTCACATCTTAATACTTAATACTATTTCTCGGTATACACCCCCATCTGTGCAAATTTTTCAATTCGTTTCTGGATGAGTTTATCTTTCTTTTCTTTTTTCAGGGCAGGTAAATGTTTCAAAATTTCTTTTTTCACAAATTCAAATGCCTGGTTCATATCCCTATGTGCTCCTCCCAATGGTTCTTTAATGATCCCATCGATGAGTTTATTCTTCAGCATATCATCCGCCGTGAGTTTCAAGGCTTCTGCAGCTTTTTCTTTATGGTCCCAGCTTCTCCATAAAATAGAAGAACATGATTCAGGTGAGATCACCGAGTACCAGGTATTTTCCAGCATCAATACTTTATCACCTATCCCGATCCCTAAAGCACCTCCACTGGCCCCTTCGCCAATGATGATACAAATAATAGGGACTTTAATTCGGAACATTTCAAATAAATTGCGGGCAATGGCCTCTCCTTGTCCTCTTTCTTCTGCTTCCAATCCAGGGTAAGCGCCGGGAGTATCGATAAAAGTAATGATAGGAATATTAAATTTTTCAGCCATTCGCATCAGGCGCAAAGCTTTTCTATAACCTTCGGGATTGGCCATTCCGAAACGACGGATCTGGCGCATTTTTGTATTGATCCCTTTTTGCTGGCCGATCATCATGACGCTATGGCCTTCAATTTGTCCGAGTCCGCCTACCATGGCTTTATCATCCGCTACGTTGCGATCACCATGGAGTTCTATCCAGTTGTTACCGGTAACATAATCCATATAAGCGATGGTATAGGGACGCTCGGGATGGCGACTTACCTGCACTTTTTGCCAGGCAGATAAGTGGCTGTAAATTTCTTTTTTCTTTTCGAGCAATTGTTTTTCGAGATCAACAATGGCTGCGTTGGTATCAATTCCGGTTTTCTCACCTACTTCTCTCAGCTTTTGCAGCTCCGTCTCCAGTTGTTCAATATCAGATTCAAAATCAAGATATACCATATCTTATAGCGTTTTGGGAGGGTAAAGGTAGTATTTTTCGACTTTAGACGCTCAACTTTAGACATTAGACTGTTAATCAGTTATTTAAATGTATATTTTGAATGAAATACGGATCATTCTACATTGGAAATACCGATCTTTCATATTCTTCTTTCCTCGCCTTATCCCTTGCCAAAATTTCTGGCAAGCTGTTCATAAATGATTTTTTGTTTTGTCAACAGGTTTTGAACAGAAAAGGTAGGTTAATCCCGGCAAATTCCAGGGATTAACGTACCTTTAGTATTGGTAAATAGTAGTTAGGGGTAATTTATGAAAAAAATTATTATCATAAAATTCATGTTGATAGGGCTTCTATCATTCCCTTCAATTGCGAAAGCACAATGGAATTTAGTTGAAACTCAAGATACCTTCTATTGCCGATATTGGGAAGTTGAAGTTACTGACGACTCTATCGTATTCGTTGGTGGTATGAGAGGATTACAAGCTGTTATCTTGAGATCCTTGGATTTAGCCAACTCCTTTGATACGACACTTTTGGCTGGTCACACCTGTTATGATATTACTTTCCCGACAAATTTAATTGGATATGCAGCGGTAGACCCATCCGGCATTTATAAAACAACTGATGGTGGATGGAATTGGAATCTTGTTTATGATTCAATACCATTTGGAAATATGGGAGACATTTTTTTTATCAATCCAGACACAGGATTTTATTCATATCAGGACAATTATGCTGGTTTCTATAGAACATTTGATGGAGGTGTTTCATGGACACAAATGATTGATTCCAGCTTAGGAGGTTGGATGAGTGTAATTGGTGGTAGAGAAATGGCATATAGCAATAATGCGCTCTATCTTACCGGAGGAAATTATTTTCTTAAATCTTTAGATTATGGCGCTAATTGGGATTTATATCCCAATTCCTCTGTTACCAACATGATTTACACAATAAATGTCATTAATGACAAAGTTTGGATGGCGGGAATGGGAGCAGGCTGCAGTTTCTCCTTTAATTGCGGCATTCTTTCCCAGTCCATAAACGAAGGTTTAACATGGAATACAACATTCAATGAATATGTAAGTTCATTTTGGGACATTAAAATGGTTGATGAATTTACCGGGTATCTTGTTAGTTCTGGACCTGACACCTCCCAAAGATTTTTAAAGACTACCGATGGAGGAATCAGTTGGGGTAGACAACCAGCTATGGGAACATTTATACACGATTACTTCTATTTATTCTCAGTAGAATGTATAAATGACTCATTATGTTTTGCAGTTGGTGATTATGGAACTGTGTTTAGAACCGAAAATGGTGGAGGTCAAGCAACATCCATTGGAATTCCTGAAAATTCAAATGAATACGATGTTATAATCTATCCAAATCCAACGACTGATTTTGCCATATTTGAATTTGATTACAATTCAAATGACAATTATGTTTTAATAATTTACAATTCAATTGGACAAGAGGTTAAGACTATCGCTGACATATCAAATGGACAAGTTCTCATTGATGCAAAATCTTATCATCCTGGATTGTACTTTTGCGAACTCAGAAACCACAACAGAATTCTTGGAAGAGTTAAGCTGATGATTCAATAATAATGATTCTGGATTGGTTAAAAAAACTACACCTAACTCCCAATGGCCCACATGCCTTGCATTCCGTAAAATTTGAAGATTTTAGAACATAAACCGCTTGGCCGTATTGTAAAAATTTACGGCCTGCTATCATTGGAGAAATGATTAAAGTTTATTACCTTTAAACAAGGCACGTGGCCAATTGCGGTTACGTTAGCGCCAATGCAAAAAAATGATTGATCAAGGAATTGTTAAAGAACGTCTTACAGATCAAAATCTAAAATTGGGATTTTGGGATGCACCCATTCCAAGTCTAAATGGGCTTGAATACGGCAAACGACCATGTGAACTGTCGGATGCTTTGTATCAGGTTTTCGAATGTAGACATTGTAAAATAAAACTAGGATATTGGGAATGTTAAAGTTCAATTGGGTATATCTCTTACTGACTGTTTTCGTTTGGACTGCTGCTACAAGCTGGACACAGCAATCCGATAACCAGACCCAAGAAAAAATTGAAATAGATCCTTTCAAATTAACTATAGTCACACGGAATTATTCCATGCATTTATTTGAAGGGGATTCAAAATACATACTAACCGAAAATAAGCTTCAAATAATAAATGTTTCTAGCATAGGTGAGGTTGAAACTCTTTTAATATCACAGCCTCTTAAGCCATCAACGACATTACAAATATTTTCTAAAATGAATCTTGACATATTTGATGACTTTTATGACAATTCTCATCTTGTGACAACAAGTGGACAGGCAATTGTAATAGAGTATGAAAAAAAAGACCATAAAAAGAAGATTTTTATTCACTGTTACTATAGTAAACATCTGGCAATTATGGCTCATCTTTTTAATGAATTAATCCCTGCTCAATATAAGATTGACCTGTGCCATATTTAAAGTAAACATATTTTATACAGATCAGGATGCAAAGTGGCTAACTGCTCCTATCTTTGTACTAAACAAAATTTATTTGATAACAAGGCAGGGTTGTAATCGGACTAACTGAGAGATACGTATTTAATACGATATTGCAAATTAGGAATCTCAACCCTGTTTTTAT